>CAVVYJ010000001.1:0-233683 GCA_963752495.1 uncultured beta proteobacterium
TTTACTTTAAACTTTTTGACAAGTTCTGGAATACCCTCTGCACGACGACGGCGATGACCAATTGGATATTCAACAGCAATATTGTCAGACTTTGTCCCATCTTTAAAGAGCACCTGAATCGCGTTGGCAATTGAGCGTTTATCAGGGTCGTGATAGTCACGCGTGTATTCGGCTTTTTCCACACAAATCATTTTATCGCGAATGGCATCAATACGTGGATCTCTTGCAGCTTCATCTTCATAGTCTTTAGCTGTCAAACTGCCTTTGAGTAGGCCCACAGCTGCCATATATTGAATACAGTGGTCACGATCGGCTGGGTTGTCTAATGGGCCTTGTTTGTCAATAATACGAATCGCAGACTCATGCGTGGTAATCACGATTTTATCAATTGCTGCAATTTGTTCTAATGTTTGCAATTTGCTTCCTACTTGTGCATTAAGTTGAAATGCGCATTCCACTGCAGTTTGCGCGTGAAACTCAGCAGGAAACGAGATTTTGAACAAAACTTGTTCCATCACATATGAGCCATAAGGGCGTTGGAATTTGAAAGCATTGCCTTTAAACAGCACATCGTAAAAACCCCAAGTTTTTGCGGTGAGTGCACTTGGATAGCCCATTTCACCTTGCATGGTCATCCATGCGAGCCTTACTGCACGTGAAGTTGCATCGCCAGCAGCCCATGATTTACGTGAGCCTGTGTTTGGGCTGTGGCGGTAAGTGCGCAAGCTTTGGCCATCGACAAAGGCGTTAGAAACTGCGTTGATGATATCTTCTTTGTTGCCACCTAATAATTTTGTCACAACTGCAGTAGAGGCGATTTTTACTAGAATGACATGATCGAGGCCGACGCGGTTAAAACTGTTTTCTAAAGCTAAAACTCCTTGAATTTCATGCGCCTTAATCATTGCAGTCAGCACATCTTTAATGGTCAGCGGTGCTTTGCCCTCAGATACGTTTTTACGTGAAATATAATCGGCGACAGCCAAGATACCACCCAAGTTATCAGATGGGTGACCCCATTCAGCCGCCAGCCAAGTGTCGTTAAAGTCTAGCCAGCGTATCATTGCGCCGATATTAAAAGCGGCAAGAATCGGGTCAAGTTGGTAAGCTGTACCAGGAACTTTTGCGCCATTTGGCACAACCGTGCCTGCAATCACCGGGCCGAGCAGTTTGGTGCAGGCTGGATAATCCAGCGCCTCAAATCCACAGCCTAAGGTATCCATCAGGCAGTTACGGGCAGTGTCAAAGGCTTCGTTGCTATTAATTTCATAATCAGCAACATAATTGGCGATATCTACGATTACTTGATCGGGAGCGGGGCGGACATTGGAGATATGGGCAGACATTATAAATAGCAACTTTCTAAAATAAATTAACGATTCTCAAGTGAAACAAACGGGCGATTATCGGGGCCAGTATATTCGGCATTTGGGCGAATGATTTTGTTATCAATGCGTTGCTCAATCACATGTGCAACCCAGCCAGTTGTGCGTGAAATGACAAAGATTGGCGTGAACATAGCCGTTGGGATGCCCATCATATGGTAGCTACTGGCGCTGTACCAATCTAAGTTGGGGAACATTTTCTTTTCGCGCCACATAGTATCTTCGATACGCGAAGATACGTTAAAAAGCGTCATATTGCCGTTATCTTCGCTTAATTTTCTACTAACTTCTTTGATTGATTCATTTCTCGGATCAGCAATTGTGTAAACCGGATGGCCAAAGCCAATAATGATTTCTTTGCGCGCCATGCGTTGCCATAATGTCAGCTTCGGCTTCGTCTGGCGTTTTATAGCGCTCGATAATTTCCATCGCAGCTTCGTTTGCGCCACCATGTTTAGGGCCGCGCAATGCGCCAATGGCGCCGGTAATGCATGAATACATGTCCGACAAAGTGCCTGCAACCACACGTGCGGTGAAGGTGGAAGCATTAAATTCATGTTCTGCATATAACACTAGCGAGGTGTTCATGGCCGCAATATGTAATGCAGACGGCGCTTTGCCATGCAATATGTGCAAGAAATGCGCGGCGATTGAATCGTCGTCAGTTTCAACATCGATACGTTTATTGTGATGGCTAAAGTGGTACCAATAAACCAAAATCGAGCCAAAGCAGGCGATTAATCGGTCGCCAAGATCTTTAGCGGCTTCAATGTTGCGGTCTACGGCTTCAGGTTGCAATGTACCAAGCATAGAGCAGCCGGTACGCATTACATCCATTGGGTGTGCACCCTGAGGGATTTTTTCCAGAACGACCTTTAGTGCATCGGGTAGGCCGCGTAATTTTTTGAGTTTTTGGTGATACTTAGTGAGTTCCGCTTTATTCGGCAGTTCGCCATGAATAAGTAAATACGCAACTTCTTCAAATGTCGCGTATTTTGCGAGCTCAATAATATCGTAGCCACGGTAGTGTAAGTCGTTACCTGTGTGACCAACCGTGCAAATTGCAGTTGAGCCAGCAGAAACACCCGCAAGGGCAACGCCTTTCTTTTTTTTTGGTTCTTGAGTAGTTGTATTCATCGCTACTTTTCTCCCTTAAATAATTCATCCAGTTTTTGTTCGTAGGCGTGATAACCCAAATGCTCATAAAGATCGGCTCTTGTCTGCATTAAATCAACGACATTTTTTTGCGTGCCTTCAGCGCGCATGGTCTCATATACTTTAAGTGCTGCCTGATTCATGGCGCGGAAAGCAGAAAGCGGGTAGAGCGCCATGCTCACATCTGCGCCGCGCAGCTCGTCCAATGTAAATAAGGGCGTTGAGCCAAACTCTGTGATGTTGGCTAGGATAGGTACTTTAACTGCAGCTGCAAATTGCTTGTACATACTGAGCTCGGTCATGGCTTCTGGAAATATCATATCAGCGCCGGCTTCAACACATGCGCAGGCACGGTCGATAGCGGATTGCAAACCTTC
Organism: uncultured beta proteobacterium; assembly: GCA_963752495.1. GTDB lineage: Bacteria > Pseudomonadota > Gammaproteobacteria > Burkholderiales > Methylophilaceae > CAVVYJ01. The sequence goes on from CAVVYJ010000001.1 coordinate 2,918, forward strand.
TACGGCTAGCGCATCAGTACGTGCCATAATGACAAAATCCGGATCAGTTTTAGCATCAACAGCTGCTTTAATGCGGTCTACCATTTCCGCCTGACTTACCACCGCCTTGTTCGGGCGATGACCGCAACGTTTAGCACTTACCTGGTCTTCAATATGTACCGCACCTGCACCTGCTTTGATAACACTTTTAACACGAGCGCGCAATATTAAATGCGCCGCCCCAGCCTGTATCAATATCGACTAGCAAGGGCGTGTCTACGCGTCAGTAATGCGGCGCACATCAATTAAAACATCTTCCAGTGTAGAAATACCTAAATCAGGCAAGCCAAGTGAACCAGCCGCAACGCCGCCACCAGATAAATACAGTGCTTTAAAGCCTGTTTGCGTGGCTAGCAAGGCGTGATAGGCATTAATTGCGCCGATGATTTGTAATGGTTTTTCGGCAGCGAGTGCTGCACGAAAACGTGCGCCTGCGGAGGTTAATTTGTCATATGTTTAGCTCAAATATTGCTAAAAAATCTCCAATTGGCTTCTTCTGAAATCGCCACGCCAGTGAGCTTGGCTTTTTGCAGAATTTCCCAGAAGTAACGATAAGTTGCTCTGTCATGCAGTTCGCCGGCATATTGAATTGGTCCCCAGTCTGCTGCTTGCGCGGCAAGCAGAATATTGGCAGCATCTGATACTTCATCAAAGTTTGGTTTCATGGCATCCACAATCGCCTGAATCTGCGTGGGGTATATACTCCACATACGTAAAAAGCCAAACTCATTGCGTGCGCGGCTGGCATCGCTAAATGTGGTTTCAACATTTTTTAGATCTAGTGTCACGTTATGTGCAGGCACTACGCCATTCGCCAATGCGGCGGCAACTACTTCTGTTTTTGCACGAGCCAGTAAGCGGTGGTCAAACTGACCTGGGCTGCGCATGGCGCTGGCAGGAATCGCGCCGTGATGCGCACTCACAAAGTCCATCAAGCCAAAATCTAACACTTGCAACCAAGGTAACTTGGCAATTTCATGTACTTGTTTTAATGCACCGTGCGTTTCGATGAGAATATGAATCGGAATTTCTCTGGTAACACCATTAGAAGAAGCCACTTTTTGGATATAGCCGATCATTTCCGCAGCCTGCGCTAGGGCGGTGCATTTTGGAATCGTGATGTAACTTAATAAGTTACCGGCGCCAGCAACCAAAATATCTACATCCAGCTTCCATGCGGGGTGCGTATAGTCATGAATGCGCGCGCCCGCCATTTTGTGTTTGTTGGCTTCGGAATTCAGAACGCGCACTATCATCTCGGCATGCTCACGTTCTTGACCGCTTGCAGCGCCATCTTCGCAATCGCATGTAATATCAAACACCGCGCCAATCGTATCTTGCAGCGCTAGTGCTTTTAAGATGAGTTTCTCGCTGCCTGCAAAATGTTCGCATGCGGGGATGAGTGGAAAAGGTTTTTCGCCACCAAATAACGCTTCGTTTGGATGTGTAGCCATAGTTAATTTCCTTTGCGCGGCATTGCCACTGTGTAATCCAGATCCAAAACCACATTGGGGTGATAACCTGAATCGGTTTTTATTTCATGAATTTGATTAGCGGGGATATTTTTAACGCCGACCATGCGCAGGCGCAACGCGCCAATATCCGTGCGTCCAGGTAATGCCCAAGCATCTAAGACTTGAGTAAATGTGTAAATCGTATCGCCGGCAAAGCTCGGGTTAGCGTGCGTGCCAGCGTTAATTGCAAGTATTGAAATTGCATTTTCCAGACCTTCATAACTTAAGGCACGACACAAAGAAATCACGACGCCACCATATACAAGGCGCTTGCCCGCCATGAGGACATCGTCAAAATGTAAGCGCGCATTGTTTTGGTAAAGGCGGGTTGCCAGCGTGTGGTCGGCAGGGTTAATTGTCATACCTGCTGGCATGGTTAATGCGTTCGCCTGCCTGATAATCTTCCCAAAAATATTTTCCACCAGTTGCCGCTGCATCAAATTTATTAATGCGAGAGTTAACCTGTAAATTTTCTGGTGCAACAAAGCTCGGCAATGTCGGGAATGACCGTTTCCGGCGCAGGTGCGTCTAAATTATTTTTGTGCACCATCACCCAGCGTACCCAGCTTAATACAGGCTCGCCATGTTGATTAACAGAAGTTGAGCGCACCCAAACCACACCATTTTTACCACTAGAGTTTTGCTTTAAGCCAATCACAGTGCTGCTGGTAGCTAAGGTGTCGCCAGCAAAAACGGGCTGCAAAAAGCGCACATCTGCATAGCCTAGATTGGCTACTGCATTGACCGAAATATCAGGTACCGTTTTACCAAAAGCAATATGAAATGCGAGCAAGTCATCAATTGGCAGAGTTTTGTAGCCAAGACTTTGCGCAAAAGGCTCGCTGCAATGTAATGGATTTCGGCTACCAGTTAATGCAATATACATGGCGCAGTCACCCGAGCTAATGGTGCGTGGTGTGGCGTGATGAATCACTTCGTTTAATACGAAGTCTTCAAAAAAGCGACCCCCGTTGATCTTGGTTGATGTGGTCATTAGATATGATCTTCTTCAAGTTCGGCTATCATTTCACTTAGTTTAATTAAGCGTTCGGCAGCTTTTATATTATGGTTTTCTACTAGCCTGTCATTAACCACTACCGTTCCGCGCCCAGACTCTTTAGCTTCTTTTAGCGCTTTAATAATCTCACGTGCGTATGCCACTTCTGCAGCCTTTGGAGTGTAGGCATCGTTGCTGTAGGCGATTTGTGCCGGGTGGATAAGTGATTTGCCATCAAAGCCCATATCGCGACCTAGTCTGCATGCGTATTCAAACGAATGTAAATTTTTAAAGTCAGTGGCAATGCCGTCTACAACGCAGCGCCCATAAGCGCGCGCAGCTAAAATTACGAGCGATAGTGACGTTAAAATTGCATGCTGTTCGTGGGTGACACGGGCGTGCAATTGTGAAATCAGATCAGAAGTGGCTAATACCACACAGGTTATTCTGTCTGATGCACTCACGATTTCCTTTGCATTAAGTACGGCAATCGGGCTTTCAATCAATACCATGACGGGCATGTGCGCCCCACCAGCCGCATCTAATGCGGCTAAGGATTTATGTACATCATCGCTTGACTCTATATTAGGAAACATAATTGCATTGGCCCCGATATTGGCAACTGCTTTAATGTCATCCAACCCCCAAATGGAATCGAGGTCATTTACGCGCACAACCACTTCCCTAGAACCATAACCGCCTTGCTTGATTGCAGCTACGACATTTACCCGGGATTGTTCTTTGGCCTCAACTAAAATTGGATCGCATAAATCCAAGATGACAGAATCTGCCTGTAATGTGCGAGCGCGCTCAAGATAGTGCAAATTGCAGCCTGGCACATAGAGCATGGAGCGGCGTGGGCGAAAGCAATATTCCATAATGTTGATCAATAAAAAATTAAAGTGTACCGATTATATCTAGGTATTTCATAAAGTGTCAACAAATGTCTTATATAAGACATAAAATACTAGACTTGTGTAATTTTGCATGATATAAATGTCATTTATTGGCAATCAAAAAAATGTGAACAATATGGATAAGCAATTTAATTCACCGACCTATCGGCCACTGTATGATCAAATTAAAGTTTTGCTCACGCAGAGTTTAATTGGTGGAGAGTGGCGCCCGGGGGAAATGATTCCAAGTGAAATTGAGCTTGCGAATCGTTACAAAGTTAGCCAGGGTACGGTTCGAAAGGCTATCGATAGTCTTGCGAGCGAAAATATTTTGATTCGCCGACAAGGTAAAGGTACTTTTGTGGCAACGCATGATGCTGAGGTCACTAAGCTCAGATTTTTACGATTAACTGCAGAAAATGGTCAAAAAGAGTTGTTACAAAATGAATTTATTTCCTGCAAGAAAACGAAAGCAAATGCCTATATTGCAAAGATACTTGATACCAAAGCTGGTGCTTCTATTGTAGAAGTAAAAAGATTGCTTTCATTTTCTGGAAGGCCACTGATATATGACCATTTGATTTTGCCTGCAGCACCATTCAAAGGTCTAAATAGTGCAAAAGTTATGGAAAGTAACGGCTCTATGTATAGCATGTACGAATCTCAATTTGGTATCCGCATGATTCGCGCTGAAGAACGCCTCAAGGCAGTGGGGGCGGACAAAGAAGTCGCAGAAACATTAGGTCTAAAAGTAGGCTTTCCGCTATTAAGTATTGAACGCGTATCCTTTACTTATGGGGATAAGCCTATGGAGTGGCGACTTGGAATGTGTCTTACAGACGATCATCACTATTTGAGTGAGTTGGAATAGTTTTGAATTGGGATGAAAGAGACGACTATTATGAGTGAGCAAACACAACATACGATTAAAAGCTCTGTAAGCAACAGCGCATTGGGTGACCTTTGGCCAGGTATTCAGCTATATTATCCGCCTGTAAAGTATGCGCCAAGTTCTGGCATATACGAAGACATGACCCAAGCTGCTGCGCGTATGAAAAAACATGCGCATTTTACCAATGCACACACGCTGATTTTTGACTTGGAAGATGGCTGCCGCCAAAAAGAGATGAGCCGTGATTTGCTACGGCAAGAGTTAACGGAATTACGCAAAGTCAACACGCATGTAACGATAGCGATTCGTTGTAATTCATTTCGCACAGATGAATATGAGCTTGATATGCAACTGCTACGCGATGTTGGCGAGCATATTGATGTGGTGATGTTGGCAAAGGCGGGCGAGGCTTATGGCGCTGCAGAAGTGCGTGACTTATCCAGTCTTTTGTTGAGCATCAGTCCAAAAATTACTATACAGCCGATTATAGAGCATCCAAAGTCACTTAAAATCGCCCCAGAACTTATGCAGTACAACACGGTAAAGCATGTTGTATTTGGAATACATGACTTTTCTAAAGCGATGGGTATTCAAATTACACCTGAAAACTGGATTGAAGAGTTGCAGTTCTTTTTGAGTCAGCTCTTATTCGAAGCGCGTATTGCAGGCAAAGGTGTTATTGGTGGGGTAGAAACGCTAATAGGTGCTTCTGCAATGCCTGAAAAATTTGTTGAGCCGCACGATGTAAGGCGTTGGCTTGATTTGCATGGGGATGACGAATCCAGAATCGTTTACAAACACGCCTGCAAAGAGGCTGCAATGGGCCTTACAGGCAAGCAGGTTATACATCCGGGACATATTCACTTATGTAAGACAGCTTATACGCCGTCCCCTACAGATGTCGACCAAAAAGTCAGAATATTAAAAGCTGCGATTGAGGCCGATGCCTTGCACGGCGGTGCGATTAAATTTGAGGGTGAAATGCTGGATCCGCCGATGTTCGGTAAGGCATTACAAACCTTGCTGCGTGCGCATGCGCTCAGAGCGCTGAAAAATTCGGATATGCAGTTTGCTTTAGAGGTCTTGCAATTGCTACCTGCACAAGTTGTGCGTGAAAATTGGCCATATGGAGTACTTTTATAATGTTTGCAGCGTTTCCTGAGTGGGAGTGGAAAATCCCAGAATATTTCAATATTGGTGTGGCGTGCAGTGATAAACACCTAAACACGTCAGTAGCCAATGCAATCGCCATGATAGTAGAGGATGATTCGCTGGGAACATCCACGATAACTTTTAGCGAATTGGCGCATAAAACCGACCAGTTCGCACAACTGTTGCGTAATCTAGAGGTTGCTTTGGGTGATCGTGTGCTGATTCGCTTGCCAAACAGCTTGGCATACCCAATTTCATTTTTAGGCGCGATGAAACGTGGCGCTATCTCCGTACCAACCTCTACTTTGTTAACAGCAGAAGAAGTGGTTTATTTGGCGAAAGATTCCGGCGCTACTGTATTGGTCACTGATAAAGCGGCTTGGAAAACGCTTAAAGACAATTTGACTGAAGCACCTAATTTAAAACACGTACTACTGACTGGCGTGGGTGAAGTTGAGGCTATGGCTGGTTTGAATGTTCTGGATTTATCGCGAGAACTAGAAGCGATTGAGAAACCAGAAAGCGCACACAAGACGAAAGCTGAAGATCCTGCATATCTGGTCTATACATCTGGCACTACAGGCTACCCCAAAGGCGTGTTGCATGCACATCGCGCTCTGCTTGGCCGCGCGCCAGCATCTCAATACTGGTTTGATTTTGATGAGAGCGGGCAAGATCGCATCATGCACTCAGGTAAATTCAACTGGACCTACGTACTAGGCTCGGGGTTGATGGATCCTTTGTATTTGGGTAAAACAGTGATTGTGCATGAAGGTAAAAATGATGCTGAGTTGTGGACGCGTTTGATTGCAAAGCATCAGGCAACTATTTTCGTAGGCGTGCCCACTATTTACCGTCAAATTATTCAAAAGACGCAGACCGATAAAACAGGCGTGCCTAGTTTGCGTCACTGCATGAGTGCGGGAGAGCATTTGTCCGATGAGGTGCTAAGTCAGTGGCACGCAAGGTTTGGCATGGATATATACGAAGCAGTCGGCATGTCAGAATTTTCGTATTATTTGTCACAAAGCAAATTTCGCCCAATTCGGCCTGGATCCGCGGGTTTCCCCCAACCAGGGCACGCGATTAAATTACTAGACCCGGAAACATTGAAGGAGGTATCCTCTGGTGAGGAGGGCATGATTTGCGTGCCTTTGGATGATCCTGGTATCTTTCTGTGGTATTGGAATTTGGATGAGGAAACAAAAAAATATAAGCACGACGGCTGGTTCTTTACAGGCGATTACGCACGGCATGATGAAGATGGCTATATTTGGTTTTTGGGAAGAAAAGACGACATTATCAAAAGCTTTGGCTATCGCGTTTCACCATATGAAATCGAACGTGTTTATAAAGGGCATCCGGATGTCGCTGATTGTGCGGCAATTGGCGAGGAGCTAGAAAAAGACAAGGTGCTCGTGGTTGTTTATGTGATATTAAAACCAGATTCGAAAGTTACCGCTGACGATATGGCAAACTTTGGCAAACAGCACTTGGCAGCTTATAAAGCGCCAAAAACAATCTATTTGGCCAATGATTTTCCGCGCACTAAGAACGGAAAAATATTACGTAAAGAAATCAGTCAAAGCATTGCTATTGGGCGAAGTTCGCGCTAAAGCTTTCACCATTTACAGCGAATATTGATATATTCAAGCTGCTGAACTAATCGTTAATTAAATTAACCTGCTAATGAATGTTATCAATATCACTTAGATCGTCATCTGCTGCAAAACGCTTATTGCCTGAGCTATAGCTGCTATCTGACTCACTAAATTCATCAAACTCATCACCCGCAATATCTTCCAGCATTTGGTCTAGCAATTTAATTTTATCAGATGCTTTTTGTGTGTCTGCCATGATAATCCCAACCTTTCAGTTTTGTTCAACTAGCAAATCGCTATGTTTATACATAAGCATTTTGCATGCCAAATTTTTATCATCTATTTATTAAATCAAAAAAGACCTTTTGGTTTAGAACCATTTGTAGGTATGATTAAGCACACAAAAATTTTAAGGTTTTTATGGATTCAACAAGCTTAGATGCGCCTGCTGAGCCTTCCATTAAAGAAGCTTTCTGGTACTGGTTAAAGTTGGGATTTATTAGCTTTGGCGGGCCTGCTGGGCAGATTGCGATTATGCATCATGACTTGGTTGAAAAAAAGCGTTGGATATCCGAAGCACGTTTTCTGCATGCCCTCAATTACTGTATGTTGCTACCAGGGCCGGAAGCACAACAACTGGCCACCTACATAGGCTGGCTCATGCATAAAACACGTGGTGGTTTAATTGCGGGCTTCTTGTTTGTGCTGCCATCGCTTGTTTTATTAATCACGCTTAGCTTTATTTATATGCGGTTTGGACATCTGCCAGCAATAGCTGGGGTGCTTTATGGCATCAAACCCGCAGTGGTCGCTATTGTGCTATTCGCAGCCTATAGAATTGGTGCTCGTGTGCTCAAGAATAATGTTTTATGGGCGATTTCCATTGCATCTTTTTTGGCGATTAGCTTGTTTGCATTGCCATTCCCGCTCATTATTTTGTGCGCAGCACTGCTCGGTTATGTGGGAAATCATTATGTGCCAGAATGGTTTAAAAGTGGCGCTGGGCATAAAGCAACGCATAAACACTATGGAAAAGCCGTAATTGATGACGAAACTCCGACACCCTCACATGCACAGTTTAACATGCAACATCTCGTCAAAGTTTGTTTGCTTGGTGTTGCTATATGGCTAACGGCGTTACTGATTTTAATTGCATGTTATGGTTGGAGCGCGGTATTTACGCAAATGGCATGGTTTTTTACCAAAGCGGCATTACTTACCTTTGGTGGCGCTTATGCCGTGCTGCCTTATGTATATCAAGGCGCTGTAACACATTACGCGTGGCTCACACCCACACAAATGATTGATGGTTTAGCGTTGGGTGAAACTACACCAGGCCCTTTGATTATGGTCGTGGCGTTTGTAGGCTTTGTAGGGGGCTGGACTCAAGCAATACCTGAAAGCCCTTTATTGGCGGGTGTTATAGGGGCATGTTTAGTCACATTTTTTACGTTTTTACCTTCATTTGTTTTTATTTTTGTCGGCGCACCTTTTATTGAGTCAACTAAAAACAATTTGAAATTAAGTGCACCGCTTATAGCAATAACCGCAGCTGTAGTTGGTGTAATAGTAAGCTTGGCACTTTTCTTCGCAGTGCATGTTTTTTGGCCATCCGGCGGCACTAAGCCCGATATGCTCGCTATGCTGGCAGCCGTTGCCGGGCTCGCTGCACTCGTCAAATACAATGTAAATGTCATTAAGTTGATTGGTGTTTTTGCGTTGCTGGGATTGTTGCACCAGTGGGTTTTTTAATTAGAACGAATAGTGAATATTGTTGTCATTCGATAGCGTTCACTTTTTTAAAGGTTTTGCGATGAAGCGATATTTAATTAATACATTTTTTTCAATTGTGGTTTTAGGAGTAAGCACGATGGCTAATGCGGCTTGTAGCGGAATTTATAACCACCAATTTATCACCTTGCAAGGTCAGCCGCTTAATCTGTGTGACTATCAGGATAAGCCCATTTTGGTAGTTAATACAGCCAGCAAATGCGGATTTACCCCACAGTTTGAAGCGTTAGAAGGTATGTATAAAAAATATAAGGATCAAGGGTTACTGGTCATCGGCTTTCCATCCAATGATTTTAGACAAGATCCGGGCACAAACAAGCAGATTGGTGATTTTTGCAAACTGACATATGCGGTGCAATTCCCTATGATGGAAAAAAGCAGCGTTACGGGTAAGGACGCAAATCCGTTCTATAAAGAGCTCATTGCTAAAACCGACACCACGCCTAAGTGGAATTTTTATAAATATTTGATTCTACCTGGCGGAAAAGAAGTCTATGCATATGCAAGCACAACAAAGCCAGATGACGATGAGATCATGAATAAGATTAAGAAAAATCTCAAGTAGCCCAAGTAACCCAACTAACCGTAGTGTAATAAAGCAGAGCAATAAAAAAGACGCCTAGACGTCTTTTTTATTGTCACCGCATTCTAAGCGGTTTGTTTTGAGGGTTCTTTCATTTTTTGTAGAATAATTGCAGAAAGCTCTTCTACTGAACGACTGGTGGAATCTGCCCATGTGATACCCGCATTACGCATCATGGATTCGGCGGTAGCTATTTCTTTTTTACAATTTTCTAATGATGCATAAAAGCTCCCAGGGCGGCGCTCGTTTCTAACCGAGTGAAGGCGTTCTGGTTTAATCGTGAGACCGAATATTTTATTTGTATGCTTTTTTAGTGCTTCTGGTAAAGATCCGCGCTCGAAGTCCTCGGGTATCAGAGGGTAATTGGCAGCTTTAATGCCAAATTGCATGGCCAAATATACGCTGGTTGGCGTTTTCCCACAACGCGATACACCAATCAGAATCACTTGTGCCTCTTCCATGCCTGCGTTGGTATTGCCATCATCATGGTTAAGCGTATAGTTAACTGCTTCCATACGGTCGTTATAGCTGCTTCCCATCGCGCTATGCGCAATACCTGCACCGGTAAGTGGTTTTTGTTTTAGCTCATCGCCCAACGGATCAATGAAAGTCTCGAATAAATCGATAAAATAGGCGTCGGTTTCTTTTAGTTTTTTACGTAGTGCAATATCACCCAATGACATAATAACGACAGGGCGTACGCCATTGGCAGCAGCAGCCACTTCAATACTCACCTGAGCAGCAAGAATCTTTTCGAGGTTGTCTGTAAATGGCAAGCGCGATTGCGTAAAGTTAGTATGGGGGAAGTGCTCGAGCAATTTGCTCAGGGCGCCAGCCGTGATGCCAGTGCCATCCGAGACAATAAATACTGTGCGATGTTCCAAAATAGCCTATTTAGTAAGGCGTTGCCATGTGGCAATCACAGTATCTGGGTTAAGTGAGACAGATTGTATGCCTTCAGCAACCAGCCACTCTGCAAAATCGGGATGGTCCGATGGACCTTGCCCGCAAATGCCTACATACTTGCCTAAGCGGTTGCAAGTAGAAATGGCTAGCTTGAGTAGCACTTTGACTGCTGGATCACGCTCATCAAAGCTGTTAGCCATAATGCCGGAATCTCGATCTACGCCAAGCGTGAGTTGTGTGAGGTCGTTCGAGCCAATCGAGAAGCCATCAAAATACTGCAGGAACTCTTCAGCGAGTAATGCATTTGAAGGAATCTCGCACATCATAATCAGCCGCAGGCCATTTTCTCCACGCTTCAGGCCATTCTTAGCCATGATTTCAGTAACAGCTTTCGCTTCTTCCAGTGTGCGCACGAATGGAATCATGAGCTCTACGTTTACTAAACCCATCTCATCACGTACTTTTTTCATCGCCGTACATTCCATGGCAAAACACTCTTGAAAGTCTTCTGCCATATAACGCGCCGCACCACGAAAGCCCATCATTGGGTTTTCTTCATCCGGTTCGTAAATGTCGCCACCAATAAGTTTTTTATACTCATTTGATTTAAAGTCAGATGTGCGCACAATCACAGGTTTTGGATAAAATGCTGCTGCAATTGTTGCTACACCCTCTGCAACCTTATCAATGTAGAACTGTTTTGGACTAGCGTAGCCACGTGCACGGTTGCGGATTGTGTCGCGAATTGCGACAGGCATGGCATCTACATTCAAAATAGCTTTCGGGTGAATGCCGACCATATTGTTAATTACAAACTCCAGACGCGCTAAACCTACGCCATCATTCGGAATGTTTGCAAAGCTGAAAGCCATGTCTGGATTACCAACGTTCATCATGATTTTGCATGGTGGTTTAGGCAACGCACTATTCGCTTGGCTGCTCACTTCATACTCTAAAGCGCCATGGTAAACGAAACCTGTTTCACCTTCCGCACAAGAGACGGTTACAATTTCGCCTTCGCGAAGTAAATCGGTTGCATTTACTGAGCCTACAATCGCAGGAATGCCAAGCTCACGCGCAATGATTGCCGCGTGGCAAGTACGTCCGCCACGATTCGTTACAAGGGCGGAAGCACGCTTCATTACGGGCTCCCAGTTTGGGTCTGTCATGTCGGCGACTAGTACGTCACCAGGTTGCACTTCGTGCATGAGTGCAGGGTCTAGTACAATGCGCACAGGGCCAACGCCCACTTTTTGAGTGACAGCACGACCTAGCACCAATGGTTTTTCGCTATGCTTATTGAGCTTGTAGGTTTCGGTGACACTGTTTTGTGCTTCTTGCGATTTAACCGTTTCTGGGCGCGCTTGAAGAATGTAGAGCTTGTTATCCAAACCATTTTTACCCCATTCGATGTCCATCGGGCAGCCATAGTGCGCCTCAATGGTCATGGCATAAGTGGCCAGCTCCAAAACGTCAGCATCGCAGAGCGAGTAAACGTCGGACTGTGCTGGGTCAACGTCAACCGTGCTAGTGCTCTTGCCCGCTTGTGTCGCATCGCTAAACACCATTTTAATGAGTTTCGAACCCATAGTGCGGCGCACGATAGAAGGGAAGCCCTTCGCCAATGTTGGTTTGTGCACATAGAACTCATCAGGATTGACTGCACCTTGCACAACCGTCTCGCCGAGTCCGTAGCTTGAGGTGATAAATGCGACATCTTTAAAACCAGATTCCGTGTCAATTGTAAACATCACACCTGCGCAGCCGATATCAGAGCGCACCATTTGTTGCACGCCAGCTGATAGTGCTACGTCCGCATGCACAAAGCCTTTGTGCACGCGGTAGGAAATTGCGCGGTCGTTGTAGAGAGAAGCAAATACCTCTTTAATGGCATGGTTGATGTTGTCAAGCCCATGAATATTCAAAAAACTCTCTTGCTGGCCTGCAAAGGAAGCGTCAGGTAAGTCTTCTGCTGTTGCCGATGAGCGCACGGCGAATGTGGTGCCTTTTGCGGATTTGTCGGTGAGGATAGCGTAATTCTCGGCAATCGCCGCTTTTAAATCGGATGGAAACTCAGCTTCCATAATCCAAGCGCGGATTTTAGCGCCACACTTCGCCAGCGCTTGTGTGTCGTCGGCATTTAAAACGTCTAGCTCGGCGTTAATTCTTTTGTCTAAACCATTTTGCGCTAAAAAAGCACGGTAAGCATCTGCAGTCGTCGCAAAGCCAGTAGGCACGCGAACGCCTTTAGCGCTAAGCTGTGAAATCATTTCTCCGAGAGATGCATTTTTACCGCCAACAGAGGCAACATCTGTGTTGCGAAGTTGTTCGAATGGAATGACAAGGCTGGCCATACTGTTTCCTTAAATTATTGCCCAACTGGGTTGATGTTGTGCGGAAAATTAATTGTGTTGAATATCAGTAAATCTACTTCAGGTTACATTATGCCAAACAAGTCCAGTTGTGTCACGCGGCGAACCTGCTTGATTTGAGCTATATCAACTTTTGACAAATATTCCGGAGGTATTGAAAATTCTCATGCTAGTGTGCCTATTTAAGCGCCATAAGTTAATATAAGTGCAATATTTTGCGGAAACTTTATTAAATGCGAACAGAAAAATCAGTCATGCCATTATCAGCCAAAATGGTCAGCGTAAAAGCGCATGCGCGTTTACACATGGGTTTTTTTGATATGCATGGCGGATTGGGGCGTAAGTTTGGAAGTCTTGGTGTTTCTCTTGCTTCCCCTGTGACTGAAGTCACGGCAAGTCTTTCCGACAAGCTCATGATTACTGGTGTGGTAGGCAACGACGAGATGATCTCAATCGAAAACGCTATAAAACACTTTCAAAATGAACTCAATGTAAGCGCTTCGTTAAACATTCATGTCAAACAACTCATTCCGAGTCACTTTGGTTTGGGTTCAGGAACACAGATTAAGCTCACTTTACTGGCTGTAATTGACAGATTGAATCAGCTAAAACTAGACCATAATCGCTTCATTAAGGCTTCAGGTCGGGGTATGCGCTCTGGAATCGGTTTGGGTACATTCTGGCAAGGTGGGGTGGTGGTAGATGCAGGGAGAGCTGCTAATACGGTTGTTCCGCCAATTATTTCGCGCCTGGAATTTCCTGAAAACTGGCAGATTTTGCTGATTTTTGACAGTGCCAACCAGGGCGTGCATGGTGAAAAGGAACTGGAAGCTTTTAAGAGTTTACCGGCATTTTCGGAAAGTTTAGCGAGTAAGTTATGTCGACATGTTTTGATGCAGGCATTACCCGCATTAAAAGAGCGTGATTTAAATGCTTTTGGTGAGGCGGTTCGCGCCTTGCAGCTGGCAACAGGGGAACATTTTTCGGCAGCTCAAGGTGGGTTATATGCAAGCAAAAATGTTGCTGAGGTTTTGAATTGGTTAGAAAAAGAAGGCATTGCTTGTTTTGGGCAAAGTTCTTGGGGGCCCACAGGTTTTGCGATATTTGAAAATAAAGAACTAGCAGATATGTATTTGGCCCAAATAGAAAAGCACTTTGCAGACAAAGCATTAAGCTTTATGTTAACGCAGGGTTGCAATACCGGAGCCTCAGTAGAGGTTGCTTAAGTCAGAGATAGGATAAATTTAATGGAAAAAGTCTCCATATTGCATTTAATCACAGCTGCAAAAAACGCCAGTCCATTTGACGTCAATATGGCATTTGACGCGGGATTTGAGAATATTATGCCTTATACCAATATTGGTTTGGATGAGGTGACAGGGTTGACTCAGGATGCGATATTTTCTCGCAGTGCTTCTGGACTAAAAAGAGAAGCTATTTTTATAGGCGGGCGTGATATCGATTTAACCATGGATATGCTGGAAGCAGCCAAAAAGGGTACTTTCCCTCCGTTTGAGATTTCCATGTTTGCAGATCCATCTGGCGCGTTTACGACTGGTGCAGCGATGGTCGCTAAAGTGGAGTTTCATTTAAAAAAACACTTTAACACCGACCTGAGAGGCAAGAAAGTCGCGGTGTTTGGCGCCACTGGCCCTGTGGGCGGTTGTATTGCGGTGATGGCATCCAAACAAGGCGCTCAGGTTGAATTGGTTGCACATAGCAGTCTTGAACAGGCGCGCAACAAGGCATTTAGCTACAATCAGCGTTATGGCGTCAGCATTGGCTATGTGGATGGTATAAGCGATGCGGCCAAGCAAGAAGTGTTGGATAAATCAGCCGTGGCCTTATGTGCCGCAGCCGCAGGTGTTCGTGTAATTTCTACTGAGCAAATCGCTCACTCTAAAACCTTGCGGGTAATCGCAGACGTTAATGCTGTAGCGCCAACTGGAGCAGAAGGTGTTGGCGTAAAAATGGATGGCGTTGTGATTGAAGGCACGAAAGCACTTGGCATTGGCGCACTGGCAATCGGCGATCTGAAATACAAGACACAACATATGCTGCTCAAGCAAATGCTTGAGGCAGATAAACCCCTTTATTTAGAATTTATGGCGGCTTTTGAAGCAGCGCGTGGCTTGCTTAAAGATGCGTAATTAAGTTCAAATATCGGTGCGCAACTCATTTTGCACAAAAAACTTCTGATTGTCGCAGCAATATCCAGCCGACCTTATGTGGCAGCGGCCTTGGAAGGGGGATTCGAGGTGGTTGCAATTGATGCATTTGCAGATGTTGATACTTCGCAAATGGCAAAAAAAACGTTTCAAGTAAATGTGATAAATGGTCAGTTTGAGCATAAACAGATTTTGAGTGTTTTAGGCAAACTAGATTTGCATGAATGTACGGGTTTTTGTTATGGCGCTGGATTTGAGGCTAACCCAGACGTGTTGAATGAAATCGGCAAGATGCTACCTGTTATTGGCAATAAGTCCGAAATAGTAAAGGCCAGTAAAGATCCGCATCTTTTTTCTGCGTTGTGTGAAGCGCAAGATATGGATTACCCACAGACTGTATTTAAAAAGCCAGATGTTGTTGATGGCTGGTTGATGAAGACAACTGGTGCAAGCGGAGGCATGCATGTTAGACCTTTAACGTCAGAATCACTTGAGGTGGAAAATGTTTATTATCAAAAGTTTCAAGGGGGCGTTCCCATTTCATGCTTATTTTTAGCGAATGGAAAGCGTGCAAAGGTAATAGGCTATAACGAGCAATGGTGCAGCTCGACCGTTGATTCTCCCTACAGATATGGCGGTGCGGTGAGCCATGCGGAGGTTGGCGAAAGCAGTAAAGCAGTAATTGAAGGTTTTGTTAATGGCATGACGCAAAAGTTTGGGCTTACGTGGCATTAATAGCTGTGATTTTGTTTTGGATGATACTCATCTTTTTGCGTTGGAGATTAACCCGCGCTTGAGTGCAACGCTGGATTTGTATCATGCAAGAAAAGGTAATTTATTTGAGGCGCATGTAAAAGCTTCGCTAGGGGGCGATTTGCAAGCTTTCGATGTAGATGAAACTTCTAAAGCACATCACATCATATATGCAGCCCAAAAAATACACATACCGAGCAATGTGGACTGGCCAGTTTGGGTTTGTGATATCCCCCAAGCCAACAGCAAGATTGAAATAGGGATGCCCATTTGCACAGTAACCGCAGAAGCGTCAATCGCGGCAGATGCTAGGCGAATAGTCATGGAACGGGCGACAGAATGTTTAGCTATGTTGGCCCAGAAAAATTGAGGTAATTAATATGCAAGTACAATCAAACATAAGTATCAATGCGCTTACAGCGCCGCTTGTTGTGGCACTCATTGCTGATGCGGACAAGCTCAATTTAGGCATTGTGAAGCATGCGACTGGCGCGACCATTGTGGATGGTGGCATTGAGGTTGCAGGCGGACACGAGGCAGGGCGCCGTATTGCGGAGATTTGCATGGGTGGTTTGGGGCAGGTAAAACTGATTCAAGACGCGCCTTTCAAAAATTGGTCACTAGGCGTGCGTGCGCAATCGGATAGTCCTGTGTTATCGTGCCTTGGCAGTCAATACGCTGGCTGGGCGCTCTCGCATGAAAAATTTTTCTCACTTGGTTCTGGTCCGGCACGGGCGATTGCGCAACGTGAAGATTTATACAAAGAGCTTAATTATTCAGACAGTGCTGAACAAACTGTATTGGTGTTAGAAACTGAAAAAATACCGCCAGCGGAAATTATTGAAAAAGTAGCGCGCGACACGAATATAAAGCCCGAAAACTTAACTTTTATATTAACACCTACCAAAAATCTTGCCGGTACAACGCAAATAGTGGCAAGGGTGCTGGAGGTGGCGATACATAAAGTGCACACGATTCACTTTCCGCTCGAAAATATTGTAAGTGGTTTTGGCACGGCGCCTTTGCCGCCGACTTCTCCGGATTTTTTAGTGGGTATGGGCCGCACTAATGATGCGATTTTATTTGGCGGTGAAGTGCATTTAAATGTTAAAGGTACAGATGATGCCGCTAAAAAACTCGCGCAGGATTTGCCAAGTAGCTCATCTAAAGACTATGGCAGGCTCTTTGGCGATATTTTTAAGGCAGTGAACATGGATTTCTACAAAATCGACCCGCTGCTTTTTTCGCCAGCAAAAGTCACTATTCACAACGTTGAAACCGGCAACAGCTTTACTGGGGGCAGTCTCAACGAGGCGTTGATAGAACAGTCATTTGGTGGCTAGCATTTGTGAGTTAGTCGTTTGATAGGTTAGAATCGCGTCGTGCGAATCCCTATTTTTACCGACGAAGCAGAACAAGAAGGCGGCTGGCATGGCCGTGTATTAGCAAAAGCGTTTCGGGCTCGCAATGTCGAGCCCGTTTTTGTGGCGCTACAGGATTGCATCATCGATTTATCTCAAGGCAAATCGCGAATCAACATCCCTTCCTTCGATAAAAACCCTCCGGGAGTTTTTGTGCGAGGCATTGCGGGAGGCACCTTGCAGCAAGTCATTACCCGTTTAAACGTTTTGCACATACTTGAAATGCAAGGCGTGAAAATTTATAACAGCGGCAGGGCGATAGAGCGTACTGTAGATAAAGGAATGACCAGCTATTTGCTGAGCCGTAAAGCTGTTGCCACGCCGCCTACATGGGTTTGCGAGTCACGACATCACGCACATCAAATCATCACAGCACAGTTGCCCAATACTAAACTCGTCATTAAGCCACTGTTTGGCTCGCAGGGTAATGGCGTGCGTCTATTGGAAGCGTCTTCAAGCCTACCTTTGCCAATGGATGATTTTGTAGATGGCGTTTTTTATTTGCAGCAGTTTGTTGAAACCGGCACTAAAAATCACGACTTCCGTGTGTTGGTCGTGAGTAACCGTGCTATTGCAGCAATGCAGCGTAGCGGTGATGGCTGGTTAAACAATGTCGCACAAGGTGCGCGCTGTGAAGAAGCGCATGAAAAAGATATTCTTTTATTGGCAGAGCAAGCTGCGAAGGCCGTGGATATTGACTATTGCGGTGTGGATATTATCCGAGATAAAAACGGTAAGCTATGGGTACTGGAAGTCAATAGTATTCCCGCATGGAGCGGCCTGCAAAGTGTTGTTAAGTGCAATATCAATCAATTGTTGGTAGATGATTTTTTAAGTAAGCTATAAGTGACTTTAAACTTAAAAGCGCTATTTAAAGAGGCTTGCCTGGATGAGTTGCAGGCAATGAAGCCAGGCAATGTGCACATGTTTGCCGATGGGCATGACATGACGATACATGATTTTATTGCGAGCGCAGAAGCCGCTTCGCAAGCGATTGCAGAGCAAGATTTAACTTTAGGTGAGCGCATCTTTAATGCGGTTGAAGCCACACAAAACGCGGTGCATTGCAATACCAATTTAGGCATTATTTTACTTTGCGCGCCGCTTATTCATGCAAGCCAGCACCCGCATAAAATAAGCCTCGCAGAGCAGTTAAAAAATGTATTAAAAAACACTACAAGAACAGATGCAGAACATTGCTTTAAGGCAATCGCATTGGCGAACCCTGCCGGGCTGGGTGAGAGCGCGCAGCATGATGTGCATTGCGCGCCAGATTGCACCTTGCTTGAAGCAATGCAAGGTGCAGAAAAGCGCGATTTAATTGCGCGGCAGTACTGTAATGAGTTTGCTGATATTTTAGATTTTGGGCAAACCCACTATGCGCGGGCAATGGCGCGCTGGCAGAATAATAGCTGGGCGGCTAGTTATGTTTACCTGAGTTTTTTGGCGAATTATTTCGATTCTCATATTGTACGAAAATATGGTGAAACCGTTGCAAAAGAAGTGCAGCATGAGGCAATGGCACACTTGAGTGTTTTTGCTGACATTGAAAATCCAAAGACCTATCTGGGGGAACTCTTGCGTTGGGATGCAGATCTGAAAGGACGTAGAATCAACCCGGGAACGTCTGCAGATTTGACGGTTGCAACGCTGTTTGCGGCAAAACTAAAGGCTACGAACAGTTACGAAAATAAAGGACAGGCATAATGGATACGTTGAGTCACGCGCTTTGGGGGTATGGTTTATTTGGGCATACTAGGCAAGGGCGTAAACGGTTTGCCAAAACCGCCTTGTTTTTTGGGGCGATGCCCGATTTGATTTCATTCGGTGTGTTTTTGGTGATGCGTATAGTGCAAGGACGCTGGCAGATGGGGCCACCACCTTTAGTGACCATTCCAGATTGGCTCTATTTTAATTACAGTCTTGGGCATAGCTTTGTAGTGAGTTTTACAGTGATTGGTATCGCAGCGTTAAGCTTACGCAAAACCCAACATCGTTTTTTACCTTTTGCAATGCTGGCTTGGCCTTTCCATATCGTGTTGGATTTTCCGTTTCATTCGTTTGAATACTTTCCTACCCCAATTTTCTGGCCATTTTCAGATTATAAAATTGACGGCATTCCTTGGTCGCACTGGTATATATGGTGGCCAAATGTTGCGTTACTTGCACTTTTATTGATATACAGAGCCAAACAAAAGCGAAAAAATTCGTTATAATCATCGGTCTGAATTTTGAAGCACGCATAACGTAATAATTAAATTAGGAGAAGACCATGGCAAATTTACTAGACCAATTAAAGAGCATGACCACGATTGTGGCCGATACCGGCGACGTGGAAGCGATTAAAAGCGTTAAGCCAGTTGACGCTACCACCAACCCATCATTAGTGTTAAAAGCCAGCACATTGCCGCAATACGCCCCTTTAATTGATACCGCGATTGCTTATGCAAAAGCACAAGGCGGTACAAAAGCGCAACAAATTGATGCGGCAGCTGATAAATTGGCCGTGTTGATTGGTACAGAAATCACTAAAGTGGTGCCAGGCCGTATTTCAACAGAAGTGGATGCGCGTTTGTCATTTAACTTGGATGCGATGGTAGCTAAAGGCCGTAAATTGATTCAGCTTTATGCAGAATCAGGCATTAGCAAAGACCGCGTGCTGATTAAGTTGGCTTCAACATGGGAAGGCATTAAAGCCGGTGAGATTTTAGAAAAAGAAGGTATTCAATGTAACTTGACGCTGTCTATTTGGTTTTGGCCAAGCCCGCGCTTGTGCAGAAGCTGGCGTATTTTTGATTTCACCATTCGTTGGCCGTATTTTAGATTGGTACAAAGCGAAAAATCCTGGCACAGAATACACACAAGAAACTGACCCAGGCGTGGTTTCAGTGCGTGCTATTTATGCATATTACAAAGAGCATGGCTACAAAACAGTGGTGATGGGCGCAAGCTTCCGCAATACGGGCGAATTAATTGCCTTGGCTGGTTGTGACCGTTTAACTGTATCACCAAACTTGTTGCAAGACTTGGCCGCAACGGAAGGCACATTGACGCAAGTGCTGAAAGACGGTGGCGCGAATAAAACTGCCCCAGCTAAAATGACAGAAGAAGAGTTCCGCTTTGAGCTGAACCAGGATGCAATGGCAACTGAGAAGCTCGCAGAAGGCATTCGCGGCTTTGTGGCTGATCAGATTAAACTTGAAACTGCATTGGCTGCAAAATTGTAAGCCTATGCACTGAATTAATCTGCAATCGTGTTGTAATATTTGCGCATTAAGATTGACAACAATTAGCTAGACCCTTAAGATTGAGGGTCCAGCTTAAAACATAGTTAACTACTGGTTAAGTGAGTGTGTTAAGTAACTTGCTTTGTGGTTAATACAAAATTTAATGTTAATTTATGTAATTAAATCAATTAATTACATTATTTAATTGATTAAAAACTTTAAGTATCTAGCAATAAAAACAAATTTTATAAACGTTTTTTTATACGGAGAGAACCATGGCACAAACCCAAATGGCATTAGACTCATTAGACTTCGACGGTACTATCGCGTTGGCAACAGCAGTTGCACCACACGTAGATATCTTGGAAATCGGCACACCATGCATCAAACACAATGGCATCAAATTGGTTGAAGCATTGCGCGCAAAATTCCCAAAAAATAAAATTTTGGTTGACTTAAAAACAATGGACGCTGGCTTCTACGAAGCTGAGCCATTCTACAAAGCTGGTGCTGACATCTGTACAGTTCTTGGCTGTGCTGATATCGGTACAATCAAAGGTGTAATTGATGTTGCAAACAAATACGGCAAAAAAGCACAAGTGGACTTGATCAACGTTGCTGACAAAGCTGCTCGTACAAAAGAAGTAGTTGCTGCTGGCGCACACATCATTGGCGTTCACACAGGCTTGGATCAACAAGCTGCTGGCCAAACACCATTTGCTGATTTGGGCATGGTTGCTGGTTTGAATACTGGCGTTGAAATTTCAGTTGCTGGTGGTGTAAAAGCTGGTACAGCTGCACAAGTGCGTGACGCTGGTGCTACTATCATCGTTGCTGGCGCTGCTATCTACGGTGCTGCTGATCCTGCTGCTGCTGCTGCAGAAATCACAAAAATTGCTCACGGTTAATTAACCAACGTCAATAAGCAATTATTGATATGAGTGAATAAAATCCCGACACAGTAATGCGTCGGGATTTTTTTATTATAAAAATTTATAGAGGATTGATAAGATGGATCATCAACAATTTATTTTAGACAACTTAACGCGTGTTTTGAACGCTACCGACAAAAGCAAAGCAAATGATTTGTTAAAAGCGGTGCAATCTGCAGGCAGCATCTTTATTGGCGGGGCAGGTCGCTCTTTATTAGTTTCCCGTTTCTTTGCGATGCGTTTGGTGCATGCTGGCTACAGCGTTTATATGATAGGCGAAGTGGTCACGCCAGCCATTAAAGCGGGCGATTTACTGCTGTTGGTTTCAGGCTCTGGCGGCACCGCAACCTTGTTGCCATTCGTTAAAAAAGCCAAAGAAGTCGGCGCTAAATTGGCAGTAGTTTCTATGAAGAAATCCTCTGCCATGGCCGATGTGGCCGATTTAGTCATTCAAATTGGTCAAGATGACAGCTTCCCGCTTGTTCATGGTATGCCAATGGGTTCACAATTTGAGCTTTCTACGCTGATCTTCTTGGAAGGCGCGATTTCTCAATTGGTGCATGAAAAGAATTTGACTGAAGAAGGCATGCGCGCAATTCATGCTAATCTTGAGTAAATAAGTTTTGTTTAAAAAACCCGAGCTTGCTCGGGTTTTTTATTGCGCATAAAATTTGGCGATGTCTGTTTGCGTGATTTTTCCGTTATGTAATGCACTTGCAGTTAATGCGCCTGACAATCCCATGGATGCTAGCGTCTGGAGATCTTCGATGTTGCGCACACCACCCGCTGCATAGAGTTTAGAGGATTTGTTGAGCGCCATTATTTGCCCAAGTCGCGCTGTATCTGTTCCTTGAGCGCCCCCCACAGTATTTAACGTCATGCAAATGACTTCATCTGGCCAATGCTCGGCCGATTCGTGCAGTGCAGCAATGCCTATTGCGCCATTTGCGTTAAAATCTAACGAAAGCACATACGGTTTTTGCTGTTTAAGATAACTTTCTAAAGTTAAAAAACTCTCAGAGCCCAATACTGGAAAGGCTTTTGCGCTTGTTCGATGATTGCCTGCGTCTAACCAAATGTGCACATTTGGAAAATTCGAATTGATTTTTTTAATCAAATTATCGTGGTTGCCTGTGCCTAGAATCGCATCAATATCCGCAATGTATATGGTCCGAAATGGGTATAATTTCAGCAACGCGGTAACCACATTCAAAGCGTCACTCGAATTGCAAAGCTGGGATTTTATTGGCTGGTATCGCTCGCGCAGGCCATGTTTTGCATGCACTACCTGACCATGCATTAGATCAATAACAGGGATGATTTGAAACGGATAGTCTTGCACAAAAAACTTTCAACAATATTTGTGTGTGAATTTATCACAGCAGGCGGCTTTAATCACGCAGAATTGCCACAGTCATTGGTGCATGAGGGCGTGCTGATGCGCGATGCCTTGTTAGCCGATTTGTCGCAACTGCCATACCAAGTCAGCACAACGGTCGATGCGCGTTTAGCGATACCAAAGCATTGTCATACTTATACACGCGTTCAAAGAGATGATGATGTTTGGCAAGTTTGGGAGCATGCGATGCAAGCTGCTGATGCGGTTTGGCTGATAGCGCCAGAAACTGATGGGCTGCTAAAGAAATTAACGAAATTAGCAGTAAAACTGCAAAAAATTATTATTGGCTGTGGTCTGGAAAGTATTGCTGTATCAACAAGTAAGCTTGCAACTTGCCAAATTTTGCAGAAAGCAGGTATCAGTACTATACCAACCTATACACTAGAAAACTGGCCAAAAAGTGCTGGCATTTGGGTAGCAAAGCCAGATGATGGTGCAGGTTGTGATGCTACAGTCTGTTTTGATAGCGCAGAGGCATTAGCCAACTGGATAAACATTAACAATAAAGCTGCGAGTCATGTTATACAACCCTTTCAAAAGGGTATAGCAGCCAGTATTTCGTGTGTGATGCGAAATGGAAAAGCTTTTGTTTTAAGTTGCAATCAGCAAATAATTGAAATCAATAATCATCAACTCAGTTACCATGGAAGTAAAATCAATGCGATGTACGAGAGCTATTTATCATTTGAAGTAATTGCAAATAAGATTGCACAAACGATGCCAGATTTGGCTGGTTATGTGGGGGTAGATGTCATTGTAAACGACGACAAAGTAATTGTGGTGGAGATTAATCCACGGCTAACGACAAGTTATTGTGCACTTTCAAAAGCGATTGGTGTTAATCCAGCAGAGCTTATTATTAATACGCTTACGCAAGAAAACTACATTTGGCCAAAGCTTGAAAAGAATGTCATCGAGCTATATGTCTAAAGATGTGATTTTTAAAACAGTCGGCTGGGACATCGGTGGCGCACATCTAAAAGCAGTGCTACTTGAAGATGGCAAGCTGATAAATGCGATTCAGCGCCCATGCGAGCTATGGCGTGGCTTGGACAGGCTTGAAGCTTCTATAAAAAGTATTTTAGAAAAATTCAACGTTCAACAAACTGCAGCGAGTCATGCGGTAACAATGACTGGAGAACTGGTAGATTTGTTCGAAAATCGCCGCGAAGGGGTCATTGCGATTTCGAACTTGGTTTCTAAACTGCTAGGTAAACAAACCCAATTTTATGCGGCGGGGATGTTCTATCAAAATCAGACTGCTATAGACAATCAACATCGTAGTTTTGTGGGTATAGAAAGCGTTTCTAAGCACGCAGAACGCATCGCATCTGCTAACTGGTATGCGAGTGCCAGCTTGCTGGCAAGCTATGTTCCCGATGCGTTATTTGTAGACATGGGAAGTACCACTACAGATATTATCCCGATTGTTGCTGGTCGGGTAGCGAATATTGGTCTGTCGGATGCGCTGCGTATGCAGGAAGATACGCTTGTATATTCAGGCGTAGTGCGAACACCTGTGATGGCGCTCGCTCAAAAGTTAAATTTTAATGGTGTAGATGTAAATGTTGCTGCAGAGTATTTTGCGACGATGGCGGATGTGTATCGTTTGACGGGAGATTTGAAGCCAGAAAACGACATGGCGGAGACCGCTGATGGTAAGGGCAAAACCGCGCTGGAAAGCGCTAGGCGCTTGGCACGCATGATAGGGCATGATGTAGAGGATAAGTCTCTTGAAACATGGAAAAAACTCGCACATAGCCTGTAAAAAAATGCAAATCAATCAAATTAAAATGGCGGTTAACAAGCACTTAAGACCCAATACACCTATTATAGGCGCGGGGGCGGGTGCATTTTTGGTTGAGGCGCTAGCAGATGAGATGAATTGTGCATTTATGACGGTAGCAGATGCGCTTAAAATGGAATTAAATGATACATTGTCTACTTGTTTTCCTGCATACGCGGTGGCGTATTTGGCTTTTGTAGAGGCTACGAGCAATTGACGATACTGAAACATGAGTTAGCTTATCACCATGACAGCGCAAAGCTGTTCAGCCGCATTGCGCATGAGCCTTGGGCGATGATGCTAGACAGCGGACAGACAATTAATGCAAGCACTGGTCAGATTGGTAGCCAGTATGGACGCTACGATATATTGGTGTCTAACCCAATTGCAACAATAGTCACTATGGGCAACGAAACAACAATTACGAAAAGTGGACAAATCGAAACCTCGGTAGAAGATCCATTTTTATTGCTTAACAATTTATTGATAGAGCATAAAGCGCCACAAACAGAGGTGCCATTTGCAGGCGGTGCGCTAGGATATTTTGCTTATGATCTGGCGCGCCGGATAGAAACTCTGAGTGACACAAAATCACCCGAAAACATTCCGGAAATGATGGTAGGAATTTACGATTGGGCGATTGTTGTGGATCACCGTGCTCAGCGTAGCTTGATGATTTCGCATGGGTTTTCTGAAGAAACTCGTAAAAATTGGCATGCGCTAATTGCCTTGTTTGACGAGCCCTTTTTAGCTATTGAAAACAATTTTAAAGTCACTTCTGCAATTGCTTCTAATTTTTCTGAGCAAACATATAGTGAAGCTTTTAAGCGTGTACAACAGTATATTAAAGCGGGTGATTGTTATCAGGTAAATCTAGCGCAACGCTTTTCTGCAAAGGTTGAGGGAGATAGCTGGGTTGCCTACCAATTGTTGCGCAAAGTAAGTCCGGCGCCGTTTATGGCATATATGCATTTGCCATTAAATCAGAATGAAAGTTTTCAGGTGATTTCAAATTCACCTGAGCGCTTTATCCAAACTGTAGATAGCCATGTGGAAACGCGCCCGATTAAAGGCACGCGGCCTCGCTCGAATGATGCCGCAGAAGATTTGGCATACTCAAATGAGCTATTGACGAGCATCAAAGATAGGGCGGAAAATTTGATGATTGTCGATTTGCTCAGAAATGACATTGGTAAGAATTGCGAAACTGGTACCGTTAAAGCAGAAAAACTGTTTCAGTTGCAAAGTTTTGCTAATGTGCATCATCTTGTCAGTATTATTACTGGCAAGCTAAAACAAGGCGCGACTGCCATTGATTTGCTAAAAGGCTGTTTCCCTGGAGGCTCCATTACAGGCGCACCTAAAGTACGTGCTATGCAGATTATTAATGAGTTGGAGCCGCATCGTCGAGGCATTTATTGTGGTGCTATTGGCTATATAGGTTTTGATGGTAACATGGATACCAACATCGCCATTCGCACGGCAATAGTTTGCAAAGGTAAAATTAGCTTTTATGCAGGCGGCGGTATAGTTGCTGACTCAGTATGCGAAAAAGAATATACAGAAACTTTGGACAAGGCCGCTAGCATGACGGCCATACTGCAATACTTTATGCAAAAATGATCAAGTTTCTAAAAAAATGGATGTACAAGTTTTTCGGGATAAAAATGCAAAAAAATCACGTTGGAGCAAGGTGGGTAGTAAAAATTGGCGGTAGTTTATTAGGTTCACCTGAGCTTGAGCGATGGTTGGCACTTTTTGCAAAATTTAGTGACGGACAGATTATCGTCGTGCCTGGTGGTGGTTTATTCGCCAATGCAGTACGTGAAGCACAAAAACTATCCAAAATTAGTGATGCCTGTGCACATCGGTTGGCGGTGCTGGCGATGGACCAATATGGATTATTGCTTGCAAATATGAACCCGGAATTAGCTACAGCCAGAACGGAAATGGAAATTGACGAACGTACCTGGCAGCACCGTTGCATTGTATGGCTACCAAGCCAAATGGTGTTGGCAGACGATACAATTCCACAAAGTTGGGATGTGACTTCAGACAGCATTGCCGCTTGGCTGGCGCAGAAAGTTAACGCGCAGCAGCTGGTATTGGTTAAGTCTGATAAGCCGATAGAATCCGAATTGAGTTTAAGAATGATGACGAGTACAGGCATGCTGGATGAAGCGTTCAGCGCGTTTGTGCTCAACAAAACATTTGGTCGTTGGATGTTAAAAAAATCTGATTATGAGCATTTTTTAGAAGGCATCAACCTTGCCATGCTCGATAAAATCGGCTCTTCGCTTCACTAGGTCTGTGTTATGAAAGGTAAAGTCTATTCTGATGCAGAGATTACAGAAAAGCTACAACAAGAGCTTCCACACTGGATTTTAGAGAACGGCTGGATACGCCGTAAATATAAAACCAGCGGCTGGAAGGCCACGCTAATGGTGGTGAATACCGTTGGGCATTTGGCTGAAGCCGCGTGGCATCACCCGGATTTAACAGTTTCGTATGCATTTGTGATTGTGAAACTCTGCACGCACGATGCAAAAGGCATTACGGACAAAGATTTTGAACTGGCAAAAAAAATCGAAGAAGTGATTGGCTGGCAACCCGCGTTGGAGGGTGGTGCGCTGGAAGGCACGCCAAACGAGGATCAGCGGTTTAAATATATCAAATACGACTAGGCTTGTTGTTGTTTTTCAAATCGCCCAAAATGTAACATAATCGTCGGCAAAATCAGCAAGTTCAAAATTGTCGAAGTCACTAAACCACCCACAATAATCGTTGCCATCGGGCCTTCAATCTCTCGCCCGGGCTGGCCGCTACCCGCAGCCAATGGCAGCAAGCCCAGTGCGGTTACCAGCGCAGTCATTAACACAGAAGGCAAGCGCTCAGTGGCCCCGCGAATGCAGGTTTCTAAATTCCAGGTACATTTTTCCTCATCAATCAAATGCTGAAAATGTGAAACCATCATAATTGAATTGCGGAGCGTAATACCAAATAGCGTGACAAAGCCCACTAGTGAACCCAGTGAAATCCAGCCACCAGTAAATAGCGCTGCAAGAACACCACCAATTAAGGCAAACGGCAGGTTGGCAAAAGTCAGGAGCAGGTTACGTAGCCTTCCAAAAGCAATGTAAAGCATCAGAAAAATCGCCACACCTGCCAGCAATGAATGCACAACCAAATCTTCGCGCGATTGCGCATTGGCTTCTGCCTCGCCGGTAAATTCTAAGTAATTGCCATTGTGCAGTTTGATATCACTTCTGATACGCTTTTTAAGTCTCATCGTTAAAGCTCGTCTACATCGCGGCCTTCCACATTCGCTGTGACGGTTTGGATGCGCTTAGCGCCAGCGTGCAGAATTTTAGAACGCCCATTTTCTTGGTTGATAAACGCGATATCTTTGAGATGCAGTAATCTGCCTTCGGGATTGAAAAGCGGAATGTTGCCGATATCGCCAATATCATCACGCGCCTCTTCATTTAACACAACACTTAAACCAACCACGCGGTTGCCTAGGTATACTTGCGCAACCGGAACGCTTTCATAGGCTGCACGCAAGGTATCTAGCACATCTACTGGCTGCAAGCCCCAGATTGCCAGCTTGTCCGGCCGAAGACGAATCACTGCCTGCGGCGTGCCTGGCGGGGACTGTACCAGCACGTCTTGTGCGCCTTTAATGCCCGAAACAAGCCCTGCGATAGTTTGTGCATCACGGTCTAGCGCATCCAAATCGTTGCCGAATATGTTGATAACGACAGAGGCGGCGTAGCCTGAAATCGTTTCTTCGATACGCTCGGTTAAAAAAGTATTAATGGCAAAATTGACGCCTACAAAGCCGATTTCTGCTACGCCGTCATTGTCCTGATCTTCGGTTTCACCGGCGAGCTCCTCACGAATATCCGCCAAAATCCGATTTTGCTCTTCACCGGAAAGTGTGCCGATTTCAATTTCAAATTCACTGTAATGCGTGCCAAATGTATCCGCGCCATTGGGTGCGCGGCCTACCCATTGGGTGACTGATTTAACGCCGTCAATTTTCCGTAATACTTTGGCAACGGTTTTGCCTAGCCTTAACGACTCTTGCTCCGAAGTGCCAGGCACAGCAGTCATGTGCATTATAAAATGACCTTCGTGCAGGGCGGGGATAAACTGGTTTTTGAATAAGGGCAATATGCCTAAACCTAGGGCGATTAAAATAAAACTGATTGCAAGCACTGCTTTGTAATACTTTTCGATGGCATGCAGCATCTTGATGTAACGTGCTTTAATCCATTTAATAACGGGTGAATCTTCGGATTCTAGCTTTGCTTCACCAAGCAAAACGTAGCAAAGCGCGGGAGTAACAGTGAGAGCAACAATAAGTGAAGCTAGAATTGCTGCAATGTAAGCAAACCCGAGTGGCGCAAATAACTTGCCCGCAACGCCAGATAAGGTAAGTAGCGGCATAAAGACGAGTGCAACAATGATGGTGGCATAGACGACTGAACTGCGCACTTCCATTGAGGCATTGAATACGACTTGGAAAATAGATTTTGGCTTCTTAAGTAAACGGTTTTCTCGCAAACGCCGGAAAATGTTTTCGGTGTCGATAATCGCGTCATCCACCACCTCGCCAAGAGCAATCGCCAAACCACCTAATACCATGATATTTAAGCCAATTTTGAAGTAACTTAAGACAACTATCGCTGTCAGGAGTGATAGAGGGATTGCGGTGGCTGAGATAAAGGCAGTACGTGCGTTGAACAAAAATAAAAACAAAACAGTGATGACCAAAATCGAGCCAATGAGAATATCAGTGCGCACACCATCAATCGCAGTATCAATAAAATTGGCGGGGCGGAATAATCCTTCGTGCAGGGTGATTTGTTCAGTTTCTAAATTAGGCTTGAGCTCTTGCAATGCAGATTCAATCGCCTTAGTTACCGCATGGGTATTCGCCCCCAGCTGACCTTGTACGGATAAATAAATGCCCGTTTCTTCGTTAATAGCTGCAGCGCTGATGGATGGTGCTGCGCCTTCCACCACGCGACCAATATCGCCAAGCTTGATGGAATGACCATTTTTATGAAGTAGGGTTGCTTTTGCAAGTGTTTCTGGCGTGGTGGCTTGACCTTGCGTATTTACAATAATCCGTTGATTGCTATTTTGAATATAGCCTGCGCCACTTACACCAGTAGCTTTTTGCGCTGCGGCAACCACATCGTTAATGTTGAGCTGATACTGCACTAATTTAGCAGGGTCAACCTGAATTTGAAATTGCCTTACCTCACCGCCAAAGACATTAACGTCTGCCACGCCCGGAATTGCAAGTAAATGCGGCACAATCGTCCAGTCGACAACGGTGCGGAGCTCCATCAAATTGCGCTTTGTGGAGGTTACGCCAAAGCCAAGCACTGTGCTGGCGCTTGATGTGAGCGGAGTGATGTTGGGTGTAATGCCTTTGGGAATCTGATTGTTAAGTGTGCTTAAGCGCTCGGCAACAACCTGGCGATTGCGGTAAATGTCAGTATTCTCGTCAAAAATCACGGTGACTACCGATAAGCCCGGAATCGATTGTGAGCGCATGTCTGCCACACCCACCGTGCCTGCAATGGCAGTTTCAATGGGCTGACTCACTAAACTTTCAACCAACTCTGCAGATAAGCCAGGCGATTCAGTTTGAATAATGATTTGTGTGGGGGAGAATTCTGGAAAAACGTCCAGATTGCTGCGTGTAAGGCTGTATGCCCCATACAGCACCACGAGACTAGCTAAGCCAATAATCACGCCATAAAAGCGAATGGAGAAGCGGACGATTGCCGACATCATGGCAATTTAATCCTCATTTTAGCTCCGACATCACATCGCTTCGCGATGATGAGTCTGCACTGAAACTCGGTCTAAATTTGTCAATTTAGTCCTCGTTTTCATTCTTAATCTGATATTTAAATTCTTCCGAAAGTAGCAGCTGTGCGCCGTTTACCACCACTTCATTTTCTGCGCTAATGCCCTGATTAAACCAGCCGGCATCGACCTCAGTGTCTGCCGAGATAGGTTTGCGCACGAACTGTTCTTTTCCCTGCTTAAAATACGCCCAAGGCTTGCCAGCATACCAAACAACAGCATTACTAGGGATGATGATGCCATTGCTAATACTGCTGGCTGCAGATTCGGCCTCGACATTCACGCGCATGCCAATACGAAGTTGTTCGGCGGGGGCGCTGTAATAGAATGTTTTGCCGAAACCGTTACTATCGGCATGCCCAGCCGGTGAAACGTACACAGCCTTGATGGGTGCTGTGGATTCATTTAGCGGCGTGATTGTAACTGTGTCGCCAGCGTTAGGGTTGGCAGTACTCATCGGTAGACTCACTTGGATGAGTACATTATTTCTGCTGAGTAAGCTTTCCAAGTGTTCGGGCAGCTTGTCGTTTAAAGTGAGTTTAGCCAGCGCTTCGCCCCATTGTAATTTCATGCTGGCTTGTAGGTTTTTAATCTGTAATTCATTCGATGTAATTTTTGCTTTATCCGCATCGACCAGCGTTAATGCCTCTTGCACAGCTCTATCAGAAACATTTTTATCATCAGAATTCAACGCTTTAAGTCGCTCATATTGCCTCAGATTTTGCTTACCAGCGGCACGGGCAGAGGCGATATCTGCTTGCAAGCTTAAAAATCTAGCTTTGGCTTCAATCAGCGAATCAATCGAAACGACGTTACCAAAGCTTTTGATTTCACCATTAAAGCTTGCTTCCTTTATTTTTGCTGTGGAGATACCACTGTTCTTTTGCACCGCCGGGGATAAGCTTACAATGTTAACGCCCTCCCTAGAAGCGACACGGTTAAGCCCTTCAATCTCTTCTTCTTGCTCGGTTCGATAGTTTTCATACTCATCTTTCCCATAAAAAATAAGCATCCAAAACAAAACTACAATCACAATTGCCTGTAATCCGATAATAAGTGCAAGTTTTTTGTTCATAGAGTTACCTATTGGTTTGGCATGACAAAATTTGAGTAGAGTGGAGCTTGCATTATATCTTCTAGTTGGTTGGCAGCTTTTAACAATTCAAATTGCGCAGTTAAAACCTGCTGCTCTGCAATTAAATTGGAGAGAGATGCTTGTTTGAGTTCTAGTCTGTCAATGAGTCCAGAATCGAATTGTTTTTGCAGTTTTTGTATTTGTGTCAGCTGGTTTTTCTGTAAGCCTCGTGCTTGGTTAAGATTTTGCAGTGTAGCTTGGTAGTTTGCATAATTTTGATTCAATTCAGCGATAATTTTTGCCTGCAACGCCTCGAACTGCGCACCTTCAATTTCGCGTAATTGTTTTGCTTCTGCAGTTTGGGTGGGGTTTTTTTGCAATAAGTTGAGTAAGGTAGAAAACCCCAGCGACCAAATACTATCCCCAAACTCAAATGCAATTCCGGGTGACAGCGAAATATCAGGTGTTTGTTTTGCAATTTCCAGTTTT
This sequence comes from uncultured beta proteobacterium, assembly GCA_963752495.1. Lineage (GTDB taxonomy): Bacteria > Pseudomonadota > Gammaproteobacteria > Burkholderiales > Methylophilaceae > CAVVYJ01. Next base: position 34,800 of record CAVVYJ010000001.1, read on the forward strand.
ATTTTGGCTTCTGCCGCTGCATACTTTGCCAAACTACGGCGAATATCGATGCGGTTTAAGAGGGCGGCCTCCTGTAGATTTTTATTCAAAAAATTAGCATCCAATGCTTTAGCCTGTTGGTTTAGAGTGGCATCAAGGTCAAGCGATTTTATAGTAAGTTGTTTAAATTTATCGATGCTTAACCCAGTATCAGATGCTAGACGCGCGTTGAGCTCTGCAGATTTCGCTTTTGCGGAGTTAAGTGAGGATTGTGTTCTGAGTTGCGCTTGTTGCGCCGCGCTTAATTCAGTTTTTGATGCCAGCCCATTATCCACACGCTTTTGCAGCATATTGAAAATTTCAGTTTGTGTGGTAAGTTCGTGTTGCAGCAATTGCACAATTTCAATATTTTGGTGATATTCGGTTAAATCTTTGCCAATTTGGCTGCGAAGTTGCCATGCTGTATCAGCAACATCCATGCGCCTTACGGCAGCAAGTTGCTCGGCCTCTTCTATTTTGATTGCACGTTTATTTGTAGTTTCAATCGGAATCTCCACGTTCAGGCCATATGCCCAGGGCCGAATATCGCCATTTTTTTGGTTGCTGCGCGCAAGATTTGCAGTAAGTGTAGGGTTTTGCTTATGTCCAGCAGTCTCGATAACAGCATTTGCAAGGCCAAGCTCTGCTTTTGCCACATCTAGCTGAGGGTGAAAATACAAAGCACACAATGTCAGCTCATCGACACCCCATGCAGCAAATGGCAGTTCGATATTTTTGTAGCCCTGTGTAGTTAAATAGGCTTTGAAATTTTCACCAAGCGGGTCTTTAGCAGCTAATTTAGCGGTGGTTTTTTCAATGCTTATTGGTTTTGCAGTATATTTCTCAGTTGCACAGGCAAAAAGTAGGCAGCATGCGAAAGATAGAGCGATAGTTTTTGGCAGATTTTGCATGACTGTGTTTGGACGTTCAATAACAAACCTAACATTGGCTAGAGCGTGGATTCCTAAGTCTCTATGGTTGCATGCACAGAGTTAAGCGCATCTTGCAAAGTTTCTTCTGAAAGTTTATTTACATTCGTTGCGAGCAAATCCGCAGCTTCAACCGTGCGGATGGGTAAGTCTTCGGTGTTGAGTTCTGCGATTAAGCCAGCAGCAGCACCCGCGATAATAAGCAGCGTTTCGCGCTCTTTCATTAGGAGCTCAATTTCAGAGCGTAGCATGTTGTCGTCAGTCATTTGGTTCGTTTTTTGCATAAAATTTTCAAAAGTTGTTTTGTTACTTGCCATCTTGCAGTTTGCCGGCATTGTCTGTCAATGGTTGATGTGATATTTCACGGTATTTTTAGTGATATGAGGCTAATCATGCAGTTTTGACATTAATCTTTTCGAGTTGACGACATTTGCGATACAATACCGCCTTTGGTATTTAAGCTAGCTTAAAACCATGCGAGAGTGGCGGAATTGGTAGACGCACTGGATTTAGGTTCCAGCGCCGCAAGGCGTGAGAGTTCGAGTCTCTCCTTTCGCACCACCTATCAAACAATATTTACGGGAATATGCAGCATGGCAACATCTGTTGAAACAATCAGTAACTTAGAACGTCGCATGACCATTAAGGTGCCGTTAGCACCGCTAGAAGGTCAGATTAAACAGCGTCTTACACAAATTTCACGTACTGCAAAATTTGCAGGGTTCCGTCCCGGCAAAGCACCAATGGGCTTGGTGAATCAGCAATATGGTAATCAAGTGCGCGATGAAGTGTATTCAAAAGCTGTGGAAGAGAGCTTTGGTGATGCGGTTGAAGAGAAAAAACTGCGCGTTGCGGGTTTTCCAAATATTGAGCACAAACCATTCGCAGAAGCAGCCACAGAGCTTGAGTACACGGCCACTTTCGAGGTATTTCCCGAAGTAAAAGTAGGCGATTTGAGTAAAATTAAGGTTGAAAAACCAACGCTGGAAGTTTCTGACGCAGATGTTGATAAAACCCTTGATGTGCTGGTGAAGCAACGTGTGCGTTATGAGCCGGTGAAACGTGCAGCAGCAGCGGGCGACCGCATTAATATTAGCCTTACCGCGAGTATTGACGGGCAGCAGGTGGAAAGCACTGGTGACAAAGGCATTGATTTGGTGCTGGGCGAACCTGGACGTATTGAAGCGTTTGATAAAGAACTAACAGGCGGTAAAACGGGCGACACCAAAAATTTTGAAATTAAGTACCCTAAAGACCATAATCCGGCACAACTTGCAGGTAAAAAAGTCGCTTATCGAGGTGACTTATAATGCGGTTTCTGAGCCGGTTTACCCTAAAATCGATAAAGAGTTTGCCAAGGAACTGGGTGTTGCAGATGGCGACGTGAAGAAAATGCGCGCTGAAGTAAAAATGAGCCTTGACCAGGAAGTGGAAAAGCGCGTGAAAGCGCGCACCAAAGAACAAGTCTTTCAAGGGTTGATTGATTTGGTGAAACTGGAGCTGCCAAGCTCGCTCGTTAATGCTGAGATCAACCGTATGGCACAAATGACCGCGCAAAACTTGCAGCAGCGTGGTATGGATCCAAGCCAGATTAAACTGGAGCCCGCAATGTTTGAGGACCAAGCAAAGCGTAGCACATCATTACGTTTGATTTTGTCAGAAGTGGTGAATTCAAATAAGCTGCAAGCGAGTGCTGATCAGGTGCGCGCGATGATTGAAACATTTGCACAAAGTTATGATGACCCAGAAGAGCTGGTAAAGTGGTATTACGCAGATGTTAAACGTTTAGATGAGCCTTCGGCGTTGGCCACAGAAGAAAATGTAGTCAACTGGGTGCTTGAAAAAGCAAAAGTTTCTACCAAAAAAATCAAATTTGATGAATTGATGGCTGGATAGTCTTTAATTCTGGCGATGATAATGAGCGCCGTGCTGTTAAATTAAGATTTTGGTTAATTAAGTTAAGGCGATGCAGATGAGTGATATTTTATTGAGTGGTAATCAAAAAGAGATTCAAACAGAAACACAAGGTTTGGGTTATATTCCAATGGTTATCGAGCAGAGCGGCCGTGGTGAGCGTTCTTACGATATTTACTCTCGTTTGCTTAAAGAGCGCGTTATTTTCTTAGTTGGTCCGGTTAACGATATGTCTGCCAATTTAATCGTTGCGCAGCTTCTGTTCTTAGAAGCAGAAAATCCAGATAAAGATATCTCACTTTATATCAATTCTCCAGGCGGTTCGGTGACAGCGGGTATGTCGATTTACGACACCATGCAATTTATTAAACCTGACGTTAGCACTTTGTGTATTGGTCAAGCTGCCAGCATGGGCGCATTTCTGTTGGCGGCTGGCGCTAAAGGTAAACGTTTCAGCTTGCCTAACTCACGCGTCATGATTCATCAACCATCAGGTGGTTTTCAAGGCCAATCTTCGGATATCGCGATTCAGGCCAAAGAGATTATGTATTTGCGTGAAAAACTCAACAAAATTTTGGCAAACCACACAGGTAAAACCGAAGAAGAAATTGACCGCGACACCGAGCGCGATAACTTTATGAGTGCTGAGGAATCAGTTGCGTATGGCATGATCGACAAGGTGATTGCTAATCGTAAAGAAGTAGCATAAGATTTTAGCTGATATTTAAGCGGGATTATTAAATGGCAACCAAAGCCGAAGGCGAAAAACTACTCTATTGCTCATTTTGCGGCAAAAGCCAACATGAGGTTAAAAAGTTAATCGCTGGCCCATCAGTTTTTATCTGTGATGAATGTGTTGATTTATGTAACGATATCATTAAGGAAGAGGTGCAAAGCCTCAGTGATATTAAGTCTACCGATAAGTCGCTACCTAGCCCGCAAGAGATTTGTAAAATTCTGGATCAATATGTGATTGGTCAGCTTCAAGCTAAAAAGAACCTGTCTGTAGCCGTTTATAACCACTATAAGCGCTTAGATCACAATCACATCACACAAAATACCAACAAAGATGATGTTGAAATTCAAAAAAGCAACATTTTGCTTATCGGTCCAACTGGCTCGGGTAAAACATTGCTCGCGCAAACGCTAGCGCGCCTTCTAGATGTGCCTTTTGTCATGGCTGATGCAACCACGTTGACCGAAGCGGGCTATGTGGGCGAAGACGTTGAAAACATTATGCAGAAATTGCTGCAAAAGTGTGATTACGATATTGAAAAAGCGCAGCGCGGCATTGTTTATATCGATGAAGTCGATAAAATCTCACGCAAATCCGAGAATCCATCGATTACGCGAGATGTGTCGGGCGAGGGCGTACAACAAGCGCTTCTCAAGCTGATTGAAGGCACGGTTGCATCTGTGCCACCACAAGGTGGGCGTAAGCATCCAAATCAGGAGTTTGTGCAGTTAGATACGACAAATATTTTGTTTATCTGCGGCGGTGCGTTTGACGGGTTAGAGAAAGTCATTCGCATGCGTTCAGAAAAAGGCGGTATCGGCTTTGGCGCGGAAGTAAAAAGCAAAGACGATGCGAACAGTGTTGGTGCGGTGCTGAAAGAAGTTCAGCCAGAAGATTTAATTAAGTTTGGCTTAATTCCCGAGTTTATCGGTCGTTTGCCAGTGGTAGCCACACTGGAGTCGCTGGATGAAGGCGCGCTGATGACGATTCTGACAGAGCCAAAAAATGCGCTCACTAAGCAATACATCAAGTTATTCAAAATGGAAGGCGTGGACTTGGAATTCAGAGACGCGGCTTTGCGCTTAATCGCCAAAAAAGCGCTGGAACGAAAAACTGGTGCACGTGGTTTGCGTTCCATCATGGAGCATGCTTTGCTGGATATTATGTACGACATTCCTTCAATAGAGAATCTGTCCAAAGTCGTTGTTGACGAGGGCACAATTAATGGCGAAACGCCGCCAATTCTGATATATCAGGATCAACCTAAGGAAGATAAGCAAAAGTTGGCGGAAAACGCAGGCTAAGCCTACCTTGCCTTACGGGGCTATTGCAATTCCATTCAAGTGGTTTATAGTAGAGTCAGCACATCAAATAAAAGTGGGCGCTAGCACTTGAACTATCAAAGTATGTTCCCAATTTAATGACATAGAGTTGAATTAACTCATGTGAATGAAAGTATTTTATGACTGAACAAGCTTTGCCAACCATCTCAAAAACTGTTTTGCCACCTGGTAAAATGCCGCTGTTGCCGTTGCGTGACGTGGTAGTTTACCCGCATCTTGTCATCCCGCTATTTGTGGGTCGTGAGAAGTCTGTCAAAGCGCTTGAAATTGCCTCTGATGCTAATAAGCAAATCTTACTGGTCGCACAAAAATCGGCGACTAAAGATGATCCGGATGCGAATGACCTTTATGAGATTGGTACGCTAGCGACCGTCTTGCAGATGTTGAAACTACCTGATGGCACGGTAAAGGTGTTGGTAGAAGGCATACAACGTGTAAGGATTTCCGAGTTTGAAGAAACGCCAGATTGTTTTTTAGCAAAAGCGGAAAAAATCAAGGCTGCTGAAGAGAACGACAGCGAAACCGAAGCCTTAATGCGCACTGTGCTTACGCAGTTTGACCAATATGTAAAACTCAACAAAAAGATTCCACCTGAGATTCTAACTTCACTTGCGACAATCAACGAAGCAGGGCGGTTGGCAGACACTATTTCGGCGCACCTCACTTTAAAGCTAGAAGAGAAACAAAAAATTCTTGAAATGCTTAGCGTCACCGAGCGTTTGGAACATTTGCTACATTTGATGGAGTCTGAAATCGACATTCTGCAAGTCGAGAAACGTATCCGCGGCCGCGTTAAACGGCAAATGGAAAAAAGCCAGCGCGAGTATTACCTCAATGAGCAAGTGAAAGCGATTCAAAAAGAACTTGGCGAACAAGATGAAAATGCCGAGATGGAAGAGCTTGAAAAGCGAATTCGCGATGCAGGTATGCCAAAAGAAGCCTTGGCAAAGGTCAATGCTGAGCTTAAAAAGCTTAAGTTGATGTCGCCAATGTCGGCTGAAGCTTCTGTGGTGCGCAACTATATTGATACGTTAGTGAATCTGCCATGGAAGAAAAAAACTAAAATTTGTAAAGATTTGACAGTGGCTGAAGAAATTCTAGATGCGGATCACTATGGTCTTGAGAAAGTGAAAGAGCGAATTATTGAATATTTAGCGGTTCAGCAACGTGTAGGCAAACTTAAAGCACCAATTTTATGCTTAGTTGGTCCTCCAGGTGTGGGTAAAACGTCGCTTGGGCAAAGTATTGCTAAAGCGGTGAACCGTAAATTTATTCGCATGGCTTTGGGCGGTGTGCGTGATGAAGCGGAAATTCGCGGCCATAGACGCACTTACATTGGCTCTATGCCAGGTAAAGTATTGCAAAGCATGAGCAAAGTAGGCGTTAAAAACCCACTTTTCTTGCTTGATGAGGTGGATAAAATGGGTCAAGACATGCGTGGTGACCCATCTTCCGCTTTGCTTGAAGTGCTTGATCCCGAGCAAAATCATACATTTGCTGATCACTATGTCGAAGTTGAATATGATTTATCAGATGTGATGTTCGTGGCAACCGCAAACACGATGAATATCCCCGCGCCGTTATTGGACCGCATGGAAATTATTCGCCTTGCAGGTTATACAGAAGATGAAAAAGTTAACATTGCTAAGCGCTACTTGTTGCCGAAGCAGCTACAAACACATGGTTTGAAACCAACGGAAATTAATTTTGCAGAAGCGGCCATACGTCATATCGTGCAATATTACACACGTGAGGCAGGGGTGCGACGTTTGGAACAAGAAATTGCAAAAGTTTGCCGCAAAGTAGTTAAAGAGCTGTTGCAAAGTAAAACGGATGCTAAAAAATATCATCGTAATGACGATGGCGCCAGCCTGAAACCGACTAAAAAGGCCAATATCACGGTTAAAAACCTAGAAAAGTATTTGGGCGTTTATCGATACGATTTTGGGTTAGCAGCCAAAGAAAATCAAATTGGCCAAGTGACTGGTTTGGCCTGGACTTCTGTTGGCGGCGAGCTGCTCACCGTAGAGGCCGTAACTTTACCCGGTAAAGGTAAGACGATTACCACGGGTAAATTAGGCGATGTGATGCAGGAATCTGTGCAGGCTGCTATGAGTGTGGTGCGTAGCCGTGCAGCGCGCTTAGGTATCCCAGAGGACTTTTACGAGAAAAAAGATATTCACATTCACTTGCCAGAGGGTGCCACGCCGAAAGATGGTCCGAGTGCTGGCATCGCGCTCACCACGGCCTTGGTATCGGTGCTCACAAACATTCCGGCGCGTGCAGATGTGGCCATGACGGGTGAGATTACCTTGCGTGGCGAGGTGTTGCCGATTGGTGGATTAAAAGAAAAGCTATTGGCAGCGCATCGCGGCGGCATCAAAACGGTGCTTATTCCAGAGTCGAATGTGAAAGATTTGGTGGAAATTCCAGAAAACATCAAAAACCAGCTACAAATACACCCTGTAAAATGGATTGATCAGGTGCTGGAATATGCTTTGGTAGAGATGCCGAAGCCATTGGAGGTCAAACCAGAGGAAATTCCTGCGGTGGTTGCTGAGAATGAGAAAGACGTAAAAGCACCAATTACACATTAGTTTTTTGTGTAAACAATGTTTATTTGTAATTATCTTGTAAAATCGGCCGCAAACCCTTGACAGAGCCTTTTGTAGCTTGATATAAAGTCACAACAGGATACGCCTGTTATTTTAGTTTAATAACATAGAGGGGATTACTCGTGAATAAATCAGAATTGATTGATCAAATTGCAAAAGCAGCAGGTATTTCAAAAGCTGCGGCCGGCCGTTCTCTAGACGCAACAACAGCAGCAATCACTAAATCACTTAAAAAAGGTAATTTGGTTACTTTAATTGGTTTCGGTACATTTTATGTAGGTAAACGTGCAGCGCGCAACGGTCGCAACCCTCGTACGGGCGCTACCATTAAAATCAAAGCTGCAAATTCTCCTAAATTCAGAGCTGGTAAAGCGCTGAAAGATGCTGTAAACTAGCGGACTTTGTTGGTTAAGCAATTTAATATCTGTTTAGCCAACGTGCACTGCTAGTTTTATAGAATTTAGTTTGTAAAGTTACGCAGGGTGCTTAGCTCAGTTGGTAGAGCGTCGCCCTTACAAGGCGAATGTCAGCGGTTCGACCCCGTTAGCACCCACCATGTATCTGTATGTTTGAGTTGTTAGATTACATGAGCTTTTAAAACATTTGCCTTAAAACTCTGAAGAGTGCTATTGATATGGCACTCTTTGTTTTTAGTGCTGTTGAAAACTGGAGTGGTAGTTCAGTTGGTTAGAATACCGGCCTGTCACGCCGGGGGTCGCGGGTTCGAGCCCCGTCCACTCCGCCAATACAAAAACGAGTCTCAATATTTGAGACTCGTTTTTTTTTAATAATTTTTTTGTCTAGTAACTTATTGATTACTCTGCAGTCTTAATACGCTGGAGCATGTCTTAAACTGTACAGTTTGTGATATATTACGCAGTTGAAAATTTAGTGGCTAACACAGCCGGCTTTAGTAAAAAAACCTTGAAAGAACATTATGCTTGACGCAATTCGTAAACTCACTACAGGTTGGGTAGCCAAACTGATTTTGGCGCTTATTACCGTTCCATTCGCATTGTTTGGTATTGACTCATACTTGAATCAAGCAGGGAGCAATGTCGCGGTAGCCAAAGTGGGCAAAGAAAAAATTTCCATTCAGGAATATGGTAATGCAATAGAAAATGTTCGCAACCGTATGCAGTCAGAAGGTCAGAAGGTGGACAGTACTATGCTGGAAAGCCCAGCATTTAAGCAGTCTGTACTGGATGGTTTAATTACAAGGCGATTGGTGAATGCTGAAATCCATCGGACAAACTTTAGAATCAGTGATGCGCAGCTGAGTGCGCATATTCTTGCGATGCCAGAGTTTCAGGAGAACGGTAAGTTTTCTGAAGACTTGTACCAAAAAACTTTAGAGCAAAATAAATTATCCGCAACTAAATTCGAAGGAAGTATTCGTAGCGATATGGTCACGCAGCAGGCGCGTGACGGTTTGGCTAGACTTGTACTTATTCCTAAGGGTGTCGCTGAGAAAACGTTGCAGTTTGCTCATCAAAAGCGCGATGTAAGCACGGCAGAGATTAAAACGGCAGCATTTTTATCGCAGGTTAAGGTGACTCCTGAGCAAGTGAAAGCTTACTACGAATTGCACAAAGATAAGTTTAAAGTGCCTGAACAAGTTAAATTGGAATTTGCTTTGCTTTCTGCTGCAGGTTTAGTTGCGCAAGTGAAAGTAACTGATGAAGAGGTAAAAGCGTTCTACGATGAAAATTCTGCAAAATTCCAAGGGGATGAGCAGCGCCATGCAAGCCATATTTTGATTAGTTTTGGCGTGGGCGCTAAGGATAGCGATAAGGCGGCGGCCAAGGCTAAAGCAGAAGATATTTTGGCGCAACTTAGAAAAAACCCGAAGATGTTTGAAGAGTTGGCAACAAAATTTTCACAAGATCCTGGCTCTGCAACTAAGGGTGGCGACTTAGGGAGCTTTGCACGCGGTGCGATGGTGAAGCCTTTTGAAGATGCCGTATTTAGCATGAAAAAAGGACAAATTAGCGATATTGTTGAATCTGAGTTTGGCTATCACATTATTCGTTTAAATGATTTATCTGGAGCGTCATCTACTTTTGAGAGTATGAAACCACAAATTAAGGGAGAACTTAGCTGGCAAAAGGCACAGGCAAAGTATGCTGAACTTACAGAAGATTTTAGTAATACGGTGTATGAGCAATCTGGAAGTTTGCAACCTGCTGCGAAAAAGTTTAACTTGCAGTTACAAACATCTGGCTGGATGAGCAGAGAAGATGGTGCTAAATTTTTCAAAAATGATAAATTGATGGCGATGGTGTTTTCTAACGAGGTGCTGAAAGAAAAACGCAATACTGAGGCTGTGGAAGTTTCACCCAACAATCTTGTAGCTGCGCGCGTGCTTGAGTATAAAGCTACTGCACCAAGAAGTTTTGACGAAGTAAAGTCAGGAATAGAAGCGGTTTTGAAGTTGGAGCAAGCAGCAAAACTAGCAAAAGAAAAAGGTGAGGCCACACTTGCGAAGTTAAAAGCGGGCGATATAATCAGCGACTTGGAGTGGATTGAACCGGTTACGGTTGATCGTAAAAATGCACAAGGCTTAACCGAGCCAGTAATGCGGCAAGTATTTAAGATTAATACGGCGAAGTTGCCTGCTTATGCTGGTTTTGTAGATGAAAACAGGGCTTATGTATTTGTGCAGATATCACGTGTTGATAATGCAATTTTATCGGATGAGGAAACAAAAAAGACTGCTGAGGCTGAATTGGAAGCGGCAATTGGCTCGGAATATATTAGCGCTTATGCCAAATCATTGAAGGCAAGAACAGATATCGTGGTTAATCGTAAAGTTATTGGAAAGTAATGAGTAGATGAAATTTGTCAATAAAAAAAGCTGACGAAAGTCAGCTTTTTTGTTTAGCTTGACCTATCTAATCTATTTGACCGGCAGCGGTGATATTCATGCCGCCATCCACGTAAGTAATCTCCCCAGTAATACCTGAGGCTAGGTCGCTACATAAAAATGCGGCAGCATTGCCTACTTCCTCAATGGTGACATTGCGACGTAGGGCGGTATGCTTCTCATTAAAGCCAATCATCTTGTCGAAATCGGCAATTCCAGATGCCGCCAGTGTTTTGATTGGGCCAGCAGAAACCGCATTAACGCGGATGCCGCGTGGACCAAGACTTTGTGCAAGATAACGCACATTCGCCTCTAAGCTCGCCTTGGCGACGCCCATCACGTTATAGTTTGGCATGGTGCGCTCTGCACCTAGGTAGCTTAATGTAAGCAGAGCACCATTACGGCCTTGCATCATAGGATAAGCAGCTTTGGCCAACGCTGAAAAGCTGTAAGAGCTGATGTCGTGTGCAATGCGAAAATACTCACGATTGACGGCGTCTAAATAGTCACCATCTAAGGCCACTTTTGGCACAAAAGCCAGTGAATGCACGAGCACATCCAGACCATCCCAATGTTTTGAGAGTGCAGGAAAGAGCGCGTCAATCTGCTCGTCAAATGCCACATCGCAGGGCAATACAATTTTTGAATCGAAATCGGCGGCCAAATCGGCTACGCGTTGTTCGTGTTTTTCCATTTGATAGGTAAAGGCTAGGTCTGCGCCTTCACGCTTCATTGCGCCAGCGATACCGTATGCAATTGAGCGGTTACTTAGCAAACCTGCGATTAAAACTTTTTTACCTGCTAAAAATCCCATGTTAAATCCTTAATTATTATGGCTATGATGGCGCTTTATTTATTGGTTAGACCCACTTCGTGGTGCTCTATTATCTGTTAGACCCACTTCGCGGGTCTAAGGCATCTCTTAAACCTTCACCAAGTAAATTATACCCTAACACGGTAATTAATATAGCCATGCCAGGGAATAGAGATAGCCACCAAGCGAACTGAATGTACTCCTTACCATCAGTTAAGATATTGCCCCATGAGGCTTGTGGTGCTTGCACACCCAAACCTAAAAAGCTTAAGCCAGATTCCAGTAGTACAGCACTTGCCACGCCCAAAACTGAGCTTACGATAATCGGTGTTAGGCTATTTGGCAATAAGTGCGTAAAAATGAGTCGAGCGTTATTTGCCCCCAAGGTACGTGATGCCATTACAAACTCACGTTCGCTCAAACTTAAAAACTCGGCGCGTACCAAGCGCGTAACGCCCATCCAAGAGGTGAGGCCAATGACAATCATGATGTTGATGATGGAGGGTGTTAAAAAGGCAATAACAGCCAAAATTAAAAAGAAGCTGGGAATAGAGAGCATGATATCTACCAAGCGCATGATTACGGTATCTACCCAGCCACGGTAGTATCCTGCGATTGCACCTAATAAAATGCCAATAGCGGTTGAAATGCCAACAGCCACCAAGCCTACAAGCAGGGAAATACGGCCTCCGTAGAGCATGCGGCTCAGCACGTCTCGACCAAGACCGTCTGTCCCCATCCAATGGCTTGCAGAAGGTCCAAGTAGAATAGCCTTAACGTTAATTTCGTTAGGGTCATATGGTGAAATGATAGGGGCGAACATTGCCAGCAGAAATATGCATACGATAATGACAAAACCCGCTAGTGAAAGTGGATTGGATAATGCTTTAATAAAGACGTTTTTCATGTGATCAATCCCTCACAACGCCACGTCGCACGCGAGGGTCAGCCCAAGCATAGGCTAAATCGGCGACCAAGTTACCGATTAGCGTGAGAGCCGAGCCGATGGTGAGTATGCCCATCACCACCGGGAAGTCACGCATTAAGACTGCATCATAAAAAAGCTTTCCCATGCCTGGAATAGCGAATATCGTTTCCGCAATGACTGAGCCACCGATGAGCCCTGGAATCGACAGACCAATAATGGTGATGAGTGGTAGCAGGGCGTTTCTTAATGCGTGCGTATAAACTACTTTATGTTCGGATAAGCCCTTAGCACGGGCTGTAGTGATGTAATCTTGATTAAGTACGTCCAGCATGCCATTTTTAACAAATAATGTGATTCCAGCTAATCCTGTAATCGAAGGAATGACAACCGGCAAAAATAGATGACTTAAGGTATCTTTAATTTTTCCCCAAGTGTCGAAGTTTTCATAATTTAGGCTATGCATACCAGAGATAGGAAACCAGTTATTGATAACACCAAGCCAGTACATGAGTAGCAGAGATAACCAAAAACCGGGAATAGAGAAGCCAATGAAATTGAATAAGGTAATCGACTTATCTTGCCATTTTGTATATTTGCGTGCGGCGATAATCCCCAGCGGAATAGCTAGAGATAGCGTGATGATAAGCCCCAGTATGTTGATAATTAAGGTGATTGGCAATGCTTCCTGAATCATGCCTTTAGTGACATTGCCATCTTTATCTTTTGTTTGCCAAAAAACGGGTTTTTGATGAGATGCAAACGAGGTACCAAAATCCAGCGTTGCAATGCGCTTTAACCACAAGCCATATTGCACAATGACTGGCTTATCTAGGTTATACATTTCGCGTAGCTTTTGCCTTGATTCTTCGCTAGCTTTTGGGTTAAATGCGGCTTCGTTATTGGTGATGTCACCCGGTGCCAAATGCATAATAAAAAACGAAATAAGGCTAATCCCAATTAACATCGGAATCATCCAAAATATACGTTTAATGAGATACTTCAGCATTTAGTTCGCGCTTATTTCATTTCTTCTTAATGGCGCTGGAATGTACCAGTCATAAGAATTATAGCCGATGCCAGCAGGTGGGGCAGGTGTCTCAATACCTTTTACGCGTTTGTGTATGGCTGTCAGACCATAACCTGCCGATAAATAAACAATGGGACTATCTTCTAGCAGTACGCGCGAAAACTCGTGATAAATTTTCATGCGTTTATCTGGATTAAGTTCTAATCTGCCTTGTTCAAGCAGTTTGTCAACGGTTGCGTTGTTGTAACCAATAAAGTTAAACTGCCCTGGCGCTTGCTGGCTGGAGTGCCAGATACTGTACTGATCAGGGTCCAATCCTAAGCTCCATCCTAATACGACCACATCAAAGTCACCCGTTTTTATAAAGCGACTGATGAAGCTTGCCCACTCGATTGCGCGAATTTGCACGTCAATACCAACATCTTTTAATCGGCGTTGAATGAGTACCGCAGATTTTTCGCGTTCTTTATTTTGGTTGGTAATAATTTCAAAAGAGAAAGCTTTGCCATCACGCTCTAATATGCCATCACCATCGCTATCTGCAAATCCTGCTTCTTTGAGCAGTTCTTTGGCTTTATTTGGGTCATATGGGTAGGGTGTGAGCGAAGCATTGCTCCATCGCGTACCTGGTTTGTAGGGCGAAGCGATATTTATTCCCAAGCCTAGATAAACACCGTCAATAATCTCCTGCTTGTCAATTGCGTAATTAATTGCTTTGCGCACACGGATATCGTCGAAAGGTTTGTGTTTGAGATTGAACCCCAAATAGGTATAGCTATTACCAAGCTCTTTATAAAGCGCGAGTTTTTTTTGTAATTCCGGGCGTGCAGGGATAATGCGTGAGTATTTGATAGGATCCAAACCCATGGAATCGATATTATCTGCCATTAGTTCCAAAAACTGCGCGGAATTGTCTGGAATAATGCGCGTTACCAGATTCTCGATTTTAGCTTGTCCAAGCACAGAAGTTGGATTGCGGGAAAATTTTAAGTTTTCACCATGTCTCCAACCATCAAGTTTGTAGTAGCTACTGCCTATTGGTTTACGTGAGAATTCTGTCGTACGTAGATTTTTTCCTTCTAGCAGGTGTTTAGGCAATATCTGTAAACCTGCCCAACTATCTAAAGCCGGCGCATACGCTTGTGCATAAGTCACACTAAAGGTACGTGCGTCTGGTGCTTCAGCCTTTTTAACCAGTTGGTAGTCAGATGCGTAAGGGCTTGCGTTTTTTTCATCTATGACGGCTTGCCATGTAAACAAAACGTCAGCACTTGTGAGTGGTTTACCATCTGCCCATTTGAGATTAGGCTTAAGTGTAAAAGTGATAGTTTTTTGTGCATTGGAGATATGCCAGCTCTCTGCAAGCTCGCCTTCAAGGTCTAGATTTTTATCATATTTGAGCAGTTTGTTGAAAATGTTCGCGCTCATTGCAGACGAAGCAGATTCGCCTGCAAGCATCGAAATGAGCCCGCTTGGTTCGCCAATCATGGCATCAATAAGCGTACCACCTTGCTGACTTGGGTAAGACTTGGTGTAATCGGTATGATCAGCTGATTTTTTTTCACATCCGCAAAGTATGACGCATGTGAATAAAAGGGAAGCTAAGATGATTTTTGCATTTCTTTTTTCTGACGTATTGCTTAGAAATGCGGGTTTGTTCATTTGACGCTATCTTAGTCGTATATTTGAGTACGTTTTAATGTGACGTGTATTAGATTTTCTGCTTTTAATTTTACTACGAGATTTGCCGCTCGCTTTATATTTTTTACTCTTGTAACTTGCCAATATTTTAGGGTTTTTTGTTTTAATGCCTTTTTTGCTTAATCTAATTACTTGTCCGGCCTTGAGCTTGTCCGATTTTAAGCGGTTTATCTTGATGAGAGCGCTAGCATCCACATCATATTTTTCCGCGAGAGTGTAAAGTGTCTCACCGCGTTTAACCTTGTGTGTGACTGGTGTCGTAGTGCTTGGTTCAATCTCAGCAGCGTCGTTAAATGTTTCTTCGGCTTCTATATTTGCGACATCAGTGCGATTTTGCGTTGAATAGTTTGCAGCTACTAGCACGGGTTGCGCAGCGCGTATTTTCTTTGTGTTTGGCAGGTCATTTACATAGCGCAATTGACTTACATTCATTCCGAATTTCTTGGCAATGTTGCCCATATGCTCACCACGTTTGGCTTGGTAAGTCTGCCAATTGCTAAGTGGTTTATCATAGTTTGCTAAATTTGTTTTAAAACGGTCAGCAGCCCAAATAGGTAACAATAGTTGGTGCACCTCACCGTTCGAGGTTATTACAGGGCGATTATAACCAGGGTTAAGAGCGCTAAACTCTTCAAAAGAAACTTCGGCAAGTTGGGCTGCCAGTTTGGCATCAATTTGTTTTGGAGCGGTGACTTGTGCGAAATAAGCACGATTGGGAACAGAGTCTATATTTAAACCATAGCGCTCAGGGTCGGTGATGATATTTTTTATTGCCTGAAGTTTTGGCACATAGTTTTTTGTTTCCGGCGGTAAATTGAGGCTTTGATAATTGGTTGGTAAGCCCGCCTTACGGTTGCGATCGATTGCGCGCTGTACCGTACCTTCACCTGCGTTGTATGCAGCTAAAGCGAGATCCCAAGCACCAAACATGCCATGTAATTTTTGCAGGTAAGTAAGCGCAGCATCGGTTGCAGCTGTAACATCACGGCGATTGTCAACCCACCAATTTTGTTTCAAGCCAAAATCCTTGCCGGTAGCTGGGACGAACTGCCAAATACCTGATGCGCGACTGCGTGAATAAGCCTGCGGATTGTAGGCGCTTTCAATCATTGGTAATAAAGCGATTTCACTAGGCATGCCACGCTTTTCAACTTCTTCTACAATGTGAAAAAGATATTTTTGACTACGTTCAATCATGCGTTTTACGTAATCCGGACGTGATGCATACCAAGCTTCGTGCTTGGCGGTGTATTCTGAATCGATATTAGGCATGGCGTAGCGGTCTTTAATGCGCGCCCAAAGATCGCTTTCTACTACTTCATCGGTTTCAATATCGTTAAGGAAGGTTTTTACCGGGTCAGCAGTAGCATTGATTCCGTCATTTTCAATGACCTCAATCTCTACACCTTCGGCATTGGTGTCAGCAATAGAATGGTGTGCATAAAAAAACGCACTGATGAACAACAATAGTGATGCTGTACCCACAACAAAACTACGTTGACTTGGCATAATGCGAGCCATTAAATTTACTTTTTTATGATGCATGTTAAAGAAAAACCTAAGTTATCTAAAGTGAATGGTAAAGGCGCGTATGCTATACGTCAAGTAAAAGTTATACTTTATAATAATTAAGTATATTAATGATTAATAATGGTTTCTTAACGTGCGGATTGCACTAAAAACGGAAAGTTCATCAGTGCTTTTTGCGCCGGAATGATTAAAAATGGGTGTTTCATTACAGCGTAAAAATGGATTTGTTTTGAGTTCTAAGCCTATGGTGCTAGGCAAGGTTGGTAGATTTTTAACGCGTAAAGCAAAGACCTGTCTTGCTCTTTCGACCAAATCTTGATTATTAGGTTCCAACTTCAGTGCAAAAGAGATGTTTGTGGCAGTATATTCGTGCGTGCAAAAAACTTCTGTGTTTTCATCTAGAGCTTTTAGGCGATTAAGAGAAGTCAGCATCTGTGCGGGCGTGCCTTCAAAAAGTCTTCCGCAACCTGCACCAAATAGAGTGTCACCGCAAAAAAGATACTGATCATTGAAATATGCGATATGGCCTAGCGTATGCCCTGGCAGCCACATTACTTTTAATTTCAAGCTGAAATTTGTTAAATTCAGTTCGTCACCTTCACTTAAGGCTATGTGATTAAATATGTAATTTTCATACTTTGGGGCATAAACTTCTGCAGAAAAGTGCTTAAGTAGGTCTGTAACGCCTCCAATGTGGTCGGAGTGGTGATGAGTAACCAGAATTGTTTTTAAATTGAGTCTTTTCTTCTTGAGTTCTTTTAGCACGGGAGCCGCATCTCCGGGATCAACTACGATAGCGTCACACTGGTTATGTAAAAGCCATATATAATTGTCGTCAAACGCAGGGATAGGGTGGATATGCAACATTTTAAGAATCAATTTAGATTAAACTTAAATATTGATTTTATTGGCGCTTTTGTCAATCACTTATTGCAAAAAATAATATGCAGATGAGCTCGCAAGACCATTGGTATGAAACTACAATCGGTCAGTACTTGTTACAACATGAGCAGAATTTTTATGACGCTGTTGTAACGAATATTTTTGGGTTTAATGCAGTGCAGATTGGCTTACCGCATGCCAATCTGCTTGCCAACTCACGCATTCCATATACGTTGCATGCAGATGTTGGCAGCGGAGAGCTTAATTGTGAGAGCGATTATTTACCATTTGCAGAAAGTTGTATTGATTTGCTATGTTTGCCGCATGCGCTTGAATTTAGTCATAATCCACACCAAACGCTTCGAGAAGCAGCACGCGTTCTTGTACCAGAAGGATATTTGTTGTTAACCGGGTTTAACCCAGTGAGCGCTTGGGGCCTAAAGCATTTGTCAACCAAACATGAAACATATCCGTGGAATGGACAATTTTTTACCATATCACGCATCAAAGACTGGCTGGCGCTTTTAGGACTGGAGTTTGTTGAGGCAAAGTTTTGTTGTTATGAGCCGCCGATCAATGATGAAAAATGGCTTACGCGTTTCTCGTTTATGGGTAAATTGGGTAGCAAGTGGTGGCCGATGATGGGCGGATTATATTTTATTGTGGCGAAAAAGCGTGTGGTCAATATGACCCTGTTAAAACCTAACTGGAAGCAAAACTCTCTAAAGGCGAGATTGGCGGTTAACAGCCATAAAAAATCAAAGCCGACCCAGAAAAACCAAGATATCAAGAAGACACAATGAGCCAGTTTGTAGAAATTTACGCTGATGGGGCATGCAAAGGCAATCCTGGTCCAGGCGGTTGGGGCGCATGGCTACACTATAATGGCAGTGAAAAATCCATATGCGGCGGAGAAGAAAACACGACAAATAACCGTATGGAGCTCACCGCAGTGATTCGAGCATTGGAGTTGTTAAAGCGACCCAGTAGAATAAGGTTGTATACAGATTCATCCTATGTGCAAAAGGGAATGACAGAATGGCTAAATGGATGGAAAGCCAAAAATTGGCGCACAGCAGATAAAAAGCCTGTCAAAAATGCAGATTTGTGGAAGATTCTGGACGTGTTGGCGCAAGCGCATCAAATAGAATGGATTTGGGTGCGCGGCCATGATGGAAATGATGGCAACGAGCGTGCAGACGCGCTTGCAAATGAAGGTGTAGCAAAGTTGTTAAAGGGGGAAGTTGTGTGACACGGCAGATATTTTTAGATACAGAAACTACGGGACTTTACCCTGAACAGGGCCATCGTATTATTGAAATTGCTGCGATTGAGACGATTAATCGCCGACCTACAGGTAATCACTTTCACAAGTATTTAAATCCTGAGCGGGAGATTGATATTGCTGCACAAGAGGTGCATGGCATCACGCTGGATTTTTTGCAGGATAAACCTCTGTTTGAATCGGTGGCAAAGGATTTAATTGAATTCGTAAAAAATAGCGAGCTTATTATTCATAATGCGCCATTTGATGTGGGTTTTTTAAATAGTGAGCTTGGTCGTATCGGGCTACAGCCAGTTGGTGAGATTTGCGATAAGATTACGGATACGTTGAAAATGGCAAAAGATGCACGTCCGGGACAGCGTAATAATTTGGATGCACTTTGCAAGCATTTTGGCATTGATAATTCTAAGCGCACATTGCATGGCGCGCTTTTAGACGCGGAGTTGCTCGCTGAAGTCTATATGGCAATGACGCGCGGCCAAGAAAGCTTGATGATGAATCTGACCCAGAACGAGACTAAGATTACAAACGTTAGCCGTAATGAGAATCAGGCGCCGCTTAAAGTGTTGATGGCTGATGCGGATGAGCAGAGTAGGCATGAGGCATATCTGCAAGGGCTGTCGAAAACTGGTGTGCTTCCTTGGTAAATTTAAGTTGGTAAATTTAAGAAAAAATTTAATATGAATAATTGTATTGTAGTGACTGGTGGTGCTGGTTTTATTGGCAGCAATTTCGTTAATGCATGGATTAGCCTTGGGCTGGGAAAAGTCGTCAATCTAGATAAATTGACTTATGCGGGCAATTTGCAAAACTTGGCCGAAATACAACACCATCATGACCATCTGTTTGTGCATGCGGATATAGGTGACAGCGAGGCAGTGCGTGACTTGCTTAAAACCCACCAACCCTGTGCGGTCGTTAATTTTGCTGCGGAGAGCCATGTGGATCGCTCGATTCACGGGCCAGGAGAATTTATACAGACCAATATCGTGGGCACATTTAATTTGCTTGAAGAGGTCCGCGCTTATTGGGGAGAAATGGATGCCGCGGATAAGACTAAATTCAGATTCCTGCATGTTTCTACAGATGAGGTATATGGTTCATTAAGTGCTAGCGATCCTGCCTTTAAGGAAAGCAACGCTTATGAGCCTAACAGCCCATATTCTGCCTCTAAAGCTGCATCTGACCACCTAGTTCGAGCATATCATCACACTTATGGCATGCCGACGTTGACGACAAATTGCTCAAACAATTATGGCCCTTACCATTTTCCTGAGAAGCTAATTCCATTGGTGATTCATAATGCGCTCAATGGCAAGCCATTACCGATTTACGGCAACGGTAGCAATGTACGTGATTGGCTCTATGTAGGCGATCACTGCAGTGCAATCAGGCGCGTGTTAGAGGCTGGAAAAGTAGGTGAAACATACAATATAGGTGGCTGGAATGAAAAAACAAATTTAGACGTTGTGCATACTTTATGCGACATTCTGGATCAGCACAGACCTAAAAAGTCTGGTAGTTATCGTGACCAAATTACTTTTGTACAAGATCGCCCGGGACACGACCAGCGTTATGCGATTGATGCAACAAAAATTGAGCGAGAATTAGGCTGGAAGCCAGCAGAAACTTTTGAAACTGGCATTCAAAAAACTGTGTTATGGTACTTGCAAAATCAGGAGTGGGTAAACAACGTGACTAGCGGCGAGTATAAAAATTGGATGAATAAAAACTACAAAGAACGTGGTGAGGAGCTAGCTTAATGGCAATGAAAGGTATTATTTTGGCTGGCGGTTCCGGAACGCGCCTTTATCCTGCAACACAAGTAGTTTCTAAGCAACTTTTACCTGTATATGACAAACCAATGATCTACTATCCGCTTTCTGCCTTGATGTTAGGTGGTATACGCGATGTGCTGGTTATTTCTACGCCTCAAGACACCCCGCGTTTTAAAGAGCTCTTGGGCGACGGGACTCAGTGGGGTATGCAAATCAGTTATGCCGTACAGCCTTCCCCAGACGGCTTGGCGCAGGCGTTTATTATTGGTGAAAGTTTTATTGGGAAAGATTCGTGCGCACTGGTCTTAGGGGACAATATTTTTTACGGGCACGAGCTCGCACAAATGGCACAAAACGCAGCTAAACGTAGTAGTGGGGCAACCGTATTTGCCTATCCAGTGCATGATCCAGAGCGTTATGGCGTTGTGGAATTTGACACTAATGGACACGCAAAAAGCCTCGAAGAAAAGCCGACAAGTCCAAAATCACGCTACGCTGTGACGGGGCTTTATTTTTACGATAATCGTGTTGTGGAAATCGCTAAAACCATGAAGCCTTCTGCACGCGGTGAATTGGAAATAACGGATGTGAATCGCCAATATTTGGATTGGGGTGAATTGCAGGTTGAGGTGATGGGGCGCGGCATGGCATGGCTGGACACAGGCACGCATGATTCGTTGATTGAAGCTAGCAGCTTTATTCAGACGATTGAAAAGCGGCAAGGATTAAAGATTGCTTGCCCAGAGGAAATTGCCTATCGCATGGGATTTATTAATGCTAGTCAACTCGAGGTTATGGCAAATAAATATGCCAAAAACGGGTATGGACAATACTTGAAACAAGTACTAACGGAACAGGTGTTTTAATGAATGTTATTAGAACTAGTATTCCAGAAGTGTTGGTGTTTGAGCCCAAAGTCTTTGGCGACGATCGAGGATTCTTTTTTGAGAGCTTTAACTCAAACGTATTTGAGCATGCTACAGGTTTAAAAGTAAGTTTTGTACAGGATAATCACTCCAAGTCCAGTAAAAACGTGCTTCGAGGCTTGCATTATCAAATTGAGCAAGCGCAGGGTAAATTGGTACGTGTGACACAAGGTGAAGTGTTTGATGTGGCGGTAGATATGAGAGCCTCATCAATTAATTTCGGTAAGTGGGTTGGGCAGCATTTGTCGGCAGAAAATAAGCGACAAATGTGGGTGCCACCAGGTTTTGCACATGGTTTTTTAGTGCTTTCTGATACGGCGGAGTTTTTATACAAAACGACGGATTTTTATGCGCCTCAACACGAATGTTGTGTAAAGTGGGATGACCCCACGATTGCTATAGAATGGCCCCTACAAGGCTCTCCTGCGTTATCAGCAAAAGATGCTGTTGGTCTACCACTGCAAGCTGCTAAAAAATTTGCTTGAATATGCGGTTTAAAAAAATCTTACTTACAGGGGTGAATGGGCAAGTTGGTCACGCTTTACTGCCCCAATTTGCAGATTTTAACGTAATTGCCTTATCTCGTGGCTGATCTAGATTTAAGCAATCAAGATGCAATTCGCCACGTAATTCGAGAGATCAGGCCGGATTTGATTATTAACCCCGCTGCCTACACGGATGTAGACAAAGCTGAAAGTGAGCCAGAGTTTACTTATGCAATTAATGAGCTGGCGCCGAAGGTGATGGCAGAGGAGGCTTCAAAGCTTAATTCTGCGATTATTCACTTTTCGACTGACTATGTTTACGATGGAACAAAAAAAACACCTTATTTTGAAACGGATTTAACAAACCCAATTAGTGTTTATAGTAAAAGTAAGTTGGCGGGAGAGGACGCGATAAGACGAGTAGGAGTGCCACATCTTATTTTGCGTTCGAGTTGGATATATGGCGCTTACGGTAAAAACTTTTTAAAAACGATTTTAAGGCTGGCACGTGAACGTGAAAGCCTGCGCATAGTGGCGGATCAATTTGGCGCACCGACTAGTAGCAAAAGTATTGCTGATGCTATTGTTGATCTGGTAGATAAGTGGCAACCACAAATAGAATCACAAACAGGGGTTTATCATTTAAGCAATGCGGGAAGCACATCTTGGCACGGTTTTTCATGTGAGATAGTAAATGAATATAATGTGCTAAGAAATGCACGCGGTTGGCCCACACTAAAAACAAGTATTGAGAACATTACAGCCATTACGACAAGCGAGTACCCAGCGCCTGCGACGCGACCATTAAATTCCATAATGGATAATAGCAAACTAAAAGCGGTGTTTGATATTGAGCTGCCTAGTTGGCAAGATTCATTAAAACAAGTTATGCAAGAGCTGGAGCTATAGCTTAACCACAAGCATCTGCCCAGCTATTGGGCGTTTCATAGAGTCTGACTTGCTCTAACTTAAGGTGGTTGCCAAAAATATCTTGGTATTGATTTTTGAGTATTCGAAAAGCTTCTGCTGCCATATTTTCTGCGGTTGGCACACAGGGGAATATCACGGTTTTGTGATTTGGCAATGTGTTTAAAAAATCCAGCACTACCTTATCTTTCTCATATACTAAAAAAGCATGGTCCCATATGTCTGCGACACTTTCTCTGGCGATGCGTTTCACGTCAGAAAAATCCATCACCATGCCATTCTCTGAGGTTTGCTCTTGCGTGATGATGTCACCACTCAAAGTTATTTCAAGCGCGTAACGATGTCCATGCAAGTTGCGGCATTGGCTTTTGTGATTCGGTATACGATGCCCTGCATCGAATTCTAGGCGGGTTGTGATTTGCACGGCGTAATTAGAAATATTGCCATTATAAAAGTGCCATTATAGCAGTCTTAAAATTAGTGCGCCTTTGCCCAATCAACAAATTGTTCAAAGGGCATAGGCTTGGCATAGTAGTAGCCTTGAACTTTATCAATTTCCAGTTTTTTGATGAGTGCCAGACACTCCGCATCTTCAACACCCTCGGCCAGCACTTCTTTCCCCAAACTTTTTGCCAGCATGGCAATAGATTGCACAATTTCAAAATCATCTTTTGAATGGGTGATATCACGAACAAATGATTGGTCGATTTTAATCAAGTCAATTGGCATGGTGCGCAGTCGGGATAGCGAAGAGAATCCAGTACCAAAGTCATCAAGTGCAAATCTAAAGCCATTTTCTGCTAATTGACTAATCACGGAGTTAGAATTTTCGTTGTACTCAAGAATACCATTTTCAGTAATTTCTAAAATGATATCTTTAGTCTCGAGTTTCCATAAAGATAAAGATTGTAAGAGTAGGTGTGGCAATTCGGTGTCGTATAGGTCTTCGGCACGTAAATTAATCGTCAGGTAGACATTAAGCTTATGATTGTGAATCAGTTCACTTGCATAGCGACAAGCTGAGTTGACTAGCCATCGCGTAAATAATTTACCCTTGCCGACTTTGTTGAGGATTTCTATGGTCAAGCTTGGATAAACGTTATAGCCAAATTTTTCTGACCAGCGCAAAAGCATTTCTGCACCTGCGCATTTAGAGTTTTTGAGATTGACGATGGGCTGAAAAAATAGTGTCAAGTTATCTGTGCCAAAAGCCTCAAGCACTTTGGCTTCTATATTGCGCTGTTCTAAAAGTTGGGCTTTAATTTCATCGTTACAAATCACAAATGCTTGTTGTGTTGCGATTGCGCTTTCCAGAGCAATTTTAGAGTCGTTATAAATTTCTTGAGCATTTTGGGTATTGGCCAGTGAAAAGGCGCAACCGATAAAAGGGGTGACTAAAATCGATTGGTGGTTCAGAAAAAGCATTTGTTCAAAAGCCCTGCTAATTTTTGCCGCCAGCAGACTCAGCTGAGTAATGCCGCTTAGTTTTGGCATAAGAATGTCAAACTGGGAGTCACCCCCAAAGTAGAGCTGTGAGTCTTCAGGAATATTTTGCTGCAATACATTTGCAATTTGTCTATTGAGGTCAAGCGCTACTAGCCTCGAGAAACTTAGTTTGTTTCTAGCTGCTTGAAAGTTTAGCGATAGTAACCCAACTAGATCGCGATTATCTGCATTTTCAATTGCAGAATCCAGATTTTTGATAACCTGCGCTACATTTGGCAATTGCGTGTTCGCATCGAAGCTAAGCACGTAATCTAGTGCTAACTGCTGGTGCTGGTGTGAGGTTTCAGCAACCAGATCAAATAAAAGTAAATGAAGTTTAGGTGTAACCGAAATGCCCAGATTCGATTTCAGCTCAAAACATTTTAGTAGATTAAAAACATCTCGGGTGCTTGCGCCATCCTGAATAGCGGTGAGCCATAAAAAAATAAGTTGATTAATTTCGGCAGTAAATGTTTCCGGCGTGTGTGCTGGATGCCACTCTTTAAGCCTATTATAAAGTGGAAGTAACGCGCTTTCGGGTTGAATTTCTTCTGATGGTGCTACTAATTTTAGTTTGTGTAAATTAACGCGAAGTTTGGAATATAGGTGATTTTGCTTGAGCCCATACGTTGCAATTTTCTCTTGCAGAGTCGCTACCGTATAGGCAATTTCTACTTCGTGAGTTGTTTCGGTCGACCTTGATTCATCTGACATTATGGAGAGTGCCGTCAAATAAACTATAAAAAGAAATCGCTAGGGTTAAGGCCATAACTATCAGGAGGCAGGCTTCTTCTGATGCGGTATGGGTCCCCAGAAGGAGTGTTTGGGCTGTGCAGTAAATTTAAGAGCACAGGCGCTTCATAGCGCTTTTTAGATGGGGTTAATAACACCATAAGCCGAGGTAGCAGCCTTCTTACGTGATTTTGTTGTACCACCACAGCAACTTCACCGGTATTGAGTTCTACAAGTGAACTAACCGGATACATGCCCATAAATTGAACAAACTGATCAACTAATTGGTCGCTAAATTGCTTACCACTCAGCGCATGTATTTCATCCAATGCCTGCTGATGAAAAACTCCCTTGGCGTAAGTTTTATGGCTGGTGAGTGCGCAGTATGTGTCAATCAAACCTGTAGCTTGAGCTGGAATGCTTATTTGGTCGCCGCTAAGTTTGTTTGGATATCCGCTGCCGTCTACACGCTCGTGATGTTGCGATACCATTGTGAGCACTTCATTTGGGATATCAGGCGTGTTATTTAATATTTTTAAACCTTCATCCACATGCAGTTTAGCGTGTTCAAACTCCTCCTGCGTCAGTTTTCCAGCCTTTAACAGGATGTCAGGGGAAATTTTGACTTTACCTACATCCTGCATTAACCCCGCCAAGCCTAAATCTTTTATTTGTTTTTTTGATAGCGCTAAAAAATTACCAAATGCCATTAAATTAATAGAAACATTTAATGCGTGATTGTATGCATAATCATCGGTCTGTTTTAGTTTAGCGAGCCATAGCAAGGCGTCTGGCGCACGGCCGATACTTTCTACCATGCTATCTAACACCTCGCTAACAGCGGTCAGGTCTACTTGTTGTTCATTGGCAATTGCGTCGAAAATGTCTCGTGTTGCAATTTGTGATTGCTCGTATACTGGAAAAATTGCAGCGATTTCATTTTCGACCGGCGGGTCTTCTTCGTAGATAGTGACCTTGTAAGGATCATCGCCATCATCAGTAGCTACTTTATCTTTTTCAGGCGCACCTTTTACGGATGATTTTAATTTCTCACGTTTAAATAAACCGCCAACCAGGTTGCCTATATCGCTCACTAATTGTTTTGTGATGGATTGTTGTTCGTTGACCTGCTTATTGCTGCTAGCGCTGGTCGAAGTTACTTGTTCTAGAGTGTCAGCACCATGGCGCACATTGAACATCACACCTTCTTGACTACTGGTTTCTGCGTTTTTAGGATTTTTTTGATTTTTCAGATCGCGCATAATATCCAGAAAGGATACTTTTTCGCCTTTTCTAGCTTTATTCATTGCAGGCGTGTTTTTATTATGCACATTGCTTGTAGGTGCTTTAACCCGTACAACGGCACCTTCACGTTTGATGGCGACATCTTGTCGCGTAGTGGCTGCAAAGTGTCCACCTATAGATTTGGTGCGGTCAATATATACAAATTCACAGAGTGACATGATGGTGTCAATGTCTGCCTGATCGTCTAGGACAAACCCCTGTAGCATGAAGGGACTGTCTATCCACGGCCTGTCCAGTTCGGCGACGAACATTCCGAGCGCCAATTGACTCACATAGATTTTTTCTCGTTTTATGTCAGACATGTAATTTTATTAAACTACCCCTGAATTTATGCATACTTAAGCGCAATCTTAAGTCGGAGATGTTAATTGATAATCCTTCTCATGTGAATAGCTAAATAAGGTGTTTCGTTAATAATTGTTGCTTGTCGCCAGTTCTTTTGACAATTCTTGATAAAACGCAATTCTTCTTTGGCTGACTTTTCCGTCATCGACAGCCTTCATCACTGCACATTCCGGCTCATGATTGTGTTTGCAGTCACTGTATTTGCAGTGTCCCAGAAATGGTCTAAGTTCTTTAAAGGCGAGTTCAATTTCCTCATGGCTAAGGTGATATAGGCCAAATTCTTGCAAACCCGGTGAGTCGATTAGAGTGCTGTGTTCATTTAGGTGATATAGGTGTGCAGCGGTAGTTGTGTGTTTGCCGCTGTCCAGTGCGTTGCTTATTTCTTGCGTCCGAACTTGCTGACCAGGTAAGAGTGCGTTGATAATCGTGGACTTGCCCATGCCAGATTGGCCAACTAATACACTTTGCTGGTTTTTCAGATATGGTAAGAGTGCAGAGATATCATTTTTGGCGCTTAGGTAAACTACGTCGTAACCCAAGTCTTCATATAGTTTTAATTTGTTTTTTGCGTCATTGGTTTCGGGTAGGTCGCATTTGTTGAGTACAATTAATGCATTGATCTTTGCCGCTTCCGCAGCTACCAAGCAGCGGTTAAGCAAAGCCTCATAAAAACTTGGTTGAGTGGCCAATACAATGACGATTTGAGTGACATTGGATGCAAGAGTTTTGCTTTTAAATGCATTGCTGCGGTACAACAACGAGGTTCGAGGCTGGCTTGATTCTACTACGCCTTCAGAGCTGTCAGTAAGTTTGATGTCAACGATATCGCCACAGGCCAGATCAGTTTTTTTGCCGCGAGTTACACAGCTGATGCGTTTTTTGTCAGAAAGCAGAACCTCGTAGCGTTTGCCATAGGCCGCAACCACTAATCCGTACATTTAAATTTCACATATCTATTTTTCAAATTTATAGTAGCTTTTATTGAGATAAGCAGCTGTGTTGAGTTCATCTTCTTCAAACCATTTCAGGTCTAGATTGGTATTGCAGGCGCGCACTTGCGCTAATAGGCCTTTGGATGTTTTTACTTTGCGATATTCACGTGTGTAAATTTCTGAACCATCGTCACCATAGCTAGAAGCATGACAGCTTACACAGTTTTTATCGACTAACGCTTTGCCCGCAGCAATATCTGCCTTGGAAAAAAGCTCATTCGCGCTAGCATTAAAGCATATAAAAAAACTCAACAAAAATACAATTCTTATCATCTTTAGCCTTGGTTTACTCAGCTACCAGTATACGCCGCTAGTTTAGAAATGCGAATGCTGGCAGGTGGGTGTGAGTCATAAAAGGCCGAGTGTAGCGGATCTGGGGTAAGAGTAGAGGCATTATCACGATAAAGTTTTACTAGCGCTTCAATTAGATGAATTGCATTCGCATGTTTTGCTGCATAATCATCTGCCTCAAATTCGTTTTTGCGTGAGTAACTTGCCATCAGTGGGCGTAGTAAAAACATAAACACTGGTGACACTAATAAAAATAAAATAAGTGCCATGTAATTGCTGGGTGTGGTAACTCCCAAGCCATTATAGAACCACGCTTGACTTACAAGCCAGCCTAGCAATGCTAAACCTAGAAAGCTTGCAAAAAACAACAAGGCAATACGCTTAATCACATGATGATGCTTAAAGTGTCCAAGTTCGTGTGCAAGCACGGCCTCAATTTCATCGGTATTTAACCGACTTAAAAGCGTATCAAAAAATACAACACGCTTGCTACTGCCAAAGCCAGTAAAATAGGCATTGCCATGACTGCTTCGTGCGGAGCCGTCCATTACAAACAGGCCTTGTGACTTAAAGCCGCATTTGGTCAGTAGAGTCTCAATGCGAGACTTTAGACTTTCATCCGCCAATGGCGTAAATTTGTTAAAAATTGGGGCGATAAACGTTGGGTATACCGCAAGCATAATAATGTTAAAAGCGCTCCAAATAACCCACAAGTAGAACCACCAGTATTGGCCTGCGCCCTGCATTAGCCAAAGCGCAACAAACAATATCGGCGCACCGAGTGCGATGCCTACCAAGCTGTGCTTAACTAAATCGTTCCAAAACATAGCTTTTGACATTTTGTTAAAACCAAACTTTTCGTCTACGGTAAAAGTTTTGTAGTAATCAAATGGCAAATCAATCAGGCCGCTAACCAGCATTGCGCTACAAATCACTAGCGCGCCACGAATAATCTCATGGTTCGGAAGTATATTTCTCCAGGCGTCATCAATCCACTGTAGACCACCGCCAAGTGTAAGAGCTATCAATAGTAAAGCCTGCGCGACCAGTTCAACTAGGGCTAAACTGGTTTTTGAGCTCGTATAGTCAGCGGCTTTCTGGTGAGCCTCTAAGGAAATATTCTCAGCAAAAGCCGGAGGCACTTGGGTGCGATTAGCTTTTACATGGGCAATTTGCCTTGTTCCCAGCCAAATGCGCGTGAGCGTGGTGACAAAAAGCAGGGTAATAAAAATAAACGTAAGTGTTGTTGTCATGGTCAGTAATTAAAATTAGGTAAATTAAGTTAAACTAGTGCTATTCTGAAGCAATTCAGCGCAATTGGTTCATACGTATAGCTATTTTAATGGAAATCATGATGGAAGCCCAAAGTAACGCCGCAAATAATAATGTTAATAACGATAATTTAATTTGGTTAGATATGGAGATGAGCGGTTTATTCCCAGACACTGACCGTATTTTAGAGCTTGCTGTCGTGGTCACTGATGCAGAGCTTAATGTGCTTGGAGAGTCGCCAGTATTAGTGATTCATCAAAGCGATGCTGTGTTAGACGGCATGGATGCATGGAATAAGGGCACTCATGGGCGCAGTGGCCTGATTGATAAAGTTAAAGCTTCTACTTTGGATGAAGCCGCAGCAACGACGCAAATGATTGCCTATTTGAAACAGTTTGTCCCGTCAGGTAAGTCACCAATGTGCGGTAACTCTATTTGTCAGGACAGGCGCTTTATGGCGCGCTATATGCCTGATTTAGAATCATATTTTCATTATCGGAACTTGGATGTGAGTGTTTTCAAAGAGCTTGCGAGGCGATGGAAGCCGCAAATTTATAGTGGATTTAAAAAAGCCAGTAAGCATGAGGCGCTCGCCGATATTTACGAATCTATCGATGAGCTTAAGTACTACCGCGAACATTTTTTATTAAATAAGTCAAAAAAATGGAGCGCCACTTGGACGCTCCTAGGGAGGAGAAGTTAGCTTTGGAGAAGCTTGATAATATATCAAGCATTAACTATGCCAACTTTTTTAACGCAGGCTCCCTAATGTTTTCTTGTATAAATTTAAATATAATTTTGCGCTAGAAGTCCAACTGACGTCCTTTTCCATGCCATTACTCATTAATTTCCGCCAAGTTTTTTTGTTTTTCCATATGGTGAGTGCACGTTCAATTGTGCCCAAAAGTGATGCGGGAGTGACATTTTTTACAACAAATCCTGTTGCGGTGTTGTTTTTAAGAGATTTTTCGTCCAAATCGCAAACTGAATCTGCAAGTCCGCCTGTCGCGGAGACGATGGGCGGCGTGCCATAGGCAAGACCGTAAAGCTGATTGAGGCCGCATGGCTCGAAGCGTGAGGGCATGATAAACATGTCGCATCCCGCCATAATGTTGTGCGACAAGGGCTCGTGGTAGCCAATAGTTACACTAACCTGCAAAGGATATAGCTCTTTGAGTTTGATAAATTCTGCCTCAAGCGTTTTTTCACCGCTACCCAAAATAGCAAATTGGCAGCCTTTTTCGATGAGTGCCGGCATAATTTCTGGCAGTAAATCCAGCCCCTTTTGATGGGTGAGGCGACTTACAATGCCCAACAATGGTGCATCTGCATCTAAATTAAGCCCAAGCTGTTCTTGTAAAGTCCGTTTGACCGTTCTTTTGTTGGTAATACGTTTGTTGCTATAAGTTTTTGGTAGATGTGTGTCCGTCGCCGGGTTCCAATCATGTGTATCGATGCCATTTAATATGCCTGTCAGATCCTCATGACGGCTTTCCAATAGTCCTTGCAGGCCAAAGCCGAATGCTTTAGTTTGAATTTCATTTGCATATGTCGGACTGACCGTGCTGAGTTGGTCAGCATAGAAAATACCTGCTTTGAGAAATGAAATTTGATGATGAAATTCGAAACCATTGATATTGAATTGCGCTACAGGGAGCTCAAGGGTGGTGAGCCAGCCAGCATCAAAGTTTCCCTGAAAAGCCATGTTGTGAATGCTCAATATGCTTTTTGCGGGAGATTTTTCGATAAGCTTCATGTAAAGTGGAGTAAGGCCGGTTTGCCAGTCATTACAGTGAACAATGTCTGGATGCCATTTTTCAAGCGGTGACTGCGCGCTACTCAACAAACTTGCTACGCGTGACAGAACGCCAAAGCGAAGTGCATTATCTGGCCAATCGACACCTTTTTCATCGTTGTATGGACCACCAGCGCGCTCAAACAGCGTAGTGTTTTGAATCGCGATCACTTCAATATTTGTTTTCGGCAGTTTGCCAATGATCAAATCACAGTGCTGACCGAGTGCAGTTACGTTGGCAATATTTTTTGTAGGACCAAGTTGCGCCAATACCGAAGTGTAGGCAGGCATTAGAATTTTGATTTCGCCATTGAATTCAGTCAGGCTCTGTAATGCTTTTGGTAGCGCGCCGCTTACATCAGCAAGGCCGCCAGTTTTAATTAATGGGAATACTTCGGATGTAACAAATAAAACGTTCAATTGATTCTCGCGATATTTTTATGAAGGTAGACAGTTTTTCAGTATTATAGAGGCATTCGTCTCAAATTTATAAACAGGGAAATTAATGGTGGCTTTGCGATGGTAATTAATCAGTGGCTTGCAGTTGGTGCTGGCGCAGCGTTAGGCGCGTGGATTCGTTGGGGCCTTGGCATTGCCTTAAATGCAAGTATTTTACCGCTTGGTACGCTAGTTGCAAACCTAGGCGGTGGCTTGCTCATGGGTTTGGCGCTGGCTTATTTTGTCAGCACGCCAAGCCAAAATGAGCTACGTTTATTTGTGATGACTGGTTTTTTAGGTGGATTGACTACGTTTTCTGCGTTCTCGGCAGAAGCGTTTAATTTTCTGCAAAAACAGCAATATGCTTGGGCTGCAGGCCATATTTTAAGCCATGTACTTGGTGCGTTGATAATGACAGCGCTGGGATTCTGGCTAATGACGCTATATCGTAGCTAACAAAAAAGCCCGACATTATGTCGGGCTTTATTTATATAACTATTACTTTTGTGTTTCGACCATCACGAGAGGTGCGTCGGCTTTTGTAGCATCTTCACTTTTTTTCCAGTTAGGTGCTTTGCGCGGTGCCTTTGGTTTTGCCGGTTCAGCGGCTACTTTCGCAGGTTTTGCATTACCTTTAGTTTCTACCAATTGCAAACCGCTAGCCGCCAAATCTACAGGTTTTGCAGCCTTTGGCTTGCGTGCAGGCGCTTTTTTAGCTTTACTAGGTTTTTCACTTACTGCAACTTCTGCCGTAGCAGGAGCTTCTACAGAGGCAGGTGTTTGCTTAGCAGGGGCTTTTGCCTTAGGGGTTGCCTTAGCTTCTGCGGGTTTTGTTTCAGCAGGTTTGACTTCTGGTGCTTTGGTTTCCGTAGGTTTTGTTTCTAGCGGTTTAGCTTCCGTTAGGTTTTGAGTAACGACTTCGTTTTCAACAACTGGCATTGCCTCGCGGTTTGTATCGCGATTACCATCACGATTTTTGTTGCGGTTACGTCCACCACGGCTACGGCGGCTGCGCTCTGGACGCGGTTGACCTGATTCAGCCGCATTGCCCTGAGTAATTGCAGGTGTTTGTGCTTCAGGTTTCTCTGCGCGTGTGTTCATTGCGGTTGTGTTCAGGGCGTGGCGGTCTTGCTTGTTGTTGCGGTCTTTGTCCTTGCGGTGGCCTGTCATTGCGCTCTTGATTGCGATCGCGGTTATTGCGATTGCGGTTTCGATTACGGCCACGGTCGCGATCATGATGGTTATCACGCGATGTTTTGGTTTCCTCAGTTTTAACGGCAGGCTTAACTTCACCTTCACCACCCAACCATTTTTTTATACGGCCTAAGAAAGAAACTTTAGCAACAGGAGCTGCGGGCTTTTCTTCTACGATAGGTGCAGCAGTTCCTGCAATAACACCTTTTACAAGGGCTTCTGGCGCGCTTGGTTTATTTTCTTCGCCGATGCTGTGTATGTAAGCAGTCTCTGGAGGAATTTCAACCAAGTTATAGCTAGGTTTTGCAGTTTCTTCATTTACATCATCAAGCTTTATGCGCGTGATGCTGTAGTTAGGCGTTTCCATGTGAATGTTTGGAATCAAAATAACTTCAACATCCATGCGCTGTTCAATTTTGTGTATATCAGCACGTTTTTCATTCAGCAAGAAAGTCGCTGCTTCTACAGGCAATTGCACCTGAATGATTGCACTGTTGTCTTTCATCGCTTCTTCTTGCGTAATACGCAAAATGTGCAAGGCGGTTGATTCTACCCCACGGATATGACCTGTGCCGGAACAGCGCGGGCAGGCTGTGTGATTGGTTTCGCCTAAACTTGGGCGCAAGCGCTGACGAGAAAGCTCCAGCAAGCCAAAACGCGAGATTTTTCCGGTCTGCACGCGTGCACGGTCTGCATGCAGTGCGTCGCGCAGGGCATTTTCTACTTCACGCTGGTTGCGTTGATTTTCCATGTCGATGAAATCAATAACAACTAATCCACCTAGATCGCGCAAGCGCAATTGCCTAGCAACTTCTTCAGCAGCTTCCAGATTAGTATTAAATGCAGTTTGTTCGATATCCGCACCTTTGATGGAGCGCCCGGAGTTAACGTCAACCGACACAAGTGCCTCAGTGTGATCAATCACAATCGCACCACCGGAAGGCAAGCGCACTTCGCGAGCAAACGCGGTTTCAATTTGATGTTCTATCTGAAAGCGCGAGAAAAGCGGAATCTCATCCTGATAAAGCTTTACGCGGGCTACATTACCAGGCATCACGTGGTTCATGAACTGCACGGCTTGCTCATAGACATCAGGTGTATCGATTAAAATTTCACCAATATCGGCACTAAAGTAATCGCGGATTGCGCGAATCACAAGACTACCTTCCTGATAAATTAGAAAGGCGCCTTTCTGGATGGTTGAGGCATCTTCAATCGCTGTCCAAAGCTGTGCAAGGTAATTTAAATCCCACTGCAGTTCTTCTTTGTTGCGGCCAATGCCTGCTGTACGCGCAATCATGCTCATACCTTTTGGCACTTCTAGTTCAGCCATGGTGTCGCGCAGTTCGTTACGCTCTTCGCCTTCAACACGGCGTGAAACACCACCGCCACGTGGGTTGTTAGGCATTAAAACCAAATAACGACCTGCAAGTGAAATGTAAGTGGTAAGCGCTGCACCTTTGCTGCCGCGCTCATCTTTGTCGACTTGCACGATAAGCTCTTGACCTTCTTTAATCACGTCTTGAATGCGCGCGCGTCCAGCATCAGCCTTATCGTTAAAGTAGGCGCGTGAGATTTCCTTGAAAGGTAAAAAGCCATGACGCTCAGTGCCGTAATCGACAAATGCGGCTTCAAGTGATGGTTCTATGCGGGTGATAACACCTTTGTAGATATTGCTTTTGCGTTGTTCTTTGCCAGCGTGTTCAATATCCAGATCGATGAGTTTTTGCCCATCAACAATCGCAACGCGAAGTTCTTCTGACTGCGTTGCATTAAATAACATGCGTTTCATTGTGTACTCCTGCGCTCGAGCTGGCAGACTTTTGACTGAGACAAAGGCTCTGAAGGGGCGCCGTTGCTAGCATCTGGACTATTGTCTAGGCTAGCGCAAACGTTGCGCATTTATAAAGTAATTGCAAGTACTCGCAAAACAAATCGTTTGCTTATATTTTTTAGCATTCGCTTTGCTAGTCAACATCACTCACGTGTTGGTGAGAACTGATGATGGGTATTAAAAAGTATCCCTGCGTTACTTAAAATTTATGCCTGTACCTTAAAATTAATATCTGTACTGGGTATAAATTAGTTAAAATTCGGTCTTCAGTAACCTTTAGTCGCATTTATGTTCTATTTGTCTGCAGCGGCTAGAGCGTTATTTTTTATCGCTACTTAAAATATGGCGAGCGGTATTAACCAAATATTCTTTTAATCTTTCGATTATGCGTTACTGAAGCTTTTACTTTAGATTCAGTACCAAGTCTAAGTATAGGCTTTATTACATTTTTAAGCAAAACTTAATGATACAAATTTTATGACAGAAGCCCTAGAAAACAAACTTGTGAGTGAGCATGCGGCTGCAAAAATCACCGTGGATGAAGCAAGCGAAGGTCAGCGCGTGGATAATTTTCTCGCCAAAACGCTGAAAGGTGTGCCCAAAAGTCATATTTATCGTATTTTGCGCAGTGGAGAAGTGCGCGTGAATAAAGGTCGCGTGGATGCCTCGCGCAAGCTTTTGATTGGCGATGTGGTGCGTGTGCCGCCAATTCGCGTGTCAGCAAAATTTGAACAGAAAGAAAGCGGAGAGCCTGCAGTATCCAAATTTGAAAACGCGATACTTTTTGAAGATGATGCCTTGTTGGTAATCGACAAACCGGCTGGTTTTGCCGTGCATGGCGGCAGCGGCGTGAGTCGTGGTGTGATAGAACAACTTAGAATTGAGCGCCCACGTGCTAAATTTTTGGAACTGGTACATCGTCTGGATCGTGAAACGTCCGGGGTGTTGCTACTTGCAAAAAAACGCAGTGCATTGGTCGCGCTACATGAAATGATACGCAACAATCAGACAGATAAACGTTATTTGGTGCTGGTTGCGGGCGAGTGGTTGGATAAGAAAAAGCGCGTAGTTTTGGATCTGCAAAAATATGTACTGCCAAGTGGTGAACGGCGCGTGAACGTGGTTACAGATAAATCAAAAGACAAATATGACGAGGCGCAAGTTTCGGAAACCAATTTTGCCCTGAAGCAAAGTTACGAAGGCTTTACATTACTTGAGGCGCAGCTCGTTACAGGGCGTACGCATCAACTGCGTGTGCAACTGGCGCATTTGGGTTTTCCCATTGTGGGGGATGATAAATACGGCGATTTTGCCATGAATAAAGTTTTGCAGAAAAAAGGACTAAAGCGCATGTTTTTGCATTCTGCTGAAACAAAACTGCGACATCCGCTCTCCAATGAGAAACTGGTTTTAGTTGCACCTTTGCCGCTAGAATTAGATCAATTTTTGAAGGGTTTGGATAAAAAGTAACAATGAAGAAAAAGCAATTTGATTTAATTGTATGGGATTGGGACGGCACGCTGGCCGATTCGACTGGTATGATTACCAAAGCTGTAGTGGATGCCGCAGCACAAGTAGGTTTACCTGCGCTCGACCCCAAAGCTGCGCGCAACATCATTGGGTTAGGATTGCGCGAGTCGATACATGCGTTATTCGGTGATATTCCCGCAGAGCAGGCGCAAGCACTCGCCAAGCAATATACGGCCAATTATTATGCGGGTGAGCATGAAATCCCTCTATTTGACGGTGCAAAAGAGGTAATTACAGAGTTGAGCAGACGCGGCCATAAACTTGCTGTGGCGACAGGCAAAGGTAGGCGCGGACTTAATTTGGCTTTGGATCGTTCTGGTTTTGGGCACTTGTTCCACGCGACGCGTACGGTGGATGAGTGCTTCTCAAAGCCGCATCCGCAAATGCTAGATGAGTTGATGGATAATCTGGTGGCAACACCAGCACGCACACTGATGATTGGTGACTCCAGCTATGATCTGCAAATGGCGCAGAATGCAGGCGTAGATTCGCTGGCGGTGACATTTGGCGCGCAGTCTGCAGATAAATTGCTCAAATATAATCCTAAGGGTATTTTTGATGAATTTAGTGAATTGAGTTATTGGTTGCTAAATAATGCATAAAAACAACACGCCAAAAACTATTGTATTAAACAGTCACGATTTGCAAGAAAAAGCCGAAGGGCTGCGATTTGCTTTGCCTGTTCTGGGCGAATTTGCAACAGGTTTTGTGATT
This sequence comes from uncultured beta proteobacterium, assembly GCA_963752495.1. GTDB lineage: Bacteria > Pseudomonadota > Gammaproteobacteria > Burkholderiales > Methylophilaceae > CAVVYJ01. The sequence continues at coordinate 71,431 of CAVVYJ010000001.1, forward strand.
CGCTATGAAGGCAAGGCGCATGCTTATGTCAATCAGTGCGCGCATGTGCCGGTGGAGCTGGATTGGAACGAAGGCCAATTTTTTACAGTCAGCAAAGATTACTTGATTTGCGCCACACATGGCGCGCATTATGCACCACATAACGGTTATTGTGTTTTTGGACCATGCAAAGGTAAAAGTTTGCAATCTTTACCCGTGACAGAACTCAATCAACAAATTATCATTCACATTGACCATTTACATCACTCGATTCACAAATCGAACAAATAACCACTCGGGGAACCATAGCATGGCAGAACAAGAACCAAACACACAAGACACCGCCTGGCAGCGGCAAATGATTGAAAAGCTGGCGCTATCTGGCTATAAAGAGCAGCAAACCGCAAGGCGCTGGAGCAATTTCTTTAAGATTTTGGTGTTTATTTACTTGTTCACCTTGCTTGCCTATGCACTGGGCTGGTTTGGCGCTGCAAAGACAGCGGCAGGCCCGCATACCGCATTGATAGATATTAACGGTGTGATTGAGCCAGGCGGTGACGTAAATGCAGATTCCGTGATGACAAGCTTGAGCGATGCCTATGACAGCAAGGGTACCAAAGGCATTATTTTACGCATTAACAGCCCGGGTGGCAGTCCGGTACAGGCGGGCATTATCAATGATGAAATTCGTCGGCAAAAAGCGCTGCATCCAAAAATCCCAGTTTATGCGGTGGTGGAAGATATATGCGCCTCTGGCGGCTATTACATTGCGGCGGCGGCCGATAAAATTTATGTGGATAAAGCGAGCATCATTGGCTCAATAGGTGTGCTGATGGATGGCTACGGCTTTACTGAAGTGATGAAAAAAGTGGGTGTAGAGCGCCGCTTGATGACGGCTGGCGAGAACAAAGCGATGCTTGACCCGTTTTCACCACTTAACCCAAAGCACCAAGCGCTTGCACAAGCCATGCTAAACGAGATACACGAGCAATTTAAAGCGGTGGTGCGCCAAGGCCGTGGAAATCGCCTAAAAGAAACGCCGGAAGTGTTCAGTGGCTTGTTTTGGAGCGGCGAGCAGGGCATTAAACTCGGCCTTGCTGATGCGTTAGGCAGTGCCGATTACGTAGCGCGCGAAGTGATTAAGCAGGAAGATATTGTCGATTATACGTATCAGGAAACAGTGGTGGATCGCTTTGCTAAAAAGCTGGGTGCGAGCATGGCGAAGGCGATTGGTATTGATGCGATGACTAAAGGGTTGCAGCTGAGGTAGTCGCCTATTTCTAATGCGCAATACATTTCGCGATTGCACCCTGCAAACAGGGGGCATATATATTACGCTTGCAGGGAAGTAGCTACTTCAGATTTTTGGTGTAATTAATTAAACCATTGGTTGAACTGTCGTAGTTGCTCACCACTTCGTCATTTGTGAGTTGCGGCAAGATTTGCTGTGCAATTTGCTTGCCATATTCCACGCCCCATTGGTCGAAGCTGTTAATGTCCCAAATCATGCCTTGTACAAATATTTTGTGCTCGTACAAGTGCAATCAGTTTGCCCAGCGTATTTGGCGTGAGTTTGTCGAACATGATGGATGTAGTTGGGCGGTTGCCTTCAAACGTTTTATGTGGCAACAGCGCTTCGAGTGCATCGCCAGTTAACCCTTGTTTTACAAGCTCTGCACGGGCTTCATCCGAAGTTTTACCTAACATCAGTGCTTGCGTTTGTGCCAGGAAATTAGCCAGTAGGATTTTGTGGTGTGCATAACCATGCTTGCCAATCGCATAGTGACTATGTGCAGGCATTAAAAAATCTGCGGGTACAATTTGCGTGCCTTGGTGAATGAGTTGGTAAAATGCATGTTGACCATTGGTGCCAGCTTCACCCCAAACCACAGGGCCGGTTTTGTATTGCACGCGCGTGCCTTCACGGCAGATAAATTTGCCGTTACTTTCCATGTCTGCTTGTTGCAGATAGGCTGGGAAGCGCGCCATTCCTTGATCGTAGGGCAGTATTGCGTGCGTGTCGGCATGGAAGAAATTGTTATACCAAATACCAATTAGTGCCATAATAACGGGGATGTTTTGCTCAAGCGGTGCGGTTCTGAAGTGGTTGTCCATCTCGTGGCCGCCAGCAAGTAGCGCCTCAAAATTATCCATACCCACCCACAAGGCAATCGATAAGCCGATGGCCGACCACAGCGAATAACGGCCACCCACCCAATCCCAAAACGCGAACATATTGGCAACATCAATGCCAAACTCTTCTACAGCAGATGTGTTGGTGGAGAGTGCCACAAAGTGTTTAGCAACGTGTGCTTTGTCGTTTGCAGCATTCAAAAACCAAGTGCGTGCAGAAAGCGCATTCGTCATGGTTTCTTGCGTGGTAAAAGTTTTAGAGGCGACAATAAATAACGTTGTTTCAGGATTGCATTTGTTGAGCGCGCGCATCAAATGCGCTCCGTCAATGTTCGACACAAAATGCATGGTCAAGTCAGGATGACCATAAGGCGTAAGCGCGTCGCAAGCCATTACCGGACCTAAATCCGAGCCGCCGATACCGATATTCACAATATCTGTAATGCGTTTGCCGGTATAGCCAGTCCATGTGCCGCTACGCACTTTATCTGAGAACTCGCGCATATGCTTAAGCACTGCGTTCACTTCAGGCATTACATCTTTGCCATCGACCAGCACAGGCGTATTGCTGCGGTTACGCAGTGCGGTATGCAATACTGCACGGTTTTCAGTGATATTGATTTTTTCGCCGGTAAACATGCGGTCACGCCAACTTTCAATCTTGGCTTCTCTCGCAAGCTGGAAGAGCAGGGGTAGCGTTTCATCGGTGATGCGGTGTTTTGAAAAATCAATCAGAATATCGGCAAGCTTTAGGTGATACTTATCGAAACGTTTCGGGTCGTTTGCGAACATATCCCGCATGTGCGTACCAGCAACAGACTGCTGATGTTTGACGAGCTTATCCCAAACAGGGAGCTTAATTAGATTTGACATTATATTTTATAAACAATTACTTATATTTAATTATTAATCTATTTTATTAAGTACAATCGCACCCAGTGGTGGGATTGTCATCAGAATAGATTGCGCTTGGTTCATCCAAGCTTTGTTTTCAGTATTTAACCCCGCCCCATTACCTTGGTTGCTACCGCCATAGCATTCTGCGTCGCTATTAAAAATCTCGCGGTATTGTCCAGCTTGCGGCACACCTATGCGGTAGCCTTTACGCAACACTGGCGTAAAATTTAGCACTATTATAACAAAACTGCCATCTTGAGCACGCCTGATGTAGCTAATTATTGATTGCTCGTTATCGTGGCAATCAATCCACTCAAAACCACGGCTTTCAAAATCTAAATCATGCAATGCTTTATGGCTGCGATAAATGTTATTCAAATCGCGGCAAGCGAGCTGCACGCCTTGATGCCATTGGCTTTCCATCAAATGCCAATCTAGGCTTTGATTCACGTTCCACTCGCGTCCTTGTGCAATTTCGTTGCCCATAAAGTTAAGTTTTTTGCCGGGGTGCGTCATCTGAAAAGCAATCAGCAGGCGTAGATTTGCAAATTTTTGCCATGCGTCGCCAGGCATTTTATCGAGAAGAGATTTTTTGCCATGCACCACTTCATCGTGCGAAAAAGGCAGTACGAAGTTTTCTGTATAGGCGTAAAGCTGACCAAACGTGAGTTTGTCGTGATGATAACGACGATGAATGGGATTGTTTTCGATGTAACTCAATGTGTCATTCATCCAGCCCATGTTCCATTTCATGCTGAATCCTAACCCGCCAAGATGAACAGGGCGTGACACCGCAGGCCATGCTGTGGATTCTTCGGCAATGGTGAGTGCACCAGGGAAATCTTGATGTACTAAGGTGTTTAGTTCTTTAATAAAATCAATGACTTCTAGGTTTTCACGGCCGCCATATTTGTTAGGTAGCCATTCGCCAGCTTTGCGCGAATAATCCAAATAAAGCATTGAAGCAACGGCATCTACGCGTAAGCCATCAATATGAAACTCTTTTAGCCAAAAATAGGCATTGGAAATCAAGAAGGTGCGCACTTCATTGCGGCCATAATTAAAAATATACGTGCCCCAATCTTGGTGCTCGCCTAAGCGCGGGTCTTCGTGCTCGTACAAAGCGGTGCCGTCAAAGCGGGCTAGCGCCCAATCATCCTTTGGGAAATGTCCCGGCACCCAGTCTAGAATCACGCCGATTTTTGCCTGATGGCAGGCATCAATTAAATAACGCAGGTCATCTGGCGTGCCGAATCGGTTGGTTGCAGCAAAGTAGCCTGTTGTTTGGTACCCCCAAGATTCATTTAAAGGGTGTTCGGTAATGGGCAACAACTCAATATGCGTATAGCCCATATCCACCACATAGGGCACAAGCTGTTTTGCTAATTCTTTATAGGTTAAAAATTCGCCTTGCGCGTTGCGACGCCAGCTGCCAAGATGCACTTCATAACAGTTAAACGGCGCATGAAGCCAATCATGGCTACTTCTTGCTGATAGCCATGCATCATCCTTCCAGACATGCTGGTTGCTGTTAGAAACTTTAGCTGCAGTACCGGGGCGCAATTCAAATTCACGGGCATAAGGGTCGGCTTTCACCATAATCGCGCCGCTATTGCGGTTGCGTATTTCAAACTTATAAAGCTCAGCCGCATTTAAGTTGGGAACAAATAGCTCCCAAACGCCTGTGCCACCGCGCACACGCATTGGGTTTACACGGCCATCCCAGTTGTTGAAATTGCCGATTACGCTTACACGCTCTGCATTTGGCGCCCATACGGCAAAGCGCACGCCCTTAACGCCTTGATGTGTGGATAAATGTGCGCCGAAAGTCTTGTATGCCTGATTTAAGCGGCCTTCACCAAACAAATAGAGCTCATCATCCGTCAATATTGGCATAAAACTGTAAGTATCAGCCAGCTCTAAGGTTTCTTGAGCATACTCAATTTTTAGCAAGCAAGGCGTTTCGGGAGCGCTTTTGCCATGCCATTCATATAAGCCATCTGCGTGAGCGCGGGTTAATTCTATCCATTTTGAAGCGACTTTAAGGCTTACGTTTTTAGCATTTGGCAGAAAGGTGCGAAATACAAATTCCGTTGCCTTATTTTTCAGTGTGACAGTGTGCAAGCCAAGATAAGAAAAGGGGTCGTGGTGTTTTGCACCAAGAATTAATTCAAGTTCTTTTGGTATGGATTGTTTCAAAATAATTTTTTCTATTAAATAGCTATCTATGAGTAGATTATACCGCGTAATCAGGCCTATAATGATTATGCGTAGAGACAAAATTTTTGCCCGTTTAAGCTTACTAAGCTATCGAGACAATATCTGTCCATTTGTTTACTGGATAATTCGAGGAGGGCATCATGCCGCAAGAGCCAAGTTCGTCTAGATTTGTAAGCGCCATTACCAAAAATACGGTAGCGCTTATTCTGGCAGGGGGTAGGGGTAGTCGTTTAAAAGATCTTACCAATCGTCGTGCCAAGCCAGCTGTTCCATTTGGCGGAAAGTTTCGCATCATCGATTTCCCGCTTTCAAATTGCATTAATTCGGGCATCCGTCGTGTAGGCGTAGTCACACAATATAAATCACATAGCCTAATTCGACATATCCAGCGTGGCTGGAATTTCTTAAAAGGTGAGTTTAACGAGTACGTAGAGTTGCTGCCTGCCTCACAACAAAACGAAAACGAAGAATGGTATAAAGGGACTGCTGATGCCGTATTTCAGAATCTGGATATTCTGAAGGAAAGCAATGCTGAATATGTGGTGATATTAGCTGGCGATCATATTTACAAAATGGATTACGGCCAAATGCTGGCAACGCATGTTAAAAAAAATGCAGATATGACTGTTGCCTGTTTGAATGTGCCGCTTGAAGATGCAAAAGGTTTTGGCGTGATGGCTGTAGATGATGATGATCGGATCGTGGAGTTTGCAGAAAAACCCGCAAACCCCAGACATATGCCGGGCGATGAAACGCAAGCTTTAGCCAGCATGGGTATTTACGTATTTAATGCACAGTTTATGTATGAACAGCTAGAGCGAGATGCAGCTGACCCAAATTCTGCCAATGATTTTGGTGGCAATATTATTCCCTATTTAATTTCACGCGCGCGTGTTTATGCGCACCGCTTTTCAGATAGTTGCGTAGGGGCTAGAAACGGCTTTTACTATTGGCGTGACGTGGGTACGATAGATGCGTATTGGGAAGCAAACATGGAGCTTACCCGTGTGACGCCAGAGCTTAATATGTACGATAAACAATGGCCTATTTGGACATATCAAGAGCAATTGCCGCCAGCAAAGTTTGTTTTTAGAGATGAAGATAGAATGGGTAAAGCAACCGATTCGATTGTGTCGGGCGGTTGCTTGATTAGTGGCTCAAGTGTGACGAGTTCAGTGTTGTTTTCAAATGTCCGCGTGCATAGCTATTGCGATATTGAAGGTGCGGTTATCATGCCCAATGTGGTGGTTAATCGCCATGCGAAGCTTAAAAATGTTGTGATTGATAAAGGCGTACATATTCCCGAAAACATGGAAATTGGTGTTGACTTGAAGCTTGACGCAAAGCGTTTTTATGTGACAGAAAAAGGCACCGTTTTAGTCACACAGGAAATGTTAAACAAACTCTAAAATATGCCGATAACAATTAAATATATGGTCAACAATTGATTATGATACAGCCCAAACTTTTGATTTCTCTCTATTGGCACATGCACCAGCCGGATTATCGCGATTCGCTAACTGGTGAGTACGTGTTGCCATGGACATATTTACACGCGATTAAAGACTACAGCGATATGGCATATCATCTGGAAGCTAATCCCAAAGCGCGGGTGAGCTTTAATTTTGTGCCCATCTTGCTAGATCAGCTTGAAGACTATGCGAATCAATTTAAAACCCGCCAAGTAAAAGATCCGATATTAAAACTGCTTGGTACCAATGATTTATGGGTGCTTTCTCGCGATGAGCGACGATTGATTAAAGATAGTTGCTTCAAAAGTCATCACGAAAAAATGCTTAAGCCGTTTCCTGATTACGAGCGGTTGTACAAAATGTTTCAATTTTTAACGGAAGATGGCCGTGACGATTTGATTTATCTTTCGGGCCAATATTTGGCAGATTTGCTGGTTTGGTACCACCTAGCCTGGATGGGTGAAAGCGTTAGACAAAACAGTGCGTTGGTACAAAAATTAATGACCAAAGGCAAACAGTTTACCAATGAAGACAGAATCGCTGTGTTCGATCTTATTGGTGAGCTCATCACGAATCTGATACCTCGCTATAAAAAATTGGCTGAAAAAGGGCAAATTGAGCTGACTAGCACACCGCACCATCACCCTATATTGCCCTTGTTAATTGATTTTGAAACAACCCATGATGCGATTCCCAATGCGATTTTGCCAGATTGCAAAGCCTATCCGGGTGGTTCTGGACGGGCTGTAGACCATATCAAAGGCGCGCAAATTTCACATAAAAGGCGCTTTGGACTTGAGCCTCACGGCATGTGGCCATCGGAAGGTGCAGTTTCAAAAGAAAGTCTGCTGCTCATGGGGCAAGAAGGTGTGGAATGGGCTGCTTCTGGTGAAAACGTACTGGTGAACAGCCTGCGCAAGTCTAACCCTAGTAAAGCGCTGGTTTCCCGTCATGACTATCTTTACAAGCCCTATCGGGTAAGTAAGGGTGAAAACGAGATTATCTGCTTTTTTAGAGATGACCGACTCTCGGACAAAATTGGTTTTGAATATTCCAAAATACATAGCGCTGAAGCAGTAGGTGATTTTGTAAGGACATTAGAGCATATTTATCAAACCTACCAGCGTGAAGAAAACCCTGTGGTGAGTGTGATTTTGGATGGTGAAAACGCCTGGGAATATTACCCCTATAACGGACACTATTTTTTAACTGAGCTATATCAAGCGCTGGTAGACCATCCGAATATAGAAATGGTAACCCCTGCAGATGTACTGCATTCAATCAAGAAGCCAAGTCAAAGCCCTTATAAAGTCTATTGTGGCAATCTGCCTGAAATTTCTGCAGGTAGCTGGGTATACGGCACGTTTAGCACTTGGATTGGTAGCGTAGATAAAAACCGTGGTTGGGATTTATTGTGTGCGGCTAAAAAAGCGTACGATAAGGTCATTAAAAGTAGCAAATTAACTGCGGATGAGAAGAAAAAATGTGAAACCCAGCTTTCTGTATGCGAAGGTTCGGACTGGTTTTGGTGGTTGGGCGACTATAACGCGGCAATGAGTGTGAGCAGTTTTGACCAGCTGTATCGCCGAAATCTTACTAACTTGTATTTGCTGCTTAAAATGCCGGTACCTGATGCGCTGAGTACCCCAATTAGCGCCGGTAATATCGTGCAAGCCGCGAATGACGCCAACAGCGGCACGATGCGTCGCGGACAAGAGAAATAGGCTGATACAAATATATATTAGAAGAATAAAAATTTACGAATGAAAGTATCTAATAAAAAACCCGTTGCTGGCGTGTTATTACATATCAGCTCGTTGCCGATGGGTGTGCTCGGACAAAATGCTTATCAATTTGTAGATTTTTTGAATGAGGCTGGGGTTAGTGTTTGGCAAACGCTGCCGCTCAATATGCCGCACGGGGATGGATCGCCTTACCAGTGCTTAAGCGCGCACGCAGGCAACCCGGCATTTATCGGCATGCAAAAACTTGCAGATCAGAACCTGCTTTCCAAAAATGATTTGGCTACCTACCTTTCCAATCAATCGCTAGAGCTCAAGTTAAAGCTTATTGAAAAAATATATTCCGCGCTCTCAAAAGAACCGCAGTCTGTAGAATACATTGCGTTTAAAAAATTCTGTCGAAAACATGCGCACTGGTTAAATGACTTCGCCATGTTTTTATTGCTACGTAAGCAATTTGAAAACCAGAGCTGGAACAAATGGCCGGAGATTTATAAGAAACGCGACAAAAAAGCGTTAAATCAAATCAAAAAATTATATAGCGATGAAGTTGATGTTATTCGATTTACGCAGTTTCTGTTTTTTCAGCAATGGGCCGCTTTAAAGAAATACGCTAACGAAAAAGGGGTTGCCATGTTTGGCGATATTCCTATTTTTGTAGCTTACGATAGCGCTGATGTATGGGCGAATCCTGATTTGTTCAAACTGGATAAGCGTTGCAACATGAAAGTAGTTGCCGGTGTGCCGCCAGATTATTTTTGTGAAACAGGGCAGCGATGGGGAAACCCTCACTATAATTGGCGCGCCATGAAGCTGGATGGTTTTAAATGGTGGCTCGCGCGCATGGCCACGCAAAACAACTTATTCGACATGGTGCGCATTGACCATTTCAGAGGTTTGGAAGCAGCTTGGGAGATTCCCGCGAAGGACGCAACGGCGATTAATGGGAAATGGAAAAAAGCGCCTGGTGATGCCTTGCTTGCGGCGATTAAAAAGCATTTCCCCAGTATGTGTCTGGTCGCAGAAGACTTAGGCGTTATCACGTCAGAAGTTACTAAATTGCGCGAGAAATATAAACTGCCGGGTATGAAGATTTTGCAGTTTGCCTTTGGCGGGGGTGATGATAACTATTACCTGCCCGCCAATATTGAGGCGAATAGTGTGGTTTACACCGGCACGCACGATAACGATACGAGTTTGGGTTGGTATAACACCTTAGAATTAAATGCAAAGCTGCATCTATGCAAACTTTTAGATAATGAAGCGCCTAATATGCCATTTGATTTAGTAAAAATGGCACTTAATACAAAAGCTAATCTGGCCATTATTCCAATGCAGGATATTCTCGAGCAGGATGGAGAAAATCGCATGAATACGCCTGGAACACTCGATAATAACTGGATTTGGCGTTTTAGCTGGCCGCAATTAAGTCCACATTTAAAACGGCAGTTTGCGCAGGCAGTTCAAAAATCTGGGCGCGCCAGATAAATGGCAACTAACATGCTTGCGATTGGTATGGATATTGGCGGTACCAATTTACGCTTAGGCGTGTTCGATGGCCTGACTTTAATCAGCGAGGTGCGTCATCAAGCAGATTTCTCTAGTATTTGCAAAAATAATATGCCAAATGTGGCTTGGCAGAAGATTTTGCATGTGCTTGCAGAGGCAATATCCATGAGCCTTTCCGAGCATGCTGGTATTAATGCGATTGGCATAGGTTTCCCTGGTTTTATTGATCCGCACACGCAAACGCTCGCTCAATCACCCAATCTACCCGGCTTAAAAAACGTGAATTTAGCTGATGATTTAAGCAAAATTGTCGGCAAAAAAGTTATCGTGGAAAACGATGCGAATGCTGCCGCTTATGGCGAGTATTGCTTAATGAATAAACCTGAAACTGGTTTAATCTATTTTGGGTTAGGAACGGGTGTAGGTGGCGGCCTTATTCTTGCCGGCAAACCATTTACTGGCAGGCACGGTTGTGCGATGGAAGTAGGACATATCATTATCGAGCCACACGGTAGGTTATGCGGGTGTGGAAACCAGGGCTGTTTGGAAAAATATGCTTCGGCCAGCGGTGTTGCACTTAGCTATTTTGATGCGACAAAACAAAAGCTAGAAGCACATCAAATTGCTGAGCTTGCGCGAAAAGGCGATGCAGAGGCTGAAGCTGCTTACAAAAAGGCTGGCGAGGCGCTGGCTATGGCTATGGCACATGTACTTAAAGTAGTGGATGTGCCAAATGTGGTGATTGGCGGTGGCATGAGTGGGGCTTGGGATTTAATGCAGAAAGTTTTTTATGCAAGATTGGAGGCTGATTTAATTCCGGTGTTGCGCGGTAAAATTAAGGTGAACATTTCTAACAGCGGTGATCAGGCAGGCACGTTGGGGGCGGCGCTGCTGGCATTGGGTTGATGCTGTTGCAGCGCCCATGCTACATGCTCTTTAAGTAATTCGCTAGCATCGTTTTTACGCGCTTTTAGCGCGTTAATAACTACGGGAGAGCTAGGCGCATTGCCCAAGCCGACCGCAATGTTACGTAGCCATTGTTCATAGCCAATTCTGTAAATGGCACTGCCTGCCATTTTTTGTTTAAACTCCGCTTCACTCCAGCTAAAACATTCTACCAAATTGATGTCATCCAAGCCGTTACGCACATTGAAATCCGGCGTTTGCGTGATTTCTGCAAACTTGTTCCACGGGCACACCAGTTGGCAATCATCGCAGCCATAGACGCGGTTGCCAATGATCTGGCGAAATTCAACGGGAATCGCTGTTTTAAGCTCTATGGTGAGGTAAGAAATGCAACGCCTTGCATCCACTTCATAAGGAGCGACAATAGCTTTTGTCGGGCAAATATCAATACATGCAGAGCAGCTACCGCAATGGTTGCTGGCCTTTGCGTCTATGGGTAGGGGCAGGTTGGTATAAATCTCGCCTAAAAAGAACCATGAGCCATGGTCTTTGTTAATGAGCAAGGTATGTTTGCCGCGCCAACCCAAACTGGCTTTCTCTGCAAGCGCCACCTCCAGCACTGGCGCGCTATCTGTGAATACGCGATATTCAAAATCGGGTGAGATTTCTACGATTTTATCGCACAACTTTTGTAGCTTTTGTCGCATCACTTTGTGGTAATCGCGGCCTAGTGCGTAGCGCGAAATAAACGCTTGTTCGCCATCTTCCATTACTTGCCAGCTATCTTTTGCTTTTGGTGGCAAATAATCTAAGCGTACTGAAATCACACGCACGGTATTTGGCACTAATTCGGCAGGGCGGGTGCGCTTGGTGCCGTGTTTTGCCATATAATCCATATCACCATGAAAGCCTTTTTTAATCCATGCCTGATGTTCCAGCTCCGCCGCAGTCAAGTTGGTATCGCTAATGCCGATTTCCGAAAAACCAAGCGAGCGCCCAAGTTTTTTGATGTCGGCGGTAAGTTGAGTGTAATCGTTAGACAAATGTTCGTTGCTGGTGCGCATGGGGAGTAATTTTACACGTGAATTGCCAGATGAGGCTGCGACAATAGAAGCGGGGCGGCAATTTGCCAAGCAACTAAAGCTTGGTTTAACGATTTACCTGCATGGTGATTTGGGCGCAGGAAAAACCACCTTTGTGCGCGGTGTTTTGCAAGGTTTAGGCTACAAAGGTAAGGTAAAAAGTCCGACCTACACACTAGTTGAACCTTATGAAGTAGAATCTAATGCTAAGTCGAGATATAATTTATATCATTTTGATTTATATCGATTTAATGATGTTGAAGAATGGGAAGCAGCAGGTTTTAGAGAATACTTTAACGAGAACACAATCTGCTTTGTTGAGTGGCCGGAAAAAGCAGGAGATTTATTACCTGAGCCTGATTTTGATATTAAAATTGCGCATCTCACATCTGGGCGAAAAGTTGAAATTACGGCACATTAATAACTTGGGAAGACATGCTTAGATTATTGCTAACAAGACTGGTTTTTATTTGCGTCATGCTCGGTTTCAGCGCTTCTGCATTGGCAATCAACACCATCACTGCTGCCCGCGTTTGGCCCGCGCAAGATTACACAAGGCTTGCGTTTGAAGCCAATGCCCCACTTAAATATCAGCTGCTTGTACTCAAAAACCCAGACCGATTAGTTCTGGATATTGAAGATGTAGAGCTAAACAGTGCTTTAAAGGCGCTTACTGACAAGATTTTATCGAGCGACCCTTACATCAAACAAGTGCGTGCGGCTAAATATAAAGCCAATGTGGTGCGAGTTGTGGTCGATTTGAAAGGTGAAGTGAAATCTAACCTTTTTGCGCTGCCCCCCGCCGGTGATTATAAGAACCGCCTAGTACTGGATATTTATCCGTTGCAGGATCCGCTGATGGCGATGCTGGATAAAAAAGAAAATGGTGATAAAGAAGTTAATCAACCAGAACCGGTAATCGAGCCGCTGCCACCTGATTCGAATATTCCAGACGAGCAACCTGTGACAATTCCGCCAGAAAGTGGTGCTGGAGCGACTGACAAGCCGGCAGATAAGCCACTTGCAGACAAACCGGAAAAAGACGGCGAGCGCATGATTACGATTGCGATTGATCCCGGCCATGGAGGCGAAGATCCTGGTGCGCGTGGTGCGAATGGTAGTCGCGAAAAAGACATTACCTTGGCTATTTCCAAAAAATTGAAAGCGCAGATCGATGCAGAGCCCAATATGCGCGCAATTCTTACACGAGATGGCGATTATTTTATTCCGCTGCATGGGCGTGTTGTAAAAGCGCGAAAACTTAAGGCAGATTTGTTTGTGTCGATTCACGCAGACGCTTTTACCAATCAGGCTGCACGTGGTTCATCAGTGTTTGCGCTCTCGGAGCGCGGTGCCACAAGTGCCAGCGCACGTTATTTGGCGAAAAAAGAAAATGAATCTGATTTAATAGGCGGCGTAAGTTTGGATAATAAAGACCCAGTTCTGGCTAGGACGCTACTCGATTTATCGCAAACAGCAACAATTAACGATAGCCTTAAGTTAGGTAAAGCTGTATTAGGGCATGTTGGAGAAATTAACACCTTGCACAAAAAGCATGTAGAACAGGCGGGTTTTGCAGTGCTCAAATCACCCGATATTCCATCAATATTGGTAGAAACCGCATTCATTAGTAACCCGGAAGAAGAGCGCAAACTCAACAGCGATGAACATCAGGAGAAGTTGGCCGCTTCAATCTTGGCGGGCATTAAAAAATACTTTGCAAGTAATCCTGCGCTCGCCAAAACCAAAATAGCTGATAAGTAGCTGTATAATAATCCAGCAACATGTTAATACCCAATCCCCAACACATGCAGGATGAGATTGATTTTGAGATAGTGAACACTTATCTCCAACAATCACGCATGGCGGTTTATAGTGCTTTTCTGCTGGTATTGTTTTTAGCGGTCAGTTTTTATCATATCGCACCCACCAAAAACATTTTGATTTGGGTTTGGTTGGTTTTTTCTGTGGATGCTTATATTGTCTATACTTCGATTCAGTTCAGTAAAGAGCTACCAAAGTACCAGATTAGTTTTTTTAGAAACCGGCAGTATTTTTTGCATATTCTTGCCGGTTTTGCATGGGGGTCTGCCTTCTTCTTTTTGCTGGATGCAAAACATCCGCAGCCAGAAGATTACCGTGTAGCTGCAGTTCTTGGCATTATAATCGCGTTTTCAGCATCTTCCATGTCAGCCTCTGTACGCGGTCTTGTGGGTTTTGTCTGCTCAATTAGTTTTTTAACCGCACTACATTTCTTGTCTAACTTCGAGTACTTTCGCTGGTGGTTTTTTGGTTTGATTGGCCTTGTATCTTCTTGCTTATTTTTTGGCTGGATGACCAATAAATACATTTTGGGTCAAATCGAACACAGGCTATTAAACGCAACGTACATTGAGGAGTTGCGCGCTCTAAACGACAAAGTAGAAAGAACAAACCAAGACTTTATTAAAAGAAATGTCGAGCTGCAGGATATGCAAAAGCAACTGCAGATATTGGCGACTTTTGACGAACTCACAGGCTTGCACAATCGGCGTTATATTTTAGAGCGTATGGAAGAAAAGCTGCCCGAAATCAGAAGGCACCAGCTTGATTGCTGTTTGGTAGTGATGGACGTTGACCATTTTAAAAATGTCAACGATGTATATGGGCACAGCGCGGGGGATGAAGTGTTAAGAACCCTTGCACAAATTTTAACCAGAGAGTTGAGGCAAGGCGATATTTTTGCCCGATACGGCGGTGAAGAGTTCTTGATAATGTTGCCGATGACAGAACTGGCCTCTGCTGAAGCACTGGTGGAACGTTTGCGGCAAGCAATACAGCAGCAAACCTTTATGTTTGAAGGTGAAGTTGTTTCGGTTACCGCTTCATTTGGCTTAACGCAGCATGCGGTGCATGATACGGTAGACAAGGTGATTGACCGCGCCGATAAAGCGTTATATCAGGCTAAGCTTTCTGGCCGTAACCGCACGGTGATTATCCCCAGACCATTATAGTTTTTATTTTTTCTTACAGCATTACTTGTAAAATGCTCAGGTAAAATAGCGTTTTACTTGCTCTTTTATCGCATGCCACACATTCACTTACTTCCGGATCAACTCATCAGCCAAATCGCCGCGGGCGAGGTGGTAGAGCGCCCGGCTTCTGCATTAAAAGAGCTGCTGGAAAATAGCCTGGATGCGGGTTCTACAGATATTCAAGTCTCGCTCATGCAAGGCGGCGTAAAGCAATTAAAAGTGACTGATAACGGCATAGGTATTGCCGAAGACGATTTAAAAATGGCGCTTACGCGCCACGCCACTAGCAAAATCGCCACATTAGAAGATTTAGAAGCGGTTGCAAGTTTAGGCTTTCGGGGCGAGGCATTGGCGAGTATTGCCTCGGTTTCGCGCACGCAAATTTCCAGTCGAGAAACAAGCACAAAACATGCTTGGCGTATTGCCTCAGAAGGCAGTGAAATTGCACCGCTTGAGCCTGCAGCTTTAGATGTAGGTACGATTATTGAAGTGAATGACTTATATTTTAATACGCCTGCGCGCCGCAAATTTTTAAAAACTGAAGCCACAGAATTTGGACATTGTGAAGAAGCCTTTAGTCGCGTGGCACTTTCTAGACCAGATGTAAGCTTTATGCTGCAACACAATGGTCGTGCGCTTAGCCGCTATATGGTGGCGGCACCAATTAAACGTTTTGGCGATGTGTTAGGTGCTGAATTCACGGCTGAAAGTATTGCGGTAGATGAAGAGGCGGCGGGTTTGCGCTTGTGGGGTATGGCGGCCAAGCCGACCTTTAACCGCAATAGTCGCGATACGCAATATGTGTATGTGAATGGGCGTTTTGTGCGCGATAAACTGATTAGCCACGCTATTCGCCAAGCGTATCAAGATGTGTTGCATCACGATAGACACCCTGCATTTGTGTTGTTTTTGGAGTTAGATCCAAGTTTGGTGGATGTAAACGTGCACCCCGCCAAAACCGAGGTGCGCTTTAGAGATGGCCAAGCGATACATCGCTTTATTTTCCATGCTTTGAACAAAAACCTTGCCACGCCAACAGGCGCATCTAACGCCGTCACGGCAAGTCAGGCCGCGCATAATCCTTTTGGCACCAATAGCTACCCGCAATATCAATCGCAAATTAACTTAAGCGCCAATTCAAATAGTTTTTACGAGACTATGTTTGGTTTTGGAAACAATTCACCGCAAAACAGCTCGCAAAGCATTGCCCAAAATATTGCTATGCAAGCCAATAGGGACGCGGGGGTAGCCTTAGAGGTATTTGAGCAATCTCCTGCAGAAGAAGATCAATATCGGCAGGAGTTTCCCTTAGGGTTTGCAGTCGCACAGATACA
This sequence comes from uncultured beta proteobacterium, assembly GCA_963752495.1. Taxonomy (GTDB): domain Bacteria; phylum Pseudomonadota; class Gammaproteobacteria; order Burkholderiales; family Methylophilaceae; genus CAVVYJ01. The sequence continues at coordinate 87,719 of CAVVYJ010000001.1, forward strand.
CGGCGTATATATCCTCGCACAGAATGCGCAAGGCTTGGTGGTGGTCGATATGCATGCCGCGCACGAGCGCATTATGTACGAGCAACTTAAAAACGCACTAGAGGCAAAAACTGTTTCGATGCAGCCATTGTTGCTGCCCGTGAGCTTTAATGCAGATAGACTGGAAGTGGCAACGGTGAATGAGGAGCTGGCAAGCGGAGCGGATAACTTAAGGCAATTGGGCTTTGATATTGCCGTGCTTTCACCAACCACATTAGCTGTTCGCGCAGTGCCTACCATGTTGCAAAATGCGGATGCCGTTCAACTGGCACGCGACGTGCTGAAAGATTTACGCGAATACGGCGCAAGTAGGGCGCTCACAGAGCGCCGTAATGAGTTGCTTAGGCACCATGGCTTGCCACGCTGCCGTTCGTGCTAATCGCAGCCTCACAATCCCCGAAATGAATGCTTTACTACGCGATATGGAAGCGACAGAACGTAGCGGACAATGCAACCACGGTCGCCCGACATGGTTTCAGGTAGCAATGTCTGACTTCGATAAGATGTTTATGCGAGGAAAGTAATGAATTTAAAAGTTTTCTTAAGAGAGTTTTGGATGTTTGGCTGTAAGCAGGCTTATGCATCCTTGTTTGGCGGATATTTGCTTGCATTAATTTTCGTCACCAATTATTGGTATCCATTTTCAATCGCACGCTATGATTTTTTATTTTTCGCAGCTGTAGTTTTTCAAATATTTTTACTGACTACTAAGTTGGAGTCGCCAAGAGAGGCTTTAGTGATATTGATTTTCCATCTTGTTGCTACAGGAATGGAATTATTCAAGACTTCTGATGCCATCGGCTCATGGAGTTATCCAGAAAAATTTACTTTAGGATTTGGAAATTTTCCGTTATTTGCAGGCTTTATGTACAGCGCCGTCGGTAGTTATATCGCTAGAGTGTGGCGTATTTTTGATTTTAAATATTCAAATTATCCACCTAAACTTTGGACATTTTTGCTTGTAACTTTAATTTACATTAACTTTTTTACACATCACTATTTCATGGATTTGCGTTGGGGCCTATTTTTAGCAAGTTTTATACTGTTTTGGCGTACAAATATTTATTACAAGATTGATGCTGTACACAGAAGTATGCCTTTGCTATTTGGTTGGTTATTAGTAGCTTTATTTATTTGGTTTGGTGAGAATTTAGGTACTTATAGTAAGGCTTGGATTTACCCAAATCAAACTAATGGTTGGCATTTGGTTTCTATTGGTAAGTTATCTTCTTGGTATTTATTGATGATGCTCAGTTTTGTGTTGGTATCTTTGGTACATAAACCAGCATGTTATAACTCAAGACCATGCGCCTGAAACCTGCATTATTCATTATGGGCCCCACCGCGAGCGGCAAGACTGGCGCGGCGGTTCATTTACAATCAAAGCTGCCCGTTGAAATCATCAGTGTCGATTCGGCGCTCGTTTTTAAAGACATGAACATCGGCACCGCCAAGCCAGATGCGGCAACACTGGCAGGCTGCACCGCATCATTTAATCGATATGATTCCGCCTACAGAAGCGTATTCTGCGGCGAATTTTCGCAGCGATGCACTTGCGACTGATGGCAGAGATCACTGCGCGCGGCAAAATTCCTTTATTGGTGGGCGGCACGATGTTGTATTTTAAGGCGCTTGAGGGCGGTTTAAGTGGTTTGCCAGAGGCGCAACCTGAAGTGCGCGCCAAACTAGACGCAGAGGCCGCGCAAATAGGCTGGCCAGCCATGCACAAGAAGCTTGCGAGCATCGACCCAGCAACCGCCGCGCGTTTACAACCGAACGATATGCAGCGCATTCAGCGTGCGTTGGAGGTTTATGAAATCACTGGCGAAACCATGAGCGCGCTTTTTGCCAAACAAACTTCTGACGTTTTGCCTTACGATGTGCTGAAAATCGCACTGGTGCCAAGCGACCGCAAAGTGCTACACGACCGCATAGCCACACGTTTTGACGACATGTTGAAGCAGGGTTTGGTGGATGAAGTAAAAGGGTTGATTGCGAAATATCCGCAACTTAACGCTGAATCAACCTCCATGCGCTGTGTGGGCTATAGGCAAGTGTTAGAGCATTTGCGGGGCGATTATGATTTGGCTGAATTACGCGACCGAGGTATTTTTGCCACACGGCAATTGGCTAAAAGGCAGCTTACATGGCTGCGCGGTATGGACGACACGATTGAACTTGATTGCTTGCATTCCAACCTAAATGCATTAGTATTAGCTGAAATTACGCGGTTTATTGAAAGGTAACGCGATGAAAAACTGGATTAAAGAGAACTTGGTGTTGGCGGTGGGCTTGACGCTGCCGTTACTGTTAATTGTGCTGTTTTTTGTTGCCTCAGTGTTGCCAAAATCTATGGGCACACCGCCGCAACATGAAATGTTATTTAGCACAATGAAATATGAATACCAAAAATCACCTGATTACCTACTTGATTTTAAAGTAAAAGACGGGAAAGTGATGGTTTCTGCCAAAAAACTGGATGAGAAAAACAATAGCGGTAGCTCAACCAAATTGATGGCATATGATGGCAAAACCGAGACCGTACGCGAGATTATAATTGACAACGCAAAAGCCGGTGCGGCAGCAGTGAATGGTGAAATTATTTTGGACGAAACCAAAAGTTTGACGATTGATACTAACGTAACCTCACCCGATGGTTATGTGCTGGAAGGCCCGAATTATGGTAGCAGTGGTCTGGTAGGCGGCTTATTTGGCGGCGGTTATCGCAATAGTGGATTTCGGCTGAAAAAAGGCGCGGTGGGTTATAAAATGCCCAATATGCAGCCAGATTATTACTATAGCAATGTGCAATTTCTTGGCTGGGTTGTGAGTAAATAGGAGCGCGCCATGTCGCAAAAAGAAGAGGCCTTGCAAGACAAAGAAGACGCTTTGAAAGATATCGTCGCGCTGATTAAGCATCATCAAATTTCCTTGGAAGAGATTTCACAAGCACTGAGCGTGCCCGCAGTGCAAGCAATTAAACCATCCTCAGGTGTGCTGTCTAAATTACTCGGCTACATTGGTGGAATTTTCGTATTTGCCGGTATTGGCGTATTTATTAGTATGTATTGGGACGATTTTGGCTCGGCTTCACGCGTGCTGGTGACCTTGGGCGTGGGTTTGGTAGCGTTCTTTATGGGTTTGGCTTGCTTGTACGATAAGCGATACGAGCGGGCTGCGACCCCGTTATTTTTAATCTCTTCTTTTCTGCAGCCCACAGGTATTTTGGTGATGCTGCAGGAATATTCCTCCGGCGGCGATCCACGTCATGGTATTTTGTTCATGGCCGCATATATGCTGATTCAGCAGGGCGCTACTTTTTGGGCGAAAGGACGCACTGTGCTTGCTTTTAGTGCGATTTTCTTCGGCACGATTTTCTTTGGTTACTTGTTTGATGTTTGGGATTTTAACGAGAAACTGATTGGTACCATTATCGGCACTTCTTTGCTGTGCATTGCCTATGCACTCAATCGCTCTAAACACGAGGCAATCGCGCCATTTTGGTACTTTGTTGGCGCGATAATGTTAATGTGGGCGGTGTTTGAGGCGGTCGAAGGTACGCCATTCGAGCTGCTTTATCTCGGGTTATCTGCGTTGCTGATATTTTTGAGTACCTACGTGCGCAGTCGTACATTATTGCTTGTCGGCACGCTATCGATGTTGTGTTATATCGGTTACTTTACCGCCAAACATTTCGCCAATACACTTGGCTGGCCGATAGCTTTGGTGATGATAGGTATCGCTTTAATCGGTATGAGCGCTTTGGCAATTAAGTTGAACAATAAATACATTAAAACAAATAGTTAAATTATATAATTAAAGTAATTGTTTAATTCTATTTGCAGCTTCTACACATTCTTGTAAGCTTGCCACAAGCGCTAATCTTACGAAATTTTTGCCCGGATTAACGCCATGCGCTTCGCGTGCCAAATAGCTCCCTGGTAACACGGTTACATTAAAATCACGATACAGTTTTAGCGCAAATTCAGTGTCAGAAATGGGAGTTTTCGCCCATAAATAGAAGGCAGCGTCCGGCATTTCAACCTCGAGCTTATCTTGAAGCATGGGTGTGACGATGTTAAATTTTTCTGCGTAGAGTTTGCGGTTCTCTACCACATGCGCCTCATTATTCCACGCGCTTAAACTCGCCGCTTGCACGGTCGGGCTCATTGCGCAACCATGATAAGTGCGATAAAGCGTGAATTTCTCGATAATCTTTTCATCACCCGCCACAAAGCCGGAACGCATGCCGGGCACGTTAGAGCGCTTGGAAAGAGAGCTAAATACGATTAAATTCGCAATAGCCACGACCCAATAGGGATGCGGCTTGCAGGGCACCTAACGGCGGATTGTTTTCATCAAAATAAATCTCTGAATAGCATTCATCTGCAGCAATCACAAAACCATATTGGTCGGAGAGTGCAAAAAGCGTCTTCCATTGCTCTAAGCTCATCACCTTGCCGGAAGGGTTGCCGGGGCTGCATACATAAACCAACTGTGTTCTATTTAAAACACTCTCGGGAACACTTGAGAAATCCATCGCATGATTATTCTCAGGCAACGTATTCAGAAAATAGGGCTGTGCACCCGCTAAAAATGCGGCACCTTCGTAAATCTGATAAAACGGATTGGGCGAGATTACAATTGGGCTAGGTTTGCTTCGGTCAATAATTACTTGGGCGAAAGCAAATAGCGCCTCGCGGCTACCATTGACAGGTAAAATCGCTTTTTCATGATTTAACGCGGGAATATTGTAACGGCGTGAAATCCAAGCAGAAATGGATTCCCGTAGCGCCGCGCTACCTACAGTTGTGGGATAATTAGCTAAACCATCTAAGTTGTTTACGAGTGCGTCTTTAATGAGTTGTGGCGTGGCGTGTTTAGGCTCGCCAATCGATAAATTAATCGCAGAATAAGCAGAATTTGGCGTTGTGCCATTAAATAAATCTCGCAGACGCTGAAACGGATAAGGTTGTAATAAGTTGAGGCTGGGGTTCAAGTAAGTATTCATGTGAGCATTATAGTGAGCAACGGAAATAATAAAAACACTTTTGCTGTATTTGGCCTGCTTTTTGGCGCGTGCTTTTGGGGCGTGGTATGGTATCCATATCGCCTAATGGAGGCGGCCGGTGTATCTGGCATAGCACTCAGTTTTTACAGTTACCTAATTGCGCTAAGCATTGCTATTGTCTTTACCGCAAAGCGTTGGCGCAGTGCATTTACGTTGCCAAAAAGTATCCTGTGGTTAAGTTTGGTAGCAGGATGGACAAACTTAAGTTATGTTTTAGCCGTGCTAGATGGCCATGTAATGCGCGTGATTTTACTATTTTATTTATCTCCGCTTTGGACGTTGGTGCTGGCACATTTTTGGCTGAAAGAGCACACAAACCTCAAGGGTTTGGCAGTCATATTTATTGCGCTTTTGGGCGCATCCATTATGCTCTACGATACAACCGGAGCGTCCGGTTATTTGCCAATCCCTAGAAGTGAATCTGATTGGCTTGCTTTATCTTCAGGCATCACTTTTGCGGTTGCTAACGTGATTACGCGCAAGTCGCATCACTTGAGCGTGCTTGCAAAATCATATGCAGTTTGGTTAGGTGTAATCGCGATGTCACTTATTTGCATACCAATTTTTGGAGAAACACTTCCTGCGCCAAGTTTTTTTACCTTAAAAGACTGGATGATTTTGACACTAATTTCGTTTGTTTTGGTGTTTGGTACTTATTTAGCACAGTATGGTGTTACAAAAATGGCCGCAAATCGTGCTTCTGTGATATTTTTATTTGAGCTGATAGTGGCGGCAATTGCCTCATATTACTTGGCAAACGAGGTAATGAAGCCCTATGAATGGGTGGGTGGGCTACTCATAGTTACAGCAGCGTTTATGGCGGCTACCAGTAAAACTGAAGATTAAACTCAAACAGCTTAAGATTCAAACCCACCTCGTGCACCTTCAGCAGCAAAGCGCATTTTGAGTGATAGGTCGTTACGCGAGTCTGCATTGGCCAGTGCATTTTCCTCGTCAATTTTGCCATTGGTAAATAGCCTGAATAGCGATTGATCAAAGGTGTTCATGCCAATGTCGTTGTTGTCCGCCATAATCTCTTTCATTTCACCCAATTTTTGCTTCTGAATGAGTTCAGACATATAGGGTGTATTTATCATCACCTCAACTGCAGCGACGCGTTTTTGTACTTTTCCCGGAATTAAGCGTTGCGAAATAATGCCTACCAAATTAAGCGAAACGCCAAGCAGCAAGCCATGCTTGGCTTCTGGTGGGAAGAAAGAAATAATACGTTCAAGTGCTTGGTTGGCATTGTTAGCATGCAGCGTTGCCAAGCAAAGGTGGCCGGTTTCTGCATAGGCAAGAGCCTGTTTCATGCCCTCCATGTCACGCACTTCACCAATCAAAATCACATTCGGTGCTTGGCGCATGGCATTTTTTAATGCATTGTCAAACGAATGGGTATCAATCCCGACTTCGCGCTGATCCACTACAGATTTTTTATGCGTGTATACAAACTCAATGGGGTCTTCGATGGTGACAATGTGGCCGGGGTGGTTTTCGTTTCGATAATCAATCATAGAAGCAAGTGTGGTAGATTTACCTGACCCCGTTGCCCCAACCACCAGCAAAAGTCCACGTTTGCGCATAATGAGGTCACGAAGAACAAGAGGCAATCCAAGTGTTTCAAAATTTGGAATTTCTGTCTTGATGTGACGGATAACCATGCCGACTTCGCCGCGTTGACGGAATATATTGACGCGGAAGCGACCCACATCTTTCTTGCTGATGGCGAAATTGCATTCCAGCTCGGACTCGAACTCTTTAATCTGCGCTTCGCTCATGAGCGAATAGGCGATTTCTTTTACCATGCCAGGCGTTAGAATTTGGCTATTGATGGGCATGGTGTCGCCTTCAATGTTCAAGTGTATCGCCGCAGCTGTGCTGAAAAATAGATCAGAACCACCTTTTTCTGTCATAAATTTAAGTACAGGGGTAATGTCAAATGCAGCCATATAAAATTCCTAATGGGTAATCGTGTTAAATTCAGCCCGCTCTAAAATAGCGTGCGCTTTATATTTAGCGCACTTTATCATATGCAGGCATAAATGTGGTCTTATTGCGAAGTCAAATATGTCTGCCATATCTGTTTAAATTGTGTTTCTAGCATTTTTGCAAATTGCGCTGGTTTGAATAAATCAGACTGCGTTTTTTGTATCGCAATTTCATGCTTTATTCGTGCCAGTTCATGTGGATTTTCTGCCAAATAAAGTGCTTTATTTTCATACTGTTGTAACGAGTCGCAAATTAACTCTGAAAGCCCTAGGTTCGTCAATAAACTAGCTGCTACGCGCCCCGGAAAAGTCTGGCCTATACAAGTTAACACAGGCAGTTCCATCCAAAGCGCATCGCTCGCAGTGGTATGGGCGTTGTAGGGTAGCGTATCTAAGAAGATATCGGCATGCCTGTGCCGCTCGAGGTGTGCTTCAGCATTTGTTCTAGGTGCAAAAATAAGGCGATTTTTATCAATGCCGGCAAGTTCGGCATTTTTTTGCAAATTATCTTTTGCCCAAATGTTGCAATCTAACATCCATAAAACACTTTCAGGCACTTGTTTTAATAGCCGCATCCAGATTGCGAACATTTCTTCAGTAAATTTAAAGGTTTGATTGAAGCTGCAAAAAACAAATGCATTTTCTGGCAGATCGATGCTCTGATTTTTGAGTGGCTAATCCAGATTTTCTAGTGTTGTTTGGCTGGTAGCAGGGTAGATAGAGCAATTTTTCACTAAAATGATTTTCATTTATTTCATGGGTATTCGGCACAATTATCTTGTCTGACAGCAGATAATCAAATAACGGTTTTTTATCTATCGCCCCCATCGTCCCTGGGTATCCTAGCCAGTTAATGCTTATGGGCGCAGGTTTGAGCGCCACTATGCCAGTGCGGCTACTTTGTGTAAAACCTGTTAAATCGATCAAAATATCGACGTTGTCAGCATATATTTTTTTTGCGGCATCGATTTCGTTCAAGTTTCGAATGTCATAGAACCGATCAAAAACCTTCTCCAAATGTTTCCTTGCAGGAGTTTTGTCGTTTGTGCCATATGAGTAAGCAAGAATCTCAAATTCCGTCCTATCGTGTTGTTCAATTAATTCACTTATTAAGAACGCCAGTGGATGCAATCTAAAATCTGCAGAAAGATAACCTATTTTTAGTTTTTTCTTGGCCTCCTTTTTGTGATTAAACGTCACTGAATTTTGCATGGAAAGTAATGTTGCGTAATGCTGAGCGGCATATTGGCTGGCGCATAACTGCTGTTCTTTTGCTGTGGTGCCAGGCATAGCCAAAAAAGCGAAAGGAGAAACCTGTGCTTCAGGTTTATTTTTTACCCAATCTCGAATAGTCTCAATTTCTGCATTAAGCCCGTCCCAGTCGCATATGTGCTGCTTTTGGTGTACTAGATGCACTAGTGCATGATATAAATTGGGGTTAAGTTTCAAGGCTATTTTGTAAGCAGCAATGGCTAAATCCAGCTTACCCAGTTCACGCTGCACATTGCCTAAATTATTGTGCGCATCTGGGTCGTCAGGGTTAATCTGAATGGATTTTTGATAGCTTGATAATGCTTTCTGGGCATCGCCTAATTCACGTTGTGCATTGCCCAAGTTGTACCAATACACTGCGTTTTTGGGTTGGTGCTGCAACACTTCGTCAAAACATGCCTCGGCGAGGTCGAAATTGCCCATTGCTTGCGCTTCGTTGCCAAGTGCATTAAGTGCATAACAAAGCGCATTGCGCGCTTCAGGACTTTTGTTAAATGCAAGAATGCGCCTAAAGTAACCCGAGGCTTCTTCAAAAAATCCCAGTTGCACGCATATGTTACCGCATACAATTTGCAAATCTAGCTCATTTGGATATTGCAAAAGCGCTTGTTTGTAGAGCGTTAATGCTTGGCTGGGATGTCCTTGCAATTGAGCTTGGTGAGCATCTTCCAGAAGTTTATTAATGTTTTGCATGCCACGATTTTAACTGAGAATCTAGATACAAAGGGTTTGCGCCAATTGTTTTAAACCTAATTCACGTAGCAGAAAACGGCTTGGGCTTAATTTTGATGCAAGTTTAGCATGCAGATTTAGCGGTTGGTTACATACCATATTTGCGATCATTTCACTGCAAACAGGGGCAGTGATCATGCCTTTAGAGCCATGACCTGCGTTAACGTACAAGCCATTCAGCCAAGGAAGGTTGGCGGAGAGTGCATTGTAACGGGGTGGATTTGCAAGAATTTGTGTTTCATCCAACAATTGACCCGCGAGTGGCATGTAGTCTAGTGTTTGGCTACGCCAAGCGACGCGGCCATGTATGTTTGAATGTGTGTTTTTTGCTGTTTCAAATAGCTCAGCAGAGATTTTTCGCAAAGCTTGTAAATTTTCGTGTGTGTCATTTTCGTTCAAACTGCCGTTTAAATCATTAGGCTTATAGCTTGTGCCAATTTGATGAGTGCCAGCAATAGCAGGGCTTACAAAGTGATCGGAGCAGACAATTGTTTTGAGTTTTCTGCTGATAGTGTTTTCTGAAAAAAAATTGATTTGTCCGCGCACCGAGCGTGATTCTGGCACTGGCACATTGCGCAAATTTTGTGATGTCGTTCGCATTGCAAATCACCACTACATCAGCTTGTAAGATGCTTTCGCCCAACTTCACTTGCCAGCCAGTGGCTTTCTTATTGAGTTGCAAAGCTTCTGTGGAGAACAGTTTTTCGATGTTTTGTGTGAGTGCTTCACACCACAGCGTAGGATTTACCCAGGCTACTTGCGGCATGTAAATACCGTCAAATCCACCAAGCGCTATCCCCGCATGGTTATTGGCTTGCAGGGCAGTTAAATAATCCATTTTAAGTATGTTTCTTTGTTGCAAAAGCTGCATCTGGCGAGATTTTTCGCGCGCATTATATGCGAGCTGTATCAATCCGCAAGCGTTAAAAAGTTCTGTTGCGTGCGGAAATTGGCTGAGTAGGTTTAAGCTAAACTGAAAGCCTGCCAAGGTTAAATCGTTGTTGAGGCTTGGCGCGCTGGTGAGTTTTGGGTATAGCACTGCAATAGGGTTACCGCTTGCTTCTTGGGCGAGTTTGGCGTGGCGCTCGATAAGCGTGACGTTGATGCCACGCCTATTTAGTGCGAAGGCTGAGCTGCAGCCTGCGATGCCACCACCTATAACGATAGCTTTCATTTAAATTGACCACTCAGCATTTCACGCTTTTTGCCGTAGCCAGCGCATTTTTGCACATTGAACCCTATGCTTTGCAAGCTTCTACGAACCGCGCCGGCACTTGTGAATGTGGCAAAAGTGGTGCCCGGTTTTGAAAGCCGTGAGATATGCCTGAACACTTGTTCCGACCACATGTCGGCATTTTTTGCAGGCGCAAATCCATCTAAAAACCAAGCGTCTGCTTTATTATGAATTTGGGGCAGAGTTTCTAAGACATCATCAATCCATAAGCTAAGCTTAATACGATCATTGGCGACGCAAATCGTGTTCAACCCTAGCTGTAAATTTGAATATTGTTCTAGTAGCTCGTTTGAAATGCCACAAAACTGCGGATAAATCTGTGTGACCTTTTCGATATCTTCAGGCTTTAACGGATATTTTTCTAAGCTGACATAGTGCAATTTAGCGCTGGCAGGCCCACAATTAAGCCAATGTAGCACTGTGCAAAAAAAGTTGAGCCCTGTGCCAAAACCGGTTTCGATGATGGTAAAGACGTTGCTTTCATTAGAGGAAAAACGTTGTTGGAGCTGGTTTTGTGCAATAAAAACGTATTCAGTTTCTTGAAGACCATCCTCTGAATTAAAATAAATATCATTGAAATCAATCGAGTAGGGCTGTTCCCCACCCCATCTAATATTCGCCCAACTGTAATTGATAGCGCTCATAACGCAGTATTTTATCTCAAGCCAAGACTTCCCGACGATTATCAGGTTTCGCCAATAATAAATGCACATCACCCAAGGCGCGCTCAGCAAAGCCTCCTTCGCAGTAGCATAGATAGAATTCCCACATTTTAACAAATTCTTCGGAGTAACCCATTGCCCGAATTTCGGCTAGCTTGGCAAAAAAGTTGCTGCGCCATGCTGCTAAAGTTGGTGCGTAATGCGGGCCAATATCTTGTAAATTAATGAGCTTCAAATCGCTTGCCACGTTAATGCTATTTAGCATGGCGGAGATACTAGGGATGTTTGATCCCGGAAAGATATAGCGCTGTATAAAATCCACTGAATTTTTTGCAGCATTAAAACGTTGGTCCACAATGGTAATGGCTTGAATAAGTGCAAGACCATCTGCTCTAAGCAAGCTTAGCGCATTTGGCAAAGTAGGCATCATAAAACTGATGACCCACTGCTTCAATCATTTCAATTGAAACTAACTTATCATATTGTACCAGTTAACTCTCTGTAATCATTAAGTAAAACTATAATTTTATCTTGCAGATTCTTCGGCTTCTATGCGAGCATTTGCTAACTGCAAACTGTTGTCTTGAGATGGTGGTAGTGGTAACTCTTGCAACCATAATTTTTGGCTGCAAAAATTGCAAAACCACCCCATCCAGTACCAATTTCTACGACATGGTCGCTTGGTTTTAAGTCTAATTTTTGGCAGATAGCATTCAATTTTTTGAGAGATGCGGACTGTAAATCAGGCGTGTCCTCATCAAAAATTGCACAAGAATACATCAATGTAGGGTCTAGCCACAAGTGCGAAAAAATCGTTGCCCAAATCGTAATGTGCGGCAATATTTTTGCGACTGCCGTCTTGTGTGTTGCGGTTCAACCAATGCAGAGTCTTTAAAATAGGCTTGGAAAGCCATTGAAATCCGCCTTCCAATGTATCCATCACTTGTTGATTGCGTGCCATCAAGCGAATGACATTGGTTAAATTATCTGCACGCCCAATAGTTCAGCATGTAGGCTTCACCCGCGCCAATACTTCCTCCAAAGGCAATTTCTCCATAAAAATGTTCATCATTAATGGTGATGGTTGCACTCAACTCTTCGCCATTCCCAAAAAAATATGTTTCAGCTTTTTCGACAACTATAAGTTTGCCATGCTGTAATTTTTTTAGCCTACTTAGTACGAGTTTGCGTGCGAAATTATGCATCCAACCGCTACGTTTTTTACTTTTAAGCACTGCTGGTTAATGTTTCGTTGTATCATTTTAGATTTGATGTTTGGGTGTGACGTAAAAAGGAATGCGTTTTATCCATAAAAGAAGCGCATTCCAGTAAATACCCAACACTACTTTCAATGTCATAAAGGGATAACAGAGTAATATCCAATTGAGCTGAGAATGAGCTTATTTCCTTGCGCTGCATAGGGTTAAGCGTGGCATTGAAAAATTTGCGCATTATTTTTAAAGTTTTTCATATGCACCAAGCAATTGATTTGTTTGCTATATTTAAAAGTCCAATCGTAATGAATGTCCATAGGCATAAATGGCGACACATGAAAATTTTTATCCAGTTTAAAAACTGTGAATATGACCATTTTTTGATTTAGCGCTTATTAATCTACCGTGCATAATCATGTACATAAGCGTAACTCTCGCCCCAAGGTGTATTGGTAATATGCGTAACAATCGCTTGCAAAGTTTTCGCCATCGGCTTCAAAGCAATAATAAAAACTCACTGGATTAAAACAGATGGCCAAAATAGCGCATATTGGTGAGCAGACGAATTTGCCCGCGTGCGCGAATTTTGCGTTGTTTGCAACAGTAAATCGCTAATCTCTGCTTTTAAGCGATTTACTGGCATCACCATAATAATCTGCGCGCTTAAAATAGGCCTAGATTAGGCTTATTTTATAAGACCAAAAAAACGAATTTTTAAAGAGCTCTGGTAGCTCATCTAAATCTAAATACATCATAAACACGCTGTATTTAAAGTCGTGCGCCTTGGGCGAAAGTCGTTGATGAGCCTACAAAACCCTCATAGATGCCGCTGGACGACATTAATGTTTTGCGCTATCCATGAACTTTTTAAAGTGTTTGAAAGTGCTTCCAGCGCACTCACCACGCCATCTTCATGAAAGCCATTGCGCCAATAAGCACCCGCATAACCAGTGCGGTTAACACCACTAATCTCGGCATGACGCGCTTGTGCAGCCGCCCCCGCCAGCGTGTAAACCGGGTGCATATAATTTATACGTTTAATCACTTTGGCAGGGTTAATAAAGTCAGTGTGATTTAAGAGTTACTAAAATTGGTTCAGGCGATTGTAAATTTTGCAGGATATTCATATTGTACGTCACGTGCAACTTGATTGGCATGCCTGTTTGGTTGGTCAGAGATGATAATTCCATGCTGCCCAAGCTAATTTCGTTTGGGTAGCAACAGTGGCATCGTGATGCAAAAACACAGCTATTTTCTTGATAGGGAATCGCCCCTAGAATCTTCTTTTCTGCTTGCAAGCTCGCATCATTTAACATGCCAATGCCTGATCGCTATGGCAAGCAAAAAATACATAATCAAAAGTTTGTTCGTCTCATATTGCTGGATTTAACTTTTACACTATTTTTCAAGCGTCGTACGCTCGTAATCGATGTGTTGAGCTTAATTTTGTGTTTGAATGACTTAGTTAGTGCTTCTACATAACGCGCCGATCCGCCAGCAATGGTGCGCCATTGCGGTCGATTATTCACGGTGAGCATTCCATGATGGTGAAAAAATCGCACAAAAAATCGTGCTGGAAATTGCATCATCTGCGTGGCATCGGTAGACCAAATGGCTGCGCCCATAGGCACAATGTACTGATGGATAAAATGCTGCTGAGTAATCATGTTGTGCAAGATAATCACCTAGCTTAATTTCATTGCCATCAGTTAGCAGTTCCAGTGAGCTTTTGTTAAAGCGAAAAATATCCCGAATCATGCCATAAAAGTGAGGCTTAAAAAGATTGCTACGCTGCGCAAATAAGGCTATTTAAAGCTGGTACCGTTATATTCCAGACCAGTTTTTTCACAGCGCACGCTAAAGCTCATATTGCTTGGCTGCCATGCAACTTTTAGTTGCATCCAACAGGGCAATAAAATTAGGGTAAGTACGATCATTAAATACAATAAATCCTGTATCTACGCGTATACTTTTTACCAAAAAGTTCAATATCATGCGTATGCGTATGCCCGCCAATATGGATTACCAGCTTCAAAAACGGTGATGTCATGATCTTGATGCAAGTGGTGAGCAAGGGTGTTGCCAGCAATGCCGCTGCCGATAATGGCAATTTTCATTTTCTAAATTTTTTCTTTACGTGATTCGCGAATTTCATGTTGGAACGGTGCGCAAATTCCAAATCAGTCCGCAATGCTGCTAGCAATTTTGAGTCTGTAATAAGTAACATCAAACTCCCACCAGTAAAAGCCTTGTTTGGCTGCGCCAGGATAGTGGTGATGGTTATTGTGCCAGCCTTCACCAAGCGTGATGATGGCGATCAGCCAATTATTGCGGCTATGATCACGCGTTGCATAACGGCGTTTACCCCACACATGGGCCAGTGAATTAACCATAAACGTCGCGTGATAGAGTGCTACAGTAGAAATCACAAATCCCCACAGGAAAAGCTGCCAGCCATTGGTATTAAGTGCTGGAACGGTAATTGCCAACCATTCACCCAATGCAAAAATACCTGAGAGCAAATACAATCGGCACAATAATATCAAAACGGTCTAAAAACCGAGTTCGGGAAATTTGGCAAGCTCTTTTACACGATCGATCTGCGTATTAAAGTTTGCACGCGATAAAAACCAGCCAACATGACTCCATAAAAAACCATGCTGTATCGGTGAATGTGCATCGTGCTATTTCGTCTGAATGTATATGATGGTTCCGATGATGTGACGCCCACCATAGTGGGCCGCGCTGTACAGCTGTGCTGCCTAGTAATGCAAAAATGAATTGGCCACATGCGTGAAGTTTGAAATGCTTTGTGGGCAAAGTAGCGGTGATAAAATCCGGTAATCGCAAACATGCGTAACGCATATAAAGCAAGAGCAAACAGCACTGCAAACCAGCTTGTTTCTATCCAAATAACGGCGAAGCAAGCCAAGTGTAATAACACAAACGGAATGACTCGCCACCAATCAATAGTATTTAGCCCGCTAGCCGCCTCGACCTCAAATTGGTTATTATCAAACCACCTTAACAAACGATTTAAAAAAACTTTTATTCTTATGCATATTAGAGCCTTATTTAACAGCTTTTATCAGACCATTGTTGGGGCACTTTACGTAATTTGCTTATGTCGTAGCCATAGCTTTGGACCAAACCGGTAAGTTCTTTATAGTCAGCATCGCTAATTTTCGGCGTGCGCGCCATAATCCAAACATAATCGCGTGCATTGCGGGCGATGATAGTGCGCTGATACTTATCGTCTAAATAGGTAATGCGGTACTCTGCCTTAATCGGCCAAATAAATTGCATGCCCCAAAGCGCATTGTTAGTATCCTTAACCACGAAGCCTTTTGGCTCATACTTTTTATATGGGCCGTCAAAACCACCTTTGTAAAAGGTAAATGTCGTTGCAATGGTGCCGTCGGTATTCAATTTGTAATTCTCAATGCCGTTATAAACCTCTTTTTCTATCGCAGTTGGAATCGCTGCGATTACATACCAATCGCCCATAAATTTATTGAGATCAACTTCATTAACGAGTGGTATAGGTTTCATATTAGAGGTCGCACATGCCGATAAAAGGAGAGTGAATATAATGAAAATAAATGACTTTAAATATTTTTTTTAACATATTGATTACTTTAATTTATAGTTGATTGTGTAGCCTTCAGGTGTGAGCGATTTTAAGCCCACCCAATTGCCCTGCAGATCGTACCAAAGCTCAATATTCAACTTGTTCTTACCATTCAGAGCCCCTTTGATTTTGTAGCGATGGGTTTCAATGGCTTTTCCTCTAACTTGCAATGGCTCACTACCCAATTTTTCAATTTTCGTATCAAGAAACTCTGCGTTTTGTGGATTCAATAACTGGGTTTGGTTCAGTATTTCAGGCTTCCAATAAGCAAATGTCATTACACATGCTGGTAATTGTTGTGCCTGCTGACCATTGCTAACTTTAAATGCCTGGTCATTTTGGCTACCATACACATTTGTAGTCACTTTGTTTTCCACTGTATTGGCTTCAAGGCTTGCTAGACAGTTGCTTTGCCATTGCTCCTTGGCGGTGTGTACATAATTGTAAGCGTTAATAAATAATACTTTGACATTAAATTTAGCTTTACTAAGTAATTGATTATTATCATTTAAAGTAAAATCATGTGTGCCTATTTTATTTTTATCCAAGTACACATCAAATGCCCATTCTTTTGCCAATGCCTGCTGGCTAAGGCTTAAAATAAACCAAGAATATAGACAATTTCATCCCATTAACCTTTGGGAAATCCAGGGATAAATGCATTGGTATTCTTAACATAATCGGCATAGGCGGAGAAGAGGCGGCGCTCGGTAATCGTTTGTTCCAGCAAGCGCACACCGCTAATTTTTAACAACAAAAGCGTCATTAAAATAGGTGAAATAATAGCCCACCAAGCGCCAATTGCTATTGCGAAAAGGTAAAACGCCCACCACATGCAGAATTCACCAAAATAATTTGGGTGGCGGCTGTAGCGCCATAGGCCAGTATTGAGCACTTTACCTTTATTGGCTGGTTTGGCTTTAAATAACGTGAGTTGCCAATCGCCTACCACTTGCCAAACAAACCCTAATATAAATAATACGATAGCAAAAAAGTCCACTACATTTAACGGTGCATTTGTAGTGATTGCAGCAAAAAGCGATATTGAAACTACCCATGCTAGCAAGGCTTGCAAACCGAACACGATATAAATGCTCTTGAGCCAAAAATGCGGTTGGTTATTGTTACGAATTTCTTCATAACGCAGGTCTTCGTGACCCCAATTGCGCCATGTCAGATAAAAACAAAGTCTCAATGCCCAGCAAGTAACCAACAGCAATACAATCAGCGCACGTTGCGATAAATCGCCTGCGGAATACGCACTTACCAGTGCGCTGAGTATAAAAAACAAGCTCCACATGCTATCCACATGCGAAACTTTTTTTAGTACTAAACTGTTTGACAACCGCAAGCCGCAAACAAAAGCAGCGCTGCCAAGGAGTTAAAATAAATTAACCAATTCATGGAGTAAAGCCATCAAGTTTTTGTGAAATCCTAATAAGGAGCGGAGTGATAATTGCCCAACCTATACCAACTGCAATAAGGCTTTGCGACGTGTGAATAATAGAGACCGCACCAAGCTTGGCTGCTCCAACATAAGCTAGCGGCGCACCAATCAATCCAAATACAATTGCAGTTAAATGTTTGCCACGCATCCAACGTAAACTGACATTTAATGTGCAACTAAAAGCTAACCAAAGCGCTAATATCCATGCAGGTATGAGAGCTTCGCTCCATAAGTGCGCTTGATAAGAAATCAGATTCAGACTTTGCATAGTTTGATCGAATAATCCGCCTAACACTAAAGCGCAAACTAACAACAAAAGTTCTTGGTGTGCAATTTTCGCGCGGCTTAAATGCCAGATCACAAATATAAAAGTAATGATTACACCAAGCCAAGGCAGGTTTTTTGCTGCGCCAATGACGCATGCGAACCAACTGAGCTGAAATAATGAGAAATTAATCAGGATTTTTTTGTTCATCATCTTTTTTCAAATAAATAATGACTTACCCACCATATCTGACCATTTTGATAACCAAATAATTCCGCACAAGCCATATAAAATATGCGCCATCGATTACGCCAAAGATTAATATTTTGCTCGCCATAAGTAGCAGCTAAAATTGGAGAAATTTCAGCTTCATTGCTATCCATATTCTCAAGCCAGGCATTAGCCGTTTTTTCATAATGTGTGCCAGCCCAGCGCCACCGCTCAACAAATCGCAAATCATCCTGAAAGGCAAGTGGCAAATCATCGCTAGGCATTATGCCGCCACTGAAAAAGTGCTGGCTCATCCAATCATCCTCACTTTGCACTTCAAAGGCATAAGGGGTGTTGCGATGCACAAATATGTGTTTAAAAAATTTTCCTTTTGGTTTAAGCCAGCGAGCTACTTTTGCATACAAGACACGATAGTTACGCATATGTTCAAACATCTCAACTGACACGACTCGATCATAAGTAGTCGGCGCCTCAAAGACATTCATGTCTGCGGTAATAATATTCAAATTGGTAATACCGCGCCTTTTTGCCACTTCCATAATATATTGACGTTGTGAGTGAGAGTTGGATACGCCGGTTATTTGACTTTTTGGGTAATGAGTCGCCATCCACAAGCTAAGAGAGCCCCAGCCACAGCCAAGCTCTAAAATTGCATGGCCATCATGCAAATCCGCGTGCAGACATGTTTGAATCAATGCTAATGTTTCAGCTTCGTCTAACGTTTTGGTTTCTGGTAACCAAAAGCAACTGCTATATTTTCGATTCTCTCCCAGGCAATGATGAAAAAATTCAGCTGGCACTTCATAGTGCTGTATGTTGGCAAGTTCGGGCACAAGGGCTATGTCCGCATTGTTCATTGCATTAATAAAATTAGTAAAAAGCTTCGCATCCTTTTCGCAATCATCGGCAGAAATTTCTTGCAGACGTGTTTTGACAAGCTGGCGAATGCCTGCACGTATTAAAGCATCTGGCATAAGGCCTTTTTCAGCAAGTTCTAACGGGGTGCTAAAGATAGACATACATTTCCAAATCAAACAATTTGTTGTGAAAGCGGTTAACTTAGTTGCTGACTGCTAGACTGTGTCAGAAGTTGCAAGCGGGCAAAAAAAGATTTGTTGCACTGCTTAGAAGAATTGCTGCGGCAACATATCGCATGCGTTCTTGTAAAAGTTCAATCAATAACATTGGACTCAAAAAAGTCCAGTATCCTGTTCGGCAACCAGTCTGCCTGACCTGAAAAGGTCTCACTTGGAAAGCCTGCGTGGCCCCCTTCCTCAGGATACTCAAGTGTGACATAACTGGAAACTTCAGCAGATGTAGGCAGGCTTTGCGAAGGAATAAAAGGATCGTTTTTTGCATTCAGAACAAGTGTCGGTAAATTGATTTTAATAAGCCAAGGTTTAGAAGCATTTTTTGCATAATAATCATTGGCATCAACTGCACCGTATAGCACTGCAGTTACCGCATTATCAATATCATGTATGGTTTTAGCAGATTCAATTTTTGCTACACTCAGTTTTTCATTAAGCAATTCAGGAAAGCGCGACCGCATTGATAATGCTTTTGGTTTTAAAGAATCGACAAAGCGAGGCGTGTAGAGAATACGGTTTAAGCCTTTATCAAGAGCTTCCGCACTTGCTGCCAAATCCATCGGTGCAGAAATGGCGACTGCTTTATTGATAACTGTGTTGGCCTGTTCTGCCGACTCGCCAATCCATTTTAAAAGAGCATTGCCACCTAATGATACCCCAGTCGCGTAAATGGGTGCTTGCGGCACAATCGCGCGTAATTTTCCTAACAACAATGCCATTTCTGCTGTTTCGCCGGCGTAGTATGCGCGTGGCAAGCGATTTGGTTCGCCAGAACACCCTCTAAAATGGATTACCAAACCTCGCCATCCTCTATTTTTTGTCGCTGCCATCAGCGATTTTGCATAATGACTTTCTGAGTTTCCTTCTAAACCATGAAAAAGCACGACAACGGGCGTATTTGAATCGTTAATTTCCGTATCAATCCAATCTGCATCTATAAAATCGCCATCATCCAGCTCCCAGCGCTCTCGACGATAGTTAATTTGTGTCTTATTTGCTAAAGTGGCGGCATAGATCGTCTGCACATGCCCGCCAGGCAACCAAAACGGTGCCGAGTAGGGGGCCGCAGATGCTATATCAGTTAAAAATAAACTTGTTAGCAAAAATAGTCGTTTCATTTAGTTTAGTATTAGTTGCTTTTAACCAAGAGTGTGCAGCCTTTAGCAGTATGAATCTTTTGATGTTGACTGCCGGCGTGCGCAAAATGGTAATCACCAGAATGGCACAAAATGCCTTCCAGCCAAACCTCGCCATCAATTACAAAAGATTCCTCATCATGCGCATGCGCATGTGCCTCTATGCTTGAGTTGGCCGCCATTCGGATTAAAAAAGACTTGGCGCTGGCGGCTTTATGCAAAAGCTTAATCTCAATCCCTGTACTTATATTTTTCCATTCGCCCTTATTAGCAAATACAAACTCATGATCATTCGATTTAACACGATTCATCAGTTTGGTCTTGATCCTCTCAGCAACTTCCGGCGCAGGTGTGGTAGCAATAATCTTGCTTGCAATAGCAGCACTAATTTCATCACTTATTGCAGGCTCATTGATTTGCTTATCTTTTTTAGACATTCTTCTTACCTTGTTTAGCTCTTCAGTTTTGTTCATCGTGAACTCTCCTCATTGGTTAACGCAACTTTAAGTTTATTTTGCGCACGCTTGATGTTGGATTTTACGGTGCCCAGAGGCATTTGCATTTGTGCCGAAATTTCTTCATGGGTATAGCCTTTAAAAAATGCCAGTGCAATTAACTGGCGTTGCAACGCATTTAGGCTTGACATTGCCTGCTGCATGTTGGATTCGCGCTCCAAGACTAACAATAAATCAAGGGGGTTGTTTTCGTCGCCCACGTCAGGTTTGAGTGTTTCTGGTTCTGCATGAGACTCGGCTTCATCTAACCGCCGCAGCGCATCAATTGCGCGCGAGCGGCATATCATCATTAACCACGCCATGGTTGGACCACGGTCACTGTCAAATCGAGCGGCTTCTTGCCATGCTTGCATATAGGTATCCTCAACCACTTCTTCGGCTAGGTCATGACGTCGCGTTATTTTTAGTGCTAGTCCATAAACTTTAGGAAGCGTGCATTCATACAGTACTGATAGAGAAGATTCATCTCGCTTTATCATGCCTTGGACGATATTAAACAACTGATCCGGTTGCAGCAAAGGCCGCTCCATTACTAAATTTGAGTGATTTGTGTACACGATTATATCTTTATAAAAGCGATTTAAAATATGTTGTAAAAACTCCATGTATTGAGTAGCGGATATAATTCCCTACACTTCAATTTTATATACGCAATATAAATATTTTGGATGCAAGTAATTAAAGAATTTTTTTGGTTTGCAGCGGAGTAGCTAGAAAATATACAAATCTGTATACTGTTGGTGATACAGTCAACACTTCATGGACGTTTACGCATATGCTGTTTTTCGATAAAAAACTGATTCTTGTACTTAGCTTGTTCTTGCTATCCTGTAAAACCACCAGCCCAAATAATGAAAGCCTCAATCAGGATTGGCCAAGCTTTGGGGGGGGTTACACCAGCCAGCGTTATTCAATGGCAACCCAAATTAATGTAACTAATGTAAAAAAGCTAAGTTTGGCTTGGAAGCATAATAGCGGCGTAAGCGGTAGCTTTCAAACAACGCCAATTGTACAAAATGGTGTCATGTATTTTTCTCTGCCTTTTAATCATGTGGTGGCTTTGGATGCCAAAACAGGCAAAGAGCTCTGGCGTTACACGCATGATAAACGCAAGGATTGGCAAATGTGCTGCGGCCCAGCCAATCGTGGTGTGGCGGTGAGTAACGGCAAGGTGTTTATTGGCACTGTGGATGCGCGCTTAATTGCGTTAGATGCGAAAACAGGTAATAAAACTGTGGGATATTGATGTCGTAGAAGGGGCAATTACTACCGAACTACAAGATTCGTTAAGTAAAGATGACCCTAACTCTGCACGTAAAGTCACAGGAGGTACAGGTATTGGTATCGCCATGGCGCCAATCGTATATAAAGGCAAGGTAATAGTTGGTATCACTGGTGTTGGCTACGGCTTACATATTGACAATCCTACTGAAGATGCGCCTTTGGGTGCGGTAATTGGTGTAACTGGGCGTTATGGCCGTCCAGGTTTTTTAGCGGCTTATGATGTGAAGAATGGCAAGCGCGTTTGGCAGTTTGATACCATTCCTGACAAGGGTTGGGAAGGCGTGTTTGCAGAATCGACCGAGGATGGCGCGAGTTTTAATCGAGATATTGCGGTAGAAAAGCGAGACTTAGCTAAATACCCAGACTCTGCTCGGTTTGGTGGTGGCTCTGCATGGAGCACGCCGGCAATAGATGAAAGCACAGATACGCTATATTTTGGCACGGGTAACCCAAGCCCGCAGATGAATGATGTTTCACGTCCTGGAGATAATTTATACACCGTTTCTTTGGTTGCATTAGATGTGAATACTGGCAAGCGCAAATGGCACTATCAGCAAGTGCCGCATGATTTATGGGGTTACGATTTGGCAAGCCCACCTGTGCTGTTTAACTACAAAATGGGGCAACAAAACATTGCAGCAGTGGGGCAGGCAAGTAAAACAGGCTGGTTTTATATTCACGATCGCGCCACAGGAAAACTTCTTAAAAAGTCAGATGCGTTTGTGCCGCAACAAAATATGTTTACCAAAGCCACTTTTGATGGGGTTGTTATTTATCCAGGGATTTTGGGCGGCTCAAATTGGTCGCCGGTGAGTGTGGATGAAGCTAAATCAGCGCGTTTTTGTCGCAGCTATCCATGCCCCGATTAAATATACACTGCATGAAGCGCCTGCTAAAGAGGGAAAACCTGCGATTCGTTATGCAGCAAGTGAACCAACGAGCGATCCACGTTGGGGTTTGCTCTCGAGCATTGATTTAACAACCGGCAAGATTTTTTGGCAGAACAAAACAGCGCAACCTTTAATTGGCGGAGTTTTGGCTACAGCGGGTGGGCTTTTATTTACGGGCGAGGGAGATGGCCACTTTAATGCTTACAACAGCCAAACAGGTGAACTGTTGTGGCAAGCGAAATCCGAGTTTGGTGTGAATGCACCGCCCATCACATATACAATTGATGGTGTTCAGTATATTGCCGTAGCAAGCGGTGGTAACTCTATATTTGGCTATAAACAGGGTGATGCAATGCTGGTCTATGCCTTGCAATAATTTGCACTTCTAGTTTTGTTAAACGGATAAATGGATTGACATCATCATAAAAGTGTAAATAGTATTAATTTCATGTATATTGCACATTGTCATTATTATTAAAATTACAAAAATGATAAACTTCAGTGCGCTCATATTCAAACTTGGCCGAGTCAGATCTGTGACCCTAGTTACCCTTGTTTCGATTGCGCTTGCGGTAATGCTCACAGCCATTGCGGTTAAAGTGTTTTTCAATGTATCCTCAGATGCTCTAGTCATCCATTTAAAAGTAGCGGCACTTGTGGCACTTACCGTAGCCCCAATGCTTTCTTACGGCTTATTTAAGTTACTTTTTAAAATTAGCGCACTAGAAAAGGAAACAAGAAATTTAGCAACCTATGATGCGCTTACGGGTTTGCTAAGTCGCCGTGTATTCTATGAGCTTACTGCTCACCAGCTAAAAGTTGCTTGTCGTGAAAAGAGCAGTATCGCCCTGATGATGTTGGATGTTGATGAGTTTAAAAAAATAAATGATACGCACGGACATTTTGCAGGTGATCAGGCCTTAAAACTTTTGGGTAAGATTATTACTGACACCGTAAGGGTGAGTGATATTGCAGGACGTATAGGTGGGGATGAATTTATTTTTTGTTTGCCAAATACGGATGCCGAAGGCGCAAGAATATTGGGCAATCGGTTGATTTCAAAAGCAAACTCAGCGAACTTTAACTTCAATGGTAAAGAAATTAAAATCAATTCAAGTATTGGCGTACATGCACAGGTGCTAGAGCATGGCTATGAAATGAATGAGCTTTTTCACAATGCAGATTTAGCGTTGTATGAAGCTAAGCGCATGGGTAAGAATCGCGTGCAATAGCCCAATAGCAGGTGTGTAAATAGAAAAGGTGTGATGGAGTGAACAATTTTGTAAATTTTTTTAGCAATTATGTTTTGAAGCTAGGGCTAAAAAAATCAGTCATTTTGATTACGCTAACGTCTTTTCTTCTTTCAGTATTTTTTACCTATATTTTGATGATAGTCTTAGGGCGCCCCGAAGAAGATATGACAGTATCTTTGTTTATTGCGGGTTCGGTTTCTCTTATGGTAGCGCCAATGGTGAGTGTTGGTTTTATCCATTTGCTATTTAAAATTACCGAACTGGAAAATAAAACCAGATATTTGGCGAGTCATGACTGCAATGACAGGCTTATTAAATCGCCGCGCATTTTATGAAGTCGCAGGTCATCAGCTCAAGGATGTTGAAGTAGGCAATACGCTAGCCGTTATGGTTGCAGATATCGATGCCTTTAAAGAGATAAATGACCGGTATGGACATGAGGCGGGTGACCAAGCCCTCGCAATTGTAGGTGGACTGTTCAAGAATGCGCTTCGGGGTAATGATTTATTAGGAAGACTTGGGGGCGATGAGTTTGTTTTTTGTTTATCAAAAATCGGAATGCAAGATGCAAAGAGTCTTGCACAAAGAATGATCTCCTCAGTAAATACCTGTGAATTTGTTTATGATAATAATAAAATCAAGCTGAGTGCCAGTATTGGCTTGCATGTCTGTAAGTTAAAAGATAATCAAACTATCTCTGATTTGGTACGCCAAGCGGATTTGGCATTGTTTGAAGCTAAGCGAAATGGTAAAAATCAGGTGTGCGAGCGCGGGCGCTAGTGTGTGCTTTTTATAAAAGATTGAGCGTCTGTTTTGTGTATTGGCGAACTGTTTTTAGCAATTCCGTATTATCAATTAACGATTCACCATAGCTAGGTATCAATTGTTTTAATTTTTCTTGCCATTCTGAGTTAACACGCATCGCAAAGCAACGTTCAATCACAGCAAGCATGGCTTGCACGCTAGTGGATGCACCCGGTGAGGCGCCTAGCAAAGCTGCCAGCGTGCCATCTTTAGCGGCCACAATCTCCGTGCCAAATTCTAATTTCCCCCATTTTTTTTCACAGTTTTTAATAATTTGAACACGTTGACCTGCATTTTCTAGCGTCCAGTCATCAGATTCTGCTTGTGGTAAAAATTCACGCAAAGCATCCATGCGTTGCTCGTGTGTTTGGCGGGATTCTTTGATTAAATACTTAGTTAAAGCCATATTGTGTCTGCCGACGCTCATCATGGCTTTGAGATTGTTAGCTTTAAGTGATTTGGCCAAATCTAATTTCGAGCCTTCTTTTAAAAACTTGGTGGTAAAACCTGCAAATGGGCCAAATAGTAGTGCACGCTTGCCATTAATCATGCGCGCATCCAAATGCGGTACAGACATGGGCGGAGCGCCAACCGCAGCCTTACCATATACTTTAGTGCTATGCTGATTAATCACATCTGGATTGTGACAAATGAGCCATTGGCCACTTACTGGGAATCCGCCATAGCCTTTCACTTCATCGATATCGGCTTTTTGAAGTAATGGCAGGGCACCGCCGCCTGCACCAATAAACACAAACTTAGCTTGAATGGTGTTGACGTGTTTACTTTGCGTGTTTTTAAGGCGTACGTGCCAAGTATTATCCTTGGCGCGGTTTTTTACTTTGTCTAGATTTTTAACTTGCGTATGCGTGAGCAAAGTGAAGTTTGCTTGTGTTTTTAGGTAAGCCACCATATGTTTTGCCAATGCACCGAAATCGACATCCGAGCCACTTTCTACAAAAGTCGCAGCCAAATGTTCTTTAGCGTTCCTTTCGCGCATTATTAATGGCATCCATGCCTCTAATTGGGAAAAATCATCACTCAATTGCATCGTTTCAAATAAATGATGCTTACTAAGTAATTCAAACCGTTGTTTCAAAAACGCACAATCTTTTATCGCCCCAAACAAGGCTTAAATGCGGCGTTTTGTTAATAAATTGTTCGGGTGAGGGCAGTGCGCCAATTTCCACCAAATGCGACCAATATTGCAGCGAAACTTCGAATGCAGCATTTATTTCTAGTGCGCGCTGAACGTTTATATGACCATCTGCAGCCTGCGGCGTGTAGTTGAGCTCACAATTGCCGGCATGACCGGTGCCGGCGTTATTGAGCGCAGCAGAACTCTCCAGCGCGACATCAGAAAGCTGCTCGACCATCGTGATGT
Source organism: uncultured beta proteobacterium (assembly GCA_963752495.1). GTDB lineage: Bacteria > Pseudomonadota > Gammaproteobacteria > Burkholderiales > Methylophilaceae > CAVVYJ01. The sequence goes on from CAVVYJ010000001.1 coordinate 113,865, forward strand.
GTAAATTCGGATCTAGCTGATGCAATAACATGCCCAAAGTCGCGCTCATAATGCCGCCACCTGCCAACAACACATCTGTATTAAGGTTTTTCATCGAGATTTGCTAGGTTTTCCACAAAAAACATACTTAAGTCATCACCCATAAGAAAAAAGCCTTGCGTTGCAGCAAGGCTTTTAAAATTTGGCACTTTGGAATTGCGCCAAAAAAATTTGGCTCCTCGACCTGGGCTCGAACCAGGGACACACGGATTAACAGTCCGTTGCTCTACCGACTGAGCTATCGAGGAATCGGTAAAACATTGAAGGCGTGATATTACTGATTTAGCGGACTTTGGTCAATGCCAAAACGCCTTTAACGCTAAATATTAAGCGCTTTCTCAATTCTATCAAGCGCGTTGCGCAAATTATCCATTGATGTGGCAAACGAAATGCGGAAATAACCCTCAGCGCCAAACGCGGAGCCTGGCACAATGGCCACGTCGAAGCTCTCTAGCAGATATTCGGCAAGCGCCATGTCGTTTTGCACGCTTATTTTCCCAGCTTTATATAAATTGGCGATTGCTTCACGCGCATCTGGGAATGCATAAAAAGCACCACCGGCTTTGAGGCAGCTTAAGCCAGGCATTTTGTTAAAGCGATTCACCACATATTCATGGCGTTCTTTAAACGCAGCCACCATTGGCTTAATACAGTCCTGATTTCCGCTCAAAGCAGCCTCTGCGGCCACTTGCGAGATTGAGGTTGCATTGCTGGTAGATTGGCTTTGCAAAATTTCCATGGCTTTAATAATGTAGGCAGGGCCAGCAGCATAACCTATGCGCCAGCCAGTCATGGAATAAGCCTTAGAAACGCCATTAAGGACGATACAACGGTCTTTTAATGCGGGTGCGGCGTTGAGTATGTTGTAGAATTTTTCACCAGTTAGATTGACATGTTCATACATGTCATCCGTGGCGACTAAAACATGCGGGTTTTTGAGCAATACTTCGCCCAATGCCTTGAGTTCGGCCAGGTTATACACTGCGCCAGTTGGATTGGAGGGCGAGTTAAACATCACAAGCTTGGTTTTTGGCGTTATTGCGGCTTCTAATTGGGCAGGCAATAGCTTAAAGCCTTGTTCAATCCCGCATTCAATAATAACGGGCTTAGCTTCTGCCACCATGGCAATGTCAGCATAACTCACCCAGTATGGAGCAGGGATAACGACTTCATCACCTTTGTTTAGCACCGCTAAGCATAGGTTGAAAATAGTTTGCTTGCCACCAACCCCAACAATCACTTCATTTGTTGTGTATTCAAAACCATTTTCATTTTTGAATTTTGCGACAACGGCTTTTTTAAGGCTCGGAATGCCCGCTACAGGCGTATATTTAGTAAAGCCTGCGTCAATCGCAGCTTTGGCTGCATCTTTAATGTGTTGTGGCGTATCAAAATCTGGTTCACCAGCTGCCAGGCCAATGATAGGACGGCCTTCTGCTTTGTATTTTGCCGCTTTTGCCGTGATAGCAAGGGTGGGGGATTCTTTGATGCTGAGCACGCGTTGCGAGAGTGCAAGCTGTGAAGACGGGTTTGCCAAGACGCTTTCCTTAAACCTAAAATAACGATAAATTCTTGAATACGCGCTATTTTACGCATAAAAGAGCGGGTTAGGAATCACAGGATTCGTTAGAAATGAAAAAAAGACCTCCAAAGAGGTCTTTTTTAATTTGAGACTAGCACTCTAAACTACAGCCTAACAGCTCAGCATATTCAGCACCTAACGCCTTATCTGACGAGGTCAGCGCTACTTGGATGCGCCGCATTTCTGCAATATCGCCACGCGTTTTAGCAAGCTGCCCTAACTTGACGAGTGCCTCAAAATTTTCAGGCTCTACAGTCACGGCTTGTTTGTAAGCTTGTTCGGCTAAATCAAGCTTACCACTATTTTCTTGGCCCAACCCTAATGCATACCATGCTTCTGAGCTCTTGGGCTCAGCCTTGCTCCATTTATCAGCCACTTCTGCCAGCTTAGGCCAGTCATAACGTGATTCTGGCACGGCGGCCTGCATGTAAAAAGGCTTTTTATCTTCATCTTCTTCCCACAGCGCTTTGCCTGAAATTGGAAATGTGCTTGATTCAGGTTGTTTATCCAAAGTTTCTAACCATTCGACAGGTAGCGCAAAATGAATTGAGCCGCCTTTTCCGCTGGTTTTGAAAGTATTGATTCCGACCAAATTACCATCCATATCAAATAAGCCGCTTCCGCTGGCACCCATTAAAAATTTGGCATTGGTACGTATCACCTTGGCAGAATTGTCATCATATAAACCTTTTACACTTCCGGTAGAGGTTAGAGGTGCTGGAACGCCATTTGAGTGGCCTATGCCCGCAACCTCCTGCCCACGCTTAAGGTTGGTGCTTTTACCAAGCTTAGCAGGTTTGAAAGGCAGGTTTTTAGAAGTCACCAGACACAAATCATGCCAAGCATCTGCTTTTACGGTATCAATAACATAAGAGTCTTCACCACGTGCTATCCAGGGTTGCTTTGTAGTGCGCAACACGTGGCAATTAGTAACTACTTTATCTTTGCCGACAACCACGCCAGAACCATATGCCAAACCACCGGTTTCATTGTATCCTCGTATCATTACAACACTGAAATATGACTCAATTAACGCCTGTTTATCATAAGCTAAAACTGGGGCAGTGGCAGATAACAACGTCGCTGTTACTAATAGTGCTCGCATGATTGGCCTTTTAATAGATTATTTTAACTTTAAGCAATGACTCTGACTTTAAAGCAAAGTTCTCAGTTTGTCATGAATGTATGTAATTGACCTTCAATATAATGGGTAAAGCCTGTTAAAATTCTCGATTGCTCACAAGGTGTTATCTATCGTGTTCGTAAATTTTCCTAATAGCAAGTATCAGCTTTATCAGCCATTCCAGCCGGCCGGTGATCAGCCGCAGGCTATCGACAAACTTACAAAAGGGATTGAGCAGGGCATGCAGTTTCAAACGCTGCTTGGTGTTACGGGCTCAGGCAAAACCTATACGATGGCCAATGTGATAGCCAGGTTAGGGCGACCGGCGATTGTAATGGCGCCAAATAAAACATTAGCGGCCCAGCTTTATAGCGAGTTTCGCGAGTTTTTTCCGAATAATTCTGTTGAGTATTTCGTTAGTTATTACGATTACTACCAACCCGAGGCCTATGTGCCTTCACGTGATTTGTTTATCGAGAAAGACTCGAGCATCAACGAACATATAGAGCAGATGCGCCTCTCGGCGACTAAAGCACTTTTAGAGCGTGAAGACAGTATTATCGTGGCTAGCGTGTCGGCAATTTATGGCATTGGTGACCCTGTAGATTATCATGGTATGGTGCTCCACCTTCGGCAGGGCGATAAGATGCCTCAGCGTGATGCCATACAGCGTTTAATTGGTATGCAATATCAGCGTAATGATTTCGATTTTAGCCGTGGTAATTTTAGGGTGCGTGGCGATGTCATTGATATCTTTCCAGCAGAAAACAACGAGACTGCGGTACGCGTGAGTTTGTTTGATGATGAGGTGGAGTCAATTACTTTATTTGACCCACTAACAGGACAAATATTTAATAAAATTCAAAGATTTACGATATATCCTTCAAGTCATTATGTAACAACGCGTGACACGACGATTCGAGCCATTGAAACGATAAAAGCTGAGCTGCGCGACCGAGTGGCGTATTACATCAAAGAAAACAAGCTGGTTGAAGCGCAACGTATTGAGCAGCGCACACGTTTCGATCTTGAAATGCTCAATGAAATCGGATTTTGCAAGGGTATTGAAAACTATTCACGTCACTTATCTGGACGCTTGCCAGGCGACCCTCCACCCACTCTGATTGATTATTTACCCGATAACGCATTGATGATTATCGACGAAAGTCATGTGACCGTGCCGCAAATCGGCGGTATGTACAAAGGTGACTGGTCGCGCAAAACTAATTTGGTGGATTACGGCTGGCGTCTGCCTTCTGCTTTGGATAATCGGCCACTAAAATTTGAAGAGTTTGAGCGTATTATGCGGCAAACCGTCTTTATTTCGGCTACGCCAGCTGACTATGAGAAAACGCATCAGCAGCAAGTGGTCGAGATGATCGCCCGACCTACGGGATTAATAGACCCTGCAATTACGGTGAAACCCGCCGATACCCAAGTGGATGATCTGCTTTCTGAAATTAAACTGCGTGTGGAGGTGGGTGAGCGTGTGCTTGCCACAACACTAACCAAAAGAATGGCAGAGGATTTGACGGATTATTTAAGCGAGCATGGTGTAAAAGTACGCTATTTGCATAGTGATGTGGATACCGTTGAGCGCGTTGAAATAATCCGAGATTTACGTTTGGGAGAGTTTGATGTGTTGGTCGGCATTAATTTACTGCGCGAAGGTTTGGATATTCCCGAGGTATCGTTAGTCGCTGTGTTGGATGCAGATAAAGAGGGCTTTCTGCGCAGTGAGCGCAGCTTGATTCAAACTGCAGGGCGTGCGGCACGAAACCTTAATGGCAAAGTGATTTTTTATGCGAACAGCGTTACTCGCAGCATGAAGCTGGCGATTGATGAGACAAACCGTCGCAGAAGCGTGCAAATGGCTTTTAATGAGGCGCATGGCATCACACCCAAAGGTATTGTGAAGCGGGTAAAAGACATGATTGACGGCGTATACGATAAGGACGATGCCGCGCGTGAACGTAAATCTGCCCAAGATCAGGCTAAATTTGAAAGCTTGAGCGAAAAAGATATTTTAAAAGCGATGAAAAAGCTGGAAAAATCTATGCATGATGCAGCTAAAAATCTAGAGTTTGAGAAAGCTGCGGATTTCCGTGATCAATTGAAAAAGCTAAAAACTAAGTTTTATGGCGCAGAGTTACCTGATTTAAAAGAATAAAGTTTTAATTGTATAATTTTCAAAAAACCATTGCCCTGCAAGCCAATATCCATAAGCCTCTTACGACATCAGTTAATTTAAAGGGATTTAACCATGCAAAGCACTATACACAGCGTAACTGCCGCATCCGAAGTTATACAGCTTGCGATTGCGCCAGTATTTTTATTGATGGGCGTAAGCGCATTACTGGGTGTACTTACAGGGCGTTTGGGGCGTGTGGTGGATAGATTTCGCCAGCTTAGCGAGCAATGCGACTCAGCTCAATCCGTCGTCAAGCGCCAGCAGGAGTTGGAGATTCTCTCATGTCGTGCCAATTGGGTGCATCGGGCGATTACACTCTGCACTTTATCCTTGTTGTTGGTTTCTGTGGTGATTGGTATGTTGTTTTTGGGCTCAGCGGCAAGGTGGGATTCATCCTGGTTTGTTTCACAGCTGTTTATTTTGACAATGCTGAGCTTAATTGTAGGGTTGGGCTGTTTTCTGCGCGAGATTCATCTTTCAAAACATACATTTAAGATTTAAACAATTAACAAGTAATAAAGAGCTTTAAATTACCAAGCTAAATTTTGTGGAACTTGGGTGTTATTTTCTTTGTGACGAAACTCTGAACTCGCCGCATATACAAACTTTCTAGCTCTGTTTAACGCTCCTACAGGCTGGTGCGCTGCAAGTGCGTTCCATGGATTAAACGACAAATCCTCACAAAACTGCTGTTGTTTTGGCGTATCAAAGGTTTGCTGAATAATATCCAGCGTTGCAACAGGTAAAAAGGGCGCTTCAGTCTCTTTCCACAATACGGTAGCATCTTCAATCGGCATCATTTTGCTGGTGTCTTGCACTTGCACCATAAGCTGCATGCAGGCGTTTTTATCTGCTAACTCTTTTGCCAGTGTGTGTTTTAAAAAGTCAGGGTCTTGCGAGGCATCTGCTTGAATCTTCGAATGTTCGGCACAAGACCGTATTTTAAATTTAATATTATGTGGGCCTAATTTATACGCGGTATTGCTAAAATACTCTGTCCATAATGGGCTTTTTGGTGGTGGGGCATAAGCCGTCACCAATTGCCATAACTCTCTTAGGCGCCATTTAAAGGGGTTGTAGCCTTGCACAAAATAGGAAGGGTCGCCCTTGGTCGCTACAAACTTATTGTAATCATTCACGCTCGTCACAAAAAAAGCAGGGCTATTGTGAGCGATAAATTCTTGTGTATCACCACCATTTAAATTCTGCCCCACGTTCAGCACTTTAATCGCCATGCCGCGCGCATCTTTCGCGCGGTCATCCGCATTAGCCATATTGGAACCACTATTTGAAAATCGTATCCACGATTGATATTGCTTGCCTGGGGTTGCAAAAACGCCAAAACGTAATTGCGAATCGATGGCAGGATTGACCGTAAAATAAGCTTTAACACAGGCATGACCTTTGGCATGAACGCCGCGTGCTGCATAAGTTGTTTTAAGTGCCTGTACGATACCCACAGCACTTTGCGCTGCTACTTTAATATCGGTAGATTCATTGGCTGGTACCATTTCTTTTGACGTGACTGCCGTATGGATTTGCATGTGATAGGCGATAAAAGCCACTAATAGCAATAGTAGCACCAGCAATATCAATCCTATTTTTTTTAGTAAGCGCATGGGGGTTACCGCCTTAAGTTCATAATAGGTTTCTCAATAAACAGATACATCAGCGCGGCAATTATCATGCTGAGTATCGAGCTCACGATAAACCCATACAATAATATTTGCCCCATCGACCATGGGTAAGTCTCTGGCATCGTCATGGTGAGATGCAAAATGGCAGGTATGACAATTACCATCACCACCAAATGTATCAAATAGAGTGAGTAGGATAAGCTGGCGATTGGAAACCAAAAGGGTAACGAAAAAAACCATCTAAACAGGTCGGCAATGCGATGCTGCTGTAATAGCATGGAAATAATTAAAATACCTACACCCGCCGCAAACAAAGTATGGTTAAAAATATAATACAAAATATGCATGGTTTGGTTGGCGTCATATTCATGCGAAAACACTGGAAACGCCATAAAAAAGACAATTAAGCTCACGCCAAAAATGGTCATCATCACACCGAAAGAGGAGTTTGCAACTTGGGTGAGTTTTTCTTTATGGTAGTGCATCGCAAAAGCCGCTAAACAGCCCACCACCAAGCCGCCAAAACGCGTATATAAATCATCGTAAAGCATCGTAAAAAAATGGTGGTAAAAATCGCCATAGTTATAAATCACACTGCTTGGTGTTGTGCGTAGGAGCGGGTCATTCAACACTATTGCCGTGTTTACAGCGATTGAGGCGACCAAGAGGCCAAGCAAGACAGCCCCGAGATGCTTGGTCCACTTTAAAACCACCATTAAAATTAAGGGGTAAATAAAATAAAACTGCTCTTCAACGGCCAAGCTCCATGTCCAGCCTGCCGCCTGATTTTCGTAGGGTAGAAAGTTGCTCACATACAAATAATTCGCCCAAATGTTATTGCTATTATTGGCCGAGAGTAGCCAATATACCGTGAGCATAAAATAATACGCGGGGGTAAGGCGCAAATAGCGGCGAATGTAAAAGTTTTTAAGGTTTAAGTGACCTTCTTTGCTGTATTGTTTGAGCAAAATGCCTGAGATTAAAAATCCACTCATCACAAAAAACACATCTACGCCTTTGTCACCATTCCAAGCCCAAGTCCAAGCACCGCCCAAATGCGCCATGATGCTGGCAACAGTTTCATTGGGGTTAGCAATGTCATAGACCAAAAAAGTGTGATATACCAATACTAAAATAATGGACAGGGCACGAATACCATCAATCGGGGCAAAATTGCTTGCACGACGCTGGTAGATAGACTGGAAATTGGCTTTAAACGAAAAGGCTTTTTTCCAAGCACTTTTGCTCATTGCGATGTCTTCTGTCATCCCGTATGCCTTATATTTTTTTGGTGTTTATAGAGTTTTTAAGTATTCAATTAATGCCCAACGCTCTTGCTCGGTCAGCATAGGCAATTTGCTATAGCCAGCGCCTGTGCCATATTCATGCCCAGCGTTACTATTACCCGGCAATGTGGTGTCAAATAAAAAACTTTCTTTATCTGGCGTCATGTCAAAGCCTACTTGTTTGGGGTCAAAAGCCAATGAGCCTAAGTTAAATTGCTTCACGCGGTCTTTTGCCGGTAGCAACAATTGATATAAATTAGGCACCGAGCCATTGTGTAAAAATGGTGCGCTTGTCCAAACGCCATTAAGTGGACGCGCTTTATATGCAAGCAATGCCTTTTGCGAGACTTCTTGGCCTGCGGTAATTATTTTTCCATCGACATACTTAGGCGGATGAATTTCATCGCCATGCCCAAAACTACTGGCGTCTTTACCCGCCAAATAGGCTTGGATGGGGTTGTTTTTAATCACACCCACCATCACATTGTTGGCAATATCAATGGCGGGCGCAACTCTTGGCAATGGATCACCCGCCACGTAATAACGTGGCTGACCTTCAAGCTTGCCCGATTTGCCTGTATTTAAAATGGCATTTTTCGCCATCATGGGATCGGTTTTAATTTCATCCAAAGTGCTCATGCGCACTTGTATCATGCGTTTTGGATCAGTGCGATTAATATCCACATGGCACTCCATGCAATGCTGCTCATATAGTTTGCGGCCTTTTTGCGCGAGGTTGGTATCCACTTTTGGAAAGTAAGCTGGCCATTGCGGCGAATGCAATTTGCTAACGATTTTTTCTAATTTGCGTAATTCTGCAGCCTGAATTGAGGATGGATAACCGCCATCAATAAAGCCAAACCAATGTTGAGTTTGCGGCGTGACATCGCCAAACACTCCAATCACTTCACCGATATTGCGTGCGAACGCACCAATATTAGAATTGGACTGCGCACCGTTCCATTCTACATAATCATGTTGTGGCGTATCCCATAAATATGGGTAGCTCGTAGGCGCATTAGGTGGGTTAGTATTGTTCTCTGCGCCTGTAGCAACCAAGGCACGGTTTAAAATGGCGCCAAACGCATCTAAACGACCATAGCCATAATGCACATCTGTTTGGTTTTCTTTTGCGTAGATAACTCGCTTCTCATACTCTTTTTTTAATGATTTCTTTAAATCAGCCTTGGCTTTTGGACTCGCTTGTTTTCCCAGCACATTCGCTTGAAAGCGGTTGAATTTATTCTCATTTTCTAAGGTGGCTTTCATGGACAAAGTCATCTCAGCTAAAAATTTTTGCAAATCAAAAAAAGTTTGTCCGCCATCAATCATGGTTGTTGTGTTTTGGTAGTTTATTTGCTGCGTATGGCAAGCAGCGCAAGTTAAGCCCATTTTATCTTTGTTGCGCGAAAAACCAATCGGAAAACCATCAGGATTGGCTTTGCTTTTTTGCGCAGGAATTGCACCAAATCGCAGCATATTTTCATCGCTACGAAAAAGTTTAGCTTGGTTGGCTTGTTCTAAATGCAAAAAATATTTGTAAGGTACAAGGCGCGAACCTTGATCGGCATAATAAAAATATTCACGGTCTTCTGCAGTCCAGTTTTGCTTAAGATATTGGCCAGCCATGTGCATAAGCCGATATCAGAGCAGTATGTTAAAACGCTAATAGTTAAAAAAAACTTTTGTGATGGTCTGTAATTAGCTTGCATGTTCATTCCTTTTTTACTGCACAGCATCTCTAGAAAGCAGGGTATTGAGTAGATTGTCTTGAAAGTTAAGGTTGCCAGTTAAGCTCTCATGCGATTCGCAGAGGAAAAATGATTGCTCAATTGGCAAATGAATAAATCGATGCCGCTGTACACTAGGATCAAGCACATTGCGGCCTAAAAGAGAAGCCTTTGTCACCGAGCCATCACCTGGCTCTAATAAGAGCGCATCATAATCAACCCCTTTGACTGGCTGAGTGACTTCGCTCGGGTTCATTCTAATTACAGATTCGCCATTCACTTCTTCTACCAATAACCGTGCAGGAGTTAACGTGCAACCCCCGCCAAACACCACAAGTTTGGGTTCTGGCATGGGTGTGGCAACGCTTAAAGACCATACAAAACGCCTTGCGCGCTCTAGATTTTTTTCAAAATACTTTTCAAAAGTGGCTAGGTGCGCTTCACCTTCTGCTTTATTCTCATATTTTGCTAAAATTCTCTGCCTGACTTTAGGATCGAATATGGACCACTCAAATCGTCGCCAAATTTCCACATCAAACAAGTCTCGATCTAGCGGCGTGCCATCACTGGTTACTATCCAATTATTAAGAGAGTGGGGAAATAATTGATACAAGCTTGGCATGCTGGCCAGTGTTTCAGTGCCAATCTGGTTGATACCAATATCAAGTCCTGTAATAAAAAGGTTGAGCGATCTGATGGAACCTAAGTTTGGCGTGCCGAGTAAAATGACACGCCTGACGCATGATGCGCCATACATGGTAACTTTTTCTCCAAACTCATTATCATTGATGACATCTTCTTTGCCGTAGCGAATATAGTAACGTGCGATTAAGCCGCCCATGCTGTGCGCAACAATATCGACCCTAAGTTTTGGATTATGGTAATCCAGTTTAATTTGTTCTATGAAGTCAGCAAGTTGTGCCGCAGTTTTTACATTGTCTTGCCGCCAGTCATATAGAAAAACATAATAGTTCTTTTGTTTAGGGTCAACTTTCTCACCCACTTTATGCAGCTTGTAGCCGCCAATTTCAGATAAAGTATGAACAATTTCTCCATAAAAATCTTTGCCCGCAGCCCCGTCAAAAATATCATACGAGACCAAATCGCTTGGCTTGGGTTCTAGCGTGTTTGAATCGATTTCATATGCGGCATCTGAATAATCATGACTTAGCAGGCGGCTTATCGCGCCAGGCCAAACATCTTCTTTTGTTCGAGTATCTTTTAAGCGACTACCCAAAACGCCGTGTATGAATATCACGGGCGGCTGATCTGTCACCTTCATCGATTCCATATAGAGACGATGCAAATCTGGTGCAAAAATCTTGCTGTTTGCATATACACCGGCCAAAAACACACTTGCCAGCAATAGGCAGAAAAAAATGTATCTGTTAAAAACACCTTTTTTTAAGGCTTTATATGTAAATTTGAGCATACGCTGTAAAAAATGCCTATTTTTAAAATTTGCTTATTGGATTAAACTTGATGTTAGTCAGGATCGACTCAAAAGCCTTACAGTAATTAAAATTTCATTTATTAGTACTTTACTGCAAATTGCAAATGCAGACATTGTCGGCCACAAATTGAGCGTATTTAAACTCGCCTGCAATAACGTTAAGTAATTTTAAGTCGTTTATCAGTTTTTTAATAATATTCAGCGCGTTTTTCATATGCTCATGGCTAGGATATTGTAGCCATCATTTTTTTCCATATCATTCACAGCATATAGAAGTAATTGCGGAATTCGTTTGATTAATAAACGTTTTCTAGCTATAATGCGCCAGCTTTACAACCTTGCCACACTACAGAACAGTCAATTAATGGCTGGTATTGAGTTAGGTGGCACTAACCCAAAAGGAGATTTCATGCGTCATTATGAAGTAGTATTTATCGTGCATCCCGATCAAAGCGAGCAAGTGCCTGCGATGATTGAGCGCTATCGCACACAGATTACAGCAGGTGGTGGCAATATTCACCGTCTTGAAGACTGGGGTCGCCGTCAGCTTGCTTATCCAATCCAAAAAATTCACAAAGCACACTATGTGCTGATGAACATCGAGTGCAACCAAGCAGTGCTAGAAGAGCTTGAGCATGGCTTTAAGTTTAACGATGCGGTGTTGCGCCACTTAACTATGGGCACCAAAACAGCCGTGACTGCACCTAGTCCGATGATGAAAGAAGAAAAATCTAAATCAGTTTTGACAGAAGTAGCAGTTGCAGAGGTTGTAGCAGAGTAGCAGTGAATAAGTTGGTGTTGAGCGGGCAGGTGATTAATTGTGAACCGCTACGCTACACGCCAGCAGGGTTACCGTTGTTGAGTTTTGTGATAAGCCATGTTTCAGAGAATATCGAAGCGGGCTTAAAGCGCAAAGTAGAATGTGAAGTGCATGCAATCGCGATGGGTGATTTGGCAAAAAGTAACATTCAGGTTGGCGCCAATATTAACGTTTCTGGTTTTTTAGCCAAACGTAGCGCAAAAAGCACACAGCTGGTACTACATATAAAACAGATTGAAAGTTTAGGAGTTTAAAATGGCAAGAGATATGTATAAACGCCGCCGTTACTGCCGTTTCAGCGCAGAAGGCATTAAAGAAGTGGATTACAAAGACGTAGATTTGCTGAAAGATTTTATCAGTGAAAACGCAAAAATCATTCCAGCGCGGATGACTGGCACTAAAGCCAAATACCAACGTCAATTAACAGCAGCGGTTAAACGCGCACGTTTCTTGGCCTTGTTACCATACACCGATAAACACCCAGGCTAAGAGGAGAACGCTATGCAAGTAATTTTATTAGAAAAAGTAGCAAATCTTGGCAACCTTGGCGATATCGTTAAGGTAAAAGATGGCTTTGGCCGTAACTTTTTAGTGCCACAAGGCAAAGCAAAACGTGCAACTGAGGCGAATAAAGCTGAATTTGCGGCACGTCGTGCTGAGTTAGAAAAACAACAAGCAGATATTTTAGTAGTTGCAAAATCTCGCGGTGAGAAGCTTGCTGGTTTTGTGTTAACTGTATCGCAAAAAGCTGGCGTAGATGGCCGTTTGTTTGGTTCTGTGACCAATCATGACATTGCTGAAGGCTTAGTTGCAGCAGGACACCAAGTGGTTAAATCAGAAATCCGTATGCCTACTGGCCCATTGAAAACAATCGGTGATTTCCCAATCAGTGTTGCATTGCATCACGATGTGGTCGTGGATATTACCGTCACAGTGGCTGCAGAAGCTTAAGTAAAAAGCGCTATTAAAAAAGGCTACTTCGGTAGCCTTTTTTATTTGGCAGATACGCTATAATCTTAGCCATGGCTGACGAACAATTAGAATCGCTAAAACTTCCTCCACACTCTATCGAAGCTGAGCAATCAGTGCTCGGCGGATTGTTGCTAGAGAACGAAGCCTTAGACAAGATTGCCGATATCCTAAGTGCGCAAGACTTTTATCAGCATGATCACAAAACCATTTTTGAACATATCGGAAAGCTGATTGAGCATAATCGACCAGCGGATATTGTCACCGTGGCAGAGTCTCTGGAAAGTACCGCAGAACTTACACAAATAGGCGGAATTGCATATTTGGGGGCATTAGCGCAAAACACACCTACAGCTGCTAATATTCGGCGTTATGCTGAAATTGTGCGTGAGCGCGCAGTGATGCGTAAACTAGTAGTGGTGGGCAGTAGCATTGCCGAAAGTGCTTACAGTCCGAATGGGCGAGATGCGCAGCAATTGCTGGATGAGGCGGAAGCTAAAGTTTTTGAGATTGCTGAAGGTGGCAAACGTAGCAGTCAGGGCTTTACTGATATCAAAGTGCTATTACCCCAAGTGGCTGAGCGTATTGATATGCTGTTTTCGCGCGACAACCCTAGCGACGTTACCGGCATTCCTACGGGGTTTTCCGATTTAGATTCCATGACATCTGGACTGCAGCCAGGTGATTTGGTGATTGTGGCTGGGCGGCCATCCATGGGTAAAACTGCGTTTTCACTCAATATTGCAGAAAACGTTGCGCTCGATACCGGCTTACCGGTTGCTGTTTTTTCTATGGAAATGGCTTCAACCCAACTTGCTATGCGGATGATAGGCTCCGTGGGGCGCTTGGACCAGCACCGCATGCGAACAGGACGCTTGGAAGATGAAGATTGGGAAAAACTTACTACCGCTTTGGGTAAACTGAATGAAGCGCCGATTTTTATTGATGAAGGCGCTGGTTTAAGTAGCTTTGACGTACGTGCCAGAGCGCGCCGCTTGCATCGTCAATGCGGCAAGCTGGGCCTGATTGTGGTCGATTACTTGCAACTGATGGCAGCACCTGCAGGCAGACAGGGCGAGAATCGTGCAACGGAGATTTCAGAAATTTCTCGCTCGCTTAAAGCCTTGGCAAAAGAGCTGGACGTGCCTGTGGTTGCGCTCTCGCAGCTTAATCGTAGCGTGGAAACGCGGCCTGATAAGCGCCCAGTCATGAGTGATTTGCGTGAATCTGGCGCAATTGAGCAAGACGCCGATTTAATTTTATTTATCTATCGTGATGAAGTGTATAACCCTGACAGCACCGACAAAGGGACTGCTGAAATTATCATTGGCAAACAGCGTAATGGTCCGATTGGCCGCGTACGCCTCACATTTATTGGCGAACATACGCGCTTTGAGAATTTTGCCAATGCGGGATATATCGCCGACCAGTATTAAGTATGCGCCCCATTCAAGCTACCATTTGTCACAGCGCACTCGCGCATAACCTCAGCGTCGTCAAACGGCATGCGCCAAATGCTAAAGTTATGGCAGTCGTCAAAGCCAATGGTTATGGTCATGGCCTAATCAATGTTGCACATGGACTGAGTGATACGAACGGTTTTGCAGTGCTGGGATTGAATGAGGCGATTGATTTACGCGAAGCGGGTTTTGAGCAAACCATTTTGCTGTTAGAGGGTGTGTTTAGGAGTGATGAAGTAAAACTTGCAGCAGGTTTTGGTGTTGAAATCGTTGTGCATTCGGCGCCACAAATCGAGATGCTGGAGCACGCAAAACTCGCCAGAAAGGTGAATGTTCACCTGAAAATGAACACGGGCATGAATCGGTTGGGATTTACGCCAAGCGAATATTTAAGCGCGTTTAACCGTTTAAAAATTTGCAAAAATGTCGCTGAAATCACGCTGATGACGCACTTTGCTACCGCAGATGAGGATATTGGTGTTGCGGAGGCCTTAAAGCGCTTCCAAGATGCAACAAAAGGGCTGCAGCAGTCAATGTCTCTAGCTAATTCCGCAGCTATTTTACGCCATAAAGAGGCACACGCTGACTGGGTGAGGCCTGGCATTATGCTTTATGGTGCAACGCCCGTCAGCGGCACACCAGCGGCCGATTTTGACCTAAGCCCAGCGATGCAATTTACCAGCGAAATTATTGCCGTGCAATCGCTGGAAAAAGGCGATAGTGTGGGCTACGGTAACCGCTTTACCGCTACACAAAAAACGCGCATTGGTATTGTGGCTTGCGGCTACGCGGATGGTTATCCAAGACACGCACCAAATGGAACCACAATCGGTGTCAACGGAAAGCTCACCAAAACACTTGGTCGCGTCTCGATGGATATGCTTTTTTGCGATTTAACTAACTTGCCAGAAGCCAATATTGGTGCGCCCGTTGAGTTGTGGGGTAATTTAGTGCCGGTTGATGCCGTTGCAGAGGCGAGTGATACGGTTGGCTATGAGTTGCTTTGCGCCGTATCACGACGCGTGCCCATGAAAGTGGTTACTTAATGGCGAAAGCCAAAAGTATCTACGTTTGCACCGAATGCGGCGCATCCGAGCCTAAATGGCAAGGCCAATGCCCAAGTTGTATGGCGTGGAACACGCTGGTAGAAAGTGTCGCTGAGACCGTCAGTACCAATCGCTATGCCAATAAATTCGATGGCTTAACCGCAAGTGCTACTTTGCAAAAATTAAGCGCTGTGGAGGCCGCAGACATCGAGCGACAGCCCACAGGGATAGCCGAGTTTGATCGCGTGCTCGGCGGTGGCTTGGTGGAAGGCGGTGTGATTTTAATTGGCGGTGACCCGGGCATCGGTAAATCAACATTGTTACTACAAGTGTTGTGTCATTTGGGCAAATCCAAACAAGCGATTTATGTTAGCGGTGAAGAATCGCCGCAGCAAATCGCCATGCGTGCCAAACGCTTGGGGTTGGATGCAAGTCAACTTGATTTGCTGGCAGAAATCAATCTTGAGAAGATTCTTGCCACACTGCAAAGCCATAAACCCAATATTGCGGTTATCGACTCGATTCAAACCGTCTATTCTGAGGCTCTACAATCTGCACCGGGCTCGGTCGCGCAGGTTCGCGAGTGCTCAGCCCAGCTTACGCGCCTTGCCAAGCAATTGGGCATTACAGTGATATTGGTCGGCCATGTGACTAAAGAAGGTTCGCTGGCAGGGCCACGAGTGCTGGAACACATCGTGGATACGGTACTGTATTTTGAAGGTGACCAGAACTCGAGTTTTAGGCTCATTCGCGCTTTCAAAAACCGTTTTGGCGCAGTCAACGAGCTTGGCGTGTTCGCCATGACAGAAAAGGGCTTGCGCGAAGTTTCTAATCCTTCCGCACTGTTTTTATCGCATCATGAAACACAAGTGGCAGGTAGTTGCATCACCGTGACGATGGAAGGCACACGACCATTGTTGATTGAAATTCAGGCATTGGTAGATGCAAGCCATGCGCCAAACCCTAAAAGATTATCGGTTGGTTTAGAGCAAAACCGTATTGCCATGTTGCTTGCCGTGTTGCACAGACATGCTGGCGTGGCGTGTTTTGACCAAGATGTGTTTATCAATGCGGTGGGTGGCGTTAAAATCAGCGAGCCTGCGACTGATTTAGCAGTGTTGTTATCTATTGTTTCTTCATTTAAAAACAAGCCATTAGAACCTAAACTTATTGTATTTGGTGAGGTTGGTTTAGCGGGTGAGGTTCGTCCGGTACAGGGCGGGCAAATGCGCTTAAAAGAAGCTGCAAAGCTGGGGTTCACCAAAGCGATTATACCTAAAGCGAATGCGCCAAAAGGCAAAGTTGAAGGCATGGAAGTAATTGCCGTGGAGCGTTTGGAGCAAGCGCTGAAAAAAGTGAGAGATTTTTAAACGGAAATTGTATTCCCGCTATTCATAATCACTACGCCTTGACTCGGCAAGAAGTACTCAATAAATAAGCTAAATAGCGCGATAAAAATACCTACGAAAAACGCTGTCCAAAATCCTGAAAGTTTAAAGCCATTAACGACTTTGGCGACCAGCATAATCATCAGGGCATTGAGCACCAATGCGAATAACCCCAATGTCACCAATGTGAGCGGCAGCGTGAGCACAAGCAGAATGGGGCGTAACACGGCATTGACAAAGCCCAGCACGAGCGCGGAGATGAGCAAAGACGATTTGTTGGAAAATTTGATGCCTTTAAACAGGTAGCTGGCGACCCATAAAGAGAGGCTCATAATCGCCCAATGGATGAGAAAATCTTGTAAGTTTGCGTTCATGTGAATTCCCGGAAGTAATACTTAAATAGAATAATAATTAAATAAGGTTTGCTGCATTAAGGCCGCTACGTACCGCACCCTCTATGGTTGCCGGGTAATCGGCATAAGTGTAATCGCCTGCAATAAGCAAATTGGGGTAAAGGGTGCTATTAGCAGGCCTTGGCAAATTCACCTTGCAGGTAAATGTCGCACGTTTTTCGGCAATAACCTGATGCCAGAGCGGTTTTTTGAGTACCGGGAAGGCCTCGTTCAACTCTTTTGCCACCTTAAGTGCAAGCGCCTCTTGCGTAAGTGCCATATGTTTGCCTTCGGCGCTGATAATCACTGCCATTAAACCTGGTTGACCGCATAAAATTCCGCGATCGAACACCCATTGGCTAATGGTGCCAGTAAGCCCTATCATTGGTTTAGCAAGCGTTACATTGTTTGCGTATTGCAGGTAAACGGTAACAATGGGTTGGTATTCATAATTTTCAGTGATGTCACCAACATTTTTAAGTTTTGGCAAACCGCTGACAATGTTTTTAAAGCGTGCCGTCGAGGTGGCGATAATCACATGGCTAAACTCGAACTTGCCATCTTTGGTGATGACGGTATAACCTTGGTCGGTAGGCTTAATCCCTTTAACACGGCAGCCGGTGAGTATCTGGTTTTGCTTGGATTGAATATAGCGTGCCATTGGTTGCGCTAAAATTTTCGATAAATCCGCTTTTGGTAACAAAATATCGCTATTGGAACTACTATCGCTAAAAGCATCACGCAGCACATTCAAAAACACACGACTACTCGCCAAATGCAGCGGCGTATTCAGCGCAGATAAGCACAGCGGCTCCCACAGCAGTTTAATGGTTTGCGTGGATTGTGATTGTTTCAACAAAAAGATATTGAGCGATTCGTCAGCGTTAATCTTGTAATCAGATTGCTTTAAGCGAAGCATGAATTTAATGACTGAAATCCGCTCGAAAATAGAGAGTCCCGTGCAGCATAAAAAACCAACTAACTGATTAAGCGGGAAGGGCAGAAAACGTGGCATGTTAAGCTTGAATGCGCGCTTGCCATTTGGCGCTACTACATCAAGCATCAAGGGAATCCGCATGAATGCTTGTTCTTCTTGCACGTCGACCTTTTTCAGCAAAGTTAGTGTTTCATGATAAGCGCCCAATAGAATGTGTTGGCCATTATCGAGTTGGGTGACCTGACTGTTGAACTCAACCGCGACACTTCGCGCACGACCGCCTAATTGTGAACCTGCTTCAAACAGGGTGGATTTAATGCCGCGCCCAGCCAAGCTAGATGCGGCTGCCAGACCTGCAATCCCACCACCGATTATTGCAACATTAAGTGCTTTAGCCATATTTGAAGAATGTTTTTGCTGCCAAGATTAATTTTCTAAAAGGAGGGATAGCAATTTTGTGATTCAATACTTTTTCTGCGCCATCTGCTTTAATTTCGCGCAATAAAGTGCGATAAATCGCCGCCATTATCAAGCCAGCGCGCTGCTCTTTAGCGTCCTCTAGAGGTAGTTCGTTCAGTGCTTTGTCGTAAAAGCTTTCTGCGCGTTCTATTTGATACTCCATGAGCTCTTTCACTTCGGCTGTTTCGCGACCTTTTATAATATCTTCTTCGGTAACTTTGGCTTTTCTCAATTCGTCTAGAGGCAAATAAATACGCCCTCTGCGAGCATCTTCACCCACATCGCGAATAATGTTGGTAAGCTGAAACGCCATGCCTAAGTCGTGCGCGTATTTAAGCGTTTTGCGATTTTTAAAGCCAAAAATCTGTGCGGCAAGCAACCCAACACAGCTGGCAACGCGATAGCAGTAAAGTTGTAGCTGTTTAAAATCTTCGTAGCGGTTAAACTTGATATCCATTTCCATGCCGTCGATAATCTCAAGAAAATGCTCCTGAGCGAGGTGAAACTGAACTACAGCGGGTTGCAAGGCTTTGCTGACTGGGTGTTGTGGCACATTGGTGTATAAATTGGCAATTTCATTTTTCCACCAATTAAGTTTTACTTGAGCAACATTATAGTCACTGCATTCATCCACCACATCATCTACCTCTCGGCAAAATGCATAGAGCGCCGTCATTGCCTCGCGCTTATCTTTGGGCAGAAAAATAAAGCTGACAGTGAAGCTAGATCCGCTTTGTGCGGCTTTTTGTTTGCAGTATTGCTGCGGCGTCATGTGGTTATCTGAGCAACGCCTTGAGTAAAATCAGCGGCCAATCCCAAGCTTGAAGTGTGGGGCGATGCTTGAAGATGTCGCCTTGTACGCTTCTAAGTTTATACAACACCTGCTCGCCACCACCAATAATCATGCG
Organism: uncultured beta proteobacterium; assembly: GCA_963752495.1. Taxonomy (GTDB): domain Bacteria; phylum Pseudomonadota; class Gammaproteobacteria; order Burkholderiales; family Methylophilaceae; genus CAVVYJ01. The sequence goes on from CAVVYJ010000001.1 coordinate 133,285, forward strand.
CATTTCCAGACCAATGCGCCCAGGTAGGATGTGTTCAAGCGGTTTTCCTTCTTTAAGCATCGCTTCTGCGCGGTCAATATTGAAAAGCATGAACTTTTCCCAATGGCTATTGACATGATGGCTGGCAATTTGTGCTTCTGTCACGCCAAATTGCTCCATTTCGTCCTGACATAAATAAATACGACTTTTACTTAGAGAGTCATCAAAATCAATTGCAACGTCCTGATAAAAATTAATGAGTTGCAATGCAGTACACACCTTGTTGGAATAAATCAGGTTCTCGTGTGTAGCTTTACCAAATAAATGCAGCAATAAGGCGCCTATGGGGTTGGCTGAACGTCTGCAGTAATCCAGAAGCTCATAAAAATTCGCATAGCGCGTCTTAGTCACGTCCTGACTGAATGCGTCTAACAAATCATAAAAAGGGGTTAAAGGCAGATTGTACTTCACCACCATGTCTTGAAAGTCGCTAAAAAAACGTGACTTGATGGGTTGGTTATTCTGAATTAAATCGAGTTGCGATCGGAAGCCTTGCAACATCGCCAATCTTTTTTCCGGCTTGTGCTCACCTTCGTCGGCAAAATCATCCGCTTGGCGCGCAAAGGTGTAAATAAGCGAAATAGGGTGACGTAAATTTCTTGGCAACACAAACGAAGCCACGGGAAAGTTTTCATAATGTTGCTGCGTGTAAGCTAAAGTATCCTCGACCGCATCTATTGCATCGGGGTTTAGTGTATCCACATTGATTGTATTGGGATTTGTAACCATAGGAAGAAGTATGCCATAAATTGCCTAGAACCTACAGCAGTCGCCATCATATGCGTTACAATAACCAGAAAATTGAGATAAAAATATGTTTGGAGAGTTATGTTTGGAATCATAGGCGGCACAGGGCTCACGCAATTTGAAGGCCTAAAAATTACGCGGCGGCAAATTGCACGCACGCCTTATGGTGATGCTTCTCAGCCGCTGGTTTTTGGCGAACTGGCAGGACGCGAAGTGGTATTCTTAGCACGGCATGGCGGCGGTCATACAATTCCACCACATGCGGTGAATTACCGCGCCAATATCTGGGCGTTACAAGATGCTGGGGTTAAAAGTTTACTTGCAATAGCAACTGTAGGTAGCATTTCTAAAGAACTTACCGCCGGCGATATTGTTTTGCCGAATCAAATCATTGATTACACTCACGGTCGCAACAACACTTACCATGACGGCATTGAGCTTCCTGTAATGCATATTGATTTCACTGAGCCTTACTCCAGCGGATTGCGTGACTTGTGTAAAACGGCCGCAAGCAATATTAATCAAACGCTTCATGACGGTGGAGTGTACGCCTGCGTGCAAGGCCCAAGGCTAGAAACTGCAGCAGAGATTAATCGCTATGAGCGGGATGGTGCAACTATAGTCGGCATGACGGGCATGCCAGAAGCTGCGCTGGCGAGAGAACTTGGGCTTAGTTATGCGGCTCTATGCCCAATTGCAAACCAAGCAGCAGGACGTGGTGACAGTGCGCAAGGCATTCGTTACGAGGCGATGATGGTAAAGCTGGATACAACGATGCAAAAAATCCGCGCGATGATTGAAGAAACAGTAAAGCTTTATCAAGAAGACTAATTATGGCGATTAGAACTGTTTTACGCATGGGTGACCCGCTATTGCTAGAAAAAGCACAACCCGTAACGCAGTTTGATACACCGGAATTGCATAGGTTGATTGAGGATATGCACGATACGATGGAAGCAATGAACGGCGCTGGCATTGCCGCACCACAAATAGGCGTCAGTTTGCGTGTAGTGATTTTTGGCGTGACTAAAAATCCACGTTATCCAGATGCAGAGCAAGTGCCTTACACGGTTTTGGTGAATCCAGCACTATCGGTAATAGGCGATGAAATGGAAGAGGGTTGGGAAGGTTGCCTATCAGTACCCGGTATGCGCGGCGTTGTGCCGCGCTATTTGCGGCTTCATTACAAAGGTTTCGATCAGTTTGGTAACCCGATAGATCGTCTTGTTAGTGACTTCCACGCTCGCGTAGTACAGCACGAATGCGACCATCTTGATGGTATTTTGTACCCCATGCGTATCGCCGATTTACGTAAATTTGGCTTTACTGACATACTTTTTCCTAACCAAGATATTCAAGACGATTAATTGTTTGCTATAATGCCGCCTTCTCGAGGAAGAGTAGCAGAGCGCAAGGTTTTAAATTGTGCATGCTGCAGTCTTCAAGACTGTATTCAGTTATGGTCAAAAAGTAACAAAATTGTTTTAATTCGGAAGAGTGGCAGAGCGGTTTAATGCTACAGTCTTGAAAACTGTCGTGGGTTCACGCCCACCGTGAGTTCGAATCTCACCTCTTCCGCCAGTTTTTTAATGCTGCTCCTGGCAGCATTTTTATTTTAATTTTAAGGATTCCATATGAGCCAAATCGTTATTGATCACAATCCATCACAAGAAAAACTTAAAGAACTCGGCGTTGCCAGCTGGTCTATCTGGGATTGCGCACCATCTAAATTCCCCCTTAACTTTGACAATGCTACAGAAAGCGCTTACGTGCTGGAAGGTGAGTTTCACGTTTATCCAGAAGGCGGCGAAAAGGTCGTTGTAAAAGCAGGTGATTTCGTGGTGTTTCCAAAGGGTTTAAAAAGCAATTGGGAAGTTGTAAAGCAACTTAAAAAACACTACAAACATTCATAATTACATTTTTTATGTATTAGGAATAGAATAAAGGCCCGGCAACTGCTGGGCTTTTTGTTTTAAAAAAGGAGCGCATGATGGAAATAACAGTAGAAAAGCCAGATGCAGCTAAACTTGCAGCAATGGGCGTGAGTAATTGGCCAACGTGGTCCAAAGAAGTTTCCACTTTTCCGTGGAGCTACAACTCTCAGGAAATTGCCTATATCTTAGAAGGTGAAGTCACCGTAACACCAAAAAATGGCGGTACGCCAGTAAGTTTTGGTGTTGGCGACTTGGTAACGTTTCCTGCGGGGCTATCCTGTATTTGGGATGTGAAAAAAGCGCTGCGAAAGCATTATCAGTTTAGTTAATTTATGATTTAACTAGAGTTTCGCCAACTCATCTTTTAGCATGTCAATCTGCGCAGAACTGAGAGGTTGATTATGCTTGGCTGAAACCAAAAAACTGTCTTCAGCACGATTGCCTAATGTGTTGATTTTTGCATTATGCAAATCTATGCCGTGCCGCAAAAATATAGATGCTATTTGCGCAAGGAGACCAGGCCGGTCTCCGGTAATGATATCGAGCGCATGATTGTTACCCTGCGGCTCGGCAGAAATCTTAATTTGCGTGGCAAACGGCATGTGCTTGACCTGTCGATTTAGCCGCCCTTGCAGTGGCGCCTCTAGTGGCGAAGAGAGGGCAATCTGCGTGGTTAATTCAGTTTCAATATGCTTTAATAATCCACTGTAACTAACTGATTTTCCTGAACTATCTAGCACGATAAAAGTATTTAGAGCGTAGCCGTGATTGGTCGTGTAAATTTTAGCCTGTCCAATATTGTAGGCGATACGGTCAAAGAAGTTGCAGATTCGTGCAAATAAGTCATCGTGATCGCGGGTATAGATCATCACTTGAATGCCATCGCCATCTGGACTTAAGCGTGCGCGTACAATCGAGGCTTCTGTGTACGCGTGGGGAGTAAGTAAACGACTTTGCCATGCAATTTCATCGCTATCAAAGCGGGTAAAATAGGCTTCACCGACGTTCTCCCACAGCGTTTGATAGGACTGTTGCTGTAAACCATAATTACTGAGCTTGTCCGCAGCTTCCTTTTGCCGGATTGCAATTGCTTGCTTCACGCTAAATGAAGGGTCATTCAATACGCGACGCGTTTGCAAAAATAAACTCTCTAAAAGTCGGGCTTTCCATGCATTCCAAACAATCGGGCTTGTGCCCCGAATATCTGCAACCGTGAGTAAATACAAGGCTGCTAGCCGTGTTTCATTTTTGACAAAATGTGCAAACTGTTCAATCACGGCAGGATCAGATAAGTCGGACTTTTGTGCGGTTTTAGACAGTTGCAGGTGTGCGTCGACAAGCCAACTGACCAGTTGCGTGTCTTGCTTGGGTAAGTTATGCAAGTTACAAAACTTTCTGGCATCGACTGCCCCCAGCGTGGAGTGATCACCACCACGACCTTTAGCAATGTCATGGAATATTGCGGCGAGGTAGAGTAGGTGAGGTTTTTCGAAGCTCGAAAACAACTGTGTGCAAAGCGGGAACTCGTGTTTGAGTTCTGGTTTTGCAAATCGACGCAAGTTAGCAAGCACGTTTAGGATGTGTTCATCCACGGTATAAACATGAAACAAATCATGCTGCATTTGCCCGATAATTTTTCCAAATGCAGGAATGTATTCACCTAAAATTCCGTATCGATTCATTCGGCGCAACGAGTGGTTTACGCCGTTGGGCTGGGACAAAATGCTTAAGAACAATATTTTATTATCCGGTGATTCACGAAATGCTTTCGTCACCAATTTTTTTGCGAACTGAAGCTGCCTAAGCAGTTTTGGCCCCAATCCATCTAGTTCTGCGTGCTGCTGAAGCAACAAAAAACATTCCAAAATAGCGCTAGGAAACCGCTCAAACAAATCGTTAGACTTGGCCTCAATTAACCGATTACGAGATTCAAACCGTGCATTAATGCTTGTAGTTGTCTGGTTTTGAGATAAGTTTTCAGTTAAGGATTTAAGCAAAATTTCATTGATTAAACTAATGTATCTAGCGCTGTAATAGTAGCTCTGCATGAGCTGTTCGCTTGCGCGTTTGCGTGGCGTATTTTTAAAGCCAAGATTCTCTGCAAGCTCATTTTGAAAATCAAACAGCAACCTGTCTTCACGACGCTTGGCAAGGTAATGTAGGCGTATGCGTAGCATTTGCAAGTTGCGTGCATGTTTTTTTATTTGGCGTAACTCGTCTAGGCTAATAACCTTGTTCTTTGCGAGTTCTGTCCAACTTTTGCCCAATTGTTGGCTTTGTGCAAGCCATAAAATACTATGTAAATCACGCAAACCACCCGGACTTTCTTTGAGGTTGGGCTCTAGGCTGTAAGCGGTATCATTGAATTTGGCGTGGCGATTATCCTGTTCACGCGTTTTTGCAGCTAAAAATAGCGCTGGTTTCAGGTCTTGATTGATGGCATCCAAAAACTTCGTAAACTCAAGTTGTTGCCACTTAGCAGCCTTGCTTCCAGCAAGTTGGTTTGAACGGTAACGTCCTGCGCCGCTTCTTTAATGCATTCTTGCAAGTTACGCACGCTATGCCCAACATTAAGGCCAATGTCCCATAGCACTCCAATGAGTGTTTCAATCTCTTGGTTTTGAGTCTCATTAGAAATATGCGAAGGGACTAAAATGAGCAAATCAATATCGGAAAAAGGAAAAAGTTCGCCGCGCCCATAGCCGCCAGTTGCAATTAGGCTGCAAGCTTCATTGATATTGAATTTCAGCCATATGGTTTTTAATAGCTCATCAATGAGTTCCGCTTGTTTTTTTAAAAGAGTAGCAGGATTTTTGTGCGAAAAAAAATCTTCCTCAAGCACTTGCTGCCGGGTTTTTAGTGCCTGACGCAAAGTCTGGATTTCTTCTTTGGAAATACTCATCTATAAATTTATAGAGCTACGAAAGCTGTGGAACGGCAGGAGAGCCGGCTGATAACGTCATGACTTCATATCCTGTATCGGTCACCAAAATCGTATGTTCCCACTGTGCGGAAAGGCTACGGTCTTTGGTGACAATTGTCCAGCCATCGGGCATTTGCTTGATATCGCGCTTGCCGGCATTAATCATGGGCTCAATCGTAAAAATCATGCCTGCGCGCAATTTTACTCCGGTACCGGGTTTGCCATAATGCAATACCTGTGGCTCCTCATGAAATTTTTTGCCGATACCATGTCCGCAAAATTCGCGCACGATACTGTAACCATTTTTTTCTGCAAAGGTTTGAATCGCATGGCCAATATCACCAAGTGTTGCGTCTGGTTTAACTTTGCTAATGCCTATCCACATGGCTTTGTAAGTGATTTCACTTAATCTTTTTGCTTGAATCGAGGCTTCTCCAACCATAAACATACGTGAGGTATCGCCATGGTAGCCATCTTTAATCACGGTCACATCAATGTTTACAATATCGCCATTCTTAAGCACTTTATCGCCTGGCACACCATGACAAATTTGATGGTTAACCGAGGTGCAAATGGATTTAGGATAGGGTGTGTGGCCATCTGGCGCGTAGTTGAGCGGCGCAGGGATCGCTTTTTGCACGTTTACAATATAATCATGGCAAAGTTGGTCGAGCTTTTCTGTGGTCACACCGTGGACCACAAAGGGCGTAATGTAATCAAGCACTTCGCTTGCGAGTTTACCTGCGACGCGCATTTTTGCGATATCGTCGGCATTGTGAATAGTAATGGCCATAATTAATTGAAATTGTTAAGGTTTTGATTGAATAAACATCTAATGTTTGCTATTATACGCGCCGCTAGAGAACTGTTTTAGGATTTTTTAGCAAATAACTGTACCGCCCCGTTAGGGTGTCTGCTTTGCAGATATTGTGGGTGAGTGCAAATTTAACCCTTACATGGAGTATTAAAATGTCTGTAACTATGCGTCAGATGCTTGAGGCCGGCGTTCACTTTGGCCATCAAACCCGTTATTGGAACCCAAAAATGGCAGAGTACATTTTTGGCGACCGCAACAAAATTCATATTGTTAATCTTGAAAAAACTTTGCCATTGTTCGAAGAAGCGCAAAAGTACGTGCGCACGCTTGCAGCAAATAAAGGTCGCATTTTATTCGTAGGTACTAAACGTCAAGCGCGTGAAATCATGAAAGAAGAAGCTGCGCGTGCTGGCTGTGCTTATGTGAATCACCGTTGGTTGGGTGGTATGCTCACCAACTTTAAAACAGTTAAACAATCTATTAAGCGCTTAACCGACTTTGAGGCTATGTTACAAGATGGTAGCTTAGATAAGTTTGGTAAAAAAGAAGCGTTAGGTTACAAGCGCGAAGTTGAAAAGCTTGAGCGTTCTATTGGCGGCATCAAGGAAATGGGCGGCTTGCCAGATGCAATTTTTATTATTGACGTAGGTCACGAGCATGGCGCGGTAACAGAAGCGCAAAAGCTTGGTATTCCTGTCATTGGCGTGGTCGATACCAACAACTCACCAGACGGTATTACTTATGTGATCCCAGGTAATGATGACTCAAGCCGTGCGATTCGTTTGTATGCTCGCGGTATGGCAGATGCGGTGTTGGAGGGTCGTGAAAACGCGATTACCGAAATCGTAAAATCTGCAGCTGAAGTTGAGGAATTTGTAGAAGTAGCCGAAGCTGCAGCTGCGGAGTAACTAATGCAAATTTTAAAGGGGCTTTCTAGCCCCTTTGTTATTTATAATCAATTAATTATATTAACTACTTAAAGTTAATTTTTAAGTTTAAGGGAACAAAAATGGCTGAAATTACCGCGAGTATGGTAAAAGATTTACGTGAGCGCACAGATGCGCCAATGATGGATTGCAAAAAAGCACTGACTGAAGCAGATGGCGACATGACGCGCGCAGAAGAAATTTTGCGTGTACGTTTTGGCAATAAAGCTAGCAAGGCTGCAGGTCGCGTGGCTGCTGAGGGCACAGTAGGCATCAGCATTTCTGCCGATGGCAAATCTGGTGCGATGATTGAAGTGAACTCAGAAACTGACTTCTGTGCAAAAAATGAAGATTTCTTGAAATTTACCAGCGAATTGGCAGGTATCGTGGCTGCCAGCAACGCAGCGGATATCGCGACTGTAAACGCATTGCCGATGCGCGGCGCGACTGTGGAAGAAACGCGCGCGCAATTGGTTGGCAAAATTGGCGAAAACATCACGCCACGTCGTTTCGTTAAAATCAACGCAGCAGGTAAATTGGCTAGCTACATTCACGGCAGCAAAATCGGAGTATTGGTGGATTTGGTTGGCGGCGATGATGCATTGGCAAAAGACATTGCCATGCACATTGCAGCGGCAAAACCAAAATCATTGGATGCATCTGGTATTTCAGCCGATTTAATCGACGCAGAACGACGCGTCGCGATTGAAAAAGCCAAAGAAGCCGGCAAACCAGAGGCTATGTTAGAAAAAATTGCCGATGGCACGGTAGCAAAATTTTTAAAAGAAGTGACTTTGTTGAGTCAAGTGTTTGTTAAAGATGACAAATTCACCATTGAATCTTTGTTGAAGTCTAAAAATGCCTCTGTGGCTTCATTTACCATGTATGTGGTGGGTGAGGGCATTGAGAAAGCAGTGGTTGATTATGCTGCAGAGGTTGCCGCCGCTGCGAAGGTTTAATTTAAACTAGTCAATTAAAAGTGGGTTCAGCGAATACTGAACCCACTTTTTTTTGGCCAACTTTCTTTGGTGCTTGGTCCTTTTTATGATTAAAATAGGCAAACTTAAATTGTTAGGAAAATAATGGCTAAACCCGCTTATAAACGTATACTTCTTAAGCTTTCTGGTGAGGCGCTGATGGGCGAAGATGCGTACGGCATTAATCGTAAAACGATAACCGACATCGTTGCGCAAATTAAAGAAATCGTGGATTTAGGTGTGCAAGTGGGTGTTGTGATTGGCGGTGGCAATATTTTCCGTGGAATGGCACCCGCGGCGGCTGGGATGGACAGGGCCACGGCAGACTACATGGGCATGCTGGCCACGGTGATGAATGCGATGGCTCTGCAAGATGCAATGCGAAATATTGGACTTAATGCGCGTGTACAAAGCGCGCTGAATATCGAGCAAGTAGCAGAACCATACATTCGCGGTAAAGCGATTCGATATTTAGAAGAAGGGCGCGTTGTTATATTTGGCGCAGGCACAGGCAATCCGTTTTTTACTACCGATACCGCAGCTGCATTGCGTGGCATGGAGATTAATGCGGAAATTGTGTTAAAAGCTACCAAAGTAGACGGCATTTATACGGATGACCCCAAGAAGAACAAAGGTGCCAAACGTTATGAAACAGTCACTTTTGATGAGGCGATTAATAAAAATTTGAAGGTAATGGATGCCACTGCGCTCACATTATGCCGCGACCAAAATTTACCTATCTGCGTGTTTAGCATTTTCAAGCAGGACGGCCTAAAGCGCGTTATTATGGGTGAAAACGAAGGTACGAAAGTCGTTCAATAGTTTGTTGGAGAAAGTAATGTTAGAAGAAATCAAAAAAACTGCTGACCAAAAGATGCAGAAATCATTAGAAGCACTTAAAAACGATTTGGCGAAAGTGCGAACTGGTCGCGCGCACACTGGGCTTTTGGATCACGTCATGGTGGATTATTACGGCTCTATGGTTGCTGTTAATCAGGTGGCAAATGTGAATTTAGGCGATGCCCGCACAATCAACGTACAACCTTACGAAAAAAACATGATTGGTAAGGTAGAGAAAGCGATTCGCGATAGCGATTTAGGGCTGAATCCTGCCACCAATGGCGATGTGATACGTGTACCAATGCCAATGTTAACGGAAGAGCGTCGCCGTGATTTGACTAAAATTGTGCGCACTGAAGGCGAAAATGCTAAAGTCGCAATTCGTAATGTGCGACGTGACGCGAATGACGCACTAAAAAAGATGATTAAAGATAAAGAGATTTCTGAAGATGACGAGCGTCGCGCGCAAGATGAAGTACAGAAAATGACGGACAAAGCGGTGGCAGAAGTAGATAAACTGCTTCAAGTCAAAGAAGCTGATTTAATGGCTGTTTAAACGAGGTTACATTTGCGCCTATTTCCAAAGAGCTTGTTTGCCAGCTCGACAAAAGCCATTCCAATTTCAAATGAGATTCCCAATCATATTGCAGTGATTATGGACGGAAATGGCCGATGGGCGCGTAAGCGTTTTCTACCCCGTGTTGCAGGGCACAAAAGTGGCGTTGAGACTGTGCGCGAGCTTGTAAAGTATTGTGCAGAGCTCAATGTGAAATATCTTACGCTTTTTGCCTTTAGCAGTGAGAATTGGCGCAGACCAGAAGAAGAAGTTTCATTTTTGATGGGACTTTTTATGGAGGCGCTAAAGCGTGAAGTGACTAAGTTGAACGATAACAATATTCGCTTAAAGCTGATTGGCGACCGAAGTCGGTTCAATAAAAGCCTAATTAAGCAAATCACTGCTTCAGAAAAACTTACCTCAAAAAACACCGGATTAACGCTGACTATCGCGGCAAATTATGGCGGGCGCTGGGATGTGCTACAGGCAGCCAATCGTATGATGAAGTCTATGCAAGCTGATACTAATGGCGTTGAGCATGGCGAATTTGCGGAAGAAGATCTGACTCCGTTTCTTTCTATGTACTACGCACCCGAGCCAGATTTGTTTATACGCACAGGCGGCGAAAAACGTATGAGTAATTTCTTGCTTTGGCAGTTGGCGTACACCGAACTTTATTTTACAGACACATTGTGGCCAGACTTTGATAAAGAAGCCTTCGATGCTGCAATTAAATCCTATCAACAACGAGAACGTAGATTTGGGCGAACAAGCGAGCAGCTTGGCGAGCCAGTAGAAAAGAGTACATAGCAACATGCTTAAGACCCGTATTATTACCGCCCTTGTACTATTCGCAGCGTTTATCCCTGCGCTCTTTATGTTCTCTTCGGAGGCCTGGGCGGTAGCGATGTTGGCAATATCGTTGTTAGCGATATACGAGTGGGGAACTATTATCAAATTAAACCAATTTGAGCTGTTTGCATATACGGCAATATGTACTGTCTTGGGTGTTTTAGCGGTGATGCTGATGAAGAAGTTTGGCTTCCACTGGTTCTTTTATAGGTCATTGATTGCATTTTTGATAGCGACTATATTTTGGAGTCTAGTTATACCTGTGTGGCTGAATCAACGTTTTGTTATTGGCAATAAGCTTTTAATGGCTTTGCTAGGAGTATTGCTGATAGCGCCGCTTTGGCTGGCATTAATTTGCGCAAGAGGTGCTGATCCTAGGCTGTTGTTGATTCTTCTTTCTACAATATGGATAGCCGATAGCGCAGCGTATTTTGCAGGTAAAAATTTCGGCAAAAATAAACTTGCTCCCACTATAAGCCCAGGCAAAACGTGGGAGGGCGTGTTTGGCGCGCTTTTGGCGGTAACTCTTTTTGCGGGAGTGCTGCACTTGTGGTTTGATGTAAATAACATGGCTGTATTTCCCTTGTTGTGGATGGTGACGATTTTCGGCGTGATAGGTGACTTATTCGAATCACTTATGAAGCGTCAGGCCAACATTAAGGATAGCGGTGATTTACTGCCTGGTCACGGCGGCATTTTAGATCGTATTGACGGACTGATTCCAAGTTTACCTATCGGCATTATGGCGATTTATGCATATAACTATGCTGTCGTCACTGGAGTGGTGCGCTAATTGCAAAACACTAATAGACAAAATGTAAGTATTTTAGGCAGTACTGGCACTATCGGCCAGCAGACGTTAGATGTCATCGCGCGACATCCGGATGCCTATAACGTCTATGCGCTTGCTGCCAATTCCAATGTAAGTGGGCTTGTTAAACAGTGCGTTGAGAATAGCCCTAAGTTTGCTGTTTTGCTGGATGAAAATGCTGCCATTGAGTTGGCAAATCAACTTAAGGCGCTTAATTGCAAAACTCAAGTGTTATCTGGCATGGCTGGCCTGGAACAAGTATCGAGCGACAACAATGTAGACACGGTGATGGCTGCGATTGTGGGTGCGGCGGGCTTAAGGCCTGCAATGGCGGCTGCGCGTGCCGGCAAGCGCATTTTACTTGCAAACAAAGAAACCTTAGTGATGGCTGGCAGTTTGTTTATGCAAGCGGTAAAGGCCGGCGGAGCAGAGTTACTGCCAATCGATAGCGAACATAATGCGATTTTTCAGGTGATGCCGCCACAGCAGCTTCAGCATTTGGCTGATGGCGGTGTACGCAAAATTATCTTAACTGCTTCTGGCGGGCCATTTAGAGGTTATTCTCAAGCACAGCTCGTACAAGTTACACCCGCGCTTGCACTAAAACACCCCAATTGGGTTATGGGTGCAAAAATCACGATTGACTCGGCAACCCTTATGAATAAAGGCTTGGAGGTCATTGAGGCGCACTGGTTATTTAATGCTAAACCTGACCAGATTGAAGTAGTGGTGCATCCACAAAGCGTGATTCATTCGATGGTGGAATATATCGATGGTAGCGTACTTGCGCAATTAGGTAACCCCGACATGCGTACTCCTATTGCCTATGCGCTTGGTTATCCAAAGCGCATTGAATCAGGCGTGGCCTCGCTCGATTTACTTAGCATTGCCAAGTTAGAGTTTGAAGCGCCAGATATGCAGCGTTTCCCGTGTTTACAGTTGGCTTTTGACGCACTGAATGCTGGCGGCACAGCGCCAACGGTGCTTAATGCAGTCAACGAAGTTGCGGTGAGTGCGTTTTTAAATGAACACATCGCGTTTACTGATATCCCAAATTTGATTTCAACCTCACTAGAAAGTATTCCTGTCGAAGCTGTCAGTTCCATTGAACATATTATCTCAGTGGATGCCCTGGCCAGAAACTTTGCGAATGACTGGATTGCCTCAGCATCTAGAATGAAGGTAAAAGTTTGCTAACAATTATTGCGTTTATTGTCACTATTGGCTTAATCGTTACCATACACGAATACGGTCATTTTCAAGTTGCACGCTGGTGTGGCGTAAAAGTGTTACGATTTTCCATCGGCTTTGGTAAACCTATTTGGCAAAAAACACTGGGGAAAGACAAAACCGAGCTTGTGTTGGCGGCTATTCCACTTGGGGGTTATGTAAAGATGCTCGATGAAAGAGAGCTTAAAGCCGATGCTGACGAAAACCCCGAACAACCACAAATTGAGTATTCCGAAACTGAGCTGAAACGCGCTTTTAATCGTCAGCACGTATTTAAGCGCATTGCGATTGTGTTAGCGGGCCCACTGGCAAATTTACTGCTGGCAATTCTGATTTATTGGATATTGCTATTACAGGGTGAAGTAGGCATGCGCCCGATAGTTGGACTAGTTAAAGATGGAAGCATAGCTGCCGAGGCTAGTTTAACTACTGGCGAGGTGATTCAAAAAATAGCTGGAAAACCAATTAAAACATGGTCGGATGCAAGATGGGCATTACTCGAAGCTTCGTTGGACAATAAGTCTGTTAAAGTGGAAGCGATTAATAACAACAATGAGTTACACATACATAATCTTAATTTTAAGAACATAAAAGGCGATGCGGAGATTGACGTCATGGAAAAAATTGGCGTTGAAATGTATAGACCTGAGGCTGAGGCAGTGATTGGACAGGTTTTGTCCGCCGGAGTGGCTGAAAAAATCGGGCTTAAAGAAAATGATAGGATTTTGAGTATTGATCGTGTGCAGGTACAAAGTTGGGATGAGGTGGTGAATACGGTAAAGGCCAGCCCAAACAAAACCTTGCAGTTTGAGATAGCGCGTCAAGAAAAGACACTGAAAGTCTCAGTTAAACCAGAAGCTGTTAAAGAAGGCAATGCGACTGTTGGTAAAATTGGCGCTGGGCCAAAATTCAATCAGACTGAATTAGATAACTTACTGATTAAACAACATTACTCAGCATTTAAAAGCTTTACAAAAGCGGTTGCTAAGACTTGGCAGACCTCTATATTTAGTCTAAAAATGCTATGGTATATGGTTACCGGAAAGGCGTCTTGGAAGGGCATCAGTGGGCCGGTCACGATTGCATCCTATGCCGGGGAGAGCGCAGGGCTTGGCATAAATACATTCTTAGGATTTCTGGCGTTGGTAAGTATCAGCATCGGTGTGCTTAACCTTTTACCAATTCCTGTGTTAGATGGCGGCCATTTGATGTATTATATCGTTGAAATTATTAAAGGCTCTCCGGTATCAGAACAAACGATGCTAATGGGCCAAAAAATCGGATTTGGATTACTGGGTTTACTTATGACCGTTGCCATTTTTAATGACATCAATCGAATAATAGTGGGTTAGCAATTTGTATACTCCGCGTATTATTTCAACTTTAATTTTTGCACTGTTTAGCCACCACGCATTTGCGCTTGAGCCGTTTGTGGTCAAAGACATTCGTGTGGAAGGCTTGCAACGTACCGAGCCTGGCACGATATTTACTTACTTGCCTGTACAAGTTGGTGATGTAATGTCTGATGAAAAAGCGACACAGGCTATTAAATCTCTCTATGCGACGGGGTTTTTTAAAGATGTTCGAGTGGAAGCGGAAGGTGATGTGCTTGTGGTTACGGTGCAGGAACGCTCGGCCATCGCAAAAATTGATTTTAGCGGCAATAAATCATTCCCATCCGATAAAATGACCGAAGGTTTGAAACAAATCGGTATTTCTGAAGGCCTTATTTTTGACAAATCACAACTAGACCGTGCTGAGCAGGAAATTAAGCGTCAGTATCTAGCTACGGGCAAATATGGTGCAACGGTAAAAACCGTTGTAAGTCCATTGGAGCGAAACCGAGTTGCCGTTAGGTTTGAAATTGAAGAAGGCGTTGTTGCAAAAATTCGAGACATTAATATTGTTGGCAATAACGCGTTTACTACGGAAGACTTGCGTGCAGAGTTTCTATTAACCACACCAAACTGGATGAGTTGGTGGAATAAAGATGATCAATATTCCAAGCAAAAACTTACAGCTGATTTAGAAACGCTCAAGTCTTTTTATATGAACCAAGGTTACTTGGAATTCTCAATAGACTCAACACAAGTCGCCATTTCCCCTGACAAGCAAGACATTTACATTACCGTCAATGTGACTGAAGGCGAGAAATACACGATAAGTGACGCAAAATTGGCCGGGGAATTGCAGCTTCCTGAAGAAGAGTTAAAGCCACTTATCAAGCTGCAAAAAGGGGATACTTTTAACCGTCAAATGGTGACAGAAACCAGCAAGGCGATTAGTGATAGGTTAAGTAACGAAGGCTATGCTTTCTCTAACGTGAATGCCATTCCAGAAATTAATAAAGAAGATCACACTGCCGCATTTACGTTTTTTGTTGATCCTGGCCGCCGTGTTTATGTAAGGCGAATTAATTTAACTGGCAACACGCGCACCCGCGATTCTGTGTTGCGCAGAGAGATGCGTCAGCTTGAATCCGCTTGGTATGCAGGCGACAAAATTGATAGGTCTAAAGAGCGCCTGAATCGCCTACAATTTTTTGATAGTGTAGATATTGAAACTCCAGCCGTGCCAGGCAGTACAGATCAGGTTGATATCAATATTAATGTGACAGAAAAATCAACCGGTAGTGTGCAATTTGGTGCAGGATTATCAAGTAGCGATGGTGTTGTGTTGGGCGTAACTGTTAGTCAGGCAAACTTTTTGGGCACAGGTAACAGAGTTAACGCGCAGGTTAACACCAGTAAAACCAATACCATATATTCACTATCGTATACTGACCCTTACTTTACGCCTGATGGTATCAGTCGTGGATTTGATGTGTACAGACGTGATGTTGATACTGACAACTCGGTTTCTTCAAGCATTGGCACTTATACTAGCTCATCTTACGGTGCAGGGGTTCGATTTGGCTTGCCCTTGACAGAAAAAAGCTTTCTCAGCGCTGGCCTTACGGCAGATATTACCAAAATTGATTTGCAAAGTGACAGCCCCAAACAGTACCTAGATTTTTGTGGTAACAGCAGTGGTTGCAATGCAAACTCAATACAAGCCAGCGTTGGCTGGACATATGACTCACGAGACAATACCTTATTTCCGAACAAAGGGGTGCTACAGCGTTTAACCGCTGAGGTTGGAGTGCCTGGACTAGATTTGGAATATTATAAGCTTGAATATAAACACGCTTGGTACAAGGACATCTTTAAAAACGTGACTTTCTTGCTGAATGGCGAGCTTGGTTATGCAGATAGCTATGGCAGTAAAGAATACCCCTTCTTCAAAAGATTCTATGCAGGTGGCGTGAATTCGGTGCGAGGCTATGATAATGGAACTATCGGGCCTAGAGATATTGATCCTGCAACTGGGGATGACTTTTCGGTTGGTGGCACGCGTCGTGTTGTAGGCAATGCTGAATTGTTTGTGCCTATACCGCTTATTAAAGACTCATCACAGTTCCGTTTAAGTGCCTTCGTAGATGCAGGTAATGTCTACGCAGAAAATGAATCGTTAAGTCTAGGTGAGTTAAGATATAGCGCCGGCGTTGGTGTGAGTTGGTTCTCACCATTTGGACCACTGAAGTTAGTGCTCGCAAAACCACTAAACGAAAAAGATGGCGATCAAACCCAAACCTTACAATTTCAACTTGGGCAGCAATTTTAATTAAAGATTTGAATTTGAGTAGAGTTTTAATAGTAAAATTAGCGCTGATACATCTAGCGACTCAAGATGTTACGGAGAAAAGAATTGAGAATTAATTTAAAAGCTTTATTTATCGCAGGATTAGCAGCTCTTTCATTAAACCTCCATGCGGCTGAGCTTAAAGTAGGTTATGTGCAAGTAGATAAGATTTTGCAAGAAGCGCCGCAAACTGCTGAGAGTGGAAAAAAACTTGAGCGCGAATTTAGTCCTCGCTCGCAAGAGCTTGATAAAATGCAAAAGCAAATCCGTGATATTGAGGCTACGCTTGATAAAGAAGGCGTAACATTGTCTGAATCTGAGCGTCGAAGTAAAGAGCGGGATGTATCCAATTTAAAGATAGAGTTTCAGCGTAAACAACGTGAACTACGCGAAGATATTAACCTACGCAAAAACGAAGAGCTTTCTAGCTTGCAAGATCGTATCAATAAAGCAGTTCAAACCGTGTCCGAAACGGAAGGCTATGATTTGGTCGTATATGGCGGCGTAGCATTCGCTAGTAAAAAAATTGATATTACCGATAAAGTGTTAAAACTTTTAGGTAAAAAATAGTTTCATGGCTCACGACTATGAGTCTAAAACTATCGCTTAACCAAGTTGTAGCGCAATTAGGCGGCACAGTTTCGGGAAATTCTGATGTACTCATTCATCGAGTCGGTTCTCTGGCACTGGCACAAGCTGGCGCTATCAGCTTTTTTAACGATACCAAATACACCTCCCAGTTAAACAATACCAAGGCTAGCGCGGTTATTTTAAGGCCTGAACACGCTGTGCTGACTGAGCTTACAAAGATTGTAACGGATAACCCCTACGCTTACTTTGCCAAAGTATCTCAGCTATTAAACCCAGTAGAAATCGCCTCTGATGGCGTTCATTCAAGCGCAGTTATTGATTCCACAGTGAAAATCCCAGCAAAGTGTTCTATTGGTGCTTATGTGGTGATTGAGAAAAATGTTACGCTTGGCGAAAACGTTGCTATTGGCGCTGGCAGTGTAATTGAGCATGGTTCCCATATTGGAAAAAATACGATTTTAGAGCCCAATGTCACAATCAAGCATGGCACTCATATTGGGGAATATTGTCATTTGTTTTCTGGCGCTGTGATTGGTAACGATGGTTTTGGCTATGCCGAGCAAGAGGGCGCTTGGGTGAAAATACCGCAAGTAGGTCGCGTGGTGATAGAAAACCATGTCGATATAGGTGCGAATACAACGATCGACCGCGGAGCGATTGATGACACCGTGATAGAAGAGGGTGTAAAACTCGACAATCTTATTCAAATCGCGCACAACTGCCGCATTGGCGCGCATACGGTGATTGCTGGCTGCACAGGTATCGCTGGCAGTGCTGTTATTGGTAAGCATTGCAAAATTGGTGGTGCGGCGATGATTTTAGGCCATTTAAGCATTGCAGATAATGTCACGATATCGCCGGGCAGCATGATTATGCGTTCCATCGTCAAACAAGGCACCTACACTGCGCTTATGCCATTTCAAGAGCACGAAGCATGGCTTAAAACCGCTGCAAATATTCGCCATTTGAATCAATTAACAGATAGAATAAAAACCTTAGAAGCCTTGATTTCTAAGCTCGCAGATAAGAAGTAAACCATAGAGAGTTTAATATGACCGATACAACCAATACCAGCATGGATATTCACGAAATTCTGGACAATCTCCCACATCGATATCCTTTTGTGTTGATTGACCGCGTCATTTCGATGGAAGTGGGTAAGGAAATTACCGCATTAAAAAATGTTACGGTGAATGAACCGTTTTTCCCTGGCCACTTCCCTTACCATCCAGTGATGCCAGGCGTGTTGATTGTAGAGGCTATGGCACAAGCTGCGGCAGTATTATCATTCAAAACGATGGGTTCTAAGCCGAGCGAGGATTCTGTTTATTATTTTGCCGGCATCGACAGTGCGCGTTTTAAAAAACCAGTTTCGCCTGGTGATCAAATTATCCTTAATGTGAAAATCGAGCGCATTTTAAAAGGTATTTGGAAATATATTGGCGTTGCTACTGTAGATGGAGAAATTGTGGCAGAGGCAAGCATGATGTGTATTTTAAAAGCTATTGATCATAATAAATAGTTTATAATCAATATAATAATAAATTAACTTAAAGTTAAATATCATATGAATAGTAAGATTCATGCCACCGCGATAGTCGACCCAAAGGCAGAAATTGATAGTAGCGTAGAAATTGGCGCATACACGATTGTAGGAGCGGGGGTTAAGGTTGGCGCAAACACACGTATTGGTAGCCATGTGGTTTTAAAAGGCCCAACAACGATAGGCAAAAATAATCAGATTTTTCAGTACGCATCGTTGGGTGAACAGCCGCAAGATAAAAAATATAAAGATGAGCCGACAGAGCTCGTCATTGGTGACAACAATACCATCCGTGAATTTTGCACATTCAATCGCGGAACGGTGCAGGATAAGGGTGTCACGACCATTGGTAACGATAACTGGATTATGGCGTATGTGCATATTGCGCACGATTGCACCATTGGCAACAATACTATTTTTGCCAACAATTCATCGCTTGCCGGCCATGTAGATATTCACGATTATGCAATTCTTGGTGGATTTACCTTGATTCACCAGTTCTGCAAGGTGGGTGCGCATGTCATCACCGCAGTAGGTTCAGTTGTTTTTAAAGATATTCCGCCTTATGTCACAGCCGCGGGTTACGATGCCAAACCGCACGGAATCAACGCAGAAGGCCTTAAAAGACGTGGCTTTACGGCAGATGAACTTACGCAGATTAAACGGGCCTACAAGGCACTTTACCGCAACGGGCTTACATTAGAAGAAGCCAAGGCGGAACTGGTGACGATGCAGGCCAAATGTGACAAAATCAAATTATTATCAGAGTTTTTGAACGTATCTGATCGCGGCATTATCCGCTAATTAAGAAAGTATGCCGAAAATAGCAATTGTGGCTGGCGAAGCCTCGGGGGACTTGCTGGGAGCTCATTTAATTTCCGCGCTTAAAAAACAGCGTGGCGATTTGGAGTTTTTTGGCATTGCAGGCCCAAAAATGATGCGAGAGGGCGCAAAGTCATTGTTCCCGATAGAGTCACTCTCCGTACGCGGTTATGTGGAAGTACTGAAACACCTTTACGGCTTGCTAAAACTGCGTAAGCAATTGCTAAAGCAAATTCTAAAAGAGAACCCTGATGTATTTATCGGCGTAGATGCGCCGGATTTTAATTTCTGGCTAGAGCGTAAACTCAAAAAAGCCGGGATTCCCACCATTCATTATGTCAGCCCGTCCATCTGGGCATGGCGGCGCGGGCGCATTGGTAAAATCAAGCGCGCTGTCACACACATGCTGGCATTGTTTCCAATGGAGCCTGCTTTGTATGAGGCAGCTCATATTCCTGTTACTTTTGTCGGGCACCCGCTGGCGGATGAAATTCCGCTCAAGCCTAATAAAAAAGGCGCGCGCGAAACGCTTAAACTAAAACAGAGTGATTTTGTGGTGGCGATGTTGCCTGGCAGTCGCCAATCAGAAGTCGAGCAACACGCTGATTTATTTGTAAAAACCGCACGCCTTATCGGCGAAGAACATGCCAATGCAATTTTTTTGGTGCCGCTTATCACGCGAAAAACGCGAACCATGTTTGAGGCTGCTTTATACAAAGACCTCAAAGATATCCCAAATGTGCAGATTCTGTTTGGTCATGCGCACGATGCAATGGAGGCGGCCGATATGGTGATTGTGGCATCGGGTACAGCTACGCTGGAGGCCGCGCTACTTGAAGCGCCCGATGATTATTACTTATCGTATGCCTGCTATTAGCTGGCAGATATTAAAACGCATGAATTATCTGCCTTATGTCGGTTTGCCCAACGTGCTGGCGGGTAAGTTTTTGGTGCCTGAGCTGCTGCAAAAAGACGCCACACCGGAAAAAATCGCCGATACCGTGACCAAGCTGGTGAACGATCAGGAAAATCTCAAAAGTGCTCAAGCAGGAGTTTAGCGATATTCACACTTCGCTCAAACAGAATGCGGCCAAAAAAGCGGCAGAAGTCTGTACTCTCGTACATCAAATGAGCTATTTAATCTGCGGTGTGGATGAAGCAGGGCGCGGCCCGCTGGCAGGCAGCGTTTATGCGGCTGCGGTGATATTAGATGACGAATAATCCGATTGAAGGTTTGGCGGATTCTAAAAAACTCTCTGAAAAAAAGCGCGATTTTTTAAGTGTTGAAATCAAACAAAAAGCGTTGGCGTGGGGCATTGCTAGTTGTACATGCCCAAGAGATTGACGAAATCAACATTCTGCAAGCGAGTTTATTGGCGATGAAACGCGCCATAGAGGCCATGCAGGCGCAGTTTAACGTGGTTCCAGCATTTGGTTCAGGTAGATGGCAACAAAACGCCTAAAATCAGCTTGCCGTGCGAGGCGATTGTGAAGGGCGATAGCAAAGTGCAAGCCATTTCTGCCGCGTCTATTCTGGCAAAAGTCGCGCGTGATGCAGAGCTGTATGAGCTGGATAAACAATATCCACAATACGGTTTTGCCAAACATAAAGGTTACCCAAGCCCCGCGCACCTATTGGCTTTGCAGGCACATGGCATTTGCCCGCAACATCGATTGAGTTATGCGCCTGTTAAGGCTTTGGTAGCAAAGTTACAAAGTAATAACCACACATTGGTTTACGAAGTGGGGGTTCATTTTATTTGTTACAGCCACTGCTTTTATTCAATTCCAGCTTGTCGCTAGATCGATTAATTTGGATCATCACTCATTTCCATTGATCATACCAAACTCAAATATACAGTCACCAATTTTAAGCTACTCATGGCATCACTACGTTGAGAGTTATAGTCTCATTAACTTTCAACATGGTAAATAGGATATCCAGAGTCAGTTTGATTCTCGTGTTTAATATCCACGTCTAGCAATTAATACCCCAATATCCACTGGTGCATTACCATACTAATTACAGGTCCAGGACCACCTTTATTGCTAGTCGAGAACTTTATCTGTATCTGTAACAATTCCATGCAACTTTACCTCATTCCTTCATCATTTGGATTTGGAATTTCTTCAGCATGTGAGTAGATAAAATAGGAATGCCAGAAGCAGAAGAAAAATATTTATTCATCAAGTTTATTAAGTATTTAATTTGCAACATATTACAGTGATAATAATTTCACCAAATTTTATAACAGTGACATTAGACCAACAATAAAAACACCGTCGGTTTTTTATTTAAATCTGGCAACGCGCTTTGTTTCCATTCGCTAATGCGTTTTGTCGTAATCAGTTCATCTTGCAAACTGACATGGCAGGCAATACACAAGCGGGTGTTGGCGTTGCAGGTGCTTAAAATCGCTTCCAGCATTTGCATGTTGCGGTAGGGCGTTTCGATAAAAATTTGCGTCTCGTTATGGGTTTGCGCGCGTTTTTCGATTTCTTTAAGCTTTGTAGCACGCGCGGCTTTATCTACCGGCAAATAGCCGAGAAAAGCAAAACTCTGCCCGTTAAGGCCAGAGGCCATGAGCGCCATTAAAATCGCGCTAGGGCCCACCAGCGGCGCGACATGGATGCCTTTTTGATGTGCCAGCGCCACCAATTTCGCGCCAGGGTCTGCCACCGCAGGGCAACCTGCCTCGCTCATTAGCCCGACATCGTGCCCAGCCAGCAACGGTTTAAGTAAATCGGGCAGGGTTTTGTCATCGGTATGTTCGTTAAGCACATTTAATTGCAGCTCACGAATAGGTTTGAGCGGTTTGATAAGGCTTAAAAACTGGCGGGCGGATTTTTCATTCTCCACCACAAAATGCTCCAGCTTTTGCGTAATCGCCACCACATTGGGCGGCAATACCGCGTGGATATTGTCGTCGCCAAGTGTGACGGGGATAAGGTAGAGGGTGCCTTTAGTCATTCTGGCATTTTAGCGCATAATGCGGTAAACCTAGCGAGAATGGGCAGATGCTAGGCGCAAGGCGCGCAGAGACTGAGACATACCTTAAGCGGTAGGCGAGGGAACGAGCACCGCGCAACGCCGCAGATGCCCGTTCGTAGCAGGTTTAATATTTAACGACGGCTCTGTAAGTGAGTGTGGTGCTGCCTTCTGCCGGAATATCAATCTTCCACACCGCTAAATGACTATTGGCTTTAGTGTGTGCAGCGCTTTCTGAAATAATCTTCCAGTCGCCGCCAATCGGTTCTTGCACGGTAACAGTCACTTTCTCTTTTTTCGCGTTTTTAAGGGTTAACTCATAAGCGCTTTCATACGCGCTATGGCCTTTTTGCGGGTTAGGCAGCAATTTAAAATCCGTCTGTTTTTTATCAGCCGTCACATCAAACGCATCGCCCAGTTTTAAGCGCACAGCCTCGTTTTTAGGCGTGTGGTCAATGTTATCTTCACCCACAAATTGCGCGTTGCCTTTGCTATCTTTTTTATACACACGCAGCACGCCTTTTGGCAACGGCATGCCCAGTTTGCTCGCTTCTTTGTTCTCAAACTCAACAAATACGCCCACTTTCATTTTAGTGCCAATCTCGCCATACTGGCCTGTGTAATAGTAATCTGCGCCTTTGAGCACCAACTCTTTACGCGCAGGCACGCCGCTGGCGGATAAGTAGCGCAACTTGCTTGGTCTGGTTTTCCATAATGTTAGTCGGGCGGTCGAGCGTGTATAAATGATATTCCAGCAGACCTTCTTCTTGCATTGGCGCGGCGGCATCGGCGGCCATGCTTTCCATACGCATCGCCTTAACCATCGGCGCCATGTTGCGTTGCACGCGGTTTACGTCGCCTGCCACCAGCTGTAACTTGGCATTTTTGTAACTGGCGCCACTGGTATTGGTGAGCGTCACCCAGCCGGATAGATCCAGCTTGTCTTCTTTATCATTCAATTCAGCCACGTAATCGGCTTTCCAACCCAAGCCGCCCGTAAGGTAGCTCAATTCCACGGTTTGGTCTTGCGCGCCTTTATTGTTGATTTGCGTGATTAAGGTCGGGCGGTCGCGCAGGTTGGCAGGTAAATCTGCATATTCAATGCGGCCGGGGATGCCCGTCACAATACGGTTGCCCATTTTGAGCACCACGCCGTTGTTGGTGGATAGCACGGTCGCTTGTTCGGAGGTTTCAGCTCCGGTAGCCGGATTGGTTTTGACGATAGTGACAGTTTTACCTACATATTTTTCCAGTAATTTTTCTGGCGTAAGTAAATCAAAATCAAAATTTTGCTCTAAAAGTGAAAGGCTACCGGGCGCATTAATACTGCGTAACAGGGCAGTTTCAGGACGAATTTGCGCGCTCACATCGCGCATTGCCAGTGCGTTTAAACCGCTTTTAAGTTTAACCTTACGTGTATCTTTTACCAGCGCTAAGTCTTGATTGTAAATGGTCACTGCAACGCTTTGCTGGTCATTCTGCGTGCTTCGAGATTCTTCCAGACTGTCATCCATTGCAATTGCTCCCATTGATATCATTGAACTTGCGGCTAGCACCACAGCGCGGCGTTTAAACATCTGAACATCTCCAAAGTTAGGTTAAATGGTAGAAGGTAAAACGGCTGCAGCAACTTTGCGTTGACGCGCTTAGTGATGATATTTAAATGACGTTAACGCCTTCATTTTTTAGCATACTTATGAGCTTGATGAGAGGCAATCCGATTAACGCATTAGGGTCTTCGCCCAGCATGCGCTCAATTAGCGCAACGCCTAAACCTTCCGATTTTGCGCTTCCCGCGCAATGATAAGGCTGCTCTTTGGTTAAGTAGTTTTCGATTTCTTCGTCGGTGAGTTGCCTGAATTTAACCAGATAAGGCACAATCTGTGCCTGCATGTTTTCTGTTGCCGCATTGTATAAGCAAAGCGCGCTATAGAATGTCACCTCTCGGCCACGCATTTTTTTGAGCTGCTTAACTGCGTTTTTGTGATTTCCCGGCTTACCCAATTGTTCGCCATCCAGCGTCGCAACTTGATCACAGCCTATTACTAAAGCGTGGGAATATTCTTCAGCGATTTTTTTTGCCTTTTCTTGTGCAAGCCGTAACGCAGTCTCATGCGGTTTTTCGTCTGCAAATGCGGATTCATCCAATTTTGGCGATACGCAGCTAAATGGGATTTGCAGTTTTTGTAGCAACTCGCGGCGATAAACAGAAGAGGAAGCAAGAATAAGGGTTTGTTTCATGTGCGTTAGTCTATATTTGCGGCCTAAATAATAAAGCCGACATGATGTCGGCTTTATTTACGTAATTGTTATTCTGGTTGAATTTCAAGTAACGATTCATCCGGTGTCACGTTATCGCCTTTGTTTACGTGCACGGCCACCACTGTTCCGGTTGTAGCGGATTGAATTTCGTTTTCCATTTTCATCGCTTCAATCACTAGAACGCCATCACCCGCACTCACTTTGTCGCCGATTTTTACTTTAACCGCAACAATAGTGCCTGGCATGGCGGTTGTCACACAGCCAGCATGATGCGGGCGTGGGCGACCACTAGCGCCTTTGCCAGCATCTTTCTTTTTATTGCCACCTTTACCATTCGAGCCGCCACCAGAAACTTCAATTTCACTTAAAGTTTCTACCACCACCTCTTCAGCGACACCATCTACTGAGACATAGAAAGGACGCTTTTCCTCACCCGCATGGCCGGAGCCAGTAAGCTTGATATGGAAGGTTTCGCCGTGCAATGTAACGTTAAACTCGCTTGGCGCATAGCGTGAAGCGCCTGTATTAGCAGCATCTTTGGTTAACAATGCTTCAGGTTTTAGCGAGCCTGCATTGCGTTCTTGCAAGAAAGTTTTGCCAATATCAGGAAACATCGCATAGGTCAGCACGTCTTCTTCGGATTGCGCAATACGATCAACCTCAGCCTGCAACTTGCTCATCTCGGGGTCAAGCAGATCAGCAGGGCGGCAAGTGATTGGCTGCGCATCGCCAATCGCCAGTTTTTGCACGTCTGGATTTACCGGACTGATGGATTTACCATACTGACCCAAGAAATAGTTTTTAACCTCATTGGTGATGGTTTTATAGCGCGCACCTGTCATGACGTTCAATACCGCTTGCGTACCTACGATTTGTGAAGTTGGCGTAACAAGCGGCGGGTAGCCTAAATCTTGACGAACGCGCGGAATCTCGCTCAATACCGCATCCATTTTATCTAGTGCGCCTTGCTCTTTAAGTTGGTTGCTTAAGTTAGAAATCATGCCGCCTGGCACTTGATTTACAAGCACACGTGTATCCACGCCTGTAAACTCACTTTCGAATTGCCAGTATTTTTTACGCACCTCACGGAAATAAGCGCTCACCTCTTGTACTGCACCAATATCTAACCCAGTGTCATATTCTGTGCCTTTAAAGGCGGCGATAATGCTTTCAGTGGTGGCATGACTTGCACCTTCAGAGAAAGAAGAGTTACAAGTATCGATAATGGTTGCGCCATTTTCAACGCCGCGAAGTAGGTTCAAGCTACCAAGTCCCGAAGTTGCATGTGTGTGGATGTTAATAGGGATACTCACCGCAGACTTAAGTGCTTTTACAAGTTCAGTGGTCATTTGCGGCGTTAGCAAACTTGCCATATCTTTAATTGCAAGCGTGTCGCAACCCATCGCTTCAATTTCTTTGGCTAAACCTACAAAATGTGCAACATCATGCATTGGGCTAGTGGTGTAGCTAATCGTGCCTTGCGCATGTTTTTTTGCTTTTTTAACAGCTTCAACCGAAGTTTTAATATTACGTAAGTCGTTCATCGCATCGAAAATGCGAAATATGTCCACCCCGTTATCGGCTGCTTTTTGCACAAAAGCTTTCACTACATCATCGGAATAATGACGATAGCCGAGCAGATTTTGCCCACGTAACAGCATTTGAATAGGCGTGTTTGGCAACGCTTTACGTAGCTTGGCAAGACGCTCCCAAGGGTCTTCTTTCAAAAAACGTACGCAAGCATCAAACGTGGCGCCGCCCCAAGCCTCAAGCGACCAGAACCCGATAGAATCCAACTTTGCGCAAATCGGCAACATATCCTCGGTGCGCAAGCGCGTTGCGATCATGCATTGATGTCCGTCGCGTAAAACCAATTCTGTTACATGTATTTTTTTGCTCATAATATTTACTCTGCTCTATATGCCTTCGTGTGCTGCAATAGCCGCAGAAATTGCCGCCGCAAAGAGTTCTGGCGGTAATTCTGTGGCGTAATTTGTGAGTTCAGGATGCGTTTCTACAAAGCTGGTATTAAAGTTCGCATTCCTGAAATCAGGATGTTTCATAATTTCTTGATAATAAGGTATTGTCGTTTTAACCCCATAGACGACCATATCACTCAACGCGCGGCGGCCGCGCTCAATCACGCTTTCCCAATCCAGCGCCCAAACGGTTAGCTTGGCGCACATCGAATCATAATAAGGCGGAATGACATAGCCACTATATATCGCAGCATCCATGCGCACACCAGGGCCACCCGGCGCATAGTAGCGCGTGATTTTACCAAAACTCGGCAGAAAGTCATTTTTAGGGTCTTCCGCATTAATTCGGTACTCCATTGCAAATCCGCGATAGCTAATCTCGCTTTGTTTATATTGCAAAGGCAAGCCATAGGCAATGCGGATCTGTTCTTGTACGATATCAACACCGGTAATCGTCTCGGTGACAGTGTGCTCAACCTGAAGACGTGTATTCATTTCCATAAAGTAGAAATTATTCTGAGAGTCGAGCAAGAACTCTACCGTGCCTGCATTTTCGTAACCTACAGCTTTTGCTGCTTTTACTACCTAACCCGCCAATATAATCACGTTGCGCTTTTGTTAATTGGGGAGAGGGCGCGATTTCGATGAGCTTTTGGTTGCGACGTTGTATCGAGCAATCACGTTCGAACAAATGAATCACGTTACCTTTCGAATCTGCCAGAACCTGCACTTCGATATGGCGAGGCGTGACAACGCATTTTTCCAAAAACACTTCTGGCTTACCAAAAGCTTTGCTTGCCTCTGAAATGACACGGTCGTAATTGGTTAGCAGATCTTTCTCGCTATCGCAACGGCGAATACCACGTCCGCCGCCGCCATTTGTAGCCTTCAGCATCACTGGATAGCCGATTTCCTTGGCAAGTTTAACTGCCGCTTCCAGATTTTCTAAATTACCATCCGACCCCGGCACGCAAGGTATGCCCGCGCCAATCATGGCGTTACGCGCTTGAATCTTATCGCCCATTTGGCGGATAACAGAAGCATTGGGGCCGATAAATTTAATACCACGACGCGCACATATCTCGGCAAGCTCTGGATTTTCTGACAAAAAACCATATCCAGGATGTAGTGCATCGCAGCCTGCAGCAACTGCCACATTGACGATTTGGTGCGCATTTAAATAGCCCGCAACTGGGTCGGAGCCAATGTTATAAGCTTCATCCGCTTTTTTTACATGCAAGGCGCTACGATCGGCATCGGCATAGATTGCAACAGATTTAATGCCCATTTCAGAGCAAGCGCGTACAATACGCACAGCAATCTCACCCCGATTTGCCACAAGAATTTTTTTGAACACGCTAGCGCCCTATAATTGAATGATTAGCTGACTTACAACTCGGCTGATTGTAACACGCAGGCGCTTTCTAAGAAATACTTAAAGCCTGTAAAATCGCATTTAATAAGCACGAAAATCATGAAACCAATATTAATTAATAACTTAGACATTGCCATTAAAAATCAGGAGATTTCTGGTGAAATTGCACTGGAAAACTTAGGCAGATTGACTGAAGCAATCAACAAAACCAGTAATAATGTAACGAATATCCGCTACAAGCTTGTCGGTTCGACAAAGAAAATGCACTTGCCAAGCCTGAGGCTAGAGTTAGAAGCAATATTGCCTGTACTTTGCCAGCGCTGTCTGGAGGAGATGCCAATAGACTTGTCGCTTAAGTTTGATTATGTGATAACAGAAGTAGCGCCACCAGAGTTTGACGAAAACGACGAAATCGATTGGCTGGAACCTTCTCAGCACATGAACTTGAATGAGCTTATTGAAGATGAATTGCTGATTGCCATGCCAATTGCGCCTGTACATGAGGCGAGTTGCACCAAGGCGAGCATGCAAAGCGGCGAGAAACCTAATCCTTTTGCAGCATTAAAAGGGCACTTTAAATAGAATAGTTTGTGTTTTGGTTTGCAGCAAGGCGCAAAATAGATTATCATTATGGATTAGCTATTTAGCACGTATTTCCAGTATAAATTTTAGGTTTGGAGCATTAACATGGCAGTTCAACAAAATAAAAAGTCACCTTCAAAACGCGGCATGCACCGCTCACACGACTTTTTGGTCAATCCACCTTTAGCAGTTGAGCCAACAACAGGCGAAACACACTTGCGCCATCACGTTAGCCCAAACGGCTTTTACCGTGGCCGCAAAGTGATGGCTACAAAAGGCGAGTAATTCGTCTTTTGACGTTCTGTTACCGCATTAAAATACGCCGCGATATTAAGTTAGCGCGGCGTTCGCATTTAATGTTCAGTTAACTGCGTTGACTTTTATCTCACCATCACATCTAATGCGTTCATTAGATAACGCGTAATAAATATTTCACAATGGATATCACGATTGCAATTGACGCAATGGGCGGAGACCACGGGCCGCACATTACCGTTCCAGCGGCACTAAAAGCGCTCGCAGATGATAAGCGCCTCAACATTGTTTTAGTCGGCCTTGCAGATGCAATTCAAGCCGAACTTAAAGCGCGCAAAACCACTCCCAATCCGCGTTTGCGCATTCACCCAACCACAGAAGTGGTGCTGATGGATGAATCGCCGCAAAGTGCGTTAAAAAATAAAAAAGATTCCTCCATGCGCGTGGCCATTAATTTGGTAAAAAGCGGCGAAGCCAATGCTTGTGTGAGCGCTGGCAACACGGGTGCGCTCATGGCAACTGCGCGCTTTGTGCTTAAAACACTACCTGGAATTGACAGGCCGGCAATTGCTTCAACTTTACCCAGCGAAAATGGTACAACTCATATGTTAGACCTTGGCGCCAATGCGGATTGTACGGCGGAGCATTTGTTGCAATTTGCCGTGATGGGTGCAATGTTGGTAAGCTGCGTAGAGCATAAACCCAACCCGACAGTGGGTCTGCTCAACATCGGCTCGGAAGACATAAAAGGTAACGAAGTGGTAAAACGAACGGCTGAATTATTGCGAGCAAGCCATTTGAATTTCTATGGCAATGTGGAAGGTGATGACATTTTCAAAGGGACGGTAGATGTTGTGGTCTGCGACGGCTTTGTTGGCAATGTTTCGTTAAAAACCACAGAAGGTCTGGCGCACATGATGGGCAAGTTTCTGACTCAGGAATTCAAAAGAAACTGGCTGACAAAAATAATGGCGCTGGGTGCCATGCCGGTACTTAAGGCATTCAAAAAGCGCTTGGATCCAAGGCTTTATAATGGAGCAAGCTTTTTAGGCTTGCGTGGCATCGTGGTCAAAAGTCACGGCGGGGCGGATGATGTAGCCTTTAATCACGCCATACAAGTAGCCATTGAAGAAGCTCGCAGTGGCGTGCTTCGTCGTATAACAGAGCAGTTGGAGATTGAGCATATCCAGCCACAAACGCATGCAACAACGCCAGAAGAGGTTTCATGATCCATTCAAAAATTGCAGGAACCGGCAGTTATCTTCCGGAAAAAATACTTAAAAATGCCGATCTAGAAAAAATGGTGGATACCACTGATGAGTGGATATTTTCGCGTACAGGCATTCGTGAGCGCCATATTGCAGCAAAGGATGAACTTACCAGCGATTTGGCGTTAATAGCATCGCAAAATGCTATCGCTAGCGCGGATATTGATGTTAATGAGATTGATTTAATTATTGTTGCAACAACGACACCGGACAAGATATTTCCTAGTGTGGCGACGATGTTGCAACGCAAATTGGGTATCGCAGGCTGTCCTGCATTTGATGTGCAGGCTGTTTGTAGCGGCTTTGTTTATGCGCTTGCCACTGCCGATAACTTTATAAAATCTAATGCCGCAAAGTGCGCACTGGTTGTGGGAGCGGAAACCTTTTCAAGCATCACGGACTATAGCGACAGAAGCAATTGTATTTTGTGGGGCGATGGTGCTGGCGCGGTGGTTTTACAGGCTTCCAATGAGTCGGGTATTTTATCTACGCACATCCATGCTGATGGCAACTATGAAAAAATGCTGCATGTACCTAGGAAGCCAGAGGGCAAGGATACTGTACACATGGAAGGCAATGCTGTTTTTAAAATGGCTGTGAATACCCTAGACCAAATTGTGGACGAAACACTTGCTGCGAACAACATGCAAAAGTCAGACATTGATTGGCTGGTGCCGCATCAAGCTAACATCAGGATTTTGCAGGCAACCGCTAAAAAACTGGATATGTCGATGGATAAGGTAGTGGTAACCATAGATAAGCATGGCAACACTTCGGCGGCATCCATTCCGCTGGCGCTGGATATCGCCGTGCGTGATGGCAGAATTAAGCGTGGGCAAATAGTCCTGATGGAAGCGTTTGGCGGTGGATTCACGTGGGGTTCAGCATTGGTAAGGTATTAGTTTTATATTAATATCAATTAGTTATTTAATTTTATTAAAGTAAATTATATTAAAAATCATGAGTAAATTAGCCTTCTTTTTTCCTGGTCAAGGCTCACAGTCGGTCGGCATGATGGGTGGTTTTGGCGATTCAAAAGTCGTTAGAGAAACATTTATTGAAGCATCTGATATTTTAGGTGTGGATTTTTGGGCAATGGCAACCGAACCCAATGAAGCCATCAACCAAACCACCAATACACAACCCATCATGCTCACTGCCGGCATTGCTACTTTACGCGCCTACAATCAAGCAAGCGGACCACAAGCTAATATCTATGCGGGTCACAGCTTGGGCGAATATACAGCTTTGGTTGCGGCAGAGGCGATTAGTTTTGCAGATGCTTTACCGCTCGTGAAATATCGTGCTGAAATTATGCAAAGTGCTGTGCCTGATGGCGTGGGCGCGATGGCGGCTATACTGGGTTTGGACGATGAAAGTATTCGCGCTGTGTGTGCGGAAGCCGCACAAAACGAGATTCTGGAGGCTGTGAATTACAACTCTATCGGTCAAGTGGTAATTGCGGGAAACAAAGCGGCTGTAGAACGTGGTATGGAGCTCGCCAAAGCCAGAGAAGCCAAAAAAGTCGTATTGCTACCTGTTAGCGTACCTTCGCATTGCGCTTTGATGAAGCCCGCCGCTGAAAAGTTAGCAGAATATCTAAAAACTGTTGCGGTGAATGTTCCAAAGATTCCTGTTATTCACAATGCGGATGTGGCGAGTTATAGCGATTCAGCTAAAATAAAAGATGCATTGGTGCGACAACTTCATTCGCCAGTGCGTTGGGTAGAAACTGTACAGGAAGTTCATGCACAAGGTGTAACACGTGCCGCAGAGTGTGGGCCAGGCAAGGTGCTGGCAGGTTTAACAAAACGTATTACGGCTGAGTTGCTTTGCACTGCTTTAATCAGCAGTGAGGCTATTTCAGGCTTTATTGAATAAGGGGCAGATCATATGCTAGAAAATCAAATCGCGTTAGTCACAGGGGCAAGTCGCGGCATTGGCGCCGCGATCGCACAAGCGCTAGGCAAACAAGGTGCAACGGTCATTGGTACAGCAACTTCTGCAGCTGGAGCCGATAACATCAATGCATCATTTAAAGCGGCAGGTATTAAAGGTCTGGGGTTGGCCTTGGATGTTAACAATAGCGCACAAATTGAAGCCGTGTTAAAAGAAATCAGCGAAAAATTTGGTGATGTGACTATTTTGGTGAATAACGCCGGCATTACTAAAGATACGCTCTTAATGCGCATGAGCGATGAGGATTGGGATGCAGTGATTTCGACAAATCTAAGCTCAGTTTATCGCATGAGCAAAGCCGTGCTTCGCCCCATGATGAAGGCGCGTACAGGCCGTATTATCAGCATTTCCAGCGTAGTAGGGCATATGGGCAACGCGGGGCAAACCAATTACGCGGCAGCCAAGGCGGGAATGGCAGGTTTTACCAAATCGATGGCATCCGAGGTAGGTAGCCGCAATATCACAGTTAACTGCGTGGCACCTGGATTTATTGAAACCGACATGACAGCAGAGTTGCCAGATGACATTAAAAAACAAATGCTCGAACGCGTACCGCTTGGCCGCTTAGGCAATGTGGCAGAGATTGCCGCAGCTGTAGTTTTTCTTGCTTCGCCAAGTGCAGCATATATTACAGGTGAAACCATTCATGTGAATGGTGGCATGTACATGGCGTAAATAAAATTCATCTTTTGTATTCTTGCAGAGTTTTGGTAGAATACGCACTTAGCTTAAAGGCTAATTTTTAATCAAAGGGGTAATTTAGATGTCTGACATCGAACAACGTGTTAAAAAAATCGTTTGCGAACAATTGGGTGCAAACGAAGCTGACGTAAAAAATGCATCATCATTCGTGGATGATTTGGGTGCAGATTCTCTTGATACAGTAGAGCTAGTGATGGCTCTGGAAGAAGAATTTGATTGCGAAATCCCTGATGACGAAGCGGAAAAAATCACCACCGTGCAGCAAGCGATTGACTACGTCAACGCAAACCTCAAATAAATTCAATACTTTTAGCCCGCCTAAAGCGGGCTAATTTCTAATCATTATGTCAAAACCACTTGAATCAAAGCGGCGGGTCGTAGTTACTGGCTTGGGCGTTGTGTCTCCGGTTGGAATCGGAACATCGACCGCTTGGGCTAATCTTGTTGCAGGGAAATCCGGCATTTCGCGCATCACCAAGTTTGATCCCAGCGCTTTTTCCTCGCAAATTGCGGGTGAAGTAAAAGATTTCAATGTTGAAGATTTTATTTCTGCCAAAGAAGCGCGACGCATGGAT
Source organism: uncultured beta proteobacterium (assembly GCA_963752495.1). GTDB lineage: Bacteria > Pseudomonadota > Gammaproteobacteria > Burkholderiales > Methylophilaceae > CAVVYJ01. Next base: position 166,520 of record CAVVYJ010000001.1, read on the forward strand.
ACGTTCATCCAGTACGGCTTGGCAGCTGGGATAGAAGCGTTCAAAGACAGTGGCATTGTAGTGACCGAAGAAAACGCAGAGCGTATTGGTGTGGAAATCGGCTCTGGCATTGGCGGCTTGGGCTTGATTGAATCTACCAATGATACTTATGATGAAGGTGGCCCGCGTAAGATTTCACCGTTTTTTATTCCAGGTACCATCATTAACATGATCTCTGGTAACTTGAGCATCATGTTCGGCTTAAAAGGACCGAATGTGGCGATTGTGACTGCCTGCACCACAGGTACACACTGTATTGGTGATGCTGCAAGAATGATTGAATACGGCGATGCGGATGTGATGGTAGCAGGCGGCGCAGAAGCGGCGATTACAGAGCTTTCTGTTGGTGGTTTTGCATCTGCGCGCGCGCTTTCGAATCGCAATGACGATCCCGCAACTGCAAGTCGCCCTTGGGACAAAGACCGCGACGGTTTTGTGATAGGCGAGGGCGCAGGCGTGATGGTGCTGGAAGAGTATGAACACGCCAAAGCGCGTGGTGCGAAAATATATGCTGAGCTTGTGGGTTATGGTATGAGCGCAGATGCATACCATATGACAGCACCCAATATGGACGGGCCTCGCAGGTCAATGGTGAATGCGCTTAAAAATGCCGGGGTCAATACAGATCAAGTGCAGTTTATGAACGCGCATGGCACATCGACGCCTTTGGGCGATACAAACGAAACCAACGCGATTAAAGCGACTTTTGGTGACCATGCATACAAGTTAGTGGTTAACTCGACAAAATCGATGACAGGGCACTTATTAGGCGGCGCAGGCGGCTTAGAAAGCGTGTTTACTGTGCTATCTATCCACAATCAGATTTCTCCACCGACGATTAATATTTTTAACCAAGACCCCGAATGCGATCTGGATTATTGCGCCAATACCGCGCGGGATATTAAAATTGAATACGCGCTTAAAAATAACTTTGGTTTCGGTGGTACCAACGGTTCTTTGGTTTTCAAGAAAATATAGCAAATTACACATGAATTAAAAAAAGCCTGCAGAAATTGAATTGCAGGCTTTTTTGTTGGCGGTTGCTATGGTTTAATTGCGTCTGATGACAAATAAACACGCGCACATCGTCAATGGCAATTTAAATAGTGGTATATCTCCGCTAGATCGTGGCTTAGCTTATGGCGATGGCGTATTTCGCACACTTAAAATGGTAGATGGCTTGCCGGAACAATGGCCGGCGCATTACCAAAAATTGGTAGCAGATTGCGGTGCAATTGGCATTGTTTGCCCAAGCGCGGAGTTGCTCATGAGTGATTTGCAGCAACTATTTTTGCCGGATGAAACTTCTGTGGCCAAAATCATTATCACGCGCGGGGAAGGCGAACGCGGGTATGCGCCGCCAGCAATAACGGCGCCTATGAGACTTGTCATCAAATCTGCCGTGCCAGACTATGCGGAAACTAACTTTAGCGAAGGTGTGAATTTGCATGTGTGCGAGACGCGTTTAGCGCATCAACCTAGGCTGGCAGGCGTAAAGCATTTGAATCGGCTAGAAAATGTGCTGGCGCGCATGGAGTGGCATGCGCCTGAAATTAGCGAAGGTATCATGTTGGATTTTCAAGATAACGTGATTGAATGCACGTCTGCGAATATTTTTGCCCGTTTTGGCGATGGGCTATTTACCCCAAGCCTTGATTTGTGCGGCATTGCAGGCATTACCAGACAGCGCATCTTAGAACTTGCACATACGCTGGGGCTGGTTGCCAAAATTGAAATTTTAAATTTAGAGAGGCTACTTCTGGCGGACGAAGTGATGATATGCAACAGCCTCTACGGTGTGTGGCAGGTGCGTAGTGTGCAAGGTAGGACATGGGCAAAACAAAACCTAGCCGCTGATTTGAGAAAAGCCTTGTTGAGATGAAGCATTTAATCAAACTTAGTTTCCTGACTGGGCTAGCATGCTTGTTGAGCCTAGCCTGCTGGCTGGCTTACTACGCTAAAGCGCCGCTTAATTTATCGCCAGATGCGCAAGAAATCACCATCAAACCCAAAAGTAGCTTAACAAGTATCGCCAATCAGCTGGTAGAACAAGGTGTTATAAAACAGGCGTGGCCTTTTATATTGCTGGCGCGCGTTTTGCACAAAGAGCCTTACCTTCAAGCTGGTGATTACACCCTTAACAAAAATGTTAACCCTTATCAGTTATTACTTTCACTTAATCATGGCAAAGCTACGCAGGGAAGTATTACATTTATTGAGGGGAAAACTTTCAAGCAAATGCTTGAAAAACTCGCACAGAATGATGCCGTAAAACATACCACACAAGGCATGTCGGCCAAAGAGGTGATGCAGGCAGTGAGTGGTAAAAGTCAGCATCCGGAAGGACTGTTCTTTCCTGACACCTTTTATTTTGATCGAGGCACTCAGGATATCGTGTTGCTCAAGCGTTCTTATGAAATCATGCAAGCTAAGCTATCAAGCGCTTGGACCACAAGGGCCAGTGGATTGCCTTATAAGAATAGTTACGAAGCGCTGATTATGGCTTCTATTGTGGAAAAAGAAACCGGAAAAGCAAGCGAACGCCCTATGATTGCCGGCGTGTTTATTAACCGTCTGCGTATTGGCATGCGTCTGCAGACCGATCCTACGGTGATTTATGGGATAGGGGATAAATATGATGGCAATATTCGTAAAAAAGATCTGGGAGCTGACACAGCATACAATACTTACACTCGAGATGGCCTGCCACCAACCCCAATTGCAATGCCAGGAGCGGCTTCAATCGAAGCGGCGCTGCATCCGAAACACACCAAAGCACTCTATTTTGTAGGTAAAGGCGACGGCAGTCACGAGTTTTCAAATTCTTTAGCGGAACATAATCGTGCTGTGGCAAAATACCAATTAAAGCAGAAAGTTAAAAAAACAAAATAAATGACAGAGCAATTGAATAAAAGGGGAAAGTTCATCACGCTTGAGGGCATGGATGGCGCAGGTAAAAGCACGCATATTCTGGATATCATTGATCAGTTAGAAGCGCGCGGGCACTATGTCGTTTCAACTCGTGAACCAGGCGGTACGGCGCTTGGCGAGCAACTGAGGGAGATTTTGTTACACAAGCACATGCATCCTGAAACAGAAACATTGTTAATGTTTGCCGCAAGGCGCGAACATATTGCCAATATCATCGAACCGGCTCTGGCGCAGGGAGCCTATGTCATTTCAGACCGATTTACTGATGCCACTTATGCTTATCAATCAGGTGCAAGAGGCGTACCAAAAGACAAGATCAAACAACTGGAAACATGGGTGCAGGGTGATTTGCAACCTGATTTAACGTTACTATTTGATGTGCCTGTTGAAGTTAGCCTGAAAAGACTTGAAAATGCGCGTGAACCCGACAAGTTTGAGCGCGAAAATACTGAGTTTTTCAAAAAATTGCGTAACGAGTATCTTAGGCGTGCCAAAGAAAATCCACATCGTTTCCGCATAATTAATGCAAACCAAACATTAAATGAAGTTAAAGCAGAAGTTAAAGAAGTTATTTCAACTATTTAATTTTAAATATATTTTTATGTATAAATGGCAAGAACCACAGTGGAATAGTTTAATCAAACGAAAAGATACGCTCCCACATGCGCTACTTTTGCGTGGTCGGGCAGGGGTTGGCAAACACGACTTTGCGCTCGATCTGGCGAGCGCCCTATTATGCATGCAACCCAGCTCACAAAAAGCTTGTGGTGTATGTGCAAGTTGCTTATGGCTAAAAGAAGGTAATCATCCAGACTTTCGTTTAATCTCGCCAGAAGATAACGATGCTGGCGATGATACCAATGAACTTAAATCCAAGAAAAAATCCTCGAAGAAAAGCCAAATATCTGTGGCGCAAATTCGACAACTCTATGATTATTTGAGTCTTTCTACGCACCAGGTTCACGGTAAACGCATTGTTTTGATATCTCCAGCAGAGATGCTTAATGCCTCATCTGCAAACGCTCTACTAAAAATGCTAGAGGAACCGCCGGCAAACACTTTGTTTATATTGGTCAGTAGCCAGCCACAGCGTTTGTTGCCAACAATCATCAGTCGCTGTCAAGCTGTTGAAATGCCTATTCCAGAAAAAGTAATGGCGTTAAGCTGGCTAGGCGAACAGGGCGTAAAACAGGCCGAAATCGCGCTTGGCTACGCCGGTGGCGCTCCTTTATTGGCGCTACAAATTCAAGAGCAATTTGAAACAAATAACGGTTTGATCAATCAGCTAGCGCTGGGCGCAAAGCTTGACCCTTTTGCCTCTGCACCCATGTTTATGAGTTTAGGCATGGAGCGCGCACTAGACACATTGCAAAAGTGGATATTTGATCTGATTAGTTGCAAACTTACACAGCAATTCCATTACCATTCTCAACAAGTCAGCGCTTTGCAAGCGCTTTGTAAAAGCGTAAACTTGCGTCTATTGTTACGCTTTCAACAAACGCTGGTTGAGGTGAAAAAAACGTTAAATCATCCCCTTAGCAATGAGATGCAGCTTGAAAATGTGTTGTTGCAATACACGCATATTTTTAAAAATTAATGAGAAAAGAGCTATAAATTGAGCATGGATCCAGGCACCGATCAGCAGGCAGCAATCAATAAACCAGGCGTACTGTCACTGGCAATTAAAGAAAAATCAGCCTTGTATGCAGCTTATATGCCATACGTTAAAGGCGGTGGCTTGTTCATTCCAACAAACAAGAACTTCAAAATGGGCGAAGAAGTTTTTATGTTGCTGAGCTTGGTCGACGATCCTGTCAAACTTAAAGTGGTTGGCAAAGTGATTTGGATTACACCAGTGGCGCATACCAATCGACCACAGGGCATCGGCGTGCAATTTAGCGAAAAAGATGGTGGCATTGAGGTGAAGAACAAAATTGAAGGCATTTTGGGTGGCGCACTTAAAACAAACCGCCCAACCCATACCATGTAATATGCCTGTGACTTTATGTTAGTTGATTCACATTGCCATCTTAATTTTCCTGAATTATCCGAAAATATACAATCTGTTAGAGACTTGATGCAAGCCGAAGAAGTAGGGCATGCACTGTGCGTTTCAGTCACTTTAGATAAATTTCCCGAAGTGCTCGCTTTGGCCGACCAATACAACAATTTCTTTGCCTCTGTCGGTGTGCATCCTGATTACGAAGATATCGAAGAGCCTACTGTTGACGTGCTTGTCAGCCTTGCAAATCACCCAAAAGTCGTGGCGATTGGCGAGACCGGGCTAGATTATTTTCGTTTGTCGGGTGATTTAGAGTGGCAGCGTACGCGTTTTCGCACCCACATCCGTGCAGCAATTTTAGCTAAAAAACCGCTCATCATACATACCAGAAGCGCTGCAGATGACACTTTACGCATCATGCGAGAAGAGGGTGCAGCGCAAATTGGAGGTGTGATGCACTGTTTTACGGAAAGCTTGGAGGTCGCGCAGCAAGCCATCTCTATGGGATTTTATATTTCATTTTCCGGTATTGTGACATTCAAAAATGCAACACAATTAAAAGAAGTTGCGCAAAACATTCCGCTAGAGAAAATTTTAGTCGAAACAGACTCGCCATATCTCGCGCCTGTTCCGTTTCGCGGTAAAACCAATCAACCAGCTTATGTGAAATATGTCGCACAAGAAATCGCCAATTTGCGTGGTATAGCTTTAGATGAAGTGATGCAGGCCACTACAGACAATTTCTTTAACTTATTTCGTGCTGCACGGCCATGCAACTAACTATACTGGGGGCGGGCTCGAGCGCAGGGACGCCAGCGGTTGGCTGTGATTGCAAAACGTGCACTTCAACTAATCCGCGCAACAAACGAACGCGATGCTCTAGCTTTGTGATGTTGGACTCAGGCGAAGTGATTTTAATCGACACCGGTCCAGACTTGCGCCTTCAATCATTAAGGGAAGGGCTTAGACGCGTGGATGCTGTTCTATATACGCATACACACGCAGATCATTTGCATGGGATTGATGATTTACGTGCTTTTTGCCAGTTGCAGCGCAAGCAGATTCCGCTTTATACGTATCCCGATGCCGTAGAGCACATTAAAGCAAAGTTTGGCTACACATTACGCGACCCAAGTGACTTTTGGGAGATTCCTGTACTTTCAATTAATAAGATTGAAAAGCCTTTCGAACTGTTCGGTCATCAAATTACACCCATTCCAGTATTTCATGGCAGGTCACAAATTTATGGTTACCGTATTAATAACTTTGCCTACATGACCGATGTTTCGTCCATCCCTGACGAGTCATTTGCTTTATTGCAAGGTCTGGATTTATTGCTGATTGATTGTCTGCGCGTTGACAAACATCCTACACATATAAATATTGAACAAAGTTTGCAGTATGTTAGTCAGATAAATGCGAAACAAAGTGTTTTGATTCATATGACGCATGATTTAGAATACGAGTCTTTGACAAAAATGCTGCCAAGCAACGTCGTTGTAGGATATGACGGCTTAAAATTGCAATTTAGCTAGCGTGTCAACAAAGTAGCATTCAAGAACGTTTAAATAGAAAATTTTGGGGTTATATAATGAACTACAACGTATTTAAAAAAATGGGCATAGCCCTTACCATTGCTGCGATTGCAATAATCGGTCAGGCACATGCTGCCGGGAAGACTTATACTGAAAACGAGTTTTTAAACAGCTTTAGCGGTAAGTCTAAGAAAGTTGTTTCAGATAAATTAGGAGCACCGGTCAAGAAAGAGCTTTCGGTAAAACCGACTAACGCAAATACAATGCTTGCCGGCAAAGTAAAAGAAGATAAGACTTCGAAGCCAGTTAAAGTTGAGATGTGGTATTACAAAAATATTGTGAAATACGATCCTAAACGCACATACAAAGAAACCGAGATTACTTTTGTGAATGATCGTGTGATGAATATTGCTTTTTTTAACAATAGGTAAGTGATTGTTTAAAAATAAATAAGCCGATTCTATCGGTTTATTTACTACTTGTTTACTTCGTATAATGTATATTATGTTAAATAATATAAGTGCGTGCAACATTCTAAACCACAGCCCTTTCAAAAACGTTTAAAATAGCGTCTGTCGTATTGAGTTCGCCATGAATCCTGAAATAACAAATAACATGCTAAGCGCTACCAATCTGCAATGCGTTCGTGGAGAACGTTTGCTTTTTAAAGACATTTCATTTAACTTGGCGCGCGGAAGTTTGTTGTATATCGAAGGTGCAAACGGTAGCGGGAAAACGACATTACTCCGCAGCCTATGTGGGCTTTCAATGCCGCATTCAGGCAACATATGCTGGAATGGTGCTGAAACAAAATCTTTGGCAGAGGATTATGCCAGTCAAGTGCTTTATGTAGGGCATTTAGCGGGCATTAAAGATGAGTTGACACCTGTTGAGAACTTGCGGTTTATTGCAAGCACAACTGGAACTGAAGTTTCGCGTGATGAAGCCTTGGTCGCGCTAACTAATCTGAATATTGCCAGATGTGCTGATTTACCTACTCGCGTACTTTCTCAGGGGCAAAAACGACGTGTTGCCCTTGCCCGCTTATGGCTACAAAAATGTCCATTGTGGATATTGGACGAACCTTTTACTGCCTTGGATCGTGCTGCCATCGTAACATTAACGGCGCATATCGAAAATTTTACAAGCAAGGGCGGCATAGTGATATTTACTTCGCACCAGGAGCCTGCTTTTAGCGCAACAGTGATGCAACATTTGCGGCTGGATTAAAAATTGGCGAATCACTTGAGTACCTTTGCAGTATTGTCCCGCATCTTTTTACATGACATCCGTGTAGCATGGCGCCGCCGCTCAGATATTACCAGCGTCTTATTCTTTTTTATTATCGCTACAAGCCTTTTTCCACTTGGCTTAGGGGCTGATCCCAAATTACTGCACGCTATTGCACCTAGCGTTATATGGGTGTGCGCCCTACTTTCTTGTATGCTCTCGTTGCCTAGCATATTTGCTGGTGATTATGCAGATGGCACACTAGAACAGCTTATAATGTCGAACCAACCGACCGTATTGATTGTGCTCATGAAAACTCTTGCGCACTGGGTGCTTTCCGGTTTGCCGCTGATATTGGTAGCGCCAATCATTGGACTGCAATTTAACTTGAACTCGAGTGAACTACAGACGCTTGCAATTTCACTATTGTTAGGCACGCCAACACTCAGCTTGATTGGCAGCATAGGTGGCGCACTCACGCTGGGTGTTCGTGGCAGTGGCGTGTTAATCGCACTCTTGATTTTGCCGCTCTACATTCCCGTACTCGTATTTGGGGCAGGCGCTGTAAATGCTGTATCCATTGGCATGAGCGCAAGTGGCGGCTTATCCTTATTAGGCGCTATGTTGGCGCTATCGCTTGTATTTGCACCGTTGGCAGCAAGCGTTGCGGTAAAGATTGCGATTGAATAAATTTAAATGTGGTCAACATGAACATCTCGAAAGCGTTACGATTGTATGAATTGGCTTAAGTACTCTTCCCCACAAACCTTTTACCCACTTGCTGGTAAGCTTATTCCATGGTTTGCTGCCAGCGCCGCCCTGCTCATTCTGTATGGCTTGTATATTGGCTTGCTGATAGCGCCGACTGACTTTCAGCAAGGTGAGGGCTATCGCATTATTTTTGTGCACGTGCCTGCCGCGTGGTTTTCAATGTTTTTATATGTATTAATGGCTACGTATGCCGCATTGGGCTTGGCATTGAATGCAAGACTCTCTTACATGATGGCTTCTAGCATAGCTCCTACAGGTGCCATGTTCACTTTTGTTGCGCTGGTGACGGGCGCATTTTGGGGAAAGCCGATGTGGGGGGCGTGGTGGGTGTGGGACGCGCGCTTAACTTCTGAACTAATTCTACTATTTTTGTACATAGGATATATGTCACTACAAGCAGCGATTGATGATAAGCGTCGTGCAGATCGCGCCAGTGCAGTTTTAGCGATTGTTGGTGTAATTAATGTGCCGATTATATATTTCTCGGTAAAATGGTGGAATACGCTACATCAGGGCGCTTCAGTGAGTTTAACCAAATCACCGGCCATGGCATCGATTATGCTCAAAGGCATGCTCGTCATGGCGATTGGATTCTGGCTTTATAGCATCGTAGTAATTTTATTGCGCGTCCGCAGAGAAATTGAGGACAGGGAACGTAGCGCAATCAGGTTGCAAGACATCAAAGAGTAAATTCTTAAGGATTTAAAAATGCAGTGGAATAGTTTGAATGATTTTTTAAATATGGGCGGTTATGCATTTTATGTTTGGGTATCGTTTGCCGTCACCTTTGGCTGTATGGGTATTGAGTTGTGGTTACTCCGTGCGCGTAGCATGAGTAATCAAAAGTTAAACGCAAAGGTAGATGCATAATGAAAGCACGTCACAAGCGCATCGCAATGATAGTAGCGGGCATCGTTGTCTTAGCCATTGCAGCTGCACTACTCTTGAAATCATTTCGCAGTAATTTAGTGTTTTTTTTCACGCCTACACAAGTGGTTAATGGAGAGGCGCCTAAAGAAGGCAATTTTCGTATTGGTGGCTTGGTAGAAACTGGCAGTTTAGAACGCTTGGCAAATGGTACTCAGGTTAAGTTTAAGGTAACAGATACCGCTAAAAGTATGCAGGTTGTTTACACAGGCATATTGCCTGATTTGTTTAAAGAAGGAAAAGGCGTCGTTGCACAAGGAAAATTTGGCAAAGATGGCATATTTGAAGCAGATCAGGTGCTCGCAAAGCATGATGAAAACTACATGCCCCCAGAAGCTGCAGAAGCATTAAAGAAGGCACAGGAAAACAATGCCTACTCTACTGGAGCTAAGAAATGATTGCTGAAATCGGTCATTTATTACTTGTTTTGGCGCTGCTAACTGCTTTTATTCAAAGCTTTTTACCTTTTGCTGGCCTCGCAAAAAACAATACGAAGTTACTAAGTATTGCAAACCCCGCTGCCCGCATGCAAGCCATGTTAATTTTGCTCTCTTTTTTGTGTCTGGAATATGCATTCTATAGCAACGACTTCTCTGTACTTTACGTTGCTTCCACTTCCAATTCAAACCTACCATTAGTTTATCGGCTAGCCGCCATATGGGGCGGCCACGAAGGCTCAATGCTGCTCTGGGTCTCAATTTTGGCATTATGGACGCTTGCCGTAACTTTTTTTGCTAAAGCCTTACCTCTTAGCTTCCGAGCGACTTTGATTGCAGTCATGGGCTTAGTAAGTGCCGGGTTTTTAATGTTTATTTTATTCACTTCCAACCCATTCGAGCGTCTTATTCCTGCAGCTCTAGATGGGCGTGATTTAAATCCATTACTGCAGGATCCTGGTATGGTATTTCACCCACCGCTCTTATATATGGGGTATGTGGGATTTTCTGTAGCATTCGCATTCGCCATTGCCGCATTGCTGGGTGGTCGCCTAGACGTTACTTGGGCGCGCTGGACTAGGCCTTGGACAACGGCAGCTTGGATATTTCTTACACTTGGGATTGCTCTTGGTAGCCGTTGGGCTTATTACGAACTTGGTTGGGGTGGCTGGTGGTTTTGGGATGCAGTAGAAAACGCATCTTTTATGCCGTGGCTGGTTGGCACAGCACTCATTCACTCACTTGCTGTCACTGAAAAACGTGATGCCTTCAAGGCATGGACAGTTTTGCTTTCTATTTCTGCGTTTTCGTTAAGTCTACTTGGCACATTTTTAGTGCGCTCCGGCGTGCTTACTTCGGTGCACGCATTTGCTACCGACCCGAGTCGCGGCATGTTCATCCTACTCTTTCTTGCGATTGTGATTGGTGGCGCACTACTGCTGTTCGCAGTACGTGCTCCTACAGTTGGCCTAGGCGAAAAGTTTGATCTTGTTTCACGCGAATCACTGCTGCTTGCCAATAATGTGGTACTCATTGTGGCAGCGAGCTCGGTATTATTAGGAACATTGTATCCATTGTTCATAGATGCAATGGGCATGGGTAAGATTTCTGTTGGGCCACCGTATTTTGACGCAGTTTTTGTCGCCATTATGGCGCCAGGTATATTTTTAATGGGTATCGGTCCGGTTGCTAAATGGAAAAAAGCAACTGCGCCAGAGCTCTTTATTAAGCTTCAATGGGCTTTAGGAGTGAGTGTCGTCAGTGCGTTGCTAGTGCCAAGCGTGTTAGGAAAGCTCACACCAATGATTTTTGTGGGCCTTCTCATGGCATTTTGGGTGATGAGCTCTGTTTTCGTTACACTCCGCACCCGCCTGGAGGCCAATCAGAACGATACCTTATGGGGCAAGCTGAGATCAATTACACCCGCTTTCTATGGCATGCTAATGGCGCATTTTGGTTTGGCTATGTTTGTAATTGGCGTGACAATGGTCAAAGGGTATGAATTCGAGCAGGATTTACGCATGCAAGTTGGCGAAAGTGTTAATGTGCGTGGTTTTGACTTTCAATTTGATGGGACTAAGCCAATAAAAGGCCCTAACTATGTTGCTAAGCAAGGCATATTTCATGTAAGTAAAAATGGGCATAACATCGCCACCTTAACACCAGAGAAACGGCTTTATCCGGTGCAGGGATCCGTGATGACAGAGGCCTCTGTTTCAGCTGGCTTAATGCGCGATTTATACGTTTCACTAGGGGAGCAGATTGATCAAAAATCATGGAGCGTGCGTATCTATATCAAACCATTCGTGCAATGGATATGGGCTGGTGCATACCTAATGGCATTCGGCGGCATTCTGTCATTAGTTGATAGGCGTTATCGCACCAACAACAAAGCAAGAGATTAGTACATGAAACTTAAATTAGCTTTACCGTTGCTACTCTTTGTTATCGTGATGGGCTTTTTAGCAAAAGGCTTGTTTCTTGATCCGCGTGAAGTACCCTCACCATTAATAGGCAAGCAAGCGCCTGCATTCTCGGCGCCTGTTCTAGGCGATTCTGACAAACAATTTTCCTCTGCAGATATGCGAGGAAAGGTCTGGCTTTTGAATGTGTGGGCATCTTGGTGTGTGGCGTGCCGTGAAGAGCACCCTTTGCTAGTTGAAATGCGCCAACACAACATACCTATATATGGGCTTGCCTACAAGGACACGGACGAAGAGGCATCTGCAGTGTTGAAAAGCATGGGGGATCCATACGTTTTAACCGCAACTGATGCCAATGGAAAAATTGGCATCGATTATGGAGTGTACGGCGTGCCAGAGACCTATGTTATCGACAAACTCGGCGTTATTCGCTACAAACAAATCGGACCTATTACGCCTGCTGCGCTGCGCGATAAAATATTACCTTTGCTGGAAATGTTAGAAAAATGAGTCGATTTCTGAAACTATCACTGATTATCCTTGCGATTACCTCGTACGCGTCATTTAATGTGCATGCAACAAGCAATCAAGACCAAGACCCAATAATCGAAGCACGTTTGAAAGCTTTGTCTGCCGAGTTGCGTTGTCTTGTTTGTCAAAACACGACATTAGCCGATTCCGACGCTCCACTAGCTAACGATCTCCGCAATGAGATACGCGCGCTCATGCAGCAAGGTAAAACTGACGAAGAAATAATTGCCTATTTGGTAGAACGCTATGGCGATTTTGTGCGGTATCGCCCACCGGTTCAGGCGAATACCGCTCTACTCTGGTTTGGCCCATTCATTATGCTTGTCATTGGTGCAATTACCCTTTTTATTGTGCTTAAAAAACGTAGCAAGCAAGCTGAATGATTGGCTTATTTTATTTTAGATTTAATCCAATAATCCAAACTCAATCTACCTGCTCCACCAAAGAGTAGCGGCAAGAACATGACGATATACAACAATGGTAATTTGTAATTGCCAAAGCCGTCATTTTCTTCGTCAATAATACGGTAACCTCTAAATAATTCAGCAAGACTATTCCAATGCTCTGGCCAGTGCACCGATGCGATTGCAACGATAGTCAGAATAATAAGCGATATTGAGAAAAAGCGTGTAGCCAAACCCAGAACAAGTGCGAATGCACCAATAATCTCGAAATAAGTTGCAACCCCCCAGCTGATATCTGGAGGCAACAAATTGAACGGAAACGGAAAAGTCAAATCAGCAAACCAGTTGGTGCCATGCAACTTCTCAAAACCAGACTCTGCAAACTCCCAAGCCAATAAAGTACGCAAGCTGAGTTGAGGCAACCAGGTGCTAACAATATTGAGTTTCTCCACGACGCCGTCATACAAGCTAATTACTGATTTAATTGCAGCCATTATTTTCCCTTTTTTTGTCATTCAATCGTGTCGATTAGTCGTGGGAAAAGTGTATAACTTACATTTAATTGCTTTGTGAGCTTAAATTTTCAACGACTTGTAATTTGCTTTTGTATTTATAATAAAACCTAACACCCAACAGAAACGCCAGTGCCGCCGCATAATAGAAAGGTTCTGTGACATCTTTTTTTACCAACCACCAAAAATGTAACACCCCCAAGATAGCGATTAAATACACCAATTGATGTAATTTTTTCCAATTGGCTTTAAGACGTCGCATCATCGCGTTATTGGAAGTAACTGCCAATGGAATCGTCAGTATAAAAGCCAAAAAACCAACAATGACATAAGGATGCTTGATGATATCTTTAACGATATCTGCCCACATAAAAGAGTAATCAAGCCATAGATAAGTTGTGATGTGCAAGCAAGCATAAAAAAACATAAATAGGCCGAGTAGGCGGCGCAATTGCACTTGCCAGACCTGTCCTGTGAGTAAGCGTATTGGCGTCATGCTTAGTGTAATCAGCAGGATAACAAGCGTCCATGTCCCTGTTGAGCGCTCAACAAACTCTACAGGATTTGCCCCTAGATCATCGCTAAAGCCAAGCCAGACCAAACGTGCCAGCGGCAGCAACGCGAGTATCCAAACTACGATTTTCACGTAAATGATGTGCTCTTTTTTCATGTTTAAAAGTATTTTTTTAAATCTAGGCCAGCATACATCTGCCCTACTTGCTCAGCATAGCCATTAAACATTTGCGTTTTAACGCGACCAGCAAATAAGCCGTTGCCAATGCGTTTTTCTGAAGATTGTGTCCAGCGCGGATGATCTACTTCCGGATTAACATTAGCAAAAAATCCATATTCGCTTGGCCCTGCTTTCATCCAACTCGTCAACGGCATTTTTTCCACAAAACGTATTTTAACTATCGCTTTTGCGCCTTTAAAACCATACTTCCAAGGGGCGACCAAGCGCACCGGGGCGCCATTTTGATTTGGCAACAACTCGCCATACATACCTACCGCCAACAAAGCTAGAGGATTATTGGCTTCGTCCATGCGTAGTCCTTCAATATAGGGCCAATCAAGAACTGGAGAACGCACACCAGGCATCGTTGCAGGATCATTTGCACTAATAAATTCTATATATTTTGCATTGCCAGTAGGCTCTGCCCATTTCACCAAAGTTGCTAATGGCAAGCCAATCCATGGAATAACCATAGACCAAGCCTCCACACAGCGCAGGCGATAGATACGTTCCTCCAGGGTGCCAAGCTTCACCAAATCATCAATGCTGATGGTTTTAGCTTTTTTTACCTCACCTTCAATGCTGATTGTCCAAGGGCGTGGTCTTGAAGAGCGTTGCCTCAATTGCGGGATCTGCTTTGCCTGTGCCAAACTCATAATAGTTATTGTAGGTGGTCGCATTTTCATATTTGGTCAGTTTTTCACCTGCACCATAAGCAGTCTTGGTATATCCGCTAATTTTTTGATGTGGGTTATAGAGTGCGGGTTTTTTATCTGCGGCCGCTGGCAGCGCCTTTTGATTGGCACGCCCGAGCAAAACCCCATCACCCTTGGTTTCACCCCCAACCACTTGTGCTGCTTTAGCCTTAAAGCTAAGTGCAGCAGCCCCTGCTATCAAACCCGTGCCCGCAGCTTTAATGAAAGTGCGGCGGTTATCGAAGACCGCTTTTGGCGTGATTTCAGACGACTGGATATTGGCGGGGTTTTGCTTGGATTTACTTGAAATAATCATTGAGATATCGCCTTGTTAGTTGATGAGCTTTCACTTAGTCGTAGCGACAATCAGAACCTTACAGACAAGTGGTTATTTTTCTAGTTTTTCACCAGTTGTTTCAATCTCGCTTATCAACTCTTTGTCGCCGACGCTTTTTGCAGTGTTGCGCGCGTCTGCCAAATAGATTTTAGCTTTAGTTAAATCGCCGCTTGCCAACTTGTTTTGTGCTAAGTATAAGTTTGCTTTTGCTTCGTAATAAGTGCCTCCATTCTCTTTAGCAAATTGCAGAAACTTACTTAAAGTTTTCTCAGCTCCAGAGTAATCTTTCGCTAGTATAAAAATTT
The DNA here is from genome assembly GCA_963752495.1 of uncultured beta proteobacterium. Taxonomy (GTDB): domain Bacteria; phylum Pseudomonadota; class Gammaproteobacteria; order Burkholderiales; family Methylophilaceae; genus CAVVYJ01. The sequence continues at coordinate 181,831 of CAVVYJ010000001.1, forward strand.
TTCCAAGTTCTAGGCTGGCATTCGCGTATTGATCTAGCGTCCCAGATATTCTTTCCATTGACGTACCTTTTAACTGGTATTCAATCGCGGAATCATACTGGCCAAGCGTTTTATATGTTGCTGCTAGAAGCTCATAATTTTCCGCGCGTTCGTTATCGTTCATCGCTAACTTCTCGCCCGCCAAATAGCTTTTCAACGCAGCATTCAGGTCGTTGTTCTGAGTGTGGACTGCACCGATAAAGTTGTGATTGATGCGAGAAAATTTTGTATTGTTTTCGTCGACGCAAATCTTCAGACTTTTTTCATAACTGGCGATTGCTTCTGCATTTTTAAGATTTTTTTTATGTAAGTTACCGATAAAAATATAGGCAATAATACGGTCTAAGCTTTCTTTCGAAAGCTTTTCAGATTGTTCCAGCGCGCTTAGCCCTTCACTGTAATTTCCCTCTGCGCCAAGCGCCCGACCCTTACACAAAAAACCTTCGCGGCTGCTTGCATCAGTTTTAAGTATTTCATTCGCAACATTCAGCGCCGTAGCAAAATCACCTTGACTTAGCGCCTGATTACATGCGGATATTTTATTGGAAAGCGCTTCTGAATTAGCATTAAAACTTAATATAATCAATGATATAAATGAAATAATTAAAGTGTTTTGTAATTTCACATCTGGCCCTAAAATAATGGTTTTTGTATATTGTGACTATCAGACTGGATTGATTCGTCTTTAGTTGCATGAACGCTTGCCGCCAGTAACTGCTTTAGCGCATCCTCATCAATCACATTTACGCCTAAGCTCTGCGCCTTCTCGAGCTTGCTTCCTGCGTCGCTACCAGCGACAACGAAATCTGTTTTCTTTGAAACACTACCACTTACCTTGCCACCAGCCGCTTCTATCATGGCTTTGGCATCTTCGCGTGATAAGTTTGGTAATGTGCCAGTTAAAACTAAAGTTTTGCCTTGAAGCGCGCCTGTAGTTTGCTGTTTGCCCGCATGCTCCGGCCAATTCACACCAAGCACTTGCATAGAATCAATCACTTGACGGTTGTGTGGTTCGCCAAAAAACTGCAAAATCGAGTCAGCAACAATCGGCCCGACATCATTCACTTCAAGCAATGCTTCAAGAGGCGCATCCAATAAGGCTCGCAGAGCACCGAAATGTGCACTTAAATCCTTTGCTGTTGCTTCGCCTACGTTACGAATCCCTAATGCATAAATAAAGCGTGCAAGTGTGGTGTTTTTGCTTTTATTAATCGCATCCACCACATTCTGTGCAGATTTTTGCGCCATACGCTCCAAACCTGCCAGCGTGTTAACGTCCAGCTTATAAATATCGTCTACCGAATGCACTAAATTTGCCTCAACCAATTGATCGACCAGCTTTTCGCCAAGACCTTCAATATCCATCGCGCGCCTTGATGCAAAATGCGTAATGGCTTGTTTGCGTTGCGCAGGGCAAAACAAGCCGCCTGTGCAGCGCGCCACAGCTTCGTCTGTTGGACGCTCAATGTGCGAGCCGCATTCAGGGCATGTTGCAGGCATGCTAAATGTAATGGCGTTTATGGGGCGCTGATCTAAAACCACAGAAACTACTTCTGGAATCACGTCCCCTGCCCTGCGCACTATTACGGTATCGCCAATGCGTATATCTTTGCGACGCATTTCATCTTCGTTATGCAATGTTGCATTGGTTACCGTAACACCCCCGACAAACACCGCTTTTAAGCGCGCTACGGGCGTAATTGCACCAGTGCGACCCACTTGCACGGTAATGTCTTCTACAAGCGTTGTCGCTTCTTCTGCAGGGTATTTGTGTGCAATCGCCCAGCGCGGCGCGCGCGAAACGAAGCCAAGTTCGGTTTGCTGCGCAAAATTATTCACTTTGTACACCACGCCATCGATATCAAAATCTAGCTCCGCACGCATTTTGCCTATTTCGGCGTAATAATCACGCAAACCTGTTACACCTTGCCTGACACTTCTTAAATTACTTACCGGGAAATGCAAACCTTCCAAATACGCCATGGCTGCACTGTGCGATTGAATAAGGGGGATGCCTGCAGCCTCACCCAAGCCGTATGCATAAAAAAACAGGGATCTTGAGGCTGTTATTTTAGGATCCAGTTGCCGTAAACTGCCCGCAGCAGCATTGCGGGGATTAGCGAACAACTTGGCACCAGCCTTTTCTTGCGCCATGTTCAGGCGTTCGAAGTCGTGTTTTAGCATAAACACTTCACCGCGAACCTCCAGCAACGTTGGAGGATTGCTTACTGCAAGTTTGGTAGGAATTGCACGGATAGTACGCAAATTATGTGTTACATTTTCACCCGTGTAACCATCACCACGCGTCGCGCCTTGCACAAACAAACCGTTTTCGTATGTGAGCGTAATCGCAAGGCCGTCAAATTTCGGCTCAACTGCGTATTCCACGGTTTCCACGCCCAAGCCTTCGCGAATGCGCTTATCAAACGCAACCAACTCATCATCACCGAATGCATTATTAAGCGACAGCATGGCCTGCTTGTGTTGCACCGCATCAAAAGTGCCAGAGGGATTACCGCTCACACGTTGCGTGGGTGAATCGGCGGAAATAAGTGTTGGAAATTGCGTTTCTAGCGCAACAAGCTGACGATACAAGCCATCATACTCGTTGTCGGAAACGGTTGGCGCATCTAGAACATAGTATTCGTAATCATACTGCGAGATTTTTGCCGTGAGTTCGGCGACTTTTTCTTTAGCTTCTTCTAGGCTGCGCGCAGTCTGGGCGGGCTGCATACATTAATTAAATAAGCGCATACTGCTGGCGCTACCTGGCATCACGCCGCGCGCGACCATTGTGGCATGGATAACTTTGAGTTGTTGGCGTATTTTTTCAATCTGCAAATCACCCAGCGGTTTTTGATTATCATCCACCATCCGCGCACCCAGGCTATTCGCCATTTTTTGCGCAATCGCAATCATTTGGTTAAACACTTGCTCGCAATTGCCCACTTTAGGAATTTCAATCTGAAAAGTTGCGCCCTTCACAACGTTGGTTCGCAAACTATCTGCAGTAAACGGTTGATGATCTGCGCTGATGAGGACAAATATCGGCGTATCAGCATGACTATTGTCATAAAAGCAGAACTTGCCATCCGCACTCAACTTCATATTGTTTGCTTCAGCAAGGCCCTTAAACTTGGTGCCGTGTACCGGCGCTTCGCCCTGCACCAAATGTACGCTTACGAGCTGGTCAACCTCAATACAAAACTGATCTAAATCCAGCGCGCGCTGTGCAGCATCGCCCGAACCCTGCCACTCAACGTGTGCATTAAGCTCCAACCCCATCTCTTCTACAGCAAATTGAAATTTATTTAAAATATGTTTGGAAATTGGTCCGCCACGGTCGGCGAGCTGAATGCTACAAGCCGCTTGCTTGTATGCCTCTTTCAAAGCGGATTGATTAATCGACATGCCATTTGCCGTCTTTATCTTGTCCATGCAGCATCATGGGCACACCCATATCATCGGCAATATTGTCAGCAGCGTTTTTTAATACATCTGCACCAATGTTTTTGGTGGCGTATAAAAATGCGGTTAAATCGATTTGAGGGTGAATATCATCCGGCAAAGGCGATGCAGTAGTGATGCTGTTCGCTGGCGGTGCTTCTATAATTTTCTTGTCCATGGCAGCTTCACCAGTTTCAAGCTTGTGCAGTGCTTCATTCTGCACAGCATTGGTCGCAACTGCTTCCGGGGCGGCTTCAGGCGCCTTTTCACTTATAGATGGCGTATCTACAATTGCTGGCGGGGCTAAGGGCTCGTTTAGCTTCTCAGTAATTCTGATTTTATTCGGGATATCGGCAAGTTCTCTATCGACAAATGCGTCGGTATCAATATAGAAATCTTCGGCAAGCACATCTTTTTGCGGCACAATAAACTCATCGGCAATATTATTGCGAAGTTTCTTTTCCTGCATCCAGTTGTACACTATAACGCCCGCTATAATTAACGCGCCTAGAGCGATTAGTACAATTTGCAAATCTGACATAGTCTTATTTTACTTCGAAATGTTTATATATGATGCAACATTTTCTGCTTGCATCTGTACCGCAGCCTCAATATCCACGTCCACAATACGCGAAACGCCAGATTCCTGCATAGTAACACCAATCAGTTGCTGCGCCATTTCCATGGTGATTTTGTTATGGCTTACAAACATAAATTGCGTTTTTTCAGCCATTTTTTTAACCATTGCACAAAAACGCTCGGTATTGCTGTCATCTAGCGGTGCGTCCACCTCGTCCATGAGGCAGAATGGCGCCGGGTTAAGTCTGAATAGTGCAAACACTAACGCCAGCGCAGTCAATGCCTTTTCTCCGCCAGAAAGCAGCTGGATTGTCGTATTTTTCTTGCCTGGTGGCTGTGCAAACACTTGCAAGCCCGTGTCTAAAATCTCTTCCCCCAGCAACTCAAGTTTTGCCTGCCCGCCGCCAAACAGTGTTTTGAACAGTTCATCAAAATGCTGATTCGCCGTGTTAAAGGTTTGCATGAGCTTATCGCGTGTTTCGCGGTCTATCTTTTTAATCGCCTCTTCCAACGTTTCGCTGGCCTGCGTTAAATCCAACATCTGACTATCGAGATAGGATTTTCGTTCCGCTTCTGTCGCCAGCTCCTGAATTGCGGCTAAGTTTACTGGGCCAAGCGCTTCAATTTCCTGCTGTAAGGTATTGGTTTTATTTAAAAATGTACTTGTTTTTGCATTGTCGGCAAGGTCTTCTGCCAACTTGTTTTCATCCAAACCATTTTCTTGCAAACTGGCCTGACACTGTTCAAAATAAAGCCGCGCTTCTTGCTCGCCCAAGCGGCTTTGTTCTAAATTGTCGCGCATCGGGTGCAATTGCTGCTCATTTTGCATACGAATACGCTCTAACTCTTGCAATTGGTTTTCTTGCCCGGCAAGGTGGTTGCGCGCATCTGCCAATGCTTGCTCACGCAACTGCTTAACATTAATCGCCTCGCTTAAATTTGTTTTGAGCGTTTCCATTGGCGTAAGATTAAGCGCCTGCTCTGCCTCGGTTTTGCGCAACAAAAACGTTTGTTTTTCTTCACTAATTACATTAATTTTATTATTTATATCATTGATATTATTATTAATTAACTTTAAATTAAATGTCGTTTCTTGGTATGCTTTTTCTGCATTTAATATTGAATCTCGCAACGCCTGAAATGTGTCCTCTACCAATTGGCTGGTATTTGCATCCGCGTTTTTAGCCATTTCCAGCTTATTGATCTGTTCTGCAACCTCTCGCAAAGCTGTTTCTTTGGTCGCAATATCTGATTGCAGCTGTATATTGCGGGATTTTGCAGTGGCGATATCGGCCTGCAAGCTTGTTTCGCGGGCAAGGGAAGCCTGCTGCACCTGCTGTAAGCGAGAAAGTTCCAGCTGTTGCTGATGAAGTAAATTGGTTGCAGATTTAAGTTCAGCATCTGCTTGTTGTAACTGCTGACGTGTATCTTTTAGCTGATTTTCCGCATTTGCCAAATGACTAGCGGTAGCCTCTAACGAGGATTGTAGCTTGGGAAAGCCCTTTTGCAGGCTCTCCAGCCGCTGCTGCCGCTCAACAACGCCGTGCAGATTGGAGTTTTCGCCGTGATAAGTGACGCTATGCCGCGTGTACACATCACCTTGTTGATTCACCAGCTTCTCGCCTAATTCGAGGTTCGAAATAGCTTTTTTAACATCATCGCCAGGACCAAGCAAATACGCGCCTTCTAGCCAATCTTGTAAAATCGGCTGCAAATCACTCGGGCAATCATTTACTGCGCTCATTAGTGGTTTTAGGTTTGCATTTATTTTAGCAGTGGTGGATGATGCGCCCGCCAAGCCCAGCACCAAAGCGCTTGGTGGGCGATGCGCTAAATTTGCGTTTGCAATCAGCGCGTTGAGTTTTTCGCCTAAAACTGCTTCCAGCGCAACGCTCCAACTCGCATCAATCTTGATTTTTTGCCATAGTCGCGCATTGTTTTTAAGGCCGCTGCTCGCAAGCCAATCGCTCAATTTACTTTCTGAATTAAGCGATTGCTGTATTTTTTGCAGCGATTGAATCTCTGCCTCAGCCTGATTTAATGCGCGTTGCGCCTCGTTCTGCTGATCGCGCAATTGTGTAATTTGCTGTTGCAGTTTTGTTTCGTCATCCCGCAGTTTTTGTAAGGTTTTTTCAATATCAGCAATATGTTGCCGCGCTTGATTTACCGCACCATCAGCATTTTTAATTTGTAACTGGTCAGGGCGCTCCAACTTAGCCAAATCTGCCTCTAGCCGCTCTAAGCGCTGTGCATTTTCTTGAATGGATTGGTTTAAATACTGGATGTTATTCGTTTCGATTTGAATGCGCTGCTTGGCATCAAGTAAAGCCTGCTGGCTTTTTTGTGCTATTTCTGTTGCCGCTTTTAGCGCAGCTTCTTTTGCGGGGAGCTCTATTTTTAAGGCTTCTAGCGCCGATTTAGCTTGCTGCTCAGCCTGAGATGCATTTGCTAAATCCGAAGTTTAATTGCGTTAGATTTTGCTGAAATTCCACGCTGGTTGTTGCATTACGTTCAAGCGAATGTGTAAGTTGCTGCAATTGCTGCGTCATGCGCTCGCGCGCTTCGGCATTCTGTTTAACCTGATTTTCAAGGTTGGAGACTTCGGCATTGGCCTCGTAATAAGCGGCTTGTGCGGTGTTAATCGCCTCGCTCGCGGCATAAAAAGCCTGACGACAGGTTTCCAGATTCGATTCGCTTTTACGCAGTTCTGCAGTTTGTGCTTCCAGCTGATTTGCGAGCTTTTCTACATTCGCTTTGGCTTTCTCCCAGCCACGGCTTGCATCACGTTTTTTAAGGAGCCATAACTGCCCTTCTGCAAGCTTTAATGCGGCTTGCAAGGCATGGTACTGTTGCGTAACAACGGCTTGCGATTCAAGTTTGGTGATTTGTTTGGAGAGTTCGCGGCAGATATCTTCTACACGGGTGAGGTTTTCACGCGTATCGCGTAGCCTTAATTCGGTCTCGCGGCGGCGTTCTTTATATTTGCTGATGCCTGCGGCTTCTTCCAGATAAACACGCAGTTCTTCAGGTTTGGCATCGACGATGCGTGAAATGGTATTTTGCCCGATAATGGCGTAGGCGCGGCCGCCCAAGCCAGTTCCCAAAAACAAATCCGCGACATCGCGACGGCGCACTGCAGTGTTGTTGATGTAGTAGCTGGAGCCTTTTTCGCGCTCAATCACGCGTTTTACGGCAATCTCTGCGTACTGGCTCCACTCGCCATTTGCGCCGCCTAGACTGTTGTCAAAAATAAGCTCTACAGAAGCGCGGGAGATTGGCTTGCGATTGGCTGAGCCGTTAAAAATCACCGCATCCATGGCATCTGCACGCATTTCTTTGGCGGACGATTCGCCCAATACCCAGCGGACTGATTCCATCACGTTGGATTTGCCGCAACCATTTGGGCCAACCACGCCCACACGCTGCCCATGCAGGTGAATAGTGGTCGGGTCTACAAAAGATTTGAAGCCGGCAAGTTTTAAGTGAGTTAAACGCAAAATGAATGAGTGCTTTTTGAATCAAGAATATGGTTTTAATTTTAAGCGTTATAATAACGTTTTTTTAAGCCAAAATCCGCATTTCTAGCCATGAACACACAAACTTTAGGTGGCAAGCCCACCGCGCAACCCACCAAGCAATTGGAAACATTTGCAAACCCTAACGCACAGCGCGATTTTCATATTCATATGGAGATTCCCGAATTTACTTGTTTGTGCCCAAAAACAGGCCAGCCGGACTTTGCTGTGATTTATCTCGATTACATTCCTGATGCATTGTGTGTGGAGCTAAAGAGTTTAAAGCTTTATATCTGGAGCTTTCGCGATGAAGGCTGCTTTCACGAAGCGGTAACGAACCAGATTTTGGATGATTTGGTTGCGGCTACACAGCCAAAGTTTATGCGCGTAACCGCCAAATTTTTTGTGCGTGGCGGCATATTTACCAATGTGGTTGCGGAACATCGTAAAGCAGGCTGGCAACCGCAAACGCGGGTAGATTTAACGCAGTTTGAATCGCAATCTAACACGCGCGGATAAGCCTTTTCGCGCAGAATTTCATTGACAAGTGCTCCGCTCGTCTTTAATATTGCGCCTTCTCGAATTGTTGCCAATTTAAGAACCTGAATTTCAGGCGGTAAACGGGGGTATAGCTCAGCTGGGAGAGCGCTTGCATGGCATGCAAGAGGTCAGCGGTTCGATCCCGCTTACCTCCACCAATTTAGCGGCAATTTCGTTTTAGAAAAAGCAGTAAATAGTGTAAAATACCGCCTTGCTGATGTAGCAGGTAGTAACGGTTTAAATTCCTAAGGTCCCCATCGTCTAGAGGCCTAGGACACCTCCCTTTCACGGAGGCGACCGGGGTTCGAATCCCCGTGGGGACGCCAAAACAAACACAACCACCTTTTAGGTGGTTTTTTTGTTTGTAAGCTTATCAAGTCTGATTTGTGGCAAGTCGAAAGAACCTTGAGACAGAAGCTAAAAATGCTAGAATTGCCCATCTATGAATAAAGCCCAATCTGTCATCCTCTTTTTAAAGCGCTACCCGTTTGCCATGCTGCTGTGCGTGCAGCTGTTAAGCGTTTTATTTTATGGGTTTATGACAGATTCAAAAACCAGTCATCTCATTTTTATCTGTTTAGGGTTAATCGTGCCTATTTTGGCCGTTTGGGTGGTATTTCGCTCGCCTGCTGCTAACTGGATAGGCTTTGTATTGGTTGCAGCTTCACTTGGCAGCTCTGTGCTCGTGATATTTGGCGGGCAGGCGCAGCTTTTGGTGTGGGCACATGCGTTTGAGAGTTTGCTGTATTTTTACGCCGCCACAAGCTTAGTAATGTATATGTTTAAAGACGATATTGTGACTTTAGACGAGCTTTACGCAGCCGCAGCCACGTTTACCCTGCTGGTTTGGGGGTTTGCGCTGGTGTATTCCGTATGCCAGCAAATTTACCCAAACAGCATCATCGGCGGCGCGCCAACAACGCAGCTACGCAGCTGGATGGAGTTATTGTATTTTAGCTTTAGCGTGCAATCCGGCACCGGCTTAAGCGATTTGTTGCCCGTAAGCCCGCAATCGCGCGCCATTGCATCGCTACAGATGTTTAGCGGCGTGATGTATATTACGATTGTGGTTTCGCATCTGGTTGGGTTGGCTGCCAAAAACAAAAGGTAATTTTATGTTTTTTGCGGAAAACAGCACCCACCCAAGAGCCGCATGGATATTGGCTCGCAGGCCTGTTATTTCTAAATTAAAAATCAATACATTAGGACAAAAATGATTGCAACAACCAACATTAATCTAAAAGTACCCTTTAACGAGAAAGACCAAGCTAAATCGCTGGGTGCGCGTTGGAATGCGGAAGCCAAGCTTTGGTATGTGCCGCAGGGCGTGGATGCTGCGCCTTTTGAAAAGTGGATGACTTCTGCCGCCAATGCTGCGCCTGCGCAGGCAGCCGCTAAGCCTGAAGGCGCAAGCACCTGCGGGTGAAAATATGCCGTTAGGCGATGATTTAGACGCCATTAACGCTGCGCTGCGCGATGCTTATGAACCGAATGAGGATGCGTTTTAGACATTGCATGGCGCGGCGCAAGCACCACAATGTGTATGTGATTGAGTTATCGAAAGACGTGCTTTTTGAAAGCAAATTTAAAAAGTGCAACCCCAATTACATGACTGGCAAACCCTGTGTGTATGTTGGCATGACGGGTTTAGACCCCGATGTGCGTTTTGATAAACACAAGGCGGGGATTCAATCTAACCGCTACGTGATGCAATATGGCCTGCGCCTGCTGCCTGATTTGTACGAAGGTTTTAACCCCATGACTTACGACGAAGCGGTTGCCATGGAAATTGAAATTGGCATTGATTTGCGCAGCGCGGGTTTTGGCGTGTGGCAAGCATAATTTGCCCTCAATAATTATTTGTGTGCCCTATCACGCCAACCAGCAACCTCACCAAACCATATAAAAACCACGAAAAAAAACGTTTAATGTAATGGCGTTGCTGCCACTCATCTGCTGAAAGTAAAGTTGCCCCTGCGTTTATGGCGGTTTCTATGTCTAGCCTTAATTCCCGCGAAAAATCGCGATCTTTGATAAGGACATTGGCCTCTCTCGACAACATCAGGCTAAATGGATCGATATTTGACGAGCCGACCATAGCCCATCTGTCATCGGCTACGGCCACTTTACTGTGCATAAAGCTCTTGTGATATTCGTAAATACGAATACCCTGCCCCAACAAAGCACTATAAAGCGCCTGAGACGCCAAACCCGCGAATAAATGGTCAGTTCTGCCCTGCAACAGCAAAGTCACGCGTACGCCGCGCGCAGCTGCATCGCGAAGCGCATGACGAAAACGCAAACCGGGCAGAAAATAGGCGTTGGCAATTAAAATCTCTGACTTGGTGGATTTAATCATCGAAAGATACGCATCTTCAATCTCGTTACGATGCAAAAGATTATCTCTAAGCAAAAGTGCTGCGCGCATATCGCCCGCAGATTCGGGCGTGATATCTTCCTGCAGCAAACTCTTGCGCACTGGCTGCAGATGTACGCGGCACATGGCGAGCCAAAGCCGCTGCATACTTGCGTGCATGCTTGCTATAAGCGGGCCATTTACCTGTATCGCATAATCAATTCGCGGCGACATTTGGGGCGGCGTATTAAAATCATCAATAATATTAATACCGCCGACAAAACCAATGCGCCCATCGATGACGGCCATTTTTCGATGCATGCGCCTTAACCGGCTTTTTTTAAATGTCCAAGGCGATATTTTTGGCCTGTAGGTGAGCACATCCACGCCATTTTCTTCCAGCTCGCTTTTAAAGCTTTTTGGCATGTCTTTTGTGCCAAAACCATCTAACAGAACATACACTACAACCCCGCGTGAAGCCGCACGCTTTAATGCCCCTGCAACACGCAGCCCAATCTCATCTAACTCAAAAATATAGGTTTGCAGGTAGATTTCGTAAACGGCGTTATCAATTGCAGTTAAAAGCGCAGGAAAATATTCTGCACCATTGCGCAGCAGTTTGATTTGATTGCCATTGATTAAACTATTCACAGCCGTTGCAATGTGGCGGATAACGCCGCATGATCAGACACATTGGCAAACAACGCGCCATCGTGCACTTGATTATGCTGCACACGAAAACCACGCGTATAAATCCGGTCTAACCTGAATATTGGCAATAAAGAGGGGAAGCTGCGCGCATGTTTACCGTGCGAAAACTCAAATACTTCGTGCAAATGTTGTTGCTCGGTCAAAATCTTGCCGGCACTTTGTCCCCAATCATTAAAATCGCCAGCAAGAATAAGCGGCGCGTTTTCTGGCACCAAGCTGTTAATACGTTGGTTAATCGCCTGTAGCTGTTTACGCCGCCAAAAAGCAAACAATCCCAGATGCACACAAATGCAATGCAAAGGTTGATCCCAGCCTGGGATAGCGATTTCGCAATGTAGTAAACCGCGCTGCTCGATCTTGCTGGCAGAAATGTCCACATTCTCCCAATTGGTGATGGGAAATTTGGAGAGGATAGCATTGCCATGGTGGCCGCCAGACCGCACCGCATTTTTACCGTAAGCAAAATCTGGCCAAACGGTATCTGCCAAAAACTCATGCTGACCACCCATGGTAAGCTTATTATGCCGCTTATGCGCGCCGCGCACTTCTTGCAAAAACACCACATCAGCATGCAGCTTGCGAATTAGCTCGCGCTGTTCATGCAGCACCAAGCGCGCATTAAAGCTGCTAACCCCTTTATGAATGTTAAAGGTAGCAATACGTAAAGTTCTGTGCGGCAATTAAATAGTCTCCGTATGAATAAATAAACACTAGTTTTGCAATAAATGATATTTGCTTATTGATACAAGTCAAACTCCCAGCTTTTTATCTCGCATCATAGATACTATAGTACTAAGATTGCGACATAGGCTTATTTAATCAAGATGAGATAAAAAAGACAATTCCATGCAACAGCCACTAAAACTACAGTTCTTAGGCGCCACCGGTACCGTTACCGGCTCAAAATATTTGCTACAAGGCAAAACTAAAAATATTTTGATTGATTGTGGTCTGTTTCAAGGGTTCAAACAACTTAGGCTGCGCAACTGGAAACCACTCCCTTTTAACCCAAAAGATATTGATGCAGTGCTGCTTACACATGCACATATCGACCATAGCGGATATTTGCCTCTGCTAGTTAAAAACGGCTTTAAAGGCCCTGTATATTGCACTTCAGCAACACGTGATTTATGCGAGGTTTTACTGCTAGACAGCGCAAAATTGCAGGAAGAAGAAGCCGAGTACATGAATAAGCATCGCTTTTCTAAGCATAAACCTGCCCTGCCGCTTTATACACGCGATGACGCAGAGCGAAGTCTTGGAGTTGTTCCAGCCTGTTGATTACTATAAAGAAAAAGAATTAGGTGACTCACTCAATTTTCATATGCTGCCAGCGGGACATATTCTTGGCGCGGCAATGGTTTATATCAACAACCCAGAAACATCCATACTTTTTACAGGAGATATTGGCAGGCAAAACGACTTGGTGATGAAAGCACCAACCGTTGTGAAAAATGCGGATTACTTGGTTGTTGAATCCACATACGGCAACCGCACGCACGACCCTGCTGACCCGCTCGACAAATTAGGAGATGTCATCAATCGCACGATCCAACGCGGAGGTAAGGTGATTATTCCCACCTTTGCGGTCGGTCGAGCACAATCGTTACTCTACTTAATTCACCAACTTAAAAAAAATAATGTTATCCCAAGTGATTTGCCCGTATTTCTAAATAGCCCAATGGCTGAAGAAGCCACTGCTATTTTTGATAACCACCCAGGTGAATATCGATTAACAACGGAACAAACCGAAGCCATGTGCCGCACTGCACATATTGTGGCAGATGTCGAGGAATCGAAAAAACTTAATGTGCGCAAAGACCCTATGATTATTTTGGCTGGCAGCGGCATGGCGACAGGCGGGCGTGTGGTTCATCACCTTAAAGCCTCCGTACCAGACGCACGCAACACCATTCTATTCTCTGGCTTTCAAGCCGGTGGTACGCGTGGTGCAGCAATGCTGGATGGCGCACGCGAAATCAAAATTCATGGCGAATACATACCCGTACGTGCTGAAATCGCCATGATTGATAATTTATCTGCGCACGCGGATGCTAACGAAATCATCACTTGGCTTAGGCACTTTCAGGCACCTCCAAAACAAACCTTTATCACGCACGGCGAGCCAGCGGCTGCAGATGCGCTACGTTTAAGAATAGAAGAACAACTTCACTGGGAAACCTATGTTCCTGACTATCTTGAAACAATCCAACTGAGTTAGCAAATGCTCGTTACAATGCTAGCTTGCAACCAACAAGCTGGAGAAGTGATGAACGAGCGTATTAGCGAATTACTTAATGAAATAACCAAGCTGGAGGATGAATTGCGTACTGCGTTAAGTGAGCAACAAACCAGCATGTTCTTTCAAATCAAGGGAAAGCGTATTGAGTTTGAAGATTCAATTAAAAAAGCGCACAAGCGACTTAAAACCAATTTCTTTCGTTGGCTTGTTACAGACCGCCCACAAAATTTGATTACCGGCCCTATTATTTATTCGATGATTATTCCACTTCTTGTTACCGACTTTTTTGTAAGTTTTTATCAAATCACTTGTTTCCCAATTTATGGCATTAAAAAAGTGCGGCGTGGCGATTACATTGTGTTCGATAGACAAAATCTTAATTATTTAAATTTTATTGAGAAATTCCATTGCACTTATTGCGCCTACGGTAGCGGCATGATTGCTTACATTAGCGAGATTGTCGCCAGAACCGAGCAATATTTTTGCCCAATTAAACATGCGCGAAAAATACTGGGGACGCATCATCGTTATGCGCATTTTTTGGATTTTGGTGAGGCTGAAAATTACGAAGTGAAGCTTGAAGAGTATCGTCAGGCATTAGGTAAAGAAAAGTAGTAAAGAATGAATAGCGTGCAAGAGAATAGCCCAAAGCTGTGGTCATCAGACTTACCCAAGTTAGATAAAAACAGCAATAAATATACCCGTGGCCATGCCATGATTGTGGGCGGCTACCCACTCACGGGTGCTGCACGCCTATCAGCAATGGCGGCAGCGCGCATAGGTTCTGGGCTAACGACCATTATCGCACCCGAAATCGCATTTCCGATTTATGCGAGCGCTCTTACCAGTATTATGGTGCGGCCTTTCAAAACCAGTGAGGACTTCGCGCAATTGTTGAGTGATAATCGCATTTCTGCATTTCTGATTGGTCCTGGTGCAGGCGTAAATGATGAGACCAAAAAGCAAACTCATTCAATACTATCTACTGGCAAACCTGCCGTGCTAGATGCAGATGCGATTAGTGTATTTGAAAACGACTCAGAAGGTCTGAAACTCGCAATCAAAGGCGCTTGCGTCATAACCCCGCACCAAGGCGAGTTTGAACGTTTATTCAAACTGGATAAAGATAGAATTAAAAGTGCTAGCCTAGCGGCGCGTGAACTTGGGGCGGTAGTGGTATTAAAGGGGCATGAAACCATCATTGCATCACCCGATGGCAAGTTGGCACTAAATAAAAATGCGCCTCCCACCTTAGCTACGGCAGGCTCCGGTGATGTGCTCGCAGGCATGATAACGGGCTTACTCGCACAAGGCATGACACCATATTTAGCGGCTGCCGCAGCTGTATGGTTACATGGTGAGGCTGCTAATCAGTTTGGGCTCGGATTAATTGCCGAAGATTTACCTCAACTACTACCAAAAGTACTAGAGCAACGGAACAAAAATATTTAAGGGTTTAGTAAAGACTGTTAGGCTGACCTAATAACCATATCCCACCTGCTTTCCAAAGCAATTTAGACTAAATTACAACACCTGTCCTATTTATTCCAATAACTTCAATGTTAGCTGGTGCCTGATTGATATAAATCAAATTGTTATTACAACCATCTTCGTAGAATTCAACTAAAGATTTAAGCAATAGATTTAAACCATATTTATAAAACGGAGACAATGATGAAAAAAACGATATTAGCTGTAGCATTAATCGCGGCTTTTCCTACACTCGCAATGGCAGAGGCTGGTGACTGGGTTGTGCGTGTACGTGCGGTGAATGTGAGCCCAGATGAAGACAGTAAATTAGGTAAAACTGTTAACAATCTGCTTGGCGCTCCAGTAATGAGTTCGGGCGCAGAGCTGGCTGTGAGTGATAAGGTAATCCCAGAGTTAGATATTTCATATTACATTACTAAAAATATTGCGGCTGAGTTGATCTTAGCTTTAGGTACTCGCCATAATGTTAGCATTCAAGGTGATTCAAACGCGACTGTCGGCAATCAAGGTTTAGGTAGTGTCAACTTGTTGCCGCCAACACTGACAGCACAATGGCACTTCAATCCAGACCAAATGATTGATCCATATGTTGGTGCTGGCGTTAATTACACCGTTATGTTGGATCGCAACCTTAAAGGCAGCTCTGGTGCCATCGATGGCAATAAAATCAAAATTGATTCAGACAGCTGGGGCTGGGTTGCTCAGGCAGGGGTTGATATCAACTTGGCAGATGGCTGGGTAATTAATGCCGACGTGAAATATGTCACTATTGATACAGATGTAAAACTAAAAGGTGCAGTTACCGGTGGCGCATGGAGAAAAATCGATTCACTCGATATCGACCCATGGGTATACGGAATCGGTATCGGCAAGAAGTTTTAACAGCATTTAAAAAGTTCCCTTGTTCCACACCCTCCCCTGCCAGAAGTTTGGCAGGGATTTTTTTACTAGGGCACAATACAGAAAACTTTAGTTTGGTGTACCAAGTCCATCCAAATAGCCCAGCCTGCAACAATTATTAACATTAATCCTGCAACTCGCATGCCGTTAGTTTCTGAAAAGATTTGACTGCTATTTTTCAATCTAAGCCATAACCAAGGCGCCAGTAAAAGGGAAACACTGCTACCTACCGCAAAGCCTGCCATACTAATCGCTCCCTGAATTGGGTTGCCACTTAACGAAGCAACAAGCACAGCTGAATAGAGCAAACCGCAAGGCATCAATGCCCATAGCATACCAGTGAGCAATACTCCCCCGCGAGCCTGTGATAGGTTTCTTAAACGTTGCCATATATTTCGCCCTACATGGCCTACCCACACTGGTTGCCTCGCATAAATAAGCAATATCAGCCCCCAGCTAAAAACTAACACGTGAAAAAAAGTCCAGATTGGATGCAGAATATTAGTCTGAGAAGATAACCATGCTAGCGCACTCACAGATACAGCAGCGGCAGCTCCTAAAACAGAATAACCAAAGACTCTGCCAACCTGAAACAGCAATGCTGCAGATTTGCCATTTCCATGCACAATACCGCCACAGGCAGCGCCACACATAGCAACACAATGCGGACCACCGGCAACCCCCATTATAAAGGCCGTTAAAATCAGCGAACTTTGCATAAAGTCGCCTGTGTTAGCTGATATATTTCTAGACTAAATGATTTTTGAAAAGCGTGCGCGATTCTGATCGGTTTGCAGATAGCGGTCAAACAGCATTGCAATGCCTCGCACAAAGTACCAACCAAGGCTTGTAACCTGTATTGCATTGCCTTCAACCTCAACCAATCCATCGGAAACCATAGATTGTAACTTATCTAACTCACTCGCGAAATAAGACTTAAAATCAATCAAAAAAGAGAGCTCTAATGATTCGAACTGCAGCCTGCCCTGACACATTAAGGCCATAATTACCGTACGGCGAATCAGATCATCTCGTGATAGTGCCAGACCACGCACTACAGGAAAGCGTCCCTGATTGAGATGATCGTAATATTCATCAAGGTTTTTAGCATTTTGGCTATAGGTTGCGCCAATTCGGCCAATCGCCGACACGCCTAAGCTGATTAAATCACAATCTGGCTGCGTGCTATAGCCTTGAAAGTTGCGATGAAGGCGGCCTTGTCGCTTAGCTACCGCCAGCTCATCGTTTGGCAAAGCAAAGTGATCCATGCCAATAAACTCATAACCGGCTTTTAAGAATGTATCGATAGCATTCGATAACATTCTGACTTTCTCATGTGCACTTGGAAGCTCATCCACACGAATATGTCTTTGCGGCTTAAATCGTGCTGGTAGATGTGCGTAAGCATAAAGCGCAATCCGATCCGGCTTGAGTAAACCGCTCACCTGAGAAAGTGTACGCGCAAAAGAACGCGAGGTTTGTTTAGGTAGCCCATAAATCAGGTCAACGTTGATTGAGTCAAAGCCTATGCGTCGGGCTTCATCAACCAAATTAAACACTTCGTCAACTGGCTGCTCTCTATGCACTGCCTTTTGAACATCCGGATCAAAGTCCTGCACCCCCATACTCAGGCGGTTAAATCCTAAGCTAGCAAAGTGCTCTAAACGCTTAGCATCCACAGTGCGCGGATCAACTTCGATAGAGTACTCTCCACCGGCCACTAATGAAAAATTGTCTTTTAGCATCGTCATGAGCTCGCTCAGCTCATCATCGCTAAAAAATGTGGGGGAGCCCCCGCCCAAGTGCAGCTGGCTTATTGCATGGCCAGGTCCAATATGAGCGATATGCAAGTCAATCTCTTTGCGCAGGTATTGTAGATACTCGGTCCCGCGCTCATGACGCTTAGTGATTATTTTATTGCATGCGCAATAAAAACAAAGCGCCTCACAAAATGGAATATGCACATAGAGCGATAGCGGAAGTGCGACACCTCCTACACTGCGTCTTTGTAGCGCTTCTATATATTGCTCATCGGAGAATGCCTCTACAAAGCGGTCTGCCGTGGGATAAGAAGTATAGCGCGGCCCTGAAACATCAAACCTGTTGATTATTTCTGGTGTCAAATGACAAGGCGTCACCACTAAATTTTTAACCTGCTCTGTAATAATCATCAATCGTCCTTAGGATTCCGTACTTTGACAGCTTCAAGTATAAAATTCTTTGATTTATATCAATTATCCATTTCATAAACTAATGGAGAATGCAGTACCCAATAAAATAAAGCGATAGATGTCGGACACAACACCTACCATTAAGTGCCATAAAGCGGTATGCTTAGACCATGAGCAAATATTCTGGCAAGAGATGAAAACTGACACCCTTAAAGTCGCCTGTTCCAACTGCAATCTACGCGAACTGTGCATGCCTATCGGATTCAGTTCTGAAGATATCGACAAATTAGACAAAGTGGTTGCTACACGTCGCAAAGTCAAACAGGGTGAACTGCTATTCGGTAGCGGCGACGCCTTTACTTCGCTTTATGCCATACGCACAGGCTTTTTTAAAACTTGCGTTTCATCAGAAGATGGTCGAGAGCAAGTTACTGGGTTTCAAATGGCTGGTGAGATTATTGGCTTAGACGGCATCGTGAGCGACCATCACAATTGCAACGCGATTGCGCTTGAAGACGCAGATGTATGCGTGATGCCTTTTGCCAATGTGGAAGAATTGTCTCGTGAATTTCCTGTATTACAACGCCATGTGCATAAAATTATGAGTCGAGAAATTGTCCGTGAAAACGGTGTAATGATGCTACTAGGCAATATGCGCGCCGAAGAGCGACTTGCAGCATTCTTGCTAAATCTTGTGCAACGTTTGCACGCCCGGGGATTTTCCCAATCCGAAATGATTTTACGTATGTCTCGTGAAGAAATCGGTAGTTACCTAGGCCTTAAATTAGAAACTATTAGCCGTACGTTTTCTAAGTTTAGCGAGGATGGCATTATCGAAGTGAAACAGCGTTATGTGCGTATTATCAATCCTGATGCACTTAAAAAGATATTCAACCCTCAAGTCTGCTAGTAATACTTAACATTTTGGCTATAGCCAAAACACTGTAATGGCTATACAAAAACATCTCACAGTTAACGACCACAATCGAAACGTAAGCAATTTACGTTATATCTATCCTGTTGTGTCGCGTCGTGCAAATGGCGTTTCCATCGGTGTTAATCTGAATGTTAACAACGCGTGCAACTGGCGCTGCATTTACTGTCAGGTGCCCAATCTTACCCGCGGCAACCCACCCCCTATTGACTTAGATATTCTCCAATATGAGCTAGAACTCTTACTTTCGGATGTCTTACATGGCGACTTTATGCAACGCTATGTGAATAAAAGTGATCGTTATTTGAAAGACATCGCTTTCTCTGGCAATGGGGAACCGACTAGCGCAAAAGAATTTCCCCAAGTGGTTGAGGTTATTGAAAAAGCGTTACTTAAATTCGATTTGCTTGGAAAGATAAAAGTTAGACTCATTACCAATGGGAGTTTGATTGATAAGCCAGCAGTTCTTACTGCTCTGGAACATCTGGCCAAATGTAATGGTGAAGTCTGGTTTAAATTGGACGCTGGCACAAAAGCAGGCATTGCGCGTATTAATGATGTGAATCTAAGTCCGCAAAGTCATATTAAGCGCTTAAGCAAATGCGCGCAGGCATGCCCGACTTTTATTCAAACCTGTATGTTTTTACTGGATGGCCAGCCGCCACCTGAAAATGAAATCATGGCATATCTTAATCTAGTTAAAGAGGTTGCTGGCGAAATAAAAGGGATTCACTTGTATGGCTTGGCACGCCCTTCCATGCAAGCGGAAGCGCCGCGTTTAAGCCGTCTCTCAACTGAACATCTAGAAGCCATTGCAACAAGAATCAGGCAACAAGGCGTAGATGTATTGGTCAGCCCTTGATTCTATCATTGGGCCGGCTTAATTCCTGTCGCCGCATGATTGCGCGCTTGAATGGCAGGCGCAAGCCCGTCGCGCTCTGCGTCAATAGTTTTGTTGATTTCAATACCCTTACGGTAATAATCATCAATCACTGCATCTGGTCTTGTGATAGCCAAATAGAGGGTAATAAACGAAGCAATCACTACAGCTAGAGGACCGCCGATAATGAGCCATATGTGCCAAAGTTTCCACCAAGGTCTTTTTAGTTCTGCATTCATCTCATTCTCAACTTTATAGGTTTATTATCTACGGTCATTTTATCTAGGTACAAGAAAAACTGATTTTTCAGTAACAGTTTCGTTACTGCCTAACGCTTTAACCACAAAAGCAATTTTATGTGACCCAGGCTCAACAGAGCCATCAGGAATTTCGACATCTACAGCAACACCGCGCACCTGCGCTGGTTCCACCGTAATGGTATCACTGTGTTCATCATCGCCTGATTCGACTTCCACTTCCATATCTTTCAAACCAGTCGCGCTAATATGATAACGCTGCTCAACCTCTGTAGCATTCATCACTTGTATACGATATACATTTTCAACCTTACTGTCTTCTAGTCTTGCCATAACACCGCGGTCACGTAACACATCTACACGAAAGCCGTCTCTGTTTGCCAAACTGAATAACATGCCGGTGACTAATGTCAAAAGTATACCCGTGTATATCAACACACGCGGCCGCACGATATGCGCCAGCATTTGTTTACGCGTCCAATTTTGTGATATGCCATTCTGGGTTGCATACTTAATTAAACCGCGCGGGTAATTCATTTTATCCATGATTGAATCACAAGCATCAACACATGCGCCACAGCCTATGCACATGTATTGCAAGCCATCACGAATATCGATACCGGTTGGACACACTTGCACACATAAAGTGCAATCGATACAGGAACCTAAATTTTTACCTTGCAAACTCGTTGAGGTGTCCTTTTTTGACCTACTGCCTCTAGGCTCCCCTCGTTTTTCATCATAGGCAACAACCATCGTATCATTATCAAACATCACACTTTGAAAGCGCGCGTAGGGACACATATATTTACACACTTGCTCGCGCATAAACCCTGCATTACCGTATGTTGCAAAGCCATAAAACAAAATCCAAAACGTTTCCCATGGACCTAGCGTATTAAGTGTTACGGCACTCATTAATTCGCGTATGGGGGTGAAATACCCAACAAAGGTAAAGCCAGTCCATAGTGCAACAACAATCCAAACAAAATGTTTAGTCGCTTTTATAGGAAATTTTTGTAAAAAAGGTGCTTGGTCCAGCTTCATGCGCGCCGGCCGGTCACCTTCAATTTTAGATTCTATCCAGAGAAAAATTTCCGTATAAACGGTTTGTGGGCAGGTGTATCCGCACCAAAGGCGGCCAGCAACTGCGGTAAACAGAAATAAAGATAACGCCGATATGATTAAAAGCGTCGTAAGGTAGATTAGATCCTGTGGGTACAGCACAAAACCATAGATATAAAAACGTCTAGCTTCTAAGTCAAACAGAAGCGCTTGACGTTGCCCCCACTGAATCCAGGGCATACCGTAAAAGAAGAGCTGAGTCGCCCATACCATGACCCAGCGCCAGTTTGTAAACACACCCTTTACATTACGCGGGTGTATTTTAATTGCTGCTTCATAGAGTGAGACTATCTTTTCGTCTGCATCAGTATTTGTTACTGCTTTCTTACTTGCTTTTGACTTTATAGCCTCACTCATCGATTACTTTCAAACCAAATTTACGTGCCAATTGTAGCACTATCCAACACCAACCTATTTGTTGTTAGACAACCCCCAAACATAAGCAGTCAGCACATGTATCTGTTGTGGTGTAAATTTAGTCTCCCACGCTGGCATTTGGTTCACTTTACCTTCATGAATGCGTTTGATAATGGAAGCTTCTCCAGCACCATGCAACCAGATATTATCCGTCAGATTCGGCGCGCCAATATCCTGATTGCCTTTGCCCTCAGCTCCGTGACAAGCCGCACATGTCGCAAACTTTTCCTGACCAAGTTTTGCACGTCCTGCGTTGTTCATCGAACCAGAGAGACTCAACACATAGTTGGCTACATTCACAACATCTTCATCAGTTCCCACAGCCGCAGCCATAGGCGGCATCATTCCCATGCGGCCATTAACAAGAGTTTCCTTGATTTTTTCCGGACTGCCGCCATGCAACCAGTCATTATCAGTAAGGTTTGGAAAGCCTCGACTACCCTTCGCATCAGAGCCATGACATTGTGCGCAATTATTCATGAACAGACGCTCGCCAATTGCTTTAGCGTCTGGGTCCTTAGCCAAATCTTCGACACCCATTGCAGCATATTTTGCATAGATAGGCTCTAGCGCCTCATTGGCCTTTTTCACTTCCTCGTCATACTGTCCTACCTGACTCCACGCAAACTTACCACCATAGCTACCAAGACCTGGGTAAACAACTAGATACGCTATACTAAACACAATTGTGATGATGAATAACCACACCCACCAACGTGGCAATGGATTATTCATTTCCTTAATACCATCCCATTCATGGCCATTTGTGCCATCAGATTTGGTATTGGTTAATTTCATCTTACTGGTAAACCACAACAACAAAACACAACCAACGATGCCGCCTATAACAATTAAGGCTATATAGATTGGCCAAAAACCACTGGTAAAGTCACTCATTTTACTTTTCCTTTTCTTTTAGAGACAGACGCCCTTAATCTTCTTTAAATGGCAAATTAGCTGCATCTTTAAAGTCCTTGGTTTTGCGGTTTTTCCAAGCCCAGAACAAGATACCGACAAACACCACGAAACTGACAATGGTCGCTAATATGCGTAATGTATTTAAATCCATCATGCTTCCCTTTATTTAAGGTGAATGCCCAGCCCTTGCAGATAAGCAATCAACGCCTGTGACTCGGTTTTACCTTTAACTTCATCCGCTGCAGCAGCTATTTGTGCATCTGTATAAGGCACGCCTACTTTACGCAGACCGCTCATATGTGCCGCAATGCTGCTCGCATCAACTTCTGTTTTTTCAAGCCAAGGATATGCAGGCATGATGGACTCAGGTACTAAATCGCGAGGATTGTTAAGGTGAATCGCATGCCAATCATCGCTGTACCTGCCGCCCACGCGTGCCAAGTCTGGACCAGTACGTTTACTACCCCACTGGAAAGGGTGATCGTACACAGATTCCCCGGCGACAGAATAGTGACCATAGCGTAACGTTTCGGCTCGGAATGGACGTATCATCTGAGAGTGGCATGTGTAGCAACCCTCTCTCACATACACATCACGTCCCGCAACCTGAAGCGCACTATAAGGCTGCAGACCTTTGATAGGTTCGGTTGTCGATTTTTGAAAGAATAACGGAACAATCTCCACCAATCCCCCAAAAGCAACGACTAGCAAAATGAGAACGATCATCAAGAAATTGTTAGTTTCGATCTTCTCATGACTAAACCCTTTTTTTGTATCTTGTTCTGACATAATAATTTTCCTTATGCGTGGGCAACAGCAGGGATTGAAACCGTTGCTGGATTGCCGTTAGTAGCTGTTTTAATCACGTTCCAAAGCATAATCGTCATACCACTCAGGTATAGAGCTCCGCCTAGTAAACGAATAATGTAGTAAGGATGTTTGGCCTTCACGCTTTCTACAAACGTATAGGTTAAGGTGCCATCCGCGTTGATTGAACGCCACATTAAGCCTTCCATCACGCCAGATATCCACAAGGCCGCAATGTAAAGCACAATGCCGATTGTTGCCAACCAGAAGTGCCATTCAATCGCTTTTACGCTATACATTTGTTTTTGACCAAATAAGCGCGGGATCATGTAATAGATAGCACCCATTGAAACCAAACCCACCCAACCCAATGCACCTGAATGAACGTGACCAACTGTCCAGTCGGTGTAGTGTGAAAGTGAGTTCACGGTTTTAATTGCCATCATCGGCCCTTCGAACGTACTCATGCCGTAGAAAGATAGCGAAACAATCAGGAAACGCAACACTGGATCAGAGCGTAGCTTATGCCATGCGCCAGAGAGCGTCATCATGCCGTTAATCATGCCGCCCCAGCTAGGCGCCAGCAGAATTAGTGAGAAAATCATGCCTAGTGACTGAGTCCAATCAGGTAATGCTGTGTAGTGCAGATGATGAGGGCCTGCCCACATGTAGGTAAAAATCAACGCCCAGAAGTGAACAATTGAAAGGCTATATGAATAAACTGGGCGCTCGGCTTGTTTAGGTACAAAGTAGTACATGATGCCTAAGAACCCTGCAGTAAGGAAAAACCCTACAGCGTTGTGACCATACCACCACTGCACCATTGCATCCTGAACACCCGCATAAGCAGAATAAGATTTCATAAAACCAACAGGAATTGCAGCGCTATTAACAATATGCAGCAAAGCGACTGTGAGAATAAACGCACCAAAAAACCAATTAGCCACATAGATGTGCTTGGTCTTACGCGTACCTATCGTACCAAAGAACACCACTGCATAGGCAACCCAAACCAAAGTAATCATGATGTCGATCGGCCACTCAAGCTCTGCATATTCTTTGCCTGATGTGTAGCCTAGCGGTAATGAAACTGCGGCTGCGAGAATAACCGCCTGCCAGCCCCAAAACGTGAAACTAGCCAGTTTTGGCATAAACAGCTTGGTGTGGCATGTGCGTTGCACTACATAGTAAGAAGTGGCGAACAGACTGCATCCACCGAAAGCGAAAATCACCGCATTAGTATGCAGTGGACGTAAACGTCCGAAACTTGTCCACGGCAAACCTAAGTTGAGTTCCGGCCATGCCAGCTGGGCGGCAATGACAACCCCAACAAGCATGCCTACAACTCCCCATACCACGGCCATAATCGCAAACTGCCTGACTACTCCGTCTTCATATACTCCGTTACTGCTAGTAACACTCATTTTTAATCCCCCTCTAAATTTTGCTACAAACTTGTTTAGCTGCATCCATTCAAAACCCCTGAAATCTAGGGCATAGACACTTCATCACCTTGCCATACTATCAACCCTGCATTCAAATCAATTTGATACATATCAAATTTGATACAAATCAAGCCACATTCTGCATTATATGGCTAACTCTGATTTCACTATGTGACATTACTCACTAATCATCATGCAAAATTCTCTCGCCCTCGGCCTCGATATCTTCAAACTGTCCCGTATAAATTGCCCACCATAAACCACCCAATATCGCGAGCACGAGCACTACAGACAAAGGGACAAGCAAAAATAAAATGTCCATCAACCTAATCCCTTTAGTGGCAACGCAATATGTGATAAACGTAATGCATTTAAAATAACGAATAAAGAACTTGCGGCCATACCTAAACCGGCTAGCCAGGCTGGCAAATAGCCCAATATTGCGAGTGGGATACAAATGGCATTATAAAGTGCCGCCCAAATCAAATTTTGTTTCACTATTCGCATTGTTTTGCGTGACTGATTGATTAACTGAGGCAGCAAAGCAAGCTGCCCGCCCTGTATCACAAAATCACTCTGCGCCTGCGCTAAAGGTACGGCCTTCCCCATGGCAACTGAAACATGAGCGCCCGCCAGCACAGGCCCATCATTCAAGCCATCTCCCACCATAACGATTTTATGCCCTAACTTCTGTAGATTTTGCATATAGTTTAACTTAATTTGTGGCGTACAGTCCGCCTGTAATTCTTCTATATTTAGCCGCTCTGCCACCAGTCTCGCTGCACCAAGCTTATCACCCGTCAGCATCACAACTTTCAACCCTTGTGCTAACAAAGCTTGCAAGGCGGGCTTTGCATCTGCTCTCACTTCCTCCTCGAGTGTAAAAGTTGCCAGCCAACCATCGGCATTTGCCAAATGCACTTGCATGACATCTAAATTTGGCGATGCAATTCCGCAATGTTTAGCCGAGCCAAGTCTGATAACATCATGGCTGGTATTTGCAACCAGTCCTGCGCCTGCGGTTTCTTTCACATCCGATACCTCGTTATAATCATTTCGCTCCCATGCCGTGACAAGTGCGCGCGAAGCGGGATGCAGTGAATATTGAGCAACAGAGGCCGCAAGCTTTGATGCCTCTTGCTGGGTAAAGCCAGGTTTTGTAGTAATTGATGCAATCTTCATAAAATCACTGGTCAAAGTGCCGGTTTTGTCAAAAATAATGACATCTACGGTTGATATGGTTTCTAACGCCTGTAAACGCCTAGACAGCACTCCTCTGCTGGCTAACGTCCCTGCACTGGCCAACATGGCTGCAGGCGTAGCTAGTGAAAGTGCGCACGGACAAGTTACTATTAACACAGCCACCGCCGCCATGAGCGCTTTGCTATGGTCAACTTGCCAAAAAATTAGTGCAGCGCCGCCCGCTGCTAACAAAACCACAATTAAAAAAGGTTTTGCAATTCTGTCTGCGAGCAACGCTAGACGTGGCTTATCTACTGAAACCCTCTCCATTAAAGCAACAATTTGCGCATACTGAGTCAACGATCCCGCTTTCTCAACTTGGATATCGACTGCAGAAGATAGATTATGACTGCCCGCAATTACATTGGCGCCTAGCGTTTTATTCACCGGCCTTGACTCGCCGGTCAATAGCGCCTCATCTGCTGTAGTATTGCCAAGTATTATTTTACCGTCCGCAGGAAAGGCCTCACCGGGCAGCACGCGCAGCACATCTCCCACTTGTACTCGCCGCACATTAATACGAGTAAAGCTCCCATCGGCATTTTGTCGTTCTACACTGCTTGGCAATCTACGCATGAGAGTATCTAAAGCGCCTGCCGTACGATTGCGCATTCTAGACTCCAGCCAGCGCCCTGTAAGTAAAAAGAAAACGAACATGGTGAGCGAATCAAAATAAACCTCGTTACCCCACCAACCATTTGGCTGAAAAGTCACCGCTGAGCTCACAACAAATGTGATTAAAATGCCCAAGGCAACAGGAAAATCCATACTGATTTGGCGCTGCTTTATGTCATTTAATGCATTAGAAAAAAATGGTCCACTTGAAAATAACATGACGGGCAAAGTGAGTACCCAAGAAGCCCAACGTAGTAAATCGACCATGTTTTGAGTAATTTCACCCATCTTGGCTACGTAAGCTGGGTAGGCGTACATCATCACCTGCATCATACAAAAGCCTGCTACAAGTAAGCGCCACAATAGTAAACGCTGTTGCTTGCGCCGCTTATCTTCATCACCTGATTGCGGGAAAGGCTGATATCCCGCCTCGCTAACTGCCTGCATCCATTCCGATGGTTTTGTCTTACTCTCTGACCAGATAACCCTTGCGCGGCCACTACTGGCATTTACTTCGGCACTCACAACCCCATCAACTGATTTCAGTGCTTTTTCTACCGTGAAACCACAGGCTGCGCAATGCATGCCATCTATAGCGAGACGTGACTCCCATTCTTCATCACCAACAGGCTTACTGAATTCAGCCCATTCCTGCGCGTCATCTAGCGCAACCCACTGTGTGTTGCGTTTATTCGTAGCTAAAAATTGTTGCTGTGTATTCATTTGGTACATTAGCCTGAGTCTACATATAATAAGTTTACGCCTATTTGACTTATATCAAAGTGGGCCAATCGATTGTTATCGCATCTGGATAATTCAGAAAGCGCTATGTTGCTTGTTTCGTTTTAACAATCCCATTAAACTTTATGGTTATACCCTATCACAGCCTAAACAGACATTCTAGAAAGCAAATAGATGCAAATTGATGCAAGAAACCTAGCTCACAACCAAACAATCAGCACAGACATCTGCATTATTGGCGCTGGGCCAGCAGGAATTACCCTAGCAAGGGAGTTTTTAGAAACGAATACTAAAGTCTCCATCTTGGAAAGTGGGGGGCTAAGTAACGATCGCAAAGTGCAAAGTTTAAGTGAAGGTAGTCTTAGTGGTGAACTATATGAGCAGCTAGAAGAAACGCATTTGCGACAACTTGGGGGCACTGCAAATCACTGGATTATTAAAATGTCCGATGGTCAATTCGGCTATCGCTTTACCCCATTATATGAGATTGATTTTGAAAAAAGAGATGATTATCCTCATAGCGGATGGCCTATTTCCAAAAAAGAACTTGATCCATACTACTCTAGAGTACATGAAGTGTGTGAAGTAGGCGCGTGCGACTATACCGCCAAATATTGGACAAGGACTCAAGGCAACCCTCTTGATTTGCCCTCAGAGCAAGTTGTTAATAACGTTTACATGTTTGCCCCTACAGGAAAATTTATTAGGGAATTTCCATCGTTAGTAGCGAACTCTACTAAAGTTGACACTTATATCAATGCAACAGTGGTTGAATTAATCAGTAGTAAAGACGGTAAAAAAATTGAGCAGGCATTGGTGCGCATGTTCGACGGAAAAGAAATCTATTTTAAAGCAAATTATTTTGTAATTGCGGCTAACGCACTGCAAACACCAAGGTTGTTACTAAACTCCAAAAAATACCATCCAAATGGAATTGGTAACCAGTACGATAATGTTGGTCGCTATTATACCGACCATGCCTTGGTACCTAGTGGTAACTTTTACCCAGCGGATAAAAGCATTATCAACAAACTTGGCTTTTACGATATGCATTTGATTGATGGCGCTTCTGTAATGGGAAAACTTAGCTTATCCCCAGAAATCATAAAAAAAGAAGGGTTGCGAAATTTTACGGCGACACTTTTCCCAATGCCTGAATTTAAAGATATCCATGCGTTAGAAAGCTGCAAGGCGATTGCTTCCGACCTTGTTGCACGTAAGTTTCCAAAAAATATTGGTATGCATTTGCTAAATATTTATCGCGGCAAAGGTCATTTATCGCGTGTGCTTTACGAACGTTTGCGATACAAAACCCCTATCCTACCTGGTTTTGGGAGAGGCGGCTGGTCGCGCTTGAGTAACAATGATAAAAAATATCATCGTTTGGAACTTATGGCGATTGTGGAGCAATCACCCAATCCTGAAAATCGAGTTACTTTGATTGATGATAAAGATGCACTAGGTTGCCAAAAAATTAACTTGCATTTTACTTGGTCACAAGCAGATATTGACAGCATATTACGTGCACAAACAGTTATCAGTGAGGCGCTTTCAAATAGTGGCTTGGGTCGCTATGAGCCATCTGAAACAACTGCAGAATCAATTAGGACGCTTTGGGGGCTGCATCATATGGCTGGCACTGCCCGTATGAGCGATGACCCACGTGATGGGGTTGTAGACAAAAATTGTAAAGTACACGACGTAGAAAACTTGTATATCGCAGGCAGTGCAACCTTCCCTACAGGTGGTTATGCTAATCCTACTCTCACAAATTTGGCGCTGACAATTCGCATTGCTGATGAGCTTAAAAAAAAATTAAAAGCATAGCTATTTATTGATATTTCTTTGCCTTCTGGCCTCATAGAGGCAGATTCCGCTCGCCACGCTTACGTTGAGGCTCTCAACTGTTCCAAACATTGGGATAGTGACGAGCGCGTCGCAATTCTCAGCCGTTAAACGTCGCATGCCGTCACCTTCCGCGCCCAACACTAAAGCTAAAGGGCCATCCAGTTTAGTATTCAGCAACGTGTTCTGTGCATCCATCGTCGTGCCTACCACAAACACGCCTGCATCCTTTAGCTCGCGGATTGTTCTGGCAAGATTAGTAACAGCAATAAATGGCACCGTCTCCGCAGCGCCACAAGCAACTTTACGCACAGTTGCGTTTAAGCCTACCGCACGATCTTTAGGCGCAATCACTGCATGCACACCCATCGCATCTGCAACACGCAAGCAAGCACCAAGATTATGCGGATCTTCAACACCATCTAAAATCAGAAAAAAAGGCGGTTCGCTAAGATCCGACTCTAAAATATCATGAATATCTTTATAGGGGATAGGCGTATCTACCACGCGGGCAATCACCCCTTGATGACGACCGTTTTTCCCGGCTATGCCGTCCAGACGCGCGCGGTCGGCTTGCATCACGCGCACATTTGAAGCCTCTGCTAGCTTCAACAAATCTTTCATGCGTGGGTCGACTCGATCTTGATCAATCAAAATTTCCTGAATACTTGTTGCATGCTGCCGCATGCGACTTAATACCGCATGAAAGCCAAATAATATGCGTGTTTCACTCATTTTCTAGATTTTCTTTTCGCTGGTTTACTGGAACTGGTTTTATGTGTTTTTTTACGGTCCGATTTTTCAAAGTCGCGTTTCGGTTTTGCGCTTGTATTAGTTTTTGCAGGTGCGTTATCAGACAGTTTTTTCACTAATGTAAAGTCGATTTTGCTGGTTTCTAAATCTACGCGCGCGACTTTTACGGTGACTCTATCACCTAGTCTGTAGCGTGACAGCAGTGCGCTCCCCTAGCATCTCGTGGCGCGCCTTATCGAAGTGGAAATAATCATTACCTAGCTCGGTTACATGCAATAAACCTTCTACATAAACACCGTCTAAGGCCACAAATAGACCAAACGTAGTTACCCCCGCCACCGTACCATCAAATACTTCGCCAATTTTATCCTGCATGTAAAAGCATTTGAGCCAATTGGTCACGTCGCGGCTGGCGTCATCTGCGCGCCGCTCCGTCATAGAGCAATGTGCTCCTAACTGGTTCCAATCCTTCGCTTTGTATGTTTCGCGATTCAGAACCGCTTTAATGGCACGGTGTATGAGCAAATCGGGATAGCGCCGAATTGGTGACGTAAAATGCGCGTAAGCATCATAAGCAAGCCCAAAATGACCTACATTATCCGGACTATATACGGCCTGCTGCATAGAACGCAGCAACACGGTTTGCAATAACTGCTCATCAGGCCGCCCCTTAAACTGCTCCATGAGCTTAGCGTAATCTTTTGCATGCGGCTTATCGCCCCCGCCCACACCAAAACCAAACTCACTCATAAAGATACGCAAAGCGGCAAGTTTTTCAGGATTCGGCCCTTCATGAATTCGATATAAGGCTGGATGGTGATGCTTTTGTAAGAATTCTGACGCACAAACGTTTGCGGCTAACATGCACTCTTCAATTAGCCTGTGTGCCTCATTGCGGGTACTTGGCACGATACGGTCAATTTTACCTTGATCATTAAAAATCATCATCGTTTCAGTGGTTTCAAACTCAATTGCGCCTCGTTTCTGGCGCTGCACAAGCATGAGCTGAAACAATGCATATAAATGCTGCACATGCGGCATAATATGTGCATATTCTCTGGCTGTTTCTCCTTGAGGATTTTGCAGCATCTCAGCGACTTTAGTGTAGGTCATGCGTGCTTTGGAGCGCATCACAGATGGGTAAAACTTGTAACTTTTAACGACCCCTGCACTATCAAGCTGCATGTCACATACCATACACAACCGCTCTACATCTGGGTTGAGTGAGCACAAGCCATTGGAAAGCTCTTCTGGCAGCATTGGAATAACGCGACGTGGAAAATAAATCGAATTACCTCGCTCAAACGCGTCTTTATCCAAGCGCATCATCAGGTTTCACATAAAAACTGACGTCAGCAATCGCCACCACCAAACGCCAATCCTTACCATTTTTCTCAGCATATACCGCATCATCGAAATCACGCGCAGTTTCGCCGTCAATAGTGATAAGTGGTAGATCACGTAAATCTATCCTATCTTTGTAATCAGCAGGCTGCACTAACTTGGGAATAGCCTCAGCCTGCGCTTGGGCAGCAGGAGAAAACTGATGCGGAAGCTTATGCTTACGAAGTGCAATTTCAATCTCCATGCCGCTATCTGCATAGTTACCCAGAATCTGTATTATCTTACCCATAGGATGGGCGTGTACAGAAGGTTGCTCTGTGATTTCCACCATGACCACCTGACCAACTTTAGCGCCCATATCGAGGTGGTATGGAATCAAAATGTCCTGATTAATACGTTTATCTTCAGCGGCCACGATTGTTACGCCTTGGCCACGGATCACACGCCCTACCATGCTCTTATTAGTGCGTTCGAGCACGTCAACAATTTTACCTTCTGGCCTACCTTTACGATCTAGGCCGCTCATGCGCACCATCACGCGGTCACCATGCATCACTTGCTGCATTTCTTTGGCTGACAAAAATAAGTCGTCAGGATGTTTGGTTTTGTCATCAGGCACCAAAAAGCCAAATCCATCGGGGTGACCTTGTACAGCGCCGGCAATCGCCTCTATCTTCTCGGCAAGGCAGAGCGCACCTTTACGGTTGCGCATAATCTGGCCCTCACGCTCCATGGCGCTAAGGCGCTTATTGAAAATTTCACGTTCTTGATCATGAATATCTAGTAAGTCATAAAGCGTCTCAATGTGCAGGGGAACGCCTTGGTCAGACATGACTTGCATAATTAGCTCGCGACTAGGTAATGGTGCGTCATATTGCGCAGCCTCTCGTTTCGCATGCGGATCGCTGTTACGTCTGCTTGGATTATTTTTTTTCATTGTTGTAAATTCATTGACAAGTAGTTTACTTTCTATAAAATGCGGCGCAAAGTGTTTCGTATGCCCAGATGGCGGAATTGGTAGACGCGCTAGTTTCAGGTACTAGTATCGAAAGATGTGGAGGTTCGAGTCCTCTTCCGGGCACCAGTACGATTCCCTTGCCTAATTATACCCCTGTGGGTTTTGAGATTGCCAGTTCCAAGCATCTCTGCAGATATCTTCTAGCGTTTTAGTGGTTTGCCAGCCCAAGCAAGTTCTTGGCAGCAGTAGCATCGGCAAACGAAATCGCCATATCTCCAGCCCTCCTACCCACTATTTTGTAGGGAACAGGCTTTCCCGTGACATCCTCAAACATGCTGACTAGCTCTAGTACACTGTACCCACGGCCTGCACCTAAATTTACTGTAAACAAGCCAGCTGCCCTTCTCAAGTGCTTTCAGTGCCGCCAAATGACCAAGTGCCAAATCCACTACGTGAATATAATCACGCACACCGGTACCATCCACTGTTGGATAATCGTTTCCGAATATACTGAGTTCTTTCAACTTGCCGATTGCCACTTGAGAAATATAAGGCATAAGGTTGTTTGGCACTCCGTTAGGATCCTCTCCGATTAAACCACTTGCATGTGCGCCTACAGGATTAAAATAACGTAGTAATGCTATATTCCAACTAGGGTCAGCTGCACTCAAATCCTGTAATACCTGTTCCAGCATGCGTTTGGTGTGCCCATAAGGATTAGATGGGCCAAGCGTTGCTGACTCTAATATGGGCTTATTGTCTGAAACGCCATAAACCGTGGCAGAAGAACTGAACACAATATTTTTAACATCATATTCAGTCATTATTTCTAACAGTTTTAGGGTGCTGACCAGATTATTGTCGTAGTACTTTATTGGGTTAGCAACTGATTCGCCAACGGATTTTAGTCCTGCAAAATGTATGACTGCGCTAATTGCGTGCTGCGTAAATACATCTTTAAGTAGCAACTTATCGCATACATCACCTTCTATCATTGTTACAGATTTAGCAGTGATTTTTTGAATTCGTTTAATTGCCTCTGGCTTACTATTGCAATAATTATCAATGACTACAACCTCATAGCCAGCGTTCAACAACTCTACGCACGTATGAGATCCAATATACCCTGCGCCACCCGTTACTAAAATCTTAGCCATTTTTACGCGCTATCGCTGTTTGATAAATCGAGATTATTGTTTCAATTTTTTTATCCCACATGAAGTGGTCTAATACACGCTTAATTGAAGCGGCGCCTACTTTGGAACGTAAATCTGGATTAATTGCCAATTTATCTATAGTTTTAGCGAACTCTTCTATCATGTAAGCGCGAGATTTAGGCTCAATCAAAAAGCCCGTATCTGGTGAAATATAATCTGCTGGTCCTCCCCAGTCTGTCGCTATTACGGGTAGACCGCGTGCCATTGCTTCCAATACTACCGCTCCACCGCACTCTCTAACACTAGGCAATACTGATATATCGGCTCTATCATAGAGTGCGTTGGTCTCTGAATGCGGAACCAAACCTAAGAACTCAACCTTATTTGGCGCCTTATCTTGCGCTAGTTGCATCAAGCTCTCTCTTAACGGGCCATCACCAACAATCGTTAGCTTAACTTCCTGCTGACACAACCCAATGGCTTCGATTGCAATATCAACCGTCTTCCAATCTACCAAGCGGCCAACATAGATAACATTTACTTGCGCTTGCTTTATACTGTTTTTAGGCTCGTTTAGCACTGAAAACACACCATTTTCAACCAGCTCAATCACCTTACCCAATCTAAACTTTGGTAGTGTACGAAAAGTCCTATTATTTGCAACAAGCAATATTTCAGCAAGAAACTTTCCTGGAATAAGCAAGTTGTAGATGGAAGCAAAAATACGCATTACACCATAGAAGAATCTTTCACCTTTCCCAGCCATATGTTGGAATGCTGGCGGGAATGACATGCCGCCATTCATAGGTCCTATCACAACCGGAACCCCTAGACCGAACATTGCAGAAGGTTGTACAGCAGAAACTGGAGCTGGCTCATGTATCACATCTATTTTTTTTTCTTTAATGATTTTTCTAGCTAACTTCCATTGATAAAACTGCGTGATTAAGTGCATAAGTAAGCCAAAAGTAGCAATTGTTATGCGTTCTGGAAGTATGCTCGAATGCTTAAACAAAAACTTATGCAACCAAGTATCAGGGACGTAAAATACTCGGCCCTGGTCTATGTCGGAGATTTGTTGAATTGTTGATTTTACCCTCGCATGCGTTATCAAATAAACCTCATGCTGGGTTTTTCCCAGTAATCTAAAGTAATTTAGTGGCAACATCGCTTCACCCCCAAATACATTAGATGCATTCTCACTAACAATGAGAATTCTTAACTGTGTCATTTAAATGCTAATTCTTTCTGGATTTAATAAACTCAAACACCTAAAACTCCAAATTCAGTGCGATCTTTGATCACTTCGCGCACCAAATTAACATCTATTTTATCTACATTGGTAGAGTAGCCGTATACCAGACTCGTATCGCATAAAATATTGATGGAACGAGGAATTCCTTTTGCAACTTCAGCTATCAAACGCATAGCAGCAGGCGTAAATAATGGCGCATCTCTACCAGCCACATGCAAGCGATGTTGAATATATTTCTCTGCCTCAAATGACTCTAGGGGTGGAATGAAAAAATCAACCGATACGCGCTGAAAGAATTGTTGCAAATCAGGACGGCGAAGCAAATCTCGAAGTTGTGGCTGACCAACTAAGATAATTTGCAATAATTGATCTTTGTCTGCATTGATGTTCGACAGCATTCTGAGTGATTCAAGTGCTGCAGCATTAAGGTTCTGCGCTTCATCTACAATTAACACAACGCGCTTGTCTTCTGCATAGCTTTTAATTAAAAACTGCTGAAATGCATCAAATAAGGCTAGGTTTGATTTGCCCTCATAAGGCTGGTTAAATGCCAACATTATCCAACTCAACAAATCATCAATATTTTGGTGTGTGTTATACACAATACCTACAGTGAGCTCTTCTTGTAGGTTGTTTAGCAAGTGCCGCACCAGCGTAGTTTTGCCGCAGCCAATTTCCCCACAAATGACAGAGAATCCAGCGCGATTTTGAATTCCATACTCAAGCATGGCGTAAGCCATGCTGTGGCGCAAACTGAAGAATAAGAATTCCGGGTCAGGCTGAATTGAAAATGGTTTTTCTTTTAAACCATAAAAAGCTTCATACATATTTTATTGTCCTGAATTACAATTCCATCGTCATGAAAACGATGATTTTAGCCATAAGTGGCTCAATGTTAGAATATATCATTATTTGCATGCATTTATCGACGTAGCAACCATGCTTTAAACACTATTTTAGGAAACTCTACAGCATCAATAAAATAGCGCTTCGCCAAGCGCTTGGGTTCAGAAAGCATGCGATGTAACCATTCCAGACCTACGCGACGCATCCACATTGGTGCGCGCGGTTTTTCGCCCGCCAAAAAATCAATTGTGGCTCCCACGCATAGCGCGGCCTTTACCTTTAATTGTGATGCATACGCTGTGACCCATAACTCTTGCTTTGGAGCACCTAGCCCAAGCACCAGCAGTTCCGCACCAGTTTTATTCACTGTTTCACAAATAGCTCTGGATTCAGCATCATTTTTATCAAATCCAAAATCAGGGCTTAATGTACCAACAACCTCAACATGTGGCCATTGCTGGTGAATCGCTGTTTTTGCACGCTCTGCTACACCTGGCATAGCGCCAAGTAAAAATACTTTTATAGGTGTTTTGTTTGTCTGCGCATAATCAAAAATTGCGGGAACGAGGTCACTGCCAGGCACAGTACCTGGCATATTCACGCCAAGTAATCTTGCTGCCCAAACAACAGGCTTGCCGTCTGTCACCACCAGCGCGGCCTTTTTGTATGCAGCCTGCAAGCCAACATCCTCCTGCACTTTGACAATATGGTCAACATTCGGCGTCACAACAAATTTACAATCAAACTCATCATTTGAAAGCCATGCGAATATCATACTCACAGTCTCTTGCATATTAAGCAAGTCAATTTCAACACCAAATAATTGCACACGTTTTTTGTTCATTATTCAATCGCGCTTAGAACGCACCCATTCAACTTGTCGGTTAAAGAAAAATTTAAGATATAAAGGTATTTTAATAAGCGCATAAACCGGCGCGTAACACAACTGCGCGAAACTAATAATATGTCTGCCAAAAAATATCCAAGCCAATAAGACAGCCATCAAAAGGACAGTTATTAAAA
The DNA here is from genome assembly GCA_963752495.1 of uncultured beta proteobacterium. GTDB lineage: Bacteria > Pseudomonadota > Gammaproteobacteria > Burkholderiales > Methylophilaceae > CAVVYJ01. The sequence goes on from CAVVYJ010000001.1 coordinate 218,384, forward strand.
TCACTGAAAGCAAAAAAACAAATTGATTTGCAAATAAAAAGGATAAAACAAATACCATAGAGCTAAGCAACGCGAGAACAGCCAATGGCGGTACAATCAAATCACATGCCAGCCCAAACATCTGCATATTTTTATACCGTATAGCTCCCCAAAACAAACTTGGTGCTTCATTCAATATAACGCTCAGATGACCATGTTCCCAACGCGCACGTTGAGTATTCGTAGCCTCTTGAGTTGGAGGGAAAACGCTCGTGACCAAAGCTATTGGTAGAAAAACGGGTGCTTTTTTTATTTTCGCCAAATCAATACCAAGTTTCATGTCTTCAACAATGTGTCCACTTGCAAGGCTGATTTTATTAATATCCCCCCAAAGAAATGCCATACCTGTACCCATTAGCTGACAGGGCAGTCCCAAAACTTTTGCTCCATAAGGCCTGACTTTGTTTTTAACCAGCCAAGCAAACTCTGCAATACGCGCCTTTAAACCCGGGTTAGGTGGTGCTTGCATAATATAAAGTGCTTGTATTGGTCGTTGCTTACTTATGCATGATGTAGCAAGTAGATTAATTGCACCTTCAGCAAAGATACAGTCCGCATCAGCGATTATAACTACTTGAGGAGGGCTGCTTTTAATGTGTTGTAAACCATAATCCAATGCATAGCCCTTGCCTCTTTTTTCTAGGTTGCTACGCTCAATGACCATTGCACCTAAGTCTTTTACTATTCTTGCGGTATCATCAGTGCAATTATCAGCAACCACCAATAACTGATCGCGACCCTCAAGCTGCGACAAAATTGATTTAATTGAATTTTCGATAACCAATGCCTCATTATGTGCGGGCATTAACACTGTAACTGATGGCTTAATTTCTGTTGCTTCTTTTTTGAGGCAAGTTTTAGAAGAAGCCACCGCTGCCAGCACTTCTAAAAACAAAACTGCAACCGGTATTATCAAGACAACAACCAAGGCAGCTAAAATTAGATTTAGTATTAACAATTAGCAAGTCTCACTTTGGATGATTTTCAATCATGCTGTTTAAGAATGAACCTGCAGATTAATATTATTTTTCATGTAATCAACAATTTCGTACCTTCGTCGATACATGCTCCGCTTTTTAGATGGTATCTCTGCCATATCCTTGATCGAAAGCTTTAGCGGTAAAGCATAAAAACCACCATCGCAAGGAACGCCTTCGTGCTCCTCCCAAAACAGGTTGTAATCATTCTTGAATACTGTTTTATCATCATGATGAAAATATTTGTGCCGATGATGACGATGCTGTTCAGAAATTGCAAAAAGTTTTTTGACTCCTATTTGCGTTAATAAAACCTTTAATACTTCAAGCAATAAACTTCTTGGCCTCAAACCTTCAAAGTCTTTTGTTAACACTTTATAAATCTCAAGCGACTCTTCTGTTGAAACGCCTGAATGTATTCCCTGAACAGCTCCAATGTAGGCTACAACTTCGCCATCGAGCCTACCTAATATAAAAGCCATGGAAGCAACTCTTAATTCATTCTGGAAAATGTTTAGCACCAATTCGCCTTCTCTAATAAACCACTGAGAATAATCAAGTGCAACCACCACACCTTTGGAAATATGATCAAAACTTATTAATTCAAATGGTTTTTCATTGATTTTAGTGAGCCATGGGTTACTCTTAGATAAAATCTCGTAATGAGTCGCTACTTTATCCAACTTTGTTTGAATATCCCAATCATTATGCAGATATGGCCATTCCAGTAAGCCAATCATAGGTGCTGTAACGTCTACGCTTAGTGATGTAATTCTCTTAACGAAATTGTCGATCTGCTCTCTGTTTTTGTTTGCGATTAACAAAAATTTTGCTCTTCTTATTAGCGTTCTAATTGTAAATGGCTGATGATATATAGTGGCTACACCCCAAACCTTTTTATAAAAATCGATACGATTTTCGCTATTTAATGAATTTAACATCGATTACAACCCTCAAGAGACAAATATAATTTATTGTTATTATTTATATTCGATTAGACGACTTTGTTTGTTTGTGTGGTGATGCCATAAAAACTTCAACTGCCCTACGGCTTCTGCAAACTTGCCTATTGTAAGAAAAAAGGCTTGGAAGAATGCATCTTTAATGGGCAATTTACTTCTGCATGTTAGCCTTATAACCTGTAGCGGATAAACTGATAATATTATGATGCCAAGCCAAGGTTTTATAATTAAGCATATTAATGCAAGCAAAGGTAGAAAAAATCCCCAATTCCATGCACGCCTAGACTCTGTGACCCAGTGCCGTTCTGGTGACGACCCATGCAAATAAGCGCCTTCAGCAAATGCATATCCTCCACGTGTTGCCCGCTTCCACCATTGTCCAAAATGCCTCATCCCTGCTTCATGTAATGTCATCGGAGCATCTAAGCGCCAAACACGCCATCCATTTTGACGTAGTCGTACGCATAATTCCGGCTCTTCGCCAGCAATTAAGTTTTCGCGATAGCCCTTGATGGCTGAGATTGCCTCAACTCTCATTAGCGCATCCCCACCACAGGATTTTGCTTCGCCAATTGGCGTATCCCATTCCAAGTCACATAACTGGTTATAAATGCTGCTTTCCGGGTGAATTTCCTTGCGCCTTCCGCAGACCACAGCAATGTCACTGTTTTTCTCTATGAAATTCAATGCAGTAGCAATCCAATTTGGATCAACTTGGCAATCTCCATCAACAAACTGCACGTATCGTAATTTTGGGTATATCTCTAGCAGCCTGAAAAAACCTGCGTTTCTAGCTCGTGCTGCAGTAAAACCTAAAGTAGTATCTAGATTAAACACTTCCACACCTAGACTTTTAGCCATCTCGAGCGAATTATCTGTAGAGCCGGAATCCACATAAATGATGTTTTTTGTTTGGTTGAGTAATGATTCAAAGCAATTTCTCAATCGCTGGCCTTCGTTACGCCCAATCACAACGACAGCAACTATCTCAGAAATTTTAAGCAGAGTCTGCTGCATGTTAATACCTTGACTTTATGGTTGCAGGTACCCCAACCGCTATGCAATCATCAGGCACATCTGTAATTACAACCGCATTTGCTCCAATAACCACACGATTTCCAATGCGTATTGGGCCAAGGATTTTTGCCCCAGCACCAATATCAACATCATTTCCAATAACTGGTGCGCATGGGTTTTCCACATTTTTAAGGCCGACAACAACGCCATTTCTGATACGACAATTATTGCCAAATTTGGCATATCCACTGACAACTATCCCACCAAAATGGTCAATAATAAAGTTATTACCAATCTCTGCTTCACATGGCAATTCTATCCCTGTAATTATCTGTACAATTTTATAAAGAATCTTATAGATGAATGAAAAAAATTTACGCAATAGCGCAGGCTCAATTGTGTATCTCCATTGGCCAAAACGATACACAAGCATAACCCAAAAACCTTGTGCGCCCCAGTCGCCTTTGTAATTTTTTAAGTCACTACGGATATTTTTAAACATAAAAATATAATCGAATCTTGGTAGAAAACATCAACGTATTGATCTTGTGGCAAATTTTGTCATAAAAAATAACCGCCAATAAGAAAATATGCGCTTAAAACTGTATGAGACTTTACTTATTCCGCGAGCGCAAACAATATCTTTACCTAATTGAATAGTGTCTGCCAGATTTGACATCAGCAAGTGTGTCAGCACACTAATGCATTCCATGGTTTTTTCTAAAATATAGCAACTCACTTTCAATCTGCAAATGCGGTACCTGCCTGCTTACCGTTGATATTTCACTAACAGACTTTGCACTTTCTCCACCTATGTGTACAACTGGAGCATCGGCGAAGTATACCACCTCCCATCCCGCCTTCTTGATAGCAAAGCAGTGATCAACCTCTTCGCTATATAAAAAATAGAGAGGATCAAAAACACCAACTTCCTCAACCACTTTTTTGCGAAGAAGATAGTAACATCCCGGCACCCAATCGCATTTAGCTGTCAAATTGGGATCCCAGTTCGGATCATCTACCAATTGAATTCCAGGGATTATTCTATTCAAACCAAGACGCCCAGCAAACAAATTTAAAGGTGTCGGGAAATATCGACAAGACGGCTGTTGTTCCTGATCCCGCCCTAACAAGCGTGCGCCTAAAAGACCACATTCCGGATGAGTATTCATATACTCAATAGTTTTTTGTAGAGTATCAGGTTTCACAAATGCGTCTGTATTGAGCAAAAGAATGTAATCGCCATTAGCAATCTCAATCGCCTGGTTATTTGCACGCCCAAATCCAACATTCACTTTATTTTCAATCAAAGTGATATTTGGGTAGGCATTTTTTATTACTTCGACAGAATTGTCCTTGGATGCGTTATCAACCACAATCACTTGTAAATCGAACCCGCCTTCAGAAGCAAACAAATCAGCCAAAGCCTGTAGACTCATCTGCGCTGTGTTATAACTTACAAAAATAACTGAAATACGCATTTATTCTCTATATATTAAATTACGGTAAAAATTTGGTGTTTCCAAAGAGAATTTATATTAATAACAATGAATTAACAATAGCCCAATTGGTTTGTTGTTTAAATTAATCAGTTTTTAGCTAAATCTAATAGTCACAAATACTTTAGATGTTAGAATACGCAGTAACAGGCGAGGCAATGCAATATTGCTCCTCATACTCGCATTTTCGGTATCCAAAAATTTAAACTGCAAAAAAATAAATTAAACCAGCCTAACTATCAATGCCAGAAAATATAAAAGCACTCTTAGTCATTTTAGTCATTGCATTGGCAGGATTCACATTTGCAAAAAAAGCCAGCACTAATTTTGTTGCCGAAGAAACGTTCAATCAATGGCGAAAAATATGGTTTATAGTCACCATTGCGGCATTCACAATACCTAATATATGGGTTTTCTTTATTTTATGCGCTATTTTTATTCCACGCCTCAGCAAATCCATTGAAAACAAGGTCGCGCTTTATTTTTTCTTAGTTTTTACCGTTCCTATTATTAACGTGAACCAATTCCGGGTGGAATTAATCTTATTCGTTCTCAGTTACCAAAGAGTACTAGCTTTAGTTATTTTATTGCCAGCAGCAATATCAATATCAAAAACAAATAATTTTAAATTTGGAACCATATGGACGGACAGATTTATACTTATGTTCATATTGCTCTATTTTATTTTAGTTGCTTACAATGAAAGTGTTACCGAAGGTTTAAGAAAAGTTATTTATGGGTTTACGGATATTTTTCTTCCTTACTATGTAATTAGCAGAAGTATTAAAAATATGTCTCAGATGCGCGTCGCCATAATTGCATTTTTATCTGCTGCATTTGTATTCGCTCTAGTTGGTACTTTTGAAAGTATGAAAACCTGGCTCCTTTACAATAGCGTTTACGATAACTTTGGAATTGGCCAAGATCTCAATTTATATGTTATGCGTGGAGAAGATATTAGAGCGATTGCTAGCTTTAACATCGCACTTATTTTTGCTTTTTACTTAGTAGTTGCCTTTGGTTTTTATCTTTTTATAAGCTCCAGTATTCAAAATAAAAAAATTAGAGGCGTAGGTTTTTAATACTTATATCTGGTTTGCTAGCACCTTTGTCGAGAGGGCCATGGGTAGGCGCAGTTGTTGTATATATTGCTTACACACTGCAGGGCAAAGCTCGTATAAAAAAATTAACTCTATTACTTGTTACTGGATTTATCGCTTTTATTGCATTACATAATATTGAGGGTGGGCAAAAATATCTCGACTTTATTCCTTTTTATGGCGAAGCTGAATCAGAGAATGTCATATACAGACAAAAGCTTTTTGATAATGCAATGATTGTAATCAGCAGATATCCTTTATTTGGCTCATACGGATCTATAAGTTATTTAGAAGAACCAGAAATGGTAGAAATGATTCACAGGGCGAACATATTGTTGATATTGTGAATACTTACTTATTAATTGGTCTCTACATCTGGCTATATTGGACTGACCATTTATCGTTTTATATTTTCTATCTGCAATTATTAGAATTCAGAATTATAAAAAATATGTTAAACGTAAAAATCCAGAGTTGTACAACTTAGGTAATTTACTTATTGCCATATTAGTTTCTATTATGGTAATGCTTTCTTCAGTATCCTCAATAGGTGCTGTTCCCATGTAATATACACTTCGTTATTGGCCTTGGAATAGCCTATACTCACATCGTAAAGTTAACCCTAGATAAAAATAAGATCGAATTAATAATAATATGCTTTAGGTTCTATTTCCGCCTTGTTGAACACCACACCAAGTAAATTATCTTTGGGCAAATGGTGTAGGGTTTCCTCAATTTCAGCTTCAGTAGACATGCCACTTGCCACCACCATAAGAATGCAATCAACATGAGGCATCATCACCATCGCATCATCAGAGCTCAGCACTGGTGGCAAATCAAAAATTACTAATCCTTGATTCATAGCGGTCTCTTAATTCTTTTACCAAGCTACTCAACTTTGCTCGATGACAATGTTTCAGATGATCTTGAAACTGGTCGCATAGTTGGCATTACCAATAAGCGCGGAATACCTGGATTAATCATAACTTCTTCGGCTCGAGCTTCGCCTTGTAAATACTCATTCATCGACTTATTCGTATGCAAACCAAGCGAGCTAGCAACCTTAGGCCTGCGTAAATCGAAATCCACTAAAATTGCTGTTTTTTGTGGTAAATGGGCAATACTGATAGCAAGATTAATCGAAACTAAAGTTTTGCCAGACTCAGGTGTAGGTGACACAACTGCAAGTGTTCTCCAGTTATTTTCCTCCATCTTTTGTAAAACTTGTGTTCGAAGCGAATCAAACACACCTGCATTTACATCACCACTGACAGTTGAAACTATTCGATTTTTTTCAAGATGCGTTGGGTTAAGTTTAATCACAGCACTATTATTGTAATTAATTGCGCTTAACTCACTCTCCGTTGATGAGACACTCTTCCGTGCAGCAACTGTACTATCGAATTCCTTGGTGGCAGGTTTAAGACTTTTTGCTTTAGCTAACGCTTCTTTAATTTTTTCCATAACTTATCTCTACGCAAAGTTTTAATATCACTAAATTAGCGAGTTAACAAAAAATATGCCCCAGCCAATAATACCAGCAAGGCTATTAAGGTTGATAAAATCATATTTTTAATTAAACTCTTGTTACGCTTTGCTTCTGCCTGCGTACTGATATAAGGGACAATTGTTAATGGCCGCATATTGATTATAGAGGTAGTGCATCCACGCTTCTGATCCTCTTATCCAACATTTCTAATAATGCAGCTAAGCCCAGCGCCAAGACCAAGCCCTGCAGCCATGCCCATCATTACTATTTTCTTTCTCTGTGGTTTAAAACGTGCCTCTGGAAACTCTGGCACTACTAATAATGAAAAACGTTCTGCTTTGTTTTCAATTTCTAAGTTTTCAGATATTTTCGCATTTACCTGTTTAGACTTCATCTCATCATATTTAGCTTTAGCATTCTCATAATCTCTAAGTAGCGTAAACAACCCACGTTCAACTTGTGGTGTTTGTTCAACCTGTGATTGCAGTTTTGCAATTTTTGCCAACATTGATTTTTTTTGGTCAGACAGCGACTCTAACCTAGCTTTTGCCGCCTCAATTTGAGTTTTAATTTTAGCCTGCGCCAAGTCAGTTGCCGCGTCCGTTACTACAGGTTTACTTGTTGCAGGCGCTTGAGCTGCTTTTTCTAGCAACTCAATCTTTCTTTTTAATGCACGAATGGTAGGATGGGTCTCTTTATACAATACAAGCGAACGCTCTAATTCTGCTTTTGCCTTGTCTAATTCTGTAGCTGCAGTTACTTCAACACCTTTACTTTGCATGCTTGTTGTGAGCTCTACATCAAGGTATCTTAACTCTTCTTGGGTGCTCTTGTAATCTCTATCTACTTCCTTGATATCGTTATCCAAGCCCTGTAGCATTGTCATATGCATTTCCATATGTTCAGGCAATGTATTTGCATGAGCTTGCTTGTATGCAGCTACTTTATTTTCTACTGCTTCCAAGTCGGTTTTTAATCTAGTTAATTCCCCAGTAAAAAACTCCGTAGTTTCAGCCGCCCTCTTTGTTCTAGTTTTGGCATTCTCATCTAAAAACAAGGTGATCAGCTCGTTTGCTACTTTTTGTGTCAAAGCCTGATCTGTATACTCAAACCCTACAGTAAAGGCAACTGTTACCTTCTCATTTGTCCATGCATCAGCCGTTTTGTTTTTGATCATAGGCACAACGGAAATGCTTTTAATCATTTTAGCAACCGATTTTTTAGGGTCGGCATCACTCGGAAACAAGTTATATTTATTTATGATTTGCCCGATACTGTCTTTTGACATTACCCGCTGCTTAATCGTGTCAATAAGCTCGTCATTATACTTTTCGGCAGTTATAGTTTGAACGAGCTCTTTGGGTATTTGCTGCGCCTCAACTGAAATGACGCCTTCAGACTTATAAACTGATGGCATTAAGAATGCCGTAGCGATAGAAATCAAAACGGCCAATACAAAAACGCCCAGCATATATAGCCATCTACGCTTTAAAATAGGCAAAAAATCACCAAGGGAAAGTTCGTTTTCGATAGCCATTAATTAATTGATTTCTTAAAACTTAGGTGTGGTATAGGTGAAAGTAATGCCCGCTGTATTTCCATGAGCAGAACTTCGACTTGTCTTCTTTGATGTTTCTCATTTCCAAATACAGATTCATTAGCCATGAGGCCGACAAATCGCGCGCATAAAATGCAGATATCTGCTGGGTTTTATTAGCATTATTTGATTTATTCTGCCCCAGCGCAAGCCCTGTACCCCAGCGGCTCTTCTCAGAAATATCATAGGCATAGTTGAAACTTAGCAGATCTGTAAGCTCAGTATCACCGAAATCTGTTGGAATTACAGTACGCGAGAGCATGCCATCTAAGGTATAACGCTCACCAATGTAATTACCTTTCAAGGCGCCTATCCAAGTGTTATCACCAGTTTCTGAAAAATGTGTGTTGCCTGCAGAAACGTCGAAGGTTAGTTTCTGTGTAGGATTTAGAATCGCTCCAAGTAAAAGATTTTGGAACTGAATTCTTGTAAGCGCTCTAAAGTCATTTATCCCTAACTTCGCATATGGGCTAATAGTTTCATTTAGTTTGTATGTGAATGTTGTGTTTAGGTATCTTATGGAAGAATCAGCAAATGTACTCGACTCCCCACCCTGTGCTAAGCTGAAATCTGTTTTTTCGTACCCACCATCTAGCGCCAAACTCAGTTTCTCAGAAATAAGATGCAGCCAGTTCACACTTATTGAACGCGTTGTGTCTGTCCCATCTTCCTGAACGAGCCCAGTTTCCCTAAATTGTCTTGCACGGGTACTAGTCTGACTATATGCTGCACGAACGCCTAAATTACCTTTTTCAAGGTCTCGTAACCAACCGATCTCAGCTAACGGATCCTCACGGTTAAAATAAACGTCTTGGTTTGTCGATCTTTCGACTCTTAAAGCGCCATTGGCATACCAAGTGTTAACCCCGTCTAATAATGATAATTTATACTGAGGGGTGGCATTGTATATCCAAACAGATTCTGGATTATCTACCAATTCGTAATTGCTATAGAAAGTGGACCCTAGGGATATCGATGCCTGCTGCTCCAAAACAATCGCCGCATTTGCTTGCAATGAAATTAATATAAAATTTAAGCCTAAAAGTCTTAAAATCGCTTTGATTGTCATTTTTTTTTAATTCTCAAACAAAACTGCATCCATCGAGTCCTAACATGTTAATTTTTTCTTAGTTCCAAATAAGTAAGATTATACATTACTATGGATTACGGCACCAAAATTGTATCGCCAGTTTTTAACATGACATTTGATGTTAAGTTCTGACCCCTCATAACTGCATTGTAGTCCAACATCATTACGGTTTGACCACGCAACACTTTAATAGAGCCTTGCTCAGCAAACTTATCCAAACCACCAGCTAGACTCAGCGCTTGCATTACTGTCATTGGTCCAGTCATCAACACCGGCCCAGGTTTTATTACCTTACCCAACACAAATACACGGTTGCCATCGATATTTGAAACAGCAACCGTCACTTGAGGATCCGGAAGATATGTCTTGAGTTTTTCAGTTACGCGCTTTTCAACTTCTGCTGCTGTTGCATCAACAACATCTATACGTCCCGCTAAAGGGAAAGTAATACTGCCATCTGGAAGCACTTTGACTTCTTTATGTAAGGTTTCTTCACCCCACACCGAAATCTGAAGTGAATCCCCTTCTTTTATTTTATACGTATCAGCTGCAAACACTGAGTTAATCAGCAGGATACTTACGATGGTTATTGCAGAAATTATGCTTTTGTACATATATACCTCCAATAATGAAACGATAATATAAAAAAAAGGGCTTGTCGCCCCCTTGCATTCAAAAAAACCTTATTTAAAGTAAATTATCTGATAAAACCGACAACATCATCAATAATTACAACAAAGACTGCAAACATGTCAATCCGAGTTAAATTTATCAAACTCTCCTTTTGTTTGACAATCCGACAAATCCTATCAGCGCAGTAGCAAATAACCAGCCAGCTGCAGATGTTGGCACCTCTCCCAGCCTGCAACCTTCATCACTCTGTGCGTTATCCTGTTGTTGGCCTAAACGTGTCAGGCTAACCAGATTCCCATGGCGTAAATCGCTCAAGAAAGCACTCCACTCAGCATCCCCTGTAATTTTTTGCGTTAAACTTGTGCATGCGAAGCTAATTTCTGAAATATTTGGCTGCACTTTATTGTCGAAATTGTCGAGCTCCGACAAGTAACCTATACCACCAACAACCATATTGATGGTATCACTGGTTTTAATTGAGCAGAATATGTTTCCTGCTCTCGCAAAACTTGACATTGGTAATGCTGCCTGTCAATGCTGCTGCCGGTGTTGAAATTAACAAACTCGCTAATAGCATAACAACGAATTGTGGGCGGGTTAGGACTTTATAAATGTTCTCAATTTTCATGAGCACATTCTAGGGATTTCCCAAATACTCACAATAGCCCATTAGGGCTAACGCCGCGCCATTGCAGCCTTCCCTAGTATGCTTCCTTACCCGTAAAGGCGGTTACAGTGCGCACAAGAATAGACAAATCTAACCACAACGACCAGTTATTAATATACTCTATATCTGACTCAATGCGCTTAATCATCTGATCAATCTCTTTGGTTTCCCCGCGATAACCTCTCACTTGCGCTAAGCCAGTGATTCCTGGTTTAATATTATGCCGGGCATAGTAGTCACTTATGCGTTGTGAGTACACCTCATCATGCTGTACTGCGTGCGGCCTAGGGCCGACTAATGACATGTCACCTGTCAGTACGTTAATTAACTGTGGCAACTCGTCAAGGCTCGTTTTACGTATAAAAGCTCCCACTTTGGTAATTCTTGGATCGTTCTTTTCAGCCTGTTTCAAGAGTTTATTATCGCCGACCTCCTGTTCCACACGCATGCTACGGAACTTCCATATGCGGAAAGTTTTACCATTCCAACCAGTTCTTTTTTGCCTGAAAAACACAGGCCCAGGGCTGTCAAATTTAACTGCCAATGCTACCAAGAGCAGAATCGGGGATATTGTAAGCAGTATCAAGAATGCCAACACCCTATCTTCAATTGCCTTGCTAAGCTTATTGATACCAGTGAGTGGCGTTTCCGAAAGTGTAAGCACAGGGATGCCTGCAATTTCTCTTACGCTATGGTTGATAAGCCTCAAAGAGAAAATATCAGGTACCCAGTGAATTGATACATGCTTATCTAACAACACAAAGTATAGCTCTTCTAGTACCTTGGAAGATTCCAGCGGTGTAACTATGTAGATAGTATTGATATTGTGTTCATCAATCAATGCAGGCAATTCAGAGACTTGCCCAAGTTCAATGGTCTTAATACCACTATATTCATTAGCGCTTGCCTTTTTAACTGAGCGAGCAGTTTTAGTCATTTCTTCTTTAATGGATACAGCACCTATAATCCGCTGATGTAGCCATGGGTTTGAAGAGATTTTGTGTTCCAGATAGCTAGCCAACTGTCCGTGCCCGACAATAATGGCATTGTCAGTGGTTTGCGAATGTCTGTTAACAGACTTGTTTAACTGCCTGATGATAAAATGTGCTACGGCTTGGAGTAGAAATCCCACCACATAGACTTCTACAATAAATACCCGAGAATATACATGGCTCTGTTTGGTTAAAAACCCTAGAAGAATTAACCCTAAGAAGCTAATGGACCATGCATTGAATAAGCTGAAAGCCTTGCTAGAAAACGTTGAGCTAGTGCGATAAATTGCATATTTATCGTAAGTCACAGACACCATGCCGAGCAGAACCAGCATAAAAATTACATAGTCTTGCGATAAATAGCCAATATTGCTATTTGCGTGTATAAAAAACCAAGCCACTCCCAAGATGATGAGACCATCAATCAGTGGCTGCAACAACGTAACAAGGCCTGTCCTACGTTGTAAGACAGGCCTAGGGTTAGATCTAAGTACCATAGGCTATAGTAACATTAAATTAATCTTTGCGGCGTATACTTAGCCACAGCCTGGGCGCGACATGTCACATCCAATTTTTGAAAAATTCTTTTTAAGTGATTTTTTACAGTGTTGGGGCTAATCGTCAAAATCATGCCAATCTCAAAGTTGGTCTTACCGGATTTTACCCAATGTAGTATTTCATGTTCGCGCTCACTTAACCCACCAAGATTAAGCTCCTCAATCATGTCATCTTCTGTTACTGGTGTTTCCATATACTCTACGCGACGTAATGCGGCATCTACATGAGGCATCAATAAACCTAAGACCGATTGTTGCACTTCGAATTCACGCGCCCTATCAAAGAACACATAAATACAGTCATTTTTTCCGCGCGTATCACGCACACCATATACCAGTAAAGAATTCATGCCTACTAACTTACGTGTAAATGCGGTTGAGCCTTGTGCATCAATGCCTGCCGCATCAAAAAAGTTAATGCGGAACCATCTTTCGCCATTATCTATCCAGCGTTGATGAAGGTTCGACATTAAATAAGAAAACACACCAGGTGCATCAATTAGCTTCTGCGTGCGAATTTCATCAATGTTGGATGACACATCAAAATTTAAGTCGCCTGTAGCAAAATCACCCCAAGCAGCAACAAGTATGTCATGAGGAAGTACATTCCTGACACTGCCTTGCAGCCAGTTAAAAAAATCCACATGCTTCTGAATAGAAAATGATTTTTGAATTACATTAAAAACTTGTTCCCAGTTTTGGTTTGCAGTATCCATTGCTTTACGCCTCTCACGATAAATATCAATCTGATGAGGACTTACTTGCATATTTGATACCACCTTTTACTTTATTATTTTTATTAATTAAATCAATAAGTTATTAACTATATTGGAACTAAGTCATTAGCATAATCTGACTATTACTCGTCGGTGATGTCAGCATATTGACAATTTTCGACAAAATTCTCTAGCGAATGGGTAACGCATAAATTGCTGGCAAATTACGCCACCAACCATAAACATCCATGCCACAACCAAACACATAGCGATCTGGGACAGTCAGCCCGACATAATTGGCTAATATTGGTTTGGTTTTGCTTATCTGCTTATCTACCAGCACGGCGACTTTAACATGGGTTGCTCCCAATTGTTGACACTCATCCACAACAGCCTTAAGAGTAACTCCTTCATCTAGAATATCATCTAGAATTAGGACACTTCTGTTCTTAATCAACTGGTTAGGCTTTATTTTCCACACCAAATGTTTACCTTGGGTGGAATCGTGATAGCGTGTAGCTTGCACATAGTCAAACTCTAATGGGAAAGTGAGCTTTGACAGTAACTGACCGGTAAAAACCACAGCCCCTCCCATTACACACAAAACAACTGGACAAGTATTAGCGTAATCCTGATTAAGTTGAGATGCAATAGCGACAATAGCATTCTCTACATCAATCGCAGAGTATATAAGTTCAGCCTGCTCGAGATATTGCAATGGATTGACGTCTGTCATTGCCCGCCTATTTATTCAAGTTTTTTAAATACTCAGAAAAATCTCGTGCAATTTCATGATGTTTAAGCGCTAGCTCCACATTCGCCTTCATGAAACCCAGCTTGCTTCCGCAGTCAAATCGCTTGCCAGCAAAGCGGAAAGCGTAAATATCCTCAAGTTTCATCAAATCAGAAATGCCATCAGTCAGCTGAATTTCACCCCCTTGCCAGGTTTTACTTTTTCTAGGCAATCAAAAATTTTAGGTGTCAAAATGTAGCGGCCAACTACCGCCAAAGTAGAAGGCGCATCTGCTGGCTTTGGTTTTTCAACAATACTATTTACTTTTAGCAGATTATTTTCAACCGGTGTGGCATCAACAATGCCATAACTTGCTGTTTCGCTTGGCAAGACATCCTCAACACCAAGAACAGAGCAGCCTCTTGTAGCGTAAATGCCTGCCATCTGCTTCATTGCTGGTACTTTTGCGTCAATTAAGTCATCTGCCAAAATAACCGAAAAAGGCAAATTGCCCACTACTGGCTTGGCACAAAGCACTGCATGGCCAAGTCCCAGTGCTTTTGGCTGGCGAATAAAAATGCAGGATACATGTGAGGGTAAAATTGCCTTTAAAGCCTCCAGCATCTCTTTTTTACCACTCGCCTCAAGGGAAGCTTCCAATTCACTCGCGTTATCAAAATGATCTTCAATAGAACGCTTGTTGCGCCCTGTAATAAATATTAGCTCAGTTGCACCAGCTGCAATAGCCTCTTCCGCCGCGTATTGGATGAGCGGCTTATCAACGATAGGCAACATTTCTTTGGGACTGGCTTTTGTAGCTGGTAAGAAACGTGTGCCTAAACCTGCTACTGGAAAAACTGCTTTTGTGATTTTGTTCATTTTGTTATACCAAAATTCTTAATGTATTGTGCTGGTAAGTGGTGATAAGTTTGTATTCTGCCTGATGTTTGTGTCAACAGTATATTCTTCTACCCACATTTTCAATTCTTCCTTAATCAATTGCTCGTCTTTACCCTGTATAGCATCTATCCACTTTAAAAGCTTTTTAACCCAAGTCATATCAGCAGAGCGGGCGACTGCAATGCGTAGTTTTTTATGCGGTGTTGGCAGCGTATGCTCATCATCTGCCAAGAGCTCCTCATATAGCTTTTCACCCGGTCGCAAACCCGTATAGATGATTTTAATTTCATCTTCCTGCAACCCAGATAAGCGAATCATATCTTGAGCAAGGC
>CAVVYJ010000002.1:0-1060207 GCA_963752495.1 uncultured beta proteobacterium
ACCGCCTGTATCAACTACAGCCACGCCTTTGCTACCAACGATTACGCTGATATTGCAAATGTCTCCTTGGTAGCCTACATCAATATCCAAATGTTTACCATGATGCAAATAAATACCATCGCCAATATCTTCTAAAAATGCTGGATTAGAGCCAGCAGTTTTACCGCTAACACATCCAGCAACAAGCGATAGTAATATTAATAAATGTAAAAAAATTCGCATGCTTATGATTTGCTTCATTGGGTACTTTCAATTTTTTACAAATTAAAATGTTATGATTACCTGAACAAACTTGTTGTGATGATTGTCACACAAAACAAAAAAGATAAAATAATTTTTTAGAGGGGTGTTTATGACAAACCGTTATACCAAAACTGCAATTATCTTACACTGGCTTATTGCTCTAGGTATTTTTGCAATGTTTGGCATTGGCTGGTATATGGCAGATTTGCCAAAGGAAGGTGCAAAGCAGTTAGCCTATGATATATTCGATTGGGGAGTTTACACTTGGCAATTAAGCGAAGAAGCACCCCAAGAACATTCTACTTTAATCTACACAAATCCATTGGTGTCACCTTATTTGCGCTTATCGTAATCCGTGTTTTATGGCGCCTCACACACAAGCCGCCCGCATTATTGGCGAGCTACAAAGCCATAGAGCGCAAAATAGCTACCGGTGCACACCATCTACTCTATTTACTGATGATAGCCTTGCCGTTGAGTGGCGTTATTATGGCCATCAACAGTAAATACGGCATCAAGTGGTTTGGCATCTCGTTTATTTCCGGTGCTGACAACAAGCCTGCGCGTGATTTTTGGGTAGAAGTGCATGAAGTCATTGGATTTATTTTGTTAGTTATAGTTATCGTGCATATTCTAGGCGCGCTTAAACATAAATTTATCGATAAAGATGAAACCTTGAGGCGCATGTTGCCATAAGCAAAAAGCCCGCAAATGCGGGCTTTTTGCTTATCATCTTTACATAAGCTAGTAAGTTTTTCTTCTTGGTGTAAACGAACCACTACCGGCTTCAATATGCCTAAAGGTGATGCGGCCATTATTAATATCGTAAGGTGAAAGCTCAAGTGTCACTTTATCACCCGCTAAAATACGAATATGGTTTTTCTTCATTTTTCCACCCGCATATGCAATAAGCTGATGTTCGTTTTCGAGAGTCACACGGTAGCGCGAATCAGGCAATACTTCCATCACCACACCACTCATCTCAATTAATTCTTCTTTAGCCAAAATGTCTCCAAAACCTGCATACAATTTAAAGTTGCGCGAAGTATAGGCTTGCAAGGCCAATTTAGCAACAAAAAAACTTGAAAAAACAATTATTTATGGGTTTTTATATAAATATTGCTTGTTATTATCGCTATTAGCGTGTACAAAGCCTGTTAGGCATTGGAATTTTCAAATTTTTAAGCAAATTTTTAAGTAAGTTAGGCTCATTAGATTTTAAAACCCAAATTTTCAGGGTGCCTCCCTTTTTAAAGTATGAAAGATATAAGATATGGCAACAGGAATAGTTAAATGGTTTAATGATTCAAAAGGTTTTGGGTTCATTACTCCAGACGGCGGTGGTGACGATTTATTCGCGCACTTCTCAGCAATCGTTGATAGCGGTTACAAAAGTTTGAAAGAAAACGAAAAAGTAACTTTCGATATCACCGAAGGCCCAAAAGGTAAACAAGCTTCAAATATTCAAAAAGCTTAAGTTACAATAAACCTGAGGCGTAAGCCTTAATTAAAAATGGCCCATTGAGGGCCATTTTTTTCTCTATCATTAAGTTAGTCAGCTATCAAGAAACTCTGAATGGATGATTAGTAAGTATATTTAGAATATTTATTCCCAGTCTTGCTAGATTCCTAAAGTCAAAAAACAGTACACTGATTTGATAAGTGATGAGAAATAATAGTGGGTAGAATATTTCTGAACGTTGTTCGGAAAATCTAAACATAATTGATGATACTCTTGTTTTAATACATTCTCTATTCGCCAAATTAGCTACCAAGACACCAATAAAGGCACCGACCAGCAAGTCAGTAGCATAATGCACGCCTAAGTAAAGTCTGGGTAAAACAATGAAAATAAACGTATAAAGAATCATCAAACGTCCTATTTTCTTTGATGCAAAATATACGCCTGCACTTATGCTAAAAAACAATGCAGCATGGTCGCTTGGAAATGATGAAAGGTTATCAAACCCGTTTGATAAGTAATATGGTAAGGTGAGGTGAAGATCTTGATTGAAAATTGGCCTTGGTCTGAATGGAAGCGTTAATGGCAAAACTCTCCCAATTAATACTGCAACAAAACTTCCGAAGAGAGTTGTAATCAATGCAATCCGGATTTTTTTCTGGTCTGCATCAGGTTTAAACCATAGGTACCAAATAGCTAAAGCTAGGACTCCACCTTTTAGAAGATGATTATCAGCAATTTCAAAAACAATAAGATCAAATAGCTTTGAATGCCTAACAAACTGATTAACAAATAATGCAATGGATTCGTCGAATAAATTCATTTTTTTACCTTGATATTGCCTATTAAATTGATTGGTTAGCTACCGACTAATTCAGCAGAATTAAATTTAACTCCCGATGCGATTGTAAGCCTACTGTCTTATAAAAGCTAATAAAGCTATCTATGGTACTTCTCACTTTGTGCTCTTACTGCGGATATCATAGCTGCAGCATTTTCTGGCGGTGTCCATTGCGTAATCCCATGACCCAGGTTAAATACATGTCCATTGCCTTTGCCATAACGCTCTAGAATATTTGCCACTTCATTTTCAATTGCCTCTGGCGTGCTGAGTAAAATAGCTGGATCCATATTGCCTTGCAATGCGACTTTATCGCCTACGCGCTTGCGCGCTTCGCCAATATCCACGGTCCAGTCCAAGCCCAGTGCATCTGCACCAATTTCTGCCTGTGCTTCTAGCCACAGCGCGCCGCCTTTGGTGAAAACAATGCGCGGTACTACTCGGTCATTTGCGGTGCGCGTTAATCCGTTCAGGATTTTTTGCATGTAGTTGAGCGAAAACTCGGTGTAAGCGTTGTGCGAAAGCGCACCGCCCCAAGAGTCAAATATCATCACTGCTTGTGCACCTGCAGCAATTTGCGCGTTTAGATACTGCATCACTGTTTGTGCCGTGATATCCAGAATATGATGCAATAAATCTGGCCGTGCATATGCCATTTTTTTGATGGTGAGGAAATCCGTACCGCCTTTGCCTTCAACCATATAGGTAGCGAGTGTCCATGGGCTACCCGCGAAACCAATAAGCGGCACTCGTCCATTCAACGCCTTGCGAATGCTGGAAACCGCATCAAACACGTATTGCAACTTGGCCATATCCGGCACAGACAATTTTTTAATATCGGCCTCTTCCGTCAATGTGCGTTCAAATTTTGGGCCTTCGCCTTCCTCAAAATACAGCCCCAAGCCCATTGCATCGGGCACAGTGAGAATATCGGAGAACAAAATGGAAGCGTCTAACAGCGGGTAGCGATCAAGTGGCTGGATAGTGACTTCAGTGGCAAAATCCGGGTTTTTGCAAAGTTGTAAAAAACTACCTGCCGTTTTGCGGCTCATCCGATACTCTGGCAAATAGCGCCCCGCCTGACGCATCATCCATACAGGTGTGTAATCTGTTGGCTGGCGCATTAAGGCGCGTAAAAAAGTATCATTTTGTAATGTTGTCATTATTAACTCTCAAAAAAATTGGGGATACATTGCAAACACTTGTATCCCCTTTATTCTACTGCTGACCTTAGATTAGCGTGGTAAGTCGGTCGAGCCCATTAAAAACTCATCAACAGCACGTGCGCATTGACGACCTTCACGTATTGCCCACACAACTAGAGATTGTCCGCGACGCATATCACCTGCTGCAAATACTTTTTCTTTGTTGGTTTTGTAGCTTTCTGAACCTTCAGTGACCGCTTTAGCATTGCCACGCGCATCTTTTTCAACGCCAAATGCATCCAACACTTTTTGTACAGGCGAAACAAATCCCATGGCAAGCAACACCAAATCTGCGGGAATGGTAAATTCTGAACCTGCAACCTCAACCATTTTTCCATCAACCCATTCCACTTTAGCGCCGACCAAATGCGTCACTTTGCCGTTTTCGCCAATTAATCTTTTAGTGGTAATCGACCAATCACGGTTTGCGCCTTCTTCATGTGAACTTGATGTGCGAAGCTTTAGCGGCCAGTTTGGCCATACCAAGAACTTGTTTTCCTTTTCTGGCGGCTGTGGCATCAATTCAAATTGTGTAACGCTCAGTGCACCATGACGATTCGACGTTCCCACACAGTCAGAACCTGTATCACCGCCACCAATTACCACCACATGTTTATTAGTTGCCTTAACCTGATTTGGCAAAATATCACCAGCGTTTACTTTATTTTGCGCAGGCAAAAAGTCCATGGCGAACATTACCCCATCCAGCTCACGACCTTCCACCGGTAAATCACGCGGAAATTCTGCACCCCCAGCTAACACAATCGCATCAAATTCTTTTTGCAAATCCTCAGCGCTCACATCACCATCACCGCTTGCACCAACTTGCTGATTTACCCGAAATTCCACACCTTCTACTTCCATCTGCTTGATGCGCCGATCTATGTGTGATTTTTCCATTTTGAAATCAGGAATACCATAGCGCAGCAAGCCACCAATACGGCTGTTTTTTTCAAAAACCACAACGCTGTGGCCTGCACGCGCAAGTTGTTGTGCACTAGCCAGACCTGATGGACCAGACCCTACTACGGCAATTTTTTTTCCCGTCTTGTTAGCTGGCGGTTGTGGTAAAACCCAATTATTTTCCCAAGCTTTATCAATAATCGCATGCTCAATAGATTTAATACCGACCGCGTCATTATTGATATTTAACGTACATGCCGCTTCGCACGGGGCGGGGCAGATACGTCCAGTAAACTCTGGAAAGTTATTTGTCGAGTGCAACACATCAATCGCATTACGCCAGTCTTGGTGATAAACCAAATCGTTAAAATCAGGAATAATATTATTGACTGGGCAGCCCGAAGTACAAAATGGGATGCCACAATCCATACAGCGCGCACCTTGCTGCTTAGCTTGGTCATCAGTTAAATGTAGTACAAACTCTTTATAATTCTTTACGCGATCTTCGACGGGTAAATTCGCCTCGGACAAACGTGTGAATTCCATAAACCCAGTAATCTTACCCATATGTAAAGCCTTTATCCATTATGCTGCTTCCTTACTTGCTGCTGCCGCCAATTCTGTCAGCGCACGTTTATATTCATGTGGCATCACTTTCACAAATTTGGAACGTTCTGTATTCCAGTCTGCCAAAATTGATTTGGCTCTAGTGCTGCCGGTGTAATTTGCATGATTTTCAATCATGGATTTAAGTAGCGTCTCATCAGCTTGGCCCATGTGTTGAATGGCGCCCACACTTGCTTCTGCTGATTCTACTTTTTCTAGCGCAACCATACTCATATTGCAGCGTTTGGCAAACACTCCATCAACATCATAAACATAGGCAACACCGCCACTCATGCCTGCTGCAAAGTTCTGGCCAGTAACGCCTAGCACCACCACCGTGCCGCCTGTCATATATTCGCAACCATGGTTACCAACACCTTCTACCACTGCCGAGGCGCCAGAATTACGTACACAGAAACGCTCTCCTGCAACACCACTAAAATAGGCTTCACCCGTTGTTGCACCGTACATGACGGTGTTTCCGATAATAATGTTTTCATAGGAAACACCACGGAAAATTTTGGGTGGTTTGATAATTATTTTACCGCCACACAAGCCTTTTCCAACATAGTCGTTACCTTCACCAGTCAAATCAAAGGTAACGCCCTTGGCTAAAAATGCACCAAAGCTTTGCCCAGATGTACCGCTAAAATTAACGCGTATCGTGTCATGCGGCAAACCCTCGTTACCGTAGCGACGGGCTACCTCATGCGATAGCATTGTTCCAACTGTACGATTAGTGTTGAGAATAGGGATATCAAAGGCTATCTTCTCACCTTTTTCCAACGCGTCTTTTGCCTGTGCAATCAACTTGTTATCCAGTGCGTTTACCAAGCCATGATCTTGGCTCTCTGTATTGCGACGCGATACACTCTCTGGCATATCCGGCTGATGGAAAATTTTACTGAAATCCAAACCATGAATTTTCCAATGTTCGATACCTTTTTGCATATCCAGCAAATCTGTACGGCCTATTAAATCGCTGAATTTAGCAACACCCAGATTTGCCATCAGTTCACGCACTTCTTCTGCAATAAAGAAGAAGAAATTGACGACATGCTCTGGCTGACCAGTGAATTTTTTGCGTAGTTCAGGGTCTTGCGTAGCAACGCCAACAGGACAAGTGTTAAGATGACATTTGCGCATCATAATACAGCCTTCAACTACCAATGGCGCCGTTGCAAATCCAAATTCATCTGCACCCAATAATGCGCCAATCACTACATCACGACCCGTTTTAATTTGACCATCCACTTGAACAACCACACGACCACGCAGTTGATTTAATACAAGCGTCTGTTGAGTTTCTGAAAGACCCAGCTCCCACGGCGTGCCAGCATGCTTGATTGAAGATATAGGCGAAGCACCGGTACCACCATCGTGACCAGCAATTACGATATGATCCGACTTGGCCTTTGCCACACCAGCCGCCACAGTACCAACGCCGGTTTCTGACACCAATTTGACTGAAATAGATGCTTTTGGATTAGCATTTTTCAAATCATGGATCAGTTGCGCCAAGTCTTCAATCGAATAAATGTCATGGTGCGGCGGTGGCGAAATTAAGCCTACACCAGGCACAGAGAAACGTAGCTTAGCAATATACGCCGAAACTTTGTGTCCGGGCAATTGACCGCCTTCACCCGGTTTTGCACCTTGCGCCATTTTGATTTGAATTTGATCAGCCGAAGTTAAATATTCGGCAGTAACCCCAAATCGTCCAGATGCGACTTGCTTAATGCGAGAACGTAAAGAATCACCCGCTTTAAGTGGTATGTTGCTTTGAATAATATTGTCGCCAATCACTTTCGCTAAAGTGGTATCCGTTGCAACTGGAATAAAACGTTTTGCATCCTCCCCACCTTCACCCGTATTGGATTTACCGCCAATACGGTTCATGGCGATTGCTAACGTTGCATGCGCCTCTGTTGAAATAGATCCAAGTGACATCGCGCCTGTTGCAAAACGTTTTACGATTTCTTTTGCGGATTCAACTTGATCAAGCGGAATAGGTTGTTCTTTTGGCTTAAACTCAAAAAGCCCACGCAAAGTCATGTGCCTACGAGACTGGTCATTGATGAGTTTTGCATACTCTTTAAACGTTTCATACTTATTCGTGCGGGTAGCGTTCTGTAGCTTTGAAATCGATTCCGGAGTCCACATATGCTGCTCGCCACGCACACGGAAGGCATACTCACCACCAGCATCCAGCGCATTAGATAGCACAGGGTCGTTTCCAAATGCTGCATTATGCAAACGTAGCGTTTCTTCCGCTACTTCATCTAAACCTATACCTTCGATATTGCTGGTAGTGCCAGTAAAATATTTACTGATAAAGTTACTATTTAAGCCAATCGCTTCAAAAATTTGTGCCCCGCAATAAGACTGGTAAGTTGAAATGCCCATTTTAGACATGACTTTATACATACCTTTGCCGATGGCTTTAACAAATTTTTTGTTTGCGTCATAGGTATCATTCGTCATGCTTGCGATTGTTTCATATGCCAACCAAGGACAAACCGCCTCTGCACCATAGCCTGCTAACAAGGCGAAATGATGCACCTCACGCGCAGAACCTGTATCAACCACCAAGCCAGTACTGGTTCGCAAGCCTGCTTTTACTAAGTGTTCATGCGTGGCAGCGCATGCTAACAATGCAGGTATCGCAATATGATCCTTGCTCATTGAGCGATCGGACAGTATTAAGACATTATATTTGTCTCTCACCGCTTGTTCAGCTGCGTAACAAAGCTTTTCAATGGCGGCTTTCATGCCTTGCTTACCCTGATTTGCAGGGTAGGTCATGTCTAGCGTCATGGCACTGTATGCGCCTTGAGTAATCGCCTCTATATTTTTTAGTTTTGCAAAATCCTCTGCGCTCAGCACCGGCTGACTGGCTTCCAAGCGAATCGCTGGTTTAGTTTCATCTACGCCTAGCAAGTTTGGCTTTGGCCCAATGAACGTTACAAGCGACATCACCAGCTCTTCACGTATCGGATCAATTGGCGGGTTAGTCACCTGTGCAAAAAGCTGTTTGAAATAGTTGTAAAGTAGCTTCGGTTTATCTGAGAGTACGGGCAGTGCAGCATCATTACCCATCGAACCTGCACCTTCTTCGCCGTTATCTATCATTGGCTGCAAGATAAATTTAATATCCTCTTGCGTATAACCAAAGGCCTGCTGTGTATCCAGCAACGATTCTTTTAACTCAAACTTATCATCTTCCTCAGCCAAATCGCCCAAGAAATAACGTGATTCTTCAATCCATTTTCTGTAAGGTTTAGCGGTGGCAAGCTCTTTTTTAACCTCTTCGTCATCAATAATGCGACCCTGCTCCATATCAATTAGGAACATTTTGCCAGGTTGCAACCGCCATTTTTTAACGATTTTTTCCTGTGGGAATGTAATCACACCCATTTCAGAGGCCATCATGACAATATCATCATCTGTTACCAAATAGCGCGCAGGGCGCAGACCATTTCTGTCTAAGGTAGCGCCAATCATACGGCCGTCAGTAAACGCAACGGCTGCCGGGCCATCCCAAGGCTCCATCAATGCCGCGTGATATTCATAAAAGGCGCGACGGTCTTCATCCATCAATGGATTATTATTCCAAGCTTCTGGAATCAACAGCATCATGGCATGTGGCAGACTATAGCCACCAGCAACCAGCAACTCTAAGCAATTATCAAAGCAGGCTGAATCCGACTGGCCTTCAGCGATTAGTGGCCAAAGCTTATCCAAGTCCTCGCCAATCACGGCGGATTTCATGGTTTCGTGGCGCGCCGCCATCCAGTTCACATTACCTTGCACGGTATTAATTTCACCGTTGTGCGCAATCATACGGAATGGGTGCGCAAGATCCCAAGCGGGGAAAGTGTTGGTTGAAAAACGTTGATGCACCAGTGCCAGCGCTGAAATCACACTTTCATCGGCTAAATCCTGATAATAAATTCCCACCTCGTTCGCAAGCAACATGCCTTTGTACACAATTGTACGGCTCGAAAGTGAAGGAACATAAAAAGCAGCTTTATCATTTAATTTAAGGGCGCGAACCGCGTGCTCAATGCGCTTGCGTATCACAAAACATTTGCGCTCAAAAACGTTCTGGTCATTAACAGCGCTTGCGATAAATACTTGACGCATTACCGGCTCCACATCGCGCGCAGCATCGGCAATATTACGATTGTCGATTGGCACATCACGCCAGCCTAGTAGTGTTTGTTTTTCTTCCGCAATAATTTTGGCAAATATAGCCTCGCATGCTTGCCGGCTTTTGGGATTCTGCGGCAAAAATATATTACCGACAGCATATTGTCCGATTTGTGGCAAATTAAAGCCGCATTTTGCTGATTCTTTGCGTAAGAATGCGTCTGGTAATTGTATGAGCAGACCCGCACCATCTCCCAGTTTCGGGTCATAACCCGTCGCACCACGGTGTGTTAAATTAGTGAGCAACTCCAAACCTTGTTGAACAATTTGATGGCTTTTTTTACCTTTAATATGCGCAACAAAACCGACGCCGCAGGCATCATGTTCGTTTGCCGGATTGTATAAGCCTTGGCTAGCAGGTGCTAAGCCCAAGCTCGTGGTTGGACTACCTTGATTTATTGCCATAATATCTGATTCACAAAACGTTTAGCGGAACCTTCAATAATACCGTTAAATCGCCTTGCTATCAATTACATAGCCAAGTTTTTATGATTAAATCTGCTGAAATGCTTTTTCTGCAGCAGCGATTGTCGCTGCAATGTCATCATCCGTATGTGCAGCGGAAACAAAACCTGCCTCAAAAGCAGATGGGCCAAGGTAAATACCACTATCTAACATGTGGTGAAAAAATTTATTGAATGCGGCTTTATCGCACGTCATCATTTCGGCAAAACTACTTGGAATTTTGTTGTTAAAGTACAAACCAAACATGCCGCCGACGCTTTGGGCAGTGAACGGCACACCTGCCTTGGAAGCCGCGCCAATTAATCCTTGCATGAGTTTTGCAGTTTGTGCTGTTAAGCGCGCGTGAAAGCCTTCTGCCTGAACTAATTTGAGCGTTGCCAAACCCGCAGAAACCGCCACTGGGTTGCCCGACAGCGTGCCGGCTTGATACACTTTACCGAGCGGAGCGAGCACGCTCATAATGTCTTTTCTGCCGCCAAACGCCCCTACTGGCAAGCCACCGCCAATCACTTTACCCAACGTCGTCATGTCGGGTTTAATGTTGTAAAGCGCTTGCGCGCCGCCCAAAGCCACGCGAAAACCCGTCATAACTTCGTCAAAAATCAGCACCGTGCCGTGTTTGGTGCAAAGCGCGCGCAGCGTTTGCAAAAACGCCATGGTGGGTACCACCAAATTCATATTACCCACGACTGGCTCGATAATGACACAAGCGATTTCGTCGCCCGATTTTTTAAACAACTCTTCAAGTTGTTGTGTATTGTTATATTCCAACGTGAGCGTATGCGCGGCAACGCTGGCTGGCACACCGCCAGAATCGGGCTCGCCAAAGGTGAGCAAACCTGAACCAGCCTTTACCAACAAGCCGTCAGAATGGCCGTGATAACAACCTTCAAACTTCACAATTTTGTCGCGCCCAGTAAAACCACGCGCGGTGCGAATCGCACTCATGGTCGCCTCGGTGCCGCTGCTGTTTAAGCGTACTTGCTCCATGCTAGGCACTAGCTTGTTAATTTCCTCTGCCATTTCCAGCTCTAAGCCCGTCGGCGCGCCAAAACTTAAAGAGTTAGCCGCCGCTGCTTGCACCGCCGCAATCACCTCAGGGTGCGCATGACCAACAATCATCGGCCCCCAAGAATTAATATAGTCTATATATTCCTTACCATCGACATCCCAAAGCTTTGAGCCAAAGCCTTTTTTAAAGAACACCGGCGTACCGCCCACGCTGCGAAATGCGCGCACGGGTGAATTAACTCCGCCTGGAATAAGTTTTTGTGATTTTTCGAAGAGAACTTTATTTTGAGAAGTCATGGGGGTTTGTGATGTCATGGTTTTTTTAAAATTGAAATAAATTGTTGCGCCGTGTTTTGTATCTCATCTACAGCTTTAGTTTCGTCCATTTGGCGCGAGCCAAAAAGTGCATTCACAACTGCAATCGCATCTGCGCCAGCATTTACAACGTTAGTAGCGTTATCAAGCGTAATCCCACCTATTGCTACAAGTGGAATGTGTATGATTTTTTTTGCTTCCGCAAATAAACTTAGTGGCGTATGCACGGCATTCGGTTTAGTGCTGCTACTAAAGCATGCGCCAAATGCTACATAACTCGCACCTTCTGCCTGCGCTTTTATTGCCAAGTCTAATTGGTTGTAACAAGAAGCACCGATGATTCTATCTGTCCCCAGCAAACGCCTCGCGGCACTCAAACTGCAATCTGTGGCTCCCAAATGCAATCCATCGGCGTCAATCTGCGCGCACAAATCCAAATGATTATTGATAATTAGCGGTACATTGTAGCTGCGACACAAAGCCAATAAGGCGCTTGCCTGCTGCAGACGTAAATTACCTTCCGCTGTTTTATTGCGATATTGTAAAAGACTCACACCGCCCTTGAGTGCAGCCTCCACCTTATTGCAAAGCACTTGTGTGTTAGGCTCATCAGGTGTAACTGCGTACAAACCGCTAATGTGGTTATGTGCCATAGCGTGGCGCTATTAATGTTGAATTGATGAGGGCTTGTCACTCTCTTTATCGCTTCCTTCGTCATCGTCACGCGCCCAAAAAAAACGATCCGGTATAAATTGTCCCATCCCCGGTCTAAATGCATTTTTAAGCGTCTGCCAGGTATATTCTTGTGCTTCCTGAATTGCTTCTTCCATCGTCAAGCCATGTGCCAAACAAGCTGCTATGGCACTGGTAAGCGTACAACCAGAGCCATGGTAACTACCAGACAAGCGCTCCCAATGATAAGCCTTTATCAGCCCATTGTCAGTTTGAACATTCCCGCCATAAAGCGAATTAACCACATCTGTTGAGCGCTCATGTGTACCGGTAATCAACACGTACTCTGTGCCCATGGACAATAGTCGTTGTGCACACTCATCTAAAGAGGTATGTTTTACTTCATCGCCTTCATCGTAGAACGCCAATCGACGTGCTTCGAGACTGTTTGGTGTTATCAAGGTCGCTTGCGGAAATAATAGCTCGCACATCGCTGCTTGCATTTCTTCATTGGTAAGTTCATCGCCGCGCCCAGAAGTTAAAATCGGGTCAATCAGCAACGGTACATCGGGATAATCTGCCATAATCTCTGCAATCACCGCGACATTCTCAACGCTACCAAGCAAGCCCAGCTTGAATGCAGCCACTTGTACATCTTCTAAAATCGTCCGTGCTTGGTCATTTATCCAGTCGGCATCCAGCGGCATCACGCTATCAACGCCCACTGTATCTTGCACAGTAATGCCTGTGACAACAGACAAAGGGTGGCAGCCAATACTGGCCAAAGCCAAAATATCGGCCTGCAAGCCTGCGCCGCTGCTAGGGTCTGTGGCAGCAAAAGTCATAACACATGGTGGTGTGGGCGTCATCAAATTCTCTCATGGAGCGGGTGACGGGAATCGAACCCGCGCATCGAGCTTGGGAAGCTAGCGTTCTACCATTGAACTACACCCGCCTAAAGCCATATTTTACTTGGGGGAGTAGTAGTAAAGCAAAATATTTATAAATATTTTGCTTTACTTGCTTAAATGCAAACAGGCTTAACGCCTTTAGGAAGTTTGATGCCGAAATTAAATATGATAGAGGTATTTGGATTATTCAATTTTTTATCCTGATTAGCTTCGCAAGCTTCTGCAGCATTTTCAGTATCCGTTTCATCGCCTGCACCAGGCGCAGCCACATTTAAAATTGCTAAGCTTTGAGTTGGTCGATCATTAATAGCCAATAAGCTCCCTAAACCTGCCGCGTCTCTTGGTGAGCCATTACCTGATGCACCACCGCCTCCACCTGGAGCCAGAATTGCAAATGTGCTGCCGATATAATTGATAGTGTAGTTAGTACCCGCATCTAAGGTACCTTGGTTGATTGCATAATTACCCACGGTTTCACCCGCAATACGGTCAAGTGCACCAGTAAACGCATCACCAGCAACCAGACCTAAGCCGCCAACCGTGAAAGCAAACGGTAGCGGATCAGCAGCGCCAAAAACCTTATTTTGTCCGGCGTTTGCGGTTACGCTAATCGCGCGTTGATTAATGATGCCAGTATTATCCGCTGCAAAAGTAACCGCGTAATTGTTGCCACCATTACCATCAGTCACGCCTCCTGAAGCAGTAAGCGTTTTACCAGTACCTGCGTTTCTGTTATCAAACGTTTGGCTAAAGCTACCGGTATCACCTAAGACAATTGAGCCAGAAGTCAATGTTGGTGCACCTACAGAGCTCGTATTGCCATCATAGGTTTTTGTGTCCGCCGTAGCCGATACCGTGATCGCGCGTTGATTGATTGTGCCTACATTACCTGTAGCATTTGGGCTTGCAAGTGTGTAACCAAACACTTGTTTTCCACCATTAGTCGCACCTGTGATGCTAAGTGCATTAGAAGTTATGGTTTTTCCCGTTCCTGCATTTTTATCGTTATAAGTTGCGCTAGTAAACGCAGATAAATTCACAGTATCGCCATCAATTGCACCAGACTGGCCTAAAGTAAGGCCGCCAATTGGTGCCGTTGTTGTGCCATCGTAGGTTTTTGTAGCGGTACCACTTAAGCTGGCTGTGATTGTAGGTGCAACGCTATATACAAAACCATTACCAGCGCCAGAAATTGAACCTGGGAATGTGGTGTTGTATTGTTTAAAATTTGATGCTGTTATTAAACCTGCACCCCGTGTATCGGCTGTAGGTGTAGTGGAATAAACCAACCAGCGACTACCTGCACCTGGGGTTATACCAAAATTACCTGTGTTAATGAAGTTCTGCGCTGCTGCTAGCCTGACCGAACTGCCGGAACCTGTACCTGTTGCCGTAATTGCGCCGCCGAGTGTTAAATCACCGCTGAGCGTTTGTGCAGTCATTGTTCTAACGGTTGACGCGTTAACCGTTAACGCATTTGCATCGACGATGCTGACATCACGTCCGCTTGCAATCGCTACACTGTTGAAATTGTTGCCTGTATTGTTGAGTGCAACATCATTGCCTGCACCAGCTGTGATGCTGGTTGCCCCGCCCACCGTAACCGCGCCAGTTTGCGTGACTGCGCCAGCGCTCTGCAAGTTGTAAGTGCCAGTAACATTGCTTGTGCCGAGTTGGAGTGCGTTGACATCTCGCAAGCTCACGTTGTTGGCTGAAGTAATCGCCACATTGGCAAAGTTATTCGTAGCATTGGTTGCAGTGATGTTGCCACTACCTGTCGCCATCATCAGGCTGTTGCCAGATGCATTCACGCTATTTGCAAAAGTGATTGCACTATTGGTTGTATTCAGGTTAGTGGCCACACCTAATGTGACCGCGTCATTATAGGTTTGCACGCCGGTCGTCGTGACTGAGCCACCGTTAATCGTGGTTGTGCCACCAGCATTAGTGGTGAGTGACGTCAAAGCTAAGGTATTGCCTATAGCGCCGTTGAGTGTGGTTGCGGCAGTCGTGTTGATAGCCAGCGTTTGGCCAGCGCCACTTGAATTGATAGTGCCGCCAAAAGTGACGTTGCCACTGGAAACGCCGCCAGTACCCACTGTGGTAGCAATGGTAGTATTTGCAGACAATAATGAATTGCCATTCACGTTAACATTAGCACCGTTGCCGCCCACACCTGCGCCTGTTCTAGCGCCGCCAGAAGCGGTAATATTATTGTGCGTGATAGTGCTCCCCGCTCCGGAGGAAAGTGTAACTACTGCGCCAGAACCTCCGTTCTGATTGGTTCCCAGCCCAGCACTACCAGAGCTGGTAATTGCGCTGATAACCACGTTTCCACCCGCGTTAATGCTCACTGAGCCGGCATTTCTGCCTGCATTGCCAGTTAAGCTGGTACCCCCGGCACTGTTGGTAGTGCCGTTCACAGAGACATTGCCGAGTGCTGAAACATTGATACTGCCACCATGCCCCAAAGTGCCACCCTGCGTGGATAGAGCAGTAGTGGTGACATTGCCAACGGCTGCATTGTTAGTGACATTAATCGCTCCGGTAGAACCCCCGCTACCAGTGCCAGTTGCATTGCCGTTGCGCGCGGTAATTGTTGTAGTGGTGATATTGCCGCTGGAGTTATTGGTTAAACCTATTGAACCTGCATTACCACCGTTGCCATTCGTGGCGGTAGCGTTGCCACCACTTGCGGCAATCGTTGTGGTAGTAATGCCGGTAGTAGCGTTAATGCTAACATTAGCAGCATTACCGCCATTTTGGCTTGTACCCACGCCAGCACTACCATTTGCAGCCACTGTCGTTGTATTTACAGTTCCACCAGAATTGATATTAATCGCACCTGCATTGCGTCCGGCGTTCCCTGTCAGTGCGGTACCGCCACTTGAGGAAATTGTCGTCGTCGTAATATTGCCACTGGCTGTTGTTAAACTAATAGCGCCGCCGTTGCCGTTATTAGCACCTGCGGTACTCAACGCCCCGGTCGTTAATATGCCTGATGCATTATTTGTAACATTGATTGACCCTATTGCCCCACCAGCCCCAGTACCTATCGCGTTTCCGTTACGCGCTGTTAAAGCACCCGCCCAATATTGCCAGCCGTGTTATTAATCAGTGTAATTGTGCCTGCGTTACCGCCATTGGCAATGCCAGTACCTGCATTGCCGCCCGAGCTGGTGATTGCACCAACACTAATACCATTGCTACTGGTGATAGCAACGCTACCTGCATTACCACCAGTTTGGTTTGCACCATTGCCATTGCTACCATTCGCAGAAATTGCACCGGTTGTGGTGAACCCGCCTGTATTAATAGTAATTGCGCCGCCATTTCGACCTACTGTGCCTGCGCCAGCCGTACCGCCATTGGCAGTTATAGTGGCAGCACCCAGATTCGTCAGGCCGCTAGAAGAAATACTTATATTTCCCGCATTACCGTTAGCTGCACCAGTAGCCGCGATATTGCCAGCAAACCGTAAAATAGTTGCGCCAGCAATCGTGATGCCTCCAGCTCGAGAAGTAATATTGCCGCCAATCACTAAATCACCAAAACCGTTAGTGTTGGAGTCAGCAATTACACGAACGCTTCCTGTGCCATTAGCAGTAACAGCAGCGTTGATATTAATATCGCTTATAGCTTCTAGACGAATGCTACCTGTACCGCTGGTGGTAACGGCTGCATTAACATTGATATTATTACCTGCCTCTAATCGAATACTATTGTTAGCATTCATGGTAAGTGCGTTGGCAATTGTAATGTTATTTGTCGCTTGAAAAAACGCTTCTGAAAAACCAACAATATCTGAAATTTGCACGATTGTATTCGCGGGCCCGTCGCCAAAAGCCAAATCTGGCGTACCGTTCGCGTTATTTGGCGGTGAAGCTTGTGTTGTGGTATTAAATGTTATGTCAGTCGGATCTAATAAAAATTGCCCACCTATGCCGTTACGTGCAGACAAATCCACATGCCCAATAAAATCTAATGTCTGCTTGCCTGAAACCTCTACAAAACCTCCGTTGCCACTATTGGACCGCCTTTGGCCGAGATATTGCCGTAATAACGTGTAATTTGATCCGCCCATACAATCGCTTTGCCACCATTGCCGGTATTATTAGCATCCACGTGAATGCTGGCATCTTTATCAACATAGGTCGTGCGCGAATTGTAGACTTCTGAGTTTTTGCCTTGATAATCGCCACCTACTAAAACATTACCACCGCCTGCATCGCCAGATGCATTAGGTTTGCACCTTTAAATAAGGCCACT
Organism: uncultured beta proteobacterium; assembly: GCA_963752495.1. Taxonomy (GTDB): domain Bacteria; phylum Pseudomonadota; class Gammaproteobacteria; order Burkholderiales; family Methylophilaceae; genus CAVVYJ01. Next base: position 17,116 of record CAVVYJ010000002.1, read on the forward strand.
TGTTCACCAGTGACCTCTATGTTTCCACCAGTGTTTTCAGCTTGGTTTCCAGTTGCGCTCAAAGTACCGCTCACGCTTACTTTGGCGTTGTCGCCACCTTCTAGGCGAATCACGCCATTGCGTTCAACCAGACTATTGGCTTGCACAATACCTGAAACATTCACCGCTGAACTACGAGAATTAGTTGCAAGCTGCACTGCACCACCATCCGCTTGAATCGTGCCAGTTTGCTCCACCAAAGCGTTCAAAGCATCGCCGCTCAATTTAGCTTTTACTAAGCCGTTGCCGTAAAAATCCAGCATTGCAGATTGTGCAGACCCCATGACCACACTGCCGTTATTAGCAGTTAAAGTACCGCTATTTTTAACCTCATTACCCAGCAAAACAATATAGCCACCATCTGCGGCTTTTATCACACCCTGATTAACAACGCTGCCGGTGCCGGCATCCGCATTAAATTGATAACGCCCACCTAAAAAATCTGCATTCGAGATATTCATGCTAGTAGCGACCAAACTACCCACATCAACTTGTGCACCTTGCCCAAATAGCACGCCATTTGGATTCACCAAAAACAAACTACCTGTTGCATTCAGGCTGCCATAAATTTGCGAGGCTTCTGGCCCGACAACACGAAACAGAGCCACCCCTTGATTAGGTTGCAATAGTTGAACGGACTCATTAGAAGCGATGCCGAACGATTGCCAGTTAGCAATTAGTTGTCTTGACCCTTGGTTGATACTAAGATTATTCCCAGTAGTTTGAAATGTTGCCTGTCCAAATTGAACATCGGCACCTGAGGGCAACGCATAGACAGTTCCTGACGCTACAAACAATTGACCAAGCGCGAGGCATACAGCCAATTTTTTTAATCTAGGCAAAAGCGTAGCCACAGGTGATTTACCCTGCGACACACCTTTTGATTTACCACAAGCTTTTGCAAACTCGGCAACTGCTTGCCACATTTGCACACTTTGGTTAAATACTAAACGATAATTACGATTCATCATTAAAACTCTTTTTGAATTTGTCCCCAAAATCGGGTTTCGTTTTCTGCGTCTGCACCCTCAAAATCTCGGTTTTGATGCGATGCGGTCACGCTTAACTGCCAATCTTTTTTAAACAAAAAATCCATGCCAAAACCAGCATGTATGGATTTCACATGGTTATCATTGCTTAATGCATTTTCGTTAACTTTGCCCCAACCTGCATCCATAAATGCATATGGGCTAACCTCTACAAGCAATAAGCTTGCCAGTGATTGATTTGCAGGGATTCTTTTCCGAATCTCAGCACTCGCCATAAACCCACTGTCGGCAAGACTTGGTAACTCGGCAAATGCACGCCAACGATTAATGCCGCCGATAGAAAACTTTTCTACGCTATCCAAATTTTTATTTGCTGCTTGATAATCTGCCCGCAAGGCAAGACTGACGCCGTTTTTAAAGTATTGAATACGCGATGCAACGAGGTTGTATTTCACAAAATTACCTTCGGTTTTAGCGCTTGTTTCATCCAGCGTTTCTGCAAAATCATTTTTAAAATTCACCCGGCCAGCATGAATATTAATACCCAGCTGGTTATTTGCCTCACCTGAATCATCAAGCCAATCACCAAAAAGACCTAGGTCAAACCCGTTGATTTCTCGTCGATTTTTTAATGCAAATGCAGAAACTTCATCATTCACTTTTTTATGAGAACCAGCAAATCTTGCCGTTAATCCATGTTGTGCATTGCGCACAATGGGTTGATCTAACCCAAAATTAAAGTATTGGCTATCGCCTTTTGCCTTTAGTGCCTCGAACTCACCGCCCAGTTTGTAATCCACATAGTTGTAACTCAAACTCAGCAACGTGCCCGACGCATGCACTGGCGTGAAGTAAGCCAATTGTAGTCCGCGTTGCCCTTCATCGTTCGAACGTTTTAGGTTTAAACTAAGCTGGTCACCCACACCTAAAGGATTGTTGAATCTCACGCCCGCTAGCGCGACTTCACGCCCGGTAAAGCGGTTGCCATAAGTGTTTCCTGCTACATAAGCGCTCAAGCGTGGTAAAGGTTGAAGTTCAATTTCAACATCAGTGCTACCCACCTCTTCTCCAGGATTAAGTTGTGCACTTGCACGCATGGCTGGCAAAGAATTTAGCAAGGTAACATTGCGAACTAAATTATTGTCACTTACCGAGTCGCTCCGCTCTAGGCGATATGCCGCCATCTTTTTTAAAAATTCTGCATTCAGGTTTTCGGTACCATTTAATTTCATCTCGCCTAAATTACCTTCCAAGATGGCGATTTCAACAGCGTTTTCGTTAATCTCTTGCGCAGGTAAATAAGCCTGCGCCAAAAAATAGCCATTCTTTCGATAATGGTCAGTAATCACTTTTGTGGCTTCATTGAGCTCCTTCAAGCCAATTTCACGCTTGGTGTAAGTGCTTACCAACCCGCTCAACACCGTATTCGTGAATACTTTATTTCCGCTGAAAGTAAATGTTTGGATGATTAACTTGATTTCTTTCTCGCTTGCACTAGGACGATAAGCAGGCTTTTCCTGCTGTTTCACCTCAGCAGGCGCAACATTTGGCGGCGGTAAAACGGACTCGGGGCGCGGAATATTGGCAGAATCGGGCAGAACGGGCGCCGCCTCACTCATCATCGCGATACAATAAAGAGATAAGCTTGCCAAAGCTAAATTCAATGCCTTTTTGTAGGCTAATTTATTTATTAAAAACATGGGGTTATATTACATTAATAATAATTTAAATTAAAGTTATATTTAATTTTCTAGAATTCCAAAGGGTCAATATCCAATGCCCAGCGAATTTTTGAATTTACTTTTTCTGCCCGTAGTTGTGGCATCAGTATTTTTAGAAGCCTCTGCAAGGCCTGTCTACTGGGTGCTTGCAGCATCAGGTGTCCGCGCTCCATGCTTTTTAAACGTTCCATTTGTGGGCGTACGGGGTCATAAATCATGACTTCTGTGGAAACAGCGCGGGCCATATTGGCAGCACTATTTAAAAATTTCGCAACTTGCGCATAATCGTTCGCCTCTGCTTTTAGCAATGCAAAATAAGTCGTTGGCGGAAACTGCATCGTTGCACGTTCGTTTAAAAGCTCATCGGCATATGCTGCGTAGTCTTGTTGTTTAAGCGCATGAAATAAAGCATGTTGCGGAAAAGCCGTTTGTATCAACACTTCGCCGGCAATTTCTGCGCGACCCGCACGCCCGGATACCTGCATAAGTTGCGCGAACAAACGCTCGCTCGCTCGGAAATCTGGACTAAACAGCGCAGTATCCGTATCAATCACACCCACCAACGTTAAATGCGGAAAATCGTGACCCTTGGCTAGCATTTGTGTGCCAACCAAAATATCAATCTCCTTGTTCTGCACTTGGGTGAGTAATGCAGTGAGCGCATCTTTATTACGCACGCTATCTCGATCAACCCTTGCAATTCTTGCAGCGGGGAACATGGTAGCAAGTGTTTGCTGCAAGCGCTGCGTAGCTTGACCAATTGGACTTACATCAGGATTGCCGCAACTCGGGCATTGCAAAGGAATTTTTTGCTCATGCCCACAATGGTGGCATTTAAGACGTTTTTCACTTAGATGTACCACCAGCCTTGCCGAACAACGCGTACATGATGCAATCCATTGACAAGCGCCACAATGAAGCACGGGCGCATATCCGCGGCGATTGATAAAAAGCAAACTTTGCTGGTCACGTTTTAGGCGTTCTCCTATAGCTTGAATCAAAATAGGGCTTAAACCATTTTCTGTTGGCGATTTTTCAATATCAATCGTATGAATTTTGGGCAACTGTGCATTTTCGACTGCACGCTCTTTCAAGGTGAGTAGGCCATATTGGCTTTTTTTAGCCATATGCCAGCTTTCCAGCGATGGCGTTGCACTACCCATTACAATCGGAATATTAAGTTGTTTAGCGCGCACCATCGCAACATCGCGCGCATGGTAGCGCATGCCGTCTTGCTGTTTGTAGGAGCCATCATGCTCTTCATCTATTACAATAATTTTCAGATGTGGCATTGGCGTAAAAACGCTCAAGCGCGTGCCAATTACAATTTTTGCCGCGCCTGTACTTGCCGCAAGCCAGTTTTGTAAGCGCTCACTCTCGCTCAAACTACTGTGCAAAGTCACCAGTGGAAAATTGGATAAGCGACTTCTGAAACGTGCTTCGAGCTGCGGCGTTAAATTGATTTCGGGTACAAGGATAAGGGCTTGCGCATCTTTTTCCATCAAAATTTTTTGTAGCAACTGAATATAGACTTCGGTTTTGCCACTGCCCGTTATGCCATACAATAACCAGGGCTTAAAACCCGTTTCGTGCAAAATAGTCGAAATCGCCTGTTGTTGATCATTGTTCAGGCTTGGCTCAATGTTTGATGAACGTAACGATGGCTTGATTGCAATCACTTCAGTTTCTGTAATCCAACCCAGCGCTTTAAGTTGTGCAATCGCTTTGCGCCAACCGGAAGATATTTCAGACAAAGTATTGGCATCCATGCCAGCATCCCCATGGATATTGGCTTGTAGGGCATTTGCTATTTTGTGAAAAACGATTTGTTTTTTAGGAATTTCGTCCAAATTAGCATTTGCATTTAGCGCGTACACAAAACTCTTGCGCGTCACCGCAGGTTTAATTTGCCGCAAGCGCAAAGGTAGTGCTGAAATCAGTGTTTGTCCCAGTGGGTAATGATAGTAATCGGCACAGAACTTAAGCAATTTAAAAATTTTAGTATCAAACACAACATCATCAAATATGTGAATGACTGGCTTAAGCTTTTCCTGTGGCACATCGGAAGTATGTGCGATTTCCATCACAATGCCGACCATATTACGCCCAGCAAAACTCACCACCGCACGGGCGCCAACGCGGGCTGCAAAGCCATTACCCGTGTAATCGAACAAGCGATTAAGCGGTACATCGAGCGCAATTTTGAGTATTTCAGCTTGCATGAAATTGACGTGAGTGAGTTGCAAATAGGTTAAAATAGCATTTTGATTGATTTTCAGCCCGAACTCTATTTAATTTGTAATAACCCGTTAATTTGCCAAAACCTTAAGCCTTGAAACAATTAAACCTAAAACAAACCATCTCGGATTTATTACTGCAAGCCGCCAAAACATTGGTCGCAGACACTTCTTCCTTATCGATTATTTTGGAACGCCCAAAATCGGCCGAACATGGTGATTTTGCGACCAATATCGCCATGCAACTGGCGAAACCGCTCAAGCAGAACCCGCGCGCAATCGCCGAAGCGTTGATTAAAGCGCTACCACCAAGCGAAACGGTTGCAAAAGTGGAAATTGCTGGCGCTGGTTTTATCAATTTCTTTTTAAATAGCCAAACCAAGCAAACCATCGTGCGCAATATTTTGCAGGCCGGTGAAAAATTTGGTCATAACAACGATGGTCAAAACTCCAAAGTGCAAGTGGAATTTGTTTCTGCTAACCCGACGGGACCGCTTCATGTGGGGCATGGGCGCGGTGCGGCTGTGGGCGATTGTCTTTGTCGCTTACTTGCTGCAAATGGCTGGAATGTAACGCGCGAGTTTTACTACAACGACGCTGGCGCACAAATTGATAATTTAACCAAGTCGGTACAAGCGCGCTGCAAAGGTGTTTCGACGGATGACCTCAGTTTCCCCGCAGACGGTTATCGCGGGGAATATGTGTTAGATATTGCCAACGCCTATTTAGCCAAACAAACTGTAATAGCAGATGATATGGAAGTGACTGCTAATGGTGATGTAAATGACACTGAGTCTATTCGTCATTTTAGCGTTGCTTATTTGCGCCACGAGCAGGATTTAGATTTACGCGCATTTCAAATTAAATTTGATGTGTTTTCACTTGAAAGCGCGCTCTACACCACAGGTAAAGTAGAAAAAACCGTTCAAGCTTTGGTAAAAAGCGGAAAAACTTTTGAAGATGGTGATGCGCTATGGCTCAAAACTACTGATTTTGGTGATGATAAAGACCGTGTAATGCGTAAAAAAGAGGGTGGTTACACCTATTTTGTGCCCGATGTGGCCTACCACATGGATAAATGGAATCGCGGATTCAAGCGTGTGATAAACGAGCAGGGTGCAGACCATCATAGCACCATCACTCGAGTGCGCGCTGGCTTGCAAGCCCTTAATATGGGCATTCCCCAAGGGCTGGCCTGAGTACGTATTGCATCAAATGGTTACCGTGATGCGTAGTGGGGAAGAAATGAAAATTTCTAAACGTGCGGGCAGTTATGTGACTTTGCGCGATTTAATCGATGAAGTCGGTTGTGATGCAACGCGGTATTTCCTCGCGGCAAGACGTGCTGATTCACAATTGGTGTTTGACATAGACCTTGCTCGCGCGCAAACCAACGATAACCCGGTGTATTACATCCAATATGCACATGCACGAATTTGCAGCGTGCTAGCGCAATGGGGTGGTGATACTACAAGCTTGGTTTTGGCGGATTTAAAGCCACTGACATCAGCGCAAGAAGCGATTCTCATGCAGAAATTAAGTGAGTTCCCTGAGGTTATTAAAAATGCTGCGGATGATTTGGCACCACACGCAATTGCTAACTACTTAAAAGAATGTGCAAGCGAATTGCACAGCTATTACAATGACACAAAATTTTTAGTGGACGATATGCCAACCAGATTGGCGCGTATGGCGTTAATAGGTGCAACACAGCAAGTATTAAAAAATGGCTTGCATTTGCTTGGTGTAAGCGCGCCCGCTAAAATGTGAGTATATGAGAACAGGTAAAACAAAATGAGTAAAGATTACAAACCATCCCCACAAAAATCCAGCAGTAAGGGCAGCCCATTTTTTTCAGGTTTGCTTATTGGCTTGCTCCTTGGCGTTGCGGCGGCTGTTGGGCTTACCATGTATATCAATAAAGGCGATAGCCCGTTTGAAGACAAAAAAATCAACGCGCCAAAAACCGAAGAACTTGTTGCAAAAAAATCTAAATCAAAAAGTTCTAAAGAAAGTATAGAAGAAAGTGCCATACCACAGGAAGAAAGCCCTGAGGGGACAAAGCCCGCAAACGACTTTGATTTTTATACCATCCTGCCTGAAACAGAAAGCACGGTAACTGAACAGGAAATTAAAAATAATACGTCCACAGTTAAAAAAGATAACTACTTTTTGCAAATCGGTGCTTTCCAAAATGAAGCAGATGCTGACAACATGAAAGCTAAGCTTGCACTACAGGGCTTTGAGGCAGTTGTGCAAACAGCCACTATTCCTGATAAAGGAATATGGCACCGTGTACGGGTTGGGCCACTTAGCGATTTGGATCAAATCAACAAAATTCGTGGTGATTTAACTACCGCCGGTTTCAATACAGACCTAATTAAGGTACATACTGAAACAAAGCCAAGATAATTTATTGAATTTATTGTCATCTTATAGAGTCAATTCACGTTATGAGTTTTGGTGTATTTAAATACAATTTTTAAGGAAAAAATAATGAAAAAGTTTTTAGCTTCGCTTCTGTTTGTTTTTGGCTTTATCGGCCTAAATAATGTAGCTATGGCAGAAGCGCCAAAAGTAGGCAGCGGAGTTTGACGCGGTTGCACAACCAATTCCAACGGACAATGCCTCTAAAATCGAAGTGATGGAAATTTTCTGGTACGGTTGCCCACACTGTTACCATATGGAAGCGCCTTTGAATGCCTGGGTTAAAAAATTACCCGCAGATGTTTACTTCAAACGCGTACCGGGTCTACCTAATCCACAATGGGCGCCAATGGCGAAAGCTTATTATGCGATGGAAACTTTGGGGGTATTAGAAAAACTACATATTCCTTTATTTGACGCAATCCAAAAAGAAAAATCCTTAAACCCTACAGACGAAAAAGCGACCATTGACTGGGTTACGAAAAAAAGTGGCATGGACCGCCTAAAAGTGGAGCAGGCTTTCAAATCATTTACAATCAATACCAACTTAAATCGTGCTGCGCAAATTTTTCGCTCTTCTGGCGCAACCGGTGTGCCTAGTTTAGTGATTGATGGTAAATACATTACTTCGGGCACCATGGCCGGCGGCAATGAGCAGGCAATTAAAGTTGCAGATTACATAATTGAAAATATTCGTAAAGAAAAAGCTGCAGGGCTTAAAAAGGCTGAGAAGCCAGAAGCAGCAAAAAAGTAGTGAAGGCAGCTAATAATAAAATTAAGCTGCCTAGCAAGGTTAAATAGCCAAGTTATACACTGGTAATGCCAAACCCGCTGATGTTCATACACAGCGGGTTTTTTGTAGGTTATTATTCAACCCATGCATATTTTTATCACTGGAGCTTCCAGCGGCATAGGCAAAGCGCTTGCGCTTGAGTGCGCAAGCCGCTACGCCAACTCTGGCTTAACCCTTGGGCTAGTAGCGCGCCGTTTAAGCGAGTTGCAACTCTTGGCGGATGAATTACTAGCTCTGCACAAAGTTAACAGCGCCGTTTACGCGCTTGATGTGCGCGATAGCGCTGCCTTGCAAGCCGCCGCGCAAGATTTTATGGTGCGCTATGATGTGCCGGATGTGGTAATTGCAAACGCAGGTGTGAGCCGCGGCACGCTAACGGAAGATAAAGACGATATCAAGGCCATTCAAGCCATTTTTGATATTAATGTAATGGGAATGGTGCATACGTTTAACCCATTTATAGTAGCCATGAAGCGGGTGCGTAAAGGCCAGCTAGTTGGCGTTGCCAGCGTGGCAGGCATACGCGGAATTCCTGGTAGCGGCGCTTATAGCGCCAGCAAAGCCGCGGTAATTAGCTATTGTGAAAGTCTGCGCGCAGAAATGCAGCACTTTAATATTGCCGTTAGTACCATAGCGCCAGGCTATATTCGCACACCCATGACCGACCTTAACCAGTACAAAATGCCGTTTTTAATGGATGCAGATGTGTTTGCACAACAATTTATAAACGCGGTTGAAACCAAAGTACGCTTTAAAATTATTCCATGGCAGATGGGCGTTATCGCAAGAATCATGCGGCTTATACCACCATTTTTGTGGGATTTCGCCATGAAAAATGCGCCGCATAAAAAACGCTTAAATTGGGATTGGCTATAAACAAGACAACTTGGGTATAATGCCCGCAAAACTAATCAGGGAATCGCATGAAATCATTTTTCAAATTTTTATTTGTCAGCTTACTTTGCTTTAACTCGCTTACCATTCAAGCAAAAGATGGCGTTATCTACAAAACAGAATCCGGCATCAACTTTGTGAATGGTGGTATTAGCGAGGAACAAGCCAACGATATTCGCCGCATGGCGAAAAATTTCTCACTTCAAGTTTTATTCACGGGTGGCGCGGTTGGCGGCTGGCTCACCGATGTGAGCATGATGATACTTGATGGTAACGGCCAAACTGTTTTTTGGAAAAAGCAAAGCGGGCCAATGCTCTATATAGACTTACCCGCAGGCGATTACCAGCTAGTTGGGCGTTACAACGGAGAAAAACAGTCTGTACGTTTCAGTTTGACTGGAGAAAAGCCGCAGCGCGTGATTTTGAACTGGAAAGAAGAGTTTGCAGATCAGGAACTCATCATTGAAGGTGAAGAAGCAGAGCAAAATTAAACTCTGACAACGTTATTCTACCGTCACGCTCTTCGCCAAATTCCGCGGTTTATCCACATCTGTACCTTTTAGCAAAGCTACATGATAAGCCAGCAATTGCACAGGGATTGTATGCAAAATGGGGGAGAGCACGCCCACGTGGCGCGGGGTGCGGATGACATGCACCCCTTCGGATTCTTTAAAGTGACTATCCGCATCGGCAAACACAAATAGCTCTCCGCCACGCGCTTTAACTTCTTGCATGTTCGATTTCACTTTTTCTAGCAGCGAATCATTTGGCGCAATCACCACTACCGGCATATTGTTATCCACCAGCGCCAATGGGCCGTGTTTAAGCTCACCCGCGGGGTAAGCCTCTGCATGAATATAAGAGATTTCTTTAAGCTTGAGCGCACCTTCCATGGCGATTGGGTAGTGCACACCGCGGCCTAAAAACAACGCATGTTCTTTATCGCCAAATCGTTTTGCCCATTCACGAATTTGCGGCTCTAAATTGAGCGCATATTGCACGCTACCAGGCAAATGGCGCAATGCATCCAAATATTCGTCTTCATGGACTTTGTTCAACAAGCCACGTTGCTTTGCCAGCGTGGCAGCCAATGTAAATAAAGCCACTAGTTGTGTAGTGAAAGCCTTGGTTGACGCCACGCCGATCTCCGCGCCAGCGCGAGTGTATAAAACAAGCTTGGAAGCGCGTGGAAGGGCACTTTCTTGCACATTGCAAATCGACAAACTCAATTGCTGACCTAAACTTTGCGCGTGTTTTAAAGCTTCCATCGTGTCTAGCGTCTCGCCCGATTGCGAAATCGTCACAATCAACTGTTTAGGATTTGGCACCGATTTACGATAACGATACTCGCTGGCAATTTCTACATTGGTGGGAATTTGCGCGATACCTTCAAGCCAGTATTTAGCCGTAAGACCCGCATAATAACTAGTGCCAGCGGCTAAAATCAACACGCTATCAATCTGCTTAAATACATCTACTGCGTTTTTACCAAATAGCTCAGGCGAAAAACTTGCATCATCAATTAAAGCTTCAATAGTGTCGGTTAAAGCGCGTGGTTGCTCATGGATTTCTTTTTGCATAAAGTGCGCGTAAGGGCCTAACTCTAAACTGGCCAGCGATACATCGCTCACATGTACTTTGCGATTAGCCACTTTGTCGGTTTTATCCCAAATCGTCACGCCGCTTGCTTTCACTTCTGCCACATCACCATCTTCCATATAAATCACGCGGCGTGTGGCTTGCAACACAGCAGAAACATCGGATGCGATAAAATTTTCACCATCGCCAAGACCCAATAACAACGGGCATCCCAGCCTTGCTGTAATCATACTGTTCGGTTCTTTAATTGAGATTACGCTAATCGCAAATGCGCCTGTAAGCTCCTTGATTGCAAGCTTCACTGATGATAGTAATGACTCACCTTTGGCATGGTAATAGTGAATTAAATGTGCGATAACTTCAGTATCCGTTTGCGAGGTAAACTCATAACCCAAGCTTTTTAAACGGTCGCGTTGCTCATCGTGATTTTCAATAATGCCGTTGTGTACCACGGCAATCTCGCCTTTTGAAACATGCGGGTGCGCGTTAGATTCCGTGACGCCGCCATGCGTTGCCCAACGTGTATGACCAATGCCCACCAAGCCAGAAAGCATTTCTGCTTTAGCTTTGGTTTCCATTTCACTCACACGGCCAACCGCACGCACACGTTTGATTTCACCCGCGTCAAGCACGGCGATTCCTGCTGAGTCATAGCCGCGATACTCAAGGCGGCTTAAGCCTTCTACCAAGATTGGCACAACATTTCTGCTAGCAACCGCGCCTACGATACCGCACATGCTTTTAGTCTTTCTTAATTTTAGTTGGGCGTTTCCAGCCCGTAATGGTTAACTGTTTTGCGCGCGAAATCGTGAGCTCGCCAGCTGGCGCATCTTTGGAAATTGTAGAGCCTGCGCCAATAGTCGCGCCTTTTCCCACCGTGACTGGCGCAATGAGTTGCGTGTCCGAGCCAATAAACGCCTCATCCTCAATCACCGTTCTAAATTTATTGGCACCATCATAATTGCATGTAATAGTACCTGCACCAATATTGACATTTTTGCCAATGGTCGCGTCGCCAACATAACTTAAGTGATTGATTTTACTGCCTATATTAACCTGTGCATTCTTTAGCTCAACAAAGTTGCCAATGTGAGTTTCTGCCGCTAGTGTAGTACCAGGACGCAAGCGTGCATATGGCCCAATGCGGCTATTTGCTCCGACATTCGCATCATCAATATGCGTGAAAGGCGCTATGATGCTGCCAGTGGCGATTGTTGCATTTTTAATTACGCAATAAGCACCTATTTTTACATTTTCACCCAAAGTCACCTTACCTTCAAAAATACAGCCAACGTCGATCTCCACGTCTTGCGCAGTTTCTAAATTACCACGCACATCAATACGGGCAGGGTCGGCTAGTGTAACGCCTTTTTTGAGAAGTGATTCAGCATAGCGTTGCTGATATACACGCTCAATTTGTGCTAAATCCTGCTTGCTATTAATACCAGTCACCGACCATTCATCATCTGTGATTTCCGCTACCACATTCACTTTGTCGCGCACCGCGAAACCAACAATATCAGTTAAATAATATTCGCCCTGTGCGTTATTGTTCGATAAGCCTGCGAGCCAATTCTTAAGGGCCTTCGCAGGCATCGCCATAATGCCGGTATTCACTTCTTTGATGTTTTTTTGTTCTTCGGTCGCGTCTTTATGTTCCACAATCGCGCTCACAGAATTATTGCTGCGTATAATCCGACCATAACCCGTGGGATCAGCTTTATTAAACGATTGTATAACGAGTTGATTGTTGGCTTTTGCCAGTAATTTCTCACAACTTTGCGCATCCACCAGCGGCACATCGCCCAGCAAAATCAAAATGTTTGCATTTTCATCCAAATAGGGCGCTAGCTTGCTGTACGGCGTGTCCTGTACCCAGCTGTTGTGCCTGTTCAACCCAAATAATATTTTCACCACTAAATGCGCTTTTAACCGCATCACCACCAAAACCAAATACCACAATAATTTTCTCTGCGCTAAGCACTTTGGCGCAGTCAATCACATGGCGCAAAATCGGCTTACCCGCAACTTCGTGCAGCACCTTTGGCTTGCTGGAAAACATGCGCGTGCCTTTGCCCGCAGCCAGAATAACAATATTTAGTTTATTCATCATAATTTATATTTAGCCAATAACCAAAAGTATAAACAAAAAAGGCAGCCAATGGCTGCCTTAAATGTTCGTATGCATTTTAATGAATACTTTTACGTAATTTTTCAATTGCGGCAATCTGCGCAATCGCTTCCGCTAACTCAGCTTGAGCCGCTGCATAATCCATATCTGAAGTTCTGTTTTTCATTGCTTCTTCAGCTGCTGCTTTTGCCGCAAGCGCTTTCGCTTCATCCAAATCATGTCCACGAATTGCCGTATCTGCAAGTACAGTAATCAAGCCTGGTTGCACTTCCAGCATACCGCCAGAAATAAAGATTAAAGTTTCTTCTGCAACGTCTGGAAGTTTAATACGCAACGCACCAGGCTTAATAGACGTAATCATTGGCGCATGATTTGGGTAAATACCTACTTCACCCATACGTGCAGGCGCCACAACAAACTCAGCCACACCTGAAAAAATTTCAGCTTCAGCGCTTACTACATCAATACGAACTGTATGTGCCATTCAATTTGCCTTAGTTAACTGTTTTGGCTTTTTCAATAGCTTCTTCGATACCGCCTACCATGTAAAACGCTTGTTCCGGCAAGTGATCATATTCGCCCGCTACAATTGCCTTGAAGCCTTTGATGGTTTCTTTCAATGGTACGTATTTACCAGGTGAGCCGGTAAATACCTCAGCCACGTGGAAAGGTTGTGACAAGAAACGTTGGATTTTACGTGCACGACCAACAGCCAATTTATCTTCTGGTGAAAGTTCATCCATACCCAAAATAGCAATAATGTCGCGTAATTCTTTATAGCGCTGCAATGTAGATTGCACTGAACGCGCAACATTGTAGTGTTCCTCACCCACAATCAATGGATCCAATTGACGTGATGTTGAGTCGAGTGGGTCAACCGCTGGGTAAATACCAAGAGATGCAATATCACGACTCAACACAACCGTTGAGTCCAAATGTTGGAATGTTGTTGCTGGTGATGGGTCAGTCAAGTCATCCGCAGGCACGTAAACCGCTTGGATTGAGGTAATAGAACCCACTTTAGTTGAGGTAATACGCTCTTGCAAACGGCCCATCTCGTCAGCTAGAGTAGGTTGGTAACCCACCGCCGATGGCATACGGCCTAATAGCGCAGAAACCTCTGTACCTGCCAATGTATAGCGGTAGATATTGTCTACAAAGAACAAAACATCACGGCCTTCGTCACGGAATTTTTCCGCCATGGTCAAACCAGAAAGCGCAACGCGCAAACGGTTGCCCGGTGGCTCGTTCATTTGGCCGAACACCATAGCTACTTTAGATTCCTTCATGTTATCTAGCTTAATAACGCCAGCTTCTGCCATCTCATGATAGAAGTCGTTACCTTCACGCGTACGCTCACCCACACCCGCAAACACAGACAAACCAGAGTGTTGTTTTGCGATGTTGTTGATGAGTTCCAACATGTTAACGGTTTTACCCACACCAGCACCACCGAACAAGCCCACTTTACCGCCTTTAGCGAACGGGCAAACCAAGTCAATCACTTTGATACCAGTCTCTAACAAATCAACAGAAGGGGAGAGCTCTTCAAATGTTGGTGCTTTTTGGTGAATCGAACGACGTTCTTTAGAATCAATCGCACCTAATTCATCAATTGGGCGGCCTAATACGTCCATAATGCGGCCCAATGTGCCTATACCTACTGGTACGGTAATTTGGTTGCCGGTTGATTTGAACGCAGTGCCACGTGCAAGACCATCGGATGACCCCATAGCAATGGTGCGCACGATGCCGTCGCCTAATTGCTGTTGCACTTCCAAAGTCAAGCCAGCTTCAGCTTGTGAATCTTTATCATCAATAATCAAGGCCTCAAATACTTTTGGCATATGATCACGTGGAAACTCAACGTCCACCACTGCACCAATACATTGAACCACTTTACCTACGATTGTTTCTTTCGCTTTTGCCATTTTCTATTCCTAACTTCTATTAGTCAGTTAATTTAATAAATTTTTATGATACAGCCGCCGCGCCGCCTACGATTTCCGAAATTTCTTTCGTAATCGCAGCTTGACGTGCTTTGTTATAAACCAGTTTCAATTCTGCAATCACGTTCTTCGCGTTATCCGATGCAGCTTTCATCGCTACCATACGTGATGATTGCTCGGACGCCATATTCTCAGCTACAGCATTGTAAATAAGTGATTCAACATAACGCACCATTAGCTCATCCACCACTGGCTTAGCTTCTGGCTCGTAAATGTAATCCCAATGACCTTTCGGGCTACCCATTTGCTCACCACTTAACGGCAACAATTGCTGCATTGTCGGTTCTTGCTTCATCGTGTTGATAAATTTGGTGTAGCAAATATAAAGCTGATCAATTTCACCAGCTGTATAAGCATCCAACATCACCTTGATAGCGCCGATTAAACTTTCCAAATGCGGGACATCGCCCATGCCAGTGATGTGTGATTTAACATCTGCACCTACACGCGTCATAAAGCCAAGGCCTTTATTACCAATCGCGCTCACTTTGATTTTTTTACCTTCAGTTTCCCAAGTTTTCATTTGGTTAACAGAAAGACGCAACATATTGGTGTTTAAACCGCCGCACAATCCCTTATCCGAACTCACTACAATTAAACCCAAATTCTTAATCACATCACGCTTCAATAAAAATGCGTGCTTATATTCTGGGTTAGCAGCAGACATATGCGCAGTGATATTGCGAATTTTTTCAGCATATGGGCGGCTAGCACGCATTCTATCTTGCGCTTTACGCATCTTAGAAGCGGCCACCATCTCCATCGCCTTAGTGATCTTGCGGGTATTTTCTACCGACTTGATCTTGGTTCTAATCTCTTTACTACCAGCCATTTTTTGTCCTAAATAGTCAGAGAATTAATAAGCGTTGGTCGCTTTGAAGTCTTGAATCGCTGCTTCAACCGCTTTTTCGTTATCACCAGCTAAATCCTTGCTAGTTTCAATCGCGTCCATTAGTTTTTTGTATTTTGAACCCATAAAGCCATGCAATGCACCTTCAAATGCGAGTACTTTATTGGTTGGCACGTCATCGAAATATCCTTTATTTGCAGCTAACAAAGAAATTGCCATGTTAGATACGCTTAATGGGGCATATTGCGCTTGCTTCATCAACTCGGTAAACATGCGACCGCGGTCCAACTGTTTACGTGTCGCTTCATCCAAATCAGAAGCAAATTGCGCAAACGCCGCCAATTCACGATATTGCGCTAATGCCAAACGTACACCGCCACCTAATTTCTTGATGACTTTAGTTTGAGCAGCACCACCCACACGAGATACTGAAATACCCGCGTTAATCGCTGGACGAATACCCGCGTTAAACAAGTCAGTTTCCAAGAAAATTTGACCGTCGGTAATCGAAATCACGTTAGTTGGAACGAACGCTGAAACGTCACCTGCAGCTGTTTCAATTACTGGTAATGCTGTCAATGAGCCTGTTTTGCCTTTAATTTTGCCTTTGGTAAATTTTTCTACATACTCTTCATTCACACGAGCAGCGCGCTCTAATAAACGTGAGTGGATGTAGAACACGTCGCCTGGATAAGCTTCGCGGCCTGGTGGACGGCGGAGCAAGAGCGAGATTTGACGGTAAGCTACCGCCTGTTTTGACAAATCATCGTAAACAATCAACGCGTCTTCACCACGGTCACGGAAATATTCGCCCATTGTACAACCAGCGTAAGGCGCCAGATATTGCAGTGCTGCTGAATCGGACGCTGCAGCCGCTACAACAATGGTATATGCCATCGCGCCATTTTCTTCTAATTTACGCACAACGTTAGCAATGGTTGAAGCCTTTTGGCCAATCGCAACATAAACACAGGTCATGTTTTGACCTTTTTGGTTAATAATCGCATCTACCGCAACTGCAGTTTTACCTGTTTGACGGTCGCCAATAATAAGTTCACGTTGACCGCGACCTACTGGTACCATCGAGTCCACAGACTTCAAGCCAGTTTGTACTGGTTGTGAAACAGATTTACGCGCAATAACGCCTGGCGCTACTTTTTCAATTTTGTCGGTCATTTTGGTTTTAACTGGGCCTTTGCCATCAATCGGCTGACCCAATGCGTTCACTACGCGACCAATCAGCTCTGGGCCAACCGGCACTTCCAAAATACGACCCGTACATTTACAGATATCGCCTTCAGTAATGTGCTCATAGTCACCCAACACCACCGCACCAACTGAATCACGCTCAAGGTTGAGCGCCAATCCAAAAGTGTTGCCTGGGAACTCAATCATCTCACCAGACATTACATTGGAAAGGCCGTGAATACGTACGATACCGTCGGTCACAGAGATTACCGTACCTTGAGTACGCGCCTCGCTACTAACCGAAAAATTCTCTAATCTGCTTTTAATCAGTTCACTGATTTCTGATGTAGATAACTGCATTGCTCTTTCTCCTGTTGCTTATGCTGAAAGCGAATAAGCTAAATTTTGTAACTGACCTTTAACGGACGCATCGATTACGGTATCGCCCACAATAATTTTAATGCCGCCAATAATTTCTTCATCTACCGAAACCGTGGCTTCCACTTTTTTACCAAATTTGGCTTCTAAGCGTTTTACCAAATCTTTCACTTCAGCCGCACTAGGCTTAGCCGCTGCGATAATTTCCGCATCCAACGTGCCTTCGTCTTGTGCTTTCAATTCCTCAAATGCACTTGTAATTGCCGGCAAAATAGATAAACGTCTATATTCGACCAAAATTTTAATGAGGTTTTGCGCATGCTCGTTGAGCTTGTTGCCACAAACTTTCAAAAAAGCGGCTTGCAAATCATTACTGTCAACTTTTGGGTCTGCAATATAAGCACTAAATTGCGCGTCATTTCCTACAGCCGTCGCAAAACTGAGCATCTCAGACCATTTAGCAAGCGCTTTCTGCTCTTTTGCAAGCTTGAAAGCAGCTACTGCGTACGGCCTGGCGATGGTTGAAATTTCAGCCATGTGTTATAGCTCCGCCGCTAGTTTAGAAAGCATTTCGGAATGCGTTTTTGCGTTAATTTCTTTACGCAATATTTTCTCAGCACCTGCGACAGCTAGACTTGACACTTGTGCACGCAAACCTTCTTTAGCACGATTAACTTCTTGGTCAATCTCTGCTTTTGCACCAGCAATAATGCGCTCACCTTCGGCTTTTGCATTATTTTTCGCTTCTTCCACAATCTGGCTTGCACGTTTTTCTGCCTGGCCAATAATCTCACTGGCTTTTTGCTTTGCTTCGTTCAAAGTTACTTCTGATTTCTTCGCTGCCACTTCCAAAGCACTGCGGCCCTCTGAAGCTGCAGCCAAGCCATCGGCGATTTCTTTTTGACGTTTTTCAATCGCGCCTAAAAGTGGTGGCCAAACAAATTTCACGGTGAACCAAATCAACACCGCAAATGCAATCGCTTGTGCAATAAGTGTAAAGTTAATATTCATATCTGCTCCTTTGTTTAGGTAAGGTTAAAACAACCTAAACAAATTACTTGGCTACCACCGATAATAATGGGTTCGCAAATGCAAACATCATCGCCAAACCAACACCGATAATGAATGAAGCGTCGATAAGACCTAACAACAAGAACACTTTACCTTGCAATTGTGGAATCATTTCTGGTTGACGAGCTGCGCCATCCAAAAAGCTTGCACACATAATACCAATACCGATACAAGCACCTGCAGCGCCTAAACCGATAATTAAACCAATACCAATGCCTGTGTAGGCCTGAATCAATGCTAATGCGTCCATTTTGTTACCCTCTCTAAAATTAAACTACTACTAAACTCAAAACTACTTTTAAAATCAAACTTACAAAATTATTAATGGCCTTCGTGCGCCATTGCTAGATAAACCACAGTCAACATCATAAAAATAAAGGCTTGTAACGCCACAATCAAAATATGGAATATCGACCAACCCGCGCCCAATATCGCACCAAAGATTGTGCCTGAAACACCTGTAGCTGCCCACAAACCTAAAAGCAAGAAAATCACTTCACCCGCATACATGTTGCCAAATAGCCGCAATGAATGTGAAAGTGGTTTAGAAACGTATTCGATTAAATTGAACAAGAAGTTGAGTGGCAACACCCAAAATTTAGTACCAAAAGGTGCGTAGAAAAGCTCGTGTATCCAACCGCCAAACCCCTTTACTTTTATAGCAAAGAAAATCATTAGGATCCATACAGCTAAAGCTAAAGCAAAGGTAGTGTTGATGTCCGAAGTTGGGACACTACGCCAATGATGCAAACCGAATAAACCGTAGAATTTATGCATAATATCTACTGGTAAAAAATCCATGGCGTTCATTGCGAACACCCATAAAAAAACCGTCAAAGCTGTTGGAGCAATAAAGCTATGACGGTCACCGTGGAATATGTTTTTTACTTGATCATCCACAAAATTAAAAATTAACTCAACAAACGCCTGACCCTTCGTCGGCACACCAGAAGTAGCTTTGCGCGCTACTAACCAGACCAAACCCATGACCACTAAACCTAGAATAACCGACATGACCAAAGTATCGACATGCAAGGTCCAAAAACCACCTTCGCCAATTGGCTTAGCATTAAAACTTAAATGACCTGCAATATAATCTGCGGGCGTCATTGCCGCTTGTTCTACGTGTTCAATATGTTCAGTTGCCATAAGTTATTAAGCTTTTATATAAATTAAATTTTTATGTCTTGCTTTGCCATCGCCGCGCCAGAAAACAATGCTGCTGCCGCTAAACCTGCAATCAGCGCCATTGGCACCAACTGCTTATAAACTTTAAACGTGATAAACAGCAGAATCACAACCAGAAGAATCTTGATCGCTTCCGCTTTCAGCATATTAATTAATATTGCTGATGCTTCTTTATTGCTACGTTGCGCGATTTTGGAAGCCACAAAAGCAGCAACCACCACCGATAAACCACCTGCAACTGCTGAAATTCCAGCATGTACCCCAAATATAAACAGCGCAACAAGTGCCACTACTCCCGTTGCAACAAGTTGCCAACGCAACATGCTACTAAAAACGCTATTTGATGCAGAGTTAATATTTGCCAGTGCCATTTGTTATATCGATCATTTTTATATTTTCACTTTAAACAAAATTCTAAAGTGCGCAATTATAAAGTGAGCCTTAGCAAAGCCCGCGATTTTGAATTATTACGCGTTTTTAGTCAAGCACTATATCAAAACTAAATAACAATACGCGCTTAATAAATAAACACTTAGCGCCAACTTAAGCTGATATCTTGGCAATAATGTCGTCCAGCTGGTCCAAATTGCTATAACTAATTTTTAGTATGCCTGCGCCGCTGGCTTTACCTGCAATAGTCACTTTTGTGCCAAGTTTATCGCTCAATGCATCTTGCAGACGTGTTACGTCATGATTAATGTTGATTTTCTGCTTGTTATCCGCTTTAGTTTCTTGCTGCTTAGCTAGCGCTTCGACTTCTCGCACCGATAAATTCAGTTGCACTACTTTATTCGCTAACATAATTTGTCTTGCAGCATCCAGCCCAATCAACGCACGCGCATGCCCCATGTCTAATTTGTTTTGTAGCAATAGTTCCTGCACGGGATGACTTAATGTGAGCAAGCGCAAAATATTTGATACCGCCACACGAGAGCGCCCAACCGCATCTGCTGCTTTTTCGTGCGTCATGGCAAACTCATCTATCAAACGTTTAATGCCTTGCGCCTCTTCTAATGGATTTAAGTTTTCGCGCTGAATATTTTCGATCAATGCCATTGCAAGCGCAGATTCATCGGGAATATCCCGCACCAACACAGGCACTTCATCTAACCCAGCAATTTGGCTGGCGCGCCAGCGCCGCTCACCCGCGATAATTTCATACTTTCCAGATGCGATTTCACGCACCAGAATTGGCTGCATGATGCCCTGTGATTTAATAGAATCCGCTAAAGTTTGCAACGCAACATCATCCATATAACTACGTGGTTGAAATTTACCTGGTTGCATTTGACTGATTTTTAACTTCAACATACTGTCGCCGGAACTCACGCTTTCTACATCGCCAGCCAACAATGCATCCAATCCTCGCCCCAAACCTTTTTGCTTAACCATATGTCTACCTAATCTAGGATTAACCTATATATAACTATTTGTTTTAATTAACTATTTTTACTAATTATTTCTTCTGCAAGCTCTAAATATGCAATCGCCCCTCTCGAGGATTTGTCGTAAATCAACGCTGGCACACCATAGCTCGGCGCTTCCGCTAAGCGAATGTTGCGCGGAATGATGGTCTCATATACCTTTTTACCAAAATGACCAACCAGTTGCGCTGAAACTTGGTTTGCAAGCATATTACGATTATCAAACATCGTGCGTAACAGGCCTTCAATTTCCAAGGTTGGATTTAAATGAGCACGAACTTTTTTAACCGTATTCACCAAATCGGACAAGCCTTCCAGCGCGTAATATTCACACTGCATTGGAATCATCACTGTGTCGGCTGCAGTAAGCGCATTCACCGTCACCAAATTAAGCGCAGGCGGACAATCCAAAAGAACGTAATCATATTCACTTATCTTAGAAATCGCCTTCTTCAAGCGGGTTTCACGTTCTGCTTCATTCACGAGCTCAACCTCCGCGCCGGCTAATTCGCGATTTGAGGGTGCTACATCAAAGCCACCTTTTTCACTTTTCACAATAACTTCTGCTAGCGACTTTTCCCCAATCAGTACGTGATAAATGCTGTGTTTCAAATGCGCTTTATCAATGCCGCTACCGGTACTTGCGTTTCCTTGCGGATCTAAATCAACTAATAGTACTTTTTTTCCGTTTGCAGCTAAACTAGCCGCTAAATTAACACAGGTGGTCGTTTTGCCAACGCCACCTTTTTGGTTTGTAATTGCAAGTATTTTCATTAATGATTCTCTATTACAATTAAATGTCGCTCTGCCTCTAGCCCTGCTATAGCTAAAGGATAAGTTTTATTAGTAACAACACCTGCAAGCTCTTGGTGTGGCACTGATCCTTTCATCGCAAGCCATTTCCCGTTTGCCGCTAGCAAGTGCCGCGTTAACTTTATAAATAGTGCGATTTCTGAAAAAGCACGTGAAATTATCAATTCAAATTTTTCCCTTCGGCTGGAAATCCTCTACGCGCCCATGTACAACTTCCAAATTACTTAATCTCAGTTCACCTTTTACGTGGCGCATGAAAATCGCTTTTTTCTGCACTGCATCAATCGTAGTTACTTGCAACTCAGGCAAACAAATGGCCAATACAATGCCTGGCAAACCGCCACCACTTCCTACATCCAACAAATTTTTGGCTTTGATATAAGGCAAAACACTTAAACTATCTAACAAATGCAGCGTAACCATTTCTAGTGGGTCACGTATCGCTGTCAGGTTGTACACTTTATTCCATTTTTGTAACAATCCAATGTAATCCAGCAACTTTTTCTGCTTTTCGGCAGAAATATCCAAATCCATCTCCACAATGCCCGCCGCTAGTCGTTCTGCCTGCGTCATGCTGCTTCAATGGTTTTTAAGCTAGATTGCTTTTTATGTTTGCGTTTTAAATAAACCAGCAACAAGGAAATTGTTGCTGGCGTGATACCAGAAATGCGACTGGCTTGTCCGATGGTTTCTGGTTTATGCAAAATTAATTTTTGCCGCGCCTCAATACTCAGACCATGCACATCTGCATAATCCAGACCGCCCAACACAATACTTTCACTGCCTTTTTGTTTAGCTATTTCAGCTTTCTGTCGATTAATATAGCCTTGATATTTAGCTGCAATCTCTACCTGTTCCTTAACTTCAGCACTAAGCGCTTCCGAGCTCGGGTTTAAGCTTACTAAGCTATCGTATGCCACCTCTGGGCGACGTAGCAACTCAAATAAGCTATATTCATGTTCCAGCTCTTTACCAAAAATAGACAGTTGTGTTTCACGTGAAACATTAACAGGTTGCACAAATGTTTTTTTCAAACGCTCTTCTTCGCGCGCAATGGCTTCCTGCTTGCGACTAAAAGCATCCCAACGCACATCATCCACCAAGCCCAATTCACGGCCTTTTTCAGTTAAACGTATATCCGCATTATCTTCTCTGAGTTGCAAGCGGTATTCCGCACGCGAAGTAAACATCCGGTACGGCTCAGTCACGCCCGTCGTAATGAGATCATCTACCAACACACCCAAATAAGCTTCGTCTCGCGCCGGACACCAAGACTCTTTACCCTGCACATAAAGTGCTGCATTTACGCCAGCCAGTAAGCCCTGTGCAGCCGCCTCTTCGTAGCCTGTGGTGCCATTAATTTGCCCCGCAAAGAACAGTCCACTGATTGCTTTCGTTTCCAAAGAGCTTTTTAAAGCGCGCGGATCATAATAGTCATATTCAATCGCATAACCGGGTCGTAGAATATGTGCGTTTTCTAGGCCTTTCATAGAGCGCACTAGCGCCAGCTGGATATCAAACGGCAAGCTAGTAGAAATACCATTAGGGTAAATCTCATTGGTATTCAAACCTTCCGGCTCTAAAAATATTTGATGCGATTCTTTGTCTGCAAAGCGGTGGATTTTATCCTCCACGCTTGGGCAGTAACGCGGGCCAACGCCTTCAATCACGCCTGTATACATCGGCGAGCGGTCTAGGCCAGAGCGAATAATATCGTGCGTACGCTCATTCGTATGTGTAATCCAGCAAGAAACTTGCTTTGGATGCTGTGCCACATTACCCAAGAATGAAAATACCGGCGCAGGATTATCACCTGGCTGCTCTAGCATGACTGAATAATCAATCGTGCGGCCATCTATGCGCGGTGGCGTACCTGTTTTTAATCGCCCTGCAGGCAAACCAATTTCTCGCAACCGAGCTGCAAGGCTTATTGCTGGCGGATCTCCAGCGCGGCCAGCACTATAGCTCTGCATACCGACATGGATCAAACCGCCTAAAAATGTGCCTGCGGTAAGCACCACAGACTTGGCCGCGAAACGCAACCCGATTTGCGTCACAACGCCAGCTGCGCGATCTCCATCTAAAATAATGTCATCAACAGCTTGCTGAAATAACCACAAATTGGGTTGATTTTCTAGTTTTCTTCTAATCGCCGCTTTATAAAGTACACGGTCGGCCTGTGCGCGTGTTGCGCGCACTGCTGGGCCTTTGCTAGAGTTGAGTATTCTAAACTGAATACCGCCTTCATCTGTTGCAGCTGCCATTGCACCGCCTAGCGCATCCACCTCTTTTACCAAGTGCCCCTTGCCGATTCCGCCAATACTAGGATTGCAAGACATTTGTCCCAAAGTCTCGATGTTATGCGTAAGCAACAGGGTTTTTTGCCCCGTTCTAGCGCTTGCGAGCGCCGCTTCGGTGCCGGCATGACCGCCACCCACTACAATTACATCAAAAATATCGGGAAAATTCATAACCAAACAAGCCAATTCAGAAGAATTAGATTCTACTGTAATCCTATGCTTAAGTCATGCAAAAGCATGTTTTTACAGGTAATTTAGCTTCTGTTTCACGTGAAACCATTTCTAAATCTATATCTAAGACATAATTCGTTAACAATATTGGCATACAATTCGCTTGATTAAAATCAATATGCCTTTATGCATTCAAGCTTACCATACGGCTTGGAACGCTTTTATTAATAACTAAAGATGGAGTATTACAATGAAAAAATCTAGAATCGTTTTAGCCACATTGCTAGGCTTGGCAAGCATTTCCGCGCAAGCAGATGTAGCTAATGCAGAAAAACTAGCTGCAAAATACACTGCTATTGCTAAAATAGTTAATCCTGATTACGCTGGCCCTTCTGCTATTGAGGGAAAATTATTTTTTAACCGTACTATTAAGGGCGCCAATGGTAAAGAAGCAGCTTGCGCATCCTGCCACACGCCCAATCCTGCTAACGAGGGCAAGCATATCGTTACCGGCAAAGCCATTCGACCATTATCACCCGCAGTCAATGCCAAACGCTTTAGTAACCTAGACAAAGTTGAAGACAAATTTACAGAGCACTGCAATGATATTATCGGTACCGATTGTACGCCTCAAGAAAAAGCTAACTTTATCGGATATGTGCTGACAGAAAAAACGCCTACACCTAAAAAATAATTAACGCATGCAACTACAGTACGTATGGGACCCGTTTGTCAGAATTTTTCACTGGTCCCTCGTTGTAGCTTTTAGCGTAGCCTTCTATACCCACAATTCAGAGTGGGAAAGATTGGTACACGTAGAAGCGGGCTATGTCGCCGGTGGGCTAATTTTTGCTCGGATTTTTTGGGGCATTATTGCTACCGGCTATGCCAATTTCCGCACATTTCCACTTAATCCCATTTGGGCGATTAAGTATATTTATCGCTTGCTCCAAGGCAATGCAAAGCACTATATAGGCCACAATCCCACTGGGGCGTTAGTAATTTATGCCATGCTAGCCATAGGCGTAACCGCGATAACTTCTGGATACATTGCCTATAATGACGACTGGCTACTGGTTGATTACTCGGATCTGTTCAAAACAATACATCATTACTCCACATGGGGCTGGCTAGGGCTAGTATGTGCCCATGTAGCGGGTGTTTTATTCGAAAGCATTATACACAAAGACAATTTAATTTTAGCCATGATTACCGGCTCAAAACGTGTCTGCAAAATCAATGACCGTTACTCTAAAAAATAATATTGATTATTTCATCCACTTCTCTAGTAATAAAAAGTGTTGTTTCACGTGAAACACTTTTTAAATATTATTAAAATAATCAATAAAAACATAAAGTTCTGTTTCAATCTTAATAACATTCGTGATAATCTTTACATTCAATCTGTTAATTTACTTGGAATAGCTCAAAGCATCGCTACAAGACTTTATGGATTTATCAACAATTTATACCAAAACGGGCAGGGGCACACGTGCACTAATTAAAAAACTGCCGCCAAATGCTGGGCAAGTTTTGTCCGTAATGAGCACAAACGTAAGTGCAGAAGAAATATATTCCAAACTAAAAAAAGTAAGTGAGCGAGATTTTGAGCTCGCAATCACCTGGCTGCTAGAAGGTGGTTTCATTAAAACCGTGGTAAAGGAAGCTTTTTCTAACTCCATCTGGGCAATCCCATCACAAGGCTCTATCGAAGTATCAGAAATTAGCCTTGATGAGTTTAATTTGATGAGAGAAACCCCTGAAAACAATAAAAAGCAGCCTGATTCTAACCTTGTAGTTTTGTCGGAGGCTAGGGCCAAGGCGGAAGCTGAGGCTCGTGAGCGCGCAGAAGCACAAGTTAAATCTGAATCTGAAACAAAAAGTGCTATTCCGCCCAAACCAGAAACTAGCACCAAAGAAAAAATTGAAGCACTCGCAAAAGCAGACGCGGAAGCCCGTGAGCGTGCAGAAGCGCAAGCTAAGGCTGAAGCAGAGGCTAAAGCAAAAGCAGAGGCTAAATTAAGAGAAGAAGCTGAAGCCAAGGCACGTGCAGAAGCAGAAGCAAGAGAAAAAGCGGAAGCTGAGCTAAGGCGAAGCACGAAAAGCAGAGCGGAAGCCCGTGAGCGTGCAGAAGCGCAAGCTAAGGCTGAAGCAGAAGCTAAGCGCAGGCAGAAGCAGAAGCAAGAGAAAAAGCGGAAGCTGAGGCTAAGGCTAAGGCGGAAGCACTCGCAAAAGCAGACGCGGAAGCCCGTGAGCGTGCGAAGCGCAAGCTAAGGCAGAGGCAGAGGCTAAAGCAAAAGCAGAGACTAAATTAAGAGAAGAAGCTGAAGCCAAGGCACGTGCAGAAGCAGAAGCAAGAGAAAAAGCGGAAGCTGAGGCTAAGGCTAAGGCGGAAGCACTCGCAAAAGCAGACGCGGAAGCCCGTGAGCGTGCAGAAGCGCAAGCTAAGGCTGAAGCAGAGGCTAAAGCAAAAGCGGAGGCTAAATTAAGAGAAGAAGCTGAAGCCAAGGCACGTGCAGAAGCAGAAGCAAGAGAAAAAGCGGAAGCAAAGGCTAAGGCTGAGGCGGAAGCAGCTCGCAAAAGCAGATGCGGAAGCTGCGGCTAAAGCTGCTGCAAAAGAAGAGGCTAAAGCTTTAGCCCGAGCAGAAGCAAGAGAAAAAGCGGAAGCAAAGCAAAGAGCGCGTGCAGAAGCAGAAGCAAAAGCCAAGGAAGAGGAGGAAGCTAAAGCCCGTGCAGAAGCTGAGGCCATTGCCCTGGCTGAAGCAGAGGCTAAAGCCAGAGCCGATGCCTTAGCCAAAGCAGAGGCAGAAGCCAAAGCTAAGGCAGAAGCTTTAGCCCGAGCAGAAGCAAGGGCAAAAAGAAAAGCAGCAGCAAAGGCAAAAATTGCTCAGTTTAAAAAAACCGCGCAGCTACAATTACAAACATTGGCTACGATTACTAAAGATAAGCTTCAATTTTTAAGTAAAAAAATTCTTAAAATTAAAGTAAAAAAAACAAGCAAAAAATTCTTGCCCTATTTATTTGGCATCGTTAAAACTGTCTGTGTTTATTCTTTTGCTTTGCTTATTCTATTAGCAATCGCCGCCCAGTTTATTAACATGAAAATGTTTGTTAAGCCGCTAGAAACTCTTGCTGCCGAAAACATACAGGAGTCTGTCAAAATTAATGGTGTTTATGCTTCAATATTCCCCTCACCACATTTGCTCTTGAAAAATATTAGCGTGGGTAGCTCTTCTGCTATTGGTATGCAAGCCATAAAAATATATCCCGAAATATCCAGTCTGAAAGATAAGTTTAACGATACGCCCAATAAACCCTATGAAATTAAATCAATAGAAATAGATGGATTAAGTTTAACTCAAAAGGATTTATCGCGTCCCAGTGCCTGGGCTAGCGCATCGGCTAAACATAACCAATTGAAAATTAAGCAAATTATATTAGAAAACACGTCCATTCAACTTGAAGGGATAGAAATACCAAACTTCAATGGCGATATTTTATTAGATTCCTCTGGTCGATTTAGCAACGCATCCTTGGCAACGCAAGATAAAAGCTTAACTATCAATATCGAGCGCCCAAGCAATAAATATGAAATTGTTATTAAAGCGCAAAACTGGCGCTCTCCAATGCCACCAAATCTAATATTTTCTGAATTAAGCACAAACGGCACTATAGAAAATAACACGCTCACGCTATCGCCAATTAAAGGTGCTTTATATGAAGGTGATTTAAAGGCAAATCTAATTATTGACTTAGCCGCAGCCTGGGCTGTGAGAGGTGATTTCGAGGTAAGTGGCATCAACCTTACCGATATGGCGCTTGAGCTCAAGCTTAATTCTGCGATTGATGGCACATTAAACACTAATGCTAATTTTACTTTTAATATTAATAGGTCTACGAACGTAATTGAAAATTCGACAGTCAACGGACACTTTAAAATAAAGAACGGCTTCATCAGAAAGGTTGATCTAATTGAAGCTATGCGAAGTAATAACCTTGGGGGATCAACCCACTTTACCGAGTTTTCTGGAGATTTTTTACTTAGCGACCAGAGTTACCAGTTTAGAAATCTTGCTCTGCAAGATAATCAGTTACAGGCTACGGGCACATTTAATATTTCTCCCCAAAAGACCGTAGCCGGGGATATTTATTCCAAAATACTACTTAAATCTAATCCGATTAAATCGCGACTAATTATCTCTGGAACAGTAGACAATTTAACGCTCAAAAAATAAGTTTTGTTTAAAAAACACTAGGTAAATATTGACGAATATATAAATGCGCGCCTATAGTATGGATAGCGGCTATGGGCGCTTACATCGAACAAAAAATGAGGAGAACAGTATGGCAGGTAAATTTGAGGTAAAAACCGCGAAAAGCGGCCAAACGCACTTTAACCTTCTGGCAAGTAATGGCCAGGTTATATTGCAAAGCGAAATGTACGAGACCAAGGCCAGCGCTATGAATGGCATAGAATCAATCAAGAAAAATGCTGGGATGGATGAGCGTTATGAACGTCTGGTTTCTAAATCTGGCAAACCTTATTTCGTGATCAAGGCGGGTAATCATCAAGTTATTGGACAAAGTCAGCAATATGAATCAGAGGCTGGACGCGACAATGGTATTGAATCTGTAAAGAAAAATGCGCCTGATGCCAGTGTTGTAGATTTAACTTAAATTTTGTTAATCAAATAAAAAGGCGCAAATTGCGCCTTTTTATTTTCCAATACAAAATTTAGAAAATATCTCGCCCAACAAATCATCCGGCGTAAATTCTCCGGTAATGCTACTTAAGAGCTTCTTGTGCCAGTCGCAATTCTTCAGCCACTAATTCTGCAGAGTTAATTTGTATCTGCGCATTTGCTAAATGTAACTCAACATTTTTTAGTGCTTCCATATGTCTGGTGCGTGCCATAAAAACACCTTCAGAGTTTTGTTGATAGCCTACTTGTTTCAACAAATGCTGTTTTAGCAAACCCAAACCTTCTCCCGTTTTTGCCGAAAGGTAAATATGTGTTTCACCATTTTTTTCTAATATCTGCGGGCTTTCTTGAGACACATCAATTTTATTATGCACCCAAATTTTAACGATTTCTTGCGGCAGGCGGGCTAAAATTGATTTTTCTGCGTTACCAATACCATGAGCTGCATCAACTAAAATTAACGCAATATCGGCGATTTCTGAAGCTCGATATGTTCGCAAAATTCCAATTTTTTCTACCTCATCTTCTGTCTCGCGCAAACCAGCAGTATCTATAATATGTAGCGGCACCCCATTAATTTGTATCTCACTTTTAATAGCATCTCGGGTTGTTCCAGCAATTGGCGTCACTATAGCAACTTCTTCACCTGCTAACATATTCATCAAGCTAGATTTGCCCACATTTGGCTGACCTATTAATACAACGTGGATGCCTTCACGTAATAATGCTCCTTGTTTTGCTTTACTAAAAATTGTGGCAAGGGCTTCTTGATTACTAGAAATCTTTTCTGCTACTTTGCCTTGTGTGATGAAATCAATTTCTTCTTCGGGAAAATCCAAGCATGCTTCCACATACATACGCAAATCGATAAGCTGATGCAGTAGTGAATTAACTGTTTGCGAAAACTCACCTGACAGTGAACGCATTGCACTTTGGGCCGCCTCAATTGTAGATGCATTAATTACATCAGCTACTGCCTCTGCCTGTGCCAAATCAATTTTATCGTTTAGAAATGCGCGGCGAGTGAACTCTCCTGGCGCAGCTTGGCGTGCGCCTAGCTCAATACAACGTGCCAACAAAATCTGCATCAATGCCATACCGCCATGCGCCTGTAGTTCAAGCACGTCTTCACCAGTATAAGAGTGGGGTGTTTGGTAATAAATCGCAATTCCGCGATCTATCAGCTCATTGTTAGCTTGTTTGAAATTCAGATATGCAGCATAGCGTGGGGCAGGGCAGCGCCCTAAAATTTGTATGGCTATAGTTTTGCTTAATTGCCCAGAAACGCGCACTACCCCTATGCCACCGGCGCCCGTGGCTGTGGCAATGGCTGCTATAGTGTCATAAGAGTTAGCGTTTACCACCTGATTTTTTGGCAAGCGCTTCAGCATGTATCATCTTGTTTATATACCATTGCTGGGCGATAGACAAGACGTTGTTAACCAGCCAGTACAAAACCAAGCCTGCCGGAAAAAAGAAAAAGAATATACTGAATACGATAGGCATGATTTTCATCACTTTAGCTTGTATCGGATCCGTCGGCGCGGGGTTCAAATATGTTTGAATGATCATTGTCGCACCCATTAAAAGTGGCAAGATATAGTAAGGATCAACTGCGGATAAATCATGAATCCAACCAAAAAATGGCGCGTGGCGTAATTCCACTACTGCAGACAACATCCAATAAAGTGCAATAAAAACAGGCATTTGCATCAATATTGGCAAACAGCCACTTAAGGGATTAATTTTTTCTGTCTTATAAAGCTCCATCATTGCTTGCTGCATTTTTTGTTTATCGTCGCCAAACTTTTCTTTCATGCTTTGCAAACGTGGCGCCAGCTCCCGCATTTGTGCCATGCTACGATAACTTGCCGCAGAAAGCCTGAAGAAAGCCGCTTTGATCAGTACTGTTAGTAAGATAATGGCTACACCCCAGTTACCAACATAATGATAAATTTTTGAGAGTAGCCAAAACAGAGGTTTAGCGATAATCGTCAACCAACCATAATCCACTGCATATTCCAAGCCTGGTGCCGCAGCCGCTAAATCATTCTGGGTTTGAGGACCAGCATACAACCTTGCAGGAATGGTTGCTGTAGTACCCACGTTAACTGGCGCTAAAGGACTTATTGTGCCAATAGAATAAAACTTATCGGTAAGTTTGGTTGTATAGAATTTACGCGCAAGCCCATCTTTTGGAATCCATGCACTGACGAAATAATGTTGTACTAAACCCACCCAACCATCTTTGACTTCTTTTGATAAATCTTCTTTTTCCATGTCACCAAATGACAATTTTTTGTATTTATCTTCATTTGTGTAATAAGCACCGCCAGTAAAGGTGGGCATCATTTTTGAACCTTGATTTGATTCATTATCGTGAATGATTTGATAATACACAGAAGGTGTAATAGCTGTGGTGCTATCATTTTTGATTTCATACGTGACATCAATCACGTAGCTATTGCGATGGAAAGTATAAATTTTATCCACGCTTACGCCATTTGAAGGTGTTGCGCTTAAGCCGTACTTGCAACTGATCTGCACTCTCAGACATGGTATAACTGCTATCAGCACTCGTGAATTGATCGCGATGTGTAGGTAACCCCACACCCTTTAGCCCGCTTTGCGCCACATATAGCATGGGTTTAGCTGTATCGCTCATCAGTTCGAAGTTGCTCTTATTGTCGCTTGCCAAATGCTTGCGAAGCGCTAAATAACGTAAGTCTCCGCCATTACTATCAATCTCCCCGTCAAATAAATCTGTTTCTACTCTAATGCGCTGACCTTTATCCAACATAAACTGTCCGTCATTAACAGCGGCAGTATTATTGGTATCTGAATTAGCTTTAGTTATGTTGGCTGGTACTGCCCCAGACTGTGTCAGTTTGGGTCATTGCTGGTGCGTCTTTGCGCTGCCAAGCATCCCATAACATCATGATTGAAAATGAAAATATGACAAATAAAATTAAACGTCTGGTATCCATACAACTCTTTAATATAATTAATTTTTTACTTAATGAATGAAAATATTATGGAACTGGGTCATGCCCGCCTTCACACCAAGGGTGGCAGCGCGCTATTCTTTTTACACCTAGGTAAGTACCTTTAAACACACCATATTTATCAATTGCATCTATTGCATACTGTGAGCAAGTTGGATTAAACCGGCAATGCATGCCAAAAAAAGGGCTTAACGTCCACTGATACACTTTAATAAACCCTATAAAAAAATTACGCATGTGCTGCTTTATCGTCTTATAGTTTTTGTTGAATTTTTGCAAACAAAATAACAACATCTTGTTTCAATTGCATAAAATCACTATTCTTAAATGGCCTCTGCACCTGTATTACTAAATCTACGTTTGATAATACACTTAACTCTTGCCTACAGAGCTCACGCAACACACGCCGCATGTAATTTCTATCTACAGCTAATTTAGCTACTTTTTTCGCCACTATAAAACCAACTCGCGGTTGCGAAACCTGAGTTGAAACGTAATGTATCACTAAAAAGCTCGAAGAAAAGCGTTTTTTGAAATTAAAAACGGATGAAAATTCATCCGTTTTTCTTAACATTACTAATTTAGGCATTACTGATGTAGCATCAGCAACAAAAAAATTACAGGCCTAAACGTTTACGACCTTTAGCACGACGAGCAGCAATCACTGCACGACCACCTTTAGTTTTCATGCGCACCAAAAAACCGTGTGTACGTGCGCGGCGTGTTTTTGATGGTTGGTAAGTACGTTTCATTTAAATCTCCCGATTTCTTAAATCTCTTAAGCGCAAATGCTACAAAGCCCTCTATTAGACTCGATTTATAGCTGTTTTGTCAATTAGTATTTGCTAAATAAATAATGATTCGCCTGTGGATAAGTCTAGCTAAACCAGTTAGAATAACCGTATAAATTATTAATGCTTTTAAGCGCTTCAGAACAAAGTATTGCTTAACATTGCAATAATATATCAATAAAATCATTTAGTTAACGTATAAAGTTTGAGGTATCGGTACCCGATGGAAAATTTTTGGCCTACCTGCCTTAGCCGCTTTAAACAAGAGCTGTCAGCTCAACAATTTAATACTTGGATTAAGCCCTTGGAAACAGAGTTTGGAGAAAACGCTGTCCGCGTGCTCGCGCCTAACAAGTTTGTACAGCAGTGGGTAAAAGAACGTTTTCTAAGTAAGATTGAAACTATAGCGGCAGAATTACTGCCACAAAATACTTCTGTTGAAATTACCATTAATAAAAAAATAAGTGCGCCCGTACCAAAAAAAGTTGATGGCATAAATGGTGCTGCGATATCACCTGGTGTAATGTTAAAACACGCCTCACTTGGCAAAAATACTGAAGATAAAGCAACTTTTAATCGACGCACCAGTGAACGCGCCTCTGGTTTAAATGCGAGTTTCCATTTTGATAACTATGTCACAGGGCGGGCAAACCAGCTAGCGCGTGCTGCCGCTATTCAGGTAGCAGAAAACCCTGGTCAAGCATACAACCCTTTATTTATTTACGGTGGTGTGGGTTTAGGTAAAACGCACTTATTACAAGCGATTGGGAATCATTTAAAACAACAAAATCCAGAGGCAAACATTCGTTATTTACACGCGGAACGTTACGTTTCAGACGTAGTAAAGGCTTATGAAAACAAAGCGTTTGATGATTTTAAACAGCAATATCATTCGCTTGATTTATTGCTCATTGATGATATTCAATTTTTCGCTAAAAAAACACGTACTCAAGAAGAGTTTTTCTACGCGTTCAACACGCTGATTGAAGAAAAAAAACAAATTGTGATTACTTGTGACACTTACCCTAAAGAAATCATCGATGTTGATGAGCGTTTACGCACAAGGTTTAGCTGGGGTTTAACGGTTGCTATTGAGCCGCCAGAACTAGAAATGCGTGTCGCTATTTTGCTTAAAAAAGCAGAAGAATCTAAAATCCAGCTACATGAAGATGTCGCGTTTTTTGTGGCCAAACAAATACGCTCTAGTGTGCGAGAGCTAGAGGGCGCGTTAAACCGTATTGTGGCCATGTCTAAATTTACTGGGCATGCTATTGATGTACATCTTGCTAAAGATGCGCTACGGGACTTGATTGCTGTTCGTGGCCGTCAGATCACGATGGAAAATATTCAAAAAACCGTCGCGGATTATTACAAAATTAAAGTTGGTGAGATGTACAGTAAAAAACGCTCTCGTAACTTTTCTCGCCCTCGGCAAATTGCCATGTGTTTGGCGCGCGAGCTTACTAATCATAGCTTTCCGGAGATTGGTGAGGCTTTTGGTAATAGGCACCACACTACAGTAATGCATGCATGTGAAGAGATTGAGCAATTACGATTGAATGATCAAACAATTGCGCGCGATTTAGGTTTTTTAACACAAGTAATTCGTGATTAATTAGGCAATAAAATTTAAACGTGCTTGTGTGAATAAAACAATATAATGCTGTGGATAAAATGCGAATAAAATACTATTTTAAATAAATTGTATTTTTAAGGCACATTTAGCCCACAGCTAAAAGTAAGGTTTTAAACAGTACCAAATATATAGTTAACTACTTAATTTTATTAAATAATTATAGTTATCAACAGAAAAATCGCACATTATTATTACTATTATTTTTAAATATATAAATACTTAAATTAGGCAAAACTATGCAAATTAAAATTAATCGAGAAATTTTGTTAAAACCATTAACAAATGTTACAAGTATTGTGGAACGCAGACATACGCTACCAATCCTTTCTAATTTATTATTAGAAGCGAAAAACAATAATATTCAACTCACTGCGACAGACTTAGAAATGCAAATTTCTCTTAATATTGAAAGTAAATTCAGCGGAGAGTTGTCGACTACAATTTCTGCAAAAAAACTTTTAGACATATGTCGTTCTTTACCAGAAGCGGTTGATATTGATATGGTAAGTAGCGATAGTCGCATTACAGTTAAAGCAGATAAAAGTCGTTTTAATTTACAAACGCTTCCTGCCGCAGATTACCCAGTGATGACTAAAGTTGCAGGCAGTGGAATAGCGATAAAAATAGGCCAGCAAGAATTTAAAAAACTGCTTAAGCAAGTAGAGTTTGCGATGGCACAACAAGACATACGTTATTATTTAAACGGGTTGTTGTTAGAGGTAAATGATAAGAATTTAAATTTGGTAGGAACAGATGGCCATCGATTGAGCTTTACCTCAACCACCTTAAACCAAAGTTATGAAAAAATGGATGTCATCCTGCCACGTAAAACCGTCGTAGAGCTGATTAAGCTGCTTGATGATGGTCCAGAAGAGGTAGATATAGAAATTAACGCAGGGCAGGTTAATTTTGCTTTTGGAGATATCAAGTTAATTTCAAAAGTAATCGATGGAAAGTTTCCTGATTACCACCGAGTGATACCGAATGATCACCAAAATACTTTTAGTGTTAATCGCTTGGCAGTGTTAACTGCCATGCAGCGCGCTTCTATTTTATCAAATGAAAAATACCGAGGCATCCGCATGGTGTTAAGTAACAACAACCTCAAACTTATCAGCACGAACACAGAGCAAGAAGAAGCAGAAGAGGAGTTAGAAATTGATTACAAAAAAGATGCACTGGATATTGGCTTTAACGTCACATATTTAATTGATGTGCTTAATAACACACAACAAGAAAATGTTAATTTCTCTTTTGCAGATGCGAACAGTAGTTGCTTGATCACTGTGCCAGAAGACAGTAATTACAAATATGTCGTGATGCCAATGCGCATTTAATTTATTAATAAACTCAAAACTTAAAGAAAAGAATATGGCTCAATCCCCGCAACAAGATTACGATTCAAGCAGCATTAAAATTTTAGAAGGACTGGATGCGGTACGAAAACGCCCTGGTATGTACATAGGCGATACTTCAGATGGTTCAGGATTGCACCATATGGTGTTCGAGGTGCTGGATAACGCCATTGATGAAGCGCTTGCTGGGCACTGTGATGATATAAAAGTCACCATTCACTCTGATAACTCCATAAGCGTTACCGATAATGGCCGAGGAATTCCGACGGACATTAAAGAGGATGATAAAAACAACCCAAAACGCTCGGCAGCTGAAATTGTAATGACAGAGCTACACGCAGGCGGTAAGTTTGATCAAAACTCTTACAAGGTTTCTGGTGGATTGCATGGCGTTGGTGTTTCAGTAGTAAATGCGCTTTCTGATTGGTTGCGTTTAAAAATTTACCGCAAGGGTGAAGTACATCAAATGGAGTTTAGACGTGGTGTACCTGTAGCCCCATTAGTACAAACAGGAAAAACAGACAAAAAAGGCACAGAGGTACACTTTTTAGCTTCCGCAGAAACCTTTGTTTTGGTGGAATACCACTTCGAGATATTGGCTAAACGTATTCGCGAATTATCATTTTTAAATTACGGCGTTAAAATTGAGCTTATTGATCAACGGACAGGAAAATCAGAAAATTTTGCGCATGCAGGCGGTATTAAGGGGTTTGTCGAGTATATAAACCGGACAAAAACCGTGCTACACCCAAAAACTTTTTACGCATCAGGCGAAAAAGATGGCATGACAATTGAAGTAGCCATGCAATGGAACGATTCATATTCTGAAACCGTGCAGTGTTTTACTAATAACATTCCGCAGCGCGATGGTGGTACGCATTTGACCGGCTTGCGCACCGCGATGACGCGAACGCTAAACAACTATATCGAGCAAACCGAATTAGCAAAAAAAGCCAAAGTTGAAACAACGGGCGACGATATGCGCGAAGGCATCACTTGTGTGCTTTCAGTCAAGGTCCCCGACCCGAAGTTCTCTTCACAAACCAAAGATAAATTGGTTTCTAGCGAAGTGCAACCGGTTGTTTCTGAGGTGGTTTCGGCAAAACTAGCAGAGTTTTTAGAAGAAAACCCAGCAGATGCAAAAATTATTTGTAGCAAAATTGTCGATGCTGCGCGCGCGCGCGAAGCAGCGCGTAAAGCGCGCGAAATTACTCGCCGTAAAGGTGTAATGGATACTATGGGTTTGCCAGGTAAATTGGCAGATTGTCAGGAAAAAGATCCAGCGCTTTGCGAACTGTATCTCGTCGAGGGTGATTCTGCAGGGGGTTCGGCCAAACAAGGACGCGACCGTAAAAACCAAGCAATACTGCCACTTAAAGGCAAAATTTTAAACGTTGAAAAAGCGCGCTTTGATAAACTCTTGGGTTCACAGGAGATTGCAACACTTATCACTGCGTTAGGCACCAGCATTGGGAAAGCGGACTTTGCTGTAGAAAAATTACGTTACCATCGCATCATTATCATGACGGATGCCGATGTTGATGGTGCGCATATTCGTACATTGCTGCTCACTTTCTTCTACCGCCAAATGACGGAACTGGTGGAGCGTGGGCATATTTATATTGCACAACCTCCGCTTTACAAGGTCAAACAAGGTCGCGATGAACGCTATTTAAAAGATCAGCAAGAGCTGGATATTTACTTGCTGCAGTCTGCGCTTAAAGGCGCAGAATTGCTCACCAAAACAGGCGGAGAAACTATTTCGGGTGAGCCATTAGAAGCCATTGCCAAACAAATGGTGCTAACAGAAGCGGTGATTCGCCGCATCACGGCGCTTTATGACGAAAGCGTGTTGCGCGCCATGCAAGACTTGGGCGAAATCAGTATTAAAGACCAAGCCTCTGCCGAAGCCGCAGCGGCGAAGTTGCGCCCAATATTGGGTGCAACTGGCTCTGAGGTAATCGTAGCGTTTGATCAAGAAGAAGGTGCATACCGTTTAGAGGTAAATAAATATGTACATGGCAATTTGCAAAGCTGTGTGATTGATGCGGAATTTTTAGGTAGCGGTGATTATCGTCAAATCAGTCGTATGTCCACGATGTTGCAGGGCTTGCTAGGCCCAGGCGCTATGATTAGAAGAGGTGAAAAAGAGTCAATAATCTACACCTTTAAGCAAGCGCTCGACTGGTTGCTGGACGAGGCGAAGCATGGCCTTAATATTCAACGTTACAAAGGATTGGGTGAGATGAATCCAGAGCAATTATGGGAAACAACCATGGATCCAAAAGTGCGTCGTTTGTTAAAGGTGCAAATTGACGATGCAATTGCCGCAGATGAAATATTCACAACCCTGATGGGCGATAATGTGGAACCGCGTCGCGCGTTTATTGAAAGTAATGCATTAGGTGTAAATAACTTAGATATTTAAAAAGTGACGCTTTTAACAACAAAGCAGGTAGTTCTTCGCATTGCAATTGTGATTGCAGTGGTGGAGTTTCTTGTAATGGGTGTGTTTTCGGTATTTCCCCCTATTCCAGCAATTGCAGAAGCCATTCTGGATCCGTTGATATTAGTGATATTTTCTACGCTTTCCATTTACTACTGGGTTATTCAACCTTTTGCTAATGAACGTAACGCGGCATTGGCAAAGGTAAATCGACTTGCGCATACAGATTCACTAACGCAATTGCCAAATCGACGCTTAATCATAAGTCAATTGGAAAAATTAATCTCTGAAAGTATTCGTCACAAAGATCATAGCGCGGTATTGTTGTTGGACTTGGATGGATTTAAAAAAATTAATGACAAATACGGACATGATGCTGGCGATGTGATGTTGATAGAGGTGGCTAAGCGTTTATCTATTTTGATTCGGTCAGAAGATACGGTGGGCCGCATTGGTGGTGATGAGTTTGTGGTTTTAATTAATCGCCTAGGCAAAAATGAGCAGGAAGCCTATGAGAAAGTACAGCAAATCGCAAAAAAACTCATCGATTTGATTTGTGCCCCTTTAGAGTTTCAAGGACATGCTTTGCGAGTTGGAGTAAGTGTTGGGGTTAGGCTTTTGGGGCAAGAGCTACTTAATACCGAAACTGCAATCAGAGAAGCAGATACCGCGATGTTTCAAGCAAAAAAATCTGGTGGCAGCCAAGTGGTTGTTTTTGAGAAGGAAAAAACGGCGCAATTGTTTTAGCTAAAATCGCGTTTTAATTTTTAAGGAGTAATAGTCATGGGAAGTAAAGATAAGAAAAAAGAATCAAAAGGCAAACCAAAACAACCAAAGGCCCCAACTAAATAGTGCGCAAATAGCTAAATAGGTTACGTTGTTTTGCAAAAACATTTGTGTGAAACTTTTAAGAATTTATTTAGACCGATTACAATTTTTGGTCTCATATTCCTAATGGCACAGATTGAAAATTTAAGTAATGCGCAGACCAAAACAAATCA
Source organism: uncultured beta proteobacterium (assembly GCA_963752495.1). Lineage (GTDB taxonomy): Bacteria > Pseudomonadota > Gammaproteobacteria > Burkholderiales > Methylophilaceae > CAVVYJ01. The sequence continues at coordinate 56,275 of CAVVYJ010000002.1, forward strand.
AACTGCAAAAGTCGCTATTTTGTATAGTGATAAATTTCTTTTGCATGATACAGGGCAGTATCATCCAGAAAACCCTGCAAGATTAATAGCCGTAGTAGATTTTCTTAAAACGGATAAGCTTTTATCTTCACGTTTAACATGGCCAACTTTTTTGCCAGCAACGCGCGATATGCTTAAATTGGTGCATACCGAGGAATACATTAAGCTGGTTGCTGATGAAGTAAACGCATTAAAAAGTGGTACGGCAGTTTTAAGTACGGGAGATACGGTGATTTCACCCTATACGTTAGAGGCTGCAACACTCGCGGTTGGTGCCAGTATTGCAGGAGTGGATGCTGTAATGTCTGGTAAAAATTCAGCTGCTTTCGCGCTGGTAAGGCCGCCGGGGCACCATGCGACGGCAACACGTGGCATGGGTTTTTGTGTTTATAACAATGTGGCGATAGCTGCGCGATATTTGCAAAAACAATATGGCCTAAAACGTATCTTGATTGTTGATTTTGATGTTCATCATGGCAATGGGACACAGGATATTTTTTACGAAGACGACAGCATATTTTATTTCAGTGTACATCAGCATCCCTTTTACCCAGGTACTGGCAGGCCAGAAGAAACCGGGAAAAATAAAGGAATGGGTTATACATTGAATGTGGATTTACAAAAGGGCGCTGGTGATGATGCGCTAATCGCAGCGCTACAGAATCAGCTTAAACCGGCCATGGAAAAATTTAAACCAGAGTTTGTTCTTGTCTCGGCTGGATTCGATGCGCATGCAGGGGATATTTTGGGCGAGTTAAAATATACCAATGCAGGTTATGGGGAGGCTGCTAAAATTTTGCGCGATATTGCTAGGCAGTATGCAAAGAATCGGACAGTGTATGTATTGGAGGGCGGCTACAGCCCAAAAAACATTACAGATTCAGTTGTGGAAATTCTTCAAGTTTTAACCGAAACTAAGCAATAGTTTACACGAGTGAATTCAGATGCCTTGGAAGCCTTATGAATGTTCGCTTCTAGGACGGGCTTTGTGATTACTTAGAATTCCACCATTTCAAATTCTGCCTTAGTTACGCCGCATTCTGGGCACTTCCAATCGGCAGGCACGTCTTCCCAGCGCGTACCAGCAGGTATGCCATCGTCAGGCCAACCTTTTTCTTCTTCATAAATAAAGCCACACACTACACATTGCCAAATTTTCATACATTTCCTAAATAAACGGGGAGTTAATTCGTGGTTGATTATTTGATAATACTTACACAAAAAATTGAATAAAAAAAGCCCGCTTGCGCGGGCTAATTTAGATTGCGAATTATTAATTCACTTTCTGAGATCAAAGCGATCTGCGTTCATGACTTTTGTCCAAGCTTTTACGAAGTCTTCAACAAACCTTTCTTTTGCATCATCTTGAGCATAAACTTCAGCATAAGCGCGCAAGATGGAGTTTGAACCAAATACTAAATCAACCCTGGTCGCCGTCCATTTGACTGCACCAGATTTACGATCACGGATTTCATAAAGGTTTTTGCCAGCTGGTTTCCATGTGTATGACATATCAGTTAGGTTAACGAAAAAGTCGTTAGTTAGTGCACCAACTCGGTCGGTAAACACACCATGCTTGGTGCCACCGTGATTAGTGCCGATAACTCGCATCCCGCCAACCAGTGCAGTCATCTCATGAGCAGTCAAACCCATTAGTTGAGTACGGTCCAGTAAAAGCTCTTCCGCAGATACCACATAGTCTTTTTGTAGCCAGTTGCGATAGCCGTCAGCCACGGGTTCCAGTACTTCAAACGATTCAATGTCGGTTTGTGCCTGTGAGGCGTCGCCTCGCCCCGGAGCAAACGGCACGGTCACGGAGATACCGCCCGCCTTGGCTGCCTGCTCGACCCCGATGTTGCCGGCCAGCACAATGACATCCGCAACGCTTGCACCGCTTTCACCAGCGATTTTTTCCAGTACTGCCAATACCTTGTTTAGGCGAGCAGGTTCGTTGCCTTCCCAGTCCTTTTGTGGGGCTAGAGCGAATACGTGCACCATTGGCACCCCCGCGCATGTCAGAACCACGGTAGGTTCTTGCACTATCCCACGCGGTAGCAACCATGTCACTGATGCTGAGACCACTCGCTATAATTTTGGCTTTGACTGCCGCAACATCATAGTTGGTAGACCCTGCAGGAACTGGGTCTTGCCAGATCAGATCTTCCTTCGGGATATCTGGACCAATATAGCGCGATTTTGGTCCCATATCGCGGTGCGTCAGCTTGAACCAAGCGCGGGCAAAAACATCAGAGAAGTAAGCTGGATCTTGATGAAAGCGTTCCGCAATCTTGCGGTATTCTGGATCAAACTTTAATGCCATGTCTGCATCAGTCATAATCGGCTTGCGGCGAATTGATGGGTCTTCAACATCTACAGGCATGTCTTCTTCCTTGATATTGACTGGCTCCCATTGTGAAGCTCCGGCAGGGGATTTCTGCAGCCACCAATCGTAGCCTAAGAGCAGCTTGAAGTAGCCATTGTCCCATTTGGTCGGATTGGTGGTCCATGCGCCTTCGATGCCACTGGTCACCGTGTCGCGACCAACGCCACGTGTAGTGTGGTTGTTCCATCCAAGACCTTGCTCTTCAAGATCGGCGGCCTCTGGTGTTGGACCTAGGTTGGCGGCACTACCATTGCCGTGTGCTTTCCCGACGGTGTGACCACCTGCTGTCAATGCAACAGTTTCTTCATCGTTCATCGCCATACGAGCGAAAGTCATGCGCATGTCACGGGCAGTTTTAATTGGGTCGGGGTTGCCGTCCACGCCTTCAGGGTTGACATAGATCAGACCCATCATGACCGCTGCGAGTGGGTTTTCCAGATCACGCTCTCCCGAGTAGCGACTGTTTGGGTTGTTGGTGGGTGCGAGCCATTCTTTTTCAGAACCCCAGTAAATATCTTTTTCAGGATGCCAGATATCCTCGCGACCAAAGCCGAAGCCGAAGGTTTTTAGACCCATGGATTCGTAGGCAATATTGCCGGCAAGGACAATTAAATCAGCCCAACTGATTTTGTTGCCATATTTTTTCTTTATTGGCCAAAGCAGGCGACGCGCCTTATCAAGATTGGCGTTATCTGGCCAGGAATTGAGAGGCGCGAAGCGCTGGTTGCCAGTGCCGGCACCACCGCGGCCATCGGCGGTACGATAAGTCCCGGCCGCATGCCATGCCATGCGAATCATCAGTCCGCCATAATGTCCCCAGTCAGCTGGCCACCATTCTTGACTGTTAGTCATTAAGGCATGGAGGTCTTTCTTAAGCGCTGCAAAGTCGAGCTTTTTAACTTCTTCGCGGTAATTAAATTCTGTGCCTAATGGGTTAGTTTTGCTATCGTGCTGATGCAAAATGTCAAAGTTCAAGGCTTTTGGCCACCATTCCAAGTTTGAAATGCTGGCTGTTGTAGCGCCACCATGCATTACGGGGCATTTTCCAGCTGAAGCAGGTGCTTTATTTTCCATAGTATTTCTCCTAAAATTAAAGTGCGTTAATGTGCTGCTGCATAAATCGCCAGTAGTTCTATGACTACTTGGCTGGTATTTTCAAAGCAATTTTTTAACATAATGTTTAACATCTATTATTCCCTCATTTCAATTACATGTTGTGTATTTTAGAGAGCGAATTTTGATTTGCATAATTGTATGTTTTGATATAATTGATTAATTTAATTTATCAAAGTATGATATTAAAATCTAATCAATTAAGATAAAAATGACACTCATAGAATTAAAGTTTGTTGTTGCTGTTGCGCAAGAGCGCAACTTTAGACGAGCTGCCGAAAAATGTTTTGTTACGCAGCCAGCGTTAAGTTTGGGCATTAAAAAGCTGGAAGAAGAACTTGGTGTGATGATCTTTGAGCGGAGCCGCACCGAGGTGAGCTTGACAGAAATAGGTGAAAAAATTGTCGAGCAAGCCAATGTGGTGTTAGAGCAGGCGGCTAGCCTAAAAGAAATGGCAAAGCTTGGAACAAACCAGCTAGACGGCTTATTCAAGCTGGGAATGATTCATTCAGTAGGTCCTTATTTACTGCCAGAAATCATTCCAGTATTACGTAAAACAGCACCAAAAATGCCGCTAGAAATAGAAGAAACTCTGACTGCTAATCTTGAAGTGCAATTGCGTAATGGTGTGATTGATGCGGCGATTGTTGCGTTGCCATTTAATGTGCCTGGTGTGCAAACGAAAGCACTTTATGATGAAGACTTTGCTGTCGTGGTGCCAAGTAATCATCACTGGGCACACAGAAAGCATATAGATCCTAAAGAGTTGTCAGATGAAAAAGTTTTGCTTCTCAATAGTGGGCATTGCTTTAGCAACCAAGTCACTCAGGCCTGCCCTGAACTTTCTCGCAAGGGTGAAATTTTGCAGGGCAACTCATTAGAAACGATTCGTAACATGGTAGCTTCCAATCTAGGCATTACTGTATTGCCTTGTTCCGCAACGGCAGAGCGTTATAGTAATCCACTTGTTAAGGTAATTCCTTTTGTTAGCCCAGCACCTACAAGGCGCATAGCAATTGCTTGGCGTAAGAGTTATGTGCGCGTTGAGGCGGTAGAAAAAATTGCAGAAGCAATTAGAATGACAGGCTCAGATTACATGAAAGTGATTTAGAAAACAAAAAGACGCACATTTTTTTGATTGCCGATAAAAAAGGGCGCATTAAGCGCCCTTTCCAATTAGTCGAAACTAATTATTTGTTCATTACATACATTGTTACTTCGAAACCGAAACGCATTTCAGTAGCTGCTGGTGTTGTCCACATAATATTTCTCCTAATTAGTTAACTGGTATTACTATGACGTCAATATTACAGATTAGTTGAAATGTAAGCGTGTGCAATGTGATTAAAAATAGCTAATGAAAATCATTAGATATTTTAATACACAAGTAATACGCGATATCCCGCGACGTTTTCATCGCTGGCATTAATTGCGAGCTTAACGCGAATTTCTTCGTGTGCACGCATGCCGTTATCTATTTTTACCTCTGGCGCGAGATACTCATTGGGTTTGATAAGTCTTCTTAAAACAGGCTGATCCCCAGCATTAGTGAGCGTAAGCTCGATGTTAGGATAAGTTTGTATGTGATTTGCATTATTGATAAGCGAGCTAGAAAAGTTGATTACTCCTTCGTAGTTTTCATCTTCCTGCATATCAGAATCATCTATCGCTAAAAAGTCTAATTCCTTCGGTAGGCTAATTTCACAATGTAACAAGGCGCAACCTTGAGCGAGTATAGGTTTTAATTGTGGGTGATCTACAGCAAGTTTGGTGCGCATAAAATAAGCACTTTGCAAACCTGCGAAAAATATTAAAAACACACTCGCTAAAGAATACCAAAGATTAAGCTTGATTTTTTTTCTAGAGAATTTTGGATCAGTAGTTAAATCCTCAATGACAATTGGCTCTGTTACTGCAGGACTAAATTCTCCAATGTAAGTAGGGCCTTCTGTTAACTCGATTTCCTCAATTGTTGATGCTTCTTCATAGGCAACATTATCCTCAACTACTTGATTAGTAGCATCCTGATTTTCTTGCTCAAGACTTGCTTGATATTCCTCGGTGCTATGAATATCATCGGAAACTTCAGTTAACCGATTTTTCGCGTTAAAAACATGTTCACAATGCCCACACTGCACCTTGCCACGATGTGCCTTAAGGTGTTCTTTATTAAGTAGAAATTGAGTTCCACACTCGGGGCAAGAAGTGATGTAATTCATTTTTTAGTGCCAGTCAGCAAAATCCATGCATCTTTTTGTTTGGGTGCGTCCATTTTAAACCATTCGCCATAGCGCAACATGAGCGCTTCACTCTGAGCTTCTAATATACCCGATAATGCTATTTTGCCGCCAGTTTTGCAATAGCTTGCAAGGGCAGGCGCAAGCACCATCAAAGCGCTGGATAAAATATTAGCAACCACAACGTCAAAAACTTGATGCGTGAATGTATTTGCATCATAAAAATTAATATCGACATTATTTTGTTCTGAATTATAACGACTGGCAATAATAGCCTGATCGTCAATATCTACGCCCACCACATGGCTAGCACCCAGTTTTTTTGCGGCAATGGCCAAAATGCCAGAACCGCAACCATAATCTAATACAGTACCAAGCGGCAACTCTGTAAGCCATTCTAAACACAAATGAGTAGTCGGATGGCTGCCTGTGCCAAAAGCCAGACCAGGATCAAGAATGATGTTTATGGCATCCTGATTAGGTGCCTGATGCCAAGTGGGGACAATGTAGAGTTTATCGGTGATTTTTATCGGGTCAAACTGCGACTGCGTCACCCTTACCCAGTCTTGGTCTGTGATGGGTTCTGTAGTGTAGTCAAAATGCGCAATTTTGGTTGCTATCGTAAGGTTACGCAGCAATTGATTGATATCAGTAGTTTCGCCCAGCATAGCAGTAACGATATTCTGCTGCCAAATGCCTGGGGGAGGATCACCAGGCTCACCAAATATAGCTTGCTCTGCAAGCTGTGTCAGCATGAGCATCTTCAATACTTGCTGAAAGCGCACCTAATTCCATTAGGGCATCACTAATGGCTTCGGCATTATGCGCATTTGCCTGAATTTTAAGTAACAGCCAAGCCACTACTTGTTTGAAATACCGAGTTTTTGCTCTAAATAATGAATGCTGGTGCCGCCTAAATGAAAGGCAGTATCTGCCATTAAATCTGCATGCAGTGGGATATTGGATTTAATACCGTCTATCATCATTTCAGATAAAGCAATTCTCATGCGTGCAATTGCCTGATCACGCGTCGCACCATAAGTAATGAGCTTTCCAATCATCGAATCGTAGTTCGACGGCACGACATAACCAGCATAGGCATGTGTATCAATGCGCACACCAGGACCACCTGGCATGTGGAAAGTAGTAATGCGACCTGGGGAAGGAACAAAATTATATGGATCTTCGGCATTAATACGACATTCAATGGCGTGCCCACGTAGTTCAATATCTTTCTGGCGGAATTTTAATTTTTCGCCTGCTGCTACAAATATCTGTTGTTGCACAAGATCAAGCCCTGTAATCATTTCAGTTACGGTGTGTTCAACTTGCAAGCGGGTGTTCATTTCAATAAAAAAGAACTCACCTTTTTCATACAAAAATTCAAATGTACCTGCACCACGATATTTAATTTTGCGGCAAGCTTCAGCACAGCGCTCACCAATTTTGTCGCGTAATTTAGGCGCAAGTAAAGGGGATGGTGCTTCTTCTATAATCTTTTGATGTCGGCGCTGCATCGAACAGTCCCGATCCCCCAAATACACAGCATTGCCGTGTTGGTCAGCAAGGATTTGGATTTCGATATGACGAGGATTTTCTAAGAACTTTTCCATGTAAACCATGGGATTGCCAAACGCACCTTGAGCCTCTGCTTTGGTCATTGCCACTGCATTAATAAGTGCAGCCTCAGTATGTACCACGCGCATGCCACGCCCACCACCACCGCCAGCCGCTTTAATAATAACCGGGTAACCTACTTTTTTGGCTATTCGGATAATCTCAGCAGAATCGTCTGGCAGTGCGCCATCCGAGCCAGGCACGCAAGGCACACCAGCTTTTTTCATGGCGTCTTTAGCAGAGACTTTGTCGCCCATCAGGCGTATGGTTTCTGCGCGCGGTCCAATAAATACAAAGCCACTTTGTTCTACGCGTTCTGCAAAATCTGCATTTTCGGATAAAAAACCATAGCCTGGGTGAATCGCCTGCGCATCAGTAACCTCAGCTGCACTAATTACTGCTGGGATACTTAAGTAGCTTAGATTCGAAGGCGCTGGGCCAATACAAACGGATTCGTCAGCCAGTTTGACGTATTTTGCATCTTTATCAGCTTCAGAATGTACAGCGACGGTTTTGATACCTAGTTCGCGACAAGCGCGCTGTACTCGCAGGGCAATCTCTCCCCTATTTGCGATGAGAATTTTTTCGAACATTGAATTAACCAATCACAAATAAAGGTTCGCCGTATTCGACAGGCTGTCCATTTTCGACAAGGATTTTTTTAATCACGCCAGCGTGGTCACTTTCAATTTCATTCAATAATTTCATTGCTTCAATAATGCAAAGCGTATCACCTATAGAGACGGTTGCGCCTACCTCTACAAATGGGCTTGCATCTGGCGAGGATGATCGATAGAAGGTGCCGACCATGGGTGATTTGACCACATGTCCTTGTATTACAGGCGCAGCATCTGGTTCCGCAGTTACGGGAGCAGCTTGAGCTTGAAGGGGTTGAGGCGCTGCCATGTAGTGTGCTACCTGTGGTGCGCTGTGCATGAGCGCGCGACTAATACGCACTTTTTCTTCACCTTCGGTGAGTTCTAGCTCGGAAATACCAGATTCCTCTACTAGATCAATTAATTTTTTAAGTTTGCGTAAATCCATAATAACCTCTGAAATGAGCTAAATTTTATAATTAGATTAATTTTTAAGCTTGCTGATTGCATAGTGCAATGCGGCGTAGTAGCCTTCCGGCCCTAAGCCGCTAATGACACCAACGGCGATATCACTAAAGTAGGAGTGATGACGAAAGGCTTCGCGCGCATAAACATTTGACAGATGAACTTCTACAAATGGAATTTTTACTGCAGATATTGCATCGCGAATTGCAATTGAAGTATGTGTAAAGGCTGCTGGGTTGATGATAATGAAATCAACTTTATTTATTGCTAATGACTGTATCTTAGTGACAATTTCTGCTTCGGCGTTACTTTGAAAAGTTTCTAAGTAAACATTCATGCTTTTGGCAATTTTGTTTAAATTTTGATCAATGTCTGCGAGCGTGAGCTGTCCATAGTGCTCGGGCTCGCGCTGTCCAAGCAAGTTGAGATTTGGGCCATGCACCACTAAAATAGAATTAGTCGCCATCGCCTATCTTTTCGATACAATTTTGCACTCGTTCATAGGCGCAAGTTTGCCGAAGTTAAGCTATTTTGTCCAGCAAATTCGCTGAAATTAGACGAAGTTATCTATGTTGATAACCTTAAGTGGTTGAATAAAAAAGCTTAATGCTTTTTAGAATAGTTTTATCAAAGTTTCTTCTAAGAGAGATTTGCTGATGCGGCCCAGATAGGTTTTTGCAACAGTTCCATCTGGCCTGATAATAATAGTATAAGGCAAAACACCCTTATTGTTGCCTAATGCCGCTGCCAGCTCCATACCATCATCTTCCGCAGCCAATAGCGGATAACTGATTTTGTTCTCTTTGGCAAACTCTTGAATTAAGCCAATTTCATCAATTGCAACTCCCAAAACGATGACATTTTTATTTTGATATTGCGTGTTCAGGGCAGAAAGTTCTGGCATTTCTTCACGACATGGCGGACACCAGGTTGCCCAAAAGTTAAGCACAATGATTTTGCCTTGCCATTGCTTAATAGCTTGTGGTTTAGCATTTACGTCTTGAAAGGTGGCATTAAATAAGACTTGGGTAGATATATTATTACCATCATCTCCACTAACTCTATTCGAAATGAAATAGGTTGTAGCCATGACAATACTTACAACAAGAAAGACGGTACCTATAGGCGAGAGCAGCCGAGTGATTAATTTATTAAACATATTATTTAATTTTTAACAGACAACTAATGGATTGCATTCGTCAGCTTGAAGCGCATTGACTTGATTCACGATAGCTAAAAATTTTGTCGCATCTTCATAACCCACCACTTTAATAGGCTTGATTTCTTGTCCCGAACGATTGAAAAATATAATGCCAGGTGGTCCGAACAAGTTGAAACGTTTTAGTAACGCAAGGTCTTCGGCAGTGTTTTGGGTCACATCAGCTTGAAGCAGTAGCGCGTCTTTCAACGATTTTTGTACGGCCGGATCACTAAAAGTAAAGTGTTCCATTTCCTTGCAGGAGGTGCACCAGTCTGCATAAAAATCGAGCATGACAATTTTGCCTTTTGCGGTGTCAATTTGCGCATCTAGCTCAGCGGTATTTTTAATTCGTTTAAAAGGCAAACCCATTTCAGCAGTTACAGTTGCGGCTGAACGTAAGCCGGAAAGCGGTTGCCATATGGTCTTACTGCCGGAAACTGCGCCAATAAGTAACGCAATTCCCAGTACTAGCAGAATGATACCAATGCCCTTCCAAAAGCGCATCCACGGATGAGATCTGCCCGTGGCGCTGTTGATTGGCAAGTTGTCCAACGCATGTAGGTAAATAGCGGGGATAATCAATAGGGCAGCCCATAATACAAGTTGGATGCTGACAGGAATAAGTGGTGACACAATATAAATTGCCACCGCAAGCATTAGTACACCGAAAAAATTACGCACCGCTGTCATCCACGGCCCGGCTTTTGGCAACACATGGCCCGCAGATGCACCGATGAGCAACAAAGGCACACCCATACCGATAGAAAGTGAGAATAAAGCAACACCACCCAGTACCACATCATGTGTTTGGCTGATATAAATGAGCGCACCTGCGAGTGGCGCAGCTACACATGGGCTGACAATAAGTGCGGAGATGATGCCCATAATGAATACGCCTAAGAATTGTCCGCCTTTAAGCTTGTTAGCAGCGTTCGCCATACGATTTTCAAGGCTATGTGGCAATCTCAGTTCGTAAAAACCAAACATGGAGAACGAGAGTATAACAAATATCAGTGCCGTAGCGCCCAATATCCACGGGCTTTGCAGGGCATTACTTAAAAGTTGCCCTGATAAACCTGCAGCGATACCAGCTAGAGTGTAGCTGAGCGCCATGCCGAGCGTGTACGCAAGAGATAGATTAAACGCATGCAGTCGACTAGTGGCATGATGGTGAACTTTTTTATCGCCGACAATAATTCCCGAGAGGATTGGAATCATTGGCAGTACGCAAGGCGTAAGCGCTAGAAGCAAACCGAAACCAAAAAACCCGGCCGCAATTAGCCACAATTTACCGCCTTTTAATAACGTCGTCGCCTGGTCATCGTCTGAGGCCACGGCAGAACCCGCGTTGTTATTGGCTTTCAGGGCATTGCTATCTTGATTGTTATTTAAGGCGACATCAAACGTTTTGGTTTGAGGTGCGTAACATAAGCCTTTTTCACTGCAGCCTTGGTAGCGCGCACTAATTTTTATTTGGCCAGCAGTATTGTTTTTAGTAAGATTGTTTAATGAAATTTTGGCACCAAAATCATGGTGGTACACTTCCATTTTTCCAAAATTAGGGTCATCTTTAATGTCACCTTGTGGTAGCTCAACACTACCAATAGAAGCCGCAGAGTCTGGCGCAACTGTAAATTTAATGCGTTCTTTGTATAGATAATAGCCTGACACAATCGTAAATTGTGCGTTTAACGCGTCAGCAGATCCTGCTTCAATATTAAGTTTAAAAGCCTGATCTGGCGGCAAAAAATCATCTTCAGTATTTTCTGCAAATACATTTTTAGTTACACTGCTAGCGTCCTCGGCAAAAGCCGGTTGCCAAAGCAGTAATAAAAAACTACTCAAAAACAATATACGTTTTAACATTTGTACCCTGAGTTAAGATTATTGTTTGTTTCCATCATTGCAATTTATGCAGTAAACCACCATCTACATGGTGATTGAGACATTTTATTTTAGGAAGTTCGTTAATATGCGTTTTTTAATTGGCCTAATTTTACTCGCTTTTCCCATTGCTGAGCTCTTTTTGCTCATCAAATTAGGCCAGCATTATGGCTGGTGGCTGCTGTTGTACTTAGTCGTTGTAGGCTTCTTGGGCTTACAACTCATTCGTGATGAGCGACAACACATTTCTGCTAAAATGATGCAGAGCCTTGGGGCGGGCGCAAATCCGATTAAAACAGTGTTGGGAAGCGCACGTAATATGATTGCTGGCGTGTTACTGCTTATTCCCGGGGTGATTACAGACGCAATTGCCGCGATATTGTTGTTAATTCCCATCAAACAAGCAAAAGTAAATGTAAGCAGTTCGACTGGATATCAGACAAAGTATGAATCTGCCCAAAATGGCAGAGCAGCTAATGATGACGTAATTGAAGGCGAATATACCAAAATAAACGAAGATTCACTCAAAGATAAATAAGAGAAAATAATGGCTAAAGTCACCATTCAGTCAAGCGGACATACGTTTGATGTTAAACCCAGTCAAACTGTTCTAGAAGCTGCTATTGATGCAGGTGTTAACATGCCATATGGCTGCCGTAATGGTGCTTGCGGTAGCTGTAAAGGCAAACTCATCTCTGGCAAAGTCATACATGATGACTATCAGCGTAGCGCGATGACAGATGCTGAATTAGCTGCAGGCAATGCTTTATTTTGCTGTGCACGTCCGTTAGAAGATTTGTTGATTGAGTGCCGCGAAGTAGGTGGATTAAATGGCATTAAGCCGCGTATTTTGCCAGCGCGCGTTGCCAAAAAAGAGCAGCTTGGGCACGATGTTGTTGGCTTGCATTTACAGCTTCCATCCAGTGAGCGTTTGCAGTTTCTCGCCGGGCAATATATCGAATTTATACTTAAAGATGGCAAGCGCCGTGCTTTTTCTATTGCCAACGCGCCACACGATTCTGAATTTTTGCAGCTACATATTCGTGTGATTCCGGGCGGGGCATTTAGTGAATATGTTACCAATGAAATGCAAGAAAAAGCCATTTTGCGCTTAGAAGCCCCTTTTGGTAATTTCTTTTTGCGTGAAGATTCCGATAAGCCGATTATCTTTGTCGCGGGCGGCACTGGCTTTGCGCCAGTAAAAGGTATTATTGAACACATGCTGCATAACAATATGCATCGCGAGATTATTCTGTATCGCGGCGCGCGCCAATTGCAAGATTTGTACATGCATGAATTGAGCCAAAAATGGGCCGAATTCGCGCCAAATATTAAATATATCCCCGTACTTTCTGAGCCAGCAGAAACTGACAACTGGCAAGGTAGGGTTGGCCTAGTGCACGAGGCCGTGCTGGCCGATTTCAAAGACTTAAGCGGCTATCAGGCGTATGTATGTGGCGCTCCTGGTATGTGTGAAGTGGCGCATCACAGCTTTGTCGAACAAGGCTTGCTAGCCGATGAGTTTTTTAGCGACGCGTTTACGTTTGCAGCTGCGCCAAAGCCCGCAAAAATATAGAGCCCATCATTTTGTTTTTGTGTGTTTAAATGCGGAATCCATCGCTTTTGTAACAAATTCGTTTAATAAGCCAGTAGATTTTGATTGCATAATTTTGCCTATTTCGCCTTGTTTTGCTTTTAGTTCGTCAGCGTATTTAGACGAAGGTCCTTCATCTAATAGAGATTGTAATTTCTCTGCGCTTAACACCTGAGCGTATGAAGCGGCTAAGTTTTTATTCCATTGGCTTTGATAGCTTGGCACAAGTTTGTCAATTTCACCTTTAACAATCGACTCTGCTTTTTTATCCCCAGCTTTATTTACAATCATTTTATACGTTTGCGTTTGCATCGCAGCTTGATAGCTTATGCCGGTCAAGTTTCGCCCAAAACCGTATTTTTGGATTAACGATAATGCAATTTCATTAGAACTTGCGGCCGTTGCAATTGTTGAAATAAAGTTAAAGATAATGATGCTGTAAAAGATGAATTTTTTCATGGTGTTCCTGCTATGCGAGTATTTAGGGGCAATTTAAACCCTAAATTATAATTTAAGTTTTTAGTGTTAAGTGGCTGATTAAATTTTTTATCATTGCTTCATCTCCTAACGCGTCTGCAACTTTCACTTTTAAGCCTTTTTGAGTGGGTAATTCAGCAATTCTGGCGTGGTTCACGAATAAAGTCACATTGTGTAACCATTCTGAACTGCCAGCCAAATCGAGCAAGTGGCGCATGGCCTCAGAGCTTGTGATTACTATGCCATGCAGTTTTATTTTCAGCATAAAGTTGCGCGAGTAAATTACAATCGGTTTGCGGGTTGATGCGTTGATAACATTCGGCAAAAGCGACCTGCGCGCCGCGTGTTTTAAGAGTTTCTGCCAATATTTCACGTCCACCTTGCCCACGAAAAATCATCACTTTTTTGTTATTTACATCCACCATCTCGGGTAGTGCAAGTAAAGATTCACTATCAAAACGTGCCTTATTTTTGTCGTCATCTTGAATATGGCTTAATGGGGTTAAGACCTTTGTAATGCCAAACTCTATAAGCGCTTGCGAGGTAACGGGGCCAATAGCAGCAAATTGCAAATTATCCGGAACGCTTTGTTTAATGAGCCCAAGTTTTAGTAGTCTGGGCATGCCATTTTGTACGGCGTTGCTACTGATAAAAATCGCCCAATCGTAATTGCTAATTTTGCTAATTACAGTTTCAAACTGGCTGTAATCACTAAGTGGTGCAATTTCAATCAGTGGGAATAAAATCGGCGCGCCGCCAGCTTCACGAATGAGTTTCGCAAGCTTGTTAGCTTGGTCGGTTGGGCGCGTGATGGCAATGCCAATGCCGCTTAATGGCTTTTCGGTCATTTAATGTGGTCAAGCTCAGCCAAGATTTTATTGGCGCCACGTGCGATGAGTTTTTCTGCTAATGCCCTACCAACCGCGTCCGGATTAGTTTGTGAGGCAGCAGTAGTTTCACGCAACATTTGTTTACCATCAACGCTTGCCACAAAACCAGTGATGCTAATTTCATCATTAACCACCGTAGCATAAGCGCCGAGCGGCACCGTACAGCTGCCTGCAAGTGCACGGCTAAATGCACGTTCTGCTTCAACACATAGTTGCGAATTTGTATGGTTAAGTGGTGCAAGTGTTTGCAATAAATCGGTGCGGCTTGCGTTAATCTCAATACCCAGCGCGCCTTGCCCAACAGCGGGGATGCTGTCTTGCGGACTGATGGTATCTTTAATGCGCTCAGCAAGACCCAAACGAATTAAACCTGCAGCCGCTAGGATAATCGCTGCATACTGTCCTTCATCTAGCTTACGCAAACGTGTTTGCAAGTTGCCACGCAGAGATTCGATTTTAAGATGTGGAAAACGTGCTTGCAATTGGCTTTGGCGGCGCAGGCTGGATGTGCCAACCACACTACCATGGGGCAAATTTGTAAGTGAATCAAACTTGTTTGAAACAAACGCATCACGCGGATCCTCCCGCTCGCCAGTTGCGACCAGCATAAAGCCATCAGGTAAATTCATCGGCACATCTTTCATACTATGTACCGCCAAATCTGCACTACCGTCAGCCAATGCAGTTTCTAGTTCTTTTACAAACAAGCCTTTACCACCAATTTTTGCCAGTGGAGAATCCAAAATTTGATCTCCCGTTGTGGTCATACCTAAAATTTGCACATCGCAATCTGGGTATAAGGCTTGTAGCTTGGCTTGTATATGCTTGGCTTGCCACATAGCCAGCGCACTTTCACGCGAAGCGATAACCAATTTTTTAGGGCTTGTGCGATTTTGATTGTTGTTCATAGACAGAATTTTAGCATAGGCCAAGATTGACAAAGTGCTATAAGAAATAGTGCCTTTTAAGGTAAGCTTACGTTTTGCTAGAAATTAAAAATTAATCAGGGGTTGATTAGTTTGAGTTAATACTTTGTTTTAACTCGTATTTTAGGAGATTTTTATGCAATATCAATTAGACATTTTCATGGCTTCGTTAAATCAATTTTGGTTGCAACTGGTTAATTTTGTGCCTAAGTTATTAGCAGTTGTAGTGATTTTATTTTTTGGCTGGATTTTAGCTAAACTCGCCAGAAGTGCGGTAAAGCGCATTTTGGACATTACAAAATTTGATCAATTTTCTCAAAAATCTGGTCTTGAAGCGTTTATGAATAGCGGAAGTTTGAATTTAACGCTCAGTGGCGTTATTAGCCAAGTAATCTATTGGCTAGTGATTATTTTGTTTGTGATTACCGGTGCAAACACTTTGGGTTTGAACGAGGTTGCTAATTTATTACATGACCTCGCGAGTTATTTACCGCGTATTATTCTGGCGATACTGATTATGATTTTTGGTACACTCCTCGCGCGTTTTATAAATAGATTAGTGTTTGCGTGGCTCTACGGCATTAAATTCTCGCATGCTTTAGCGGTAAGTACTTCCACAGAATACGGCATACAAATTATTGCCATGTTTGTGGCGTTAGAGCAGTTGGGTATTGGTATGCAGCTTATATACTCATTGTTTGTGATTGTGTTTGGAGCAATCTTTTTGGCTTTGGCAATCGCTTTTGGCTTGGGTGGAAAAGACTGGGCAGCCAGAATTATTGATGATTTGAGCAAAAATAAAAATTAAGTATGCCGTATTAGATGTTGCTGGCGGCGACTAATCGCAATCGTTTCGGGCACGCCTTTGAGTAAGGCGTGCCATTGTGATTCAGCATTTTCATCAGAACGTTTTTCATAACCAGCTATGTAATTACCTGCCACTAGGCAATTGCGATGCAAGCGCAGAAACCGCTCACCAAATTCGGTTTCTAAGTTCGTGAGCGACTCTTCTACCAAATATTCACGTTCAAAAGTACGTACGGTGACATATTTGAGCTCTGCACGTAAATAAATAATTTCCTCAATCGGTACCAGTAATACACGACCGCGTTCATGAATGCTCAAGTGGCTTCGAACTTTTTGCAAGGGCTTAAGCGCTTCTAATTGCTTTGGTCTTAATGCTTGCGACTTTTCAATTGCGGTTTGCAGACGTTCCAAGCGGATTGGCTTAAGTAAATAATCAATCGCGTTTAAATCAAAAGCTTTAATTGCATAAGCATCGTAAGCGGTGGTAAAAATGATGTGCGGCCTGGGTTCTAGTTTTTGCGCATGCTGTGCAGCCTCTAATCCATCCATCTGTGGCATACGGATATCCAGTAGCATTAAATCCGGTTTGGATTCAGCTGCAAGATCTAGCGCTTCTTTACCATTTTTAGCCTCTGCAACAATATTGATATTTCCTATATCAGCGAGCAAGTCGCGTAATCGATTGCGCGCGGGGGCTTCGTCATCAGCAATTAAAACTTTAAGCGACATCACTCATTTATTTGGCTCGTAGGGTAGGCGAATATGCACGGTGTAACGATTGTTTTTAAATTCATTTTTAAGTGAGGCTTCTAAATCAAAGTGTAATTTTAAGCGCTCGCTAATGTTTTTTAGAGCCATTTTGTTACCACTATGATGGTCGTTTTCTGGCACGTAAGGGTTGCTGATAATGATGTGTAGCTCTTTGTGTTTGGTGGTAATGGCAACCACAATCTCACCACCTTCCGGCATCGGCTCAATGCCGTGATATACCGCATTTTCCAGTAAGGGCTGTAAAATGAGTGGTGGAATTAAAGCTTCTGTTGGCATGTCATCAACTTGCCAATCAATAACTAAACGATCGCCTAAACGCAAACTTTCGATACTGAGATATTGCCGACAAAGTGCAATTTCTTTTTCAAGTGGCACTAAATCACGATTTTCCGCCATCAGTACGCGAAATAAATCTGCCATGTCTTCTAGTGCAGCTTCTGCGCGCTTAGGTTGGGTGCGGATTAGCGATAGCGCGGCATTAATGCTGTTAAACAAAAAATGTGGACGTATGCGTGCTTGCAATGCTTGTAAGCGCGCCTCAGCTATCGCAGGCGAATAGGCGCGCTGCTGTAAGTAAAAATAGTAGAGCACGATGGCAGTAACGATAGCCGCAAGCAAGCAAGTGCGACTGGTGGTGGTAATAGTGTCAAAAGCAAAATATCTGGCGAGAAAATTTGTAATCGCAGCCGTGATTGCAATTTCCAGTATCACAATGGCCAGCAAGCCTTGCCAATACTTGAGTTTGCTTATAAGCGGATGGAGCGCGTACAAACACAACATGCTCGATAATATAATGGGTTGAATAACTGCTGAAAGTTCTGCTAAAAGTGGTAAAAATTCGCTCAGCTGTGTGCTGAGCAAGATAGCGGTCAGCACTGCTAAAAGATTCACAATCAGCAGTATGCGAAGATGTATACCGAGATTTTGCAGGTTGGGTAAGCGGCTATTTTTACGCACAGTAAGGATTTAAATTAAGTTAATTGATTAAATATTTGATTAAAAAGAGACAATTATAAATATCAAAATGCCAATAATGCTGAAATATGTATGAATATTACAGCTAACTGGTTTATTATTAAACAAATTTTAAAATGATGAAGCAGAAACAAAGTGCAAGATAAAACAATAGGTAAAAAAGCAACACTTAATTCTAAGTCGGGGGCCTGGTCGGGCCGCTTTAATGAGCCGGTAGCAGCGTTGGTTAAACGTTACACGGCTTCGGTTGATTTTGATAAACGTCTTGCTGAGTTCGATATTCAGGGATCAATAGCACACGCACAAATGCTGGCTACGCAGAATATCATTTCCAGAGCAGATTTGAGAGCGATAGAAAAAGGCTTAAAAGAAATTTTGGCAGAAATCAAAACTGGCAAATTTGAATGGTTGTTGGATCTTGAAGATGTGCATTTGAATATCGAAAAACGTCTTACGGATAAAGTTGGCGATGCAGGTAAGCGCTTGCATACCGGACGCTCTAGGAATGACCAAGTTGCAACGGATGTGAGGCTATGGCTGCGCGCATCAGTAGATGCCGTGCTTACTGCAATTTACAACTTGCAAAAAAGCATTCTCGATTTGGCGGAATCACATATTGATACCATCATGCCTGGTTTTACGCATCTGCAAGTGGCACAGCCAGTTACATTCGGCCACCACTTGATGGCGTATTTTGAAATGCTAAAGCGTGATGCTGCGCGTTTTAAGGATGCAAGAAGGCGTATCAATCAACTACCTCTTGGTGCGGCGGCGTTGGCTGGCACGAGTTATCCGATTAATCGGGAAATGGTTGCTAAAACCTTGGGCTTTGACGGCGTTTGCGAGAACTCGCTCGACGCGGTATCTGATCGCGATTTTGCTATTGAGTTTACGGCAGCAAGTGCCATATTGATGACGCATTTATCAAGGTTTTCGGAAGAACTAATTTTATGGTCTTCTCCAAGGTTTGCTTTTATCGATATTGCAGACCGCTTCTGTACGGGCTCTAGCATCATGCCGCAAAAGAAAAACCCCGATGTACCAGAATTGGTGCGCGGTAAAACTGGCCGTGTAAACGGTAATTTAGTGGCGTTGCTCACCCTAATGAAGGGGCAGCCGCTTGCCTATAATAAAGATAATCAAGAGGATAAAGAACCTCTTTTTGATACGGCTGATACAGTTCAGATGACGCTGGAAATTTATGCTGATATGTTGCGAGGCATTAGCGTAAACAAAGCAAATATGCGTCAAGCTGCGCTAGAAGGCTATGCCACAGCAACAGATTTAGCGGATTATTTGGTTAAAAAGGGATTGCCATTTAGGGATGCGCACGAAGTTGTGGCGCTCGCGGTTAAGCACGCGGTAAAAAAAGACATTGATTTGGCAGAGTTACCTTTGCCTGAGCTGCAGAAATTTAGCAAATTAATTGGGCAAGATGTTTTTAAAGTACTTACTTTGGAAGGCTCGCTTGCTAGCCGTAACCACTTAGGCGGTACCGCGCCAACTCAGGTTAAACGGGCTATTGCACGGGCACGAAAATTTATTAAATCAGATTAAGCAAACTATTTTGAGACTAAATTCAATTTTAGCGGGTTCAGTTGTGCTTTTAACTGCATATACTATGAGTGCAAATAGTGAAAATTTGCCAACCTCGGATTTTGATTTGGAAGATAAAAATAGCATGACTTGGCCGATGTTGCCGGGCGAAAGTCTAAACGAGCTTGCGGCTAAGTTTTATCCTAAAAATAAGGCTATGCAAAAGCAGTTTGTGTTTAAAACATTGCGGCTAAATGCAGAAGAACTGCCAAAGTTGGGGGCCAATTCTGACTTTGTGGTGCCAACAGCGGTTGTCATTCCAACTTTAAAGTCTCTTGCCAATAGTACACATGCAATTAAGTCACCAAGCAACAAGCGTGGCACAAAAATCTTTCAAATGAGTTATAACTTCCAGGATACGATAGAAAAGCTTCCAAAGGGCCTGATTGAAGAGTATGAAAGCTTGGTCACAAGAAACGACTTTTTAAAAGAAGAGTTAGACAAATTAAATGAAAAATTAGTGTTTTTGCAAAATAAACTAAATGATCTTAAGCTGGTTTTAGACAGAACATTAACTTTGCCGAAAAAGAAAATCTTTAAGAATCTGGATGCTGCTGAGGCTAAAAATAAAACATCTGATAAACCTGTTGTTAAAAATGAAACAGCTGAGGCGGATTCAATTCTAGACTTCACAAGTAAAAACTTTTGGCTAACCATTTTAGGATTGGGGCTAGCTTTTGTTTTGGGTTCCTACTTGCTTAAAAAATATCGTGAAAGAGCCTATATTAAATTTATCAACTCTGTTACCCAGCAAGAAGCGCTAACGAGTTTTGGTAAAGTGGTTGATCAAGAGGTTGCCAAAGAGACCAATCAATCAGTAGGTGTGCCACTTGGCGCGGATACAGAGGTAGATGAATATAAAGATCGATCGATTCTTGATGAAGCTAGAAAATTGATGGAAAAAAGCTTGCCAATTGAGGCAATTGAACACGTCAAATGGGCGATTCGCGCCAAACCAAAGGCTTCAATTATGCTTTGGTTGTATCTGCTAGAAATTTTTAGAAAGCAGAATATAAAAGATGAGTTTGAAAAATATGCATTTGAAATGCATCAAACTTTTAATGTGATGACTCCGCTTTGGGAAGAGAAGGAAGTTGAGATAGTCGTCGCAGATAGCTTGGAGAAGTTTCCGCATATCATCAAAAAAGTCACTGCAGAATGGCCAAGTGAGCCGATTAAAAACTATTTGCAAAGCCTGATTGCTGATAACAGAGAAGGTGAGCGTACGGGCTTTGGTCAGGCAGTGATAGATGAAATCTTAACGTTAATTTCAGTGCTGGAAGCGCGGAATGATTTGTGGGAAATTAAAGATTTAATCAAGGAAAATGCTGAGCAAATCGTTTAAATAGCGTTGCCCACGTTGCGTTGGTCTAATTCTTTGTAAATCTTTTACAATTAATTCTTTAATTAATGCCTCTGTAAGGCGCGTGGATATTGCCTCCCATGGCATGCCAGTGCGTTGCTTAAATAACTCAATTTCAAATCCGTCCGTTAAACGTAATGCGTTCATCATAAATTCAAAAGGCAAATCTTTAGGTAACACTTGCCAGGTGTTATCTGTAGCATTTCCATTTTCAGTAGCTTCCATATAGGCTTTTGGGTGTTTGTGGCGAGTTTCGCGGGTGATTTTATCGTGATAGCTCAACTTACTATGTGCACCTGCCCCAACACCTAAATAATCGCCAAATTGCCAATAGTTCAAGTTATGTCTTGCCTCACTTCTCGGTTTGCAAAAAGCGGAGGTTTCATAATGCAAGTAACCATTTGCTGTGAGTAAATTTTCAATTTCTTCTTGCATTAAACTACTGCTGTCATCATCGGGAAGACTCGGTGGGGCATGATAAAAAGGCGTGTTAGGCTCTAAGGTCAAATGGTAAAACGAGAGGTGGTCAGGCTCTAGCGCAATGGCTTGTTTTGCATCTTGTAATGCATGTTCTAAGGTTTGATTTGGTAGCGCATACATCACATCAAAATTTACACGTTCGAAAGTTTCTAGCGCGAGCTCAGCTGCAAAAATGGCTTGTCTGTCATCATGAATGCGACCTAATGCCTTGAGATAATCAGCATTAAAACTTTGAATGCCAAGTGAAACGCGGTTCACACCCGCTTGCTTGTAGCCGGCGAAATGTGTCGTATCCACCGTTCCTGGATTAGCTTCCAGTGTCACTTCGGCGCCGTATTCCAGCGGGGTTAACATATTCACCATGCTTAAAATTTCGTGGATGGATTCCGGTGAAAATAAACTCGGCGTGCCACCACCAAAAAACACACTTCTAATTTTACGACCATATACTCGCGGCACAGATTGCTCTAAGTCTGCAATCAGCGCCTGCACATAACGTTGCTCTGGAATTTCTGCACGACTCTCGTGCGAGTTAAAGTCACAATAAGGGCATTTTTTTACGCACCACGGAATGTGAATATAAAGCGCTAGCGGAGGCGGGCTGGTAAGGCCGGATAAAGTGGTTTCGCCGGTGAGTGGTGCGAAACTGTTAATTGGTTTGAGAGGCTTATTGAAACTGGCTTCTGGCTTTATCTCAATGATTTTTTTCAAGTGTTTTTTTGCTTTTTTGGTAAGGGTTCACCAGCTCATCAATAAGCTTGTGCAAGGTTTCGCGCATTTGTTTTTCTGAAACCTCTAACAAAATACCATCTTCAAATGCATCTTGCGCAATTTGTTTGAGCTCATGAAAATTTTCTTTCATGACTTTAATTTTTTCAGTGCATGAAACAATACTGCCATCGTCTCGCACCCATATTGGAAGTGAATTTTTCATGCTAATACCTTTAATTTTTTAATCAGCTCCGCAAGTGCTTTGCCACGATGGCTGATTTTATTTTTCTCATCACTGCTTAACTCTGCGCCAGTTTTATTGGATGCAACATCTAAGAATAGTGGGTCGTAACCAAATCCACCATTGCCACGCGGAGCGTTTAAAATTTTACCTTTCCAAATGCCTTCTGCAATGATTGGTTGCGGGTCGTCGTGCTGTTTAACCAATACAATCGCACAGTAATAATATGCTTCGCGATTGGTTTCATTCGCGAGCGCTGTTAATAAAGTGTCATTATTCTTTTTATCGCTCTTAGGTTCTCCACCATATCTAGCAGAGTGCACACCTGGAGCGCCTTTCAGAGCATCAACACAAAGCCCTGAATCATCTGCCAAAGCAGGTAAACCACTGCAAATGCTAGCATGACGCGCTTTTGCCAGCGCATTTTCAACAAATGTACAGTGAGGCTCTTCAGCCTCGCTAATATTGAGTGTGGATTGTGCAACAACTTCGATATTAAGTGGTGCTAAAAGTTGCTGAATCTCGCGCAATTTCCCCTGATTATTACTTGCAATTACAAGTTTTTCGAACACTTTTTATAGAATTCCTAATGCCTGTTTTTGTTTTTCGAATAATTGGTTAATACCAGCTTCTGCGAGTTCCAGCATTGTGCCCATACTTTTTTTATCGAATGGCTCACCTTCGGCGGTTCCTTGTATTTCTACAAAACCACCATCCGCTGTCATTACGATGTTCATGTCGGTATCGCAATCGGAATCTTCGATGTAATCTAAATCTAGCACTGGTGTACCTTTGTATACACCTACAGAAATTGCTGCAACAGCCTGCTTGAGTGGAGAGTGAGCAATTTTTTCATTTTTTAACAAAGTCGAAATCGCATCATGCAATGCTACATATGCGCCTGTAATACTCGCAGTACGTGTGCCGCCATCGGCCTGTATGACATCACAATCAATCTGAATTGTGCGCTCACCTAATTTTTCTAGATCAATAATAGCGCGCAGACTGCGACCGATTAATCGCTGGATTTCCTGTGTACGGCCAGATTGTTTGCCTTTAGCAGCTTCTCTATCCATGCGGGTGCCGGTGCTACGCGGCAACATACCGTATTCCGCTGTTACCCAGCCTTGGTTTTTACCTTTTAAAAAGCCAGGTACTTTTTCATCTATGCTGGCGTTGCATAATACGTGCGTGTCACCAAATTTAATGAGCACAGAACCCTCCGCGTGTTTGGTGTAGTTGC
Source organism: uncultured beta proteobacterium (assembly GCA_963752495.1). Classification (GTDB taxonomy): domain Bacteria; phylum Pseudomonadota; class Gammaproteobacteria; order Burkholderiales; family Methylophilaceae; genus CAVVYJ01. The sequence goes on from CAVVYJ010000002.1 coordinate 79,884, forward strand.
GGATGATTTCGATATTGCGCAATTGTTGATTAGCACGTGCGCTGGGGCGAGTTGACATAACAATGACTTTTCAAAAAAAGCCAATTATAAGTCATGCGTAAAAGAGTTGGTTAAATTCCGATTTTTTGTTGCGTTTTGATAAGCGCAGCCTGAATTTCCGCAATGGTTTTTTCGATATCATTATCAGATAATTCTTTCGGGTCGTCGCCCTCGTTTGGGTGGTGAGTGACTGGATTGATAATGGTGGTAGTTTCGCCTAAAGGCATCAGCTGTGTAGAAACAGCGTCATGACTATATTGCCTATCTCCCCACTGTATACCAATCGCGCTCATGTTGTCGCCTTTTTCGTCAGCCGCAAATTCCGCACTATCAAGTAACTTCATTGTGGTTGCTGCAATGTCGTTATTCTCATGCAAAATCTCTTTAATTTGCTGATCGGTAATAAATCCCCATACACCGTCTGTGCAAAGTAAAACCGTATCGCCTTCAGCAAGTTCAATTCTATTGGCAAGGTCTATTTGCGGAGCCGTTTCACCACCAAGACAATTATAAATTTTGTTTTTATAAGGATGTGTTGCCATCTCATCTTTGCTAATCATGCCCTTTTTATAGAGCGATTGCACAATCGAGTGGTCTTCAGTACGGAAAAGCAAATGACCGTCTCTGAAGTGGTAAAGCCTTGAATCTCCAACGTGGGCGCAATACAAAAACCCACGCTGAATAATTGCCGCCACAATGGTGGTGCGCGGTGATTCGATAAGTTCATCCGTTTGCGTAACGTTTTCAATCATATCGTGCACTTGTTGGATATGATCAGTTAAAAATTTTGCCGGACTACTTAAAAAAGGTAATGCAAAACGCTGAAATGCATCAGTAAGGGTTTTAACAGCCAGCTGGGCTGCAATTTCGCCATGTCGGTGACCGCCCATGCCATCCGCAAGCACTAGTAATAGCGAGTCTTTGCTGTAAGAATAAGCCAGCCGGTCTTGGTTATATTGCCTAGGCCCTTGGCGGCTATTTTGATAAATCGTAAATTTCATGTGTTTTTACAGTGGCTTGTTGAGCGCATCCTTAATTTTTTTCGCAAAACTAGGTTTCTGGACAACGATGGATTTTGCGGTATCCAGTAAGGTTTTTTGTAGAGAGAAAACGCTTTGAGGCCTATCCATATAATCCAGTTTTAGACAATTATCGATAATAGACAGTAATTCTTGACTATAAATGCCTTTGCCTATTTTAACAGCTGGCGCTAGAAAATCTTTTTTTACGCGCTGGTTAGAAGCGATTGGTGCAGACCTAGCCAAGCAAGAATACATGCTTGCGCCAACACTATAAATATCACTCCATGGCCCTAGTTTTTGCCGCTCAAAATATTGCTCAGGCGGTGCAAAGCCAGGAGTATAGCTTGGAGATAGTTTAGACTGTGATTGGGTTAATGTTTGCCGTGCAGAACCAAAATCCAATAATACAGGTGACCCATCAAGGCGGATGTAAATATTGGCAGGTTTGATATCCAAATGCAGTAATTTTTGCGTATGTACTTCACGAAGCCCGTTTAATAATTCGCCAAACACGCGGCGCACAAATTTTTCACCCACAGGCTCTGGCTGAGCAAGTATGTAATCTTGCAGTGATTTGCCGCGTTCGTACTGCATCACCATATACACCGTGTTATTTTCCCTAAAAAAATTGGTCACTCGTACGATGTTTTTATGGTCAATTTTGGCGAGCGCTAAGCCTTCTTCAAAAAAACATTTAAGGCCATGTTTGAAAGTTGCGCTGTCGTCTTCTGAGTTTAACATCACTGTTGCGCCGTCTTCGCGTAGCGCCAGCCCTGTTGGCATGTATTCTTTAATCGCTACGATATTTTTGTTCAGGTCTTGTGCAAGGTACACAAAACTAAAGCCCCCAGTGCTCAAGACTTGCGTAATGATGTAGTCTTGCAGCATGTAGCCGACAGGCAAAGCTTGATTTTTAGAGTTTGCCATTGAATGAGTTAAGTGTCGATAAGCACAACAAAAAGTTAAATTATGGTTATTCTCGCATAAAATACGCTTTAAATCATATACATTTGATACAATTATCATCAATTACTTTAAGACTTATATTAAATATTGTGAATAAAGCCACATGATACTGAGCATGACAGGATATGCGTCGCAGGAGCGCAATACAGATAATGGTGTTTTGTTGGTGGAGTTGCGTGCCGTTAATCATCGTTATCTCGAGCTCCAGCTTAAGCTGGATGATAATAGTAGAGCTTTTGAATCACTAGTACGCGAGCTTTTAAATGCTAAATTGGGCCGTGGTAAAGTCGATTGTCGTTTGACTTTGGCGCAAGGTATTGCGGCAAGTAGTGAACTAGCACTTAATCACACCGTGTTACAGCAAATTGCATCGTCTGCCAATGAAGCAGCGCAATATTTTCCGCACACTCAGCCTGTAAACATGCTGGATATTTTGCGCATGCCGGGTGTGATCGCAAGTAGTGCGCCAAATGCCGAGCAATTAGAAAGTGATATAAAAAATCTTTTGGAGACGGCGATAGAAGACTTGATCGCCGCGCGTGCGCGCGAAGGTACAAAGCTTAAGGCAATGATTTTAGAGCGCTTAGCGGAAATTGAAAAGCTGGTGGCCAAGGTGAAACCCATGCTGCCTATGCTTACAAAAACCTATCAGGATAAACTGCTGGCAAAGCTTAACGAGGCGCATTTTACCAATGATGATGAGCGTATCCGTCAAGAAATTGTGCTCTACGCACAAAGAATTGATGTTGATGAAGAGTTATCACGCCTCAGTGCACACATTAGCGAGGTGAGGCGTATTTTAGAGGCTGCTGGAAGTGTTGGTAAACGCTTGGATTTTTTGATGCAGGAAATGAACCGTGAAGCAAATACCCTAGGCTCAAAATCGGTGGCGATTGAAACTACGCAAATATCGATGGAGCTTAAAGTACTGATCGAGCAAATGCGGGAACAGATACAGAATATTGAGTAAATTTATAGGATTTCAAACAGCGGAATCTCTTAAAATCGTCTAAAATACCGAGATGATTTCAGGGAATTTATTTATTATCACAGCAGCTTCAGGCGCCGGTAAAACCAGCTTGGTAAACGCGTTGCTGGAAAAGCACTCACAAATTAAAAAGTCGGTTTCGCATACCACTCGTGCACCACGCGCAGGTGAACAGAATGGTTTAGATTACCACTTTGTGACCGAGCCGCAGTTTTTAGAAATTCTCAGTGCAGGCGGCTTTTTAGAAAGCGCAGATGTTTTTGGTGCTAAATATGGCACTTCGCAAAGCGCCGTGGATACTGCCTTGCAGGCAGGCTTGGATGTGATTTTGGAGATAGATTGGCAAGGGGCTGCACAAGTACGCAAGCTTTATCCGCAAGCCACCAGTATTTTTATACTTCCACCATCGTTAGAAACATTGAATGAGCGTTTGAACGGCCGTGGTTTGGACAGCGCAGAGGTTATCGCCATACGGCTAGCTTTGGCGCGCGAAGAGATGCGCCACATGGTGGAGTTCGACTATGTTATAATCAACGATAACTTCGATGAGGCCTTGCAGGATTTAGCGGCAGTCATCCGTACACAGCGGCTCACATTAAACCAACAAGCGCAGCGGCACGCTACGCTGATTCAAAATTTAACTTAAAGTACATAAAGGCAGCACACCATGGCACGTATTACTGTAGATGATTGTTTGGAAAATATTCCTAACCGCTTTCAATTGACTTTGGTGGCAGCTTATCGCGCACGTCAAATTGCTAATGGCTCAGACCCGCTAGTGAGCATGCATGGCTTACGCGACAAGCCTACCGTGATTGCGCTCCGCGAAATCGCTGCAGGTAAAGTGGGTTTGGAAATCTTGAAGCGTGGCGTTGTTTAAGCTTTAAATGTAAAAATCATGGCCAAGACCGCGATTAAATCATCAGCGGAATCCTATCAAGCGGCTGTGCCGCCTTTGCTGCCGGCCGACAGTGAAAATTCGCAGCTTACCTTACTACTCAAAGAATATTTAGCACAACCTGATATTGAGCAGGTTTGGGCAGCATATCGTTACGCTGCTTTTGCACATTCTGGGCAAACGCGCCATTCTGGCGAACCTTATATCTCACACCCCGTAGCTGTGGCATGCATTCTTGCCAAACTGCATTTGGATGTTCCAACAATCACCGCAGCGTTACTACATGATGTGGTTGAAGACACGGGAGTCGCTGCAGCAGAAATTCGCGAGCTATTTGGTGTTCAGGTATCTGAACTCGTCGATGGTTTAACCAAGCTGGATAAGATTGAGTTGCAAACCGCAGCGCAGGCACAAGCCGAAAATTTTCGCAAAATGTTATTAGCGATGAGCCAAGACGTGCGTGTGATTTTGGTGAAGCTGGCGGATAGGCTACATAACATGCAAACCTTAGACGCAATGAAGGCAGAGAAGCAAAAACGTATTGCACATGAAACTCTAGACATTTATGCGCCCATCGCAAACCGCCTAGGCCTTAACCCGATTTTTCAGGAGCTTGAAGATTTAAGTTTTAAATATCTTTATCCAAATCGCTACAAAGTCATTTCAAAAGCTATTAAAACGGCGCGCGGTAATCGAAAAGAAGTTATCAGTAAGATTTTGGACGCGATTAAAACGCAACTAAAAAATGCCAAAATCGTGGCAGAAGTTGAAGGGCGAGAAAAGCATCTTTACAGTATTTACAAGAAGATGACTGGTAAAACCATTAAATTATCGCAAGTTAACGACATTTATGGTTTTCGTGTGTTGGTAAAAGATGCATCTGCTTGTTATTTGGCATTGGGCAGTTTGCATGCTTTGTATAAGCCGATTCCAGGCAAATTTAAGGATTACATTGCCATTTCTAAAGCCAACGGCTACCAATCCTTGCACACAACTTTATTTGGCCCGTTTGGCACACCAATTGAGGTGCAGATTCGAAGTCAAGAGATGCATAACATTGCAGAAGCGGGTGTGGCCGCACATTGGCTATATAAAACAACTGATGCACATTTAACAAAATTGCAGCAGCAAACCCACCAATGGCTACAACGTTTGGTAGAAATCCAAACGGAGAGTGATGATAGTTACGAGTTTTTAGAGCATTTTAAGGTTGATTTATTTCCTGACGAGGTTTATGTATTTACGCCAAAAGGCAATATTTTAGCGCTTCCTAAGGGTGCTACGGCCGTAGATTTTGCTTATGCAGTGCATACCGATGTGGGTAATAGCTGTGTTGCGGTAAAAATTAACCACGAGCAAGCGCCTTTGCGAACAGAAATGCAAAATGGCGATCATGTGGAAATTATCACTTCATCGCTTGCCAAGCCCAACCCTGCTTGGTTGAACTATGTGGTGACCGGAAAAGCGCGTTCACATATCCGTCATTATTTAAAATCTTTGCAGATTGTTGAATCCACCCACATGGGTGAGCGTATGCTCAATATTGCTTTGCGGGCGTTGCATGTTGAGCCTGTGGATATTACGGACAAACAATGGAACAAGGTGATGCGCGATTATGGCGCAAAAAATAAATCGGATATTTTGTCGGATATTGGTTTAGGCAAACGCGTAAGCTTAATGGTGGCACATCAATTATTGGCGAGTGGTCAAAGTGGGGCTGATGCTGAAAATGCAGCTGCGGTTAAACCGCTTGATACCATCACCATTAAAGGGTCTGAAGGCATGGCGGTGCAGTTCGCGCAATGCTGCAGACCTATTCCTGGCGATCCAATTTTAGGATTTATCAATAAAGATAAAGGGCTGATTATTCATACACATGATTGCCCGGCAATTAGTAAGTTTAAGCTAGACCCAGATAAGTGGCTGGACGTGGATTGGGATACCGATAATAAGCGTTTATTCAAGGTGAATTTGCATGTTGTGGTGTCTAACCAAACAGGGATGTTGGCCAAGATTGCAACTGCGATTGCAGAGGCAAATGCGAATATTGATAGCGTGAACATTGAAGAGCCGGATGGTAGCCAATATTCAAATGTAAATTTTACAGTGCAAGTGCGGAACCGCGTTCATTTGGCCGATTTGATTCGCAATTTGCGCAAAATTCAGCAAGTTGTACGTATCAGCCGCGTTAAAGGCAGGTATAGCGAAGAAAAAATTCAGCATTAATTTTTTAGAGTAACCATGAATATAAAACAAATTATCAGTACTACACATGCCCCTGCCGCTATTGGCACATATTCACAAGCAGTTAAAGTAGGCAACACAGTCTATTTATCTGGGCAAATTGGCTTAGATCCAGCTAGCATGCTGCTGGTAGAGGGTATCGAGCAACAGGTACATCGCGTGTTTAGTAACCTAAAAGCAGTGACTGAGGCCGCTGGGGGTTCGATGAGCGACATTGTAAAACTGAATATTTTTTTAACTGACTTAACTAATTTTGCTCTGGTAAACAGCGTTATGGCGGAGTACTTTAGCGAGCCTTACCCTGCGCGAGCAGCAGTAGGTGTAGCGTCTTTGCCGAGAGGCGCCTTGGTAGAGGCCGACGGCGTGATGGTATTAGAATAATTTGAATTGTCGCAGCTTGCCAATATAGATCTGGGTAGCATCAAAGCGTTTTCTAAGCCGCTTGTCGCCAATCTTGCAAAACTTGGTTTACATCATCTACAAGACTTAATCCTACATCTGCCGTTGCGTTACATTGATGAAACACGCATTACGGCAATTCGTGATTTACGGCTGGGGGATTCGGCGCAAGTTCAGGGCGAGATTGTGCATGCAGAGGTTTCATATAAGCCACGTAAGGCACTAATAGCAAGGCTGGATGACGCAAGCGGGCAGCTTACGCTGCGTTTTTTGCATTTTTACCCAAGCCAAATAAACCAGCTTAAAGTAGGCAATAAATTGCGTGTTTATGGTGAAGTTCGCCATGGTTTTTTTGGCTACGAGATGGTGCATCCGCAAGTGAAAGCCGCAACAGAAAACTCCGTTGTGCGAGAAGAGCTAACACCGGTTTATCCAACCACAGCAGGTTTAACGCAAGGCGCGTTGAGTAAAGCGGTAGAGATCGCGCTTAAAGTAGGCGATTTATCAGAAACGTTGCCTGCGTCAGTTTATACAGCTCTAAATTTGCCAACTTTTGCGCAAAGTATTCGTGCTTTGCATCATCCGTCACCCGATGCCAATTTGGACGCGCTGGAAAACCGCGCGACGCCAGAATGGCGGCGTTTGGCCTTTGATGAATTATTAGCACAGCAACTTAGCATGCGTAAACACTATGCCCTGCGAGCCAGTATTGATGCGCCTGCTATGGCACCATTCAAAATCACTCATTTCACAATTATTAAAGTCATTGCCGTTTGCGCTCACACAATCGCAGCAAAAAGTCGCACTTGAAATTAGTCATGATTTAACACAAGCTCACCCGATGCAGCGTTTGCTGCAGGGAGATGTGGGTAGCGGAAAAACAATTGTAGCCTGCATGGCGGCTTTGCAGGTGATTGAGTCAGGCTGGCAAGTCGCATTGATGGCACCAACGGAAATTTTGGCAGAGCAGCATTATAAAAAGTTTGAAACTTGGCTTGGCTCTCTTAACATAAAAATCGCTTGGCTCACTGGTAGCCAAAGCAAAAAAGATCGCGAAGCCGCGTTGGATGACATTGCAAGTGGTCGCGCCCAGCTTGCTATTGGCACGCATGCGCTGTTCCAAGAGGCGGTGCAATTTGCAAAACTCGGCTTAGCGATTATCGACGAGCAACATCGTTTTGGTGTGCAACAGCGCCTTGCACTGCGTAAAAAAGGCGAACCTGAACCACACCAACTCATGATGTCTGCAACGCCAATCCCACGTACACTTTCCATGAGTTATTACGCAGATTTAGATGTTTCGGTGATTGATGAGTTACCGCCAGGCCGCACGCCAATTGTGACCAAATTAGTAAGTGATGAACGCCGTGATGAAATTTTGCAGCGCGTGCGCGAGGCTTGTGTGGCGGGAAGTCAGGCTTATTGGGTGTGTCCTTTAATTGAGGAATCTGAAGCGCTACAGTTGCAAACCGCGACCGAAACCTTTGAAAACTTAAAGACCAATTTTCCTGATTTGCGCGTTGGCCTTGTCCATGGCCGAATGAAACCCGCGGAAAAACAGGCGGTGATGCAACAATTTAGCTGTGGCGAGATTCAATTGCTGGTTGCAACAACAGTGATTGAAGTAGGTGTGGATGTGCCGAATGCAAGTTTGATGATTATTGAACATGCGGAACGTATGGGTTTGAGCCAATTGCACCAGTTACGCGGCCGCGTGGGGCGAGGTGCGGCAAAAAGCACCTGTATTTTGATGTATTCAAAAAAACAGTTTTCCGAAGCTGCCAGAGCACGTCTAAAAGTTATTTACGAGAGTAATGATGGCTTCGCAATCGCGCAGGCTGACTTGAATATTCGCGGCCCGGGCGAATATTTGGGTACGCGCCAAAGCGGCGTGCCGATGCTAAAAATTGCAGATTTAGAGCGCGATGTGGATTTGCTGGAGGCAACAAAAAATATAGCGGATATACTGCTAGAAAAAGAGCCGCAAGCGGTGGAGCAACACTTATCTCGTTGGCTGAGTAGCGGAGCTGAGTTGGTAAAAGTTTAATGAAAATTCAAAACAAAAATTGCCGCAGAACTAATTGGTTAAAAAAACCGATTCTTGCTGAGTTTTATCAAGATTGGCTAGTTGATGATGGCTCGCTTACTGCGCGCTTGCAGAAAAGTATCAAAATTTTTCAGTTAAAAAAGTACGTTTACAATATGCAAAACCTTTTTCAGATGAAGTTGCGTTATTGCAACACAAGCGCAACCAGCGCGCGCTGATTCGTGAAGTGCTGTTGATAGGTGACAATCAATCTGTTGTTTTTGCACATAGCGTGTTACCTAGAACTGCCTTGAGAGGCCATGGAATAAGCTCGGATTACTCGGCAACAAACCACTTGGAGCAACTTTATTTGCAAACCCAAAAGTGAAACGCATGCCGCTGGAATTCAAAAAGCTGTCTCAACATCATCCGCTTTATCTATGCACAACTAAGCACATTGAGCAAAAACCCGCATTTTTGTGGGCAAGGCGTTCTGCTATTTCGTTTAAATTGCGCTAATATTCTCGTCACTGAAATCTTTTTACCGCAAATCCTAATTAAATGAACATTCAAGCATTGATAAAAAGTTGGACGCATATGAACGTTTGATGCGACTCGATAAGCCCATCGGCATTTTGTTGCTGCTTTGGCCGACACTCATTGCGCTGTGGTTAGCATCGCGCGGAATACCTGATTGGATTACCTTGTTGATTTTTGTTACAGGTGCGGCGTTGATGCGTAGTGCTGGCTGTGTGATGAACGACATCGCAGACCGCAAATATGATGGATTAGTGGACCGCACGAAAAAACGCCCATTGGCAACAGGTGAAGTAAGCGTAAGTGAGGCGTATTTATTGGCCGCTGGCCTTGCTTTAATGGCGTTCTGTTTGGTGGTGCTGTTTAATAAAACGACTATTTTACTTTCTTTCGCTGCTTTGTTTTTGGCTGTTACTTACCCATTTACCAAGCGCTTTTTGGCAATTCCACAAGCGTATTTGGGTGTGGCCTTTGGCTTCGGTATTCCCATGGCGTTTGCTGCAGTAAATGACTACATTCCGCCATTGGCTTGGGTACTCTTAGTGGCGAACATATTTTGGGCGATTGCCTATGATACCCAGTATGCAATGGTGGATAGGGATGACGACTTAAAGATTGGTATTAAGTCATCTGCTTTGTTTTTTGGAAAATATGACGTGTCAGCGATTATGCTGTGTTATATCGCCATGCTTGGCATTTTTCTTTATGTTGGAGGCTTTTTGGGTTTTGGAAAGTTTTATCACATCGGGCTAGGCGTAGCCATGGGATTAGCGATTGGCCAATATCAATTAATAAAAAATCGCGATAAATCCAATTGTTTTCAAGCGTTTTTGTTTAACAATTGGATAGGTTTCGCGATTTTTCTAGGCGTTGTGGCAGAATACTATTTCCGCCACAAATTTTGATTATTTCCACTCTACCAAGCTGAACTCATAAAGCTTTTCACCTACTTTAGCTTTGTTTTGCTCTGCAATCACTGCTTCATTCATTTGTTCTAATTTCTCTGCTTTCTTCGCGGCAATAATCGCTTCTTTTTGCTCTTTTATGGCCAATTTTTTCTCATCTAATTGAATGACTTCTGCTGTGTTTAGATTTTCCTGAGCAATCGATTTTAATAAGAGCAATTCTTCAATAAGGTTTTTATCCAGTCCGGCACGTGGCTCAAGACGGTTGTTGTAAATTAAATCGTCCAGATAAACGATACAAGCCGGTGTGTTCCAAGCTTGTTGTAAGCCTTCTGCTAAGTGTGGGAAAGATTCCAAGTTGTGATTGGCTGATTTGTCACCTTTAGCGAACTCAGAAATTTTAATATTGAAGTGTTCTTTACATTCCATGGCTACTTGTTCGTAGAACTCTTGTAAATTTTCCTTAGCCAGCAAATCTAGCAAGAAAAGCCAAATTGTTACGGATTGTTTTGGGTGATCCAGCAAGTGATTTTGCAATAACTGGATGGCAAGTGAGGTGCGGCCATGCGATAAGAACACATCGGCGTGATCTAAAACGGCCAATCCCTGATGTGCCTCTTCAACCAAAATAGGCTCTTCTACAATTTGTGTAGATTCAAAACTTTCTTCCATGGCTGCAGATTTCTCTGCCTGCAGTACTTTGGCTTTGACGTGGCGCTATGTCAGCAAAAAGGTTATCTTCCTCTGTTGTATCAAACTCTTCACTGGCTAAGTTTTCATTTTCCAGATCGGACCAGATGGCTTCGGTGCTTTCAGCTTGCAATTTAAGCTGGCGACGGCGCCACCAAGTCACTGCATAGTATCCACCTACTAATAATAAGCCACCACCGAATACAGGGAAGCAGACTAGATGCTTTATCTTTAAATGAATTAGCTGAGGCAATTTCTTGTGTTTTAAGACTGTTTTCAGACTTTAACTTAAGGTTTTCTTGCTGCAATTTTGTGATTTGCTTTTCAAGATTCATAAGCCGATTGTTCATCGCAGTAACCTCATCTTGCATCGCAACATCTTCAGCAATAGGTTCTGCATTTGCATCGGGTGTAAATGTAAGTTGCTTGTCCATGCGTAAATTAGCCGCTCCTAATGGCACGTCAGCTTGATTGCCACCAGAGATAGAAAGTCTTGGTTTGCTTTGGGTGGCGATATTCTTTTCTGCTGAATTGAGTGAATTTTCTTCACTACCGCCTGGCACATGCAAAACGATATCTGGATTATTGTTTTTTAGTGTTTTATTTTTTTGCTTTTTTTTGCTTTTTTTTGCTTTTTTTTCTGTGGTAATTATGGTTTGTTTTTGTGATGAACTTGCAACAGCCTTTTCAGTAGAAACTTTCGATTCGTTAGTTATTGTCGACAAGACTTCGTCATCAGTGTTTTCAATTTCGGCAGTTAATAGCGGGTCTATCAGCAAAACATAATCACGGCGAACAGAGCTGCCACAATCGGCAACCACTGCCAGATTTAAAATTGGCTCATTAACTACTTGTGCAGTTGTTAAGGTAAGCGTTGCCTCATCGTTTACCACAGGGCCAAGTTTGAAACTTGCATGGGATAATTGGTGGCTATTTCCGTCACTAGTGTCGAGTTTAAAACAGCTTGCGTCTTTAATTTCGCCTGCGCCAAACACATTAATTTTAGCTTTAAGCGGCTGCCCTAAATGCGATTTCACTTCAATATCGCTTAAGCCAAGTGCTAACGCATTGCCTTGAGAGGCAAGTGTAATAAGGCTGAGAGCAATCGCAACAGCACGTTTTAATTTATAGTTATGATGCATAGTGGTACCCATTTCTTTAAACATATTCTTGTTGTGTGTTTAATTTTTAAAATTGGTAGAAATTGTTTTCTACCTTTACAAAACAAGAATAAGCAATTGACGTGCCAACTAGATATTGGCGGCTTTTTATGTTTAATTGACGGCAGCAAATGCACAGACTTGAATAATAATTTTTTTGATTAAATTTAAAATCATTTTAGATTCGTCTTATACGTTTAATTTGTTTGACAGATCTGTAAGCAAAAGCATATAATCCGCCCTCTTGATTTTAAATAGCACGAATATTGGTAGTTTGATATGAAAACTTTTTCAGCAAAAACACATGAAGTAAAACGTGACTGGTTCGTGATTGATGCGACAGATCTAGTTTTGGGCCGCGTGGCCAGCGCTTGCGCGCACCGTCTACGTGGTAAACATAAAACCATCTACACGCCACATTGCGACACGGGTGATTATATCGTTGTGATTAACGCCGATAAATTAAAAGTGACTGGTCAAAAGGCGACTGATAAAGAATATCACCGTCACTCTGGCTATCCAGGCGGTATTAGCACAACAACTTTCTCTAAGATGCAAGATCGTTTTCCTGGTCGTGCGTTAGAAAAAGCAGTAAAAGGCATGTTGCCAAAAGGTCCGCTGGGCTATGCAATGGCAAAAAAATTAAAGGTTTATGCAGGCGACAAGCATGAACACGCGGCACAACAGCCGCAAGCGTTGACTATCTAAAAGGTATAGCGAATGATTGGTAAATATAACTATGGTACAGGCCGCCGCAAAAGCTCAGTAGCGCGCGTGTTTTTAAAATCAGGTAAGGGCAATATCATTGTTAATGATAAGCCAGCTGATGAATATTTCTCACGCGTGACTTCACGCATGATTTTACGTCAACCACTAGAGCTTACTAACAACACAGCAAGTTTCGATATTATGGTGAATGTCATTGGTGGTGGTGAGTCTGGCCAAGCCGGTGCAGTTCGTCACGGTATTACGCGAGCTTTGATTGATTATGATGCAGCGCTGAAAAGCGCGTTATCACAAGCAGGTTTTGTTACACGTGATGCACGTGAAGTAGAACGTAAAAAAGTGGGCTTACGCAAGGCGCGCCGTCGTAAACAATTCTCTAAACGCTAATTCGATTAAGCGTCAGGAAATTAAAAAAGGTCGCTGTTGCGGCCTTTTTTATTTTGCATTGATTTTAGATGTTAGGCAAACTTTGTTATCATGAATTCTATGGTTGAAAAATTAAAAATAGGCATTGTAGGCGGCACAGGTTATACCGGTGTTGAATTACTGCGTTTACTAGCGATTCATCCTAAGGCTGAAATTGTCGCTGTTACATCACGGGGTGAAGCGGGGATACAGGTTGCTGAGATGTTTCCGAGTTTGCGCGGTTATGTGGATGTGGCGTTTTCTGATCCTGCAACGGTTGATTTGACAAAATGTGATGTGGTGTTTTTTGCAACACCGCATGGTGTGGCCATGGCGCAAACACCTGCGCTGGTGGCAGCTGGTGTTAAGGTTATCGATTTGGCGGCGGATTTTAGGTTGCAAGACACCGCCGTGTTTGAAAAGTGGTACAAAATGCCACATAGCTGCCCGGATATATTGCAAGATGCTGTATATGGCATTCCTGAACTTTATCGGGGAAAAATTAAAACTGCTAAGGTAATTGGTAACCCTGGTTGTTACCCTACTACAGTTTTGCTGGGACTAGCGCCGTTATTAGAAAGTGGCTTGATTGATTTTTCCACGCCGATTATTGCTGACTCCAAATCTGGTGTTTCTGGTGCTGGTAGAAAAGCCGAAGTGGCAACGTTGTTTGCAGAAGCCTCAGACAATATGAAAGCCTATGGCGTAGCTGGGCACAGACACCATCCCGAAATCAATGCACAGTTGAACCAATTGGCAGGTAGTGAAGTCAATTTTATATTCACGCCGCATTTAATTCCGATGATTCGGGGCATGCTTTCTACAGTTTATGTAAAACTGTCTGAAAAAGCTAAAGGCGTTGATGTGCAAGCGCTTTATGAAAAACGCTATGAAAAAGAACAATTTGTGGATGTGTTGCCAGTGGGGTGCCTGCCGGAAACCCGCTCTGTACGTGGCTCTAACCACTTGCGGATTGCATTGCACAAGCAAGCAGAGGGCCATTTAACGGTGTTGGTAGTACAGGATAATTTGGTGAAAGGTGCTGCAGGACAGGCGGTACAAAACATGAACATTATGTTTGGGCTAGATGAAAAGTGCGGCTTGGATGTTGTGCCGTTGCTGCCTTAAGCGTTTGAGACAATATGAAACCTATCCGTCGTAGAGTTCGCCGACATTTTGGCTTAACGGCTAAGCAAGTTGCGGTGCGCTCGCATCGGCCTTGGTATTTTCAGGTTTTTTTAGCATTTTTATTTGTGGCAATTGGTTTTGGCTTAGCTTATTGGATGCTGCACAAAGATGATATTGATACTGTGCGCAAAAATTTACAAGAAAAGACTCTTGAAAATCAGGCATTAGAAGCCAAATTAATAGGGGCACAGCGTGAGTTGCAGGTTGAACTTGCAACAAATAATAACCTTGCCAAAGAGCTTACAAGCGTTCAAGATGAGAACCTTAAAATAAAAGAAGACTTATTTTTTTATAAAAGTATGCTTAATGGCAAAAGATCAAGATAATGGTTTAGCCTAAAGCGGGTGGAAAAGTTAAATGTTTTTTAAAAGACCAAATAAAATTGATAGTCGCATCGATACGCTCATTGGTGCTGATAGCCGTGTTGAAGGTGATATAGTGTTTAGCGGTGGTTTGCGAGTAGATGGTGCTATCCGCGGTAGTGTAACTGAGCAGCATGGTGTGCCTAGCACGATTATTTTGAGTGAAAATGGACGTATCGAAGGTTCGGTTAGTGCTGCAAAAATAGTGTTAAATGGCGCAGTGGTCGGGCCTGTGAGGTCTGGGCAGTTTATTGAACTGCAAACCAAAGCACGTATTACCGGCGATTTGCATTACAAGTCACTCGAAATGCATACAGGTGCAGTAATTGATGGCAAGCTTGTTCATTTAGACGAGAATGCAACTGAAGAATTAGATTAATGTCGAAGTTAGAGTAGATATGTTTAAAGGAGTTATGGAATGAATACAGTAACCGATATGCCAGAAGTAGAAATGCCAACACCATTGGTGTTTACGGATAATGCGGCAAAAAAAGTAAAAGAGCTCATCGAAGAGGAAGGTTCGCCTGACCTTAAACTCCGCGTATTTGTGAGCGGTGGCGGTTGTTCTGGTTTTCAGTATGGGTTTACTTTTGAAGAAGAAGTGAACGAAGATGATACACAAGTGCAAAAAGACACGGTGACTTTGCTGATTGACCCAATGAGCCTGCAATACTTGATGGGCGCGGAGATTGATTATCAAGATAACTTGCAAGGTTCGCAATTCGTGATTCGCAACCCTAATGCACAAAGCACTTGTGGATGCGGTAGTTCGTTCTCGGTTTAAATTTTATTAAGTTGTAAAAAAGCCAAGCGTTTGCTTGGCTTTTTTATTGGTCATAGTATTAACGGCGCAATAAACGCAAAAAATCCGCCGATTAAAAATATAACAACAGAAACGATATAAACCCGTACTGAAGTTTTGCGTGTTTGTAGGCAAGTTGCTGCAAGTGTAGGATCTGCTGGGCATGGCAAAGTGCGCGCACGCCATTGCATAGCCCCTGATAAAATAAGCATGATGCCAGCGAATAGAAATACGCCTAACTTATGCTCAGAAAACCATACCAGTTGCGGTACATTACTTACTAACGAGGACATCGCAGCGCCAGCGCCCAAACCTACTAGCGTAGCGGGTAGCGCACAACAAATCAGGGTTCCACCGCTGGTAAAAAGCGATAAAAACGATGCCGCTTTAGTCTTTTTAAGGCTTGCCATTTCGGCATCAAGAAGATTCCCAGTCATTTACTTTGCCCCTTTCTTTTCTTCCATTTCTGCTTTAATGTGCGCCACTGGATGCTCGCTTATTTCGATGCTTGTTACCTCGTAACCCGCGTCTTTAATCAAATCTTTTACGGTGTCATTCGATAAATTTTGCCCTTCTTTAAGTTCTATTGCTACAACGCGTTGTTTTAGGTTCACATACACATCTTTGGTTTGGATTAGCGCGCGCATTTTTTTCTCTATACCCTGCGCACAAAACGCACACACCATGCCGTTCACATTAGCCTTGATGGTTTGTACGGCAAAAGCTGTTTGACTAAAAAAAGTGATAAAAATAATAGCGTATAGTTTTTTCATGAATTTTCCTTAAATTAAAATATGTACATAAAGTTAAAACGTGGTTCACGAGAGTTATTAATGCCAGCCTCAACAAAAAAGCTTTTGTTAATAAGACGAAGCATTGGGGTGACTTCAATTTTGTCAGACAAACCATTCATATTGCGCGCCTCTAAAATAAACCAGGGTTGGGTTTTGTCATATTCAGTTTCGTAAAACGAGAACCCCGCACGCACACTGGTAAAATCATGGTTGATATCACTTGCGCGATATAAACGATGGCTTGCGGCTAAGTAAACACGGGTAGTTTCATAATCAAATTGAACGCCAGGCGTAACCATGAGTTTGTCAAAATCATCATCTTTGCCACCTTGTTCATTCTCACCTTGCAGCGCGCCCACACCGCCCATAAACCACAAGTTTGCTTGTGCATGTGGCATATTCCATCGTTTTAAAAGCCGTGTGTAAGTGAGCTCTTCGAGCGTTCGCGTTTTGCTTTTGTCATCGCTACGCATATAAGTTGCGCTGATTCCAAACGCATCGCGCGGTGTGATGGCATAGTTTATAAATAATTCACGCCAGTTGTTGTTAAAGTCGCCCATCGCCATGAACGAATCTTTAAAGCCCATGGGGCCAGCGGTGGCGAATGGCGAGCTTATTGCAAGCACCATGCCCAATAGCACGGCTTTTTGTTGCGGTAACATTTAAATTCCTTTCTTAAAAAGTGAGCAGTACGCTACAAATTGCAGACGTAATAAGGCTAATTTTAAGAAAGGTGTATGGGTGGGCGTTGAAGGTTTGCTAGGTTTGCGGACAGATAAGATGGAAGTGAAAAACTCAGTTTTGTGGATGATTCTACCGAGCTGATCTTTAAAACTGGGCTAGGTAGCTCTGCAAAGCTAGCGAAGCTGGCACACAGCGTAGTGCAACTCGATTGACAATTACTTGAATGATGAGAGGTTGATTTATTGTCTTGATGCTTCAAGATGCCCGTATTTATTGGTTCGTGGCAGGGCATATTATGCACCTGCTGTTGCATTTTGGTTGGTGTCATGTTGTTGCAACCCAACATATTGGCTGCAGCGAGGCTTTGCAATGGCAATAGTACCAATAGCAAATAAGCAAAATAGCGGACAAGTTTTTTAAACATCGTACTTGGGATACTAATTTAGCTAGTTAGTTCAGTCAACAATTTAACGTTTTTCAATCGGTACGAAGTCGCGCCGGGCTTCGCCCGTATAAAGCTGCCTTGGGCGGCCGATTTTATGTTCCGGGTCACTATTCATCTCGCTCCATTGCGCAATCCACCCAGCAGTGCGGGCGAGCGCAAAAATGGCGGTGAACATGCTATTAGGAATGCCCATGGCGCGCATGACAATGCCGCTGTAAAAATCGACATTCGGGTAAAGTTTTTTGCTGACAAAATATTCGTCTTCTAAGGCGATTTTCTCTAATTCCATCGCAAGTTTAAACATGGGGTCATCATGCAAACCAAGCTCGTTAAGCACCTCGTAACAGGTTTTTTGCATAATGGAGGCGCGTGGGTCCATGCTACGGTAAATACGATGGCCAAAACCCATCAGACGAAAACTGTCAGATTTATCTTTAGCGCGTTTAATAAATTCGTCTATGCGCGACACATCGCCAATTTCTTCTAGCATATCTAGCGTGGCTTCGTTCGCGCCGCCGTGCGCAGGCCCCCATAGCGATGCAATGCCCGCCGCAATGCTGGCGAACGGGTTCGCGCCGCTAGAGCCTACCAAGCGAACGGTCGAGGTTGAAGCATTTTGCTCGTGGTCAGCATGCAGAATTAAAATCTTCTCGAATGCTCGCGCCAATACTGGGTTTGGCGTATATTCTTCACAAGGGTTAGCAAACATCATATGCATAAAGTTTTCTGCATAGCTGAGTTTGTTTTTTGGGTACATAAACGGTTGGCCCGTGTTGTATTTATAGCTCCAGGCAGCAATAGTAGGCACTTTCGCCAGTAGTCGATAAGCAGAAATCAAACGATGCTGCGGGTTATAAACATCCATTGCATCAAAATAGAATGCGGACATCGAACCCACAACGCCTATCATTACCGCCATAGGGTGCGCGTCGCGCCTGAAGCCACGGAATATGTTGCTGAGCTGGTCGTGCAACATGGTGTGACCACTAATTAAATTTGTAAATTCCGTTTTTTGCTGTGCGTTTGGTAGTTCGCCATGCATCAACAAATAGGAAACTTCTAAAAAGTCACAATGCTCAGCCAGTTGTTCGATTGGATAACCGCGGTAATACAGTAGACCTTTTTCACCATCAATGAAGGTGATGTTTGAATTGCAGGCTGCCGTAGACATAAAACCAGGGTCGTAGGTGAATATACCTTCTTTTCCCAGTGCGCGAATATCGATGACGTCTTTGCCGAGCGTACCGGAAAGTACGGGTAACTCAATGGATTTGGCGCCATTATCAAAAGAAATAGTGGCTTTGCTAGGTTTGTTGGCCATAATTGTTAAGTCATGCTGAATTTAAATTGTTGGATTAATTATACTCAATCATGTCGCGAATTGTTTAGCTTAAGTCCTACAAACCTATAAGACTATCAAAATAAGCTATTTTCGCTGCACAAAATCTGTGCTTGAGAATGAGTCAGCTTGGTGCATGTGCTTGGGAAAGGTTTATTTTGGGTAAATTGCGCCTAAAATACGCGGGCCTTTGGCGCCTGTTACCTCTGGTAGATTGCCGGGTTGATTGCTTAAGCATTGTTTGGCGAGCCATGCAAAAGCGACAGCTTCTACCCAATCGACATCGATACCTAAATCTTTAGTAGTACCTAAAGTAGATGTTCCATAAGCCGCATGGATATTAGATTGCAGGGCATCGAATAATAATTTATTATGCGCGCCGCCGCCGCATAAATATACTTCGTCCACATCGCCACATTTTTTAAGCGCATCGGCAATGCTGTGCGCGGTGAGCGCGGTCAGCGTGCGCGCGACATCTTGCGGGCGTAAATGTGGGTAAAGTTGGTGCTGTTTTAGCCAATCATCATTGAATAAATCGCGACCAGTGCTTTTGGGTGGCGGTACTGCAAAATAAGGTTCGGCGAGCATATTGGCGAGCAGGCTATCAATCACCACACCGCTCGCAGCCCACGCGCCATTAGCATCGTAATCTTTGCCAGTTTTTAATTTCGTCCAGCTATCAATCAGCATATTGCCTGGGCCTGAATCGAAGCCGAGCACACTTCCATCTTTGCCCAAATATGTGATGTTGGCGATACCGCCGATGTTCACAATAGCGCGATTTTTGTGCTTATCAGCAAATAGAGCTTGATGAAACGCCGGCACAAGCGGCGCGCCTTGGCCGCCAGCGGCGATGTCGCGGCTGCGGAAATCGCCCACAACGGTAATATTTGTAAGCTCCGCCAGCAAAGCGTTGTTGCCAATTTGCAGCGTAAATCCAAGCTCTGGTCTGTGCCTAATCGTTTGGCCGTGGCAGCCAATTGCGCTAATGTCAGCAGCTGTTTTTTTTGCTTTTTTTAATAATTCATCTGTGGTTTCAGCATATAAATCGGCAAGCCTGCAACCTAATATCCATGCGGCTTCCAGCTCGTTATTTTGCGGCTTATGTAAAGCTAATAATTGTGATTTTACTTCGTCTGGATACGGCAAAAAGTGCGTATTTTGTAACTGGCAATTGTCACCGTCAAACGCCACCAGAGCTGCATCGACCCCATCTAAGCTGGTGCCAGACATAATGCCGATAAGTAGTTGCGCGGTCATATCAGTCTTTGGCAGCCACAAGGTTACGGTTCAACATTTCAATTTTTGCCATATAGTCCAAGCTTTTTTCATCAAACTCTTTTTGATATTTTTTATCAATTGGTACGCTGGTAGGCAGGGCTACTGTCATTGGGTCTCGGTGAGCACCATTTACTAAAAATTCATAATGTAGGTGTGGACCCGTTGCCAAGCCTGTCATTGCCGACATAGCCAATAATATCACCTTGCGTTACACGCATACCTTTGCGTAAATCTGAGGCAAAAGCAGACAAGTGCCCATATTTTGTGCTGATGCCGTTATCGTGCTTCAAAATAATCACGTTACCATAACCACCCTGACGCCCGATAAAATCTACCTCGCCATCGCCGGATGCCTTAACTCTTGTGCCCATAGGCGCAGCGAAATCTACGCCTTGATGTAACCTGATGCGCTGTAAAATGGGGTGATAACGTCCTGCGCTGAAGTTGGAGCTAATGCGTGTGAATTCCAGTGGCGAGCGCAAAAATGACTTATGTAAACTAATGCCCTCGGGCGTATAGTAAGCATACTTACCTTCAGCTTCACCAAAATGGATTGCCTGATGTTTATTGCCACTGGTGATGAACTCTACCGCAAGCACATTGCCAGTTTTCATTAATTCGCCCGCGTTATAAAACGCTTCGTAAATCACGTTAAATTTGTCTCCGGGATGGACATCCTCGTTAAAATCAATTTCCCCAGAAAAAATATCAGCGACTTGTAGGGCAATTTGGTCTGGAATGCCAGCATCGTCAGTAGCCCCAAATAAAGTATCCACGATGGTGGCAGATTTTAAAATATGATGGTTTTGCAAAACAAGTTTTTGCGTTGCTACCTGGTATCCGCTGGGAGTTAGGCCGGCGATTAGGATATTTTCTTTATCAAGTTCATATTCTAAATGTAGTAATTTGCCATCAAGGTTAGTTTTAATTTCAATGGTGCGTCCGGGAATGAGTTGCGTATTAATCGCGCGCGTTTGGGGGCTGAGCATTAAAAATTTTATGGCATCTTCATCGCGAATCGTCATGCGTTTAAATAGTGTTGCCAGCGTGTCATCGCGGCGTACTTGATCAATTTGCCAAAACTCTTCATTGCGATTTACAGAGGTGGCCGCCAGCGGCAGGCTGACTTCTTCGACAATTGTTTTAATCGGCACGTTGGTAGGAGTCTCTTCAGGAGCAGTGCCAAAAGCCGCAAATATGCCTAAGAAAGGCAATAACAATGCTATAAATATCCAACGTAACTTAATTTTACGTGCAGCTAAAAACAGGTTTTGCGTTAAAATGAGCAGCTTAGCGTTTGGCTTGTTAGGCAACATAAAAATTTACTAAAAAACGATACAAGTCCCTGAGTTGAAAGACCATACTAACAGAATTTTAGTTTTAACAAAAAGTAACATATTGTAAAAAGTGTTCTATTAAACGGAAAACATAGTGAATACCGATATTAAACAAGCGTTGGCTATTATTAAGCGTGGTGCAGATGAGCTTTTAATTGAGGCTGAGCTGGTTGAAAAGCTCAAAAAAGGCAAACCTTTGCGCATTAAAGCGGGGTTCGACCCTACCGCCCCAGACTTGCATCTTGGGCATACTGTGTTGATTAATAAGTTACGTCAATTTCAAGATTTAGGTCATCATGTTTTGTTCCTAATAGGCGATTTTACCGGCATGATTGGCGATCCGACCGGCAAAAGCGCTACGCGTCCGCCACTTACAAAAGAGCAAGTTGCTGAGAATGCAAAATCCTACGCTAGCCAAGTATTTAAAATTTTAGATAAAGATAAAACCGAGATTGTGTTTAACTCGAGCTGGCTCACCGATTTAGGGGCGGCAGGCATGTTGAAATTGGCCGCCAGCCTAACCGTAGCGCGCATGTTGGAGCGTGACGATTTTAGTAAACGTTTTAAAAGTAATCAGCCGATTGCTATACATGAGTTCATGTATCCATTATTGCAAGGTTATGATTCTGTCGCTTTAAAAGCGGATGTAGAACTTGGTGGGACCGACCAAAAATTTAATTTATTGATGGGGCGAGAACTTCAGAAGCAAGCTGGTCAGGCGCAACAGTGTGTGCTTACTATGCCACTGCTAGAAGGTTTGGACGGCGTTAATAAAATGTCTAAATCGTTAGGTAATTACATCGGCGTGGCTGAAGCGCCAGAAATTATCTTTGCCAAAATCATGTCGATTTCAGATGATTTAATGTGGCGCTATATTGAGTTGCTATCGTTTGAAACTATAGAAACGATTGCCGAATGGAAAGCCAGCGTGATTGCTGGCGCTAATCCAAGAGATACCAAAGTGCGTTTTGCGCAAGAAATCGTCGCGCGTTTTCACTCGAAAGCGGATGCAGAAAAAGCATTGCAAGATTTTCAAACGCGCGCCAAAGGCGGTATACCGGACGATGTGCCCGAAGTAAGTGTGTCGGTTGAGGGAGATTCAATCGGCATCGCACAGTTATTAAAGCTTGCTGGGCTTGTAGAGAGTACTTCGGAAGCTTATCGTGCAATAGAGCAAGGTGGAATAAAATTAGACGGGGAAAAAGTTACCGAGAGAACGCTAATGCTAAAGAAAGGTTCGCAAGTCGTTGCTCAGGTGGGTAAACGCAAGTTCGCGAATATCGCAATTTTGTAGTTACAGTATTTGAAATTTAATAATTAGCGCATATTGGACGTTTTAAGTGATTCCAATTGATTGAATTAATTGGTATAATGCGCGCAGTGGAATGGGCTTTGTGCCCATTTTTTGTTTCTGCTGGGTATGTAATAAGGGTAAAGTTTGTGCAAGATTTGCATGCTTTAATAAACAAAACAGTCGCTCAATTGGGTTATGAGTTGGCAGATCTCGAAATTTCGAATCGAGGTAAATTGCTACGTGTGTTTATTGATAAACAAAACCCAAAAGACGTGAAAGACAGCGTGAATATCGATGACTGCGTGCTGGTGAGTAACCAGCTTGGTAATGTGTTAGCAGTAGAACATGATATTGATTACGACAGGCTTGAAGTTTCTTCGCCGGGGCTGGATAGGGCGCTAAAAAAAGAAGCAGATTTTGTACGATTTATTGGCGAGCGCGCGCAAATTAAACTCCGCGTGCCAGTAATTTTGGAAAATAAAGAAACAAGAAAGAATTTTTTGGGAATTTTGCGAGGCTTTCAAGCTGGGTTGGTGGAAATTGAGTGCGATGGAATTATAGAAAAAATCGTGCTTACTAACATTGATAAAGCGCGTTTAAGCCCGCAGTTTTAAGTAGTTATTTTTAGTTGGAGAGTTGCGATGAGTCGTGAGATTTTGTTATTAGTTGATGCTTTGGCACATGAAAAAAACGTGGGTAAAGAGGTCATCTTTACTGCGCTGGAGCTGGCTTTAGCCTCTGCAACTAAGAAAAAACATGATGAGAATGCGGATATTCGCGTGGCGATTAACCGTGAAACTGGCGAATACGAGACTTTTAGGCGCTGGCAATATGTTGAATATGATTTGTTAGAAAACTCAGCCTATCAGTTTGATGAAGAGGATTCGCGCGCAGAAGGTCGCAAAATTGGTGATTATTACGAAGAGCCGCTTGAGTCAATCGAGTTTGGCCGTATCGGTGCGCAAGCAGCCAAGCAAGTGATTTTGCAAAAGGTGCGTGAAGCGGAGCGCGAACAAATTTTAGAAGACTTCTTGGCGCGTAATGAAAGCCTGGTAACAGGTGTAATTAAGCGCATGGAAAAAGGCAATGCGCTGATTGAAGTCGGCCGTTTAGAGTGTATTTTGCCGCGTGAATCAATGATTCCAAAAGAAAACCTGCGTGTAGGGGATCGTGTACGCGCTTACTTGTCTCGCGTAGAGCGTAGCGGCCGTGGCCCACAATTGATTTTGTCGCGCGTAGCGCCAGAATTTTTACAACGTTTGTTTGAGCTTGAAGTGCCTGAAATCGAAGAAGGTTTATTGGAAATTCGCTCTGCAGCGCGTGACCCTGGTTTGCGTTCAAAAATAGCGGTTAAAGCCAACGATCAGCGTCTGGATCCAGTAGGTACTTGCGTAGGCATGCGTGGTTCACGCGTGCAGGCAGTAACAAGCGAGTTGGCTGGTGAGCGCGTGGATATTGTGTTGTGGAGCATGGAGCCAGCGCAGTTTGTGATTAATGCAATGGCGCCAGCAGAGGTTTCAAGTATTGTGGTGGATGAAGATACGCACAGCATGGATGTGGTGGTGGATGAAGATCAGTTGGCTTTGGCAATTGGCCGTAGTGGGCAAAACGTACGTTTGGCCTCAGAACTTACAGGCTGGACATTGAATATTCTGACAGAAGAAGAAGCCGCCAAGAAAAACCAAGATGAGTACTCTAGCGTAAGCCAATTGTTTATGGAAAAATTGGATGTTGACGAAGAAGTCGCAGATATTTTGGTGCAAGAAGGCTTTAGCACATTGGAAGAGATTGCCTACGTGCCACTTGCTGAAATGGCAGAAATTGATGCTTTCGACGAAGATACAATTAATGAGTTGCGTTCGCGCGCACGCGCTGCATTATTAACTGAAGCAATCGCCAAAGAGGAAAAGGTAGAAGAGGCCGCCGAAGACTTGCTTACAATGGAGGGTATGGACGATAAAACCGCGCATTTGTTAGCTTCTAAGGGGGTTTCTACCATGGAAAGTTTGGCTGAATTGGCGGTTGATGAGTTGGTAGAGCTTACGAGCATGGACGAAAATCGTGCAAAAGAGCTGATTATGACGGCCCGTGCACCTTGGTTTAAATAATAACCCAAAGATTTAAATAGACATTTAAAAAGTAGTAGAGAAAAGTAGAAACTGGAGCAGTAAATGGCACAATCAACCGTTGCACAATTCGCCGCAGAGTTAAATCTGCCAACAGCTTTGTTGTTGGAGCAGCTGAAAAGTGCTGGTGTAAATAAAACCACTGCGGAAGATAAATTGGACGAAGCAGACAAAACTGCCTTGTTGGATTTTTTGCGTAAAGAACATGGTGCCGCCGCCCCAAAAAGCAAAATTACACTTGTGCGCAAGCAAAGTACAGAAATCAAAAAAACTGACAGTACTGGGCGTGCTCGCACCATACAGGTAGAAGTGCGTAAAAAACGTGTGCTGATGCGTCGTGAAGATTCAGATGAAATACCAGAGGTGGCGGAAGTTACGCCTGCACCAGTTGCTGAGTCAGCTCCGCCTGTTGTCGTTGTTGAAGAGGCTGTCGTGCCTGTTTCACCTGAGGTTCAGCCTGTAGTTAGCGAAGCGCCTAAGTCCACTACACTCAAAAAACAGGTCTTAAGCCCAGAACAAATTGCCATGCGCGAAGCTGAAGCCAAACGCCATGCGACGCTACTATCGATGCAAGCTGAAGATTTGCGCAAAAAACAGGAATTGGAACAACGCCGCGCTGATGAGGAAGCAAAAAAACTCGCCGAGGCCGAGGCCAGCAAGGCAAAAGCTGCAAAATTAACTGAAGGTACACTGCACAAGCCAGCAGCCAAAGAAGGCGCCAAACCTGAGAGCAAAGAAAGCAAAAAAGGTAAAGGTGGCGGCAATAACAAAGATTGGAACGAAAACGAAAACCGCAAGCGTGGTTTAAAAACACGTGGTGCGATTGCTGTTAACTCAAGCTGGCGCGCACCTAAAGGCAAGCATAAATCACATAAAGACGAGGACGATCAGCAACACGCGTTTAATGCGCCAACCGAGCCAATTACCCGCGAAGTTATGGTGCCGGAGACAATTACGGTAGCTGATTTGGCACACAAAATGGCGGTGAAAGCATCTGAAGTTATTAAGGTGCTGATGGGCATGGGCATGATGGTGACGATTAACCAAGTGCTTGATCAGGAAACCGCTATTATTCTTGTGGAAGAAATGGGTCATAAAGCAATGGCCGCTGCCGCTAATGATCCAGAAACCTTCCTTGAAGAAACAGAACATGAGGCTGCGATTCTTGAGCCGCGACCACCGGTTGTGACTGTAATGGGTCACGTTGACCATGGTAAAACTTCATTATTGGATTACATTCGTCGCAGCCGTGTTGCAACAGGAGAGGCTGGTGGTATTACACAACACATTGGTGCATACCATGTAGAAACGCCGCGCGGCATGGTGACATTTTTAGATACGCCAGGCCACGAGGCCTTCACTGCGATGCGGGCGCGTGGCGCAAAAGCAACGGATATCGTAATTTTAGTGGTATCAGCGGATGATGGTGTGATGCCACAGACGATTGAGGCGATACACCACGCGAAGGCGGGTAATGTGCCGATTGTCGTAGCCATTAACAAGATAGATAAACCAGACGCACAACCTGAACGTGTGAAAATGGAGCTTGTGGCGCAAGAAGTTGTGCCTGAAGATTTTGGTGGCGATACCATGTTCCGTGAAGTTTCCGCAAAAACAGGTAAAGGTATCGATGAGTTGCTGGAAGCCTTGTTGTTACAAGCAGAGATACTGGAATTAAAAGCGCCTAAAAACACACCTGCAAAGGGCTTGGTGATTGAGGGGCGCTTGGATAAAGGTCGTGGGCCAGTTTCTACTATTCTAGTGCAGTCAGGTGTGTTGCGTCGCGGTGATATGTTGCTTGCAGGCAGTACTTTTGGCCGTGTGCGCGCGATGTTAGATGAATCTGGCAATGAGATTAAAGAAGCCGGCCCTTCGATTCCTGTTGAGATTCTTGGTTTGTCGGATGTGCCGAGTGCTGGGGAAGAAGTCATTGTGCTCAACGATGAGCGAAAAGCGCGTGAGATCGCACTTTTCCGTCAGGGTAAATTCCGCGATGTGAAATTTGCCAAACAGCAAGCGGCAAAACTTGAGAATATGTTCGACCAAATGAGCGAGGGCGAAGTGAAGACGCTTGCTCTAATTATCAAGTCGGATGTTCAGGGTTCATATGAAGCGCTAGCAACTAGCCTGCAAAAGCTATCTACGCCAGAAGTAAAAGTGAATATTATTCATACGGGTGTCGGTGCAATTAGCGAATCTGACGTGAACTTAGCAACTGCGTCCAAAGCGGTTTTGATTGGGTTTAATGTGCGGGCAGATTCTGGTGCACGCAAACTTATAGAAACAAACGGCGTGGATGTTCGTTATTACAATATTATCTACGAGGCTGTGGATGAGGTTAAGGCTGCTTTAGGTGGTATGTTAGCACCAGAGCAAAGAGAAACCATGATTGGCACGGTGGAAATCCGCGAAGTATTCCGCATTTCTAAAGTGGGCGCTGTAGCTGGCTGCTATGTACGTGATGGCCTGATTAAACGCGACTCAAAAGTGCGTGTTTTACGCGATAACGTGATCATACATACAGGCGAGTTAGATTCATTAAAACGCTTTAAAGACGATGTTAAAGAAGTGAAAAATAACTTTGAATGCGGCCTCTCACTTAAGAACTATAACGATATTGAAGTTGGAGACCTTCTCGAGGTTTACGAAGTGGTTTCTGTTGCCCGCACGCTCTAATGGCAAAAGAATTTTCTAGGTCAAATAGGGTTGCCGAGCAAATGCGGCGTGAGCTGGCGGATTTGTTACAGTTTGAAGTGAAAGACCCGCGCATTGGTATGGTGACGATTACCGAAGTTGAAGTGACCGGCGACATGGAGCATGCCAAAGTTTTTTATAGCGCGCAAGCAGGTACGCCAGCATTGCAAGCAGGCTTGGAGAAATCCGCCGGCTTTTTACGCACGCAAATCGCAAAACGCATGCTGCTTAGAAAAGTGCCACAGCTGCATTTTGTGTATGATGCCTCCATCGACTACGGTATCAAAATGGGCAAGTTGATTGACGAAGCGCTGGCGCCCGAAAACAACTCCAATAAGTCCTAATCCCCTTGCAATTCAAACGCATCAAACGCGCCGTAAATGGCGTTATTCTGCTCGATAAGCCGCTCGGCTATTCCTCTAACCAGGCTTTGCAAAAAGTAAAATGGTTATACCAAGCCGCCAAAGCCGGCCACACCGGCACACTCGACCCCCTTGCCACTGGGCTATTGCCAATTTGTTTGGGTGAGGCAACCAAGTTTGCACAATATGTGACTGATGCCGATAAAACCTATGTGGCGACGATTAAACTGGGCAAAACGACAACAACGGGTGATGCAGAGGGTGAGGTTTTAACAACTTCTCCAGTTAACGTCTCGTCCAAACAATTTGAAACCGCTTGTACGAAATTTGTTGGCGAAATTTCGCAGATTCCACCTATGTATTCTGCGCTAAAGCATGAAGGAAAGGCGCTGTACGAATATGCCAGGAATGGCGTGGATATTGCTCGCCAGGCACGGTCTGTTTTTATTAAAAATATCGTTATCAATAACTTTATCGTTGACACAGCGCAAATCACCGTGACATGTAGCAAGGGCACTTACATTCGTACATTGGCGGAAGATATCGGTACAGCACTTGGTTGCGGCGCACATTTAATCGGCTTGTGCCGCACCGAAACGGCTGGTTATAAGCTTGCGCAAGCGGTGACAATCGAGCAACTGGAAGCCATGACAACTGAGGCACGTGATGCGCAGCTTTTGCCAGTGGATTCAGCCATTGAGAGTTTGCCGCGAGTGGTTTTAAACGCAGATGCCGCTTACTTTTTAATGCGGGGCCAAGCCGTTTGGCAAGCTGGCAAAATTCCAAAAAGTGAGTTGCGACTTTACGACGAAAATAGTCAATTTTTAGGCTTAGGTTTTTTACAGGACGATGGCAAAATAGCGCCAAAGCGTCTAGTAGTAAAAAATGCTGAAAAAACCAATACTTAAGTCATATTTTACTTGTTTAAAACTTAAAAAACAGCTATGATGCGCGCTCTACAATTTCTGTAGATAGAATGTTTTTGCGGGAAGTCAATAAACACCTGCTTTTACATTGACGAACAAGACTTCAAGATAAAGGAAAAAACATGGCAACAACTGCAGCTGAGCGCGCTAAAATCGTTAGCGAGTTTCAACAAAAAAAAGGTGATACAGGTAGTCCAGAAGTGCAAGTTGCACTTTTAAGTAGCCGTATTACTTATCTTACTGAGCATTTTAAATCTAACAAAAAAGACAATCATTCACGCCGCGGTTTGCTAGCGTTGGTGAGCCAACGTCGCCGTTTGCTGGATTATTTAAAAAGTAAAGACGTAAGCCGTTATCAAACTCTGATTGAGCGTTTGAGCTTACGTAAATAATTTCTATAAATGGCTAACTTGCTTATTTTAAGCGGCCTGTTATAGAGGTAGCAAAAAGCCGATAGCATCCTTAATGCATCGGCTTTTTTTATTGTTTAGCGGTTATTGGGTAGTGAATAGCCGCAATTGAAAAGGAAAAATAATGTTTAATATTACAAAAAAAAGTATTCAATATGGGGCACATACGCTCACGTTAGAAACAGGTGAAATCTCACGTCAAGCCGATGCGGCTGTGTTGGTGAGTTATGGTGATACCGTTGTGTTAGTTGCTGTCACTTCAAAAAGTGAAGTCAAAGAAGGCCAAGATTTCTTCCCGCTAACAGTCGATTACATGGAAAAAACCTATGCTGCGGGCAAGATCCCTGGCGGTTTTTTCAAACGTGAAGGCCGTCCTTCTGAAAAAGAAACACTTACTAGCCGTTTAATCGACCGTCCATTCCGCCCATTGTTTCCAGAAGCGTTTTATAACGAAGTGCAAGTGGTGGCGACCGTAATGTCGTCAGACCCGGAAATTGATGCAGATATTCCTGCGATTATTGGTGCTTCGGCTGCCATGTCGCTTTCTGGCATTCCGTTTTTTGGCCCATTAGGCGCAGCGCGCGTAGGCTACATTGATGGCGAATATGTATTAAACCCAACAGCAACACAATTAACCGAAACCAAATTAGATTTAGTGGTTGCTGCCACTGAAACCGCTGTGATGATGGTGGAATCTGAAGCGAAAGAGTTATCAGAAGAAGTGATGCTTGGCGCGGTAGTTTATGGTCACGAGCAAATGCAGTCAGTCATTAAAATGATTAATGAAATGGCAGCAGAAGCGGGTAAAGATGCATGGGATTGGGTAGCGCCTGAGCCAGACACAGCGTTGATTGAAAAAATGCAAGCACTAGCAGGCGCAGATGTAAACGCTGCATTCCAAATTAAAGCAAAAGGTGAGCGCTCAGCTAAGTTAGATGAAATTAAATCTAAAGTGATGGCAGCGTTAATCAATGAAAATACCTCAACCGCAGAAGCCAACAAAATTAAAGGTGAGTTCTTTAATTTAGAAGCTAAAACTGTGCGTAGCCAAATTTTAAATGGTGAGCCACGTATTGATGGCCGCGACACACGCACTGTGCGTCCAATCAGCATTCGCACGGGCGTTTTGCCACGCACACATGGCTCTGCATTGTTTACCCGTGGTGAAACACAAGCCTTGGTGGTTGCAACGCTTGGTACAGGCCGTGATGAACAAATTATTGATGCCTTGCAAGGCGAGTATAACGACCGCTTTATGTTGCATTACAACATGCCTCCATATGCTACTGGTGAAACAGGCCGTGTTGGTACACCAAAACGCCGCGAAATCGGTCATGGCCGTTTGGCTAAGCGCGCATTAATTGCCGCGTTGCCCGCAAAAGAAGATTTTGATTACACCATGCGTGTGGTTTCTGAAATTACCGAATCTAACGGTTCAAGCTCAATGGCTTCTGTATGTGGTGGCTGCTTAGCTTTGCTAGACGCCGGCGTGCCGATGAAAGCGCATGTAGCAGGTATTGCCATGGGTTTGATTAAAGAAGGCAACCGCGTTGCAGTGCTCACCGACATTTTGGGTGATGAAGATCACTTGGGTGATATGGACTTTAAAGTGGCAGGTACAGAAAACGGCGTGACTGCGTTACAAATGGATATTAAGATTACCGGTATTACCTCACAAATTATGCAAGTGGCATTGGCACAAGCTAAAGAAGGCCGTGAGCATATTTTGGGCATCATGAAAAAAGCCATGAGCACTGCCAACACTGAAATGTCGCAATTTGCACCACGTATTATTGTCATGAAAATTAACCCCGATAAAATCCGTGATGTGATTGGTAAAGGCGGCGCGGTGATTCAAGCGCTGACTAAAGAGACTGGCACCTCGATTGATATTGAAGAAGATGGCACCATTAAAATTGCGTGCACTTCGGCAGAGCAAGGCGAAGAAGCACAACGCCGCATCGCACAAATTACGGCTGAGGTAGAAGTGGGCCAAATTTACGAAGGCCCAGTTGTTAAGCTGTTAGATTTTGGTGCGGTAGTTTCGTTGTTGCCAGGTAAAGATGGTTTAGTGCATATCTCACAAATTGCACATCAACGCGTGAATGCGGTGAGCGATTTTGTGAAAGAAGGCGATATCGTCAAAGTGAAAGTGGTAGAAATTGACGACAAAGGCAAAGTGCGTTTAAGCATGAAAGCGTTGATTGACCCACCAGCAAAAGAAGAAGCACCACAACAGTAATGTTAGTTGATAATAAAAAGCCCGCAAAAGCGGGCTTTTTATTATGCGCCAAGAGGCCATGGATATTGGGTGGTAGGGCGATTGGTTTAAATAAAAAAGCGACTCGAAAGTCGCTTTTTATGCTTTCATTGCCACTTGTTTTTAGTTCCGGCATAAACTAAAGGTTAGTCTTCACTCAAAATACAAAGCGGCATCAAATGCCGCTTTCTTGCTTTGGTTTCGGCCGCTTCGCTTAACGTCGCTACGCGAGTTAGCCTACGCCGAAAACAAGTTGCCTAGTGGGCAACTTGTTTTTCTCGCATTTCATCCAGCGTTTTGCAGTCAATACAAAGTGTCGCAGTTGGGCGCGCTTCTAGTCGTTTTAAGCCAATTTCTACACCGCATCCTTCGCAATAGCCATATTCGTCATTATCAATATTGCGTAATGTCTCATCGATTTTTTTAATGAGTTTGCGTTCGCGGTCGCGGTTACGCAGTTCCAGCGCCATGTCGGATTCCTGACTGGCACGGTCGTTAGGGTCTGCAAACATCGTGACTTCGTCTTGCATCGTATGCACGGTGCGGTCTATATCGTGACTGAGCTCAGATTTCCAGTCATTTAAAATCTTGCGAAAGTGATTCAGTTGGTTCTTGTTCATGTATTCCTCATCAGGCTTTGCCTGATAAGGAGTAAAAGTTTTGTTTAGTGTTTCTGCCATATTGTGTCCAAAAAAGCGCAGTAAATGTCGCGCCAAAAAAGGTAATTAGTAAGTTATAGATTTTTAATCGCGCGAGTTTACACTTATTAATTGCCTTATGCAAAGATAATTGCAAAAGTAATTTTGTAACCAGATTATTACGTTTTTAAGTCTTGGATTCGCGTTGCTCTAAAGCTAATAGGGTATTTTCCATTAAGGTTGCCACCGTCATTGGCCCTACGCCACCGGGAACGGGCGTGATGTAAGCTGCGCGCGCTTTAGCTGCATTAAAATCCACATCGCCACAAAGCGTACCATCGGCGCGGCGGTTAATCCCTATATCAATCACAATGGCGCCTGGCTTAATCCAATCACCTTGAATCAACCCTGCCTTACCCGCAGCTGCAACAACCAAATCCGCATTTTTAACTTTTCCGGCCAAATCTTTGGTGTGACGATGACAGCTGGTAATGGTGCAGCCTGCGAGTAATAACTCAAGCGCCATTGGGCGGCCAACATTGTTAGAAACGCCAACAATGACAGCGTCCAAGCCCATTAAATCAATATTGCTTGCATGCAGCATTTTAATCACACCAAATGGCGTGCATGAGCGTAGCGTGGGCTGACGAAGCGCCAAGCGGCCGATATTATAAGGATGAAAGCCATCAACATCTTTAAGCGCACTAATGCGCTCGATGATGTGTTCGGTGTTAATTTGCGGCGGCAATGGCGTTTGCACCAAAATGCCATCAATCGTGTCGTCGCAGTTAAGCTTATCGATAAGTGCAAATAAGTCGGCCTCGGTTGTGTCAGCTGGCAAGTTGTGAGAAACATCAGTGATACCGACCTTTTCACAAGCTTTGACCTTATTGCGCACATAAATCGCAGATGCTGGATCGGCACCAACTAAAATCACGGCAATGCAAGGCGCGCGCTTACCAGCGGCAAGGCGGGCGGCAATTTTTGTTTTAATTTCGCCCAGTAAGTTTTCGGCAATCGCTTTGCCGTCGATAATTTGTGCTGTCATGCTTTAATAAAATTAAATAAATTTTGAAATAAAACAGCATTTTAACATATTAGAATTGACCAAAAGGCCAGTTTGCGCTATATTTCTGCCTCTTCGGCGTGTAGCGTAGTCTGGTAGCGCGCCTGCTTTGGGAGCAGGATGTCGGGAGTTCGAATCTCTCCACGCCGACCAGTTTTTTTGGTCTTGCCTTTTTAGTCGTCACCACGTAACTTAAATCTGCCCGTAGCTCAACCGGATAGAGCACCAGCCTTCTAAGCTGGGGGTTACAGGTTCGATTCCTGTCGGGCAGGCCATTTGTCTCTATGGTGGCTGTAGCTCAGCTGGTAGAGCCCTGGATTGTGATTCCAGTTGTCGTGGGTTCGAGCCCCATCAGCCACCCCAAATTCTTTGCTGTAACTAATCAAATAACCCCTTTAGCTTATCTAGCGTTTTACCAGCTTTTAATCCTAGCCCCGCGCCAGCTGGACCTAAAGCAGCCGCACCTGCGATAGCACCAGCAATGGCCGCTTTGGTGGGGAATACTCTCGGGTTTTCTAATGTCCCGGACACCTCTAGCGGAATGGCCGTAATCTTCATGCTGTTTTTAACTTCGACTTCTACCTCACCATTTAGGCTTTTATTCGGGTTGATTTTTACCTCGCCGTTGGCCGACATCAGGCCAGATTTAACCTTTAGATTACGAAATCGATAAGTTTTGCCAGAGATGCCAAGCAAGCCAGAAAGCTCGTCAAACTTGGTTTCACCGCCTTTGCCTTGGCCTACCAGCATGAGCGGTGCTTTCGCTAAATCGAAGCCATAAAGTACACCATCATTCACATTGAATTGAATATTGGCTTGTAAATTGTCTGCCAATTGACCGGCTTCTTTAGCGTTTGCACTAAATTGTCCACTACTAAAAAGCTGCCCACTCACGCGAGTGGATTTGCTCATGATGCGCGCAGGTTCGCGCACTGCAAGATTATTTAGCTTGGCATTGCCGCTTAGTTTGTAGACTTTCCCCCAAGTTAAAATGGCATCACCGCTTAGTTTACCGCCGTAAAGTGCACCATCGATTTTTGAAATTTTCAATTTCTTATCGGTTAATACCATCTCCATATTCAGCGTATCAATGAATAGCGGAGGCCCTGCGGGCAAAGTCCACGCTTTGGCATTAAACGTGATGCGTTGCAAATTTTGCCCAGATGTTAGGTCGCCTTCAGAAACTAAATTAAATTTAAGTTTCCCATCAGCACTTTCAATTTTCGCTGCTTTCGGCTTATTTTCCGGGCCCAAAAGAATGTCTGCATTGATTTCCGGTAAGCGCATGCCAGGCCAAACAAGCTTAGCATCGTTAATCTCAACCATGCGCACGCTAACTGTTGTCTTGTTAGTTGGGTCTTTCGGTTGTTTCGAAAAGTTCGCCAAAATATCCAGCGCAGCTTTTTTGATCACGGGGTTATCGATTTGTATACTGGAAATAACTTTATTGTCAGAAAATAGTGAAGTGATAGCAGGCAATACCGATGCATCTGCCACGCTTAACTCCTGATGTTTTCCCACTACTAAATCGCTCACGTTCAGGCGCGGGGTGGGTAGAAACGCAATACGTAAAGCACCAATACTGACGGGCACTCCAAGCGCTTTGGTTGCTAACACCTCCGCTTGCTTGGTGTAGGCGCTCATCGGAATCAAAAATGGGATGATGAGTAGCGCCATAATAATAGCGCCAATCCATATTAATCTTCGCTTCCACATAAGCATATTAAGTCCTTAGCTGGTTGAGAAAAGCGTGAAGCTCGTGAAAGTACCTAGCTTAGCAAAAATAAATAAAAAATACCGCGTAAAGGCTTAAATATTTGGCGGTGCTTGCCGATATCTTAATGTAAGGGAAAAGCCATCACTCAAAAGGGTGTTGCGCTTTAATTCATCGATTCAACACCTACATTCGGAGATCCAATGTGAGATTCATAAATGCTATGCTAGCTCATGCTTGGCTCGCACTAAGATTAAAGCACGATGGTTCTGGCTTACCAGCAAATATGCCAGCTGCGTTTTTACTCGTGGTTTTGTATATTGCGTTAAGCCTCACCAATGCAAGTATAAGCGGTGATATCAAAATTGGATCCTTTATTGCGCTAAGCTTTATTGCCCAATTTTATGTTTTTTGTCTCAGGGATAAATTGATAGGGCTCATTATTCTTATTGGTATTATCGTCAATGTGTTATCGCTATTGATAAATCTTTTTGCTGGGATGTCCGAAACTAAGCAGTTATTGCTCACAATGTTAGAGTTCGTCATGATTTTTGGCGCGCTTGTTAATGTAATTCGAAGTAACGCTAAAATTATTTAGTCATTTTTAATTTTTTAGGGCGTTTAAACAACACCTCTTGGCCTAAACGTTGATAGAAGCCTTTATACAGGTTATAGTATTCTTAAAAATAAGAATAAAATTAACGTAGAGGTAAATTATGGCTGAATCACGTCCCGTGTTGATCATTATCGATGATGATCCGCTCATTACGGATACATTGCATTTTGTCCTAAGCAAACACTTTGAAGTCTGTGTGGCGGATTCGCGCTCGCAAGCCAAAAGTTTGCTACGCCAGCTTGATGAGCCGCCAGCGCTTGCCTTGGTCGACTTGGGCTTGCCGCCCATGCAACATAAGCCTGACGAAGGTTTTAAGATGATTGGTGAGCTGCTTGCACATTCGCCAAGTATGAAGATTCATGTGCTCTCAGGGCAAAGCGATGATGTGAATGTTAAGCATGCACTTGCTTTAGGCGCACTCGACTTTATCCCCAAACCTTGTGATGTTGATCGCTTAAAAGAGCTTTTACTCAATTCGTTAAAAGTTCAAAGTGTTGAGCTCACAGAAAAACCCGAAGATAAAAACGGTGGCATGATTGGCGAAAGTCTGCCGATGCAAACCTTGATTACGCAAATTCGCCAATTTGCAGATTCACCATTCCCCGTGCTGATTGAAGGCGAATCTGGAAGCGGTAAAGAGCGCGTGGCCAGTAATTTCCATCGTTTTAGTAAACGCATTAAACAACCTTATTTGTCCGTCAATTGCGCTGCAATCTCCCCTATGCTTGCGGAGTCTATTTTGTTTGGGCATGCCAAAGGCGCCTTTACTGGTGCGGCAAATGCTAATGCGGGTTATTTTGAAGATGTGAATGAAGGCACACTTTTTTTAGATGAAATAGGTGAACTGCCGCTTGAAATGCAGGCAAAATTGCTACGCGTGTTAGAAAATGGTGAATACACACGCGTTGGGGAAACTCAAACCCGTAAAAGCAAAGCGCGCATTGTTGCGGCAACCAACCGAGATTTACGTGCTGAAGTTCGTAATGGAAAGTTTAGGTCAGATTTATATCATCGCTTAAGCGTGTTTGCGGTTAAAGTGCCACCCTTAAGGGAGCTGGGTGAAGATAGCCTTGTTCTGTTAGAGCATTTTAATAATTTTTACGGCCGTGAGACGGGGCAGCAATCATTTAAATTAGATGAAAAAGCAAAAAATCGCTGGTTAAGTTACCATTTTCCGGGCAATGTGCGAGAGCTTCGCAACATTATCATTCGTCTGATTGCAAAATACGCCGGACAAACAGTAAATGAGGCGCAACTTGCCGCAGAGTTCGATTTATCGCGACAAAACGAAGTAGATATTGCGCCGGGAGTGGCAAGTGGCGATGTGGCTGGATATGCGCTGCAGCATTTGCAGCATCATGCTAACGTAAATTTAGATCAAGTATTAAAACAATGGGAAAAAGCCTACGTAGATGCGGCAATGCGTATTACTCATGGTAATTTGAGTCAAGCGGCAAAACTATTGGGAATCAATCGCACTACCTTATATAGTCGCATCCAGCTGCAGGAAGAAAAATAACTTAAGGTCACATGTACTACGCCCACTTTGGTTTAAAAGAACCGCCTTTCAAAATCACCCCGAATACCGAAGTTTTTTTCACCGGAGGTAATCGGGGCGCAGTATTGGACGCGCTGATTTATGCCATACAAAATGGCGAAGGTATTATCAAGGTGGTTGGAGAAGTGGGCAGCGGCAAAACCATGCTTTGCCGGATGTTGCAAACCATGTTGCCAGACCGCATTGAGAGTATTTATTTGGCCAACCCTAGCGTGGCCCCAGAAGATGTGCTGCATGCAATTGCTTTTGAGTTGCAACTCAAGCTCCCTAAGAACGCAGATCGTCTTAAAGTGATGCAAAGTCTGCAAAATCATTTGTTAAAAAGACATGCTGCTGGTAAGCAAGTGGTAATTTTTGTTGAAGAAGCGCAAGGCATGCCACTCGCTACACTCGAGGAAATCAGGTTGCTTTCTAATCTGGAAACAAATCATGACAAACTTTTGCAGATTGTCTTATTTGGGCAGCCTGAGCTGGACGAAAATCTGAATGAAACTAATATCAGACAGCTACGTGAGCGCATCACACACAGTTTTAATTTAATGCCTTTGCAATCGAGTGAGATTGGGGAGTATCTGATTTTCAGATTACGTGCGGCAGGTTATTTTGGGCCGCATTTATTTACACCAGCCGCGATTAAAAAGCTCTCAAATGCCGCTCAGGGCTTGGTTCGTCGCGTGAATATTCTGGCAGATAAATCGTTGTTGGCAGCGTTTGCCGAGAACGTCTATCAGGTAACGCCCAAGCATGTGCAGGCGGCAATTTCTGATAGTGAATTTGGATTAGAAAAATCTAAAACATCGTCACAAAAAAACAAGTTTTTGATGTGGGCGGCCTTGTTGCTGATGGGTTTGGTGTTGGGTTATTTTGCAAGCGTATGGTACCAAAAACTTGCAATTCCCAATACCAAACAAGTAACTTCAGAAGCCGAGAGTAGTAATACACCAAAACCAGCTCAACCTATTTCAAATCAGCCAACATCCAATGTAGCTGTGCTAGCAGAAATACCACATGATGATATTTTAAGCCGTCGTTTAAGTGCTACGGAATCTTGGCTTGTTAGCCAACCACCAACAACTGTGAGCATTCAACTAATGGGAGCGAGTAGCGATGCACAGCTTAGAAGCGACTTGGAAGTGCTAAGCCAGCAGATTGAGCTGGACAACATTTATGTGTATCGAACTAAAGTAAACGAAAAACCATTTTTAACTGTCTTGTACGGTAGTTTTGCCAATCGTTTTGAAGCATTGCGCGCTATGCAAAGTTTACCGGCCGAGATACAAAAAAATCATCCACAGCTACGCACAATTGCAGGCGTGCTACAAGAAACCAAATAAATATTCAAAAAAATGTAAATTTATAAAAGTTTCAATTAGTTAGTATTGCAATTTAATGCAGATTATGCGATAACTCTCTGTGTGACGATTAATTTGGGGAGAAAGCACGCCGTGCTTAGTAAACATACCAATATTTGCGCTGTGAATTATCTGATAACAGTTCTTGTTGCCTTAACTACTGTAGTGCTGGCAGGCTGTGCGCACCAAACAAAAATAAAACCCTCCACCGGACATATCGATGGCGCTACCACCAAACAAAACGCCAACCAAGATATGGATGCTGCGCCGATTCCTAAACTTGCAAAGCCAAGCCCCGTTTTACCTCCACCAAAAGCCACATCAAAAGCACAAACTTACAGTGTGGTCGTAAACGAAGTGCCGGTGAAGGAAATACTGTTCGCATTGGCGCGTGAAAGCAAACTCAACATCGACATTCATCCTTCCATTCAGGGACGTGCCACCCTTAACGCAGTGGATCAAACGTTGCCCGCCATCTTGGAGCGGCTTGCTAGGCAGGTCGATTTAACGTACAAAATGGAAAACAATGTGCTCTACATTACGCCAGATCAGCCAGTACTGCGCACTTATAAAGTGGACTATGTCAATATGTCACGCGATACCAAGGGGTTTATTGGCTCGGCTAGTGAAATTTCTAGCACAGGGCAAAGTGCGAGTACCAGTTCTGGTGGACAGTCAACAACTACCAGCACTTCTGGCAATGGTGCAAATAACAGCTCACGTACATCCGTAGATAGCATATCCAAAAATCATCTTTGGGAATCGCTGATACAAAATATTAAAGACTTGCTGGCAGAAACGGATAAAGAGGTCATAGTGACGCGTTTTGGCAGTGTGGGTGATAAATCGGTCAACGAAAAAAGCGGTGCTGAAAGCACTAAAGCGCAAGCAGATACAAATAAAGCAGACAGTGAACAGCGCGAAGAGCAACGCTCGGAATACAAAACCTTATTTGCTGCAAATGTGATTGCCAATCCTGAAACGGGTGTGATTAGCGTGCGTGCTACTAATAAGCAGCAAGAAAAAGTGCAAGAATTTATTGATAGAGTAATGAACAGTGCAAAAAAACAAGT
The DNA here is from genome assembly GCA_963752495.1 of uncultured beta proteobacterium. Lineage (GTDB taxonomy): Bacteria > Pseudomonadota > Gammaproteobacteria > Burkholderiales > Methylophilaceae > CAVVYJ01. Next base: position 119,210 of record CAVVYJ010000002.1, read on the forward strand.
GCTAATCGAAGCAACGATTGTTGAGGTGACTTTAAATGATAGCTTTCAAGCTGGAATAGATTGGAGCCGCTTAAATAATGCTGGTAACAGTGGATTTGTATTTGGACAAACATTAGGCTCAAAAGGGGTAAATTTTAATACGACAACGGGTGCATTTACACAAGGCGATGCAAACGCACTTGGCATACCTTCAGCAGCTGGCCTCGTTGCTGGATACTTAAATCCAGTAAGTGCGGTCGGTAATATTGCCGCCTCGATTACATTATTGAAAAAATTTGGCGATACCAAAGTCCTATCAAGTCCTAAGTTGATGGTACTCAACAACCAAACTGCCGTGCTAAAGGTGGTGGATAACTTAGTATATTTCACCGTACAGGCACAGCAGTCACAAGCAGCTGTGGGAGGTGGGGTGTTATCTACTATAACAACCACGCCAAATACTGTGCCTGTGGGTGTGGTAATGAGTGTGACACCACAAATTAATGATGGCAGTAATGTAAACATCAATGTGAGGCCTACAATTTCTAGAGTGTTAAGCTTTGTGCGCGACCCGAATCCACAATTACTTGCGATTCAAAGTTTGATTCCACAAATTCAAGTGCGCGAGATGGAGTCGGTCTTGCAGGTAAATAGCGGTAATACGGCAGTACTGGGCGGCCTGATGCAAGACGAGATTCAACGAAATACAGATAAAGTTCCAGGATTAGCAGAAGTGCCTGGCGTTGGTAATGTGTTCAAAGGCAAAAACGATGCAACACGTAAAACTGAGCTGGTTATTTTCTTGCGTCCGACGGTGATTGGTAATGCGAGCTTGGAGAGCGATGAGCTGCAATCCTATAAGCAATATCTACCTGCGCAACAGCTGGAAAAAGCGCTAGAAGACGCGAATTGATTAATGGGTCAAATGGTCCATGAGTTTACTGATTAAAGCATTAGATAAGGCGCAAGCAGAAAAAGCTCAAGCAAAAAGCGCCAAGAATGAAGCCAATAAAAAAGGCCGTGAAAGGCTCCCAAAAGCTTTAAAAGCCGAAGATGACAATGCTGAAATATTAGCAGTAGCCAAAGCAGGCTCAGAGTTGTCGCTGAGTCCTCCGGAAACTCCCCTGCTGGATGAGTTAACCTCAGAATTAGATGCTATCCCGACTTCAGTTCTAGGAAGCGCAGCGGCAATGGCGCAAAAAGAAGTATCTCTTAGAGAGTATGAAAGTCCTAAAGAAAAAATAGCTGCAGAAGCCACTTTATCTAGGCCAAGCCAGCCGTACTTGTTGGATAAGGAAACAGTAAGTTCTACACCTGCACAGGCTGCAAAAGTTTTTACTGCCAAGCGAATCGAGGCAACACATCAAAATACCAAGCTTGCTGTAATTGCCGGCGCTGGTTTGATTGCGATGTTGGCAATGGGTACCTATTACTACCAGTTTGTGGACGGTACGCCTGATATTGTTATTCCACCACGTCCGATTGCTATCCAGCCAACGCAAACAATTGTGCCGCAGGTAAGTCAGGCGCAGGTGCCAGAACCCTTGCAAGAGATGGATTCAGTCGAAGAAGCGTCTGAATCAACACAAGTTTTTGAGCCAAGGGAGCCTGAGAAACTTGCACAAAAACAGAAAAATAGACCAGTGGATATTGATGATGAAATTGTTGCTGATATTGATGATGCGCAAGATGCAAATGAATTTATCGTAAGTTCAAGAAAAGATGGCAAATCAAAATCGGTAAAATTGGATAAAGCCATTGCCTCAGAAAGTGCCTCGATACAGGTTTCGCAATCTAAGCCGCAAGATGCAGTGAACCCAATGGTGATGCGCGCTTACGAGGCTTATAACGCGGGTAACGATAACGAGGCACAAAAACTATACAAACAAGCACTACAACGTGATAGCTCTAATGTAGATGCGATGTTGGGTTTGGGCGCCATTGCCACACGCCAAGGAAGGCTTGCGGATGCTAATGGTTGGTATAGCAAGGTGTTGGAGGTCGAGCCAAGAAATACGGTTGCACAGAGCGCAATATTGAGTGTTCAACAGCAAAGTGATCCACAATCAGCTGAAAAACGCATTAAGTCAATGTTGGCTAAAGCGCCTAGCGATGCGGATTTACATACGGCATTGGGCAATTTGTACGCGGAGCAAAATGAGTGGCCAGCAGCACAACAAGCTTATTTTGATGCCTTCAGACTTAACGAAAGTGCAGAAAATGCGTTTAATTTGGGTGTGAGTTTAGATCAAATGGGCAGACCAAAATTGGCGTTACCATATTACCGACAGGCACTAGATTTAGCGCAATCTCATGCTACTGGAATTGATATCGGCGCACTTCAGGCGCGGATTGACTCGATTCAATAATTGAAGAATAAACATGACCGAACAAAGACGTAAATTACGCTTAGGCGAACTGATGGTGCAACAAGGGCTGATTAGCCATGACCAGCTGCGCATCGCACTGATTGAGCAAGAGCAAAACAATATTCCATTAGGCCGTCAATTAGTGCGCTTGGGTTTTGTATCAGAGACCATGGTGCGCGATTTGGTTGCGCATACGATCGGTCAGGAAAGTGTCGATTTAACCACGGTAATCGCTGATGCAGATGCGCTTGGCATGGTGCCGGAAGACTTTTCTCGCCGCTATCATCTCTTACCGGTTGCTTATGAAGAAGCTACCAAAACCATGATTGTTGCCATGGCAGATATGTTCAATGTGGTGGCATTAGACCAGTTGCGTGCGATGCTTGGGCGGACAAATTCAACTTAAGCCAGTATTGGCTGCCGAAGCACAATTAGAAGAACATATTGACCAATTTTACGGTTATGAACTTTCCGTAGATGGCATTCTGCGTGAGATAGAAACCGGCGAAATTGATTATCAAAGCTTAGCTACAGACGGTGATGAATACACACAGCCAGTGGTACGTCTTGTGGGTGCCTTGTTAATGGATGCGGTTAAACGAGGCGCATCTGACATTCACTTTGAACCGGAATTTGCTTTTTTACGTATACGTTATCGTGTCGATGGCGTGTTACAACAAGTGCGAAGTTTGCACAAAAGTTATTGGCCTGGTGTTGCGGTACGGTTAAAAGTGATTAGCGGTATGGATATCGCAGAAACGCGTTCGCCACAAGATGGCCGCCTGAATATGAACCTGTGTGGTCGCCCAATTGATTTCAGGGTTTCTACACACCCGACGATTAATGGTGAAAATATCGTATTGCGCGTGCTGGACCGTGAGAAGTCAATTATTCCATTAGAGCGTATGGGTTTGCGAACCACTACTTTAGAGCAACTTAAACTGATGATGACCCGCCCAGAAGGAATTTTGGTTGTAACCGGGCCAACAGGTAGTGGTAAAACGACAACACTCTACTCATTACTTTCTCATCAAAATACCGAAGATGTGAATATCATGACTTTGGAAGATCCAGTTGAATATCCAGTTTCGCTTATGCGACAGACTTCTGTTGCAGAAGTGAATAAAGTAGATTTTGCTAATGGCATTCGTTCGATTATGCGACAAGACCCGGACATTATTTTGGTGGGTGAGATTCGCGATGAAGATACCGCAACGATGGCTTTCCGTGCAGCAATGACCGGCCATCAGGTGTTTACAACATTGCATACTAATTCTGCTTTAGGCGCTTTTCCAAGATTAACTGACATCGGTATCTCGCCTGACATTATGGCTGGCAATATTATCGGCGTGGTAGCACAACGCTTGGTGCGGGTGTTATGCCCGCATTGCAAGGAGCCACATAAACCGAGTGATGAAGAGCGTAAAATTTTAGGTGTAAAGCGTAACGAAGCGATTCAGGTGTTCAAACACAAAGGCTGCAAACGTTGTAATCAAACTGGCTACAGAGGCCGTATGGCGATTATCGAATTGTTGCGGATTGATGCCGATATGGATGCTTTGATTGCGAGACGGGCACACTTGGATGAGCTACGCACGCTGGCATTGGAGAAGGGTTTTAGTACATTGGCAGATGACGGAGTACGACGTATTTTAGAAGGTTACACAAGTATTGACGAAGTGATGCGCGTAATTGATTTAACTTCACGCGTTTACCATTAAAGGGTAGGGACTTTGGCAACCTTTAACTACAGGGCGATAGATAAAGCTGGCCTGCATGCACAAGGGCAGATGGATGCGCTAAATGAGGCGGATCTGGAGATTCGCCTTGAGCGCATGGGTTTGGATTTAATTACTTTTAAATCTACAGAAAAATCCAAAAGTGCCTTTTCTAAAAACAGAGTTAGCAATCGTGATTTAGTGATGTTTTGTTTTCAGCTTGAGCAGCTTACAAGCGCGGGTGTGCCAATTTTGGAAGGTCTGAATGATTTGCGTGAAAGTACGGCAAATCTTTACTTTCAAAAAGTATTGGCGTCGCTGGCATCAGAGGTAGAAGGCGGCAAGATGCTTTCTCAGGGTATGGCAGAGCACCCTGACGTGTTTAATGAAGTTTTTGTGAATTTGGTTGCTGCAGGTGAGCAAACGGGGCAATTGTCGGTGGTGTTTGATAATTTGAGCAATACGCTTAAGTGGCAGGATGAATTATTTGCTCAGACTAAACGATTATTAGCCTATCCTTTATTTGTATTGATTGTTGTCTTAGGCGCAGTGACTTTTTTGATGGTGTATTTGGTGCCTGAAATGGTTAAATTTATTAGTAGCCTAGGGCAGGAGTTGCCAATTCAAACCAAAATATTGATTTTTATTTCTAATGCATTTGTAAATTATTGGTGGTTGATATTTACGCTTCCGCTGGTTGTTGCAGCCGGGGTTGTAACATGGGTTAAACAAAGCCCAGATGCACGATACAAGTTTGATTACATTAAACTTAACTTACCAATAACAGGCGAGATTTTGAATAAAATAATTATGGCGCGTTTTGCCCGCTATTTTGCGCTTATGTATCAAACGGGTATTCCCATTTTGCAGGCAATTAAAACTTGTGAGAATATCGTTGGCAATAAAGTAGTCGCAGATGCGTTAAGTCGTGCTCATGCACAAATTAACGCTGGAGACAGCATGTCAGAGAGTTTTAAAAATGCGGGCTTGTTTCCACCACTGGTAGTGCGCATGATTAAAGTAGGAGAGAATACTGGCGCTTTAGATAAGTCGTTGTTAAATATTAGCTATTTTTACGATAGGGATGTAAACGAATTGATGCAAAAAATGCTGAAGTTATTAGAGCCTGCACTCACAGTAATTTTGGGTTTGATTTTAGCATTTATAATGGTTTCAGTTCTCGGCCCGGTTTATGATTCGTTCAGTAAAATGAAACTTTAAAACAAGCGAAACCGTAATGTTTGCACAATCTAAAAAATTAATTTTATGTGCCACCAACAATAACCTGGTTGCTGGGTTGTGGCATGGCACAAAATTGCAATCGCATACAGTTTTTGCAAATCAAGATGAAGACCATACGGCATTCAGTGAATATCTTGCCCAGCATGAAAATACAAATATTTATCTAATTGTTGATGCGGTGGAAGAAGATTACAAGTTAGAAAGTTTGCCCCATACAACTGGTAGCGCGCGACGCGAAATTGTAGATAGAAAGCTTAATCAATTTAATAGAAACAGCATCTATCGAACCGCGCATTTTATAAATCGCGCAACCGATAAACGTAAAGATGATAACTTTTTATTTGTAGCGCTGAGCAATTCGGACTTTTTGCAAAGCTGGATGGATGTGATTCAGGCCGCACATGCGCCGCTGGTGGGCGTGTATATCTTGCCGATGATTAGCCAGGTAATGGTGCGCCAAATGAAATTGATGGCGCCAAATATTTTGTTATGTGAGCGCCTTACTTCTGGCTTGCGCCAAACGTTTTTGCATAATGGCCGATTACGTATGAGTCGTTTGGTGCCAATGGAAAATATAAAGCCCAATCAGCTCGCCTATTTTTATTTGGTAGAAATTGAGAAAACACGGCTATATTTGTTAAGCCAGCGTTTGATTGCAGGTGAAACAGCGCTACAAATGGTGCTACCAGCATTTGATAAATCGCACGAAGAGATTGCTAAAAGCATTAGTCAAGATCAGGGCTTTGAGTGTAAAACTGTTGATATACTGGCTTTTGCCAAAAACAATCATATTGCGCAAGAAATTGTTACTGCACACCCAGAACTGCTACACATGCAACTGCTGGCAAATGGCAGCATACCTGATAACCTGGCGCCAGAGTCATTAATTAAAACCCATAGTCTAAATACCATATGCCGCAATATAAATTTTGCGATAGGTGCTGTTTTTGCCGGTGGGGTTTTATTAGCGAGTTATTATTTATGGTTAGGGCACAAGCAAGAAAATAAAATTGCAGAAGTTGCAGCCCAAACGCAACAGCAACTGCAGAAGTATGAGCAAGTTTCACAAAATTTCCCTATTACACCTATACCGAGCAACGAGTTAAAAGTGGCAGCCGAAATTGCGCAAACGATTAAAAATAATAATCAAACACCGCGTGAATTTATGCAGCTGCTAAGCAAAGCATGTGAGGATTCACCAGAAATTGCACTTAATAGAATACGCTGGGTTTTGAGCAACCAAGTAGATGTTAAAGACGAGGGTATTGAAAAACCTGATGCGCAGGCTGGCACGGTGACAACAAATGTTGCGACTAGTGATCCCACCAAATTGATGCAAATAGCTTTTGTAAATGCAGAAATTAAAGGATTTACCGGCGATTATCGTGCAGCGCTAAGTAGTGTGAGTCGCTTGGCGAATCGCTTGCGTGAAAATAACCTAGTTGAGCAGGTCATTGTATTGCAAGAGCCTGTAAATGTGAGCTCGCTTGCCAATTTGCAAGGTAGCACCACCGATGAGGGCACGGCAGAACGTACCCCCGCAATATTTAAACTGAAGGTGGTTTTAAAGGCTGTTAATAATGGGGTAGCGCCATGAAATTAACGCAACAAGATTGGCGCAAGTTACGCATGCCAATATTAGGGCTGGGTGCCGCCCTAGTAATCGTAGGTTTGCTGGTAAGCTTGGCAGATCAATATCAAACCAAATACGAAACTGCTTTACAGACACAACAAAACCTATTTAACCAAGCACAACAAAAGTTTCTTTCTTCGGGACAAGAGAAAGAGGCCATTATGCAATATTTGCCAATTTATAATGATTTATTGGAGACTGGATTTATTGGCGAAGAACGACGGATAGAGTGGATAGAGCGTTTACGTCAAATACACACACAACATAAATTGTTCAGTATTGATTACCAAATTGGACTACAAGAAAACTATAAGCCAACTTTTATACCGAATATGGGTAATTTTGTATTGCATCGTTCTATTATGAAACTCAATTTAGACATGCTACACGAAGGCGATATCTTAAGTCTGCTAGATGGCCTGCAAGAGCAAACCACACCTTTTATTGTGAGAGATTGTGAAATTTCGCGCCCGGTAGGAGCGGTTGTGAACTCTAAAAATATAGCGCCAAACTTAAGAGCGATATGTGAAATTGATTGGTTAACGCTGCGCGACCCCCAATTGACAGGAGCTTTATAGTGAGAGTTTCGGCTTTGTTAATTTTAGTCGTTATGCAGCTTATTGGAGTAAGCGCGGCGGTGGCTGCAGAGCCAATTGGGCGTTTATTTACCACCCCTGCCGAGCGCAGCAATTTAGATTACTTAAGGCAGACAAAAAAAAATCTGCCTGTCGTTGTAAACACGCCAAACGAAGATATTGCGGAAGCCGCACCCGTGGCACTTCCTGATGCGATTAATCTGCAAGGTTATGTTAAACGCAGTGATGGCAAAAAAGGCACTGTTTGGGTAAATGATAAAGCTTTGCAAGAAAACTCAGGTAACAAAGATGTTGTGGTGGGGAAATTGCCAACGGATGGCAATCGTGTGCCAATTAAATTGCCAGCAAATGGCAAACAACTCACCTTAAAGGCTGGTCAAGTGTACGACCCAGAAAATAACCGCGTGCGTGAGGCCAGAAGTCATGCCGCACAAGGCGATGCAGGACGAATTGGTGATGAAGTGCCTTAGATATAAGGTCTCAAAGTATAGGCAGAACAGGCAGAACGGAGCCACATTAATTTTCTTGGTCTCAATATTGGCTTTGGTGCTTACCGCGTATGCTCTACATTCATTAACAGGCAATGAATATAAAGTAGAAAGAGAGTTAGTTACAGCAAAAGCTTTGGCCGAGGCTAAAGCTGCACTGCTTGGTTGGTCAGTGCTACAAAACACCCCTGGTCGTTTGCCTTGTCCTGAAGATATAGCACTAATTGGTTTGGCAACTGAAGGGCAGGCATTATCAAGCTGTACAAGCCCAAATCCTGTAATAGGCCGCTTGCCTTGGCGTACATTAGGCATTGGAGATATTAGAGATGGTAATGGTGATAAATTATGGTATGTAATTTCTACTGGTTTTCGTACCTCACCTATAAATTCGAATACACTTGCTCAATTAACTCTAGATGGGATACCTAACAGCGCAGTAGCGATAATATTTTCTGCTGGTGTCCCTTTGCTGGCACAATCAAGACCAACGTCTATGGCTCCTCCAGCAGCTGTTATACATTATTTAGAGGGTTCAAATAATGATGGTAATAATACATTTGTGAGTAATGGTATAGCAGGCTTTTATAATGACAGGTTAATCCCTGTGAGGCATTCAGAGCTATTTTCATTGGTGACAAAAAGAATACTTAGGGAATTGAGGGGCGATAATGCTCAAGGCCTAGTTAAGTTTTATTTAGACCCTATGAATAGTATTTATCCTTACGCAGATGCGGATGCGGATGGCATAGCGGATAGTCCTGTCTTGTTAGGGACGCCTTCATATGAAGCAGGAACAAATAGCTTATTTTTTAATACTGGCACCAAAGCAACATTGCTTAGCAACGGGTGGTTTCCATTAACTACATATATGGTATCAGCAACTCAACAACAAGTAACTTTGACATTGAATGGTAAAACTTTAGTGGTGACCCCATGAGTATAAACAATTTGCAAAATAAGGGATTTACACTTGTCGAACTAGCAATAGTACTGGTAATAGTAGGTTTATTAGTATCCGCCTTTCTTACTCCCTTGTCCGCTCAGTTAGATCAGAGTAGAAATGCTACAGCGCGCAGGGATTTACAGGAAATAAAGGAAGCACTGCTAGGTTTTGTTGTTGTAAATTCAAGACTACCTTGCCCAGATACGGATGGTAACGGTACAGAGGAGCCTTGTGCGAATACAAACGCAACTAGTTCTACAGGGGGAAATCTACCGTGGGCAGATTTAGGTTTGAAGTCATTAGACCCATGGGGAAGAACTTATCAATACCGAGTAAACAATGCTTTTACTCCCGCAGTGCCACCATATTTCAATTTAACAACTTCTGGTCTAGGGGCTGGAGTTATACAAGTTTGTACAGATAATATCTGTGCGATTAGAGAGGCAAGCAATGTACCAGTGTTGATATTCTCATTGGGCAAGAATGGGTCAATAATCCCTCCTGTTAGTGTAGATGAACAAGAAAATGCCGATGGTGATGGAACCTTCGTTAATCATGATTTTAGCGATGGAGCAAATACATTTGACGATTTGGTAGTGTGGATTTCAGGTAATGTAATTATGAATAGAATGGTTACAGTAGGTAAGTTGCCTTAATGAACGACAATCAGCTGTTACGTTACAGCCGTCATATTCTACTTCCGCAGATAGGTTACGAAGGCCAAGAAAAACTCAACCAAAGCCATGTTTTAATTGTTGGTGCTGGTGGCTTGGGTGCTCCGGTAGCCTTATATTTAGCGGCTTCTGGCGTTGGTAAATTGACGATTTGCGATTTTGATAATGTCGATTTAACTAATTTGCAGCGGCAGATTATTCACACCACACAATCGGTAGGCATCAACAAAGCAGTTTCAGCAAAGCATACTTTGCACGAGATTAATCCTGAAGTTGTTGTACAAACCATTGAGAAAAAATCAACAGAGGCGGAATTTAGCGAGCTAGTAAAAAATGCGGATGTGGTGATTGATTGTAGTGATAATTTTGCGACACGTTATGCGTTAAACCGTATATGTTTTGCGCTAAAAAAACCGCTAGTATCGGGTGCTGCAGTGCGTTTTGAAGGACAGATTACGGTATTTGATTTTCGTCAATGAGGCTAGCCCATGTTACCACTGTTTATTTCCAGACGCAGGGGAAGATCAAGAAATGCGCTGTGCCGAAAATGGCGTTTTTTCACCGTTAGTTGGCATGATAGGCACTACACAAGCGGCAGAAGCACTGAAGTTATTGATGGGAATTGGCGATAGCTTGCAGGGCCGTTTGTTGTTATTGGATGCGTTAAGTATGGAATGGCGCACCATAAAATTGGCGCGCGATCCTGCATGTTTAGTCTGCGGTAGCTGATTTAATTTAATGACTGACTATTTTCCGCCGATTAGATTTTTAACTGCGCCCACCAAATCACCTGGCAATACCACTACCTTACTATTACTAGAGTCGGAAAGTTTTTGCATTGCGGTAATGTAGCGGTCACCTAGCAAGAATGTAGCTGAGCTGTTATTTTCTTTAACGGCTTCCGAGATAAATTTAATCGATTCTGCAGAGGCTTTTGCTGCGACCATCTGTGCTTCTGCATCCTTGCGAGCGGCCTCTAATCTTGCTTCTGCGTTTAAAATCAGCGATTGTTTTTCACCTTCCGCACGTGTTACCACAGCTACGCGCTCACGCTCTGCACTGGCTTGTTGCTCCATGGCATGCTGCATATTGGCAGATGGCTTAATATCCTGAATCTCGACCGATTTAACGGTTAAACCCCAATCTAGTGCTTCATCGGCAATTGCAGCTTTCAGTTCGGCTTTAATACGGTCGCGTGAGGTAAGTGCATGGTTTAAATCCATGCCACCGATAATTGATCGCAAATTGGTTTGTACCATATTGCGCATGGCTTCGCGAAAATTCTCGATACCATAGACAGCACGCTCAATATTGGAAACTTTAATAAATGCCACAGCATTAGCCAAAATCACTGCATTATCAGCTGTAATCACTTCTTGCTCGGGAATTTCCAAAATAATATCTTTTGTGGTGACTTTATAACTCACATGGCTAAAAACTGGGTTGATGATATGAAGCCCAGGTGAAAGCACGCCTGCAAATTTACCCAGACGCTCCACGACCCACTCCTCACCTTGTGGCACGATACGCACACCCTTGAATATGGCAATGACAGCTAAGAATATTAGTACTAAGCTAAATGTGGTCATGATGTTTTTTCCTAAATTTAGAGATAAAGTTTTTAAAGTGATTCAATTCTAAGCATGTTGCCCTCAACCGCAACCACTCGGGCTTCAGCACCTTTTGCTATAGACTGGTTTGAAATCGCAGCCCACTCGCGCGCGCCCATTAAGCCTTGGGTAAAGCGAATTTTGCCACTTTGGTTTGGTCCACAAGCCTCAAATACCGTGCCGGTACGGCCGATTTCCTCGCCTTGTGCCTGACCAACTCGTGAATGTGTTTCAGTTTTTTTGTAATTGAGTCGCCATATAGCGAGTGAGCTAAACGAGAGTAATGCAAACATGGCAAATTGTATGGCATAAGGCATATTAGGAAACATCCAAATAGCAACAGCAACGCACAAAGCTGATATGCCAAACCAGAGTATATAAAATGTGCCTGTAGCCATTTCAGCCGCCAGCAGAACCAAGCCCAGCGCACCCCAAATCCACATTGCCTCTACCATAACGCACCCTTTTTATATTTAAAACACGAGATATCTTAGCATTAATTACCTATCTTAAACAAATATACAACACATTGTGATAAGTGATTGTTTGTAAATGAGTTATGCTATGCATCGTTAGCTTGCCCAAATAAACCTATTGGGGGTAAACTAGTACCAAAACCTAGCATGATAAAAATACATCTTAATGGCACACTCTCATAAACTCACCATCCCGTCAGACCGCTCAGAGCGCTTGCAATATATGCGGCGTATGTTTCCTCAGGCGATAGGCGTTTCCTTGTCTGAAGAGTGGCGAGGCGGTAGACATGAGGCAATGAAGCGCCTCAACAGTATCGATATTGATGCTTATAACCGTAATCGGCAGTTTTTAAATGGCTCGGTGACTAAGCTTTCCCCCTATTTTCGCTATGGATGCATAAGCTTAAAAGAAGCTTTGGACTCAGCGCACACGCGATTTGGTGCAAAAGCAGAGAAGTTTGTGAATGAGCTCGCCTGGCGCGATTATTGGCGCCGTGTTTGGTACGAGCAGGGCGATAAAATTTTTAGCGATATTGAAGTGGCCAAAGTGCCGTTAGGCGATAATTTGATGCCAGATTTTATCCGTCAGGGCATTACAGGTTTGCCATGCATGGATGGATTTATTCGTGATTTAACGCAGACTGGCTATGTGCATAATCATGCGCGTAAATGGTTCGCATCATATTTAGTCCATTGGCTAAAAGTAGATTGGCGTGAAGCAGCCGATTGGTATGAAAACTATTTATTGGATGGCGATAAGGCATCTAATCATTTGTCATGGCAGTGGATAGCCTCACTTTTTAGCTCAAAACCCTATTTTTTTAATAAAGAAAACTTGGCGCGCCACACGGGTGAAAAATATTGTGCAACCTGCAAAATCAACTGTCCGTTTGATGCGAGTATGGAAGTGCTTGAAGCGAAATTATTTGCTGAGGCGCCAATAAAACCAGCTAAGGTGCATCGAGTAAATATGCCATCAAGGGAGCCGTTCTCACCTCATAAGGCAGTTGCTGTTTTTGTGCATGATGAAATGCTTTCGGCAGCGCATCCTTTATTGCGTAAGCCTATGGCCAAAATTTTTGTGTTTGATGACAATCTGCACGCCAAGTGGCCGATTAAGCGTCTGCAATTTGTAGCGGATTGCTTGAGTGAGTTGCAAGATGTGGAAATATGGCTGGGTGATACACGTGCAATTTTAAAAGAGCGTGGCGTTGGGCAAATCATTACACAAAACACGCCAAACCTCCAATTAAAAGCTTTGCTAGAGCCTTTTCAAACTACATGGCAACCAGAGATACCATTTACAGAAACAGAAATTAGCGAGCAGCGGCTTAAACGTTTTTCACGTTACTGGGATAAAGTCGGGACAGAGTTGTTTGGAGAGAACGTTGAGCGGCAACCTTAATTCATAAGGGGATATATCTTGATTTTTTTAATTATTGTAGCGCTGGTTGCAGTTTATTTGGTCATAGCATATAACAGCTTGGTGGGTGTTAAAAATAACGTTACAAAGGCTTGGGCAAATATTGATGTACTACTAAAACAGCGCCATGATGAACTGCCAAAGCTGGTGGATACTTGCAAGCAATACATGAAATATGAGCAAGAAACACTGGATAAAGTCATCAAAGCGCGCTCACAGGTTTATGCTGCGGGCGAATCACAAGATGCCGTTGCTTTGGGTACAGCTGAGGGCGCGTTAATAAATAGCCTTGGCAAATTGTTCGCGCTGGCCGAATCTTATCCAGAATTAAAAGCCAATGAGCAGTTTTTGCATTTGCAATCGCGCATTAGCGGTTTAGAAAACGCGCTGGCTGATAGGCGTGAATTTTATAACGAGAGTGTGAATATTAATAACGTACGCATCGCGCAGTTTCCCGACTTAATCATTGCTCGTTTGTTTAATTTTAAAGCGTTCGATTTGCTGAAATTCGCTGCAGAGGAACTTACCGACGTCGATGTCAACCAGCGTTTTAAGGCTTAAAACTATTTATGTTGAACGGCCTGCGCGCCAGTTATGCAGAGGCATTAACTTCATTTAGCTATTTGGGTTTGCTCGTATTCGGGCTGCATGTTAAACGATAGAAAAATATTGGCTAACCGCGCTTGGCGCTAATTGCAGCAATCAGTTTCTTCAGTTGGGCATCCACTTTCAAGCGCGCACGCGCCATTGCAGATATCGCCACATCCCGCATTGCATCTGCCGCACAGGGCTATGTGGAAATCCATGGCCGTGCCAGTGTTGCACCTGAAAACCTGATTAGAAGCCCGCTCAGCGGCGTGGCATGTGTGTGGTTTCGCTACTGGGTTTATAGCAAAGAAAATAGCGATCGTGAATGGCGTTAAATTTCTAGTGGCGTGAGCGATAATACATTTGAAATCACCGATGGCACGGGGAATTGCGTTGTCGATCCTGATTATGCCGAAGTGATTGCAGCACAGCACCGCGTGAGTTACCAAGGCAATTACAAGCATGTGGAAGATATTCTGTATGCGGGTTCGATTTATGTGTTGGGCGAATTTTCTACCATCGGCGGCGCAAATTCAGAGCTGAGCTTGAAAGAGGATGTCAGCTTTTTGCTGGCAGAGTGGAAAAAAAATCCCGTGATGCTCAAAGAACGCTTTGATTTAAATAATGATGGCGAAATAGATTTGCAGGAATGGGAACTGGCGCGCCGCGCGGCGATTAGAGAAGTGGAGTTGCAGCACCGTGAAATTCGCAAAGAAACTGGCGTGCATATTATGCGTGCGCCGCGCGACAAAAGACTGTATCTGCTATCTAGCTTGGAACCACAAAAATTGAGGCAAAGATATTTGAGGTGGAGTTTTTTTCATTTATTCACATGTTTCGCCGCGACTGCAACATTGCTTAAATTTTCCTTTTAAGCTTTAGTCATCGCTCCGCGCAACAAATGCAGCAATGGCCTATGGTAAAATCTCGCCATATGAATACGCAATCCAACACACAAGAGCTCGCCAAATCCTTCGACCCTAAAGCCATCGAAGGCAAATGGTATCAATTTTGGGAGTCGCGCGGCTATTACGCCGCTGGCTTGAATCCTGAAATTAAAGAAAATTTCTGCATTTTACTGCCGCCACCTAATGTCACAGGAACGCTGCACATGGGGCACGGATTTAACCAAACCCTCATGGATGCGTTGACGCGTTATCACCGTATGTGTGGGCGATAATACGCTATGGCAGCCAGGTACAGACCACGCTGGTATTGCCACGCAAATCGTAGTTGAGCGCCAATTGGATGCACAAGGTATTAAGCGTCACGATTTAGGGCGCGAGAAATTCTTAGAAAAAGTGTGGGAATGGAAAGAATATTCTGGCGGCACGATTACGCAACAAATGCGCCGTTTAGGCACATCGCCCGATTGGTCGCGCGAGCGTTTTACAATGGACGCTGGGCTTAACAAAGTAGTGACCGAAACTTTCGTGCGTTTGTATAACGAAGGCTTGATTTATCGCGGCAAACGCCTGGTGAATTGGGATGTAAAACTCGGCACAGCAGTTTCCGATTTAGAAGTGGTGCAGGAAGAAGAAGATGGCTTTATGTGGCACATCAATTATCCACTTGCGGATGGTTCTGGCCATTTAACGGTTGCCACAACGCGCCCAGAAACCATGCTGGGTGACGTGGCGGTGATGGTGCATCCTGAAGATGAGCGTTATAAGCATTTGATTGGCAAAAATGTGAAGTTGCCGTTATGCGACCGTGAAATCCCGATTATTGCAGATGATTATGTAGATAAAGAATTTGGTACTGGCGTGGTGAAAGTCACGCCAGCGCATGACTTTAACGACTATGCGGTGGGTCAGCGCCATAAATTGACCGATTATAGTTAGATTTGAGTGGGAAAATCATTGTGCTAGTAAATTCGGTGCAATTCTTTGAAACAGTGGATAGCAGCTCCTAAGCTCCAAAAATACCGTAGAATTCTAGAAGCTATCAATGCAAGACCGCTTTGATGCGCGTAAATTAGTGGTTGCTGATTTAGAAGACAAGTGGCTATTTAGTCAAAGCCGATAAACACAAACTCAAAGTGCCGCGTGGTGACCGCACTGGTGTGGTGATTGAGCCGATGCTCACAGACCAATGGTTTGTGGCGATGAGTAAACCTGCTGCGGACTGGTAAAACCATCACACAAAAAGCGCTGGATGTGGTCGCATCGGCGAAATCAAGTTTTACCCAGAAAACTGGGTGAACACCTATAACCAATGGCTCAATAACATTCAGGATTGGTGCATTTCTCGCCAACTATGGTGGGGGCATCAAATCCCTGCTTGGTATTCAGATAGCGGTAAAGTGTATGTGGCGCACGATGAAGCAGAAGCAAAAACAATTGCAGCAAAAGATGGTTACACAGGCAATTTGAAGCGCGATGATGACGTTTTAGACACTTGGTACTCATCTGCATTATGGCCGTTCTCAACGCTAGACTGGACGGGCGATGCAGACAAAGACCGCGCCAATATTGCCTTGCAGCAATATCTGCCTTCAAGCGTTTTGGTGACTGGGTTTGACATTATCTTCTTCTGGGTGGCGCGTATGGTGATGATGACCACGCATATCACTGGCAAAATTCCGTTCAAACATGTTTATGTGCACGGACTAATTCGCGATGCTGAAGGCCAGAAGATGAGTAAATCTAAGGGCAACGTGCTTGACCCGATTGATTTGATTGATGGCATTGGCTTAGACGATTTAATCAAAAAACGCACCACAGGTTTGATGAACCCGAAAGATGCAGAAAAAATCGAGAAGCGCACACGTAAGGAGTTCCCCGAAGGAATCGCTGCTTACGGGACTGACGCTTTAAGGTTTACGTTTGCGGCATTAGCTTCGCCTGGTCGCGATATTAAATTTGATTTACAGCGCTGTGATGGCTATCGTAACTTCTGCAACAAACTTTGGAATGCGACGCGCTTTGTATTGATGAATACGGAAGGCCAAGACAATGGCTTTGATGCGGCGAGTTGCGGTGAAGGTGGGCGCAAATTCTCGCAAGCTGACCGCTGGATTGTGAGCATTTTGCAGCGTACAGAAGCTGATGTAGAAAAAGCCTTTACTGACTATAGATTCGATTTAGCCGCAAAAGCAATTTACGAATTTGTGTGGGATGAATACTGTGACTGGTATTTGGAGCTTGCCAAAGTGCAGATTCAAAATGGGAATGACGCGGAAAAGCGCGCTACGCGCCGTACTTTATTGCGAGTGCTGGAAACGATTCTGCGTTTAGCACATCCGATTATGCCATTTATTACCGAAGAGATTTGGCAGACACTATCTGCAGCCTATGACGGAGAAACATGGCGCTAGTATTATGCTGGAAGCTTATCCAAAGGCGCAGCCAGAAAAGCTCGATGAAGCTTCTGAAGCTTGGGTTCTACAGCTAAAACAATTAGTTGATGCTTGCCGCAGCTTGCGAGGTGAAATGGGCATTTCGCCTGCCAGTAAAGTACCGCTGATTGCAGAAGGTAACGCGGAGGCGCTGGGCGCTTATGCACCTTATTTAAAATCGTTGGCAAAATTGGAGAACGTAGACATTGTTGCACATCTGCCAGAAGAAGTTGATGCACCTGTGATGCTTGCAGGGGATTTTAAACTGATGCTAAAAGTGGAGATTGATATTTCGGCTGAAAAAGAACGCATCAGCAAAGAAATTACACGTATACAAGCAGAAATTGTTAAGGCAGAAAGCAAACTTAATAACGAAAGCTTTGTGGCGCGCGCGCCAGCGGCGGTTGTAGAGCAGGAGAACGCGCGGTTAGCAGACTTTAAAGCTACTTTAGAAAAGCTAAAGGTACAACAGGATAAGCTAGTTAAAAAATAGAACAGTTAATCGCTACGTTTTTTGATGTAAAACGTAAATAAATTATCCTCTTCATCCAATTGTAATAGCTCGTGCCCGGTCTGTTTGCAAAAGGCTTGAAAGTCTTTTACGGAACCGGGATCTGTCGCCATCACTTTTAGGGTTCTGCTGGGTTCTATTTCACTTAATCCTTTTTTGCATCGCAAGATGGGTAGCGGGCAGTTGAGGTTTCGTGCATCAATTTCTTTATCAAATTCCATGGCAATCCTATCCGGGCAAGTGCGCCCCAAAGTTATTTTCTATTGGTAAGCTTATAACCAGCTTTTTCCCAAGCAACTATACCACCCACCAGATTATGTACATCCTTAATACCTTTGTTAACTGCAAAATCTGCCGCATGTGCCGAGCGAACACCGCTATGACAATAGAATATTACGGTACTAGCTTTTAATAGCTTATCGTATTGCAGGGGCAATGTAGCGAGCTGGATGTGTACAGCACCTGGAATAGTTCCTCGTGCCACCTCATCGGCATTCCGCACATCAACAAGCATTACCTTGGATTTGGTAATTAAATTAAAGAGCTCACTGGCTTCGATATCGGTATAGCTTTTCATCTTAATAGCCTAATTTAGTATGCGTATTGTACACACGAAATAACAGAATTAAATAGTAATTGACCAGCGGATTAGCATGCTAGTTTGCTATTAATGGAAGTTAGTGATGAACCTTGCTATACATTTGTATGAGTTTTTTGATTTCCGGTACGCATGAACCACACTCGGTGCCACATTTAAGTTTGTTTTGTTGTGTTAACAAGTCGGTACTCAATTCGATATTTTCGATAATATCGTTTTCAGCGACATCTAAACAATTACAATAATTTGCGCGCCGCTGCTAGGTGGGGCAGGCAGGGTGCAAGCGCCCAGCGACGTAATTCTGCGTAAATGACCATTGGTCATCACTTCTTTAAGCCAGTCGGTGGCTAGTGTTTCACCTATAAGACGCACGCCAGTCACCTGACTATTTTCGATTAAAATGCGTTTGGAAATGCCGCGTTTTGCATCATTGTAGTTGAGTAATGGCATATCATCGGTCATAGCCAAAAGTGTATCAATTTGAGCAATTAATGCGCTGTCGGGTGCTGCATATGAGCTGCTTTTAAAATCAGCATGCCAGATTTGTTAGATTCGGACTCTCTACCAAATAAACCACAACTGGCGTATTGAAAATGTTGCATAAAGTACGTAGCTTTTGCAACAAGGTCAAATATTAAATGTGCGCATAATAGTCATGCGCCATGGCAATTCAAGTTTTTCTAGCTTGATAGCGGTGTGTTTGAGTTCAGGTTGCTTGGATGTTTTGTCAAAAGTATCGGCGGCATTAAAGCGTTAACGCCGAAGACCGTGCATAAATTGACTGCCCCAATGCATTGGCGATAAAAGTTTGTGCTGCGCGCACTCTCATCTGAAGCTTGAACAGGCAAAATTAAGCTACCACGTTTGATTTGAAATTTTAACGATATCGCCATGTTTGATTGAACGGCGCTGCATATCATCGGCATTCATCTGAAATGGCGGGCTCTGCGGAACATGGTTGAAACAGCTGTGCGACCGTGCCGGTACGGCTCATGCCATGCCATTGATCGCGTAAACGGCCTGTGAGTAAATGTAGCGGATGGCGTGCATCAGTTTTATCAGCAGTACCTTTATAGCTGAGCGTTGACAAATTGTGCTTTACCATCAGGCTTTTGGAATACACCATCGGTGTATAAGCCGTGCTGTGCCAGCTTGTATCTACCAGTTTTAAATGGCCATTGCTGTGGGCCTTATTGCTTAAGTAGTGTCATAGCTCAAACCAGTAATATCCAAATCACGACCACGAGTGGTTTCGCGGTGTTCGTTAAAAATTTGCTTCGGTTGTAGTATAAGGAAACAACTTTGATTTTTTTAGCCTAAACGTTTTTCTAAACGCTGAGCAAAATCGACCATGAATCGCCCAATCATGACGCGCTTCTGCGGGAGGTGGAATAGCTGGATTTACGCGGGTAATGCGGCGCTCGGAGTTAGTGACGGTGCCTTCTTTTTCGCCCCAAGTGCTGGCAGGCAATAATACATCGGCATACATGCATTGTTTCAGTGTTACTGAAGGCATCTTGCACCACCACCAATTCGGCATTATTTAAGGCAGCAAGCACATTATTCAAATCAGGCATAGATTGTGCAGGGTTGGTACAGGCTATCCAAATTGCTTTAATACTTCCTTCTTTCACAGCATCAAACATTTCAACCGCTGTTTTACCTGGCGTTGCTGGTACGCTTTCTACCCCCACAAGTTTGGCAACTTCTGCACGGTGTTCTGCATTAGCTAAATCTCGGTGAGCAGAAAATAAATTAGCCATACCGCCAACTTCACGCCCACCCATAGCATTGGGCTGACCAGTGAGTGAAAAAGGCCCTGCACCTAGCTTACCAATTTGGCCTGTAGGCAAGATGCAAGTTAATTAAGTGCAGCGTTTTTTCAGTGCCGTGAATGGACTTGATTTAAGCCCATGACAATACATGGATAAGGTAGGACCTTTGCCAAACCATTTGGCTGTTTGAATAATATCAGCTTCTTTAATGCCGCAAATGTCGCAACCATTTTGGGCGTATATTCACGCACCGTATCTTTGAGAATATCGAAGCTATTGGTATAGGCTTTGATGTAGGCCATATCCAGCAAGCCTCCCACAAGCATGACGTGCAACAAACCATTAAATAAAGCAACATCTGTGCCAGGGTAAAATAGCTAGGTGCAAGTCTGCAGCTTGTGCAGTATCAGTGCGGCGTGGATCGACGACGATAATTTTTAAATTTGGATTTTTAGCTTTTGCATCTTCAATACGACGAAAAATAATGGGGTGAGCAAATGCAGTATTTCTACCTGCAATAAATAGGCAGTCAGTATAATCGATATCTTCATAACAAGCAGGCGGTGCATCAGAACCTAGAGTAGCTTTGTAGCCAGTATACTGCAGAACTCATGCAGAATCGTGAATTGGTGTCGACGTTATTGGTGCCAATCAACCCTTTGGCGAGTTTGTTAAAGATGTAATAATCTTCAGTGAGTGAATTGACCGGATATATAAAAAGCGACAGAATCTGGGCCATGTGTTTTGAATAATATCTGCAAATTTATCTAGCGAGATAATCGAAAGATTCATCCCAAGAAACACGCTTTCTGGGCATGTTTCGACTGGTTTAACGCATCTCTGGGTATAGAGCAAGCGATTATCTAACTTAGCGGTTAAATGTCAGCGTTGAACCTTTTGTGCACAAGCCGACCAAAATTGGCAGGATGATCAGGATCGCCTTTTACATTAATAATCTTATCTTGTTGTGATTCAATCACCACGCCGCAACCTACGCCACAATATGCGGCAAGTTGATTTTGTAAAAACCGAAGAAGCAGGTATTTTTAACGAAGGTAACTGGTGCTTCAACAATCAAGCTTTAAGTTCCAAATAAGACAATGCCATCTTCTATTTTTGTATTAAAGCAGGCAGTTTCACCTACATCGGGTTCTTCTGCTTTGCCATCTACGAGGCTGATTTTCCAACTGTGCAAGTGGGCAAGCTACTTTATCGCCATATACAATGCCCTGCGATAAAGGACCGCCTTTGTGTGGGCAGCTGTTATTAATCGCAAATATTCGGTCATCCTCCGTACGAAATACACCGATTTCGACATCTTCTATTTTTGGCATTCTTGGTGCGCACAACGACGTGCACCTAATTTTGGAATATCGCTTAGAGAGTGCGATTTTAACCCAGCAATTCATATTTTCTTCCTTAATAATGTAGCGATTAAACCGTAATAGTTTCATACTCTTTGTGCTGTTCGCGTTTTTCTACACGCTCTGCCCATGGATCAACAGCGCCTTGTAATGCATAAAGCAAGCGCTCATAAGCGGCTTTACGGCCTTCAGCATCTTCTAATACGCGTTGTTTTACATACTCTAAGCCAACGCGTTCAATCCAATGCACGGTACGGTCTAGGTAACGTGCTTCTTCGCGGTAAATTTGAATAAATGCACCTGAATACTCCAGAACTTCATCGTGAGTTTTTACTTTACATAGAAATTGTGCAACCTCAGTTTTAATGCCGCCGTTACCGCCTACATAAATTTCCCAGCCAGAATCTACGCCAATAATACCAACGTCTTTAATGCCAGATTCAGCGCAGTTTCGTAGGGCAACCAGAAACTGCAAATTTAACTTTATGTGGTGCCCACATGTGGTCAAATGCTTTTTCAATATCAATGCCCATTTGGGTTGAGTTTTGTGTACCGAAGCGGCAGAACTCAGAGCCTACACAGGTTTTAACAGTACGAATACCTTTTGCGTAAGCATAACCAGATGGCATGTCTAAATCTTTCCACATGCCTACCAAGTCTTCTTTTTTCACACCGAGCAAGTCGATACGCTGACCGCCAGTGACTTTTACCATCGGCACGGCATACTTATCGGCCACATCGGCAATTTTGCGCAGTTGGTCTGGCGTAGTGACGCCGCCATACATGCGCGGAATCACTGAATATGTACCATCTTTTTGAATATTGGCGTGCACACGTTCGTTAATAAAGCGTGATTGCGGATCATCCACCGCCTCGTGCGGCCAAGTAGAAAGCAAGTAATAATTCAAGTGCAGGTCTGCAAGTCGCGCAGCCATTAGGAGTGCGCCAACCCATGCCTTTCATGGCATCGGGGATATTGAAATATTTATGTGTACGAATTTCTGCACGCACTTCTTCATGATTTTTATCAGTACAACCGCAGACTGGCTTTGCTGGTGGATAGGTGGCGCATAACCGCCACCTAAAGTGCTGAAGCTAAAATTTGCTCTACCAAGCCCACGCAACTGAACCACAGCTAGAACCCGCTTTGGTTTGTTTTTTTACATCATCAATTGTGAATAAGACCTTGGTCTTGAATGGCTTTAACAATAGTGCCTTTGCACACGCCATTACAGCCACACACTTCCATTTCATCGGTCATTGCGGCTGCTTTGTTTTGGCCTTGATGGCCTGTATTACCCAAGCTGAATCTTGACCAAACATTAAATGATCACGAATCTCATGAATGGGTTTGCCATCTCTAAGCATTTGAAAATACCACGAACCATCCGTGGTATCCCCATAAAGCACGCTACCAATGATTTTGTCATTTTTGATGACGAGTTTTTTGTAAACCCCGCCAACTGCATCGTGCAAAACAATTTCTTCTGTGTCTTCATCACCTGTAAAATCACCAGCACTGAATAAATCAATGCCAGTCACTTTTAATTTTGTAGAAGTGACAGAACCTTTATATAGACCAATACCAAAATTAGCTAAATGTGTTGCGCAAACTTTTGCCATTTCAAACAGGGGTGCAACTAAGCCATAAGAAATTCCGCGGTGTGCAACACACTCACCAACTGCATAAATGCGTGGATCGTAAGTTTGCATGGTGTCATTCACCACAATACCTTTATCGCAATGAATGCCTGCAGATTCAGCCAGCGCAAAATTAGGGCGTATACCTACTGCCATCACAACTAAATCAGCAGGCATTCTCAGAGCCTTCATTAAAACGTACAGCATTGACACGGCCATTCTCATTACGCAATGAGTTCTTCAGTATTGTTTGCAGTAATGAAAATTGAGGCCTTTAGCTTCTAAGCTTTTTTTGCAACATTTTCCCTGCAGTTTTATCTAGTTGCTTTTCTAACAGCCATTCGTTTCTATGTACTGACTGTGACATCCATGCCTTGAATTTTTAAGCCATTAGCAGCCTCTAAGCCCAAGTAAGCCGCCACCAATCACTACTGCGTGCTTATATTTTTTTGCAGTGTCAATCATGTCATTGGTATCTTTAATATCGCGATAACCCAATCACACCTTCAAGATCTTTACCAGGAATCGGCGGCATAAATGGTTTTGAGCCAGTGGCCAATAACAACCGGTCATATTCCGCACTGTGTGCCATCTTCAGCATAACACCACACGATTTTTACGGTCGATTTTATTGATGCGTGCACTGGTATGTAGCGTAATATTATTTTCCGCATACCATTCGCGCGTATTCAGAATAATGTCATCAATCGTTTGCTCATTCGCTAACACTGGTGACAGCATGATGCGGTTGTAATTAGGATAAGGCTCATCGCCAAACACCGTGATGTCATATAAATCTGGCGCAGATTTTAAGCAACTCTTCTACAGTACGCATGCCTGCCATGCCGTTACCAACCACTACTAATTTCATTTTTTGCATAATTTATCATTTTTCGTTAGGTATTACTATTGATTTCCTAACTATATATGTCGTATACTAGAATACAGTTTTAGGTGTATGCTCAATCTTTAGAATAGTATACATTGCGGTTAACCATAACTTTTCAGTATCACGAATACGTCCACGTTTACCAGCAACATTATCTGCAACATTTGGTGTGGCTGCATATTGGTCATCTTCAGTAAACTTACCGTATTCAACTTTGGACATCCAGTTTTTGTCGATATTATAAGTTGCGGCTACGTTCCATTCTTTACCATATTTATCACCATTTGTTGTCGTACCACCGCCAACAGTATTAAAATCATCATCAGCATTAATGAAGTGGTAATCAGCAAAGAATAAAAAGTCATCCCATTTATAAGTGGCAGTAAAAAACGTATCTTTAATACCAGATTGAGGCGTAGCCAAAAATTTATCTACCCAACCTTGAAACAAGTGGTTAGTGCCATAGGGTGTTTGAAACGCAAATTTATTATCATTACTCGATAATAACTCTTGGTCTACACGGAAGTTGAAGTTATCAAAACCCAAGCCGCCACCTAGCTTGTAATAGTGTGCATCAATACGTTTGTCACCATCGGCGTAGTCGCTTTGTTTGGCGTATTCGGCCGTATAGTGCGCTCTAAAATTAGGGTTGAAAGGATGAGTACCATCTAAACGTAAACCAAACGTTTTATTCGATTGATCAGCAGTTAAATTTGGTTTCCCGCTATTATTAAGCGTGCCTGCACCAAACCAAGCATTGCCAAAGCCTAAATCATCTACATTAGAAAAATAACCATAACCAACTAAAAACTCAGTGGGTGAAATGCGATAACGAATATTGGCAATATCTAAATCACCACCGCGTTGCACGGATGTAATTTGAGTAACTTCTTCAAAGTGCGCAGCAAAAATTTCGGTATCAGGCAAAGATTTATTCAATACAGAAATACCATCAAAAACTTGCATGATTTGGCGAAAGCCAATGTCACCAATAAAACGTACATTATCTAAATTTAGTTGCTGACGGCCTAAACGAACGCGAGTATTTTTAATGCCTGTCCAATCAATATATAGCTGATTAATATCTGTAAAACTCGGGTCAACGATTTTAGCGTATTCAATTTTGCCATTTTGATTCGTGCCACCATTAATACGGAAGCTATTTGTACCATCATTAAAATCATCTTGTAGCTTACTTACATCAATGATTTGTACAGCAAAACTAAAGTTTGCATAAGGCGCGGTTTGCCAGCCAACTAAACTGCGCAAAGTAATAGCATCTGCATCCTTTAACTTTTCATTGCGAGTTGGGTTTAGCGTGTTCGCTGCGTTCGTCAGATTTGTTGGCTGCAAACCATCTTGATCAACATTTTCATAACGAATCTAAAACTGGTTAGGTTTTTACCTTCTTTCACTGCGTCCATAAAAGTATATTCATCTTCAACAGCAGGTGTTTCAACAGTTGAGCTTCTTCAGCAATAGCATTGAAAGCCGCACCAGATAAGGCGAAGAGAGCAGCATATATAGTGGGTTTTAGTTTAAATTTTGTTTTATTCATCATGATTCCTTATAAATTTTCTATTAAAATTAATTAAGCTGCTTTTTTAGCGTGGCGCTCATACAAAAAGCGTAAGAACTTCACTACGTAAATGGTTGTATTTTTTATCTTCAGCTAGATGCTAAACGGTTGCGAGGTTTAGGTAAATCCACTGTTAAAATCTCACCAATGGTTGCAGCTTGGGCCATTGGTCATCATCACAATGCGGTCAGAAAGTAAAACAGCTTCATCTACATCGTGCGTGACCATCACGGCGGTGACACCGGATTTATTCATAATGCTCATGAGTTCATCTTGAAGGTTAGCGCGGGTTAGAGCATCCAGCGCACCAAATGGCTCATCGAGTAATAACACTTTGGGTTCCATTGCTAAAGCACGGGCAATACCGACACGTTGCTTCATGCCTCCTGAAATTTCATTGGGGCGTTTATCAGCTGCATGGCTTAAACCAACCAACTCTAACGCTGCGTAAGCACGTGCTTGTTGCTGTACTTTTTTCTCACTGCTAAATACACGCTCTACCGCCAAATAGAACGTTTTCAAAGCAAGTAAGCCAAGGTAGTAGTGAGTGATTTTGAAATACAACAGCGCGCTCAGGCCCAGGTTTGGCAATTTCACGTCCTGCGCAGAATAAATTGCCCGCTTGTTGGTTTCTAGTAATCCAGCAACCAGGTTAAGCACTGTTGATTTGCCACAACCAGAGTGCCCAATAATGGAGATAAACTCGCCTTGATTGATACTTAAATTGATATTCTTTAATGCATGAAAATCACCTTTTTTAGTAGTGAATGTCATATTGACATTTTCTAATAAACACATAACGCTCATGTAACTGTTTTCCATTTGATTAATCCCTTATTCGTAAGTAAAGCGTTTGGCCATATCAAGATAAGCGCTTGTTCAAGCAGCAGACCTATGATGCCGACTACAAAAATCGCAATAATGATGTGTTCCACATTTAAATTGTTCCACTCGTCCCATACCCAGAAGCCAATACCTACGCCACCTGTGAGCATTTCTGCCGCGACAATCACTAGCCATGCAGTGCCGATGGAAAGACGTATGCCTGTCATCATGTAAGGCAGCACACTTGGGAATAAAATTTTGGTGACGATTTTCCACTCACTTAAATTAAGCACTTTTGCTACGTTCATGTAGTCTTGCGGCACTCTGCTGACACCGACCGCAGTGTTAATAATCATTGGCCAGATGGCAGAGATGAAAATCACCCAAATGGCTGCAGGGTTTGCAGCTTTAAAAACAAGCAAACCAATTGGCAACCAAGCTAAAGGTGAAACTGGACGTAGCAAGCTGATTACTAGGTGCAGTCATGTTGTGTTAGAAACTTAAAGCGACCAATCATAAAACCTAAAGGTATACCTACCAGAGCCGCCATGCCAAAGCCTAATGCCTACACGCTTTAAGCGAATCGAGAATATTCCAACCGATACCTTGGTCGTTGGGACCGTTCACATAAAACGGATTCGCTAAATAATATCAACAGCAGATTGCCAAGTTTTAAGTGGGCCTGGCAAACCTTGCTGACTGATAAGATAATTAAGCTCCAGATAGACGATTAGAGAATAGCAGCCCAATCACAGGTGGCAATAACCATTGAAAAAATGCTTTAGCATTAATGGATAATTGGCTCGGTGTTTTTTCAATCGCTAAACTCGGTTTTGAAGTCACTTCTTCAACCTTAACGTCAGCTCAAAACGTCATTTGCTGCGCTTACATTTACATGCCAGACTGGGTTCGCTTGCATGGGTGTCTTGTTTCATTATTTTTAACGCTTTCGTTATGGATACTCACTACAGCTCATGGCGCACTCCTTAAAAAAGTTTAGGCCTTAATTTTGAAACTGGCGGCATAAGCGGCAGGATTTTTGCCATCCCACACAATGCCATCCATGAGTTTGCTGGAACGCATTGGATCTTTTGGTACACTCACCCCCACTTGGCGTAGCAGCCTGCGTGTAAAGATCAATCTGGTTCACTTTTTTGGCAATCGCCAAATAATCAGGATCAGATTTCAGCATTCCCCAGCGTTTGTGCTGTGTTAAGAACCACATGCCGTCTGAAAGATAAGGGAAGGGTACCGCGCCATCGTTGTAGAACTTCATGTAGTTAGGGTCTTTCCATTTTTTGCCGATGCCGTTATCATATTCGCCTAAGAAACGGCCTAAAATCACGTCTTTCGGTGCATTGACATAGGCTTTACCGGAAATCAACTCAGCCACTTTGGCGCGGTTTGCGGTCGCATCAATGTATTTGCTAGCTTCCAAAATTGCCATCATCATGGCGCGTGCGGTATTGGGGTTTTTCGCCACAAAATCTGCTGTTGTACCCAGTACTTTTTCAGGATGATCCACCCAAATATCTTGGGTGGTCGCCACGGTGTAGCCAATTTTGTCGAAAATTGCGCGTGCATTCCAAGGCTCACCCACGCAGAATCCATCCATATTGCCGATACGCATATTTGCCACCATTTGTGGTGGTGGTACAACAATGTTCTTAACATCCTTCACTGGATCAATGCCATTTGCCGCCAACCAGTAGTTGAGCCACATTGCGTGCGTGCCGGTGGGGAAAGTTTGCGCAAAGGTAAAATCGCGGTTTTCATTCGCCATCACACGTTTTAGAGATTTGCCATCTTTTACGCCTTTGTCTTTGAGCTGGTTCGAAAGCGTAATGCCTTGACCGTTGTTGTTCAGCGCCATCAACACCGACATATCTTTTTGCTGGCCGCCGATACCCATTTGCACGCCGTAAATCAGGCCGTATAGCACATGCGCGCCTTGTAGCTCACCATTGACCAATTTATCCCTCACGCCCGCCCAGCTAGCCTCTTTAGTTGGGGTGATTTTGATGCCATATTTTTTATCAAAACCCATCTCTGCCGCCACCACAATCGGCGCGCAATCGGTCAGCGGAATAAAACCGATTTTCACTTCAGTCATTTCTGGCGCATCTGAGCCAGCTGCCCAAGCACCGCTTCTTACACCTTGTGGAACCATATTCATCATTGCGGCAGCACCAAATGCCCCTGCCATCGTTTGTTTAAAAAATTGGCGACGACCACTATCTACAGAGGTGTTTTCTGATTTGGTTATTACCTGCTTATCAATATTTTCCATGCTTGCTCCTTAACTAAAGTTCGAGTAATTTTTCCCATAAAAAAAGCGTCTTAACGGCAAAGGGAGTAAATCCTTGCCATTAAGACGCTTTGTCTTAGATTATTAGACCTTACGCCATAATTGGCGTAGTTAGAGCTATTAACTAACCCCACTTAGGGTTATTTAATTAAACTATTAATACGCTTGCTACTTCCATCAGCTGATTCGATAAATCAGCCAACTTCATATTTCTTTTCATTGCCATGCTACATAACAATTTATAGGCCTCGTTTTCATCTAGGTTACGTTGTTTCATTAGTAAACCTTTGGCATGCTCTATTACTTTTACTCTCATCGAGCTTAGTTTTAGGCAACTTCAGCTCGTTACATAAACTTTTGAATTCTTCAAATCTAGTAGCTGTAGCATCTATTACAGGAGTTAATCTCTCCACTGAAATATCCCCAACCACATAAGCGCTAACACCTGCTTGTATAGCTGATTTAATCATTTCCTTATCACTATCGTGTGTAAACATCACAATTGGTCTTGGGTCATGCATTGTCATCACAAAAATGTTTTCTAAAGTATCTCGACTAGGTGAGTTGGTATCGATAATTACGATATAAAGTAAATGGTTAAATCATAGCAATTGCTGTGCCATCCCCTGTTTATATTATTAACTTATTGATATTAAAAATATAATATATAATTTTTTAACGTGATTAGTGTTTGTTGGGTGCGTGCTTCTGTGCACACTATTTGTGCATGCGCACTCTATGTGAGTCTTTAATAAAGTCTTAACGGCAGAGAACTGCATGAATTTTTTGTTAGTTATTCTTAAGATAGTTTCGCCAACCCCCTAGATTGCTAATATCTTTAGCATTTAATGTGGCATAACTTTCACATAAAAATCCCTGAATTAGCATACCGTCTTCTAACAATAACGTGCCAAAGCCTAGTGGCAAAGGAACACCAGCTACAAATTTCCCATAGTTTTCTATTGGAAGTTGCCAAACTTCCAAGTCAATTGCATTACCGCCTTGACTCACGCGCAACAAGCCTGGACGTTCAGGAGTAAAGCCATTAAGTTTATATAACTTGTAATATGGCCCAGTTCTCGTGACTTTTATAAACTTTCCGCCAAGAGAAATAAGTTGCGGATTTAGAGGTAACCCGCTCATGTGCGCCCCACAAACTGCTACGCTAATCCAATTTTCTTCAGTACTCATTTTTACTCCCCAACTTTTTTAATAAAACCACCTGAAACACCAAGTGCTTGTTGCATTTTTTCAGCAAGTGCCAGCAGTATTGAATCGCTAAATGCGGGTGCTCCAAGTGTAATACCGAAAGGCAAACCGTTTTTTTGGAAGCCTGCAGGCACCGCCACCGCACATAAATCTAATAAATTCATAAAGTTGGTGTAGTAACCTAGGTTGCTATTTGTTTGCACTGGGTTAGAGTTTACTTCGTCTACAGTGTAAATAGTGCCAGCTGTTGGGGTAAGTAAGACATCTATGCCATGCCATACAGCGGCACAAGATTGCTGTAGCGCCTTAAGTTTATATTGCGCATTATAGACATCCACTGCAGTAAAGCGTGTTGCTCCGCTAATAATTTGGCGCGTCACGGGAAACAAAGCCTCTGGTTTTTTTTCTATAAAACTTTGAATAGCCGCATAACGCTCTGCCACCCATGGGCCTTCATAAAGCAAACGGGCAGTTTCTAAAAATGGTGAGAAATCAATTCTTACAGGCTTACCCCCAAGTGTAATTAATCTAAAAATTGCCTGCTCAAATAGCTCGGGTGTTTCTGTGTTACCAAAAAAAGCGAGTTGGTCTTGTTGAGGCACACCAAATTTAAACCTTGACCCTATATTTGGTTTAGCAACCAGCGCCTTACGTGAGTAAGCATCTTGAGCGTCGTGACCTTGTGCAACTGCCAATACTTTGGCAGCATCTTGCGCAGATAAAGCAAAAATTGAGACGCAATCTAAAGTTCTGCAAGCTGGCAAAACACCTTGGGTACTTAACAACCCACATGTTGGCTTATGCCCGACTAAATTATTAAATGCGGCCGGCACACGCCCAGATCCAGCGGTATCAGTACCCAAACTAAAACTGGCCATGCCGAGTGCAACAGATACAGCAGAGCCTGCACTTGAGCCGCCCGAAATATAATTACGGTTAAAAGCGTTGCGGCCTGCCCCATAAGGTGAGCGAGCTCCCACTAGCCCTGTAGCAAATTGATCTAAATTGGTTTTGCCAATTGGAATCGCGCCTGCATCTATCAACTTTTGCACAACTGTTGCGCTTATGGTTGGCGTATACGCAAAGTCTGGGCAAGCCGCTGTGGTTGGAATTCCCGCCAAATCAATATTGTCTTTAATCGCAAATGGAATGCCATACAGCGGTAAACTCTCTGGAGATTTCCCTTCTAACTTTTTTGCATAGACTAGCATTTCATCCAAAGAAAGACGGCGTATCCAAACGCAATAATCATCGTCTTGATGAGTCAGGGTATCGATTAGTTTTACTAAGGCAACTGGACTAAGCCTGCCTGTGCGATATTCATTTTGTAGATGAGAAATACTTAAATTCATACTTGCTCCTCAATCACAATCAAGTTTTGTCCAGCTACAACCGCACTGCCTGCAGCGCACAACACTTGGCTCACTTTACCCGCGCATGGCGCAGTGACGGCAATTTCCATTTTCATGGACTCTACAATAACAACAACATCGCCTTCTGCAACCACGTCGTCTTGTTTAACTTGCACTTGCCATAAATTACCCGCCACATGCGCGGCAACGGCACGATGTCCTGCTGGAATATCAGCCGCATCCTGATTGCTAGCTCCCGCTTCTACTTCTTGGCTGTAATTGGCTTGACCTGTGGCTATCCAACGATCACGCTCTGCCTCAAAAGCCGCTTGCTGATTTTTTTTGAAGGCATTGATGGTATTGGCTTCTTTGGCTAAAAAAGCGTTGTATTCTTTTAAGCTAAAGGTTTGTTCTTCAATTTTTAGCTTGAATTTCCCGTGGGGAAAATCCACACGCATTTGTAGTAGCTCTTCTGCCGAAACGGGATAAAAGCGAATTTGGTCAAAAAAGCGTAACAGCCAAGGTTTGCCGTTTTGGAACTCTGCTGTTTGATTCCAGCGGTTCCACATTTGAATAGTGCGGCCAACAAACTGGTAACCACCCGGCCCTTCCATGCCATATACACACATATACGCACCACCAATACCGACTGCGTTTTCAGGTGTCCAAGTACGTGCAGGGTTGTATTTGGTTGTCACTAAACGGTGGCGCGGATCTACAGGTGTTGCCACGGGTGCACCTAAATACACATCGCCCAAGCCTAATGTTAAATAGCTCGCGTTGAACACAATGTCTTTAACTTGCTGAATTGCATCTAAGCCATTGATACGGCGAATAAATTCAATATTGCTGGCATGACCGTCGACCATTTCACACCATGGCGCATCTTTGCGCACCGATTGCATGTATTTCTCAATGGCCAACTGCGTCGCTACATCATCCCAAGACAAGGGCAAATGCACAATGCGGGTTGGCACTACCATGTCCTCAATCGCAGGTAATTCGGATTCTGCTTGTTGCAAAATTTGCAGCAGTTGCTTCACTGGCAACACCAAGCTTTCAAAGTGCACTTGTAAAGAACGAATACCGGGCGTGAGGTCGATAATGCCCTTTGACCTGTTGGCTTTCTAGCCACTGCATGAGGGCGTGTACTCTAAAGCGCAAATTCAAATCCAGCACCAACGGGCCATATTCAATCAGCACATATTTATCGCCCGCTTGGCGGTACACCACTTGCGGCTGCTCCCCATGCGCGGGGCTTTGTGCCAATATCGGGCTTAGGTTTTTAGGTGTCTCGGGGGCTTTGGGTAAATCATCTGCAGCCAAATGCGCAACGAGCTTGTTTTGAATCTGCTCTAAATTAGCTGCATCGTCTTGCGTCATGGCATAAAAGCGGATTTTATCGCCCACTTTCAGCTGACCCATTTTCCAAAGCTCAGCTTGTACTATCGTCACGGGGCAGACAAAACCGCCCAAACTGGGGCCGTCTGGGCCAAGTATCACGGGCATATCCCCTGTAAAATCCACTGCACCAATGGCATAAGCATTGTCATGAATATTAGAGGGGTGCAAACCAGCCTCACCGCCATCTTGGCGTGCCCATTGCGGCTTAGGGCCAATTAAGCGGATACCGGTGGTGTTCGAGTTGTAATGCACTTCCCAATCGGTGGAGAAGAACATGGCAATATCGGCTTCTGTGAAAAAATCCGGCGCGCCATGCGGGCCATACAACACACCGATTTGCCAATCATTGGTATATTTTGGTTGAGCATGTAAGCTCAATTTTTGGTGTGGGCAAATATCCGTCAACAACTTAAACACATGCAGCACATCGCCCACCTGAATCGCCCTGCCACCATGCCCACCAAACTGGCCTAAAGTGAATGTCGATTTGCTGCCCAAATAATCGGGCACATTAAAACCACCTTTGACGGCCAAATAGGTACGGCAACCTTTTTCTAACACTTTACCCATTTTGAGCGTGCTGCCCGCTTTGATGTAGTGCGATTGCCACATCGCAAGTGGCGCACCATCTAGACTTAACTCCATCGCTGGGCCTGTGATGGCAATGAAAGTATCGGTATTAAATTTGAGTTTTGGCCCAATTAAGGTGACTTCGATACCCGCAACGCCTTCATCATTACCCACTAATTTGTTCGCTAGTCTAAACGCCAAATGATCCATCGGGCCAGAAGGCGGAACGCCCACGTTCCAATAACCCACACGGCCAGGGTAATCTTGAATGGTGGTCATCACACCACCATCCAACACATCGATGGTGCTAGGCGCGTAGTCGAAAGCATCTAAATAACGAGTTGTTTGTTGACCTGCTGGAAAAACCGTATCGGCGAGCACTTGGCGCAAATACTCTAAATTAGTTTCAATGCCGTATAGCATGGTATCCGCCAAGGCTTTGCGCATAGATTTGACAGCTTCTGTTCTGGCATCAGCATGCACCAAGACTTTGGCAACTAAAGGATCATAAAATGGTGAAATTTCACTGCCCGTTTGCACCCAAGTATCCACTCTGGCATCCGTTGAAAATACCACTTCAGTTAACACACCGCTTGAAGGCTGAAAGTTTTTATTTGCATCTTCTGCATACAATCTCACTTGAATCGCATGGCCTTGCGGCGTATGTACATAGCTTTTTAAAAAGTCTGTGTCTTTTGCCGCAACCCGTATCATCCACTCGACCAAATCAACACCCGTGACTAGCTCGGTCACGCCATGTTCCACTTGTAAGCGAGTGTTCACTTCTAAAAAGTAAAACTGCTCGGCATCGTTATCGTAGACAAACTCTACCGTGCCTGCCGAGCGATAATGCAAGGCGCTCGCCAGCTTAACAGCGGTTTCGCAGAGCGCTTGACGAGTGGCTTGACTGATATTGGGTGCAGGCGTTTCTTCAATTACTTTTTGATTACGCCGCTGCACTGAGCAATCGCGCTCACCCAAGGCAATCACATAGCCCAAGCCATCGCCAAAAATTTGCACCTCAATATGTCGTGCTGCTTGCACATATTTTTCCAAATACATGCCGCTATCTTTAAAATTATTCTTAGATAGACGCTGTACAGATTCAAACGCTGCCGCTAATTCAGTCTCTGCCCAAATCAGCTGCATGCCAATACCGCCACCGCCTGCTGTGCTTTTGAGCATGACGGGATAGCCGATTCGCTTGGCCTCTTGTTGCGCTTCGGCAAGGTCTTTTAATAAACCCGAGCCTGGTAATAAGGGTACATTGTTGCTTAGCGCCAATGCACGCGCGGTGTGTTTCAGGCCAAAATCCCGCATTTGTTGGGGGGTTGGGCCAATAAAGGCAATACCTGCCGCTTCGCAGCTCTCGGCAAAGGTCGCGTTTTCTGATAAAAATCCATATCCAGGATGAATCCATCTACGCCTAATTGTTTCGCCACATGCTAGTATCTTCGCCACATTCAAATAACTTTCTGCGGCAGGCGCTGGGCCAACACAAACAGCTTCATCTGCTTCTAGCACATGACGCGCCCCTGCATCGGCTTCAGAATAAATGGCCACCGATTGAATACCCATTTTTTTGAGGGTGCGAATCACGCGACAGGCAATTTCTCCGCGGTTAGCAATTAAAACTTTTTTGAACATTACTTACCTTTTGGCAGGTCGTCCTGCATCTTATTTTTGCTTATCAGGCCGTCCTGAACAAGTACTCTTAAGCATTCCACACCAACAGTTGCACTGGTGTTGGGTTGTAAGCATTGCACGGGTTATTGAGCTGTGGACAGTTGGAAATCAATACCACCACATCCATTTCTGCACGCATTTCTACATATTTTCCTGCCCCAGAAATACCATCCGCAAAGCTCAAACCACCCTCTGCAGTCACAGGCACATTCATAAAAAAGTTGATATTGGCGGTAATGTCGCGTTTGCTCATATTGCGATGTGTGGCACAACCGCAATGGTTGAGCGCATGCATAAAGCTATCACGGCAACTGTGCATGGGACGTTTATCTAAGGCATAGCGCACAGTGTTGCTCTCAGCCGCACAGGCACCTCCTAAAGTGTCATGGCGACCGCAGGTGTCGGCAATGATGGTGAGCATAGGATTGCCTTCGCTAGAGTAGAGTACTGAACCAGTCGTTAGGTAAAGCTTACCTTGGCGGGCGATGGTATCCACTGCACTGTATCGCTCTTCAGGGTCAGTAGCGCTATAAAACAAGGTGTCGACCGCTTGATTGCCTTCTAGATCTAAAATGCGAAATATCTGCCCTTTTTTGACTTCCGCCATCCATGGGTCACCTGCATTACAAATTTCGTTTAAGACAGCGTCATTAGGGTTTAACTTGCTTTCAGTTAGTGTGCTCATAAATAATATCTTTCAGTATTCTCAAAGCCACGCCCATTTTGGGGGCAAGCATTGCGGCAAACATCATCCGCTTCGGCAAGCCCTGCATGCCATGCTGATAACTTGACCATGGCAGGCTGATAAGTGGTTTTGCTATCAAAAGGGTGTGGCGCACTGGAGAGCACCAGCAACACGTTCATATCAAAACGCACATCGACATAGCTACCTGCTTTGCTATTGTCATGCGACAAAACTTAAATTGCCTGCTTCATCAGGAATCACTTTGCTAAAAAAATTCACATTCGCGACCAAATCGCGTTTGCCCAAGCCATATTTGGCAAGCTCAACCAATAAACCATCTTTGCCATTGCGGTACATAGCATTGCGGTGTGTTTGATAAGTTGCTTTGCCATATTTGGCTTCTATCATGCCTGCATCGGTGATGCCGCAAATAGTGTCATGCCAGCCAACAGTGTCGTTGATAATCGAGCACATCACCCGCCCCATGTCGGAATAACACACATTGCCCGTGGTTAAAAAAGCGGTATGCTGCGCTTTTAAGGTGTCTGGCATGTTGTAACGTTCTAGCTTGTCTTCTGGGTTGTAAAATAAGGCAGATAGATTCGCTCCACCTTCTATATCGGTAATACGCAAAGCGGTGCCGCGACGTATCAGACCAGACCAGTGCGTGCCGCCTGGTATGGTTTCTTCCCAAAGAATATTATTTGTATTGTATGAATGCATAATTTCTCTTTAAAACATGTGGCTGTAGCGACTGATTTCCCATTGGCTCACGGACTGGTGATAGGCTTCCCATTCTTCTGTTTTGTACTTGATGAATTCGTCACTCAAACCTTTACCCAAGGTTTTTTCTACTAATGGGTCGGTAGCAAAGGCTCTCACGGCTTCTTGCAAGGTTTGTGGTAAAAAGCCGATACCGCGTTTTGTGCGTTCTGCTTCTGTCATTTCATATAAATTATCTTCATTCGGTTTACCTGGGTCTAAGCCCTCTTTAATGCCTTCTAAACCAGCAGCTAAAGCCATGGTGGCTGCTAAGTATGGGTTAACTGAGCCATCTGCATTGCGTGATTCGCAACGCCCACCACCCATTGGCACACGTACAGAATTGGTACGATTATTAGAGCCAAATGAGTTAAATACAGGCGCCCAGCTAAAGTAGTTCATCGCGCCACGGCGCACCAAGCGCTTGTAACTGTTGACGGTAGGCGCAAAGGTCGCGCACAGAGCTGGCCCGTGTTTGAGAATGCCTGCAATAAACTGGTAGCCTAAAGTGGTTAGTCCTAAGCCACGTGGATCATCTTTTGGGTCGCAGGCAAAGAGATTTTTGCCTGTTTTTAGGTCGTAAAGTGACATATTAAAATGCGCGCCTGTGCCTGTTTTATCGGCAAACGGTTTAGGCATGGTAGTGGCCAGCAAGCCTTCTTCTTTGGCATAGTGTTTCGCCATGTAGCGGAAGAACGTAAAGCGATCGCACATCGTCAATGCATCGCTGTAGTTAAAATCAAACTCAAATTGGCTGTTGCCATCTTCATGGTCAAACGAGTACAAATCCCAACCTAAGTTGTTCATGGCAGCTGCCCACTTTGTCTAGCCATGTAAAGTTATCCATAAAGGTGCTGACGTCATACGCGGCTTTGCCCAATTTGTCATCAGGGTTGGGCACACTTAACGTGCCATCCGCATTTTGCTTAAATAAATAGATTTCGCATTCAATGCCTAAATTCATACCAAAGCCCATTTTTGCCGCTTCTGCCAACACGTTTTTAAGCGCTACACGGGTGTTGAGTGGATAAGGATTTCCTTGAAAGTAATTATCCGCTGGCATCCAAGCCACTTTTGGTTCCCAAGGCAGTTGAATGATATGGTCTAAATCGGGCACAGAAGTGATTTCATCATCACTTGGCCCTTGTCCCAAGCCATCCAACGCATAGCCTGTATAACGCTCTGAACCGCCCGACATTTGTGGCAAATGGTCAATTGGCACAACTTTACCTTTTGGGATGCCATGAATATCGACATAAGCACCGATGCAGTACTTCACGCCTTTTTCTTTCAGTTTCTGCTCAATGTCTTTCACTTCTGCTGCTGTTTTCATTAACTGTTGTCCTTATCAAATGAATCAAAATATGAATACTCCAAAGGAGGATTCTCTTGCGTACCTTTAACTACTAGATTGCTTAAATCTTCTACCATCCAAGCGAACCATTCCTCGCCTTTTTCTTTAGTAGAAATACTCGGCGTACCCGTTACACCATTTAAACTGGTTCTATTCACTGGGTGAGAAAACACTAAACCTTCAGTGCGGTCTGGGTCATCGGCCATATTCAGTTTTTCTGGACGCACCATATCAGGCGCAGTTGCGAGCATCAGTGAGGTTTCAGCATCATTTGCATGCCAATCATCGCCATCGGCATGTTGAAATGTCTTTAGCGCGCTTGACTTAAATGCGCGGTATTGAATACAGCAATCATCATGTCGTCATGCGCTGCACGTAACATTTCTAACGCACAACGCAACGGTGCAGCATTTGTCACATGCGTATTGACAATAAATAAACGTCGAACACCACTGTGGTAAGCCCAGTCACCCATGTCTTTAATCGTGTTAATTAAGGTGATTGGCTGAAGCGCAATCGTACCTGGCCAGCGCTGACTATGGCCGACAGAGCAGCCGTAAGGCATGGTAGGTAACATCGGTACTTTTGTTTTTTCGGCCACCGCCTTGCACAAAATATCGGCTAACACATAGTCCATACCGCAACCCATATGCGGGCCATGTTGCTCGGTGGCACCAATAGGTAAAATGGCAGAAAAATTAGCCGCTTTTAACTTGGCCGGTACTTCGTCCCAAGTGGTTTTTGACCATTCCATTGTCATCTCATCACTCCACGTTATCCGCAACATTCACAAAACGAATCATGCGTTGTTGTATCGGTATTTCGTTTGTCTCAACTTCTTCATGCGGATGAATCAGCGCTTCTAATCTGGTTTTGGTGGCCAAAAATTCTGATGAGTTTGTTTGGGTTAAATTGCGTGGACGTGGCACAGGTACTTCAATGAGTTCCATCACTTCACCAGGATGCGCTTTAAGCACCAAGATACGGTCTGCCAAGAAAATCGCTTCATCTAAATCGTGCGTAATAAATACAATTGTGATGTCAATATTGCGCCAAATTTCGAGCAGATGAGCCTGCATTTTGGCGCGGGTTTGTGCGTCTAATGCACCAAAAGGCTCATCCATCAACAAAATTCGTGGCTGATTGACTAAAGCACGGGCGATGGCAACGCGTTGTTTCATGCCGCCAGAAAGCTCATGCGGATAAGCATTGGCAAATTTTTCTAATCCCACTAATTCAAGCCATAATTCCGCTTCGCGACCCGCTTCAATCGCGCCCATGCCATTCATCTCTAGGCCAAACATCACGTTTTGTTTGACTGTGCGCCAAGGGAATAAAGTGTAGCCTTGAAACACCATGCCACGGTCACGGCCTGGGCCTGTTACAGGTTTGCCATCGAGTAAAACCTCACCGCCTGAATAACTTTCTAAGCCAGCCAAAATACGCGCCAGTGTCGATTTGCCGCAACCTGATGGGCCAATGATGCAGACAAATTCACGCTTGTGGGTTTTGAAACTCACATTTTTAAGGGCAACTGTTTCACCTTTATTCGTTTTGTATACTTTGTCTAGGTTTTTTACCTCTAAAATCACATCGCGATTTTTGAGCTTTTCAAAGCGCGCTTTTACTTCTGGCGATTGATCCAAATAATTTGGTAAGCTATTTTTAGTTGATTTATCCATATGATTTATCCAAACTATTCTTTGTTGGCTGGCCTATCCCAGCGGAACAGGCGTCTGCCAAGCCATGCCAAAAACAAATCGGTGCCTAGGCCAATAAAACCAATAATGAAAATGGCTGCATAAACATTTTCAAAGTGTTGATAGCGTGCTTGTTGTGTAATAAACAAGGTAATGCCAGACGACGTACCGATGAGCTCAGCCACAATCAGATAAGTCCATGCCCAACCTAACAAAATGCGCATGTCTAGATATAGATTTGGCAAAATACCAGGTATGACCACATTTTTGAGTAGCTTCCATTTACTGGTACCCAAGGTCATCGCGGCTTCGATGAGTGAGTAATCTAATTTGCGTGTGGTGTTACTAATGACTAACACCTGTTGGAAAAAAGTACCAATCACAATAATCGCAATTTTGGGGCCATCGTAAATGCCCAAAATGGCCACCATGAGTGCACCAAAAGCTGGTGCTGGCAGATAGCGAAAAAACTCAATAAAAGGTTCAAATAAGCGCGCAACCACACTATAGGTGCCACATAAAATGCCCAATGGCACACCAATAATAGAGGATATGACAAATCCCCAAAAAATGACTTTTATGCTTTGCCATAAGCTTTCATGCATCCATTGGCCATCTTTTTGGGCAGGTGGTGTTGTAAAAGCCGTATAAAACGCTTTGGCGACTTCATGAGGTGCTGGCAAATATATTGGGTTAGCTGGAACACCTAGAGGTACTTTTTTGCCTTCCCTTTGCATATTGTCAAACTCTTCTTGAAAGATGGCTTTATCGATGCGCATACCTTCTTGAAAATAATCTACATCGCCTATGTTTTCAACCAACACGGCTGGATGCCAAATAAATGGCACATAACTCACTGCACACCAAATCAAAATTGGAAGTAAAAACGATGCCCAGCCGATGATTGTACGGCGCTCTTTTGACAGCTCTTGCCGCACACTAAACCAGCCTGATAAAAGGGTTGAAGC
This sequence comes from uncultured beta proteobacterium, assembly GCA_963752495.1. Lineage (GTDB taxonomy): Bacteria > Pseudomonadota > Gammaproteobacteria > Burkholderiales > Methylophilaceae > CAVVYJ01. The sequence continues at coordinate 159,469 of CAVVYJ010000002.1, forward strand.
ACGCATTTTTACTCCCACATTGAATGAGTTAATTATTTATATAAAACTGGGTCGATATATAGGTTGATGTCTTGCGGTGCTTTATAAATCGCGTTTTTCACATTAAAGTTATCCGCATTTTTGGTTGAACCCCAAAGTGATTTCAAGCCATCAGCTTTTACGTAAGCAGCTTTACCTTCTGCAACGGATAAGAGGCGTGTGCCTTTCATGAATTTTTTATATTCAGCTGGTGTTAAACCGTCACGTGCAGACATGATTTTTACAGCATCTGCTTGGGTTTTTGGGTCGTTGATATAAGCAACCACTTTGCCCCAAATAGCAGTCAGTTTTTTCCAATCCTCTTTGCGGCTAGATAAGCTGGCTGGGCTTACAGTGAGAACGTCGTAAATCAAACCTGGCGCTTGTGCCGATGTGTAGATTGGTTTAGAACCAGGCACCAATTTTAAAGCTTGACTTGCGCTTGGCTCAAACACACCAATTGCAGCCAAGTCCCCTGCAGCTAAGGCTTGTGGAGTATCGTTAATTTTTACGTTAACAAGGGTTACATCAGACTCTTTCATGCCTGCTTTTTCTAAACCATCCAGCAGTAAAAGATGGTCAACAATCCCCAACTCAGTACCCACTTTTTTGCCTTTTAATTCTTTAAGACTTTTGATACCTGGCTTACCAATAATCATGTCGTTACCATTTGAGTAATCGGTAATCAAAATCATAGTGTTTTTTGCGCCGCCAGAGCCAACCACTAGGGCGTCGCCGTTGGTTACGAACACACCATCTACTTTACCCGCAGCAAAAGCTTCCATAGAGGCACCGTAATCAAACCAGTCAAACTTAATATCAAGACCAGCTTCTTTAAACCAGCCTTTATCAATCGCAACTTGCCAAGCCACAAATCCAGGCCAATCACTATAGGCAACTTTAAGTGGTTCTGCCGCTTGGCTGATGCTGCTAAACGCTATGGTTAAAGGCATTACGGTTGTAACAATTAATTTCTTAAAACTTGAAACATTGATATTGGATAACATGTTTAATCTCCTAAAATTAAGTAAAACCTAAAAAATTACAACTCAAACAATTGCTAATTACTTAACAAAAAACCATTTCATTTCCTTCTTTAAATGGGAGTGTGGAAAGGGTAATTACACCGTGTTGTTGATCTTGGATTTCACCAAACGAAATTTCAAAATCTAACCAGTCCAATAGTGTTTCTCGGCTTGGTTTATCGCGCTCAATCGCTTCTGTCATGCTCTTTCGCAATTGGTAGTTGAACGCTGCGAGGCCTTACGTAAGCGAAGGTTTTATTTGCGGTAAATAATCTTGCGGGCACTTTTGTCTTGTGCCTGTTTTCACCTGTAATATGAGCGACACTGAGATTTAAATGAGAATCCGGAACCCTTTCCCAAATCTCAAGATATTCGACATCTACACCAGTTTCCACAAGCACGTCCTCGGATTCAAAAATCATTTCGCCAATATCACGCTGATTGATTGAATGGTTGAAAATCATGGTCGCGTAGCCATTGCGAAACATTGCCGTTAATTTGAGTGATGCCAGAGAAGCCCTGTTGTGTGGCTAGCCAGCTTAATTGATGTGAAGTACAGTCTTCCAGGCGTTTGATATCGTCAAAAGTTGGGCGATGTGCTGGAATCCTGATATCCGCGTGATACTGTTCCGTTTGAATCACCAAAACAGTCGTGGTTGTGTCTTTCACGCCAGCTTGCTCTAATAGGCTACGGCGCCACATGCCTTGATAAGCTTTTGGTACTTGAGCAATACTCATTTAAAAGCCCCTACACAATTGGCTGCAACTTGAATAATCAAGATTATGTACATTCGAATTTTGCTTACTAGGTGCATCTTTGGCCCTTACTACGGAATAATATTCAGAAGGCGGCATTTAAATAAATGCTGTCTCCCGGGCTTTTATCCCTCCGTGTAGCCAAATTGCTGGTGGCCGACAACTCTTGGTCCAGACTTTTCCTATTCAGAAAACGGAACCCTAGATGTCATTTCGATATATCACGATAATAATTAAACTTATCGCCTTCTCGGTATAACTGAATAAGCACACACTATGCCAATTAAAAATATGGATATAAATATGATAAATATCAATAGGTTACTGTTGATTTGGTGCAGGCTATGTGTGCAAGAATATACCCAGTTTGCACTATTTAGGTGCATAAATTTAACATCATGCCCAATGAATTAGATTTTTTGTGAAGACGTCTCTGTAGGCATCGCTTCCAAGATGGTGGCGATGACAATTAAAGCACCGCCAATGTATTCTTTTGTTTCAAGTATTTCTCCACCAATAAGGGTTGCTGTCGTAATGGCAACAAATAACTCGGTAACTTGCAAAATAGATGCTCGGCTGGCTTCTACTTTAGAAAACCCATAAGTGCTAAATAACGAGCCACCTAATAACCAAAATAGTGCAAAAGCAGCGAGCAATAGCCAGATCACGATTCCCATATCAGGCATTGGTGCTGGTACAAAATGATTTCCTAGAAGCGCTAAAGGTGGGCAAAAAATAAAAGGGACAAAAGTACGACTGGCCAAAGGAATTTTTACCGCCATCTTATTCACGATTCCTGTCGCTGATAAACAAAAACCAGCAGCTAAAGACATCATATCTACAATTGAAAAGGGTCCAGTGAGTATTGCTGTGCCGCCCATAATGACAAAGACACCAGTTAAAGATAATGCAATTGCAAAATAACGTCGTATGCTTAGTTTTTCCTTAAGCACAAATTTGCCACCTAATGCGCCCCAGGCTGGCAAAAGATAAAACAGAAGCATGACTCTCACCACTTCACCTTGCATTAATGCGGTGGTAAATGTGATGTTAGCAACTGCGAAAAATACCCCTATTAAAATTAATAGCCACCATTCTCCGTACCATAACTTTCTTTCTTTCCATAGAATTGGCAATGCAATTAATCCCAAAATTGAATAAGCAGTTACACCTATTAGATTGCCTGTTAGCCCGGCATCAGCAAAAAACTTTAAGGGCCACCAGATAAAGCCCCAGAATGTTGCCCCTATAATGATTGAAATGACAGGAAGCATGCTTTTGATACGGTTATCGGAGATAGCACTCAATAAGGACATAGGTTTTTTCAGTTAATTATAAGAGGGAGTGCATCGATAAATTCGTAGAGTGATTTTTATTCTAATGCTAAAGGTATCAGGATTGATTTCTTTGATTAGCGTTTGATTGCTTTGCACCTTGACCAAAAGTGGCAACTGCTTTTGAGCCCTCCGGAAGTACTAATGAGCCATCAGCCAGTTGTTGCATTAAGTAGTTAAAAGTTTGTGCAGTCTGAGCAAACAAATGTGGACCTGCATTAATAGCAGTATATTGGCGACAAGCTTCCTCGGTGGCAAAAGGTGCCAAAGGTGACACTTTTGTGTGGTAATCGCAGGCCACAAATAAAGGGAAAGAATATCGCTCCTGAGTTGACTTTGCGAACACGGTGCGTAGTTGCTACAAACGTGCCACCCGTCCAAATCTCAAGCATGTCCCCAATGTTTACAATAAATGCATCTTCAATCGGAGGTGCATCAATCCATTCACCATTGGTATTCATCACCTCAAGACCGGGCGCGGTTGGCAGCAATATCGTAAAACACTCATAGTCTGTATGAGCGCCAATGCCTTGACTATCTTTTGAGGTGGGGTCATAAGGATAATGTACCAACCTGAGTTGGCTGGTGGGTTTTTTTATATAGGCATCAAAATAATCTTCTGGCATCTCTAGCGCTAATGCAAACCCACGAAATAAGATTCGGCCAAGCGCCATCACCGCGTCATAGTAGGTACTTACATCCTGACGAAAGCCCTGCAAATCTGGCCATACATTAGGCCCATGCATGGGCGTTCCAGCTCTAACTTCAACATCATCTAAAGTCAGTTCCAGTCCAATATCAAAAGCCTCTTTTTTATCTTTAATTGCTTTGTCGTAGATTTCTTCGCCTTCTGGCACATATCCGCGATGCGCTAAGGAGTTGCCAATGTAATATTGCATTTTTTGGGCATAAGGCAAAGCGTAGAAGGCTTGAGTCTGGGCGAGCAAAGCACTGCGCAAATCAGCGCTTACATGATGTCCAGTGATGTAAAAAAAGCCTGAGTTTCTCGCGGCTTCACCCAGCTCAAAAGCCACTTTTTTTCGACTATTTAAATCATCACTATACATCCCAGCAATATCAATCACTGGTAAATGTTTAAATGCTTTGCGCGCTGTCATGTATGAAAATTTGGGAATTGTTTAAGGGTTTTCCAAAAGGCGATGTCATGGTTAGGCCAAAGGTCTGCAGATTCTTGTAATGCAATTTTTTTAAGCTTGCGAATACTTTCTAAAGCGAGAGCTTCGTTATCTTGCCAACATACGCCAGGCGCAATTTCATCACTGATATTCTCTTGCAAATCGGCGGCATCGCCTGCCAAAATAATCGGCGCGCCATGCGGCATCTCAACCCATAAAGACATATGACCTGCCGTATGCCCGGGGCTTGCAATTGCCCGCACACCCGGCGCAATCTCGTACTCGCCCTCTGCAATTTTCCAATTATCTTGCGCGATTACTTCGTCATCAAAATACACGGCATCAAGTCCAGTTTTTGCTGCAGCCAATTCAGCTTTTTGAACATGCACTTCTAAGCCTTGATTTTTTTGATTGCACACATCGCACAAGCCGCCTGCATGATCAAAATGCAAATGGGTAAGAAAAACCACGTCAATATCAGCTGCTGTTAAGCCAAGTTTTGCAAAATGGTGAGGCAAACGTTGCTCTTCTAGCATCTCTGGCGCGCCAAATTCAAAGGTTTCAGGGTCATAGTAGCGCGCCGCTTTTTCTGGCGTGTTAATTTTCGAATAGTCGCAACCAACATCTACCAAAATACGGCCTTGTGACGTTTCAATTAAATAGGCCAATATGGGCGCTTGAATGATTTTGCCTGCATCTCGATTACGCGTAGAAAGCGATTTATCATAATGATGCGTTGCCGTGAGCAAAGGCCAAAGTTTTAGCGCCGTTGTCATATCGCAGTTAAAAACGAAATACCAACCGTACCAACAAACTTATCAGCCCCACCCTGTTTGAACTCAATATTTCCGTAACCATCACTTTCTAGGCGGGCTAAGCGATGTTGATGAAAGCTTTTAAGACAATACGCCATAGGAATTACTGGTGCAGAAACATTTGGTTTTCCAAATAGTTTCTCATGCAGCTTTGGTAATTCGTACCAAGGCACAACGGGTTTTTCGTGATGCGCATTGTGGTAGGGAAAATTTAAAAAAATCAGATTTAGCCAAGGATGTTTTATAGAAACTAGGTTTGAATAGGTATTTTCTTGCTCATAGGCTTTATCACGTACTTTGCCGTCATCTGCAATTTCGTTCTCTTTCTCACCGGCATCAGTCACCACAAATACGTCGTATGTATGTTGATAAGTATCGGCAAATCTGAGCATTTGCAACATGATGCAATATGCCAGCATATACAGAAGCCAAGCTTTAACCGAAATGTAGGCCATCACCGCAAATAAACAGACCCTGATAATTAAAACATTAGCAATACGTGTGCGTTTGTGATGCCAATTGTGGAACCACAAAGGGCAAGTAAATCACCATAAAGTGCATCATGATTTCTGCTGCTGGGATGTATAAAAACTCTAGAAACTTAACGATTGCCTTTATTGGCCTAGGTAGGCCAATAATATAGTTTCTGATATCAAAACTCACTACATCAGCACGGTCAACGTGGTGGTGTAGGTGCTTGTTACGAATTTCTTCATAACTACAATAGCTACTTCCAGTAATCCAAGTCATTAACACGCCCCATTTCTGGTTTGTCTGTTGACTTTTAAATATGCTGAAATGGCTAAACTCGTGCAACAAATAAGCACTTATTACTAATGCTTCCGCAGTCAATAAAACACCTAAGGCATTAACAAACCATTTCTCGGAAAACAAGCAAGCTACACCTAATATGTATCCGGCAATGGCAAATGTAAAGGCTAAGTAATTATAGTAAACACCACCCTCGTCTTTAAATTGCTTACCCAAGTTGAATGTAAAAACTTTCATATTTGATACCCCAACGTATTAAATTAATAAGCTAGTGTTGGGTTAATCGCTTTTTCAACATCTTGTGGGGTTTTGTAGACCTCATATTTCACATTAAAGTTATCTGCAATTTTGCTGGATCCATAAAGTGATTTAAGTCCATTGCCTTTAACCACAACTTTTTTACCATCGGCTAAATTAAAAAGATGCGTTCCTTTGAGAAGAGGTAAATACTGTTCTGGCGTTAATCCTGTGCGAGCAGACATTATTTTTACGGCATCTGGTTGGGTTTTAGGGTTGTTGACATAAGCGACTACGCGATCCCAGACCTTAGTAATTTTGATCCATTCTGCTTTATGGCTCGTTAAACTTGATGGGCTCACGCTCAGCACGTCATACAATAAGCCAGGCACGTTAGCGGAAGTATAAATTGCCTTAGATCCAGGTACACGCTTTAAGGCTTCCCCCGAGCTGGGCTGCCAGGCGACAATGGCCGAAATGTCGTTTGATTGTAGCGCTTGTGGGGTTTCATTGGTTTTGGTATTCACCAAAGTGACATCGGTTTCTTTCATTCCTGCTTGCTCTAGCGCTTTAAGAAATAACAAATGCTCAACGAAACCTACTTCAAGGCCTACTTTTTTGCCTTTTAAATCTTTCAGGCTTTTAATGCCAGGCTTAGCAACGACCATGTCGTTACCGTCCGAGTAATCCAGCAACAAAATCATGGTATTTTTCGCACCACCAGAGGCTATTACCAAAGAATCCCCGTTTGTAAGAGTGATGCCATCTAAATTGCCAGTACTATAAGCCTCCAGGGATGCCGAATAGTCGGCAAACCACTCAAATTTAACATCAACACCTGCCTCCTTAAACCAGCCCTTATCAATTGCCACCTGCCATGCTACATAGCCTGGCCAGTCGCTGTAACCAATCTTTAAAGGTTCTGAAGCGCTAGACGACAATGAGGGAAATAAGCAAGAAAATAATACCGTTATGGCAAAAATTCTTTTTAGAAATTGAAATTTATTTGCGTACATGCCCAGCTCCTTGACGTTAGATAAATGTTGAGAGGGCGTAAACAACCGCATCCTCCCGGGCTTTTATCCCTCCGTGGAGCCTCACGTACATGAGACCGGCAACTCTTGGACCAGACGCTTATTAATTTCTTAAAAAGCCGGAACCCTAGTTGTCCTAAAATAGCTTGTGGTGACTAAGTAACTCACCCTCTCGCTCTTGTTAAGTAGCAACTGCCATGCCAGATATCTAACTAATTGATTTTTAATAAATTAACTTATATACAGGGTGTTTTGGCTAATTGTTAGAGCACCATTATTGAGCAGAACAAGTGGTTACTGCACCAATGCATGTTGGCTATTGCACCAAAGCGGAAGCCGCTACAGTAATGTTTTGTTGTAGAAAAGCATAGGCTTAGCAGAAATACCAGAAACTATGCAATTACATACCAAATAAAATATTTTTATAGCTTATTGCCTAGTATATCGACTACTTTCGCTGATTTTAATGTGCCATGTAAATTGTAGTAGTGATTAATTTCAGGTTGAAAGTCTTTGTTAAAAACACTTTGTTTCATATCTAATCCATTTGCATGAATATTTGCAATATCAAGTAACGAATGTGGCAAATTTGAAAGACTTAGGGGCTGTATAGCATTATGTTCTGCCACGAGTATTTTATCTGAATTAGCTTTTTTGACTTCAGGCGATATCCATAAAAATGAGGCGGCACGTAAGTCATAAGAAGTGCCTGCGCCATGGGCAGTTAAACGCCTGTCGTCATCAAGCAGATTTTCGCCATGGTCTGATGCATATATAACTATAGAGTGTGTCTTGAGATTATCTACTGTAGAGATTACTTGTTTCAAAATCCAGTCTGTATATAGGATAGTATTATCGTATGAGTCTACAAGGATATCATCAGCGGAGTTTCCTGGTGTTTGGAATTTCGCAAACTTCTGATGATACCTACGATAGTAATTGATATGGCTGCCATTCGTATGTAAAACAATAAATATCTTCTGATTGGGCGTAGCTGAACGGAGGATTTTTTTAAAATCCTCAAGTAGAGCATCATCAAATGATCGATGAAAATACTTTCGATGCATTGCTTCTGAAGCAATCAATGGAAATCGCCCCTCCCCAAGGGTCGACATCTTGTATGGACAGCCAGTGTGTTTCAAAACCTACCTCATTAAAAATGGATACAATTGATTTTTCCGCCAATATTTTGGACCATAAATTAATAGGTCTTAAACTTAACATTGAGGGTACAGCATAAGAAGTAAGAGGAGCAGTGGCAAGCATTTTGGGAAAGCCGATTATGCCATCCTGCTTATTTAAATATGGGGTAGTTTCTCTTGGATAGCCCCAGAGGGACCAATTTTGTGGACGAGAGGATTCACCAATTACCCATACGTAGAGCTCACTTGGTCCTTGGTGATTTGGTGCTAAATAATTAATATGCTTTTTCTGACTAGCATTGAATTTGAAACCCTGTCTCAATTGCATATTTTTTTTGTTATTGTTATTTACAATCAGAGTCAGGCCACTCTGGAAAATAGAACCCATTGGAGAGCCCATTTCTTTTTGAAGAAAATAATATGTTGCTCTCGGCAAGCTATCGATAAATTTATATCTCCCACTATTTTGAAAACAATAAATGAATATTATTGAATAAATGCCAAGCAAACAGGCAGCTAGGCTAAGTACTACTGTTCTTTTTGGAGTTATTTTTACTTTCCTGATAGCAAATAATCCTAACAAATAAAATGCCAAACTAGCAAAAATCAAAAGAGATATTGGCCATGCATATGTTATAAAAAAATCAAGAGAGTCAGTGTGATTTGTTAATGCAATCATCATGTACCCACTCGATAGGCGCTGGCCAAAAGTTATTATTAAAAATAAATCAATACTAGTGGTTATGTACAACGGAAATAGAATTAAATGTAGAAATAATGGTCTAGGTGCAACATGATGTAGGAAAGTAATCCATATGAATGAGGTGACCAAATTCATAATAAAAAGTGGTTCTAACACGCGAACACTATGATTCAGTATTGGATACAGAATAAGCGGGGAGACTAGATATAGCCAAAGGCAATAAAGTCCAAGAGATTCGAACCAAAATCTGTTCTTGGTATTCATAGTTCTAAGACTTATCATTTTAGTTGGAAGCAATTAGTGGAATTGAGCTGCGATTTATTTTTTTTCTATCTACGACCGTTTTGCACTTTACGTGATCGTAACAATATTGTAACAATTACGCAATCGGAGATGATAAGCATTCACATTTAGAATGAAAGGAAATGTTTTGATGCCAAATATATTATTACGGATTAGTGTTAGGTAAAATATAGGTCAAATACTTTTAGATATAACGGTTTGATATGCTTTATTAATACATGCCATACTGACAGCTCATAAATGGCTGGAAACAAGACCAATTTCAGCATTACTAAATAATGGTGGTTGGGGGCAGAATCGAACTGCCGACACGCGGATTTTCAACTGTAAAAATCATCATTTATATAGTGTTTTGGCTCGCCCTCACTCGCTTACGCTCGCCAAGTCATTACAAAATTGTCACGTTTATAATTTTTCGTAGCGATAAATTGGTAAGAGATTTGAGTCCCGGTATTTCTAAGTATGTTTAAGTATATACAAAGACTAAACCGACCTTACAAAAATATATATAACTTTTGTGATTTTATTGCATATTTTTAGATTGTTGATACAGCTGTTAATTTGTAATTTTATGGAACTATTCACTTATAAATTATTCAGACATTCGGCATCTATATCTGGATGCTAATCACCAAACTTTGTAAGGTAATAATGCAATTGACTTCTCTATTCATTCGGCTCGCTGAAAAAGGTATGGTGCCTGACATTATGATACATTTTGGCATTAGTCAGTTATCAAAAAAACGCTTGAATGAAATCAATGCTCACCACTGTGAACTTGGTGCTGAAAATTTAAGTGCTTTTGTTTCGTCGATGAATAGCTCACCCATAGCCTTAGTCCCAGAACTTGCGAATTCCCAGCACTATGAATTGCCTACAGAATTCTTTTTGAATTGCCTTGGCAAAAACAGAAAATACAGTAGTTGTTTCTGGCAACCGCAAACCAATACACTTGATGAAGCAGAGATAAATGCGTTGAGACTTACTTGCGACCATGCGGATCTGACGAATTGCCAGAACGTACTTGAGCTGGGATGCGGTTGGGGATCTTTCACATTATGGATGGCAGAGCAATATCCGAATAGTAATATTACGGCAGTATCAAACTCGAACTCACAGCGTGAGTTCATTAAGGCGAAGGCTAAATCTCTTAACCTAAATAATATAAACGTGATTACTTGCGACATGAACAAGTTTAATCCAAATGATATTGGCGTGAGCATCAATTCGAAAGGGTCTTGTCGGTAGAGATGTTTGAGCAATGCGCAACCACAAACTATTGTATAAAAAAGTGCATGATTGGCTGGTACCAGGTGGAAAGTTTTTTATGCATATATTTGTGCATCGCAGCACCCCATACCTTTTGAAGTGCAAGGGGAAGATGATTGGATGAGCCAGTTTTTTTTTTCGGGCGGCATGATGCCAAGTGACGACTTACCATTGAATTTTCAGGAGCACTTAAAGTTAAACAGCGCTGGCGCTGGGATGGTACGCATTACGAAAAAACAGCTAATGCATGGCTAGAGAACATGGACAAAAACCGTGACACACTCAATGTCATTCTAAGAGATACCTACGGCACTGAAAATGCAGAAAATGGCGTAATCGCTGGCGTATTTTCTATATGGCGTGTGCAGAACTGTTTGGATATAACAATGGCCAAGAATGGTGGGTCACACATTATCAGTTTGAACGGCCTTTCTAAAATGATGCTTACTAATTTCTATTTTTTCAATTAGCATGGTTTGCCTGTGTGGTTGGTGCGGCGTATGGCAACCATGGATCGGGGTAGCAGTAACAATAATGATCATGGCCTGGCATTTATCAAAGATAAGGCCGTTAAAGTCGGAAATTTTGCTTATGTTTATTGCGATTGCTATTGGGGCTTGTTTTGATCAACTCATGCTTATGATGCAGTGGATTGTATACCAAAATCATGGCTGGAGTGATGCACTTGTTCCGGTTTGGATTCTAGCGTTGTGGTTCGCATTTGCTTCCACACTCAATGTGAGTCTGGTTGGCTGCAGGGACGATATCTGATTGCGGTATTATTCGGCGCAATTGCGGGCCGCTTGCTTATTTAGGTGCAGAAAAATTGGCGCTGTTACTTTACCGGTGAAGTGTCTTATATTGCCTTATCAATTGGCTGGGCATTGATAACGCCTGTACTTTTATATATCGCAAAATATCTCAATGGATTTAAACGGTGCGCATATTATGAATGGGAAATATACTGTATGGTCTGTATGCGATGCTTAGCTTTGCCTGTTGGCTGGCTGATAAGTTTATATCGTAAAAATGTCACCCATGTAGATAGTATGTGGAGCTTGTTTTTTGTTCTGGCAGGCTTTATCTATGCCAAAGGCTGATGTGTTAAACAATAGATCCCTAATTGTACTTGTGCTAGTCACTCTATGGGCCGTACTTTTGTGTATATCTCACCTGGCGCAACTGGGGGCCGCATGAAGACCATCGCTATGCCGCAATTCGCAGAAACAATGCTCCCGGCTTTGCATCAAGAGTCTATATATCATATTTGGCCTGCAGGCTGTACTTGCTTGGATAATTTCTTTACCTATCTTGGTGCGGTCACTTCATCAGAGCCAATCAATATAGTTGATATTGGCGGTATCGTATTGTAGGCTTTGGTTTAGTCTGGGAGACACTAGCCGACTGGCAGCTAAGTATATTCAAGGCAAATCCAAAAAATAAAGATAAGTTCTTGCAATAGTGGTGTATGGCGCTATAGCCGCCATCCAAATTATTTTGGCGAATTTGCTGTTTGGTGGGGATTTTATCTAATCGCATGCTGCTGGCGCATTCTGGGCATTGTTTTCGCCGTTACTAATGACATTACTGCTGCTAAAGTAAGCGGCGTTTCGTTACTGGAAAAAGATATCAGGAAGCGCCGCCCAGCATATGCAGATTACATAACGTATACCAATGCTTTTATCCCCGGCCCAAAAAAGGATATCAAATATGATAAAGCGATTATTATTGATTGCGGCATTGATTATTCCAAATATTGGGTTCACCAAAGAATGGAATTTTGATGTTTATCTGGATAAAACCAGAATCGGCCAGCATACTTTCAAATTAAGCGATGCCAATGAGCTGGTAAGTCAGGCTAAATTCAATGTAAAGGTATTATTCATCAATGCATATAGCAATCAACATACGGCCGTAGAGCATTGGCAGGATGGCTGCCTAAAGAGCCTTGATGCAAGTACAGTTGAGAACAAAGTGACCACCAAGGTTAAAGGCAACTTAAGTGATTCAGGCTTTGAAGTCGATGACGGCAAAACGAAGCAAATTTTATCTGGATGTCCGATGACGTTTGCTTATTGGTCCAGAAGATTCTGCAGCAAACAAAACTGCTGAATCCGCAAAATGCTGAATGGCTAGATATAAAATCAGCAAAGTTGGCAAAGAGATGTTAGAGGTTAAAGGAGAAGGTTGAAACCTTACGTTACAAGTTGAGTGCGAGCCTAGTTGGTAAGCCTAGGCTCAATATTGATCTATGGTACAAGGCTCAAAATAATGACTGGGTAGCATTGAAGTCGATCACCCCTGAAGGCTATACCATCAATTATAAACTGAGATAATATTGATATGAAAACTTTAAGGAAGCTAATTATTATGATGATATTTGCAAGTCTCTTTGCGGATGTGCATCGAAGCAACCCCAGATAGCAACTGTATCGCAGGTTGATATCAACAAATTCATGGGGTCGTGGTATGTAATCGCTGCTATTCCGACAGCGATCGAGAATGAGGTATTTAATGGGGTAGAAACATATAAGCTGGAAGATGATGGCACAGTGCACACTACTTTCACCTTCAACAAAGGTAGCCTAGATGGCCCGGTAAAAACTTACAATCCGCGCGGCTTTGTTGTTGAGGGCACTGGTAATGCGCGCTGGGGCATGCAGTTTATATGGCCGATCAAGGCAGAATACCTGATCGCACATCTGGATGAGAACTACACCGAAACCATCATCGCGCGCAATGCGCGCGATTATGTATGGATTATGGCAAGAAAGCCGGACATCAGTGACGAAACTTATGAGGCGCTAGTGCAGAAGGTTATTGATATGGGATATGACATCAAAAACTGCGGCGGGTACCGCACAACAAGACAAGTAGATAAATATTATGTTTAAGAAAATCATCTCATGGTTCGACAATAAAGCGGTGACAGTTGAGACTTCTGTTCAGGAAGATAACTGGTCCGATATAGACTGGATACGCGTAATCCCGTTCATATTGCTACATTTGGCATGCATAGCAGTATTCTGGGTTGGCTTCAGTTGGTTTGCTTTTAGATTTGCGGTTCTGCTTTATGTGGTACGTATGTTTGCGGTAACCGGTTTCTATCATCGTTATTTTTCGCATAAGGCATTCCGCACCTCACGCTTAACCCAGTTTATCATGGCTGTATTTGGCGCAAGTGCAGTGCAGCGCGGCCCTCTATGGTGGGCATCTCACCACAGGCATCATCATGCCTATTCAGATAACCATGAAGATTCGCACTCGCCGTTGCAGCATGGTTTTCTATGGAGCCATTTCGGCTGGTTTTTGGCAACCAGAAATTTCATCACCCAAACACATCGTGTAAAAGAGCTGGCTTCATTTGTAGAGTTACGCCTGCTGGATCGATTTGATATAGTGGTACCAATACTACTGGGCGTCGCTATTTATCTCCTTGGTGACTGGCTGGCAGTTGCACATCCTGAATTTGACACCAATGGCCACAGCTATTTATGTGGGGTTTTGTGATCTCAACTGTTGTGCTCTATCACGCAACCTTTACGGTTAATTCATTAGCACATGTATGGGGTAAACGCCGTTACGCAACCAAAGACCAGAGCCGAAATAATTTGCTGATCGCAATAATGACGTTGGGGAAGGCTGGCATAACAACCATCATCACTACCCTGCTTCTGCAAGTCAGGGTTTTTACTGGTGGGAAATCGACCTGACTTATTACGGATTGAAGCTGCTTTCAGCACTTGGCCTGATCTGGGACCTGAGCACGGTTCCCATGAATATTCGTGAATCCAAAAAGATTAATTATTAATTATCTAGAGAGTTCACAGATTGAAAATAGCCATTATCGGTAGCGGCATTGCGGGCAATACGATTGCCTACCATTTGCATAAAAAGCATGAAATCACCGTGTTCGAAGTCGCAAGGTATATCGGCGGCCATACGCATACGCACAATATCCGGCATGAAGGTCAGAATATTACGGTAGATACCGGATTTATTGTGTTCAATGATCGTACCTACCCAAATTTTATTGCATTGCTGAAGGAACTTAATGTGGCATGGCGCCCAAGCAGCATGAGCTTCAGTGTGCGTTGCGAGGAAACTGGCCTAGAATATAACGGTACAAGTATCAACAGTCTTTTCGCGCAGCGATGAATCTATTGCGGCCATCATTTCATAAAATGATTCAGGATATTTTGCGTTTCAATAAAAGTTCACTGGAGTTATTAGACAACAGAGTGAGATCAGACTCGGTGATTATCTAAAACAAGGTGGCTACAGTAAGCAGTTTATCGACTATTACATCATCCCGATGGGGTCTGCAATTTGGTCAACAGATGCCAAGCAGATGCTGGATTTTCCTGCGCGCTTTTTTGTACGCTTCTTTCCACAACCACGGCATGCTACCGATTGATGACCGTCCACAGTGGAGCACTATTGTCGGCGGCTCCGCAAGTTATGTAAAAGCGCTCACCGGACCGTTTAGTAAATCCATACGCTTGAATAGCCCGGTTGAAAGCGTACGCCGCCTTAAAGGTTCAGTGCGTATAAAACCAAAACATGGCACGAAGAAGATTCGATTATGTGTTCTTTGCCTGCCATAGCGATCAGGCATTACGAATATTGACTGACCCTACGCTGGCTGAACTGAAGTACTTGGAGCAATTCCTTATCAAGCCAACACTATTTTACTGCATCACGATCAATCGCTGATGCCTAGGAAGAAAATTGCCTGGGCAGCATGGAACTACCATGTCACCAATCCTGCATCGGAGCGTGTTGCCGTGACTTATAACATGAAATACTGCAGGGCATTAAATCACAAGAACCTCTATTGGTGACGCTGAACCATATTGATGACATAGATCCCAAGAAAATTATTAAACGTATTGAGTACATGCATCCAGTTTACACATCAGAAGGCGTATCAGCGCAAAGCAGGCATGTAGAGATAAGCGGGGTCAATAGAACCGGATTCGCCGGCGCCTACTGGCGCAACGGCTTTCATGAAGATGGCGTAGTAAGCGCGCTGGAAGCAATTAAACATTTCGAGCATTATTTTAATGCTAACTAAAAGTTCTATTTATACTGGCTTGGTGTCTCATCAGCGCATGAGTCCTAAATCACATGGCTTTAGCTACAAAGTATTTATGATGTACCTTAATTTAGATGAACTGCCAATCTGTTTAAGGGTTTTAAGTTATGGTCATACGAGCAAAAGAATCTTGCCTGGTTTAACCGCGAAGACTATTACGGCAATCATGATACCCCGCTCAAGGAGTCTATTCTGAGTCTTGTAGAGGATAAGACCGGTAAACGTCCGCAAGGCAATGTGTGCATGTTAACCAATATGCGATATTTCGGCCACTGCTTTAATCCAGTGACATTTTATTATTGCTTCGAAAAAGATAGCGATAAGCTAGAGGCGATGGTAAGCCACATTACCAATACGCCGTGGAGTGAAGATTTTGCTTATGTGCATGAATTTGAAAAAGCATTATCGAACTGCAAGCAAAATAGCGCTTCATTCAACTTTAAGAAGGAGTTTCATGTTTCACCATTTATGCCTATGGATATCCAATATATTGGGCATTCAAAATGGAGAATAAAGACATCCTGATTCGCATGATGAATATCCAGAAAAAAGAACATATATTTAGTGCAACGATGACGCTGCACCAAATTGAAATCAGCGAGGCAGATTGAATAGATTATTGCTAATCTATCCATTTATGACCATGAAAGTAGTCTTAGGAATATATTGGAACGCATTGCTACTAAGGTTAAAGCGCGTTCCTTTCTATGCTCACCCAAAACTAACAGAGAAGCAGTAATGACAATTCCTATAGCTCAGCAAGAGATGTTAACAAGTAGCTTGAAACAGAAAAGCCGTTCCAAATGGGTGGCTGGAATAGCAAAATCAAAGATACTGGAACATTTGAGTGAAATCAAGTCGGGAAGACTAACGCTAATAGAAGGCGAGGATAAGCATATCTATGGCAGTAAGGTGCATGCACTGCATGCGGTAATTTATATACATGATTCGCGCTTCTACGGCGAGATTGCATTTGGCGGCAGTATCGGCGCTGGTGAAGCCTACATGCTGGGCTATTGGAGTGCAGACAATCTAACCAATGTGGTTCGCTTGATGTGTCTCAACCAGTCTGTATTGAAAAGCTGGAAGGCGGTTACCAGTGGTTAACAAAACCCATTATGAGAGTTCTGCACTGGCTGAACAGCAACACCACGGAAGGCAGCCGCAAAAATATCGCTGCACATTATGATCTTGGTAACGAGATGTTCAAGCTGTTTCTAGATCCAACCATGATGTATTCGAGTGCGATGTTAAACGAGAATACAAATACCTTGCAACAGGCATCAGAGCTAAAGCTTAAAACCATTTGCGATAAACTCGATCTCAAGCCTAGCGACCATGTGATCGAAATCGGCACTGGCTGGGGCGGTTTTTCGATTTATGCCGCAAAAAATTATGGCTGCAAGGTCACCACTACCACAATATCAGAGCAGCAGTACGTCTTGCAAAAGCACGCGTGGAGCTGCCGGATTGAGCAATAAAATAACGCTTTTATTAGACGATTATCGACACCTGCAAGGGCAATACGATAAGCTCGTTTCAATTGAGATGATCGAGGCAGTCGGCTACCAGTTCTACGATATCTATTTTTCAAAAGTGAGCTCTCTGCTCAAACCCGATGGTTTAGCACTGATTCAGGCCATAACTATTAGCTGATCAACGCTATGAGAGCGCCAGAAAATCAGTGGATTTCATTCAGCGTTATATTTTTCCGGGTTCATGTATACCATCAAATACGCAATGTTGAAAAGCATTACCAAAAGCACTGATTTGCGCTTGGTCGACCTTGAAGATATCGGCCCGCACTACGCAACAACACTTAGAATGTGGCGTGAAAATTTCTTTGCTAATATTCGAGCATGTGCGTAATTTAGGTTATTCGGAAGAATTTATAAAAATGTGGGAATTCTATTTATGATTGTGAAGGCGGATTTGAGGAGCGCGCGTTGGGCGATGTACATTTATTATTAGCTAAACCTGAGAACAGAAGGTCTTCTTTAAATACTTAGCTGTTGTTGCAAAATATATTTGCAGGCTATGTAAAAATAAAAAGCTCACATTTCTGTGAGCTCTTTAAATACTGGTGGCCGGGGCAAAATCGAACTGCCGACACGCGGATTTTCAACTGTAAAAATCATCATTTATATAGTGTTTTAGGCCCGCCCTCACTCGCCTACGCTCGCCAAGGCATGTCAAAATTGTCACACACATATATATATAAATTTAGTATGTCATCAATTGGTAGTTAACAAATCCTCAGTGTTTGAGTGGTCTATTCTTCATATAGAAATAAATTAAACCAGCATGTAGCCGGTTTAATTTATTTATCGTAGGGTATTAAAAAGTTAGAATTTGAAAACCCGATTCAGTATATTGGCGATAACTCATAAATAGACGCTATCTGCGAGTAATTTAATCGAATACTGTTTCATGGCTTCAGTTTGTCCAAACGCATTAGCACAGAATCCACAAGCACCATCAACTAAGCCCCTAACAGCTTCATATAATCCGTGGGCAGGATGATCTGCTTTCTCCAAACTGGTTGGCCATTTTGTTCCAGTACCTGTAAAAACAATGCGGACTTCGTCACCAGCCTTGTCGTACTCACCAGCAGCTGCTAGCGCGTTTACGACTCGACCTAAACCGTCGTTAGTATCAGTATCCGCTAAAATGATAATTGCAATTTTATTACTCATGTTATTACTCCTTAAATTGATAAATAAAAATATACTCAGTGTTTATAGTCCTAAATCACTAAGACTAGGGTGGTCATCTGGACGCCTTCCTTGAGGCCAATGAAATTTACGCTTTGACGCTGTAATGGCTAAATCATTAATACAGGCAAATCGTTTTTGCATTAAGCCGTTTTCATCAAACTCCCAGTTTTCATTCCCGTAAGAACGAAACCAGTTGCCTGAATCATCATGCCATTCGTAGGCGAAACGTACTGCGATGCGATTGCCTTCAAATGCCCATAATTCTTTAATCAGTCTATAGTCGAGCTCTTTACCCCATTTTCTCGTTAAAAATTGGATGATTTCTTCACGACCATTTACGAATTCTGCACGGTTACGCCACACACTATTTTTTGTGTAGGCAAGTGCCACTTTTTCTGGGTTGCGGTTGTTCCAACCATCCTCAGCCATGCGAACTTTTTGGGCGGCAGTCTCAGCAGTAAATGGTGGAAAGGGTGGGCGTGTTTCAGTAGGTGTGTTCATGCTAGTTTTCCTATATAAATAAATGTAATGATCGAGGTAAAAGTTATGTTAGATTCCAGGCATGCTGACATATCCTGGCAACGCTTTGAATCTTGTTAACCAGGCAATTACAGAAGGGAAGCGCGATAAGATCAACTTTTCCTTCATGCGCAAGGGCGATATATGGATATAAGGCAACATCCGCAATCGTTGGTATATCCAATGCTATCCAATCATGATTAGATAGTTGCTCTTGCATGATGTTGAGCAATGCTTCTGTGAATTGCTAGCCTTTACTGGGTTGATTGGACGACCAAATTTATGATGTAGCCGCAAGGTATTTTGACCACGCGCCACTTCATTGGAGGCAGTAAAAAGCCAGGCAGTGATCTTTGCTAAAGTTCCAGAGTCTTTCGGCCACCAAGTTTCACCACCATAACGGTGTGCCAAGTAGATTAGAATGGCTTGGCTATCTCGAATGACAACGCCATCATCATTAATCACTGGGAGCTGCCCCAGCGGGTTCATCGCAAGAAAATCTCTGGATTTATGTTCACGTGCGCTACCATTAACGATAATACTTTTGTAACTTAATCCTAAAAAACTAAGCATCAGCCGGACTTTGTGACAGTTACCTGAGAGTGCAAATTCGTAGAGTTCAATCATGCTATTTTCCTTAAGTGTGTGTTTTATAAATCGAGCATTAATTTAGGTGAGTTTGCGCGAGAAACACAGATGCATATCTTCTTGCTTTGCGAGCGCTCACGCTCATTAAGAGCTGAATCAAAGTGTTGCGGTATACCTTCTAGCACTTTGACGGCGCAGGTGCCGCAATTGCCAACTTTGCAATCAGATAACGCTTTTACACCAGCCGCTTCTACCGCACTTAGTATGCTTTCATCGGGCTTAACCTCTATGGTCTTACCAGAACGGCGTAGCTCAACTTCTATAGTTTGTGCGAGACTGCTATTAGGGCTAGAAAAGCGCTCAAAACGAATACGTGATTCTGAGATGCCAAGCAACAATGCGGTTTGCTGAACGCCATTAAGCAACCGTTCTGACCCACACACATAAAACACAGCATCATGTGCTACATCAGTCATTATTTTTTCAAGATTGACAGCATGTTGCGCTGTGACATGAACATTCAATTGCTCGTCAAATTCGCGTTGCAAATCTATCCACATAGGCCATTTCCTTTAAGTGAACGCCCGATATAATGAAATTGAAATACACGCCCACTTTGTTTCAGTGTTCTTGCCATCGCTAAGATTGGGGTTATACCAATACCACCAGCAATTAGCACAACGGGGCTGTCATCACTTTGTAATTCAAAGTCATTCCTTGGCAGACCACATTGAAGTTGCATACCGAGTTGATAATGTTCGTGTATGAAGCGTGAGCCGCCTTTGCCTTCTGCCTCAAGTAACACAGCAATCTCATAGTAATTATTTTGGCTGGGGTCAGAATTAATAGAATAATTACGATTGCTTTCAAGGCCATCCGCGAGTATGACTGGCACACTTAAATGCGCCCCAGCAGCCACCTTAGGGAGCGCTTCCCCAAGAGGATGGCGTAACTGATAGGCGCGTACCCTAGGGTCAGTTGCTGCACGCTAGTGATGGTCAGCGATAACTCGCCATCACCCAAAGATTGCATTTGCGATTGCGCTGAATTTTGCGCACGTAGCTGTTGATTTTCTTCTATCAGCGGCTTCAGCACCTCATCCATTTCAGCCTCTGTATAACGTGGAATAATATGCTGCGGGCAGTTCCATTCAACGGCTTCTACCTGAATCAAAATTCCGCGTTCTATACGTGCACGATAGGTAGATACTTCAAGACGTGAGATAAGTTCAGGTTCTTCATCTTGGTGGATTATCCTTGTTGTTCCCCATATTTTTAAGCGGCGACGATTGGGATAGTCCATCAAAATAATAGAAATACGTGGGTTAGCATTAAGGTTACCAACGCTTAAGTATTGACGATTACCTCTAAAATCAGCAAAGCCTATCGTGCGTGCATCTAGTACTTTTAGAAAACCTTGCGGACCGCCGCGGTGTTGCACATAAGGCCAGCCGTTTTCGGAAATCGTCGCTTGATAAAAGCTATCACGCACACTAATAAACTCAGCTTCAAATACACCTATTTCATTTTTAGGATCATCAGCAAGTTCAAAACCAAGGTTATTTTCACGACTACCGTAACGTGTTTGAGCAGCTTTTACACTCTCAGTAAAACTAATGGTGGCAAATGCATTTGGCATAATGAACCCTTTTAGAAATGAATACTGTTTTTTACTAGTGAGATACTTAAACTTGCATGCGTTTATGCAAGTTTAAGTGGGATAAATTAAATTTTTAGGCTGCAATTTTTAAAACGACTTTTGGAAAGTCGATTTCTAACTGGCTAGCTTTACCTATCATATTGGTCAGTACATTCATACCAACATGGGTAATAATTTCTACAATTTCAGCGTCGCTATATCCCGCTGCACGTGCTACTAAAAGCTGAGCGGTGGTCACATCACCAGTATGTTCAGCAATAGATTTTGCCAATGACTGCAACAGCTGCTTTTGCATCTTGACTTGAACCTGCACGATTTGCAGTGATTTCATCGCCAGTTAGACCAGCTTTGCGACCAATCGCAGTGTGTGCAGATAAACAATATTCACATGAGTTTTGTTGTGCTAAAGCCAAGGCGATACGTTCGCGTGTTTGTGGATCTAAGCTACCTTCGTTAGCTACTCCATGTAAACCTAAGAATGCACGCAATGCAGCGGGCGAATTGGCAAATACTTTTAAAAAGTTGGGTACCATACCAAGTTGTGATTGAATAGCATCAAGCAATGCTTTTTGTTCTGTATTTGCAGTTTCATTTGTAATAACAGTAATGCGGCTCATAATTAATTTCCTTTCAAGTTGTTTAAGATAAATTTTCATTTCGTTTGGTCTCAATTCATTTTTTAAGCTACCTAACGAGTGAGTGCATTCTTTCATCTTTCATTTATTAAAAGAATATGCAAAAATTACAATAAACTATTTCTAATTTTGGAATAATTGATATGGCTGTAGATAGACTCTTATTGATGACGGTGTTTGTAGCGGTGGCAGAAGAGGAAGGTTTTGCAGGCGCAGCTAGGCGCTTAGGCATGTCTCCACCTGCAGTAACTAGAGCGATTGCAACATTAGAGCAATATTTGGGGATTAAACTACTTAACCGTACAACACGTTATGTGCGTGTAACTGAACCAGGACAGCGTTACTTAGAAGATGCCAAGCGAGTAATTTCGGCGGCAGATGAAGCAGACGAGTCTGTTGTCGGGTTAAATGGTGAGCCACGTGGGCACATCGTCGTCACAGCTTCAGTGCTTTTTGGTCGTTTATACGTGATGTCAGGTATTGTCGATTACATGAAACGTTATGCGGGCATGGAAGTTTCTGCATTGTTTGTGGATCGTGTGGTAAATATGTTAGAAGAAGGGGTGGACGTTGCTATCCGTATTGGTGAACTGCCAGACTCAAGTTACAGAGCAATCAGAGTTGGGTCTGTACGTAGAGTGATGTGCGCTTCCCCTAAATATTTGGAGCAATATGGCATGCCTCAATCTCCTGAAGAACTTACTCAACATCAAATCATTCTCGCTAGAGGACTTAACCCGTCACCTGAGTTTAAGTTTGTAAAAAATGACGCTCCCTTTTCGGTAAAAGTAAAACCTAGATTGATGGTGAGCGATAACGACTCTGCGATAGAAGCGGCTGTAGGTGGCTTAGGCATTACACGTTTGCTTTCTTATCAAATCGCACCGCAATTAATCGATGGAAGCTTGAAAATTATTCTAAGTGAATTCGAAACCAAAGCTGTACCAGTGCACATAGTGCATAATGAGGGTAGATATACCTCAGCAAAAATTAGAACTTTTGTGGATTTGATGGCCGAGCGATTGCGTGCCGAAACATCATTAAATTAGCAAAATAACTGCGGAGAGCTACCATGTCAAAAGTCGCTATCGTTCAACAAACCCCAGTCTTTTTAGATCGTAATAGTGCGATACAAAAAACAGTCTCCGCCATTAATGAAGCGGCAATTAATGGCGCGAAACTAATCGTATTTCCTGAAGCATTTATTGCAGGTTACCCAGCTTGGGTCTGGCGTTTAAGGCCAGGGACTGACCGCAATGCGCTGACTGAGCTACATGCTAGGGCATCAAGTCAATCGATTAGTATGCAAAAGGATGATTTGCTCCCAGTGCGCCAAGCTGCGAAAGCACATCAAGTCACCGTTGTGTGTGGTATTAATGAGAGAGATAGTGAGCTAAGTAGAACAACGCTTTATAACGCAGTGGTGACTATTGGGCCAGATGGTGAAGTGTTAAATAAACATAGAAAACTGATGCCAACAAATGCTGAGCGAACATTCTGGGGACTTGGAGATTCTAGTGGCCTAAGGGTTGTAGATACTCCATGTGGAAGGATCGGTAGCCTTATTTGCTGGGAAAACTACATGCCACTATCAAGATACGCTTTGTATGAACAAGGTATTGATGTTTTCATCGCGCCTACATACGACAGTGGAGAAAATTGGATATGTTCCTTGAGGCATATCGCTCGCGAAGCCGGTTGTTGGGTGCTTGGTGCAGGAAACATTTTTCAGGCAAGCGATATCCCAGATGAGATTCCGTCAAAGAAAACGATGTATCCAGACTCTGAAGAGTGGGTAAATCCT
This sequence comes from uncultured beta proteobacterium, assembly GCA_963752495.1. Classification (GTDB taxonomy): domain Bacteria; phylum Pseudomonadota; class Gammaproteobacteria; order Burkholderiales; family Methylophilaceae; genus CAVVYJ01. The sequence goes on from CAVVYJ010000002.1 coordinate 183,032, forward strand.
GGCGACTCAATTGTTATTGCGCCAGATGGAAGTATTATTGCTGGACCTCTGCATAAAGAACAAGGAATTTTGTATGCCAACATTGAGCTACAAGCTATTGTCACTGCAAGAAGGAGCCATGATGTTGTCGGACATTCAGCACGAAATGATATCTTTCAGCTCAATATAAACTACAAAGGTTGAATTTTTGACTGAAGGCTCAGGGACTAAGCAATTTACTGTCACGTTTTTTGGCGTACTCGCAAATTTGGTGGCCGGGGGCAGAATCGAACTGCCGACACGCGGATTTTCAATCCGCTGCTCTACCGACTGAGCTACCCGGCCATGCGTTTAAACATGATTGCAAACCTCGGTAACGATTTGCAAGTCGCGCATTATATCAAATATTGTCCAGCTCGGCATAGAGATTGAGACTTAATCTTTGTAATGTAGTAAAAAAAGAAGAATTGCACTACTATGGTTGCGTAATTTGGCGCGCGTTAAAACAAAAACAAACATTATTAATTGAGGAGAAGGAAATGGGATTATTTTCATTTATAAAAGAAGCGGGTGAAAAATTATTTGGTGTTGGTGAAGCAAAGGCCTCAAGAGGTTGCTAAAAAAGACCCGACGCCTGTCAATGTAGATGCAGCTAATAAGGCAGCTGCAAACGCAATTGCGAATTATGTTGCCAAGATGAATTTAACTGCTGACGGGCTTACGATTGGGTTTGACGGCGCTTCGGGCACGGTAATTGTGCAAGGCATGGCGAAAGACCGAGAAACCAAAGAGAAGATTTTATTATGTTGTGGTAACGTAAAAGGTGTGGAGCATGTGCAGGATCAATTGGGCGTGATTGAGCCAGCCGAAGAGCCAGTGTTTTATACGGTGGTGAGCGGTGATACGTTGTCGAAGATTGCAAAAGCGCAATATGGCAACGCCAATGCCTATATGAAAATTTTTGAGGCAAACAAACCAATGTTAAGTCATCCGGACAAAATCTACCCAGGTCAAGTGTTGCGCATTCCGCCCCAATAATTGGAGATTGCCGTGAAAACAAAACTGAGTTTATTAGCAGTGGTGATGCTTTTGCTTGCGTTGTTGAGCGCTTGCAAAAAAGAGCAAGAAGCTGCTGAGCGATTGGGTCAAGATGCAGGTGTGGCGATTAGCGAACCGATAGAAGCAGCTAAAGATGCGGCCGCAGCAACAGAAGCTGCTGTTGCTCAAGCTACAGAAGCCGCTACAGAGGCGAAAATAGAAGCTGAAGATGCTGTGCAAGCAGCAAAAGACATAGCTGCTGCCGAAGCCGCGAAATAATTCGTTTTTATTTTTTAACCCGTAAAACCGTGAGGTTTTGCGGGTTTTGTATTTAAATTTAGGCTTAAAGTATTTTAGAGAACTGCCCTGCAAGCCTTATAGATATTGGGCTACAGGGCATGTGTTTTGATAAGTGACTTTTATGTGCTTTTAACAACTATTTTTTTGTCTAGACATTCCACAATTTGCCCCGCATGAATTTTGGCAGTTTTGCGCAATTCAGTGTTCCCATCCACTTGCACTAGACCATCGGCTACCATGGCCTTGCCCTGTCCGCCGCTTTGCGCAATACCAGTGAGTTTAAGCAAATCGCACAGCGCGATAAATTCCCCTTTTAGCGCAAACTCCACTGCTAGATTTTAGAAGCTTGCAGCGGTTTAACGCTGCGCCACAAGGCAACGCTAAGCCAAATAATTGCGAAATACATGGCCGAAAAGCCCATCCAGCTTGGCAAGTAATTCCAGCCGTGTTGTAGTGATTCTGCTAAACTCGCGGCGGGAAAGCGGCCGGAAAACAAATAGTAAGTTTGAGTGGAAATGACAAACGCGACTAATGTGCCGAGCATGCTGATGGCGGTGAACGGCAAAAGTGCAAATGCATCTTTTTGTTTGCTTAGCCACAAGCCGCCCAGCCATAAGGCGGCATAGCTGGGAATCAAGCCCCAATAGCCGTTGGTGAGGCAAAAGCCTTGCGCAGGGTCAAATGCGGCGGCACCAAAATCGATGACCGTTGCCAACATAAAAAATGCTGCAAACCAAGCCCAGCGTCTGAGCCACAAACCACCCAGCAGAAATAGCGCTAAACTCGCATCTGGCAACGAAACATGCGTGAGCACGTGGCTGCCGCGTGTGAGCAGCATAAAAAACGCGATTGCCGCGGCAATGAATATACTTCTTTTCATTTCAAGCTCCTTTGTTTTATGGGTGCAATCATAGCACTACTCAGGCTGATAGCGAATATTCACAAACAAATTTGCGCCAGGCGTGTTATAGGGAATGTTACCTTCCTTAGCCAGCACATATTCTTTGTCAAATACGTTATTGGCGCGCGCTTGAATGCTCCAGTCGGAGTTAATTTTATAAGCCGTAGTCAAATTGAATAAGGTATAGCCATCTAAGTGAGCAGTATTTGCTAAATCATTATAACGGGATGACGTGCTTAAAATTTCTGCCCCAAATCGCCAATCTTGCCAATCGTAGCTTAGATTCAGCTTGCCGTTTCGGTTGGCGCGCCGCGCCAGCAAGTGATCAGTAGCTACATCTCTGGGCGATTGTATATCGACGCTTGCTTGCAAATTAAAATTGCCCCAGCGTTGGCTTCCGGCCAAGCTTAGTCCTTTAATACGCGCTTTATTCACATTTTCAATCGTAAACGTAGATAAATCAAATGCAATTAAATTGCGGATGCGGTTATCAAATAGCGTTGCAGAAAGTGTCGTATCAGCATTATGGTAACGCAAACCTGCTTCAACGTTATCGGATTTTTCTGGTGAAAGATTGGGATTGCTAAAAAATGGATAATATAAATCGTTGAAAGTTGGCGCTTTAAAAGCGCTGCCATAGCTTGCTGTGATGCGCCAATTTTCATTAAAGCCATAACCATAACCGATACCACCAGTTTGGTTATTTCCAAAGCTGGAGTTATGGTCATCGCGATAGCTCAAATGCACACTATGTGCACCAACATTGGCCAAATAGCTGGCTATGTAACCCTCGTTTGTACGATTGGTTTTGTCGTAAGCGGTGTCGGCTGCTAGCTCTTCTTCTAACCTATCGTACATCAAAGTAAGTATGCCGATAGGCAATTGCAGGTCATTTTGCCAATTGATTTGTGTTAAATTGGTAATGGTTTTATCGGTAAACGTTTCATCAATAATATGACTTTTATCCTTGCCATAGCCAACGCGCAATTTAGAAAGCCAGTTTGTAGTTAATTGGTTATTGCTGGTAAGTGCGAACGATTGCATATTGAGCTTATTGTGCGATGAGAAGGCGCTTACGTTAAACTGATTGTCATATTCAGCGTTGCCATCACTTTCAAAAAACTGCACGCCGATTTCGTGGCCTTCCGCTAATTTTTGGCTTAAATTGGCAGAAACGGATAAATTGCGATAGTCATCTTTGTCTTTAAAGAGTACATTTTTAGTATCGTAAGCAGAATACCCATCGGTATCAGACGCAGATAGACTGAGCGCAAAACTGGTGTCGCCTAAACTGCCGCGAACCCCTGCCTCGCCTTTGCGGGTGTTGTAAGTGCCATAGCCAAGATTGGCAAAAACACGTGGCTTGCCACTACCTTTTTTGGTGAAAATTTGAATCACACCGCCAATGGCATTTTGTCCATATAAGCTAGTCGCTGGGCCACGCAGAATTTCAATTCGCTCAATTTGGCTTAAGGGCAAATTTTCAAAAGCGGTAATTCCCGCAGTGGCTGAATTAATGCGCATGCCATCAACAAGCACCACTACATGGCCTGTATTGGTGCCGCGCAAAAAAATACCCGATTGCGTGCCAGCGCCGCCCGTACTGGTGATTTCGATGCCAGGCTGCTGTTGCAAAAGCTCCACAAAAGTTGTTTGTCCGCCGCGCTCAATCTCTTCCGCATCAATTACCGTGACATCGGCAATTACAGCTTCGCGCGGTTGTGGTGTGCGTGTAGCGGTTACGACAACATCATTTAATTCGATATTTTCTGCTGAATAACTGGGTATTGAGAATGACAAGCCATGATAAGGCTTGCAATGATACTTTTTTAGACATATTTTTCCCTTAATTACACGCGTCCCCGCATGTAAGTTCGTAAAAACTAGGGAATATCGGAGGTAAAAACAGACAAAAATTGCGCTCAAAAAAAGCAGAGCCACAGCTTTTGACACCGTCACCCCGCGGTATTTCCTAGCGCGCCTTAACGTAAGGCTTTGGTTGCGAGGCCGGTCTCCGGGCTTGTGAGGAATGATTTGCGCCTTCCCAAACCTAAATAGCTGGCTCAGTGGCTTATTGCAAAACTACACTCACTTACCGTTGCGGGGGCAGCATAGGAATTGTTAGTTTTATAAATATAAATCCAACGCACCTATTTCCCAGTTTCACCTCAGTCAAAAAGAAATTTAACTATAGGCACCTGACAACTGGAATCGATTATAAGCAATAAACGCGAAAACACAACCAAATTTTTATGCAACAAGCCTACTTAAATGTGTTAAATTACTTTGAATAGTTCATGTTAGCTATTGACTAATATGAATTTTTTCAATTATAGTGGTCGTATGGAAGCAGATATAAAGGGTTTAGAAGCTAAAATCACCAAGCTCATCAGCTTGTGCGGCAGTTTGCGCGAAGAAAATGCGCAATTGTTAGGTGACTTGGAGCAAGCGCAGCAAACTGCGGAAACCTTAAAAAATAACATGCAGCAGGCAAGCAATAAGCTCGAGGGGTTATTGGAATCTATGCCACAAAATATTGAGACTACATGAGCATATCTAAGCCAATCGATGTAACAATCATGGGGCGCGAATTTACTGTTTCATGCACAGATGAAGAGCGTCAGGGCTTGATGGATGCTGTGAATTATCTCGATAAGAAAATGCGCGAGATTCGCGACTCTGGCAAGGTGGTCGGTTTAGAGCGTATCGCAATCATGGCTGCACTTAATCTCTCACACGAAGTACTCAACACCAAAACTGGCGATATTGACATAGGCGATTATAAGCGTAGGATTAATGCCATGCAGAGCCAAATTGATGAGGCAATCGCGGCGCAAAGCTAATCTGTTGTAATTAGTAGCCTTCTCCAAGTTGTCACTTTCTTGTTGTATCATCAGCATTGTTTTCTGTGGTGTTGCCTGAGTCTAAATTCCTTGAACTAGTCTTTGTTATAGGTTTCGGCTCATCAAGTCGCGGTGTGATCGCTCTAAGTTGGGTAGTCTTTTAAGATGCCCTTGGCGGGTGAACCTAATGCGCTTTAGGCTGTTACCACCTGAACTTTTTTGGTTCAGGATTAACGACTCAGGTAACACCAGAGAGAACAATTAAGAAAGATATTAATGCGTTATTGGCTGATGAAATCCGAGCCGGGTGATGTGTCAATCGATGACCTTGCCGCTATGCCTAATCAAACGGTTGATTGGTATGGCGTGCGCAACTATCAGGCGCGTAACTTTATGCGCGATCAAATGAATATAGGCGATGGTGTGTTGTTTTATCACTCAAACTGCGAAACGCCAGGCATCGCTGGTCTTGCCGAAGTTAGTTCAAAAGCTTATCCAGACCGTTTTCAATTTGTAAAAGACCATAAGTATTTTGACCCAAAAGCGACTTTGGAAACCCCGCGCTGGTTTAATGTGGATGTAAAATTAGTGCGTAAAACGCGGCTTTTAGGTCTAAAAGAAATGCGCGAAACGCCAGAATTGGCTAATTTACGCATTTTGCAGCGTGGCAATCGCTTGTCAATTACCCCAGTTGACCCAAGAGACTGGGCGTTTATTTTAGAGAGTCTTAAATAGTGGGGCAAAAGTTTACAGAATTAAACAAGCTCCATATCAAGTTTATTGGGCAGCAGAAGATGTTTTTTGTCGCCACCGCTGCAACTGAGGGACGAGTAAATCTCTCACCTAAAGGATTTGATTCATTTCGCATTCTTAATCAAAATCAAGTTGCTTGGTTGAATGTGACCGGAAGCGGGAACGAAACAGCAGCACACGTGCTTGAGAGCCCTCGGATGACCATTATGTTTTGTGCGTTTGAAGGTAAACCTGAGATACTGCGCTTGTATGGCGAGGCAAAAGCTTATTATTCTCGTGACGAGTTATGGCAAACCTATGCGCAACTTTTTGAGGACATGCCAGGAACAAGACAAATTTTTGTGATGAATGTTGACCTGATGCAAACCTCCTGTGGCATGGGTGTTCCGTTTTATGACTATAAAAGCCAACGCAAAGAGCTTGTTGATTGGGCAGATGACAAGGGTGCGGCGGGCGTTGAGGAGTACTGGAAAAAGAAAAATCAATTAGCATTGATGGTTTGCCTACGGGCTTGTTTGATAGTAAAGATTTGTAATAAAAAAGCCCCGAATTCGGGGCTTTTTAAACTGTAAAACTTACAGCTTTGTATCTAGACTACCCATACTTTTCGGATAAGTTACTACACCCCAAGGCAGATTTTTTACTTCAATTTGCTTGGTCACTTCCAATTTCTCAGCGTCAATCACTAGTACCGCGTCAGATTTTCCGCAGGCCAGCAAAATCTGCTTATCATCTGGCGTAAACGTAAAGTGCCAGCAACGGTTTGCGGTTGGAATGTCTTTAATTTTTTCAAAAGTTTTTGCATCAAATACCTCTAATACCTTTGCCTTATTTGCTGCTACAAAGATACGATCGCCACTAAGGTTATACGAGATGCCATATGGTGTCTCTGCGGTATCCACCGTTCTTACAAAGTTAAAATCTTTATCCAGCACCAATATTTTGTTACCGTATTCCAAGGTAGAAAGGTAAGTGCTGCCATCGGGTGAAACTTTGATGCCGCGTGGACGGTCACCATGCTCGTGCGTTTTAATGGTTTTCACCAAACTACCATCTTCCAAACTGTGTACTGTGACTGTGTTGTCGGCCTCATTGGTAATCACTAGATTTTTGCCATCGGCTGAAAACTCAATACCTTCGGTTTCTGGGCCGCCGGTGATTTCACGCACTTTTTCACCTTTGGTTAAATCTACTACGGCGATTTTTGCTGGGATTTTTTCTTCACCATCGTCATCATCTTCTTCTGCTTCTTTAGAGCCAGGCTTAGGTGGCGGACCTGCTTTTGCACTGGGCTCAGATGAAATGTAGGCAAAGTTACCTTTTACACGTACAAACTCGGGATTTTTGCCGACTAAAATTTGTTGCAGCACTTCCCCCGTGGCTGTATCAATCACAGAGATGCTTTCATTTTCACGTGTTGCTACGATGAGTTTTTTGCCATCTTCCGTTACACCTAATCCACGTGGCCCAGCCGCTTTGACATCAAACGTTTTGGTGACTGTCATCGTTGCTAAATCAATCGCACTCACGCCGGCATCTTGGCTGGTGACATATGCTATGCCGCTAGATGCAGCTGGCGCACTGGCCTCTGGCGCAGGTGATGTTTCGGCAGTTTGTTCTTTGCTGCAGCTTGCGAGCCCTGCAATCAATGTGAGCAAAACTAGGCTAATGCGTGTTTTACTGAGCGCGGGTGTTAATTTCATTTTATTAATTCTCCAAAATTTCTTTTTAATTTGACTAGATGCGTCAAACCTAATAGTTGTGTATTCAAGTTTACAGTACGGTATATAAAATATAATAGGAAAAATTCCTAATAAATCTCTGTCTGCCCCAAAAATAACTTGTAAGCTGGGTTGTCAGTTTCATCCCAATACGGGTAACCCAAGTTCTCTAAGAACGCTAAAAACTCAGTTTGTTCCGTTGGCGGCACTTGCATGCCAACAAGCACACGGCCAAAATCTGCACCATGGTTGCGGTAGTGGAACAGGCTGATGTTCCAGTCGTGCCCCATCGTGTCCAAAAACTTCATCAATGCACCTGGTTTTTCAGGAAACTCAAAGCGGTAGACGACCTCGTGCTCGGCCTGCGGTGCATGGCCGCCCACCAAGTGACGTAAGTGTAGTTTGGCAACTTCGTTATCGGTTAAATCGAGTGTGGGCAAGCCTTCTGCGCGCAAATCGGCCACAAGTTTGGTCGCTTCCGCCGGATCGTGTACGGCAATGCCCACAAAAATATGGGCTTCTTTTGGGTCAGAATAGCGGTAATTGAATTCTGTAATATTGCGGTTGCCGAGTAAACGGCAGAACGCTTTAAATGCACCAGGTTTTTCAGGAATCGTAACGGCTAAAATAGCTTCGCGGTGCTCGCCCACTTCAGCGCGCTCGGCGACAAATCTTAGGCGGTCAAAATTCATATTGGCACCCGAGGCTATACCAACGAGTGTTTTACCTTGTACCTTTTCTCGCTCTACATAAGCCTTTAACCCTGCTACAGCAAGTGCGCCAGCAGGTTCTAAAATGCTGCGTGTATCTTCAAACACGTCTTTAATCGCGGCGCAAATCGCATCGTTATCCACCACAATCATTTCGTCCACATACTGCTGACAAAGCGCAAAAGTATGTTCGCCCACCTGTTTTACGGCGGCGCCATCTGCAAATAAACCTACTTGTTCTAAGATAATTCTCTGACCTTGTTTGAGCGATTCTGTCATCGCCTCGGCGTCTTTGGCTTCTACACCAATCACCTTGATTTCGGGGCGTTTTGCTTTAACGTAAGCCGCAATGCCCGCTAGCAAGCCACCACCGCCAACGCAGCAAAAAATTGCTTCAATCGGCTCCGGGTGTGCGTTTAAAATCTCCATGCCAATCGTGCCTTGGCCTGCGATTACGTCAGGGTCATCATAAGGGTGCACAAAGGTGAGGTTTTGTTCTTTTTCGAGCTTTAGCGCATGTACATAGGCATCGGAATAACTATCCCCATATAAAATAACTTCAGCTCCGCGCGCCTTTACAGCATCAATCTTGATTGCGGGCGTAGTCGTTGGCATCACAATCACCGCGCGGCAGCCCAGTTTTTGGGCACTTAGTGCCACGCCCTGTGCATGGTTGCCTGCAGAGGCAGCAATCACGCCGCGTTTCAGCGCATCTTTGGGCAGGTTTGCCATTTTGTTATATGCGCCGCGCAGCTTGAACGAGAACACGGGTTGCATGTCTTCGCGCTTTAACAACACGTTGTTGCCAAGGCGCGCTGATAAGTTGGGTTGAAACTCCAGCGGCGTGTTTTTTGCCACATCGTAAACGTGCGAGTTTTCTATTTTCTGTATGTAGTTGGTTGCCATGCCAGATTCTTAATTGGTTGAGAGCAGTGTATAGTTATGGTTTGGCATCATTATAAAGAATTTGTTAAGGAATCAGGCAATCATGGCATACACTCAAGACGAACTCAAACAACAAGTCGCAAAAGCAGCAGTCGCTTACGTTAAAGAGGGCATTATCGGCGTAGGTACCGGCTCTACCGCCAATTATTTTATTGAAGAACTGGCAAAAGTAAAAGGCAAAATCGAAGGTGCGGTTGCCAGCAGCGAGGCTACAGCCCAACGTTTACGCGGGCATGGCATTCAGGTGTTCGATTTAAATAATATCGATGGCATGGATATTTATGTAGATGGCGCGGATGAAATTACCGAGCACATGCACATGCTAAAAGGCGGTGGCGGGGCGCTGACACGTGAGAAAATCGTGGCGGCAGTGGCTAAAACGTTTATTTGTATTTGTGATGAGAGCAAATACGTACCAGTGTTGGGCAAATTTCCACTACCAGTAGAAGTGCTGCCGATGGCGCGCAGCTATGTGGCGCGTGAGCTGGTAAAACTTGGCGGACAACCCAAGTTGCGCGATTTTACAACCGATAACGGCAACGTGATTTTAGATGTGTGGAACCTGAAAATTGAAGACCCGGTGGCGATGGAAGCGAAAATCAACCAAATCGTCGGTGTGGTGACCAATGGTTTATTTGCGGCACGGCCAGCGAATGTGTTGTTGCTAGCGACAGCAGATGGTGTGAAAACTTTTAAGAAATAAGCTTTTTAAATATAAAACAATGCCTCTGCAAGCGCATAGCATATTGGCTTTCAGAGGCATCTAATTTCGAGATTGTTAAAGTAGTTATCATAGCACTATAAGCAAGCAATAGTTACATCGGTTCCAAAGCAAGTTTAAGCTCTATTGATATCGCACTGAGTTCATTCGCTTCTGCAAGTAAATACTCCTGAGCAACTTTATAGTTCCACACTCAACTACAATAAGTTTACCAATGCTAATTAACATTCGTTTGAACTTCAACTTAGTGAGTTCTGTGAAACAGGTTTAGCTGATCATGTATCTAGCAATTTCGCGTCATAGATATGCCAGGATTAATGTTTGAAAGACATATCCAATTTAATGCTGCTTGAATAAGATTGCTCCATATCACTAATTGCTCTTTAGATATTAGTACTCTCATGCTTTGTAGTTTATTTATCTTGTGCTATGCAGATATTCCTATTAATTCACCATTACAAAAGGTCAGATATCAATGTCCATTGAGTAGAGCATCAATTAGGTGCCGCCATCAAGACACATCCAATACTGACTCTCAAATGCACTATAATATCTGCGAATTGTTTATCGAATGCATACATTAAGATCAAGTATAAATTACTTTTGGTGGCACATACCCACTCGCAGTATCCGCACCATCACCAAAAAAGTATTTCTCGGTTTGCTCGCTCAAATATTTACGTGCAGATGGGTCGGCCAAACTCAGGCGGTTTTCGTTCACCAGCATGGTTTGTTGTTTTAGCCATGCGGCCCATGCCTCTTTGCTGACATTCAGGTAGATTTTTTTACCCAACTCACCCGGATACGGCGGAAAGTCCATGCCTTCGGCCTCTTTACCTAGTTTTACACATTTCACCATTCTTGCCATTTGCTAAATCCTGTTATCACTTAAAGCAATATGATAACGCATGTTAAAATCTCTTTATTAATTTAATTTGAGAGTGTTCATGGAAAGCCCATACAAAAGTAAAAACGGTTTGCAGCGCATTGCCGCGGCCTTTGGTTATTCGATGGCAGGTTTTAAAGCCGCCTACGAGTTTGAGGCGTCGATTCGCCAAGAGTTGCTGCTATCGGTGATATTGATTCCGCTAGGGCTTTATCTAGGCCACGACAAATTCGAGAGAATCCTGCTGGTGGGTGCAGTACTTTTGGTGTTGATCGTAGAGCTATTGAATTCGGCAGTTGAAGCAGCGGTAGACCATACCTCAATCGAACATCATGCGCTTGCTAAACGCTCAAAAGATATTGGCAGTGCGGCAGTGTTTATGGCGATTGTGCTGTTTTTTGTGGTGTGGGCTTTGGTGCTTTTAAATTAGGCGGTTTTAGCGACCTTTTGCGCAAGGTGGTCGCCTAAACGCAGGGCTAATTGCACAATGGTGTAGGTGGGGTTGGCGTGGCCTCCTGTTGTAAACACAGATGAGCCACCAATGTAGAGGTTATCCATCCCAAATACTTTGCAATTAGCATCCACAACCCCTTCGGCAGATGTAGCTGCCATGCGCGTGCCGCCCATGTGGTGGAAAGACCATTTTTCATCGTTCTCCGGGTATTCTTGCCCGTTTGCCAGCCAACCAAGCACTTTTACACGTCCTAAATCCTGCTTGCTAAGATAACTACCAAACATTTTTACCGCAGCTTCAGCCGAATGCCTGTCTTGCGGCTGTTTTTTCCAAAATAAGATTCAACGCGAGCGTAGCCCAGTGCATCTTTTTCATTTCCAAGCTCAATTCTATTGGTGTCTACTGGCGCTTGCTCCCATGCGAGTTTAAGCTCCGCATTACAGACTAGCCCGCTATTTGCTTTGGTTACCAATTTAGAGAAAAACTCAGGCGCGATACATAAGCCATCTTTAATGAGCGTTTTTAAGAGTTTTTCGCCAGTCGTTAAACGTATACCAAAGTTGCCAATATCGTGCTTGCGTAAAAAATCTGCAGATGGCGCGTAGTAGCGCATGCCACCTTGTACGCGCATTTTAGTGAAAGTATAAAGTACAGTATCTCCCACAAAATATACCGGATGCTCCATCCAGTATTTCCTAATGCTTGTGCTTCTGGCACTACGCCGCCGTTATGTACCTGATTAGACCAAAGTAACAAACGGCTATTTTCAATGCTGCCTGTACAGACGCAGAAATAACTCGCCGTGATTTTTTGCTCGGCACCATTTTTGGAGTAAATGTTAACGTGCGATATTTTTTTGCCTGCAGGTGCAATATCTTTAACCGGGCTATTGATAAGCAGCGAGATTAGCGAAGAGCTTTCGATATGTTTTTGATACTTAGGGGCAAATCTAACCGGTGGGCTAAATTCAAAGCTGATTTCGTTTAAATCTTTGCTAAGTACTTTGTCCGCAGGAAAATCATTGATTTCTAAAATTGAATTCGTAGTTTTTGCGTAGGGGTCTAAATCTTTTTTGCTGATTGGCCAGCCAGAGTTTTTAACTAAATCACGTTTTTCAAAGTCGATTGCATCTAGCGGACGGCACCAGCCACTCCAGTGATTTGATGTGCCGCCGTAATAACGCAGTCTGCAAACATCGAGGTCAAAATATTTATCCCCGACTACTTTTCCACGATATACATTTTGTGAGTCTTGCGAGTACTCAAATCCGCCTGCTTCGACAATGAGGCAGGGGATTTTCTTTTTTTCTAATTGTAGTGCGAGGGAGATGCCCGCAGGGCCAGAACCAATGATACAAACCGTCGGTTTAAAGCCCGAGGCTTTAAAACTAGCATAATCCGTGAATATCATAAATCAGTTTCTAGCAATATCCAGCCATCACGCATTACTAATCCGTCGCCAATTGGTTTGTTGCCAAATAGTTTTGAAGGGTAGATTCTGGCTAATTGGGTACTGCTTGCCAGCGCCAAGATTGCTAATATAAAATTTCTTCTTGTCATATTTTATAGGCTAACTAACTATCAGATATAGACAAATTATACATTGTTTAAATGATGTTAAAAGTACAACAAGCCCCTTTGCCAGACCTTTTAGTTTGCAGATCTATTTTTTCTTCGCTCTTGGGTGTGCCGCATCGTAAACCTTAGTCAGGTGCTGGTAATCCAAATGCGTATAAACCTGAGTGGTGCTGATGTTGGCGTGACCGAGCATCTCCTGCACTGCGCGCAAATCGCCGCTGGATTGCAGCACATGGCTTGCAAAGCTGTGGCGGAGCATGTGCGGATGTACGGAAGAGTTGATGCCTTGCTTAATCGACCATTCTTTCAGGCGATATTGAATGTTTCTTGCTGAAATACGTCTGCCCTGCAACCCAATAAATACGGCTTTCTCAGCCGGATTTTTGATTAGCAAGTCTGTGCGATTCTTTAACCATTTTTGAATTGCTTCTATCGCATGACTGCCTAATGGCACAATGCGAGTTTTGTTGCCTTTACCGGTAACGGTTATCGTGCCTTCACCAAAGTCTAGTTGATCGATATTCAAATTCACGAACTCACTCAAACGCAAACCTGACGAATAAAATAGCTCTAAAATGGCATGGTCACGCACACTTAAAACGCCATCATCATCAATATCCACAAGCTTGACTGCTTGTTCGATAGAAAGTGCTTGCGGTAAGGTTTTAGCGGATTTTGGCGCACGCAACCCGATGACGGGATTGTTTGTGAATCCGTGGCGTTGAACTAAATAATCAAAAAACCCACGCCAGCTAGAAAGCATGCGCGCGATGCTTTTGCCGCCCAAGCCTTTGCTGTGCAGGGTCGCGATAAAACGGCGAATGTGCGTGTTTTGCAGATTGTTTAAGCGTCGTTTCGCCGCTTAAAGCGATAAGTTGCTTGATGTCGCGCGCGTAGTTTTCTTGAGTGAGCGGGCTTAAACCACGCTCAAAGTTTAAAAAATCGAGGTAGGGTTTAAGGTAATCCAATCGTTATCATTCAATATCGGTCGCCAAATAGCGCGTCAGTGCTGCGCTTATGTGGTCTCCCAATCTTTGTAAAAAGTCTGTGCCCATGCCTACATAAAAGCGTTCTTGCTGCTCACTGGATAATGCTAGGAAACCATATACGGCGGCTTCGTTTCTAAGCGGTAAAACAGCAACAGATGCAGCCGGCTCTATAAACCAGTCATCAATCACGATGCTGGTTGGCGTTACGCCACAATAGACATTGTGTATGCTTTTTACCCAGGTTTTAATTGTTTCAGGCACCTCGCCAAATACGAGATTTTCTGTATCAATAGAGTTGAGTGGGGTAGCCCATATCCGCAGGCAGGTTTCAGAAATATTGAAATCTTCAGGAAGATGATGGCTGATGAGCTGCTCAATGGCATCAAAGTGTTTGGTTTGCTGAAGCAACACGGTAAACCGATGTATTTTATTAGCAATTACATCATTTTCTTCTGCATTAAGCACAAGTTCGGCAAAGCGTTCTTCCAACGCATTAATTTTGTCACGCTGCGCTAATTGTTGCCGTTCTGCCAGTGAAATAGTGCCTTCACCATGCGGACTTGGCAGGTGAATGTCAGCCAGAAAAGAAGCATTTTGTTCGAAAAAATGCGGGTTCTTTTTTAAAAAATCTTTAACATCATTTTCTTGCATTTATATTCCTAAAATCTAAAAAAATTAAATACCAAGCTTATATTTCAATCTCGCCGTCAAATACAATTTCTGCTGGGCCAGTCATCAACACAGGCTTTTCTTCATTTTGCCATTCAATATTTAAAATTCCGCCGCGCGTATTTACTTTAACCGGGGAAGTTAACAAACCCAATTGTATGCCACTTACTGCTGCTGCGCATGCGCCGGTGCCACAACTTAACGTTTCGCCACTGCCACGTTCAAACACACGTAATTTGATTTCGTGCGGATCAATAACCTGCATAAAGCCAGCATTCACCCGTTGTGGAAAATCATTGTGCGCCTCAATTTGCGGGCCAAGCTCTTCTACGCTGGCAGTATCAACATTATCCACCAAAGTAACCGCGTGCGGGTTTCCCATAGAAAGCTGCAGAAATGCGAATGGTTTGATTGTTAAGTTTGAGCGAATATTGGTTTTTACGTGATTCGGCCTTATATGGGATTTGTGCAGGCTCAAACTTTGGCGCACCCATATTCACCGTTACCTGACCGTTGTTTTGCAGTTTAAGAAAAATAATGCCACTGGCAGTTTCTACAGCGATTTCCTGCTTTTTTGTTAACCCTTTATCCACCACAAAGCGCACAAAACAGCGCGCACCATTGCCGCATTGTTCAACTTCGCCGCCATCTGCATTAAAAATGCTGATAGCGAAAATCCACATTTGGCGTAGCATGTTTTTTCCACCATTAAAAGTTGGTCGCAACCTACACCAAAATAGCGATTAGCAATTTTTTTAATTTGGCTTTTTGTTAGCGAGATTGGCAAAGAATAGGCATCAATCACGACAAAATCATTGCCAGCACCTTGCATTTTGGTAAATTTAAGCTTCATATTTTCTTTTTGTTCAACGCCATATTTATAGCATTAATTCATAGAGTTACTGTTAATTATTTTTAATACTTTGTGGCTTGGTTAGACGCATACTAGAAAAGTAGGTACAATACGCACTCTTTTATTGTCCTGATGTGCTTGCTTCAGCCTTTAGTAAGTGTGTCATTTCAAATTTTCTTTAAATTTTCTTTTCAAGGCGCATATGAACGAATATTTATTTACTTCTGAATCTGTTTCAGAAGGACATCCAGATAAGCTCGCAGACCAAGTATCAGATAGTATTTTAGATGCTATTTTAACTCAAGATCCAACCGCTCGTGTAGCAGCAGAGACGCTTGCTAATACTGGTTTGGTCGTGCTTGCAGGTGAAATTACGACAACTGCAAATGTCGATTACATTAAAGTTGCGCGTGATGCGATTAAACGCATCGGCTACGACAATACCGAATATGGCATTGATTATAAAGGATGTGCGGTTTTAGTCGCATATGACAAGCAATCCCCAGATATTGCGCAAGGTGTAGATAATGCCAATGATGACCCATTAGACCAAGGCGCTGGCGACCAAGGTTTGATGTTTGGTTATGCAGTGAACGAAACGCCACAATTAATGCCTTTGCCAATTTGGTTAAGCCATCGCTTAATGGAGCGCCAAGCGCCGTTGCGTAAAGATGGCCGTTTGCCATGGTTACGCCCGGATGCGAAATCGCAAGTGACTGTGCAATACGTGGATGGCAAACCGCATAAAATCGATACGGTCTTAATTTCTACGCAGCATGCGCCGGAAATGGAGCTGAAAGATATACGCGAGGCGGTGATTGAAGAAATTATTAAGCCCATGTTGCCAAAAGAGCTGATCAAAGGAGAGATTAAGTATCTGGTAAACCCTACTGGGCGCTTTGTAGTAGGCGGTCCACAGGGTGATTGCGGCTTAACTGGTCGTAAAATTATTGTAGATACCTACGGTGGCGCTGCGCCGCATGGTGGAGGTGCTTTTTCTGGCAAGGACCCTTCAAAAGTGGATCGCTCGGCAGCTTACGCAGGGCGCTATGTGGCCAAAAATATTGTAGCTGCAGGTTTGGCAGATAAATGTTTGGTACAAGTGAGCTATGCGATTGGCGTAGCACAGCCGACTAGCGTCATGGTGGAAACCTATGGTACTGGCAAGGTTTCAAATGAAGTGTTGACCGCCTTAGTGCGTGAACATTTTGACTTGCGCCCAAAAGGCATCGTCAAAATGCTGGATTTACTTCGCCCGATTTATGCCAAAACTGCTGCCTACGGCCATTTTGGCCGTGATGAGCCTGAATTTACTTGGGAACAATCAGACAGAGCTGCAGCCTTACGCGCTGCGGCAGGTTTGTAGCTAAGACACAAAAGTA
Organism: uncultured beta proteobacterium; assembly: GCA_963752495.1. Lineage (GTDB taxonomy): Bacteria > Pseudomonadota > Gammaproteobacteria > Burkholderiales > Methylophilaceae > CAVVYJ01. The sequence continues at coordinate 199,753 of CAVVYJ010000002.1, forward strand.
AACGTTTAAAAGCGGTACTTTAGTCACGCTAATTCACAAATATATAGTGCAGGGTTTGTTTTAAACTCTGTGCTATATGTTAAAAACCATCGCAACACATCAAGTACGAAAGGGTATGTTTATTCATTCGCTCAAGGGCGCTTGGATTGATCACCCATTTTGGAAAAAAGCATTTAAGCTCACAGATTCGGAAGACCTCAAAAAACTTCAAAAAAGCGGTATTAAAGAAGTGGTGATTGATGTTTCAAAAGGGCTAGATGTTGCTGAGAATACGTCTGAAACTATAGTCATTGAGGTTGAACCTGAAGAACAATAAACCAGAAGACATTCCCCCAGAAAAAACAAGCGTTAAACGCATATACAGCAAGCAAGAACGTGCACAAGCTAAGCGTGCTATAGCTTCCTCTAAAAAGGCTGTGGTTTCAATGTTTAATGATGTGCGTATGGGTAAAGCAATCAGCGCAGAAGGTCTTGCACCCTTGGTAAATGAAATTTCAGCTTCATTAGAGCGTAATGAAGGTGCGCTAATTAGTCTAGTGCGGCTTAAAACATCAGATGACTACACTTATATGCACAGCGTGGCAGTCTGTGCGCTAATGGTTTCATTGGCTCGTCAACTTGGCTTGTCTGAGCAAGAAATTAAGCAGGCCGGCCTTGCCGGGCTGTTACATGACGTGGGTAAAGCTGCAATTCCTGTAGACGTATTAAATAAACCTGGCGCGTTAACATCGGAAGAGTTCAATTTAGTAAAGTTGCATCCGGAACGTGGGCATGAATTATTGTTCAAGGGACAGGTTAAAGATGAAATTGCGTTGGATGTTTGTTTGCATCATCATGAAAAGATAGACGGTTCAGGTTACCCACATAAACTTAATGGTGACAAGATTAGCCTTTTTCGCCAAGATGGGTGCGGTATGTGACGTATATGACGCGATTACCTCAAATCGACCATATAAAGCTGGCTGGGATCCCGGCACATCTTTGCATTCGATGGCACAGTGGAAAGATCATTTCGATGAGTTGAGGTATTTAAGGCATTTGTGAAATCGGTAGGCATTTATCCTATTGGTTCCATGGTGTTACTTAAATCAGTAGATTAGGCGTGGTGATTGATCAAAGCCCCAAAAGATTTGCTTTCCCCAATTGTAAAAGTATTTTTCTCAACAAAATCAAAAATTCGTATCCCTGTCGAAGTGGTTGATTTATCAAAAGCAGGGGTGAATGATCAAATTGTTGGTCATCAAGATCCTGTTGCTTGGGGAATCGATGATGTTGATGCGTTGTGGAATCAAAACGATTTGTGGGGCTAAGTTTTAGATAGAAAAAATATTTTGAATTTTTGAATTTTAATTCAATCGTAGTACAATGCACGAAATACCGAGGAACGTTGCGAGAGTTTTTTAAAATATTAACTCCTAGGCTCGGTTTGCAGGATAAGCTTTATAATTTCCTGTAACGGCGTTCACCTATTTTAAAACCGTGCCAGACACGGGGTTAGGTGAACAAAAGCCGCCAGTTCTCAAATACTCGTCTTTTTGCTCTCTGTTTTCCCCATCTGGTCACAATTAATTCTTAAGGAATAAATTATGAATAATGTGACAGATATCAAAGATTATGTCATTGCTGACATTGAATTAGCGGCATTTGGCCGTAAAGAAATTGCCATTGCAGAAACTGAAATGCCTGGCTTGATGGCGATTCGTGAAGAATATGCAAAGGCTCAACCACTAAAAGGTGCCCGTATTACTGGCTCGCTGCACATGACGATTCAAACCGCAGTGCTGATTGAGACGCTGAAAGATTTGGGCGCAGAAGTACGTTGGGCTTCTTGCAATATTTACTCTACGCAAGATCATGCGGCAGCAGCGATAGCTGCTGGCGGCACACCAGTATTTGCAGTTAAGGGTGAATCTTTGGTTGATTATTGGGATTATACGCACCGCATTTTTGAATGGGCAGACGGCGGTTATAGCAATATGATCTTGGATGATGGCGGTGACGCGACCTTGTTACTACATTTGGGCGCACGCGCCGAAAAGGATTTGTCAGTAGTTGCAAACCCTGGGTCTGAAGAAGAAGTCTGTTTGTTCGATTCGATCAAAGCCAAACTTAAAACCGAACCAACGTGGTATTCCACGCGCTTGAGTAAAATCTTAGGGGTGACTGAAGAGACGACTACGGGCGTACATCGACTGTACCAAATGCACAAGGAAGGCAAATTGGCTTTTCCAGCCATCAACGTCAACGATTCTGTGACTAAATCTAAATTTGACAATTTGTATGGCTGCCGTGAATCTTTAGTGGATGGTATCAAGCGTGCAACTGATGTAATGGTTGCGGGTAAGGTGGCGGTTGTTGCAGGTTATGGCGATGTGGGTAAGGGTTCTGCACAAGCTTTGCGTGCACTTTCAGCACAAGTTTGGGTGACAGAAATTGACCCGATTTGCGCGCTACAAGCGGCAATGGAAGGCTACCGTGTAGTGACCATGGATTACGCGGCCGAGCATGCAGATATTTTTGTGACGGCGACTGGTAACTACCATGTCATTACCCACGACCACATGGCAAAAATGAAGGATCAGGCGATTGTGTGTAATATTGGACACTTTGATAACGAGATTGATGTGGCAAGCCTTGAGAAATACGAATGGGACGAAATTAAGCCACAAGTTGATCATGTGATTTTCCCAAATGGCAAACGTATTATCTTGCTAGCAAAAGGACGATTGGTGAATCTGGGTTGCGGTACAGGTCACCCAAGTTATGTGATGAGCTCTTCATTTGCCAATCAAACAATTGCGCAAATCGAGCTGTTTACTAAAATCGACAATTACCCTGTGGGCGTATACACTTTACCTAAACACTTGGATGAAAAAGTGGCTACATTGCAGTTGAAGAAGCTAAATGCGCAATTAACGCGTTTGACGTCGCAACAAGCAGCGTATATTGGCGTGGCAGAAAATGGCCCATTTAAATCGGACCATTATCGTTACTAGAACGTTTAATCGTATAAAGGGGAGTTGGGTATGAAGTTATTGGCTGCTTGGATATTGAATGCGATAGCGTTGTTGGCAGTTGCTTATTTTGTACCTGACATTCACGTGGCAGGTTTTGGAATTGCGCTGGTTGCCGCTGTAGTGATTGGCTTGGTGAACATGCTCATTAAACCGATTTTGGTAATTTTGACATTGCCTGTCACGATACTCACGTTGGGCTTGTTTATTCTTGTAATCAATGGCCTGTTATTTTGGGGCGTAGGTTATTTTTTAGAAGGCTTTGAGGTGCGCACTATCGTGGCAGGAATTATCGGTGCGCTTGCCTACAGCGTTATCTCTTGGTTATTAACCACGCTATTGGTTGGTAAAAAATAAGTACTTGGCAAAAAATTAAGCAAAATAAGATGAAAAATATACCAGTTAGTTTTGAGTTTTTCCCACCTAAAACAGCAGATGGCATTGCCAATTTGCGGGAAACGCGCGCTCAGCTTGCATCATTTAACCCTGAGTTTTTTTCAGTTACGTTTGGTGCTGGCGGTTCCACGCGCGATAGAACGATGGAAACCGTATTTGAAATTCAAGCGGAAGGTCACGAAGCGGCTCCTCATATTTCTTGCATTTCATCAAGTAAAGAAGAAATTCGCGATTTATTGACAGCTTACAAAAACAAGGGAATTAAACGCCTTGTTACGTTACGTGGTGATGTACCATCAGGTGAAGTTAGTGCTGGCGATTTTAAATATGCAGCAGAGCTGGTTGCTTACATTCGTAAAGAAACGGGTGACTGGTTTCATCTAGATGTTGCGGCATATCCAGAGTTTCATCCAGAAGCCACATCTGCGGCTAAGGACATCGCTAATTTTAAACGTAAAGTTGAAGCTGGCGCTAACTCAGCAATCACACAGTACTTTTATAATGCAGATGCATATTTCAGGTTTTTAGATAGCACAAGTAAGGAAGGTATTAAGATACCAATTGTGCCAGGCGTGATGCCAATCTATAACTATACGCAATTAGCGCGCTTTTCAGGAATTTGTGGCGCAGAGATACCGCGTTGGCTGCGTTTGCGTTTAGAGGCGTACGAAGATGATTTGCCCTCGCTACGTGCATTTGGCGTGGATGTTGTGAGTGATTTGTGCGAGACCTTGCTTGCTTCAGGTGCACCAAGCTTGCATTTTTATACCTTGAATCAGGCGGGCATTATCTCAACTATTATTAAAAATACTTGCTCGAAATAATAGGCAATATTACTGAGTGGTTAGGCCTCTTGGGTTGAAGAAGGCATCTTCCACAAACAAATAGTCTTTTTCGCGGCCTTTATTCCATAGCGCCATCATTGATATCCAGCGCATTTCTTCAATTTTAATTTCTGCTTGTTTAAGCGCCATGGCGCGGTCAATAATTAAATCGCGTTCAATATCATTGATGACATTGGCCTGCTGTAAAAATATAACAAAGCCACGGCTTTCCGTGTCGATTCTCTTTAGTTCGCTATTAGTAAAAGCGCGCATAGCTGTAGTGGCATGCGAATAGCTATTTTCGGTGGTATTAAGCCTCGATTTCATTTCCTGAAACCAGTCAAAGGCACCTAGAATATCGTTTTTTTCAAAGCCTGCGGCAGAGAGTTCTTGCTCCAGTACTTTGTCATCAGGCAATGCGTGGTGCGCAAAATAATTTTCAAACATAAAGACTAAAACTTCAAACATAAATCTCCTCCGAACTCTTCGGTAGTTATAGTTAGATTAAGCGCTGATATTTACCGCCTTTTATGATTGTTATTTTGCCTTCCAATTCCAGCACCATAAGCATGGATGAAAGCGCTTCTGTCGTCAATCCAGACAGTGTCAGCAAAGTCTCAAAATTAACTGCATCAAACCCCATGGAAGCCAAGAGTTTATTGGGTTCTGCAGCTATATTACCTAATGGGGCCAATGACCCGTTCGGGCTATGTTCAGGCAGCACATTTTTTAGCTCTTCGATAATATCTGTTGTATTTTCTACTAGTTTCGCACCTTGCTTGATAAGCTGATGACAGCCCTTGGAAACTGGAGAGTGAATGGATCCCGGAATTGCAAATACTTCTCGCCCTTGCTCTGCTGCAAGGCGTGCGGTAATTAACGATCCACTGTCAATGTTGGCTTCTACAACCAAGCAGCCTAAACTTAAGCCGCTGATAATGCGATTTCGACGTGGAAAATTTTGTGCCTTGGACGGTGTGCCAAGAGGGAATTCAGAGATAATTAAACCACGTTCTGCGATTTTGTGCGCCAAGTCGCGATGTCTTGCGGGGTAAACAATGTCTAAACCAGTACCTACAACTGCGATAGTTGCACCATTGCTTCTAAGCGCACCGCGGTGTGAAGCGCCATCAATACCAAGCGCCATCCCGCTTACTACGCACAAGCCTTGATCGCACAGGCTTTGTGCAAAATCTTCTGCATTTTTTTCGCCTTGCGGCGTAGCACTGCGGCTGCCTACCATCGCGATTGCTGGGTGATTTAGCCATTGCAAGTTGCCAATCGCATAAGAGTATCGCCGGCGGATTGCTGATTTCTAAAAGTTGTTTTGGGTAGTTTGAATCAGCCAAAGTGACAAGGTGTGCATTATCCTTTTTTAGCCAATCCAATGTAGGTTGGATGGCTTCGACATTTATACCTTCGGTGATTTTTTGAGTGATATCCGCATCAACTACTTCGCGCAGTTGCTTCGCATGTGCGCCAAAAATGTCTTCAGGTGAACCAAACTTGGCAAGTAGCTGGCATATGCCAGCGTTGCCTAGTCCTTGAATTTGAGTGAGAGCAACCCAGAGCGCAACATCTTGATCATGTGCGCTCTGCAGCATTAGGGAGTATGCACCGTATCTAATGTATGAATAGCGTCAGATGAGTTCATAATTAAGCCGTAAGAAACACGGTCGAAAGTTCTGAATACCATGAGTAGTCCAACGCGCTCATCAGGGATTTTTACTTGACCAGGCTCTAGTACCAGCTCTTTTTTGATGGGTTCTTTTTCGAAATTCACTATTTTTTTGCCATCTGGACCAGTTTGTACGTCAAAATTAACTTCTTTCAATTTTGGTTTTTCTTCAATCACTTTTGTATCGTCTGGTCTTTTGTATTCAGGGTCTTTTACAACACGGCCATAGCGACTAATCGCCAATACATGACCCTCTTCTATCCCATCATGTTTACCTAGGTTTAAGGAAACTACCGTATTGGGACCGCCCTCTGCAACGCCGCCATAGATACGTAAAATACGGCCCTTTACATCACTATCAGGCGCATGAGGAACAAAACTACTTTTGAATTCATCAGGCGAAACAACCAAACGGTCTTTAGCGAAAATTTCTTCTTTGGCACGCACAATGTCAGCAGTTGCAGGTTCACCGTAACGTGCAATGTTTAAATCACCTAGATAAATTGCTTCGGTGCCAAGTGCTTCTTGGGTATCAGGGTCAATCAATTTTTCTCCTGGCCGATAAATATCCCAGTGCACACCTTCACCTTCTTTTACACTATTGATATACACACGTGTACCCGGACTTAGTACTACGCGGTTATCAGGCCCACCAATAATGCGCGGTGCGCTATCGAGCTGATTGTTCTCAATCATTAGGGGTTGTGTTAAAAATGGCGTAATTACACTAGGGGATATTGTTTGGATTGCTTCTCTCTCAAGCTCTTCTATGCGAACGCCCGGTTCCAGTGTAACAGTCTCGCGTAGCAATCTTAACTGCGGCTCCGCTCCGCTCGTATCCAGAACTACTACATCACCGGGATAAATGCGATGCGGGTTTTTAATTTCTGTGCGGTTCATCTTCCAGACTTTTGGCCATTTCCAAGGGTCTTTTAAAAACTTGCCAGAAATACCCCATAGAGTGTCGCCTTTTACCACCACGTGGCGGTCAGGGTGATTTTTTTGTAGTTCGATATCAGCTGCAAATGCATTTGCAGTTAAGCAACCAAGCGCGAGCAGCGTTATAATATGTCTGTGTAATTTTTTGTTAAACATGGGATGACCTCGGTCAAATTAGCGGAGATTATCCGCGAAGTTGCATTAAATTTATCATGTAATTCATTAAGAAATCAAGCTTTTTTGGCAAAATACCTGAGTTTATGACAACCTTAACCATATTGAATTATCCAGACCCACGTTTGCACACAGTGGCAAAACCTGTGCAAGAGGTCAATAGCGCAATCCGCAAATTAGTCGATGATATGGCGGAAACGATGTATACCGCGCCAGGCATAGGGTTGGCGGCCACACAGGTCAATCAGCACATTCAACTTATTGTGATTGATACCACAAAAGAACAAAATAATTTGCAGGTCTTCATCAACCCCAAAATTGTTGCAAAAAGCGGACAACAGGAATATGAAGAGGGCTGTTTATCGGTTCCGGGTATATATGAGACAGTGACGCGTGCGGAAAAAATCACGGTTGAAGCGCTCGATAAGCAAGGCAAAAAATTTAAATTGGAAGCCGAAGGCTTGCTAGCAGTATGCATTCAGCATGAAATGGATCATTTATTGGGTAAAGTGTTTGTGGAGTATTTATCGCCACTTAAGCGCAACCGCATTAAAACTAAAATGTTGAAACATAACCGCGAAATCGCACGAAATTCCTATTAGTATGAAAATACTATTTGCCGGAACGCCAGAGTTTGCAGTACCTGCTTTGCAAGCATTGCTGGATGCGGGGTTTGATATAGCGATGGTTTTAACTCAACCAGACCGCCCCGCAGGCCGTGGCATGCAGCTCAAAGCCAGCCCAGTTAAGCAGCTTGCTTTGCAGCATCATCTCAATGTATTTCAGCCCGAATCGCTCAAGTCGCCAGAAGTGCAGGAACAGATTGCGGAAGTGCAAGCTGATGTGATGATTGTTGCGGCTTATGGCCTGATTATTCCAACTGTGGTGCTGAACATGTTTTCAAAAGGTTGTTATAACATTCATGCCTCGCTATTGCCGCGCTGGCGAGGCGCAGCGCCGATTCATCGCTCAATTTTAGCGGGCGACGCTGAAACTGGCGTGACGATTATGGAGGTAGTGCCGGCGTTAGATGCGGGTGCAATGGTTAGCAAAGGCGTGGTGAAAATTACGAAAACTGATACTACGCAAACTTTGCACGATGCCTTGAGTAAAATGGGTGCAGAACTCATGGTAAATGCGATGAATGATTTAGCCAAGAATGGCGCCTTGCCCTCAACACCGCAAGATGAAAGTTTAGTCACTTATGCACATAAATTAGAGAAATCCGAATCCGCAATTGATTGGACTAAAAGCGCAGTCGAAATCTCGCGGCAAATTCGTGCATTCAATCCTTTCCCAGTCGCCACTGCACAGTTCCGCGGGGAGACTTGTCGCATTTGGTTTGCAACGGCTTTGAATGAAAAAAACAGAATAGCAAAATGTGGTGAAATTATCGCTCTGGGAACCAATATCCATGCGGCCTCTGGCGATGGCGCCTTGGAAATTCACGAACTGCAAATGCCAGGTGGAAAACGCCAAACAGCACAACAATTCATCCAAGGCCAGCATGTCAAAGTGGGCGAAGTATTTGGTTGAGCTATAAATAGTTAGGTGCTTGAATTTGGTTGATTTGCTAGCATATTCATACTAACGTTATTTTTTCGATTAGGAGATTTATATGTTCGGAAATTGGATAAAAACCTTCATGCTCATGGCGGCGATTACTGCGCTATTCGGTGTGGTTGGCGGTGCGCTTGGCGGGGGGAATGGCATGTTGCTGGCGCTTGCGTTTGCAGGTGCGATGAACGTTTACGCATATTGGTTTTCTGACAAAGCCGTACTCAAAATGTATGGTGCGCAAGAAATCACGCCGGAGAATAATTTTGGCAATGGCCAATTTAGCGGTTATTACAACATGGTGAAAGAGCTCTCGCAAAATGCCGAGCTGCCCATGCCAAAAGTATATGTGATGGAAAACCCGCAACCCAACGCCTTTGCCACAGGCCGCAACCCGGAGCACGCCGCGGTGGCAGCTACCACAGGAATTATGCAAGCCTTGAGTGCGCGCGAGTTGCGTGGCGTGATGGCGCATGAGCTTGCCCATGTTAAACATCGCGATACGCTGATTTCTACCATTTCAGCGACAATGGCAGGTGCAATTTCCTCTATCGCACAGTTTGGTATGTTCTTTGGTGGTGGTCGTGGTAACGATGGCGAACGCGGCAGCCCGATTGTGGGTTTACTCATGATGTTTCTAGCGCCGCTCGCGGCATCGCTCATCCAAATGGCGATTTCGCGTAGCCGTGAGTTTGAGGCAGATAGAATGGGCGCAATCATTAGCAAAGACCCAAAATCATTAGCCGATGCGCTTACTAAAATTCACAATTATGCACATCAGATTCCGAATCAAACTGCCGAGATGCATCCGGAAACAGGGCAGATGATGATTATTAATCCGCTTTCAGGTATCTCGTTTGACAGTTTGTTTAGTACGCACCCAAAGACGGAAGAGCGGGTGGCGAGGTTGATGGCAATGGCGAGCAGTAAGTAATCAATTGCGAAACTCGATTTTCAAACCTCAAACAATCCTCATCACCTTGCATCTGCCGCTCAAGCCGAAGGCGCGGCACAGGGGATTTAAAAGCGAGCGTAGCGGCTGCTTATCAAGTAAAATCTACGCAATCTAAAAAACCTTCTCATTTCAAATTAAAGAGCTTCTTTGTATATTTCCCAACAAATCGCCGCAATCGCCATATCTAATGTATTAGCCGGTCGCAATCTCACACTGGCTTTGCCCAATGCGTTAAGCAGTTACCCAAAAGCAACGCCGCAACAGCGCGGTGCCGCAGCCGATTTAAGTTACGGCACATTGCGCTTTTATGGTGAAGTGAATGCCTATTTAACGCAGTTGCTTGAAAAACCTTTGAGTAATGAGCACATTACCGCGCTTTTGCTAGTAGCAATTTATCAATTAGCTGCACGATAAAGCTGATGATTTTACCGTGGTGAATCAGGCGGTTAAAGCTGCGGGTGATGCTAAGCCTCGCTGGGCAAAGGGTTTGGTAAATGGCGTGTTGCGTAATTTTTTAAGGCAAAAAGATGCGCTTGCAGAAAAAATTAAATCGAATGAAGTCGCGCTATATTCTTACCCGCAATGGTGGATAGATAAGCTCAAAAGCCAATATCCAAGCGCTTGGCAGAGCATATTGCAAACAGGTAATTCGCATCCGCCCTTAACGCTGCGGGTCAATACAAATAAAATCAGCGTTGCAGATTACTTAACGCTGCTGGCCAAAGAAGGAATTGAAGCAACGCATGCAGGTGGCCAAGCTGTGATTTTGGATAAGCCTATATCAGTTGAAAAAATTCCCCAATTTGCAGAAGGCGTTGTGAGTGTACAAGATTATGGCGCGCAGCTATCAGCGCATTTGCTAAATGCGCCAGAAGGCGCTCGGGTGCTGGATGCGTGCGCAGCGCCAGGCGGCAAAACAGGGCATATTCTAGAACTTGCAAAAGTAAATCTCACCGCCGTTGATAGCGATGCAGGGCGCCTAAAGCGCGTTGCAGATAACTTAACAAGATTGAATTTAAGCGCCGATTTGAAAGTAGGCGATGCGGCTAAACCCGAAACTTGGTGGGATGGGAAACCGCCTACGATTATATTTTAGCCGATGTGCCATGCACCGCTTCTGGCATCGTGCGCAGGCATGTAGACATCAAATGGTTGCGTCGTGAGGCGGATATTGCAACATTTTCGCAACAACAATCGGCAATTTTGCAACAATTGTGGCGTTTATTGTCAAAAGGCGGTAAATTACTCTATGTGACTTGTTCGATTTTTAATGAGGAAAATCAACAACAAATTGATAATTTTTTACAAAAAAATGCAGATGCAACTCAACAAACACTTTTGCTGACTAATGATATCGCTAAAAACATCAACATAGAAAATGGTCAGCTCATTCCAACAACTCATCACGATGGCTTCTTTTATGCACTTTTGCAAAAAGATTAGTATATTTTTTGCGCTTATGTTTGCATGCGCTTTTGTGCAGGCAGCCAATAGCAGCATCGTGATTAAAAATGCAGAACTGCAAGCAGCGGATGATACCTTTAAATTGAGCGCAGATGTTGATATTACCTTTAATGAGGCGATAGAAGAGGCCATTAACAAAGGTGTGCCACTGGATTTTTTAGTGGAGTTTCAGGTGGTCAGCCCGCGTAAATATTGGTTTGACGATGAAATCGTCACTTTGTCTACCAGCTATACATTAAGCTACCATGCGCTCAGCCGGCAATATTTAGTGAGTCATAATGGTCGCCAAACCTCGTATGAAACTCTGAGCGAGGCCAAGTTAGAGCTCATGGAAATAGACGATTGGAAAGTGTTACAAAAATCACAAATCGAAAAAGGGGAAGCCTACAAAGCTGCCTTACTGATGCGCCTAGATCAAAGCAAGCTTCCGCAGGCTTTGCAGGTAGAGGCGATAGGCTCGGAAAATTGGAATTTAGTCTCGCAAAAATACGAGTGGGCACTAAGAGAACTGAATAAATAAACATGAGATATATCGTATTTGTAAGCGCGGCGTTGGGAGTAGTGTTGCTCTACTTGCTATCGCTTGCGAGTGCAAATACAGCAATTTCGGGCGATTACTACAAAATTCTCTTGTACCTCAACATTGGCCTCGCCATTGTTCTCACGGTGCTCATTGGCATTCAGCTCTGGAACCTTTACAAAAAAACTAAAAGTCACGTTGTTGGCAGCAGGCTAAATATGCGGCTTGTGAGTGCGTTTGCACTGATGGCGATTATCCCTGGTTTGATAGTGTATTTGGTATCTGTCAATTTCCTCTCTCGTTCTATCGAATCTTGGTTTAACGTCAAGGTGGAATCAGCACTTGATGGCGGTTTGAGTTTGGGGCAACGCGCGCTGGATATTATGTTGCAAGATATGGAAGTGAAGGCCGAAAATATGGCGACTAGCCTAGCATTACAGCCATCACGCACGCAGTATAGTTTGCTTAATGATTTGCGGGAAAAGTCGGGCATTCAAGATGCTGCACTGCTTACGCTGCAAGGCCGTATCTTGGCAGTTTCAAGTGGTGACCCAACTAGCTTTTTACCCGAGTTGCCGAGTGTTCCACAATTACGGCAAGCAAAAAATCAGATTTACGGAAAAATAGAACCGATACCCAATAAAGGTCTTTACCTGAGAATTCTGGCGCCAGTGAGTGTGCAAGATTTGGCAGGTGAAACACTAATTTTGCAACTTCTTCAGCCGGTTCCAAAAACTTTATCTAATACCGCTGAAGCAGTGCAAGACGTATACCGTGACTATCAAGAACTTTCTTATAGCCGCAACTCACTTAAAGATGTGTTTAAGCTTACACTGACGCTTGTGCTAATGCTGGCAATGCTTTCCGCGCTGGCAATCGCGTTTGTGCTAAGCCGGCGCTTATCGCAACCACTCACTGTGCTGGCAGAAGGTACGCGCGCCATTGCTGCGGGAGATTACAGCACCATGTTGCCGGAACACGGCAAAGATGAGCTGGGTGTGCTTGTGAAGTCGTTTAACAGCATGACCCGCCAGCTGGATGATGCTACCAAAGCCACGGAGCGTAACCGAGCGAGATTAGAAGCTGCGCGTGGCTATTTGGAGACTATTCTGGCGCACTTGTCTTCGGGCGTGTTGGCGATTAATCGCAATGGTGAATTACGTACACATAATTTAGCTGCAAGCGATATTCTGGGTTTGAATCTTGCACCTTTTGAGAATCAAAAAATTATTAAAATTGCCAACGATCATGTTTTTTTGGCGCATTTTATAGAGCTGGTGCAAACGCACTTTGAGCTTACTCAAAATAAAGAGCAGGCCGAAGTCGAATTTAGCCAGCAAGTCGAGATTACTCGCGCCGAGGGCAAGCAATTATTATTGGTGCGCGCAACGCGCCTGCCAAAGGCGGCAGACAGTGGTTTTGTGGTTGTGTTTGACGATGTGACCACTATGGCAAGAGCCCAACGCGATGCGGCATGGGGTGAAGTAGCACGCAGGCTAGCGCATGAGATTAAAAACCCGTTAACGCCGATTCAGCTTTCGGCTGAGCGCCTACAGCACAAATTGGCTACAAAGTTGAGTGAAGATGATGCGGCCATACTAAAGCGCGCGACTGATACAATCGTGAATCAAGTCAGCGCAATGAAATCGATGGTGAATGAGTTCAGCGAATACGCGCGCGCACCTTCTGCCAGCTTAGTTAAAATTAACCTCAATAAGCTTATTAAAGACGTATCGGGTCTGTATGATAGTGCTCAGGCAAAAATCATTTTTGATTTGACCCCAAACTTGCCGGATATTTTGGGCGATGGCACGATGCTACGCCAAGTGCTGCATAACTTGATGCAAAATGCACAAGATGCATTAAAAGAGTGTGCAGAGCCACAGGTGATCGTGAAAACAATGTTTGATAACAGCACCGTTAAACTGACCGTGAGCGATAATGGACAAGGCTTCCCAGCCGCGTTGCTAACAACTGCATTTGAGCCCTACGTAACCACAAAAGTGCATGGCACAGGCCTGGGATTGGCCATTGTTAAAAAAATGGTTGAAGAACATTTTGGACAAATTAAAATAGAAAACAACCCAACTGGCGGCGCCTGTATTACTATTGTGCTGCCGCTTGAAAGAAGGCAGGAAAAGGAAACTTTAATTCAAGATAATAAGGTTAAAGTAACGCGTGTGGTGAAAAATAACAAAGGGAAGAAGGCAGCATAAAGATGGCATCTCGGCATATTTTAGTAGTAGATGATGAAATTGGCATTCGTGAACTATTAAGTGACATTCTGGAAGACGAAGGACACCGCATCACCCTTGCAGAAAACGCACAAATCGCGAGAGAAATGCGCCTAGCACAGCGTCCGGATTTAGTGCTGCTGGATATCTGGATGCCTGATTGTGACGGCATCAGTTTGTTAAAAGAATGGGGTAATGCGGGTTTGTTGACGATGCCAGTGGTGATGATGTCTGGTCACGGCACGATTGATACGGCAGTAGAAGCAACTCGTATTGGTGCTTTTGATTTTCTAGAAAAACCAATAGCGCTGCAAAAACTACTTAAAACTGTTAATGCTGCGCTTAAGCATGCTGAAAATTTGCCTAAAACTGAGATGAATTTGGCAAGTTTTGGCAAAAGTTTAGTCATTAGCGAGCTAAAGCAAAGGTTGGAGCAAATTGCGCGAACTAAAAACCCATTACTTCTACTGGGTAAAAAGGGGGGTAGTGTGGAATTGTGCGCACGCTTTCTTCACACTGTAGGTACACCTTGGGTAGGTTTAACCGAATATGAAAAGCTTGCCACTGCCCCGCTTGAGATTTTAGAGCAGGCGCGCGAGGGTGTTGTGTATATTGATGAAGTCACAGCCTTAAATAAGACCGAACAAAAAGGTTTGTTGTTATTGTTGATTAAGGCAGAAAAATACGATGTGCGAGTAGTATGTGCCTCAACACACAGCATGCCGCAACTTGCTGAGAATGCACAATTTGAACATCCCTTGTTGCAAGCCCTATCAACGACCACTTTAAAAGTACCTGCGCTCAATGACCATCAGGAAGATATACCTGATCTGGCGATTTCTATGGCCACGCTTCTCACAGAAACTTCTGGTATCGGCTACAAGAGTTTTGATATTGCCGCGTTAAATGCACTTCGAAATGCCGAATGGCCAGGAGATTTGACACAATTAGAAGCAGTAGTTCAGAACTTGATGCTATCGAGTTTGGGTGAAAAAATCACCTTGGAAGATGTTACCCGCGTGTTGGAGCAATTTACTGATACATCTGAAAATCAAGCTTCAATGCAAGTGGCTTTGCCAATCGAGCTGGTGCAGCCATTACGAGAGGCCCGCGATGATTTTGAACGTTATTATTTTAAACATCACATGAAGCTGGTCAATAATAATATGAGTAAATTAGCAGAAATCTCTGGCCTAGAACGTACGCATTTGTATCGTAAACTTAAGCAGCTTGGAATTAATATCAAAGGCTAATCGGTTTTTTAATTGCCTAGCGTCAGTACCACTGGGGTGTGGTCAGATGGCCGCTCTAGCTTGCGAGGTGTCTTGTCAATCACACAGGCTTTGCAGGCATTCTTAAGTGTATCGCTCACTAAAATATGGTCAATGCGCATGCCAAGATTACGCCTAAAACCAGCCATGCGGTAATCCCACCAACTAAAATGGCCCGCTTCTTTCTCAAATAGCCTAAAGCTATCATGCAAACCTAAATTTTCAAGTTTTTGGAATGCCGCACGTTCTTTATCTGAAACCAGTACTTGTCCAATCCAAGCTACAGGGTCGTGGCAATCGCGGTCGTCTGGTGCAATATTGTAATCACCCAAAAGTGCCAAATTTGGATATTTTTCTAACTGGCCTGCAAGCCAATACTGGAGCGCCTCTAGCCAGCGTAGCTTATATTGGTATTTTTCAGAATCTACCGCTTGCCCATTGGGAATGTACACACAAACCACACGCACACCATTTACCGTGGCACTGATTACACGTTTCTGCTCGTCTTCGAAATCGGCTATGCCTATGCTGACATCTTCTAGCGAATGTTTGCTTAATATCGCCACACCATTGTAGGTTTTTTGCCCGCTGTGAATTGCTTTGTAGCCTGCTGCCTCAATTTCGGCAAAGGGGAATTTATGGTCTTCCTGCTTGGTTTCTTGCAAACACAATACATCAACTGGGTTGTCGTGTAGCCAGTCCAGTACATGCGGCAGGCGCACATTAAGCGAGTTAACGTTCCAAGTAGCAAGCTGCATTAGTTCATGCCATTGTGACGGAGAAGCGCGTCAATGCTTGGCTCTCTGCCACGGAAAGCTACGAAAGACTCCATAGCAGTGCGCGAGCCGCCTTTAGCTAAAATCTCTTGCCAGAACTTTTGCCCAGTGACTTCCGACAATACGCCACTTTCTTCAAATAGACTGTAAGCATCTGCACTTAGAACCTCTGCCCATTTATAACTGTAATAGCCCGCAGCATAACCACCTGCAAAAATATGTGAGAAGTTATTGGGGAAACGGTTCCACTTTGGCGGGCGCACCACGGCAACTTGGTCGCGCACGGCTTCAATTAAATCCAGTGGGGTTTTAGTGCCATTCGGGTCAAACTCACTATGCAGTTTGATGTCGAAAAGCGAGAATTCGATTTGACGTACGGTTTGCATTCCAGCTTGAAAGTTTTTTGCAGCAACCATTTTGTCGAACAATGCGCGCGGTAACTGTTCACCCGTATCGACGTGTTGCGTCATGTGACGCACAACATCCCATTCCCAGCAGAAGTTTTCCATAAACTGGCTGGGTAACTCTACCGCATCCCATTCCACGCCCTTAATACCAGAGACACTGTAATCATCTACTTGAGTTAGCATGTGATGCAGGCCGTGCCCAAACTCATGGAACATGGTAATCACTTCATCGTGAGTAAATAGGGCAGGCTTGTCACCGACAGGCGCAGAGAAATTGCAGGTTAAATAGGCGACAGGAGTGGTTAGATTGCCATTCACAAGTCGGCGGGTAATAGCTTCATCCATCCAAGCGCCACCACGCTTGTTGTTGCGGGCATAAAGGTCTAAATAAAACTGACCGACAAGCGTTCCGTTCTGGCGTGTGATTTCATAAAAATTTGCATCTTTGTGCCAAGTGGGGGCGTTGGTTTTTTTAACAAACACGCCAAAAATAGTTTCGACCACTTTAAATAGACCCCCTAACACTTTAGCTTCGGGGAAGTATTGCTTCACCTCTTGGTCAGAAAACGCGTATTTATCTTCACGTAATTTCTCGCTCACATAGCTTACATCCCAAGCCTGCATATCGGTAATACCGAGTTTTTTTGCATAACTCACCAGCTCTGCCATATCTTGTTCGGCATATGGTTTGGCACGCTTCGCCAAGGTTTCTAAAAACTCAATGACTTGTTTTGGCGTATCTGCCATTTTGGTGGCGAGGGAGAGCTCAGAAAAATTGTTAAAATCTAGTAAGTTTGCTTCTTCCTGACGTAACTTGAGCAATTGCGTAATGATTGGGGTGTTATCGAATTCTTTTTTACCAAACTCGCTGGCACGCGTCGCGTAGGCGCGGTAGAGGGTTTCGCGCAATTGACGGTTATCCGCATATTGCAGCACGGGTAAATAGCTGGGAAAGTGCAGCGTAAATTTATAACCTGATTTTTTGTCTTCCTCGGCGGCTTTTTTGGCAACCTGCAATACATCATCTGGAACACCAGCCAATTCCGCAATGCTTTCAACGTAGTGTGCATACTCGTTGGTGGTGTCTAGTACGTTTTCTTCGAACTTGGCTGCAAGTTTCGAAAGTTCCTCGCTAATCGCTTTAAAACGTGTTTTCTTATCTTTCGGCAACTCTGCACCACCAAGTTTAAAGTCCCGCACTTCGTTATTGATGATTTTCTGTTGTGCTACACCTAGTTTGCCAAAATCTTTGCTTGTTTGTATTGTTTTATATTTAGCATAAAGGCGCTCATCCTGCGCTAAGTCACTATAAAAATCTGTTAGTTTAGCGAGATTGTCGTTATAAGCTTGGCGCAATTCCGGGCTATTCACCACGGCATTCATATGACCGACTTGTGACCACGCACGCGAGATTTTTTCGTCCAAGTCTTCTAATTTGAGCGCAAAATTTTGCCATGTAGGTGCTTCGTTGCTTGTTGCTAGACTTTCTACTAGCGACCTGCCTTCAGTTAACAAGTCATCCATTGCGGGGCTGACGTGCTCTGGTTTTATCTCATTAAACTTAGGTAGTCCGGCAAAATGTAGCAATGGATTTGACACAAAACTTCCTTAATTTATTAGTCGTAAACAAAAGGGGTAGCGATAAGCTTCGCCCTTGCTTGTAGAGATGGCGGCAATAATGCAAAAAACAATATTTATCAGCCAAACAATTCCAACAAATAAGAAGCCGATTAACACAATAGCCAGCATCCATGAAATGAAATAAGCCAGTAATATGGTAATTTGAAAATTAAGTGCCTCTTTGGCTTGGTTACTCACATAAACACTATCGTCTTTCTTCAGCACCCATACTATCAAAGAAGGGATGAATGAAAACACTGTACCACCCAAATGAGTGATGGTTGCAATGTTTTTATCGTCGTTGCTAGGTGCGTTGACGCTAGACGTTGTAATTTCTTCTGCCATTTTGATCTCCTGAGTTAATGATTGATTTTACTGACGAGTAGTTCAATTTTTTCAATATCATCATTTTTAAGCACTTTGCGCGCCGCAATGCCAAGCTTGTTAGCGTTACTTTGTAGCACCTGCTGCTTCACACTGAGTACATTGCTTGGATGCATTGAAAATTGCCGCAAACCCATGCCTAGCAGCAATTTTGTAAGTTTCGCATCACCCGCAACTTCACCACAAATGGAGACTGGTTTTTTGTGCTTTGCACCTGCTTCCAAGGTAATTGCAATCAGACGCAAAACCGATGGGTGCAGTGGATTGTATAAGTGTGCAACTGCGTCATCGGTGCGGTCAATAGCAAGTGTATATTGAATGAGATCGTTTGTACCGATGGATAAAAAATCCAGCTCGCGCGCAAATGCGTTTGCATTAATTGCTGCCGCAGGAACCTCTATCATGCCACCTAATTCAATTTTCTCATTAAAAGGCATGTTTTCTTTACGTAGCGATAGCTTTGCACGTTCAAGTAACAATTTGGTTTGGCGAAGCTCAGCAAGCGTAGAAAGCATGGGCACTAAGATTTTGATGTTGCCATAGTGCGAGGCGCGCAATAAAGCGCGCATTTGTGTATGAAAAATTTGTGGTTCAGCTAGACAAAGGCGTACGGCACGCAAGCCCAGTGCGGGATTTGCACACTCGCTCGCAACCTCTGGGTTCATTTGCTTATCGGCACCCAAATCCAGCGTACGAATAATGACAGGCAAGCTAGGCATGGCTTCAGCAACTTGTTTGTAGGCTAAAAATTGCTCTTCTTCGTCAGGCATTTCGTGGCGATTCATGAATAGAAATTCGGTTCGATATAAGCCGATTCCTGTGGCACTGGAAGTTTTAACTGCTGTCACATCCTCAGGTACTTCAATATTAGCGAACAGTTCAATGGCCATGCCGTCCATAGTGACTGATTTGGTAGTTTTGATGCGCTTGAGTTTTTGTTGTTCTAGTTGCCACTGGTTCTGGCGTAATTCGTATTCAGCCAAAATCTCTTTGCTAGGGTTTACAATGACAACGCCTTGCCCGCCATCTACGATAATCCATTCACCATCATCAATTAAATCGCGCGCACGCTGCAATGCGACAATGGAAGGGATATTGAGGCTCCGTGCCAATATAGCGGTGTGCGAAGTCACGCCGCCAACATCAGTAATAAATGCAGCATACTGATGTTGCTTGAACTGAATGGCATCGGCAGGCGAAATGTCATGCGCAACTAAAATTGTCGCGCTCTCTTGCCTTTTGCTATTGGATTGATTGGGCGCTTGGCTAGGATGGCCGAGCAGCACCTTGATTACACGCTCTACGACCTGAATGACATCATGCTTACGCTCTCTCAAGTATTCGTCTGGTATGGCGTCAAATTGCTCGACAATATCATCCATCTGCTGTTTGATTGCCCACTCTGCGTTGCAATGCTCGCTGCGGATGAGTTCTTGTGGCGCTTCAGAAAGCGACTTATCCGCTAGCATCACCAGGTGCGTATTTATAAATGAGGCGAGTTCTGCAGGCGAGTTTTTAGGTAATTGATTGCGAATTTTTTCTAAATCATGTTTGACTGTATCAACCGCATCGCTAAAGCGTTTAATCTCACTTTCAATCAAGTCTTTTGGCAGTTGATAATGTACGACCTCCAGCAAAGCATTAGAGACCAAATGTGCCTTGCCAATCGCAATACCACTTGATACGCCAACGCCATGGATGCTAAAGCTGGACACTTACTCACCCTCACCAAAATAATCATTGATGAGCATCTTTAAAGCATCAATCGCTTCACGCTCATCTGCGCCTTCAGCTTCAAGTTCAACGATTGAACCTTTGGAAGCTGCCAGCATCATAACGCCCATGATGCTTTTAGCATTCACGCGGCGACCATTGCGCGATATCCAGATATCACTCGCAAATTGACTGGCTGTTTGGGTGAATTTGGTAGATGCGCGCGCGTGCAGTCCAAGGATGTTGATGATCTCAATGTCTTCTTTTATCATTTTATGTAATTTCTAATTGTTATTTTGGTTGTTTAATTGGCTGGTTTTCTCTAATTTGCTTTAGTATCGTGATGCTCGCAGCCCACTTTAGTAAAGTGCACGACACCGTCGCGACCACCACTAATGGCTTTTTCAAGACATTTTTTAACTGAACTTTCCCGGTAGTTTAGAACACGAACCAGCATGGGTAAATTAACGCCCGCTACACCTTCAACAGAGCCGGGATTTAACAATTTCAATACCATATTACAAGGCGTTGCCCCATACATATCGGATAATACGAGCACGCCTTGTCCGCTATCGAGCTCTTTTACTAGTTGTTGTGCTGTCGGCAATAAGTCGGACGGGTCATCGTTGGTGCCAACGGCAAGATGTTGTAATTGCGGCGGTTTTTTGCCCAAAACATGGCTGACGCAGCTGATAAGGCTTTCGCCCAATCCGCCATGCGCGATAATTAAAATACCAATCATGCTAATCTTTCTTTAAAGTTAAACTTTTAAAACAATGCATTAATTGAGCTCACGGTGACGAATGATCACTTTTTGTTGTTGATTTTTAAAGTACTTGCTTAATTGCTCGACAAAATAAACTGATCGATGCTGCCCGCCAGTGCAACCGATTGCAACTGTCAGGTAGCTGCGGTTATCCTGATCGAAATCAGGCAGCCATTTATCAATATAATGCTGGATGTCGGCGAGCATTTCAATGGCAGCCGGTGTGTTTTCCAAAAATGTGATTACTGCTTGATCTTTTCCTGTAAGCGGTTTTAATGCAGGGTCGTAATGCGGGTTGGGTAGACTACGCACGTCGAATACGAAGTCTGCATCCAGCGGAATCCCATTTTTGAATCCAAAAGAGGTAAATAAAAGCACTAGCCCATTATTGGGTTGAGAGATGATTTCCCGGATGTAATTGCGTAGCGCGTTTGCACTCAAGTTGCTGGTGTCTATGCGATGACCAAGTTCAGCCAAGCCAGTTAAAAGCTCACGTTCATGCGCAATACTTTCTGCCAGCGTAGTATCGTCATTGCTCAAAGGGTGTTTTCGGCGTGTTTCACTAAATCGCTTTACTAAGGTTTCGATATTAGATTCTAAAAACAAAACGTTCACGTTGTTACCGCTAGCTTTTAGATGCTCAATAGCGCTTGGCAGGGCTTCCAGTGCCGCACTACGGCTATCGATACTAATCGCCACTTTAGTCTGATGGCTCGCTTCAAGGTGATGAGAAATTTGTGGCAAAAGGGTGGCGGGCAAATTGTCGATGCAATAAAAACCGCTGTCTTCCAGCGCGCGCAACGCAATACTTTTGCCTGATCCTGATAATCCTGTCACGATAAAAAGTTGCATTGTTATAGCTTCTTACTTTCTTTCAGCATGAGTTGTTTTTGCCGTTTTGCAAGTTGCTGCGTTGCGTTGATGCCACGCATCAACAGAATATGATTACGTACTGCAACCTCAACCAGTACTGCTATATTACGGCCTGCAGCGATGGGAATCATTACTTTGGCTATGTTTACGTCCAGCACACGTTCATGTTGTATTTTAACATTCAGTCGGTCAAGCTCCAGTGGAGATTGCGTGTCTGCTAACTCCAGCTGAATAATCAAATCGAGCGGTTTTGTTGGCTTTACCGAGTTATCACCAAAAAGCGCGCGTATATTCAAAATACCTAAACCACGTACTTCTAGAAAGTCTTGCAGTAGCTCGGGGCAGCGCCCTTCTAATCGCTCAGGCGAGATGCGATAAAAATCGACAATATCATCTGCAACTAAGCGATGGCCGCGTGAAATCAGCTCCAGCGCTAATTCACTTTTACCAATGGCTGGGCTGCCCTTAATCAGTACACCAAAGCCCTGTACCTCAATAAACACGCCATGCATGCTGGTTGATTCCGCAATTGCCTGTTTTAGGTAGTGGCTCAGCAAATCCATTAATTGAGGGCTTTGCATGGTTGATGTGAATAACGGCGTGTTGTGGGAGTTTGCTGCGCTAATGAGTTCTTTCGGTGGTTTTTCTCCGTTAGCCACCACTACAGCAGCTAAGTCGGTCGAAAATAGATTGCCAATGGCTTGTTGCATGGCGATGATGCTTAAAGAGCGTAAATAATCCATCTCTGCGCAGCCAAGTACTTGCACTCGATTTGGGTGTACAAAGTTTAAATGGCCAATTAGCGCCAGTGAAGGCTTGGTGACATTTTCAGAATTGAGAAGGTTTTTGCCGCCATCAAGCCCAGCAATCCAGTTGAGTTTGAGCTTGAGGCGGGTTTGTTTATAGAGATCGGCTACGTTGATTTGAGCCATAATTAAAGTTTAGTTAATAGTTTGGTGCTTAATGCCACCTTCAGTTTTATGATGATTTCCGTGAATTTCTTTGTGCTTAAGCACCTGACGGTTTAGCTTGTCCGTCAGCATATCAATTGCACTATACATATTTTCATCTGAGCACTCGGCATGCAGATCGCTGCCTGGCACATGGAGCGTGGCCTCAACCTTTTGGGCGAGTTTTTCTACACGCATGGTCACTTTCACATCAATCACATGATCAAAATGATTGCTGATTCTTGTTAATTTGTTTTGTACGTAATCACGTAATGCGGGTGTAATTTCTAAGTGATGTCCAGTTAATTGTAAATTCATAACTTACTCCTTATTGAGATTGTCCTTTAAATTTTTCTTAATTTAAAAGTCGTTAAGTAAAAAACTAAAGAACAGTTTGAGTGTACTCTTTTGAAAAAAGCGTGCAAGTGGCCCAAACGGATAGCACTTAATATTCTAATTATTTTATAAAGATTTTCTTAAATTTGCTGGCGGGATATTGAGCGATTCACGATATTTAGCAATGGTACGGCGCGCGACCACTATACCCTGCTTAGCCAAGAGGTCGCTAATATGGTTATCCGAAAGAGGCTTTTTAATGTTTTCTTCAGCAACTAATTGCTTAATTAATGCGCGAATCGCGGTGGCTGAGCAAGCGCCGCCTGCATCGGTCGCCACATGACTGCCAAAAAAGTATTTAAGCTCAAAAACACCACGCGGAGTGAGCATGTACTTATGCGTGGTCACACGTGAGATGGTCGATTCGTGTAATTCTAATTCATCAGCAATCTCACGCAATACCAGCGGGCGCATTGCAATTTCGCCGTGTTCAAAAAAGTTGCGTTGCCTGTCTACAATAGCTTGAGAGACTCTTAAGATAGTAGAGAAACGTTGCTGAATATTTTTAATCATCCAGCGCGCTTCTTGCATCTGGCTTTGCAAATATTGGCCAGAATTTTCACGGTTACGTTTTAAAATATCTGCATACATTTGATTGATACGTAGCTTAGGCATCACGCCATCATTTAGCGTGGCTATCCAAATACCTTTTACTTTTTTTACAATCACTTCGTGTTGAATAAAATGGTCAGAACTAAACTGCGCAAAACTAGCGCCAGGGCGTGGGTTTTGCAGTCTGATAAGTGCTTGCGCGCTTTTTAAATTTTCTTCACTGCAATTAAGTAGTTTGCGCAACTTTGCAAAGTCTTTATTTGCCAGCACCGCCAAGTGTTCTTTGACGATAGTTTTGGCGATTTCCAAGTCTGGCATGTTATTTGGTAACACATTTAACTGCAGCATGATGCACTCTTGCAAATTAGTAGCACCAATGCCTGGTGGATCTAGGTTTTGAATATGTTTTAGTGCGGTTTGTAGTTCCAACAAGTCTACTTCAAGCTCTAGCGGCAGTGATTCTACAATATCCTCAAGCGATTCTTCCAAGTAGCCATCTTCATTAATACTATCAATCAGTAAGAGTACTAATTTCTGATCTCGGTCGGATAACGGCATTAGTTTTAACTGGTTTAATAGATGGCTGCGCAAATCTTCAGTGACAACTTCCTGTCTCGAATAATCGCCATCGTCGTCGTCACTATTATTCTGCTTGCTTCCTTCGTCCCAATTGCTGGCGCTGCCATAGTCCGCACCATCATCATCGTAATCTGGTGTATTGAAATCATCACTAGCTGCTGTAACTTCTTCTTGTGCAGAGCTGCTAACGCTAGCTTCTTGATAGTCAAGCGGACTATAGCTCTCGTCCATGTCTTCATTATCCAGCTCGTCTGTACTGTTATCTGCTAAATCTTGCTCAGGAAGTGCGTCTTCTGCATTTGCAAGTTCGCTATCAGGAGTGTCGTCGTCAACAAGTTCTAGCAGCGGGTTTTCTTGCAGTATTAATTCGAGCTCCTGATTTAGCTCGAGCGAAGAAAGTTGCAGCAAGCGAATAGACTGCTGCAGTTGTGGCGTGAGCGCTAAGTTTTGTGAAATTCTTAATTGAAGATTTTGTTTCATAAATTATTGCTAAAGTTTGAAGTCTCTACCTAAATATACTTCGCGAACGGCTTCATTGTTCACAATTTCAAAAGGATGGCCGGATGCAAACACCGTACCGTCATTGACGATGTATGCACGGTCGCATATACCTAAAGTCTCGCGCACGTTATGATCTGTAATTAACACGCCAATGTTACGCGATGATAAATAGCGAATAATTTTTTGAATATCCAGCACAGCGATTGGATCAATACCCGCAAAAGGCTCATCCAGCAGAATGAAGCTGGGGCTGGTTGCTAGACAACGGGCTATTTCCACCCGCGCCGCTCGCCGCCAGATAGACTGACTGCCATATTGTTGCGAATATGCACAATGTGCAGCTCCTGCAATAGCGATTCTAATCGTGCGTGTCTTTCTTCTTCGGTTAAATCCTGCAATTCTAAAACTGCCATGATATTTTCTGTAACGGTTAATTTACGGAAAATTGAAGGCTCTTGTGGTAAATATGCCAAACCCATGCGCGCGCGCAAGTGAATGGGCATCCGGCTTAAATCTTTATTGTTCAGCAAAATCCGCCCAGAATCCAGTGGAACCAGTCCCACCATCATGTAGAAGCTGGTGGTTTTACCGGCACCATTGGGCCCGAGCAAACCAACCACTTCTCCGCTCATAATCTGCAGCGATATATCTTGCACCACAGTGCGGTTTTTGTAAGATTTGCGTAGGTGCTCTACGATAAGTTCACTCATGGTTTGGCTTATTGTTCTTGCGTGTTAAGTTGGTTGCTGAAACGAAGTGTGCGATTAACCACCGGAGGTGGAGCGGTTTCGGTTTTAGGCGTAGTGGGTGTTTGTGCGGGTTTGTTCTTGGGTTGAATAATTGCTTTAACACGGCCACTGCCAGAGCCGGCGCTTTCGGATTTTGCACCACCAATGACTTCAGCATATTCTGCATTGGCGTCGTAGCTGATGTAATCGCCATAGACAATGTCCTCACCACGTTTTACCCAAGCTTTTGTGTATAGCTGTACTTTGTCCATACGTCCGTCGTATTCAATACGCTGCGCGCTACCCTCCATGTATTCATTTTTACCCTCACGTTTTTGCTTGAATGTGGTTGGGTTGCCTGTGGACGTACTGTGTTGAAAGCCTTCTTTATCTTCGCGTACCACTAATTTATCTGCCCGAATAACGAGCGTGCCTTGCGTTAAAATGACAGTTCCTGTGTAAGTGCTGGTTTTTTTTGCGTCGTTAACGGTGACAGTGTCAGCTTCCAATTCAATTGGCTTGTCGCGGTCAGCCGCTTCTGCAAAGGCATTGAAGCTAGTGCATAAGCTAAAAATTAGGCTTAAGCCAACTAAGCTCAAGCGAGTGAGAATGTTCATTTTTTACTCCGCGATTTTTTTGTTGGTACTTTTTGTCTATTGCCGCTTTTTGTTTTAACTGTTGATTTTTTTGTTTTGACGTTTGTAGCTATCGATTTATGTGCTAATCCACTGGCTGGTTTTGTAGGTTTTGCTAATGGTTTTTCATAGTGCGCCTTAACGCGTTTGAAGAGCTGAACGGTTTGTTTTTTCTTGTCATATATCATGCCTGTCGCATGAATGACGGTTTTGGGCGCTTGCTTGATGATAACCGGGCTATTGGTTTTAACCAAGTCTTGGTCAGGCAGAATTACGAGCTTTTCGGTCAGTACTTGCATTTCCCCCTTGTTCTCAAATGCCTGACGAACCACTTTTACATTGTCTACAAGTTCTATTTCTTCACCATTGCTGGAAACATAACCACGCAAGCCTTCAATTTGTGTGTAAGGTTTGTTTGTGGTGTATTGCGTAAATCTTGGTCGTTGTAGCACGGTGCTGTCATCATCAGGGTAATGCATCATCTCGGTTGCGGCCAGTACATAGCGTAATTTTCCAGCAATATCCGTTTGTGTGGTGACAAAATTATTCATAATGTAATCAGGGTCATGTCGATTGCTACCATCAATTTTATTGCCTTCTTGCTCTACAGTCTGGCTTACCCAGAAGGTAATCAGAGCAAGTAGCGCTGCCAGCGCTAGCGGAAAAAATATGGCAGAACGCGTTAACATGATGCATTAGCTTTAATTAAAAAATGGGGCAAGCTGCTCATCAAGGGTGCCCTGTGCTTGCATAATGAGTTCGCATACCTCGCGCACTGCACCATGTCCAGCTTGCTTAATCGTCACATAATGCGAGCGCTGTTTTACAGATTCTGGTGCGGCGGGTACGCTAATTGCCAAACCGCAACGCAGCATCGGCGGCATATCAACCACATCGTCACCCATAAACGCAGCCTCTTCAGGTTTGATATTCAATTTTGATATCAAATCGTTAAACGCTTCCAATTTGTTATCTACCCCTTGGTAGAAATGCATTACGCCTGTAGATTCAGCGCGCTGCGTTACCACTTTCGAGCTGCGGCCCGTGATAATCGCCATTTGTACGCCGCTTTGTTTTAAAAGCTTCATTCCCAATCCATCTTGCGTGTTAAAAGTCTTGTATTCTTGACCGTCATCTCCTATGGTTAAGCCGCCATCGGTTAATACGCCATCTACATCAAAAATGACTACCTTGATTTTTTTAGCGCGCAACATTACTTCGTTATTCAAATCTTTATTCGTAGCCATAATTTTTACTCTTAAACCACTTTCGCTCTAAGCAGGTCGTGCATATTAAATGCACCAACCAATTTTTGGTTTTCATCTACAACCAAAAAATTATGAATCTTTCTTTTTTCCATTATTTCTAATGCTTCAACCGCTAGTTTGTTCGTTTGTATGGTGCTGGGGTTGGCGTGCATCACATCCGCAATTTTAGCTGTGCTGGCGTTTACTCCGTTCAAAAAAGCACGCCTCAAGTCGCCATCGGTAAAAATGCCAATCGGCCTGTGGTGTTCATCAACAATGGCCGTTAGCCCCATGCCTTTTTGCGTCATCTCCAGCATCGCAATACTTAATGATGCCTCAATATTAACGCTGGGTACGGCATCTCCTGTGCGCATCACATCTTTTACACGGGTGAGTAAGCGCCTGCCAATATTGCCACCAGGGTGAGAGCGCGCAAAATCCTCAGCTGAGAAATCACGACAATCGAGCACGCAAATCGCGAGCGCATCGCCCAAAGCCAGTGCGGCAGTTGTGCTGGCTGTAGGCGATAAGCCCAATGGGCAAGCCTCTTGTGATACTTCGGCACTTAAATGCACACTCGACTCTTTAGCCAGGGTGGAAGTGGCTTTGCCGGTGATGCTTATTACTTTTGCACCAAGCCGTTTGATGGTGGGTAGAATATTGAGTATCTCGTCACTTTCACCGGAGTTAGAAAGTGCAATCACTACATCGCCCTGTGTGATCATGCCGAGGTCGCCATGGCTTGCCTCGGCAGGATGCATAAAGAATGCAGGCGTTCCTGTGCTGGCAAGAGTCGCAGCAATTTTGCGGCCGACATGCCCAGATTTGCCCATGCCGCTTACCACAACACGGCCTTGGCAATGTAGAATAAGCTCAACGGCTTGTTCGAAATTTGCGTCAAGTCTGTTTGCCAGCGCCTCAATTTCGCGCGCTTCGATAGCGAGCACTTTGCGCGCAAGTTCCAAAATGTTGGTTTTAGGCGCGTGTGTGAGCTCGGTTTGTAGTAATGTCGGCGTCATATACAATCAGTATAAAAGGGATTCTGCATTCAATAAAGTAAAAAGCGTTAGTTTTTTAGTAAAATTGCAAAAGTAGGCACAAATTTTGCCTAAATATTGAAGTTTCCTGAATTTAATAACAATAACAACTATAGAAAATACGCACAATGTTTGATTCGCTCACCAGTGTTTTGTTGCTACTCACCAGCTCGGTATTCGCAGTTGCGATGTTTCGCATACTGCGGTTGCCGGCTATGCTGGCGTATTTTGCGGTAGGCATTTTATTTGGCCCATATGCATTAAATTTGCTACCAAGCACTGAATCTGGGCGTCATTTGGCAGAGTTCGGCATTGTGTTCTTAATGTTTAGTATCGGTTTGGAATTTAGCTTGCCCAAACTATACGCGATGCGCAAAACTTTATTTGGATTAGGTGGTGCGCAGGTTCTGATAACGCTAGCGGCTACCATGCTGGTTGGTAGGTTGTTCGGTTTAGGTTATACGACAGCCTTTGTCGTTGGTGGCGCACTTACCATGTCGTCAACCGCGATTGTTTCCAAGATATTAATGGAGCGGGTCGATTTGAACTCTCGGCATGGCCGCTTGAGCATTGGCATTCTCCTATTTCAAGATTTAGCCGTAATTCCAATTTTGGTTTTGATTCCTACATTAGGTGCGCATTCGGCTGATTTGGGCACGACACTTGGCTTGTCGCTTATCAAAACGGTCGTGCTACTGTTTGTATTATTCAAATTTGGCAAATCTATTTTCAATTATTGGTTTGGCTTGGTGGCAGGCCAGCGTTCGCGCGAATTATTTGTGATGAACGTGCTGATGGTGACGTTATTGCTTTCATTCGCCACCAAGACAGCGGGCTTGTCCTACGCGCTTGGCGCTTTTATTGCAGGCATGTTGATATCCGAAACGCGCTATCGCTACCAAGTGGAATCAGACATTGCCTCGTTTCGTGATATTTTGCTTGGGCTATTTTTTATCAGTGTTGGCATGTTGTTGGACTTCCATTTTCTTATTCAACATATCGGCCTGATATTGCTGCTGTTGTTCGTTTTTGTATTGTTTAAAGCGGTGGTTATTGGCTTGCTAATTCGTGCTTTCGGTTTTGAAACTGGCGTGGGTATTCGCTCAGGGATTATTCTTGCGCAGGCGGGCGAATTCAGCTTTGTTATTTTGGCTTTGGGTTTGGAGCAAAAACTCATTGGTGGTAACGAGCTGCAAATGGTGTTGGCTGCATCGTTACTTTCTATGGTCATTGCACCGTTTTTAATTCAAAAAAATGGCCGTATTGCCCGTAAATTAGTCAAAAGTTATATGCTCAATAGCAGCCAAAAAGTGGATGCGATTGACAGCGTGGGCAAAGATTTACATGACCACGTGATTATTTGTGGCTACGGTCGTAGCGGTCAATATCTAGGCCGTTTTTTAAAAGAAGAGCACATTCCTTTTATCGCGCTAGATATCGACCCCACGCGTGTGCATGAGGCAGCAGCAGCGGGTGAGCATGTGATGTATGGCGATGCAGGGCGTCGTGTAGTGCTGGAGGCAGCAGGTGGCGCACGCGCCAAAGCACTGATTGTGAGCTACTCTGACATGCGCGCATCAATGAAAGTGTTGCATGTAGCGCAAGAGAACTACCCGGATTTGCCTGTAATTGTGCGTACTTATGATGAAACGCATATGGATGAATTTAGAGAAGCGGGGGCAACCGAGGTGGTGCCAGAGGTGCTGGAAGGCAGCCTCATGCTTGCTTCGCACGCGCTGGTGTTGCTTGGCGTGCCGCTTAATCGTGTGGTTAAACGCATCCGCTCATTCCGTGAGGAGCGTTACAGTATGTTTAAAGGTTTCTTCCGCGGCATTTCAGATGCGGAAGATGATGATTCACAACAAGCACGGTTGCATTCGGTGGAAATCAATCACAATTCATACGCTAGAAAGCTACGTTTAGATCATATAGATTTCGCTAAATACAATGTTGAGGTGCAGATGCTGCGCCGCCCAAACATGCTTGAGCCGATTGCGCCGCGACCGGACATTACCTTGGCAGAGGGCGATGTGCTAGTATTGCTAGGCAGTCCAGAAGACTTGATTGCTATCGAAATCTTTTTAATTTCTGGCAAATAGAATGAGCGCAAAAATCACAGTTGTAGGTGGTGGCATTGTCGGTTGTATGACGGCGCTCGAGCTTGTGCGTCGTGGGCATGAGGTGACGGTGGTAGAGCGCAACGTGATTGCCGCGCAAACTTCGGGTGAATCTTCATGGGCGGGCGCAGGCATTGTTTTCCCACTATTGCCGTGGTTTTATAAAGATGAGATAACCCAGCTTAGCCTACCAGGCGCGGCACTTTACCCCAAAATCTGTGCGCAATTGCTGGCTGAAACCGGGATAGACCCAAAATATCTACAAAGCGGCATGTTGATTAAGCCGCCTTTCGATAAAGAGTCGGCGTTAAACTGGTGCGCAAAAAATCACATACCTGTGGAGCAGAAAGCAGACGATTTGCTTCTGCCAACGGTCGCACAGGTTAAGCCGCCGCATCTGTTACGTGCGCTTAAACACAACCTGCTTCAAAACAATGTAAAACTTATCGAACATACTGAGCTTGTACCGCTTCCAGAGGTGCAAGCTGTCAACGAGTGGAAAACTACAACCGGCCATGTGTTAATGGCAGATAAATTCGTGGTGACATCGGGCGCCTGGAGTTTTGATCTGTTAAAAGATACTGCGGTTAAACTCAACATCAAACCAATGCGCGGGCAGATTCTGCTCTACCAATTGCCTGTGCAAACCTTGCAAAATATCGTTTACCAAGATGGTTTCTATCTGGTGCCACGTCAGGATGGCTATTTGCTTGCAGGCAGTACGCTGGAAGATGTGGGTTTTGATACACGCGTGACGGAAACTGCGCGGCAAGAGATGCAAGCCAAGGCAGAGGCGCTTATGCCCAGCTTGAAAGATATGCCTATCGTCCACCATTGGTGTGGCTTACGGCCCGGTACACCGGATAATGTGCCCACTATTGCAGCGCATCCCACTATTCAAAATTTATACTTGAACACCGGACATTTTAGGTACGGTTTAACCATGGCGCCGGAGAGCGCAAGGCGAGTTGCAGAGCTGGTTGCACGTGATGCTTGAATTAGGTAATTTCAGCCCGTTTCTTTTTTAATTCTTCTATGCCGCGTTCACTAGTTACATGCATACAAGGGCGTGCAACACAAAAAAATAAAATTCTTTTCCCATTTACGATTGCTTCAAAATATCTTTTATCACAGATGGTTTTCTGTAATCTTAACTAGGTATTTTCTATTTATTTCTAGAGCATTCCTGAAGAGTTCAAAAGGTCTTTCACTTTCGTCGTAGTCAATACATAAAACCAGCTTGACATGGGATATTTTCCCACATAAAATGCTCCTAGTGGATGGGAAATTTTACCATTTACCGCAGTTTAAATAATTTATTAGGAGAATGTATCATGAATAAAATACTTTTGGCAGTAATGGTAACTTTGGGTGTTGCAATAGTTTCAACGCCAGCCATGGCTAGACGTGGTGCAGATGATCCGGCCGGCCATGTGCGTGGTGCAGATCATGCTGATGGTCATGTGAGCGGTCGTGACCGTGTGCGTGAGGTGCGTGTAAGTGGCAGTGGTGGAGATCGTGTAAGAGTTGGGGGTGGAGGACGTAATGACCGAACTGGTGATGCGCCTCGCGTCAATGGTGAAGATGGTGGCGTGCATCAATGTCGCGGATGTGACCCTACTAGTGGCCGCAACCGCGATCGTTCTACTCCAAGCACTGATGATTAATTGCGTTAGGGTAAAAGCCTAATTGGTTCTGACCTATTAGTTTGTGACGTGATTTTTAGTAAAACCACTCGGATGTTTAGCTGATAGCTAAATCAGTTGCGAGTGGTTTTTTCTGCTACCCAATCACCCGATTTTCCCCCATGTTTTTCTAGCAGTTTAATCTCGCTCATCACCATGCCTCTGTCCGCGGCTTTGCACATATCATAAATCGTAAGCAAGCCAATATTCACGGCGGTGAGCGCTTCCATCTCCACCCCTGTTTTGCCGGTAGTCTCGCAAGTGGCGGTGCAGGTGATGCAAGTATGTCTTTTCGTCAATCTCAAACGTTATGGTCACTTTAGTTAAGCTGCAAGTCGGGTGACACAGTGGAATTAAATCAGAGGTCTTTTTACTGGCTTGAATCGCCGCTATGCGCGCCACGCCCAGCACGTCGCCTTTTTTGGCATCGCCCTGCTGGATGAGCTTTAGCGTAGCCGGCAACATGCTGATTTTGCCACTGGCGATTGCAATGCGCTTGCTTTCTGGCTTATCGCCCACATCTACCATATGTGCTTGGCCGCTATTATCAAAATGCGTAAGCTTTGGTTTAATATTCTGGCTCATCTGTTATTCTCTAATTTATGATTCGGTGTGAACTTGCCACTTAAAAACAATATCATAGCAACAATGAAAACAAAAAACTTTATTCTCTCCAGCGTGTTACTGGCCGCTGCACTGCTAAGCGCAGGAACCGCTTTGGCAGAAAGTACCGCTAAACCTGCACTCACTGGCAAACCTTATACCAAACCCGCAGATTTAGACATTAGCCTACCGGTTGATGCAATTAATAATCTGCCCGATTTGGGCGATGTTTCGCAAACTGTACTAACCCCGTTGGAAGAACAACGCATCGCCGAGCAGATTTTGCGCGAAGTGGCGGTAAGCGATGAGGTGGTGCAGGACGTTGAAGTCATTGATTATTTGCAGGCACTTGGCAATCGCTTGGCCGCAGCGAGTGATGATAAACGTCAGGTGTTTAACTTTTTTGTGGTGCAAGATAGTTCTATAAACGCCTTTGCGATGCCAGGTGGCGTCATAGGCGTGCACACGGGTTTATTCTTGGCGGCGAACACAGAATCGGAATTGGCCGGGGTTATAGGGCATGAGATTGGCCACGTAACACAGCACCATTTGGCGCGGATGCTGGCTAAACAAAAAAC
The DNA here is from genome assembly GCA_963752495.1 of uncultured beta proteobacterium. Classification (GTDB taxonomy): domain Bacteria; phylum Pseudomonadota; class Gammaproteobacteria; order Burkholderiales; family Methylophilaceae; genus CAVVYJ01. The sequence continues at coordinate 232,926 of CAVVYJ010000002.1, forward strand.
AGATACGTTTAAAAACATAGCCGGCATCGCGCTCGCGTTGCTGGTTTCTCGCGCAAACCCAGAACTAGCGGGTGGCGCAATGACAGCATCATCCGCCGCAAGTGTGCAAAGGCAACTAGATTACACGCGCGAGCATGAGCGCGAAGCAGATAGGGTAGGTGTCAGTATTTTAGAGAACGCTGGGTTTGATCCGCGCGGTATGCCGAGTTTTTTTACCACGTTGCAGCGCGGTAGCCGCTTTTCAGAAGGTGGTGCACCAAGCTTTCTGCGTACCCACCCTTTAACGGCGGAGCGGATTGCCGATGTGCAAAACCGGGTAGAAAACTTGCCCTATAAACAAGTGACTGATAGTCTAGACTTTCATCTGGTGCGCGCCAAACTCCGCGCCAGTAATGGCTTAGCACAAGGCGCTATTGACCAGTTTCAGGACAATATCAGAGAAGGGCGTTTTGCCAACGAAACCGCTGAGCATTATGGGTTGGCAGTGGCAATGTTGCGCAAAAATGATATTGCTGGCGCAACGAATCAGCTGAAATGGTTAAAGGCTAAAGCAGGTAAAAATGCTTTTGTCGAAAACTTGTCGGCACGCGTTGAGGTTGCGCGCAATAGCCCGCAAACGGCTGCTAGCCAATATGCTGCGGCGCTTAAAGTGTTCCCGAATAACCGCGCTTTGGCCTACGGCTACGCCGAGCATTTTTTGGCGATTAATCAGCCAGATAAAGCGATTAAACTCGTGCAGGAAAAACAAAAGCCCTACCCAAACGATGCCTATTTTTACGAGCTATTTGCAAAATCCTACAGTGCAAAAGGTAAAGAATTGCTCAAATATCAGGCGCAGGGCGAGGCGTATTATCGCAAATACAATTTGAAAAAAGCGGTTGAGCAAATGGATTTTGCGGTGAGAGCGAAAGATGGCAGCTTTTATGAGCAATCGATTGTGGAAGCCCGTTTGAAAGAACTTCAAAGATTGCAAGATAATGAAAAGCCGACCTAGGCCAATTTAACTTGGTAACTAAAGTTACATCATCTGTATGATGGGTAGGTTAAAGTGAGTTTTTTTAGGAATACATATGCAACGCAGAGCTTTTTTAAGTGTTTTAATGGGTGGGCTAGGGGCCGCATTTTTATTGCCGCTCAGGGCAATAGCAGCTACGTGGAATCAATCTGCTTTTGATGCGGTTAAGCTGGAAGATGCTTTGCATAGCCTTGCGATTGATAACGTTCTAGTAACAAAAGAGTTGCAGCTCGTTGCGCCAGATAAGGCGGAAAATGGCGCGATAATTCAAATCGAAGCCACAAGCTTGTTGCCGAATACCGAGGCTATTTACGTGCTGGTGGAAAAAAACCCGACAGCGCTGTTGGGTAAATACGAATTTAAAAATGGAGCGCTACCATTTTTTGTGACGCGTATCAAAATGGCGGAGACGTCAGAAGTAAAAATTATTGCAAAAGTTGGCGGTCAATTTTATATGACAGCAAAAAAAGTAGAAGTGCTGGAAAATGGTTGTGGAGGCGGCGGTAGCGCCAACGAGAAGTTTGAAACAAGCATGAAATTGCGTGCTAAGTTGCAAGGTGAGTTAACAGAAGTTAAGGCGATTATCATTCACCCGATGCATACAGGGCGTGGCAAGGATGATTTTGGGCAACTCATTCCTGCACACTTTATTCAAACAGCTACAGTTTCACTTAACGATAAACCAGTGCTTGAGATGCAATTGGGCACTGGCATCTCAAAAAATCCGTACCTCACCTTTAAAGTGGCTAAAGCAAAAGTTGGCGATAAAATCAATGTTGTTTGGGCCGACAATCTTGGTAAAACTGGTGCAGGCGAGGTTATGGTGATTGCAGCATAGCAAACGCCATCTTAGTTAATCAAAGTGTTGTTTTCTTATTTTGGCTTACAGGTACTAATACCAAGCATGGAGTAAGCAGGACAAAAGTTTATTAGCCCAGTTGCAAGTGGCACAATACCAATCCATGCCCAAACAGGGCCGCTTGCGAGTAATGTCCAAGCTATCAGTGCGGCACCTACTGCAATTCTTAAAATACGATCTATACCACCAACATTTGCTTTCATTTGTATTTCCTCCTAATTTAACGAGCAATCAAAAATTCACAATCGGTACAGCTTAGTAGATGAATCGGTCCGAACAAGTGACTATGGTCACATAATTATAATTGGATTAGTTTGCACTTAATCTTATAGATACAGCCTCAGCTACTCTAATGCCATCTACTCCCGCAGACAAAATTCCACCTGCATAACCTGCACCTTCGCCACAAGGGTACAAGCCTTTGGTGTTGATGCTTTGCAATGTTTCGTCATCGCGTTTAATGCGAATGGGTGACGAGGTTCGGGTTTCAACGCCCGTCAGTACTGCATCGGGCAAATCAAACCCTTTAATTTGTTTGGCAAATGCCGGAATCGCTTCGCGCATGGCGCTAATCGCAAATTCGGGCAAAGCGGTATCTAAATTGGTAAGGTGTACGCCGGGCGTGTATGAGGGCGTCACTTCACCAAATTTTGTAGAAGGTTTATTTGCCAAAAAATCTCCGACCAATTGCCCAGGAGCCTTATAGGTATTGCCTCCCAAGGCATATGCTTTCGATTCCAGTTCACGTTGAAGTTCCATGCCAGCAAGCGGGCCATCGGGATAGTCTATCTCTGGAGTGATGCCGACCACAATGCCCGCGTTGGCATTGCGTTCATTGCGGCTGTACTGGCTCATGCCATTGGTCACCACGCGTTCTGGCTCACTGGCTGCGGCCACCACAGTGCCGCCCGGGCACATGCAAAAACTATATACGCTACGGCCGTTGCTAGCGTGATGCACCAGTTTGTAGTCGGCAGCTCCTAGCACGGGGTGTTGCGCGTTGTTGCCATAACGTGCATGGTCAATCAAACTTTGCGGATGTTCGATGCGAAAACCGATAGAAAAAGGTTTGGCCTCAACATAAATGCCTTGTTTATATAGCATTTCAAAGGTGTCGCGCGCACTGTGGCCAACAGCTAGAATAAGATGATTGGTCGCAATAAATTCGCCATTTGCCAGCGTTACACCTTGTACTTGGTTATTCTCAAGTTCGATTTTATCCACTTTACTTTCAAAGCGTATCTCACCACCCAAGTTTTTAATTGTCTCGCGGATGCGTTCCACCACGCCAACCAGCCTAAATGTGCCGATGTGCGGATGGCTGACATAGGCGATTTCTGGCGGTGCGCCAGCTTTGATAAACTCGCTGATGACTTTGCGGCCATAGAATTTTGGATCTTTGATTTGGCTATAGAGCTTGCCGTCAGAGAATGTGCCTGCGCCACCTTCGCCATATTGTACGTTCGATTCAGGGTTAAGCTTTCCGTCGCGCCATAATCCCCAAGTATCTTTGGTGCGTTCGCGCACTGGTTTACCGCGCTCCAAAACAATTGGTTTAAAGCCAGTTTGCGCCAAAATAAGCGCGGCGAAAATGCCTGCAGGGCCAAAGCCCACGATAACTGGTCTGGCATTTTAGGCTGGCGTGGCGCTTGCGCAACAAAATGATAAGAAGTATCTGGGGACGGGTTTAACGTGCGGGTCTTTGGCAAATTTAGCTAATAATCTGGCTTCGTTTGCTACGATGCAATCGATGATATACACCAGCAAAATAGCGTTGCGTTTGCGTGCGTCTGTACCACGTTTAAAAATGGTAAAACTGCTTAAATCCGCCTCGGGAATGTTCAGTTTTTTTAAGATTGCCGCTTTAATTTCAGCGTTAGAATGCCCCATGTCGGTGGCAAGTTGCAGCGGGAGTTTGATTTCACTAATACGTATCATTTTTCAACCTTGGATAGTAGTTATCTATCAAAGATCTTATTTTACAGCAATGGTCTAAATACCCAAATCGCTATAGATTTAAATCTAGCTGCAATAATTTACGCAGCATCGGCACAGTGACTGGCTTATGCGCGGTGAGAGACCATTCATCAAGCGCATCAAGCGTTGCCATGAGCGTGGGTAAATCGCGCCGCAGATAGCGCAAACAATAATCGATGACTTCATCTGGTAATTTAATGCCGCGTTCTTTAGCATGATTTTTAAGTGCTTGTGCTTTTTCGGCGTCATTAAGTGGATGCAACTGATAGACTAACCCCCAAGCAAGGCGGGTGGCTAAGTCGTCGCGCAAGCCCATCTGGCTGGGTGCGTGCAAACCAGCAGCAATCAAAATTTCGCTATTTTCTTTGAGTTGATTATAGGTATTGAATAATGCAATTTGCGCTCCATTGTCGAGCAAATGCACATCGTCCGCAATCCTTATTCCATAAGCTTCGCAGGCCGACAGTAAATGTGATTTCCCGCACCCTTTTTCACCCCACAAATAAACAAAATGTGTTTTATTTTGGGTGGCATCATGTAGGCTGGCAAGTGCTTCCGCATTGCGTCCAACGACAAAATTATCCAAGGAAGGCGCAGAATTAGGCTTAATATCTAGAAGGAGTTGTTTCACGCAAAATTACTTTAGGCTGACTTACTTTAAATAAGTGTCGCTATTAAAATAGCTACTTTTGGTGTGGTGTAGTGCAACCGCTATGGCTGCGCTTACGGGCAAAGCCAGCAATACACCTGCGAAGCCAAACAGTTGACCGCCTGCCAGCAAGGCTAAAATAACGATGACAGGATGTAAGCCAATGCGGTCGCCAACCAAGAGCGGCGTAAGAATAAAGCTCTCAAGCAACTGACCTACGCCAAACACAACGAGTACAGGAAGCACTTGTGCGAGCGAGGTGAATTGCAGCAAGGCCAATACTACCGCCATGATAAATGCCAGTGCAAAACCAAGATAGGGTACAAAACTGAGTAAGCCGGCGATTAAACCAATGGAAAGCGCCATTTCAAGCCCAACCAGCCATAAACCTAAGCTGTAGAACACGCAGAGTGCAGCCATCACTGAGAGTTGCCCGCGTAAAAATTCGGCAACTACCCGATCTACTTCAATCGCGATGGATTTAATTTGGCCAATCCAATCTCTTGGAACAAGTTCGCCAACACCATGCACTAATTTGTCCCAGTCACGCAGTAAATAAAACAGTACGACAGGTAATAAAAATAAGTTGGCCAATAGTCCAATTAGCGCTAAGCCTTTGCTACCCGCAGTCGTGAGCACTTCGCCCAAAATGTCGCCTGTAGTTTTCCAATTTTTGGTAATGATTTCTTGAATATGCGCGGCATCAATATTTAAGCTGATGCCTAATTTTGATTGTAGCCAGGGCTCAACGTTGTTGCGCAGGCTCTCGATTAAGTGGGGCAAGCGCTCAATAATGAGTAGTGATTGCTTTTGCAGCAAGGGTACTAAAATCAAAAACAGCAACACAATTGCGAACAGTATGCCTGTCATTACAATGACTGTTGCAACGGTTCTGCCAAAGCTAAATTTATGGTTATTTTTCAAACTCAGTCTATCAACCAAAGGGTCGCAAATGTAAGCAAGTACTGCAGCAATTAAAAATGGTGTCAGGATGGGCGAGAGTAGGTAGACAATAAATGCAAAGATAAGCGCCAAAATTAGCCAGCGATTATCGGAAAAGATATTTTTTGTGCGTGCCTTTGCTGGCTTTTTTTTGGGCTCGGTCGTCATTTGAGTTAAAATTATACTTAATTTCAATCGTTATCCTATTTTTTATTAAGCGAGCGCCGTTTTGAGCACACATTCAACAGATAATACTTCTATCACCTATCGCGATGCAGGCGTTGATATTGAGGCAGGCGATGCTTTGGTTGAACAGATTAAACCTTTTGCCAAGCGCACTATGCGGCCCGAGGTTTTGGGTGGCATTGGTGGATTTGGCTCTTTGTTTGCCGTTCCACAAAAATTTAAAGAACCGGTTTTGGTTTCGGGCACTGATGGCGTTGGCACGAAATTAAAACTGGCTTTTGAGCTGAATAAGCACGACACGGTAGGCATTGATTTAGTCGCCATGAGCGTAAACGATATATTGGTGCAAGGTGCTGAGCCGTTATTTTTCCTGGATTACTTTGCTTGTGGCAAGTTGGAAGTGGGCGTGGCGGCGCAAGTGATTAAAGGTATTGCACAGGGTTGTGAACAATCAGGTTGTGCTCTAGTTGGAGGTGAAACTGCAGAAATGCCAGGAATGTACCCGGCTGGCGAATATGACCTTGCAGGTTTTGCGGTCGGGTGTGTAGATAAAGAAAACATTATCGACGGTAGCACGATTCAGGCTGGTGATGTGGTTTTAGGGTTGGCTTCTAGCGGCGCACATTCCAATGGATACTCTCTTATCCGTAAGCTGATTGAAAAATCGGGTATTGATTTTGAATCGGATGCGAATGGCTTTTTTGATGGAAAAAAATTCAAAGATGTCGTAATGGCGCCCACACGTATTTATGTAAAACCTCTGCTCAAGCTGATTTGGACAATGCCTGTAAAAGGTTTGGCGCACATCACAGGCGGAGGTATTACAGAAAACGTTCCGCGTGTCTTACCCGCAGGGTTAACGGCTGAGATTAATCAGAACAGCTGGACGATGCCACCACTTTTTCAGTGGTTAAAAGCAGAGGGCAACATTCCGGATGCGGAAATGTACAAAACCTTTAACTGTGGTATCGGCATGGTACTGATTATGGCTGAAGAGCATGCGGAAGCTGCGCTAGACTTGCTGCAGGAAGAGGGCGAGTCGGTCGCCATCATTGGACATATTCGCAAGCAAAATGAAGGTGAAGCGCAAACGATTGTGGTTTAGTCTGATAACTAAATCAGACCTAGTGCGTTAAATCAATTCATCCAATATCGAAAGAAAAGCATGTTGAGATTTACGCAGTTTATTATTTTCTTGCTGGTTTTGAGCGCAAATCAGGCGCTGGCATTACCAAAGAATATTCAGCTCGAATACGATGTGGCACGTAACGGCAAGCAATTTGCCACACTTAAAGAAACTTTCACGCAAAATGGCAAACAATATCGGATCAAATCCGTGACCAAAGGTTTGGGTGTCTACGCATTGATGGGTGAGCGAACACTTACGAGTGTTGGCAGCGTGACCAAGGACGGCTTGAAACCCATTCATTTTGAACTGCATCAAGGTAAAAGCAGTAAAAAGTCACTGGTAGCAGATTTTAACTGGGCAAAAAGTACGCTCGATATGCAAGTAAAGGGTGAAAAAAGATCCGAACCCTTAGAAAAGGGCGCTCAGGATTTAGCGAGTTATGTTTATCAGTTTATGTTTAATCCACCTAAAAAAGATGAGATTAAAGTAACCCTGACGACGGGTAAAAAACTGAACCATTATCAATACAAAGTGTTGGCGCGCGGATTAAAGTTGGAGGCTGGAAAAAATACTTATAGAACATTGCATATCTCAAATGAGGCGGCAGCAGGCGAAGATAAAAAGCAACTTTGGTTGGCGGAGGATCGGTTTTATTTGCCAGTGCGCTATAAGCTCACTGATGAGGACGGCGATAACTTTGAGCAAACGTTAACAAGAATTCATGTGGAATAAAATTGCAGAACTAGTTAAAGACCCTAGCTATAAGCGGCTTGGTATCGCATTGGTGGTTTCTGCGTTAATACATGCTTGGATGTTTGGCGATTTGGATTTATCTTTGCCAGTTTTTAAAAAAGAAATGCATGAGATAGAAGCAAGGCTACAAATGCCAAAAGTTGTAGCAAAGTCAGTCGAAGAACCAAGACCGGAAGTTACGAAGGCAGAGCAGGAAAAACCTGTTGAGAATTTAAAAACACCAGAACCACAAAAAAAAGTGGAGCTGGCGGAAGCGCCACCAGTCATCGAGCCGCCACCGTTACCAGTTGAACCTGTAGTAGAGGAACTGCTACCAGAACCACCAGTTGAAGTGCCTCCGCCAGTTGATGATGTGTCGCAACCTGCTGATAAAGGGTTGGTGATTAACGAAAATGCTTATCAGTATGTAGAAACTTATTTTGATGTACATACAAAAATAGATGGTCCGGTTGAGGGTAAAGCTAAGTCTGTTTTTAATTTAATAGATGGTGGGCGCTACCAGTTAAATTTTTTAGTGCAAGCAGAAGGATTGACTGCGCTTTTTTTACCAGACTTATTGCAGACCAGCGAAGGTTTGCTTACAAAAACAGGATTGCAGCCACTAAATTATTTGTATCAGTTTGGCAATAAAGCGGATAAAAACCGTAATGCCGTGTTTGATTGGCAAGGTAAAACATTAGAGTTAACCACCAGCAAAGGTCTTAAAACTGAGCCGTTATTGGAAGGCACGCAGGATATGCTTAGTTTTATGTATCAGTTTATGTATGTGGCACCGCTAGAGGAGATGCAGCTTAATATTACTAATGGTAAAAAATTACGCGAGTATCACTATGTGTTTGAGGGCGAAGAGAATGTAAATTCTCAGTTAGGTGAAGTCAGAACCATTCATATAGCGCATACTGGCATTGATTCAGAAGAGAAAACAGAACTTTGGTTGGCGATAGACTACCAGTATATACCAGTAAAAATTCGCAAATCAGAAAAAGAAGGCAAAGTATACGAATTCGTCGCAACACGAGTCGTCACTACAAGACCTACAATAGATCAACTACAAGAAAATAAGTAAACAATGAATGCAAATTTAATCCGCCAAGCGGCGATGCTGCTGAATAATCTGCTCGACTTTAATAGCCCAGCAGATGCAAAATTGAGTGAGTTTTTTCGGAATAATCGCGAACTTGGCACCAAAGAGCGCGCCTTTGTGGCAGAAAGTGTCTATGGCGTGCTACGTCGTTTGCGTTATTTAAGTATGGTCACGGCGAGCGAAGAGGGCGATGCAGATGATGCGCGAAAACTTATTTTAGCGTGGTTGTTGCGTATCGAGGGTAAAAGCATTCGTGAGTTAGAGTCCATGTTAAGCGAGCAGCAAAAAGAATGGGCGGTAACGATTAAAGCAAAAGCGACTGATGATTTGCCGCTAGCCGTGCAGGCCGATGTGCGTGATTGGCTATGGCAGAAGCTCGTCGCCCAATATGGCGAAAAGGAGGCACTGGCAATCTGCCGTAGTATGTTCGAGCAAGCCACGCTTGATTTGCGAGTAAATACCATTAAAGCTAATCGTGAAGATGTGTTGAAAAAAATGTTGGCTGAAAATACCAGCAATGAGCAGTCCATTGCAATTACGCCAATTTCTCCCGTCGGCATACGCATGCCTGCTAGGCTAGGCATTAATAAACACGTGTTATTTACCGAAGGCAAAATTGAGGTTCAAGACGAAGGCAGCCAAATTTTGAGCTATTTAGTTGCGCCCAAACGTGGCCAAATGGTGGCAGATTTTTGTGCCGGTGCGGGTGGAAAAACTCTGGCGATTGGTGCATTGATGAAAAACACAGGGCGCCTCTATGCGTTTGATGTCTCTGAAAAGCGCCTTGCCAATTTGGGGCAACGTCTTAAACGTAGTGGCTTATCGAACTTACATGCACAAGTGATTTCTGGTGAAACTGACCAGAAGTTAAAACGCCTAAATGGCAAATTTGACCGTGTACTGGTTGATGCGCCTTGCAGCGGGCTGGGCACATTGCGCCGCAATCCAGATTTAAAATGGCGCCAAACCGAGCAGGATGTACTGGAGCTCACAAAAAAGCAAACCAATATTCTTGCGCGGGCTGCTAAGCTCGTAAAAGCTGGCGGACGCTTGATTTATGGTACTTGCAGCTTGTTGCGTGATGAAAATGAGGCGATTGCTGAAGCGTTTTTAAGCGCACATCCCGATTTTAAATTATTACCAGCGAACCAAATATTAGCGCAACAGCAAATTCCGCTGGATACAGGGGAATATCTAAAACTTTCGCCCCATTTGCATAATACAGATGGTTTCTTTGCTGCGGTGTTTGAAAAACAAGAGAAGATTGATGAAACTCCCAAGTCTGAATAGCCAGATTTTAATAGGCGCCTTATTCGGGATTGTGGCTGGCGCCCTCATGGGTTACCCAGAAACTACGGCCGAGACCAATAGCCTCTATATGGCAGGGCTAATGGGAGCTTTGTTTATCGATTTACTTAAAATGATTTTGATTCCGCTGGTGTTTTGTTCCATTGCTGTCGGCATTGCCAATTTGCGCCAACACAGCCAAATGCAGCGAGTTTGGGTGAGCACGCTTACTTTCTTTGTTAGCTCAATGGCAATCGCTATTGTATTGGCGCTTACAGCAGTCAATTATTTTAAGCCTGGCAAAGGGTTGAGTTTGGAAATGTTTGCGCATGCCACGCAAAACTTTCAGGCTAAACAAATGCCGGTGGGTGAGTTTTTTGCACAATTTTTGCATGGACTTTTTGTAAATCCTTTTACAGCATTAGCCAATGGTAACGTGCTTGCTGTGGTGATTTTCGCCTTGTTTTTAGGCGTTGCCTTGGTGATGGGTGGCGATCGCTATAAAAGCATTCACAACATGCTGCAAGAGCTATTGGAAATTGTCATGCGAATGGTTGGCTGGATTATGCACCTAGCGCCGTTTGGCATTGCAGCGCTGTTGTTTAAACTCGCTGCCACGCAAGATGTGGCGATGTTGCAAAGTTTGGTAAAATTTGTCGCAGTTGTGGTGGGCACCACCTTGTTGCATGGCATAGTGATTTTGCCACTTATTATGTATCTCTTTACACGGCACTCGCCTTTATGGTTTTGGCGGGGCGCGCGTGAGGCGCTTGTTACAGCTTTTGCCACCAGCTCCAGCGCGGCTACTTTGCCAGTAACATTGAGGTGCGTCACGCAAAATTTGAACGTCAGGCCAGAAATTGGCGGCTTTGTGATTCCCTTAGGAGCGACCATCAATATGGATGGCACTGCGTTGTATGAAGCCGCTGCAGCCTTGTTTATCGCCAATTTAGCGGGTATTGATTTAAATTTTACACAACAACTTATTGTGTTCTTTACTGCCATGTTTGCTGCCATTGGCGCACCCGGTATTCCTAGCGCGGGCATGGTCACCATGGTGATGGTGCTGCAAAGCGTGGGCTTGCCTGCCGAGGCGATTGCCATTTTGCTACCGATTGACCGTTTACTAGACACCTTGCGTACCACCGTGAATGTGGAAGGTGATATGGTGGGTAGTCTTGTCGTCCAAAAACTCGTTAAATAAATTCAATCCTCATCCATGCTAATTTTTCAAAAAGCTGAACTTGGCGATGCCAGTGCAATCGCGCAATTGGTCAATTCTGCATACCGAGGTGAAGCCAGTCGCAAGGGCTGGACAACCGAGGCTGATTTGCTCGACGGTTTGCGTACCACCACGGCGGATGTCGCACAAATTATCAAGCGTGAGGATGCATTTATGCTCTTGGGCATACTAAATAACGAAATTGTGGCAACCATCAGCTGTGAGTGGCAAGCCATTGCTGGTAAGAACACTGCGCATTTTGGCATGATTGCGGTAAAACCTATCCTGCAAAACAAAGGATATGGTAAAAAAATTATTCAGGCGGCTGAGGCCTTAACACGCAGAGAATGGCGCGTGGTGGGGTTTCACATGGCAGTCATTTCGTTACGTCACGAGTTGATTATGTTTTATGAAAAGCTGGGCTATGTGCGCACGGGCGAGTTTAAAGATTTCCCCATAAATCCTGAGCTATGGCAACCTAAGGTAGAAGGTTTGAATTTGCAGTATTTAGCAAAACTGGTTTAGTGCTTAAATCGTTGCGACCAGCCAATTAAGAGCGAATATACTGCTGGCACGACCACCAAGGTGAGCAGGGTGGACGAAATCATACCACCAATCACAGCAACTGAGAGCGGGCCATTGGTCTCTGCGCCAGCACCTAATCCCAAAGCGGCTGGTAGCAAGGCAAGAATAATTGTCAGTGATGTCATAAGCACAGGGCGCAATCTGGTAGGACAAGCTTCTTTAAGCGCGTCGTTAATGTTGTGCCCTTTTTCGCGTAGTTGATTGGTTAAATCGACCAACAAAATAGAATTTTTGGCAACTAGACCTATCAGCAGCACCAAACCAATCATCGAGAAAATATTCAAGCTATGCCCCGTGAGCCACAGCGCGAAAACACCGCCAATAATAGCGAGTGGCTGCGCGACCATAATGATTAAGGGCTGCAGGAATGAGTTAAACTGACTGGCAAGCACCATATAGAGCAGAATTAATGCCAGTGCGAAGATGAACGAAACATTTTTGAAGGTTTTCGCAAACTCTTCTGCTTGTCCCGAAAGTTTGTATTTGTAATCGCCTGGAAGTAATTGCTTGGCGAGTCTATCTACGTGTTCAACCGCCTCGCCTAAAGGCATTGTGGGGTTTACAAACAAGTTGGCCGCGTATTGCAAATCGTAACGACCAATCACCGCAGGGCCAAGTATCGGTTTAAAGCTGGCGACGCTGTCGAGCCTCACCAAATCTCCACTGGCGCTACGCAAATAAATTTTGCTTAAATCCGCTGCCTGTGCAAAATTACCGTCTTCAGATTTCAGGCGAATGTCGTAACGTTGACCATCACCATTTTCATCGTTAAATTTCGCGACATTCGTACCACCCGCGTAGATATTGGCTGCTGAGGCAATATCTTCGGCAGAAAGTCCAAAGCTGGCAGCGCGGGCGCGATCTATCTGCATGGAGAGTTGTGGCAAATCAAGCTGCATGTCTAAATCAACTTTGCCCATACCTTTAATATCGCTGAGTTGCTGCTGGATAGTTTTGGCATATTCGGCAACTCTCTCAATATTAGGCCCGGTAATGTTAAATTGCAGTTTTTCCGAGCGCTGGCCACGCACCATGGATGCTGGTACCGGAAAGGCGCGCACGCCGGGGATTTCGCCTAGTTCGCTTTTAAGGATTGCCACTAATTTAGCCTGCGAATTTTTGCGTGCGTGCTTATCTTTTAAGCGTACGCTAATGCGACCTTGATTGACCTGGCCTTGGCTGCCAGAGCCTACCACGGAGAAGAAGCTTTCAATATCATCCATGTGATTCAGCAAGACTTTTTCAATTAAACTCATGCGTGTATCAGTGTAGGCAAGGCTGGAGCCTAGTGCAGTTTTAAAGCTGATGCTAAACCTGCCTTCATCTGCCTCTGGTACAAATTCTTTTTGCACATTTTTAAAGAAAAATGCACTGGAGAAAATCACCAGCAATGTGACGACTAGAACCTTCCAACGATGACCTAGCACCCAGATAATTAAACGTCTGTATTGATTTTCCATGCGATTAAAAAAGTCTTCGAGCGCCTGAAAAACTTTTCCTTGTTGCTGAACCACAGGTAAATAGCGCGAACTAAGCATAGGTGTGAGAGTGAGCGATACAAACAACGAGACAAGTACGCCCACGGTCACCACGACTGCAAAGGCTTTGAAGAATTTGCCAATGATGCCTTCCATGAAAATGACTGGTGCAAAAATACAAACGAGCGAGAGTGATGAGGCCATAACTGCGAACGTCACTTCTCGACTGCCGATTTCTGTGGCTTTAGTGCGGAATAATGCGACTGCGCGCGGGTCTTTGAGTTCAGCGTCTGTGAGTTTGGCGGCGGCTTCGCCGGAGATATGGCGAATAATACTTTCACGCACCACAATGGCGTCATCCACCACCACGCCAATCAGCAATAGCAATGCAAGCAGCGTCATGCTGTTAAATGTGTAGCCCGCAAAATACATGACTGCAATTGCCCCAAATAACGAAACAGGAATTTCCAGACAAATCATTAAGGTTGAGCTGAAAGAGCGCATAAAAAGCAACACGACGAGTGCTGCGAATATAGTGCCTTCCAGCAAATGATTTTGTAACGACGCGACCATTTGTTCGATAAAAGGCCTGTCGTTGGCAGAAACCTCGATTTTCATACCCGGCGGTAAATTAGGTTTGATGTCGGCTTCTAAGCGTCTTTCGACTTCTTTAATGATGTCCACGGTATTGGAATTAGCGATTTTTATAATACCTAGACCAACAGTCGGTTTTCCGTTATAACGCGCGATTTGCCTGAAATCCGTGAGATCATCTTTAATCTGCGCAACCTCTTTTAATTTAATCGAGGCATCATTGCGATATGCGATGACCATGTCTGCAAGCTGGTCGATGCGGTGAAACTCTAAATCAAGTTTTAATAACTTTTCGGAGTTTTTGCTGACTAAAAAACCACCCGGCACTTGCACATGCTCGCGATTGAAAGCAGCGATAATGTCAGTTGTGGTGAGGTTGTAAGCGTTCATGCGCTCGGGTTTTAGCTCGACGCGGATGTTTCGATCGCGTCGCCCGCCAAGCTGGACTTCACCTACGCCATTAATGGTTTCCAGTTTCTTTTTGAGTATATTGAGTGCATATAAATTAAGTTGCTGGACTGTCCTATCGCCAGTAAGTGCCAGCCAAAGAATGGGTTCAGTATTAGTCTCGGCCTTGTTTAATATCGGCGGGTCGGTATCGGTTGGCAGGCGTTTTAGCACACCATTGATTTTTGCCTGAACTTCGTTATAGGCGACATCGATATCTTTTTCCAGCTTGAAGGTGATAATAATGAGCGAAACGCCAGGGGATGAACTGGATTGTATATGCTCGATTCCAGGCGTGGTGTTGATGGCTGATTCGATAACATTGGTGATGCTGGTATCGACGATATCGGGATTAGCGCCACGTAGCGTAGTGGTTACGCTGATAATTGGAAATTCGATTTCCGGAAAACGATCAACGGCAATACGCTGGTAGCTGATGATGCCAAACAATACCAGCACCGCAGAGAGCATCCACGCAAGGACGTGGCGCTTAATGGATAGCTCGGGTAAGGTCACGATTTACTTTCTAATATACTCACTTGGGCTTTATCCGTTAAAAAGGCTGCTCCATCTTTTGCAATCGTTTCACCGCCATTTAAGCCTTCTAAAATCTCTATCATTCCGTTTTGCTGCAACCCTGTTTTTACAATGCGCTGATGTGCTTCATTATTTAAAATCTCATAGACCACTTCGCCCGCAGGGCGCAGAATCACACTTTGCTCAGGCACCAAAATCGCACTAGCTCGTTCGCCTAACTGCACCTTTCCAACCACGCTGGCACCAGGTTGCCAATCCGCTTCATCTTTAATATCAACAATTACATCAATCGTACGATTGTTTGTTGCGATTTGCGGTTTTAGCTCGCGCACTACGCTGGTAATTTCTTTGTCCGAGGTAGGCGTTGTGAGTATAACCGTTAGGCCAGGTTGCAATTTAGCAGCAACACTTTCGGGAAAAGGCAGGTGCGCCCGCAATAATTTTTTACTGATTATTTGCACAATAGGGTCACCCACACGAACAAAATCACCCTCTGCAGCAGTTTGTGTTTGTATAACACCGTCAGTTGGCGCTACAACGCGATTTTTTGCACCACTATGACTAATTGTAGCAACGCGATTTTTTGCGCCTGCGAGTTGTTGCTTGAGAGCTGCTTGCTGGGTGGTTACATCATCCAGTGCATTTTTAGAGATAAAGTTTTTATCTACCAAGGCGCGGTTCCGCTCAACAATTTTAGCCTGATTGGCAAGTAGCGCCTCGATCCTTGCTACTTCGCTCAATGCTTCTTGTCGCTGCATACCAAAATCGCTGCCATCTAACAAAGCAATCGTTTCACCTTTCTTTACTTTTTGACCCGGATGCACCAGTACTTTAATGACGCGGGCAGGAATTTCAGCAGCTACCGTTGGGTCAATCACGCTCTCTAACGTGCCTAGCGCTTCTTCAACGAGTAATAAATTTTCACTAGCGACTTTTACAACACTAATTTGGGTAGATTTTGCAGCTTTAGCTTCGTCTGCGACTGCACTTTCATTTTTCTTACATGCCGAAAATAGCGTCACTAGTGAGAATAATGCGAGTAAGGTGATTTTTTGCATGATTTTTAAAGGGTGCTTAATTTTTTCCAGTTAAAATAAGGACCAGGGTCAGTTTTACGCAATGGTGCGATTTCTGAATGGCCAACAATGTGCTGTATTGGATAATTTTTTTTCAAAGATTTTATTAGCGCAATCAGTGTACGGTATTGAGTGTCTTCAAATGCTTCGATGTCACATCCTTCCAGCTCAATTCCGACCGAGAAATCATTACAACGTTCCCGTCCCTGCCAATTTGATACACCAGCATGCCATGCGCGCTGCAAGCATGAGACGAATTGAATCAGTTCGCCATCACGGCGAATGAGAAAGTGCGAGGAAACTTTTGCGGTATAAATTTCCGCATAGTAGGGATGTTCGTTTGGGTTCAGTTTGTTAGTGAATAATTCAACAATGCCAGAACCCCCGTATTGATTGGGTGGTAGACTG
The DNA here is from genome assembly GCA_963752495.1 of uncultured beta proteobacterium. Classification (GTDB taxonomy): domain Bacteria; phylum Pseudomonadota; class Gammaproteobacteria; order Burkholderiales; family Methylophilaceae; genus CAVVYJ01. The sequence continues at coordinate 249,154 of CAVVYJ010000002.1, forward strand.
ATATTGTGAATAACTATCATATCAATCGCGCTATTATCTGGCCGCATATCGAAGTTTGGCGAGGCAATTTGTATTGCGCCTTTGGCAAAACCTTTTTTGTCGATAGTAAGTTGGTTGATGGAAGATTTTTTCATTAGGTTTATTTTATGTGAATTTAGGCAAAAACCAGTAAAATAAACGTCTTTATTTATCGTTAGGTGCACAAATGGTTTTTTTACAATTGTTGGTAATGCTCGTGGTGATTTTAATTGCGGCAGAAGTATTTACCAATGCCTTGGAGCATTTGGGTGAGAAACTAGGAATTTCAGAGGGCGTGACAGGTTCGCTATTTGCTGCGGTCGGCACTGCCTTGCCAGAGACTTCTGTACCTCTGTTAGCGCTCTTAGCGGGTACTGCAAATCAACAAACTAACGAAGAAATCGGTGTGGGCGCAATATTGGGCGCACCTTTAATGTTGGCAACGCTTTCTATTTGCCTGATGGCGATTTCCGTGTGGAAGCGTCGTGGAACGCATGGACATTTGCGTCCTGAGCGAACAGGGCTAATACGTGACCTTAACTTTTTTATCATTGCCTTTGCCTTTGCTGCAGTTGCACTGTTTGTTCCACATGAGCTAAAAGTGGTGCGCTATGGCTTGGGTTTTTGCATGGTGATGATTTATTTTATTTACGTGATGATGACGCTTCGCGCATCAAAAAGATTGGTGGACGACGGACATGCAACGGAGGCAGGCAGCGATATGTTCCTGTGTAAACTCGGCTTACCCAACAACATGGCTGTTATTACCATACAACTGTTGTTAGGTTTGGCGCTGCTTCTGGCAGGAGCAAAAGGTTTTATTAATGGCGTAGAAACAGCTGCACAGCTCTTGGGGATTTCAGCATTATTGCTTTCTTTGCTAATTATCCCGATTGCAACCGAGCTGCCTGAAAAAGTGAATAGTATTTTGTGGATCCGTAAAGGTAAAGATACGCTGGCATTTGGAAATATCACGGGCGCGATGGTGTTTCAAGGTACTTTATTGCCTGCGATTGGTATCATGCTCACGCCATGGGCACCAAGACAAGAAGTGCTTTGGGGTATTTTGATTACGTTGTTTGCTGCGTTTTGGTTACGCTATTTAATGGCTAAAGGCGGTATAAAGGTCTGGCATTTGCTTGTCAATGGCGGTATGTATGTGACTTATTTAATCATCGCTCTGAGTTGATTGCTAGTTTTGTTCTTCTTGTATATCGTTTTCTAAGTCTGCGTCGTCTTCTTTTGAAAGACCTAATTTAGCGAGGCGGTAACGCAGCGTTCTAAAACTTACACCAAGCAATTTAGCTGCAGCAGTTTTATTGTTATTGGCTTTAGCGAGTGCTTTTAATATGGCGCGCTTTTCGATGTCTTCAAGATAATCGGAGAGGCTGACATCCTGATTTTTACTTGGATCATAAGTGATTGCTTCAGCTGTTGTATTCCCGGATTCTTGATCCATAAATAAATCATCCGCGCTGATTTTTTCTCCATCACACAAAGCAAGGGCGCGTTCCAGCATGTTTTCCAACTCTCGCACGTTGCCAGAAAACTGAAGTTTTGAGATGAGATTTGCAGCGCTATCTTCCAGCTTTGGCACGGAAATAGACTGAGAAGCACACAACTTTTGTAGCAACTTCTGTGTGAGCTCAGGAATGTCTTCAGGACGATCTCTTAGAGACGGCATTTTGAGCTGAATCACATTAAGACGGTAGTACAAATCTTGCCTGAATAAGCCTTTTGCCATCATGTCGCCAAGATTTTTATGCGTTGCGCTAATAATACGCACATCCACAGGTTCTTCTGCTGTGCCGCCTACGCTACGTACTTTCTTTTCTTGAATTGCACGCAATAGCTTTACTTGCATGGCGAGCGGTAAATCAGCAACTTCATCCAAAAATAATGTACCGCCATTTGCTGCTTGAAAGAGACCCAAAGTATCTTGTGCAGCGCCTGTAAATGCGCCTTTTTTATAACCAAAAAACTCACTTTCCATTAAATTTTCTGGAATTGCGCCGCAGTTTACCGCGACAAACGATTTGTCACGGCGCGAACTGTTGCTGTGAATAAGTCTTGCAGCAAGTTCCTTACCGCTGCCTGATTCGCCACTGATGTAGACTGGAGCCTGGCTACGGGCCAGCTTTTCGATCATGCTTCGTACTTGACCCATGACAGGTGAGCTGCCAATTAAGTCGACCGTATTGTGTGTTTCTTTTGCATCGGAGCTTGAAAGTTTAAGTGCAGATTCTACTAATGGGCGTAGCTGTTTGAGGGAAATGGGTTTTGTGAGGTAATCGAACGCACCTGCCTTAAGTGCAGATACTGCATTTTCAGCGCTACCATAAGCAGTAATCACCGCGACAGGTAAGCCAATGTAATTCGCAGAAATATGTTGCACGAGCTCTAGCCCCAAGCCATCTGGCAAGCGCATATCAGTGAGGCATAAATCATAGGGCTTTTTAGTTAATAAATGCTTGGCTTCTTCTAGGTTGCCTGCGCTGTCTGCATTAATATCCATGCGTTCGAGCGTAAGTACGACCAGTTCACGAATGTCTGTCTCGTCATCAACCACCAAACAGTTAAACTGTTGCGCCATGAATTGTTATGCTTTCTTGATTAGTAATGTAAATTCAGTACCGGCACCCGAAGTGCTAAATTGCAACTTTGCACCATTCGCATCGGCTAATTCTCTTGCAATGTATAGTCCCAAGCCAGTTCCGGTTTTTTCGGTAGTAAAGAATGGCTCAAACAAATGGTTGCTTACGCTTTGAGGTATGCCATCACCATCATCACTTATTTTTATCTGAACTGTTTGCGCTTTCCCTACAATATTAATTGCTAATTCTAGGCTATTTTCATGCTGTTTGCAGTGTCTCCAGCCGTTTTTACACAAGTTCCATAGTATTTGGTTAAGGTGTCTGCGGTCGAAAGAAATCGAGGTGTCATTATTTTTTAGTGATAACTTGAAACAGTTGTCAGGAATTTTTTCAACAGCGCAGAATTGATTGTAAAAGTCGCTCATAAAAACTTCAGCTTGTATCAACTCCTGATTCGTTCGATCGCGTCGATTGAGCTCAAGTACATCCTTAATGATTTGGTCTAGACGCTGCACATTATCGCTGATAATTTGCAGCATGCGTTTGGTGGCCGGGCTTACGTCTTCTTCCTCTTGCAACAGCTGGTTGGCGTGACTAATCGCGCTGAGTGGGTTACGAATTTCATGTGCGATATTTGCGGTTAAGCGGCCAAGTGCTGCCAGTTTAACCTGATGCGCTTGTGTTTGCATTTGCGACCAGTCCTCGATGAAAATAACTGCCCCTTGATCGCGAGTGTCTGCAATCGGTAAAAAACTAATGAGTAACTCACGTGCAAGTGTGTTTGTTTTAAGTATGTTGGGCGTTGTGGACTCAGGCGAAGTCACTTTCCCAAGAAGCCAACTTTGCATCATGACAGCGATTTCGTGAGAAACTTCAGCCAGTACCTTATCTTTCCAGTCTTCGCCTTCCAAACCCAAGAGTGTTTCTGCTTGAATATTGTGATGCTTGATTCGTAGTTCATGATCCACTACCAGTACCCCATCTTGCATTTCGTGTGTAATCAGTGCATTAATCTGTGCAAGGTTTTTAACATCTAAACCACGTTGCGATGCAAGGAGCTCACTTTGTTGCATACGTCTGGCCAAGCTGTATGCTAGCCAGGCGGTAGCAAAACATGCCAAACTCAGCATGACGGCATTCGAGTAATTGCTAGCCGATCTGTCATTAAACTGCATGCTGTAGGATTGCTCCAATAAAATACTTATTGTTGCAATCGACGCATAAAATAAGGCTAAGCGGCCTTCACTAATTAAGCTTGCACTAGCGATTGTGATAATGAGCAACAATCCGGTGCTACCTTGATCCGCTCCCTGTGTATGCATAATAAGTACGATAAAAATAACATCGATAACGATTTGTATGGGAGATGTAATTTCAAGGTCTGGTTTTTCAAGCCATGTAAAAATTACTGAAATAAGGCTGAAGATGATATAACTAAAAATTAAAAAAGTTGGAAGCTCACTCGTAATGCTCTGCCAATCATTGCCATCTTTGAGCATGCCTTGGGTAACCAAAAACATAAGTGCAATTACGATGCGATAAGCGTTGTAGAGCTTTAGGCTGCGCCAGCGTGTCGAGGTAAGTTTTGCTTCGAGATTGGTGATTAGCTCAATCGCCATATTATTTCTGCTGATCGCATTCAGGATTGTTGCAATAGACTAAATTGTTATTCGTGTGGCTTTCACTCTCGGGCACGTGCAAACCGCAAGCAGAACATTGCACTATTTTTTCTGCACTTTTTGTTTTCGAGGATTTGCTGCTTTGGTTTGCATTGGTAGCGATTCGCTTAAACACGCGATAAAGTATCCAAACTAAAACGATTAATAATAAAATGCGCGCCATGGCGAGTCATACCAAAAATAGATAAATTAATTCTAGAATAAAATTAAACTTATGATGGCAGATTGTAACTAAAAGCAAAGACGAAGTGCAAACAAGCTGCAAAATCTGGAATAAAATTTAAAGCTGTTATACTTCGATTTGTAATTTAGTAGCGTAAAAATTAACGAATATAATTCATGGCAAGTTCACAGGAACTATCAGACTTTCTTAGAGATGTGGAGCGACGTGCTTACAAGCAAACCTTGTACGCTGTGCGTGATGAGCATGTAGCACTTGATATCGTGCAAGACTCGATGCTAAAGCTTGCTGAGAAATATGCCAAAAATCCGGTGACTGAGTACCCCATGCTGTTTCAGCGTATTTTGCAAAATACCATGAAAGACTTTTGGCGCAGGCAGAAAGTACGCAATCTTTGGACCACGCTACTTTCATCGTTTGGCGCGGGTAAGGATGGCGAGGAAGATCACGATCCTTTAGACAGCATTGATGTTGAGGATGAGTCAAGTAATCCCCAAGTACAACTTGAGCGTAGTCAAACCATGAAAATCATCGAAAAAGCGTTGGAAAAGTTACCAGCACGTCAACGTGAAGCCTTTATATTACGTTATTGGGAAGACATGGATGTTGCGGAAACCGCTGCAATGATGGGTTGCTCTCAAGGCAGTGTTAAAACGCATTGCTCGCGCGCATTGCATACAATGGCGGCACTTCTGGAAAAACAAGGATTAGGTAGCAAGGCAATTGCAAATTTAGGGGTAGAGTCTTAGGAGTAGAATCATGGGTGTGGACAATACAAATCAACAAGGTAGTGAAAAGCTAGAAGTACAAGCTAAGCAGATTGCAGGCTTGCTGGATGGTCACGCCAAGCGCCTGAGTATGCGCACACTTAAGCAGCTCGAAAATGGCCGTGCACGTGCAGTTAAAGTACATGCTGAACAGCTTTCGGGCGTTAATTTAAATGCTGACGGTACCTTAAGTCAATTAGCTCACTGGGCAGAACATCATCGTTTGGCTATGACTGGCTTGGTACTCGCAACAATTATCAGCAGTTTTGTTTTATTAAAGGCATTTAACAATAAAGAGCCGAGCGATGCATTTTTACTGGGTGCAGAGTTGCCTCCAGAAGCCTTTGTGGATAAGGGTTTTGAGCCATCGCTCAATGTGCCGGATGCACATTTACAACAAAAAACTTAGTAAATTATTATAACTAAATTAAGCAATAAATCAGGGTGCGATTGCAATGAATAAGTTGGCAGGTTTAATAAATAAACTTCTGTTTTTTTTGGTCATGTTTGCAACAAGTTTGCAAGCACAAGAGTTTGCGAGCGACATGCAGGCTATGCGCGTTGCGATGGGCGATATTGGAAGCATCAAATCTTCGCTAAGCGATGCCGATACGGCGCCTACACAGAGCTGGTCGCAATTGTCGGATGATCAGCGCAAAATATTGTCGGCGCTAGGTGGTGAGTGGGACACGCTGAGACCTTGGCAGCGAGAAAAAATGCTGGATATTGCCAAGGACTACCCTAAAATGGATGCAGAAAAGCAGTTGCGTGTTCAGCGCCGCTTGATTAGCTGGAGCCGCATGACTCCATATGAACGCGAAAATGCGCGGATACGTTTTCAGCAGTTTCACAATTTAAGCCCAGAGAAAAAAGACGAGTTGCGCAGAAAATGGGCAGACCATCAGAAGTTGCCAGATGCTGAACGAGAGAAGTTGCGCAAGGAATCTCCGGAGCTTTATTACGATCCTGAAGTAGATCAATAATCGGAAAGCCCGCACATCAGTGGGCTATTTTTTATGTTGCCAATCCCAAGCGTACAGCCGGCAAGTTTAATAAAACGGTTTGCAGCCTGCTTTTATGAGTTGGTATTGTTAACAGCTATTTGGTTTTTGTGCACATGGGTTTTTATCTGGTTGTTTGGGGTTGCAGATAGTCACATAAAGCGTTTTGGCCTGCAGGTTTTTTTGTGGCTTATTGCGGGAATTTATTTTGTATGGTGTTGGCAAAAATCAGGACAAACACTTGCTACACAGACATGGAAAATTAGACTGGTAAATGCACAAGACAATACACCTAGCGTGCGCCAAGCACTACAAAGATATGTCCTGGCAAGCGCATCGCTATTGGTTTTTGGGCTGGGTTTTTTGTGGGCACTTATTGACAAAGAACAGTTGTTTTTGCATGACAGACTATTAAAAACACGTCTAGTAAGAGTAACTTAAGCTAGTAGACTTTTCAATTGCTAAGAAGCACTAGCGGCGTTCTACTATAAATATTAGAGACAATCCTGCAATTAAAAATAGTATGGTGGGCGTGATAGCGCTCATTAATGGCGGCCAGTCATTGAGCACTCCCAAATGAATAAAAACACGATTCATGATTTGATAAATCACACCTAGTAAGACGCCAATAAATATCTTTGTACTAGTTCCACTAGAGCGTTGTTGTAAAAAACCGAATGGCAGTGCCAGAATCACCATCACAATACAGGCCAGTGGATATATCATCTTAGACCATAGCGCGACTTCATAACGTGTAGTTTTTTGTTTATTGATTTCTAAGTGGTTGATAAATGAGTATAAATTCCAGGCAGACATTTTTTCTGGTGCCACTAACAAAACGTTTAAAAGTTCTGGACGTATGAGCGATCTCCAGTTAGCTTTATTAAAAAATTGAGTTTGAACACTATTTTGCTCGATTTTTTTTGCATAGTTAAATTTGGTTTGTGTCACTTCACTTAAGCCCCAGCGCTCATCCTCAAAACTACCCTTTTTGGCATTGCTGATGCTTCGCAGCCTGAAATTTTCGTCAAACTCATAAATGTGTACGTTAAGCAAAGTGGCGTCTGGAAGTACATTTTCTACATTTACAAAACTCTTTCCATCTTTTACCCACAGGCCAGACTTGAAGTCCTGAGCAACAATAGAGTCCGTTGCCTGAATACGCATGCGCTGTGCCATTTTCTCACTGATGGGCGTAATCAATTCACCCACAAAAAAGGTAACCGCAGTAAATACTAGGCCAACCTTCACCAATGTTATCCCGATATCAAGTATTGATAAGCCGCTCACGCGCATGACAACAAGCTCTGAATAGCGAGCTAGCGTACCTAGGCTTACCATCATGCCCACGAGCACAGCTACGGGCACCACTTCGTAGATGTGTCCTGGGACACTCAGCAGAACAAAAAGAAGCATTTGGTTTATGCCGTAATTCCCGCGCCCTAAAGTGTTAAGCTCTTGTATCAGATCGAAAAAAGAAAACATTGCAAGCAAGCCTAGCATGATCATCAAGATGGTGATGCTGGTTTCTTGCCAAAAATAACGGTTAAAAATACGCATCTCTACGACTCTGCGGGCTGTTTTTTCCAGCTACCCAAATACTTATGAATGAATGAAGGTAATACTGGCAACAAATAAGTGCGGCGATAAAACAAATAGATGGCGAGCAAAACAAATACAACATGTACAGGCCACAGGCCAATAATAGGACTGATTTTCCCTTGTGTTATCCAAGCCTCAAATATGCTGAGCATATTGTTATAGATAATATAAATGAGCAGGGCGAATATCAGGTTGAGTGAGCGGCCCGCGCGCGGGTCAACAAAGCTTAATGGAATCGCTAGCAGCACTAATATAATCGTTGAGAGTGGAATGGCTAAGCGCCATTGCAGCTCTGCTTGGTCCCTTAGTGTTTCGCTACCGATTAATTCCTGTGTGCTTTGCGCATCCGTGGTGTTAGGCTCGCGCGCTACTTCTTTTGTTTCAACACGGATGGCGTAACGCTCGAATTCAGTCGTAGAGATTTCCGCAGAGTTTGGCTTCCCTTCGTAGCGACGTCCCTTTTCTAACAAGAGAAAATTGTCGCCATTCTCCGCTTTAATGCGACTACCATTGCTGGAGACAATGACGCCGGTTTTTTTATGTTGGGTAGATTGTACAAATACGTTCTTAACAACATTGCCTAGCTGGTCAAAGCTCTCAACAAAATAAACACGTTCACCATTGTTTGATTCTTTAAACACACCAGGATTGATTGCAGAAAGCTCGTCACGACTTTTCAGCTGGACACGATAATCCTCGACTTTTTGTGTAGCCCATGGCATTACAAAAAAACTTAAAAGTGCAATCAATATCACTACAGGAAACGCAAAATTTAAAATAGGACGTATCCATTTTGCGACTCCTAGTCCAGAAGTAAACCAAATGACCATTTCTGAATCGCGATGCCAGCGTGTGAGTGTAAGAAGTACAGATAAAAAAATCGTTAGTGACAAGATCATCGGAAGAAACCGGACGATATTAAACCCAAGCATGGTAGTAATTGCATCATTTGGTATCCAGCCTTTGGCGGCAATACGCACCAAAAAACCAGCACGCTGTGCAATACGATGCCAATGAGGATTAAAAATGCGGCTGCGGCCGTTGAAATTAGCTCATTAGATAATGATTTATTAAAAATTTTCAATTTGCATATTGCGCTTTGATTTCGGGCTAAAACGCTGGATAATTAGGTTAAGTATGTAAAACAATTAAGGTTCAATATATGGAATTTAGCATAAAAAACGGGAATCCTGAAAAACAACGCAGTGATTGCCTAGTTGTAGGTGTTTTTGAAGGTAGAAAACTGTCTGATTCGGCAAAAAGTTTAGATGAAGCATCAGGCAAAGCAATTAGCGCGGTACTTAAAACGTGGTGATATGGAAGGAAAAAGCAGTTCTGCATTAGTTATGCACCATGTTGCGAACGTTGCTGCATCGCGTATTCTGCTGGTTGGCCTTGGTAAGCAAGCAGAGTTTGGAGAGGCGCAATATTGCAAAGCTGTGCGTGCGGCGGTAAAAGCCTTGCCAAAAGGAGCTAAAAGTGCCGCTTTATATTTACCAGAATTGCCGATTAAAAAGGCGAGTGCGTTTACAAAAGTTGCCTTGCTTGTTGAAGTGGTAGTGGATGTTACCTACCAAGTAAATGCGATTAAGCTTAAAAAGGCAGATCCTGTCAGCTTGAGTGAAGCGACAATTTTTGTTGAAAAGTCACAAATTAAGGAAGCTGAAGCGGGAGTAAAGCATGGTTTAGCAATTTCGGCAGGTGTTTCTTTAGCTAAGGATTTAGGCAACTTACCCCCTAATGTTTGCACGCCAAGTTATTTGGGGGAACAGGCAAAAAAACTCGCTAAAACTTACGGATTTAAAGTAGAAGTGCTTGAGCAAGCTGAAATTAAAAAATTGGGCATGGGTTCATTTTTAGGGGTGGCGCAGGGCAGTAGTGAGCCGCCACGTTTAATTGTTCTGCAACACAGCAAAGGTAAAAAAGGCCAAAAGCCTGTTGTGCTAGTGGGTAAAGGTATTACATTTGACACGGGTGGTATTTCACTTAAGCCGGGTGCCGATATGGATGAGATGAAGTACGATATGTGTGGTGCAGCGAGCGTTCTCGGCACTTTTAAGGCTATTGGCGAGCTGGGTTTGGCAATGAATGCGGTTGGTATCATTCCGACATGTGAAAATATGCCAAGTGGCAATGCCATTAAGCCTGGAGATATACTTACCAGCATGTCGGGGCAAACTATCGAGGTGTTGAATACTGATGCAGAGGGACGCTTGATTTTATGTGATGCGCTCACTTATGCGGAGCGTTTTGAACCTAGCGCAGTGGTGGATATCGCTACGCTAACGGGCGCTTGCGTCATTGCATTGGGACATCATCCAAGCGGGTTATTTAGTAACCAAGACGCGCTAGCAAAAGAGTTGTTAGAAGCGGGCGAGAAAGCGCATGACCGTGCTTGGCATATGCCGATGTGGGACGACTATCAAAGTCAATTAGATAGTAACTTTGCTGATATGGCGAATATTGGCGGGCGTGCAGGGGGCAGTATTACGGCTGCATGTTTCTTGTCACGGTTTACAAAAAAATATGATTGGGCACATTTGGATATTGCAGGTACTGCTTGGAAATCTGGCAAAGAAAAAGGAGGTACGGGGCGCCCAGTGCCACTGCTTACAACCTTTTTAGTGCAACGTGCGGCTAAAACAAAATAATCGACCATGACGCGCGTTATTTTTTATTCTAAACTTGCGGATAAGCAGTTAACTTTAGCAAACTTGTTGCTACAGGCGCTACAAAAGAAGCATCAGATAACAATTTTGGCAGAAAATAAAGAGGCAGCCAGCATGATAAGCAGTGAAATCTGGCTTGGCGGCGCAGCTGAGTTTATCCCTAATGCGCTGGCAAGCGATTTGATTGCCAAAGAAACGCCTGTTGTCATTGATTGGGACGAAAAAGCCTTGTTTCAGGATGATATTTTGATTAACCTCTCACAAAAGCAGGTGTTGGCATTTAGCCGATTCAGGCAGTTGATTGAGCTGGTAGGCAATGCTGAAGATGACAAAATTGCCGCACGCGCACGTTATAAGTTTTATCGTGATCGTGGCTATGAGATTAAGCATCTTGAGCACGCGCAATGAGTCGATTAGAGCCGAACTAAAAGATAGGGGATATTTTGGCAGAAAGTAAAATACCAGTACTTACCGAGGTATATAAACCTAAGGCAGAGGCTAAGCCAGCGCGTCAAGAAGATCCCACGTTGGGGATTACGCCTGAGCTTATTTCAAGAGTTTCTGCACACGTGAGACCAAGGCTAGAGGCTGAGATTACGCAATCGGTTTTGGAAAGCTTAAGTGCATTTGTGAAGAAAGATGTGTTGAATGAGTTTCAGCACGAAATTAAAAAAACTCAAGAAGAAATCGTCGCTAGCACAAAAGACTTTGTCGACAGAACTAAAGCAGACCTTAAAACCGAGATGCCGCGGATGTATCAAGACAGCATTGATTTGGCGCAAATTAATTTGAAGGAAAAATTTTCTTTAATAGAAACTGAGGCAGCGGCAAGATTTGATGTGACGCTTTCGGAGTTGATTGGAAGCGCCACACAGAAAGCCGTTTCGGACGTGGTTTCGCAAACAGATAAGACGGAGGCGGATGCTAGTGCGCGTATCGTGCAGCTATATTGATAGTGAAATGCAGACATTTCAGCAAAAAACTTTGGAAGAGAATCAGGTTTTATTACAAACTCGGCTTGAATCCATTAGCCAAGCTGCGCAGGAGGCTGTGACCAAGGAAATACAGGCTTTTCAAGAGCAGACCATTGCACTTCATCAGGCGCAATTAAATGAATCTCTGACTGGCTTGCAGCAGTCTATCAGTCAAGACTCGAAACAAAGGTTGCAGACAGAGCTCGAGGCAATCCAGCAAATAGCCATTGGTGAGCATCAAGCCCAGCTTACCCAATCTTTGAATAGCCTGTTACAGGTTTCAGGTGAAGGAGCAGAGCGAGAGTTGATGGATAAAATGCACGATTTCCAAGAGAAATTGCAAACCAATCATCGCGCGCAGCTAGAGCAGGCAACCGAGATAGCGCTACAGTCAATCAAAGACCGTATAGAAGAAAGCACTCAGGAGCAAGTAGGTATTATGGACGCGCAGGTAGGCTCAATTCAACAAGAAACCCTTGCGCAATTGCGTGAAACTTTTAATGAAGAAAAAACTGAAATCTTTAATGCAGCTGCAGCAGAAATAAAAACAGCATTTACAGAGCAAATGGCGGCCAAAGGCATGGAAGTGCGCGAGCACTTTTTAACGCTTGTTAACGGAGATTTGCCTTCGGTACAAGAGGTGTTGAAAGAAAACATACAGCAGATACTTGAATCTGCAATTCCGGAACTAGAAGAAAGTCTACGGGTGAAGCTAGTGGCCGAACTCAATCAGCTATTACTAAAAGTAAAATTTGTGTTACCAGATTAATCAGTTTTCATTCACTAGCTTTGCATAAGCTTCAGCCGTTAGAAAATGCTCTGTATCGTTAGCATCTGTGGGGTTAAATTTAAAAATCCATGCCTCATATGGTTTATCATTTATACCTTCGGGAGCGCCCAGTAATTCATTATTTATTTCAGTGACGCTACCATTCATCGGCGCATGTAAATCTGAGCCTGTTTTTACAGATTCAACTATTCCGCAAGGTTTGCCGTTAATAAGGGTATCACCCACTTTAGGCGGTTCTATGTATACAATATCGCCTAGTAAATCTTGTGCATAATCGGTTATGCCTGCAAGCCAGTTTCCATTTGCATCCTGGCGTGCCCATAAATGCTCGGAGGTATAGTGATATTGTTGTGGGAATTTCATTTTGTGACTCGGCAATGGTTATGATGGATATTTTCTCATAAAGTTAGTTTAAGTGTAGCAAAAACGCACAATTTTAATTTAATGTTAATATTTCTTTTATAAGTATCGGCTAACTTGTTGACATATAAATAGTTTATAATTAGCATTGATTACGAACATATCTGATTTAGGGATTGCTTGGTGAATAATTTTTTTAAAAAAATCGTACTGCTTTCAGTAGCATTGAGTCTGATTGCTTTGCCTTATGAAGTGCTGGCGGCAAAAAAGTCACATAAACGCGTCTATACGTCACAGAAAAAACACTATATAAAAGTGTCAGCACGCACACGTGCAAAAATGCGCGCGCAGCAATTGCATATACAAAGACAGAACGCAATTGACCTTGGTGAGTATTATGATGGAAGTGGTGTTTTGCAATTAGCTTCCAGCAAAGCTCTGATTATCAATCAAAATACAGGTGAAGTAGTCTACGCGAAAAATACCAACTCACCCAGCCCGATTGCTTCAATCACAAAACTCATGACTGCAATGGTGATGTTAGATGCCAAGCAATCATTGGACGAATCGATTTACGTGACTGATCAGGATGTGGATTATGTAAAAGGTACGAGTTCAAGGTTGCCAGTGGGTGCTAGCTTAAGTCGTACCGATATGTTGCAGCTTGCGCTAATGGCATCCGAAAATCGTGCAGCATCGGCACTTGCCAGCAATTATCCTGGAGGTCAGTCTGCGTTTGTTAGAGCCATGAATGCAAAAGCGCAGTTGCTAGGCTTAACTAATACGCACTTTGTTGACCCTACTGGCTTAGAGAGCGAAAATGTTTCAACAGCTGAAGACTTAGCGAAGATGGTACAGGCTGCTTACCAATATCCTGAAATTCGATTTGCGACCACAAGCCCATCGCACGAGGTGCATATTGGCGCACGTGAATATCCAGTTAACTTTAATAACACCAACGGCCTAGTACGTGCCGGTGAATGGGAAATTGGCTTATCAAAAACCGGATATATTTCAGAAGCGGGGCGCTGTTTGGTGATGCAGGCTAAGCTCGTAGGTGAACCTATGATTATCGTGCTACTTGATTCTAGTGGAAAATTAACCCGAATTGGCGATGCGAATCGCATCCGCAAATGGATGGAACACAATAGCACGACGACAACTGGCCAAACCAACACCAATGAGCCTACCTTGGTGATGGCAGAAAAAATATCTTAATTTACTAGACAATTAAAAATGCGGGCTGACATTTTATAGGTGTCAGCCCGTTTTTTTCCTATTTTTTAGTTTTTGCTTTTTTCGCTGCTGGTTTTTTAGAGGTGGTTTTTTTAGCAAATGATTTTTTGGCGGGTGTCCCTTTAGCTTCTTTTTCTGTCAGCAATGCAAGCGCTTCCTCTAGTGTTAGCTCTTCTGGAGCAACACTTTTTGGCAAGGTCGCGCGAATCTTCGCATGTTGAACATAAGGCCCATAGCGTCCAGCATAAACTTCTACACGACCTTCACCACTTGGATGCGCCCCCAAATCGGCTATAGGCGCTGGGCCTGTGTTGGCGGCGGCTAGTAACGCAACGGCGCCTGCGTTATCAATGCTAAAAACGCTTTCAGATTTTGGAATCGATTTAAACTTTCCATCGTGGTTCACATATGGCCCAAAGCGTCCAATATTGGCGACTATTTTTTTACCGGTTTCTGGATGCTGCCCCAAATCGCGAGGTAATGAGAGCAGCATGTGCGCAATATCAATATTGACATTAGCTAATGGTATTTCTTTAGGAATGCTGACACGTTTAGGCTTCTTTTTGTCGCCTTCAACGGCCAATCCAACTTGTAAATACGGACCATAGGGGCCGTTCATTAAGTAGATTTCTTTGTCTGTTGACTCGTCTTTGCCAATCACAACTGGATCGCTGCCTGCCTGCGCAGCGCCGTTCATGCTACGTTTGTAATCGCATTTTGGTTCTGCGTTGTAGCCCGTGCAACCAATAAAGCTGCCATATCGGCTCAACTGTTTTTGCAGAGGTCTTCCACATTTTGGGCAAGCTTCGTCAATGAGTTCGTTGCCAGGTCGGTCAACATCGGCTTTGCTAATGATTTGCTGATTGAATCCCTGCCAGAATTCATCCATGAGCGGAACCCAATCACGTTCACCGCTGGCAACATTATCTAATGCATCCTCTAGCTTCGCAGTAAAGTCGTAATCTACGTAGCGCGTAAAATGCTCAGTCAAAAATTTATTGACTACTCGACCAACATCCGTTGGGGTAAAGCGCTTTTTGTCGAGCAATGTATATTCGCGGTCTTGTAGCGTGCTGATAATGCTGGCATAGGTAGATGGTCGCCCAATGCCATACTCTTCCAGCGTTTTAACTAGACTTGCTTCAGAGTATCGCGGTGGCGGCTCCGTAAAGTGTTGCTCACCATAAATCTTTTCTACATCCAACACTTCACCAGTTTCCAGATGTGGAAGTTTCGCTTCTGCATCTTCGTCAGCGCCATCAGTGTCTTCTTTATAAACGGCAATAAAGCCCGGAAACACGAGCGTTTGCCCAGTGGCTCGGAATAAATTGCCTTCCGACCCCACGCTTAAATCAACACTCACGGCATCAAATTTTGCAGGGGACATTTGACATGCAACGCTTCGTTTCCAAATCATCTCGTAGAGTTTAAACTGTTCGTCATTCAGATATTGGCGAAGCTTTGCAGGCGCACGGAATATGTCTGTTGGGCGAATCGCCTCATGCGCTTCTTGCGCATTTTTGGCTTTGGTTTTGTACATGATTGGTGATTTTGGCAGATAGTCCGCATCGAAGTTTTTCTTCACATAATCGCGAATTTGCATCACCGCCTCGGTTGCGAGGCTAAACGAATCGGTACGCATATAGGTGATCAAGCCAACAGTGCCGCTACCTACATCAATACCTTCGTATAATTGTTGTGCCACGCGCATGGCGCGCGACGTTGTAAAACCAAGCTTGCGCACAGCTTCTTGTTGCAGTGTGGATGTGGTGAACGGCGCTGCAGGGCTGCGGTTACGCTGCTTTTTCTCTACGCGTGAGACGGTTGTTTTGCCGGCGCTGGCAAGCAGTAGTTTACCTACAACATCTGCTTGCTGGTCGTGATTGATTACGCTGAACTGTTCAACTTTTTCGCCGTTCAGCTGAATTAGCTTAGCGCTAAAGCTGCTTTTATGTTTCAGCGCATCAAGGTGAATGCTCCAGTATTCCTGACTATTAAACGCTTCAATCTCTTGCTCACGCTCTACAATGAGGCGCAGTGCGGGGCTTTGTACACGGCCTGCAGAAAGTCCGCGGCGAATTTTTTTCCACAATAAGGGCGATAAGTTGAAGCCGACCAAATAATCCAGCGCACGTCGAGCCTGTTGTGCATTAACCAAATTCATCGCGATGTCGCGCGGGTGTTCAATCGCATATTTAACGGCGGTCTGAGTAATCTCATTAAACTCTACACGTTTTAAGAGTTTATTTTTTAGTAGTTTTTTCTCGGCAAGAATCTCTGCAATATGCCAGGAAATTGCCTCGCCCTCGCGGTCCGGGTCGGTTGCTAGATAAATAGCATCTGCAGCTTTAACAGCTTTTGCAATGGCATCCACATGTTTGCTGTTACGCTCAATAATGTCGTATTTCATGGCAAACTTGTTAGCAGGATCTACTGCGCCGTTTTTGGGAATCAGGTCACGTACATGACCATAGGAAGCTAACACTTCAAAGTCATTTCCCAAGTATTTTTTGAGTGTTTTGGCTTTGGAAGGGGATTCTACAATGAGTAATTTTGACATTAATAGCGCTAAAGTTAGGGAGAGTTAATTAACGGATTGGTTAGATGATAACAAGCTAATGCACCAATACACAATATGAAAAAAATAAATTGATGTTAATTGCGTGTAAATTCAATACGTTTTCCTTCGCTATTTGCAATGCTCAACGCCTCGCCTTCGTTGGCGATATCGCCAAACAGCGGGTCTTCATCATTTGAGTTTGCTTGACTTAAACTTTTAAAGTCATATAAATCAAAATCTGCCAGATGTGAGGGCTCTACATTGGTAGTGGCGCGGAAGATATTATTAATGCGGCCAGGCTGTTCGCGCTCCCATGCATTGAGCATGTCTTTGATTTTTTGTCTTTGCAGATTTTCCTGAGAACCACACAAATCACAAGGGATAATCGGGAACGCCATTTGTCGCGCGTAACTACTTATATCTTTTTCACTGCAATACGCAAGTGGGCGAATCACAATGTTCTGCTTGTCGTTTGTAGCCAATTTTGGCGGCATGGCTTTAAGTTTTGCACCAAAAAACATATTTAAAAATAAGCGTTTCTACAATGTCGTCACGATGATGCCCAAGTGCTATTTTGTTGGCGCCCAGCTCTTTTGCCGTAGTGTAAATAATGCCACGTCGCAGCCTGGAACATAGACTGCAAGTCGTTTTGCCTTCAGGAATTTTTTCTTTGACTACCGAATAAGTGTCGGCCTCCACAATCCGGTAATCAACACCTAACTTTTCGAAATAAGCAGGCAAAATATCTGCAGGAAATCCCGGTTGCTTTTGATCCAAATTCATCGCAATCAGTTTAAAGTTTATCGGTGCACGCTCTTGTAGTGCTAGTAGTATCATCAGTAGTGTATGGCTATCTTTGCCACCGCTCATGCACACAAGCACAGTGTCGCCCTCTTCAATCATGTTGTAATCGCCAATGGCTTTACCTGTAGAGGTAATCAGGCTGTTACGCAAGCGGATGAAGTTGCTGGAAGGGTTGTCGGGTAAGTGTTTAATCATAAATTTAGAGAGCGTCCACCATCTACGGCAAGTATATGGCCAGTGACAAAGGGTGCATCTGCCACCAAAAATTTTACCGCCTTAGCTACATCGTTGGCTTCACCCACGCGTTTTAGTAGGGTTTGCGAGATGACACGCTGGCGATACACTTCATCGAATTGTGGATTATTTTCTGGCCAAAGTACTGGCCCTGGCGCAACAGCGTTCACCCGCACTTCCGGCGAGAGCTCTTGTGCGAGCGATTTTGTAAGTGTTACCAGACCTGCTTTTGCCACGCTATAAACAACGTAGCCTTTTTTTGGCCGCTCTATATGCATATCGGTGATATTGATAATAACGCCATGGTTTTTACGCAATTCTGTGGCGGCGGCTTGCGCTAAAAACATCGGTGCTTTTAGGTTGCTACCCATTAAGTCGTGCCAATTTTCTTCATTAATGGTGCCAATTTCAGTCGGAGTGTAAGACGAGGCGTTATTAATCAGTACATCCAGTTTGCCAAAATGCTCGATTGTTTTATTCACAAGCCCCGGCAACGCCTCCAAATTGAGCAAGTCACCCTGAATAATTGCCACGGAGTTAGCGCGCTTCAGGTTAAGATCAGCCTTCAAGGCGCGCGCCTCTTCGATTGATCGATTGTAATGAATCATCAATAAGGCGCCGTTTGCATGCAGCTCGCGGCAAATTGCCGCGCCAACTCGCTTTGCCCCGCCAGTAATCAATACAACTTTATTATCTAAGCTTAAATCCATTTCTCTCATCCCAATATTATAATGGCTTATGTCTGCATTACCTATTCCATCAGCCGAATTGCAAGCGCACAGCCAATTGCTTTCTAAGCACATAGCGCATGCGATTATGCAGGCGGGCGCTTGGATTTCATTTGCTGACTTTATGCACATGGCGCTTTATACGCCAGGCATAGGTTATTACAGCGGCGGCTTGCAAAAGTTCGCGGATAATAAAAATGGCGCGGGAGATTTTGTTACAGCGCCAGAAATTTCCCCGTTGTTTGCGCAAAGTATTGCGCGTCAAGCTTCACAGATATTGGCAGTATGCCAAGGTGATATTTTAGAGCTTGGCGCTGGTACTGGTAAATTGGCTGCAGATTTGTTGCTGGAACTAGAAGCATTGCATGCACTGCCAGAGCATTATTATATTCTAGATGTGAGTGATTACTTACGGCAAGTTCAGCATGAAACGCTAAAAGAGGAATTACCTGATGCGCTATTTAAGCGCGTGGTTTGGCTCAAAGACTTACCCAATAATTTTACTGGTGTGATACTGGCAAATGAGGTGTTAGATGCGCTTCCGGTAAATATTTTATACAAAAACGAGGGCAAACTGTTTGAGCGTGGCGTGGCTTTTGAAGGTGAATTTGTGTGGCAAGATAAACCTTTAGCAAATAATGAGATAGACGAGGAGGCTTATGGATACTGCCTTCCAGACGACTATCTAACTGAATTTTGCCCTTCAGCAAAAGGACTGATTGCTAGCTTGGCTACAGCGTTAGATACAGGTGCGATTTTGTTGATTGATTATGGCTTTCCGGCGCGCGAATACTATCACCCGCAACGCATCCAAGGCACGCTTATGTGCCATTTTCAGCATTACGCGCACGACAATCCATTGATCAATGTAGGGTTGCAAGATATCACCGCGCACGTGAATTTTACAAAAATCGCAGAAGTCGGACAAGCGCATGGAATAAGCCTTGCAGGCTATGCTAATCAGGCACAGTTTTTAATCAATTGCGGTATCTTGGATATCTTGGCACAGCACTCACCAGACTCACCACAGTTTATGCAACTCGCCGCCGCGGCACAAAAGTTACTTTCACCGGCTGAAATGGGCGATCTGTTTAAGGTGATGGCGTTTACCAAAAAGTTTGATGCGCCATTGCTGGGCTTCTCAAATGGCGATAAGTCGCACACACTCTAGCGTATAATGCGCGCCATGATTGAAATAGAAGAGAACTCAAACCCGCAGCATCGACGTATTCGCAGCTTTGTGCTGCGCCAGGGGCGCTTAACCAAAGGTCAGGAGCGCGCCTTAGAAACCGGCTGGCCACAGTTTGGTATTGATTATTCAGAGAACTTGCTCGATTTAAATCATGTGTTTGAAAGAAATGACAGCAATAAAGTCCTCGAAATCGGCTTTGGCATGGGTGAAAGTACGGCCAAAATCGCACAAACTTTACCTCATTGTGATTTTTTAGCGGTTGAGGTACACACGCCGGGTGTTGGCAGTCTGCTTAAGATGATTCAAGAGCAAGCGCTTACTAACATCCGTATTGTTCAGCATGACGTGGTAGAAGTTTTACAGCATATGATTGCCGATAAAAGCTTAGATGGCGTGCATATTTTTTTCCCAGACCCTTGGCATAAAAAGCGTCATCACAAGCGGAGACTGATTCAAGCCGAGTTTTTAAAATTGATGTGCAGCAAGCTAAAAACTGGTGCATACATTCATGTAGCGACCGATTGGCAGGAATACGCAGAGTGGGTTTTGGAAGTGTTGCAAGCCGAACCAGAGCTTAAGAATACCGCAAAAAATTACGCAGAAAAACCAAGTTATCGCCCGCTGACAAAATTTGAAAACCGAGGTATTAAGCTAGGTCACGGCGTTTGGGATCTGGTTTTTTTAAGGCAATAGGCTTCAAGAAAAAAGCTCTGAGCGCGCCGATTGGCTAATCGCCAGTACGGCTGGGTGGCTGAGTTTTCTTTCTACAGAAATTGCATAAAAGCTTTTAATAACGTCTTTGGTTTCACCTAGCGAAATCACTTTAAACTGTTCGCAAACTTGTTGTGTAATCGCCGTTGGTGCAACAAATATGCCTGCGCTCGCTTGTCCGAAAGCTTTCATCAAAGCGCCATCATCAAATTCACCTACTATATTTGGCTGTATTTTTTTATTTTCAAACCATCGCATTAGTGCTGGACGAATTGCGTCTTCGCTTCCAGGCAACAACATGGGTGCGTTATTTAAGCATTGTGGAAAATGATTACTGTTTTGCAGTTTGATTTGTTCAGCTAAACCTTCTGTCGCAAAAAAAGTTAAACCGCATTCACCTAATAAGTGATTAAATGCGCGCACATTGACAGAATGCGGCATTGGGCAATCTGCAATCACTATATCGAGTCGATGCACTGCTAGTTCGCCTAGCAGATTAGTTACATTGCCCTCGCGACAAATAATGCGTAACGTATCGTTGGAGCGCATTGCTGGTTCAATTAATCGATAGGCAACAGTTTTTGGTACCGAATCACTTACGCCTACTCTGAACTGGGTGGGGCGGTCGCTATTGGGTTGCTTAAGCGTTTCTTCCAGTTCTTTGCCCAAAGAAAATATCTCATCTGCATAACTTAATACCAGTTTGCCTTTTTCGGTGAGCTCCAATCGTTTGCCAATTCGATTAAATAAAGGATCACCTAGTATGTTTTCAAACAAAGTGAGCTGGCCGCTAATAGTTTGTGGGGTAAGGAAGAGACGCTCACTGGCGAGTGTAATACTGCCTGCTTTTGCAACCGCCCAAAAGTAATGCAGATGTTTGTAGTTAATGGTTGACATGTGAGTATGTTCGAATAATTCGAATATAAAGTCAATTATATTCGAATTTTATTGCGATAAAGTTTAGCGTATATTGCAAATGTTTTCCATGTAACTCAATAGGAGATTGATGATGCAAACAATTATTTATACACGTGGTTTTGTGCTAACTCAAGCATTAAGAAATTACACAAACAAGCGATTAGCTTATGCGGTTAGTTATTTTTCAGATAGGCACATAGAGCGTATTACAGTACGCTTGTCGGATATTAATGGACCAAGAGGCGGCGAAGATAAACTTTGTCAGCTAGTGCTTAAAATCAAAGGTATGCCCAGCGTAATAATAGAGGATATTGAGAGTAATCTTTACACGGCCATAGATAGGGCAGTTGATCGCGCAAGTAGGGCGCTAGTCAGATTGTTGAAGCGTAAACACATGTACCAGCTACCAGAAATTAATTATAGTTAGCAATATCGACCAATATTTAAGCGACTCAATTTAAGATTATTGAAGAAAGCATGCAAATGAAGCGTATTTTTTTATTTTTAGTGACTAACATGGCGATTATGTTGGTGTTATCACTCACCTTAAGTGTGTTTGGTGTGGGTGCTTACATGACTGAAGCTGGCATCAACTATCAATCACTACTTATATTTACTGCTGTGATGGGTATGGGTGGGTCGCTTATTTCGCTTGCCATTTCTAAATGGACCGCAAAGCGGATGGTGGGAGCGGAAGTAATAACAGAGCCTAAAACACTAGAGCAGAAGTGGCTGTTGGAAACTGTTCGTGTGCAAGCGCAGTCGGCAGGTATAGGTATGCCAGAAGTAGCAACCTATGAGTCGCCAGACGTAAACGCGTTTGCAACAGGTATGAATAAAAATAATGCATTGGTTGCGGTTTCTACTGGCTTGTTAAGCAGCATGAGTCGTGATGAGGCGGAGGCGGTACTAGCGCATGAGGTTTCACATATTGCCAATGGTGACATGGTGACTTTAGCGCTCATTCAGGGTGTGGTGAATACATTCGTGATGTTTTTATCACGCGTGATCGGTCACACGGTTGATAAAGTAGTCTTTAAAACTGAGCGTGGTCAAGGCCCCGCGTTTTATATCACCATGATTGTTGCTGAACTCCTACTTGGTATTTTGGCGAGCATAATAGTGATGTGGTTCTCACGTCAAAGAGAGTTTCGTGCAGACTTAGGTGGCGCGCAATTGGCTGGCCGTCGAAAAATGATTGCCGCATTGGAAAAGCTAAAACTGGGGCAAACTAGCACGCAAGCCGAAGCTCAACTCCCAGAAAAAATTGCAGCCTTTGGTATTTCTGGCGCGCAAAAAATAGGCTTAAAAAAGTTGTTTATGACGCATCCACCATTAGAAGAGCGTATTGCTGCGCTTAAACAAGCAACGTGAAAATATAAAGGATTACGTTTTGAACACAACAGGGAAGCATGATGAGTAATATAGGTGAGCCATGGATGTGGGGTGCATTTATCGCGTTTGTAATCGCAATGCTGTTGCTCGATTTGTTTGTATTTGGTGGGCGCAAAGCGCACAAAGTAAGCATTAAAGAAGCTGCAATATGGTCTGTGGCCTGGGTGGCGTTGGCTATGCTGTTTAATGCGGGGTTATGGTGGTATTTAAATCGCACAGTGGGCGCAGATGTCGCCAGTCAAAAGTCTATGGAGTTTTTAACTGGGTACGTGATTGAAAAATCATTATCTGTTGATAACGTATTTGTATTTTTAATGATATTTAGTGCGTTTCATGTGGCGCCTGAACACCAGCGCCGAGTGCTCTTGTATGGCGTACTAGGCGCAATAGTTTTACGTGCAGTCATGATTTTGGCTGGTGCTTGGGTCGTGCGCGAGTTTCATTGGGTGCTCTACTTGTTTGGTGCATTTTTGATTATTACTGGCATCCGTATGCTCACAATGGCCGAAAAAGAGCCAGATTTAGAGAAAAATTTCGTCTTGAAATTTGCACGAAAGCATCTGCTTATCACCGATGGGTACAGAGGTGAGAAATTTACAGTGGTGGAAAATGGTGTGCGTTATTTTACACCTTTGTTTCTCGTGCTTTTAATGATTGAAGTTTCGGATGTGATTTTTGCAGTTGACTCAATCCCAGCTATTTTTGCGATTACTACCGACCCATTTATCGTATTTACTTCAAATATTTTTGCTATATTAGGCCTAAGAGCGTTATATTTCTTGCTTGCAGATATGGCAGATCGTTTTCACTTATTGAAGGTGGGCTTAGCTTTCTTGCTTGTATTCATAGGTGGTAAAATGCTTGCAGTACAGTGGGTGCATGTGCCCACAGAAATTTCACTATTGGTTATTGGCGTCATTTTAAGCTCATCGATTGTGGCAAGCTTACTTATTAAAAAACCTGACATTAAGGCTGAGTAAATAATGCAAGAGCTCACTACTCACCCAGCAATCCGGCTAGCGCTCCTTACCCTATTCGTTGCTACTTTAGCAACGGCTGCTTGGTTAGTATTGCTGCCTTTTGTTATTCCAGTTTTATGGGCAATGATTATTGCTTACGCAAGTTGGCCAATGTATAAAAAAGTACTTACTAAGCTCAATGGCAAAGCTAATATTGCGGCTTTCTTGCTGACTATCATAATGACAGCAGTTGTTATTTTACCTTTGCTGTGGCTGTTAGTGACGCTAAAAGATGAGTTTGACCATGCTACAGACGCAATTCAAAAAGTATTATTATCCGGTGGGTTTGTTGTGCCTCAGTTCATTACGCATATACCAATATTTGGACATGAAATAAGTGACTGGATAAGTCAAATCATCGCTAAACCCGACATGCTCAAATCAGAGATACAAAGCTTGCTGGCTGTTGCAGATAAAGCAAGTTTTGAAATTTTGGGCGGCATTGGTCGCAATATTGCCAAAATGGGCTTGGCATTATTGACATTATTTTTTGTATATAGAGATGGTGTTAATTTTTTGGCGCAAATAAAAAGTGTGATGCAGTCAATGCTGGGCACTAGGGTGAATACTTATATTGAGGCTGCGGGTGGCGCTACGCGTGGCGTTGTTTATGGCGTATTGCTGACGGCTTTAATACAAGGGTTAGTGGCGGGTTTAGGCTACTGGGTAGCCGGCTTAAGTTCGCCTACTGTGCTTGCAGCAATCACCGTTCTATTTGCGCTTATCCCATTCGGAACGCCTCTGGTTTGGGGTAGCATGGGCATTTGGTTAACGCTAACTGGACACACGCTTGAAGGTGTTGGCTTGTTGCTATGGGGTGCTTTGGTCGTCTCATGGGTCGATAACATTGTGAGACCATTGGTGGTCGCACAAAGCGTAAAAATACCTTTTATCCTCGCTTTTTTTGGAGTGCTGGGTGGATTGGCAGCATTTGGCTTAATTGGCCTATTCTTGGGCCCGGTGATATTAGCCATAGCCTTTGCTGTTTGGCAGGAGTGGCTAGAAGCTCATCCTCAAATCACAAACTTTCCAACTAGTACTTAAGCAATTGCCATTAATTGGCAGTGGTTTTTTCTGGGATGCCAAAAAACCACGCACCAATCACCTTTTCGGCTTCTTCTACCCCTTGTTTTTTTAAACTGGAAAATAACTGCGCTGAGCAGTTTCCCCAAACAGTTTCCAGCTCTTTGCGTACTTTCATTAAAGTTTGATTGGCCTCGTTGCGCGAAAGTTTGTCCGATTTTGTTAGCAGCACATGCACGGGTTTGCCCGTATGGCAAAACCAATCGAGCATCTGACGGTCTAGAGGCGTAAGCGGATGGCGGCTATCCATCACCAGCACAAGGCCTTTCAGGCTGTTTCGCTCAGTTAAGTAACGTGAAAGCACCATTTGCCAATGTGCGCGCATCGCTTCGGGAACCTTTGCATACCCATAGCCAGGCAAATCTACCAAGTGCTTGCCGTCGCCAAGGGTGAAAAAATTGATAAGTTGCGTGCGTCCAGGTTGTTTACTCACAAATGCTAAGCGATTATGGTTAGCAAGCGTGTTGAGAGCGCTGGATTTTCCCGCGTTGGAGCGGCCGGCGAACGCCACTTCAATACCGTTGGCGGGCGGCAAATCGCTTAAGTTATGTGCGGAAATAAAGAACGTAGCGTTTTGAAACAGTGGCATGAAAATTCTTTTAAAATCAAACAATAACGGTGTTGGCTTCATACTTCAACAGCTGGTTATACGCTTTTGTAACACCTGCGCTGTTTCAGTAGTCGCCGCCTTGCTCTTGTTTGATTGTAAAAAGAATTCAAGGCAGCATATAAGGCGCAAATGCTATCATGAACCGACAAATTTTGATAAAATATTCTACAAATTAAATAGTTAACACTTTCTGGAGATAGTATGCGCAGTGGCATCTTTGCATTATTAATGTTAGGTTTAGTGGCGTTGCCAGCATCAGCCGCAAACAAAAAAGTTGAGAATGCGGCGCCAGTCCCTGTGCAAAGTGCCGCTGAAAAAACAGTCCAAACAGTCTGCGCTGCATGTCATGGCGCGGATGGGAATAGCAGTATTACATTAAACCCTAAGCTTGCAGGTCAACACCCAGAATACTTACTGAAACAACTGACTAATTTTAAAGAAGGTAAGCGTGCAAATGCAGTCATGAGTGGCATGGTTGCAAACTTATCTGCAGCGGAGATGAAAGACTTGGCTACTTATTTTGCCGCGCAAAAACCAACACTAGGTAAAGCCAAGGCAAATGGTGCTGGTTCACTGGGTGAGAAAATTTATCGTGGTGGCATTGCTGCAACCCAAGTACCAGCTTGCGCTGCCTGTCATGGCGCAAGTGGCACAGGTATTCCAAAGCAGTTCCCGCGCGTTGCCGGACAGCATGCAGATTACACGCTGGCGCAGTTACGCACTTTCCGCACTGGTGAGCGCGCCAATGCGCCTATGATGATGACGATAGCAACAAAAATGACGGACGCAGAGATGCAGGCGGTAGCGGATTACATACAGGGTCTGCGCTAATGTAGTTATTTAGGTGCGAGTGTGACCCTAAAGCACACCTCACCATTAACATTGTTGGCAAGGTTTAACGCATAGCCGGCCTGCTTGGCATCAAGCGCTGCATGGTACAAGCCAACACCCAAGCCATTGTTAGATGATGAGATGTGTTTTTTAAATAAATCTTTGGCAATCGCTTGTTCAATCGCTTTCCCGGTATCGGTTACATCAATACAAAAACCATTTTCAGGTGCGTGATAAATCGCCACTTTGATTTGGGTATCTGTTTGGTACTTGGCTTTTTCGGTTGCGTTGCTAAGTAGGTTATCCAATATACTGTCCAGCACTTCTGCATTAATATCCAGTGCAGGTAGTGCATCAGCTAAAAACTCAATATCTGCCTGCTGGTGACGTAGTTGCAAGTCTTTCCACCATGCAGAAATTTTTTCGATTTTTTTCTTCTCTTCGCCAGGCGCTTTAAGTTTATCCAGCGTGGCACCAATACGCTGATTTAACATAGGCAATTGGCGACGAATCAGGTTTAATAACCCTTCGTTATCTTTTTCATCTGCCTGCTCAGCGGCGGTGACCAAAGTACCCACAGATTGCAGAATGTTTTTGATATCATGCGTCAGACGTGAGCCGCTCTCATAAAAGGCTTGCATGTAGGCATTCTGACGCAATGTTTCCTCACGTCGTTTGGCCAAATAAAATTCACCCATTATTTGTGTAAGTAAGCGCACGTGCACATACAATGCAGGCGAAATCTGCCAGCGCGTATGTAAGGTCATGTGCAAATCCTTAAAGTTAAAATGCGTGCTGTGGCTGGAGGGTGTGCCCAGCTTGCCTTCCGTTTCATCGGCCAGCCAACTGACGCCAGAAACCCACGGCAAGTTCGTCATCTCTAGCATTGCGCCTTGTACAAAGTTATTTGCATTTGATTCAATTTCGCCTAAATTAGCGATATTTTTCACCCATTTTTCAAACGGCATGCCAACGCTTGATAAATAGCGTGACATGAGGAGCTCAACCCCAGAGAAGCGCGTGCTGGGTTTCCATAATAGGCTAAACGCCATCAATGTAAGTGCCAAGCCAAATATTGAAATAAACATAATCTGAATGTAATTTACTTTGTGTAGCGTGCCAATGGCGAAACTCGCAAGCACTAAAATAAGCGCTATCATTGAGAGTAATAAGGTGTAGAAAAAGTCTATGATTGGTAGCTGGCCAGATTTAATTGCCTGATTTGGCATAAATAGAATAGCAATTGGCAGCAACGGAATAAGATAGGTAATCGTAAATTCTGCGGCATCCAAATCGTTTGATGCACCTAGAAGTTTTGGTACAACCCATAGCAAAAGCATGGCTAAAAGATAGCTTGCGGCAAGAATATGGATGATGCGATTTGTTTTGGATTCTTCTGAAAAGATACGACCGCCAAGCAAACCAAACAGGGTAGCCAGCCATGCTGCAGTAAACCACCAATTGATACAACAAAACGCGAGCCAGCCAAAAATAAGGAATAATGCAACACTCATTTTAGAGAGACGGTCTGAACCACGCCAAATCGGTTGCCAAATTAAAAACAAACCGTAATGACATAAGAAAAATGCCCGGTGCAGATGATTAAGACCTTCTCCCCAAATTAAGAATGCATGCAAACTGAGCAGCATTAGCGCCAAAATGCGCTGCGAGTTTGTGACTAATAGTTGATTGATTCTGGAGATGTTTAGCATAGGCTCACTGTACTTTTTATCGTGATATTCATGTATTAAAATGTGTCAATATTCTGTCATAAATGATGAAATTTCATCGTTTTTATCAAAACCTTAATCAGCTTAATAGGGCTGTGATCCGCTATTTATATAGGTGCTGCCTATTGGTACGAAAATTGCATATTTTTTGCCAAATGCGAGATAACTAGTATTTGCTTGCATATAACAAAAACTGAGGTTAAAAGGATACCACAAATGAATAAACAAACAGGTTTTACCCTTATAGAACTTGCCATCGTGCTGGTTATTATTGGCCTGCTACTTGGCGGTGTGTTAAGAGGGCAAGAGCTGATTAATAGTGCCAAGGTTAAAAACATGGCGCGCGATTTCCAGAACGTGCAAGTCTATATTTACGGCTATCAGGATAAATTTAAGGCTTTGCCTGGCGATGATGCGGCTGTGGCTACGCATGTGACTGGCGGTACTGCTGGTACAACAGGAACTCTTGGTAATGGCGTAATTCAAGGAAACTGGAACACGGCAACGAATGGCGACGAGTCTTGTGTATTTTGGCAACATGTGCGTTTGGCTGGTTTGGCTCCAGGTCCAACAGTAGTAGATTGCACGGCTGGTAACACTTACCAACCACGTAATGCGGATGGTGGTTTGATTGGAATTCAAAGTGTATCAGGCTTTACCTCGGTTACAGGGATGTCTGGTGCTTATGTAGTCTGCTCAGATGCGATTCTTGGTAAATTTGCTAAGCAATTGGATACAACCTTGGACGATGGTGTGGGCGATACAGGCTCAGTTAGAGTTCAAGTGATAGGTGGTGCGGCTACCGCAGGTGTCGCAGCAGCAGCAGATGCTACGCCTCATATGGTTTGCATGGCTTTCTGAGCTTAATTTAAAACTACTTAACGAGCCCGCTTTGGCGGGCTTTTTGTTTTTTTGCGCGAGTGAAGTATTTTGATTTAGAATACAGCATAACTAAAATGACAGCTAAAAACCTACGACTTAACTCATGACGCAAAATATCGTCGAAATCGACAATCTCTCGTTTGGCTACAAAAGCCGTATGCTGCACCAAGGCATCAGTATGGTGTTTCCGCGTGGTAAGGTTGTGGCGATTATGGGCGGTAGCGGCAGTGGTAAAACCACACTGTTCCGTCTGATTGGTGGGCAACTTAAACCGACTAAAGGTGAAGTGCGTGTGGATGGGCTTGTGGTGCACCAGCAAGATCGAGAAGGCATCTACCAGTTACGTCGCAAAATGGGCATGCTGTTTCAGCACGGTGCGTTGTTTACCGATTTATCCGTGTTTGACAATGTGGCTTTCCCGATGCGTGAGCTTACAGATTTGCCTGAGAGCATGATTCGTGATTTGGTGCTGATGAAGCTGCATGCGGTTGGTCTGCGCGGTGCGCATAAGCTTATGCCCGCCGAGCTTTCTGGGGGTATGGCAAGGCGTGTTTCGCTAGCACGCGCAGTGGCGCTTGATCCAGACATTATTATGTACGATGAGCCATTTGCAGGGCTTGGATCCAATTTCCATGGGCGTGATTTGTGATTTAATTCGCACATTAAACGATGCGCTTGGAGCAACTTCTATCATTGTGACGCATGATGTAGAGGAGGCGTTTTCTTTTGCGGATTATGTCTACTTTGTTGCAAATGGCACGGTGGCGGCTGAAGGTACGCCAGAAGATTTGCGCAAATCTAATCTGCCATTTGTGCATCAATTTGTGTATGGCGAAAAAGATGGTCCGGTACCATTTCATTATCCTGCGGGTGATTATAAGCAAGATTTGTTAGGGTTTAAGACATGATTCAATCCCATTTGTTAGTGAGCTTGGTGCGCACGTTACGAAAAATTGGTAGCGATTTCATCGATCGCCTATGGCGCTTGGGTGCGGGTACTCGTCTATTAGGACTTACCCTAGTTTCAAGTGGCGAGAGTTTCCGCAGGTTTGATTTGGTTATTCGGGAAGTCTATTTTACTGGTGTGCGGTCGCTTATTATTATTTCTGTTTCAGCCTTTTTTGTGGGTATGGTGCTGGCCTTGCAGGGCTATAATACACTGCAAAAATATGGTTCATCCGAGGCAATTGGTGTATTAGTAGCTTTGGCGTTAGTGCGTGAACTTGGCCCGGTTGTTACAGCGCTGCTATTTGCAGGGCGCGCTGGAACGGCGATTACGGCAGAAATTGGCTTGATGAAAGCAACCGAACAATTGTCTGCGATGGAAATGATGGCAGTGAGTCCAATATCGCGCGTTATCGCGCCACGATTTTGGGCAGGCGTGATTTCTATGCCAATTTTGGCGTCATTGTTTTCAATGGTGGGAATTTTGGGCGGCTATATGGTTGCCGTGCCCTTGATTGGTGTGGATGCAGGTGCTTTCTGGTCGCAAATGCAGGCCAATGTGGATTGGCGCTTGGATATTGTGAACGGTGTAATTAAAAGTGTGGTTTTTGGTGTTGCTTGTAGCATCATTGCTTTGTTTGAGGGCTATGATGCGCCCCCAACAGCCGAAGGTGTAAGTAGCGCAACTACAAGAACCGTAGTGACCTCATCGCTTGTAGTGCTCGCACTCGATTTTGCATTAACTTCATTTATGATTAGCTAGAATTAAATAATTGCAGGGGTAGATTGTTATGGAAAGAACGACAATAGATTTATGGGTGGGCGTATTTGTAGCGCTGGGTGTAGCTGCCTTACTTGGGCTTGCGATGAAAGTGGGCAACCTCACCACGAGTAGCATAGGGGAAACTTATACAGTCACCGCAGCTTTTGAGAATATTGGCGGCTTGAAGCCGCGCGCACCTGTTAAGAGTGCTGGCGTGGTCGTTGGTCGCGTTGGCGATATTAAGTTTGACGGCACAACTTTTGAGGCCGTTGTGAGTCTCAACGTGGATAAGCGTTATAAATTTCCAACAGATACATTCGCTAATATATACACTGCAGGGCTGTTGGGTGAGCAGTATATTGGTCTGGAAGCTGGCGGAGACGAAAATAACTTGAAGAATGGTGATAAAATCACACAGACACAAGATGCAGTTGTGCTCGAAAAAATGATTAGTCAGTTCTTGTATAATAAAGCTTCGGAATCAAAAGAGGACACAAAAGCTACGTCAGGGGCATCAACCAAAACAGAGGATGATGCGTTAGGTTCCAATCCTTTGGACGATTTGAAAAAATAGTTCGAATAAATAATAATTTTTAAAAATCAATTTTTGGGATTAGAAAAAATGATTAAAAACTTTGTAGTTGCTTTATGTTTTGTCTGTTTCAGTATTTCGGCATTTGCAACAGAGTCACCTGATGAGCTAGTTAAAAGAACTGCAGAAGATGTGCTGGCAGTGGTTAAGAACGACGCTGATATCCAGGCTGGAAATCAAGAAAAGATTTTTGCACTTGCTGAAGAAAAAATACTGCCTAACTTTAACTTTGATCGTGTATCGCGCTTGGTATTGGGTAAAAATTGGACTAAAGCTACACCTGACCAAAAGACTGCTTTCCAAGCCGAGTTTCGCACTTTGCTTTTACGTACATATGCGACTGCACTTTCTAAATACAAAAATCAAGTAATTGAATATAAGCCTTTTCGGATAGCAGATGGCGCGAATACCGCCTCGGTAAAGACGCAAATCGTTCAGCCTGGTGGTCAGCCTATTGCTGTGGATTACACGCTGGCAAAAGAGAAAGATGCGTGGAAAGTGTATGACATTGTGATTGAGGGCGTTAGCTTGGTGACTAACTACCGTGGTCAGTTTTCACAAGAGGTTCGTCAAAACGGGTTGGATAGCTTGATTAAAAAACTGGCTGACAAAAACGCAGCTGCTAAGGCTAAGACAAGCTAAAATGACCGAGCAAATTGCACAACTTGAAAACCGTTGGACAATCACTGGAGATATTTCAATGGACAATGCCAATGCGATTTTGGAGGCAAGCAATTCTCTTGCTATTTCTAGTAACACCGTGGTTGATTTTGCTCATGTGCATGAATTGGATACGGCGGCGATTAGTTTGATGCTGGAGTGGCGACGCCGTGCAATTAGCAATAACCAGAACTTAAGATTCATCAATTTTCCAGCCAGCCTGAATAGTTTGGCGCAGTTGTACGGTGTTGCGGATTTAATCAACTGATGTTCAGTCAGCCTCGCTAACTTGAACTATACGATTTCAACCCCATCCACTATGATGGGGTTTTGTTTTTTTAATGCAATTTTAATAGGGCTATTTTGTCAATTCCAGCAATACAAATCGAGCAAATCCAAAAACGTTTCGGTAATCTGCATGCACTTAAAGGCATAGATTTAACGGTAGATCAGGGTGAATTTTTTGGTTTATTGGGGCCAAATGGCGCTGGTAAATCGACCTTGATAAATCTTATTGCGGGCTTACTAAGGCCAACAGCAGGAAAAATTTCTGTGATGGGGCATGATGTGGTCGATGCCTATCAGTTAGCGCGCTTGGCGCTGGGTGTGGTGCCACAAGAATTGGTGTTCGATCCATTTTTTAATGTGCGGGAAATGCTGCGCTTCCAAGCAGGTTATTTTGGCAAAGGCCGCGAAAATGATGCTTGGATAGATGAAGTCATTGAGAGCTTGGGCCTCACAGATAAAGCGCATACGAATATGCGTAAGCTTTCTGGAGGCATGAAGCGTCGTGCGCTGATTGCGCAAGCGTTAGCGCATAAGCCGCCTGTGATTGTGCTGGATGAGCCTACTGCTGGTGTGGATGTCGAGCTTAGGCAACTGATGTGGGAGTTCATCAAAAAACTTAATCGCGAAGGGCATACGATTATTTTAACCACTCACTATTTGGAAGAGGCTGAAACCTTATGTTCTCGCCTTGCCATGATGAAGCAGGGTGAGATCGTCGCGCTCGACAGTACTGCGAACTTACTTAACAAGTTTGCTGGAAAAAACTTGCGTCTAAAATTGGGTCAAGCAACACTACCTGCAAGTTTACTACCTATGCTAAAACATGGTGAGGGCGGCCTTTTTACCCTGGCTCTAAGCGATTTAGGGCAAGTGGAATTTGCGCTTGGTGAGTTACGCAAAGCAAAAATTGTAGTGGAAGATATTCAACTGATTGAGGCAGATTTGGAAGATGTGTTTTTGTCATTAGTGGGTGGCGCATGAGCATAATTAATGAACACACGCGAGGCACTTACACGCTCTTTAAAAAAGAAGTGCTGCGTTTTTGGCGAGTAGCCTTTCAAACAATCGCTTCTCCAGTGTTGACGGCTTTGCTTTATTTGCTGATATTTTCTCACGTGCTAGAAGGTCATGTGCAAGTATATAAGGGCGTGCCATACACCGCATTTTTAATCCCTGGCCTGATTATGATGTCACTATTACAAAACGCTTTTGCTAATAGTTCATCTAGCCTTGTGCAATCTAAGGTGATGGGTAATATTATTTTTGTATTACTCACGCCGCTCACTTATTTGCAATTTTTCATTGCATTTTTAGCGGCATCCATTATTCGTGGCTTGGTGGTAGGTTTGAGTATTTATTTAGTGGCGATTTGGTTTGTCGATTTGCCGATTACTCACTTGGGTTGGATAGTCACATTCGCATTTTTGGGCAGCGCATTACTCGGCACCTTTGGCATTATTGCAGGAATCTGGTCAGACAAATTTGACCAGATGGCAGCATTTCAAAACTTTGTGATTATGCCGCTGACATTTTTATCGGGCGTGTTTTACTCTATCCATTCGCTGCCACCCTTTTGGCAAGCGATTTCAAAATTCAATCCGTTTTTTTATATGATTGATGGTTTTAGATACGGTTTTTTTGGCAAAGGCGACATATCACCTTGGGTGAGCTTGGTTGTTGTATTGGTGTTTTTAGTTGCGTTAGCATGGTTAAGCCTAAAAATGTTAAAATCAGGCTATAAATTACGTGGTTAATTTATAACAATATTAATTAAAACTTAGGGCCGGAATGTGTTGAGCGCTTCGCAATTGGAAAGTTATATCACGCAGCATTTGGATTGCGACTACATTAAAGTGATGGGTGATGACGGCACACACTTTGAGGCGACAATCGTGAGTCAGGCGTTTGTGGGCAAAAGTATGATTGCGCAACATCAAATGGTCTATGCATCATTGGGAGATCGCATGAAGGCAGAAATTCATGCGCTATCAATGAAAACTTATACCCCAGAAAAATGGGCAGAATTGAATACCAAAAATTAAACATATAGGAAGCAAAATGGATACACAAGCAAAAATTAGAGAAACGGTAAGCACTAACCCGGTCGTGCTTTACATGAAAGGCAACCCGAAATTTCCGCAATGCGGATTTTCGAATTTGGCGACACAAATTTTAGACGCTTGCGGTACTAAATACATCGCGGTGGATGTGTTGCAAGACCAAGAAATTCGAGAAGGCATCAAGCAATATGCTAACTGGCCTACCATTCCACAACTTTATATCAAAGGTGAGTTTGTGGGAGGTGCGGATATTATGCGGGCTATGTATGAAAGTGGCGAGCTGCAAGCTGCGCTGACAGAGGCTAACTAGTTGGATAAACTTATTATTGAAGGCGGTTACCCGCTTAACGGCGAAATTACGATTTCTGGTGCAAAAAATGCAGCGTTGCCGATTTTATGTGCAAGTCTATTAGCTGAAACACCGCTCACATTAACAGGCGTCCCAGCTTTGCGAGATGTGGCTACCACGCTGAAGTTGCTGGATACGATGGGCATCAAAGTTGCGCAAGAAGGTTCACAAGTTACGTTGGATGCAAGCGATGTGGCCTCTTTTGAGGCGACTTATGAAATGGTGAAAACCATGCGTGCTTCTATATTGGTGCTTGGCCCATTGTTGGCGCGTTTTGGTACGGCGCGCGTATCGTTGCCAGGAGGCTGTGCTATTGGCTCACGTCCGGTAGATTTGCACATTAAAGGCTTGCTGGCCATGGGTGCGGCGATACACATTACGCATGGTTACATTCAAGCAAGTACGCTACATTTGCCTAATCGTCGCTTGCAAGGTGCTAAGTATTATATGGATTTAGTCACCGTGACAGGTACGGAAAACTTGATGATGGCAGCCGCTTTGGCGGAAGGTACGACAGTACTAGAAAATGCTGCAAAAGAGCCTGAAGTGGTAGATTTGGCCGAGTGCTTGAATAAAATGGGTGCAAAAATTACAGGTGCAGGGACGGATACAATCACTATTGTTGGTGTGGAACGATTAGCAGGTGCGACACATCATATCGTGTGCGATCGCATTGAAGCAGGCACCTACATGGTAGCAGCGGCCATGACGGGCGGCAGTGTTACATTAAAAAATGCGCGCGCAGATTTGCTCGAAGCGGTGATTGAGAAACTGCGCGAAGCGGGGGCAACCGTGACACACACGGTTGATAGTATTACAGTGAAAAGTGACGGAAAATTAAAGGCTGTGAATATCCGAACGGCGCCACACCCGGCTTTCCCCACCGATATGCAAGCGCAATTTATGGCGATGAATACGATTGCCGAAGGTGTTTCTACTACGGTAGAGACGATTTTTGAAAATCGCTTTATGCATGTGCAAGAATTGCAGCGTATGGGTGCGGATATTAACGTTGAAGGCAACACTGCACTGGTGAAGGGGATTGCACAGCTAGAAGGTGCGAACGTGATGGCGACTGATTTGCGGGCTTCTGCTGGGTTAGTATTGGCGGGTTTGGTCGGGCAGGGCGAAACGGTCATTGACCGTATTTACCATCTTGACCGTGGTTACGAACATTTGGAAGAAAAGTTAACGCAATTGGGCGCAAAAGTGCGACGAAGTCACTAGATTATGATTACTATCGCTTTAAGCAAAGGCAGAATTTTTGAAGAAACCACGCCGTTATTGGCGGCGGCTGGTATTCGTGCGCTTGAAGATCCGGAATCTTCACGTAAACTTATTTTAGCCACCAATCGCGATGATGTGCGGCTGATTATTGTGCGTGCTTCGGATGTGCCGACTTATGTGCAGTATGGTGCGGCCGATTTGGGCATCGCTGGCAAAGATGTACTGGATGAGCATGGTGGTGAAGGCTTGTATCAGCCTTTGGACTTGCGAATTGCCAAATGCAAAATGATGGTCGCAGTGCGTGAAGGCTTTGATTACGAAGCGGTCATCCGCCAAGGTGCGCGTTTAAAAGTAGTGACAAAGTATGTGAAAACTGCGCGCGAGCACTTTGCGGGCAAAGGTATGCATGTCGATTTAATCAAACTATATGGCTCGATGGAGCTGGGACCGCTGGTGGGTTTGGCTGATGCGATTGTGGATTTGGTGAGTACGGGAGGGACGTTACGCGCTAACAATCTCAAGGCTGTTGAGCACATCGGTGATATTAGCTCACGTCTTATTGTAAATCAGGCCTCACTTAAGCTTAATCGCACGCAGCTGCAACCTATTATGGATGCGTTTGCAAGCGCCATAGGAAATGAAAAATAGTAACAAATGAAAATTCGACGTTTATCTACACACGATGTGAGCTTTGACGCTGAACTAAAAGCGCTTCTGGCATTTGAAACTGCGCAGGACGATAGCGTAGACAGGGTTGTTGCGGGCATTTTGAAAGACGTGAAAGCACGCGGCGATGCGGCGGTATTGGAATACACCAATCGTTTTGATAAAACCAGTGCAAGCAATTTGGCCGATTTAGAAATTAAAAAGCCCGAATTAATTGCCGCACTCTCTGCCCTGCCAGCCAATCAGGGAGAGGCTCTCAGGGCAGCGGCTGACAGAGTCAAAAGCTATCACGAAAAGCAAGTGATGCAATCGTGGAGCTATAGCGAAGCCGATGGCACGCTACTTGGTCAACAGGTGACTGCGCTTGACCGCGTGGGGCTTTATGTTCCTGGTGGTAAGGCGGCCTATCCTTCATCGGTGCTCATGAACGCTATTCCCGCTAAAGTGGCGGGGGTGCAAGAGTTGATTATGGTGGTGCCAACGCCAAATGGTGAAAAAAATCAGTTGGTACTGGCTGCAGCGGCTATTTCTGGCGTAGATCGCGTGTTCTGCATTGGCGGTGCACAGGCTGTTGGCGCGCTGGCTTATGGCACAGAAACGATTCCACAAGTCGATAAAATTACAGGGCCAGGAAACGCTTACGTGGCAGCCGCCAAACGCCGTGTGTTCGGCGTGGTGGGCATTGATATGGTGGCCGGGCCAAGTGAAATTTTGGTGATTTGCGATGGTAAAACCAACCCAGACTGGATTGCCATGGATTTGTTCAGCCAAGCAGAGCATGACGAGTTGGCACAAGCCATTTTGCTGAGTCCAGACGAAGCGTTTCTAAATGCGGTTGCTGCTAGCATGCAAAAACTTGTGCAAGAGATGCCGAGAAAAGACATTATCAGCACGTCAATAAGTGACCGTGGCGCGCTGATTTTGGTGAAAGATTTGGATGAAGCAGTGGAAATTTGCAATTATATTGCGCCAGAGCACTTAGAGCTTTCCATTGAAAATCCGCTGGAGCTCTCGAAAAAAATAAAACACGCAGGCGCTATATTTATGGGTCGCGATACTTGCGAGGCGCTCGGCGATTACTGTGCCGGACCAAATCATGTGCTGCCGACTTCTCGCACTGCGCGCTTTAGTTCACCGTTGGGTGTTTATGATTTTCAAAAACGCTCCAGTTTGATTATGGTTTCAAGCGAGGGCGCACAAAAGCTTGGCAAGATAGCTTCGACTTTGGCTTATGGCGAAAGCCTGCAAGCGCATGCAAAGTCTGCCGAGTATAGAATCAAATGAAGTGTAGGTTTAACTGATGAGCCAGTTTTGGAGTGATGTCGTTCACGGGTTAACCCCCTATGTACCGGGCGAGCAGCCAAAACTGGAAAATCTGGTTAAGCTCAATACTAATGAAAACCCCTATGGACCTAGTCCAAAGGTGATTGCTGCACTTAAGGCAGAAGCGGCAGACAGCCTGCGTCTTTACCCTGATCCTAATTCAGATAAACTCAAAACAGCAATTGCGGAATATCATGGTTTACAATCTAACCAAGTGTTTGTCGGTAATGGGTCTGATGAGGTCCTAGCGCATGTGTTTCAGGCGCTGCTAAAGCACTCGCGACCTTTGCTTTTTCCAGATATAAGCTATAGCTTTTATCCCGTATATTGTGGTTTGTACGGTATCGAGTATGAAATGATTCCGCTGGATAGGCGCTTTGAAATAAATATTCATGATTATGATAAACCTAATGGCGGTATTATCTTTCCCAATCCGAATGCGCCAACCAGTATCCCGCTTGAGGCAGAAAAGATAGAAGAGTTATTACAGAAAAATAAATATTCTGTAGTGGTAATCGACGAGGCTTATGTGGATTTTGGCACTGAGTCTGCCGTTGGACTAATAAATAAATACCCTAATTTACTTGTGACACAAACTTTGTCTAAAGCCCGCTCGCTTGCAGGTTTGCGAGTAGGCTATGCATTAGGGAATGCGGATTTGATAGAAGCTTTGATCCGTGTAAAAGACAGTTTTAATTCATACCCTATTGATCGCTTTGCTGAGGCTGGGGCTATTGCTGCTATGCAAGATGTTGAATATTTTGAAGATACTTGCAAAAAGGTGATTGCGACGCGTGAAGCGTTGGTGAAACGTATGGAGGCTATGGGATTTACAGTGTTACCTTCAGGCGCAAACTTTATTTTCGCTAGACATAAAATATATGATGGAGCAGTGCTTGCAGCTAAGTTGCGTGAGCAAAGCATTATCGTGCGGCATTTCAAAAAGCCTGAGCGCATTGCAGCTTATATGCGCATCACAATTGGCACAGATTCACAATCAGCGCAGTTAGTTACGGCGCTAGAAGCTATTCTCAGGCAAGTATGAGTCATTTTGAGGCATTGTAATTTTTACAATTCACAATAAAATGTTACTAAATTGTTGAAATTACACATCAATTGCGGTTATGATGTCGCAATGTACAACATGTGCAAATAATATTTTGTAAAATTAATTTTACTTACACACAAAGTATTAAATTTTTAATCGAATATTCAGTAAGCTCGGAGGAAGAAGCACCATGGCACAAACCCAAATGGCATTAGATTCACTAGATTTTGACGCAACAGTTGCGTTAGCAACTAAAGTTGCACCACACGTAGATATTTTGGAAATCGGTACCCCATGCATTAAGCATAACGGTATTGAGCTTTTAAAAACGTTACGCGCTAAATTCCCAAATAATAAAATTTTGGTTGACTTGAAAACAATGGATGCTGGCTTTTACGAAGCTGAGCCATTTTACAAAGCAGGTGCAGATATTTGTACAGTATTGGGTACAGCAGACATCGGCACGATTAAAGGCGTAATTGATGTTGCAAACAAATACGGCAAACAAGCACAGGTTGATTTGATTAATGTTGCTGATAAAAAAGCGCGCACATTAGAAGTGGCTAAATTAGGCGCACACATCATTGGCGTTCACACTGGTTTGGACCAACAAGCTGCAGGTCAAACACCTTTCGCTGATTTGGCAATGGTAACTGGTTTAAATACTGGTGCTAAAGTTTCTGTGGCTGGCGGTGTAAAAGCTGCAACAGTAAAACAAGTAGTTGATGCTGGCGCTGACATTGTAGTAGCTGGCGCGGCAATTTACGGCGCTGCTGACCCAGCTGCATCAGCTGCTGAAATTACAGGTTTGGCACACGCAGGTAACGCAAGTGCAGGTGGCATGGGTAAATGGTTGCCATGGGTGCTTATTGCAGGCGCTGTATTGTTAGGTTTGTATTTGCTAAAAGGTGGTAACACCGAGCAAGCAGCAACAGAGGCAGGCGCTGCTGTTGAGCAAGCAGTAGAAGCTGCTCCAGCTGCGGTTGAGGGTGCAGCAGATGCTGCCGCTGCAGCAACAGAAGAAGCTGCTACTGCTGCAGGTGATGCAGTTGACGCTGCTAAAGATGCTGCTGCCGCTGCAGTAGATGCAGCAGCTCCAGCTGAAGCTGCTCCAGCAGAAGAAGCAAAATAAGTAACTATTGAACTAAACTAAGCCGGCCTAGTGGCCGGCTTTTTTATTGCAATTTTGCGTGTAAGCGATAGTTTGGGTTAGAATGCTAATCTTATTGAAACTTAAAATTACTTCCTTCAAATTACTTAAGTAAATTTCACATGCGCAAAGCTGAAGTTACCCGCAATACCCTAGAAACACAAATTACCGTGGCTATTAACATTGATGGCACGGGTCAGTCGCAATTCAACACAGGCTTGGGTTTTCTCGACCATATGCTGGATCAGGTTGCACGTCACGGCATGATGGATATTAGCGTGCAGGCAAAGGGTGATTTACATATTGATGCGCATCACACGGTGGAAGATATCGGCATTACACTTGGCCAAGCTTTTTTAAAGGCGATTGGAGATAAAAAAGGCATTAATCGCTATGGACATGCTTATGTCCCGCTAGATGAGGCGTTGTCTCGCGTTGTGCTTGATTTGTCTGGTCGTCCGGGTTTGGAGTTTAATTGTGAGTTCACGCGTGCTGCAATTGGTGACTTTGATGTGGATTTGATACATGAGTTTTTTCAAGGGTTTACTAACCACGCCCTTGTGACCCTACACGTCGATAACTTAAAAGGTAATAACTCACATCACCAAGCTGAGACCATTTTTAAGGCATTTGGTCGTGCCTTGCGCATGGCGACAACTATGGATTCTAGGATGGCCGGTGTAACGCCGTCTACAAAAGGCCTGCTATAACCAAAACGCCCGCTGTAAATTAAATGAAAAATGTAGATATCGCCGTGGTTGATTATGGCATGGGTAATTTGCGATCCGTGTCAAAGGCAATTGAACATGTTGCGCCAGACAAAACTGTGTTGGTGACGAGTGATGCTGAATTAATTAATCGTGCCGAGCGCGTTGTATTTCCTGGCCAAGGGGCGATGCCAGACTGTATCCGTGAGATGGATTCACGAGGTTTGCGTGGGGCAGTGGTCGAGGCGACAAAGACAAAGCCGTTTCTGGGCATTTGCATTGGTCTGCAAATGTTGTTTGAACGATCCGAAGAAGGCAATGCTGCAGGTTTGGGTTTGTTCAAAGGCGATGTCAAAAAATTTGCTACCGAGGAAATGCATGATGCATCAGGGCAAAAGCTCAAAGTGCCGCATATGGGTTGGAATCAAGTGTATCAACAACAAGAGCATTCTTTATGGGCTGATATACCTAGCGGCGAACGTTTTTACTTTGTGCATAGCTATTATGTGCACCCTGAAGAGACCAATAAAATAGCGGGTTACAGCGAGTATCCCAATCAGTTTACTTGTGCAATTGCAAAAGATAACCTGTTTGCCGTACAGTTTCACCCAGAAAAAAGTGCACACGCAGGTTTGCAATTGCTAAGCAATTTTGTAAACTGGAAGCCTTAAGAATAATATTTTTTAACTTATAAAATACCATGTTAATTATCCCAGCGATTGACCTCAAAGATGGCCACTGTGTACGTCTAAAACAAGGCGTAATGGAAGGGGCTACCGTATTTTCAGAAGACCCGGGTGCAATGGCGCGACACTGGGTGGATAAAGGCGGCAAGCGTTTGCATCTAGTGGATTTGAACGGTGCGTTTGCCGGAAAACCTGTGAATGAGGTAGCGATAAAGTCCATCGTCAGTGCGGTGGGTGGTGATATTCCAATCCAACTTGGTGGGGGAATCCGCGACTTGGATACGATAGAGCGCTATTTAGATAGCGGTATCAGCTATGTCATTATTGGTACGGCTGCTGTAAAGACGCCGGGTTTTTTACATGAGGCTTGCTATGCTTTCCCAGGGCAAATTATGGTGGGGCTAGATGCCAAGGATGGTAAAGTGGCAATTGATGGCTGGTCAAAGTTAACAGGACATGATGTGATTGATTTGGCTAAAAAATTTGAAGACTACGGCGTGGAATCGATTGTTTATACGGATATTGGCCGAGATGGCATGCTCTCTGGCGTGAATATCGAGGCGACGGTAGCATTAGCGCAAGCCTTAACAATGCCGGTTATCGCCTCTGGCGGAATTACAGATTTGGATGATGTACGTAAGCTTTGTGCAGTGGCTTCCGAAGGTATTATGGGCGCCATTTCTGGCCGTGCAATTTATGAAGGCACCCTAGATTTTTCCGCCGCACAGAAACTTGCAGATGAGTTGAGCGCCTAATGGGGCTTGCGAAAAGGATTATCCCTTGCTTAGATGTGACGGATGGCCGCGTAGTAAAAGGCGTTAATTTCCTAGAGTTACGCGATGCAGGCGATCCTGTGGAAATCGCTAAACGTTATGATGATCAGGGTGCAGACGAACTCACCTTTTTAGACATTACCGCAAGCTCGGATAATCGTGGGCTGATATTGCATATTATCGAAGAAGTGGCGAGCCAAGTATTTATACCGCTTACCGTGGGTGGTGGGGTACGCGAGGTTGAAGATGTGCGCCGCTTGCTAAATGCAGGCGCGGATAAGGTGAGCATCAACACCACTGCAGTGCTTAATCCCCAAATGGTGGCAGATGCCACGGCACGCTTTGGCTCACAGTGTATTGTAGTGGCGATAGATGCAAAAAAGGTGGACAATCAGCCTTTTGAGTGGGAGGTGTTTACGCATGGCGGCCGCAATCCAACAGGCTTGGACGCCGTTAAGTGGGCGCAACACATGGTAAAACTTGGCGCAGGTGAGCTATTGGTGACTAGTATGGACCGCGATGGAACTAAAATTGGTTTTAATAATGCGTTAAATCACGCAATCTCGGAGGCGGTTGATGTGCCGCTAATTGCTTCTGGTGGCGTCGGTAATTTACAACACTTGGTTGATGGGATTAAAGAGGGCGGCGCAGATGCCGTGCTGGCGGCGAGTATATTCCACTATGGCGAATATACTGTACAGCAAGCCAAGGAATTTATGCAACAAAATGGAATCGAAGTGAGACTATGAACTGGCTCGATGAAGTGAAGTTTGATGAAAATGGCTTGATTCCAGCCATCGCGCAAGATTACAAAACCGGTAAAGTGCTCATGGTGGCGTGGATGAATCGCGAGGCGCTGCAGCAAACAGAAAGTATGAAAAAGGCAGTTTACTGGTCGCGTTCGCGCGGTAAATTATGGCGTAAAGGTGAAGAGTCTGGTCATACGCAAATCGTGCATGGCATTCGCATTGACTGCGATGAAGATGTGATTTTGCTGAGCGTTGAGCAGCTTGGCGGCATCGCTTGCCACACTGGGCGCCACAACTGTTTTTTTAAGAAGTTAGAAAATGGTAGATGGGTAATTGACCAACCGATTGTGAAGAATCCAGAAGATATATATAAACCAATCGCATAATATTAAAAGCGCATGAGTGATATTTTAGATAAATTAGCCGAAGTGTTGGAACAGCGTAAATCAGCTGATCCTGCAACGTCATATGTCGCAAAACTGTACGCTAAAGGCATGGACAGCATTCTAAAGAAGGTGGGCGAAGAGGCTACAGAAACTGTACTGGCAGCCAAAGGCGGTAAAAAAGAAGAGATTATCTATGAAACTGCAGATCTGTGGTTTCATACGATGGTAATGTTAGCTAAAGCGGATCTTAAACCGCAGGATGTGCTAGATGAACTGGCGCGCCGAGAAGGTTTGTCAGGCATTGATGAGAAAAATGCGAGACAAAAAAAATGAGCGTAGACTGCATTTTTTGTAAAATCATTTCGGGCGAAATTCCAGCTAAAAAAATCTATGAAGACGATGATTTTATTGCGTTCCACGACATTAAACCAATGGCAAAAGTACATTTTTTAATTGTGCCAAAATTGCATATAGAAACCTTAAAAGATTGTAACTCTGCACATCAAAAATTACTGGGGAGCATGTTATTACTGGCACCAAAATTGGCTGCGGAACAAGGTTTAAAGGGTTTTAAAACACTCATTAATACTGGTCGCGAAGGTGGACAAGAAGTGTTTCATATTCACACGCATGTGTTTGGCGGCGGCGCAGTAAATAGTTAAAGGAGATAAGCATGGGTTCATTTAGTTTATGGCATTGGTTAATTGTATTGTTGATTGTAGTGCTGGTATTTGGCACAAAAAAACTCAAAAATATTGGCGGTGATGTGGGTGGCGCAGTCAATGAGTTCAAAAAGGCAATGAATGAAGGCAAGGTCGAAGAGAGTGGCGACAAGGCAGGCACGACAATTGAGGGTGAAGTTACCAACAAGACGAAGCAGTAGCCGAAGTGTTTGACGTATCATTTTCGGAGTTGATGGTCATCACCATTGTTGCTTTATTGGTGATTGGCCCAGAAAAATTGCCCAAAGTTGCCCGCACTTTTGGCGCGCTCACCGGCCGGCTACAACGTTATGTTGCACAAGTGAAAGAAGAAGTAAATCGCGAAGTACGCTTTGAAGAGCTACAAAAGCTACAGCAGGAAATTAAGCAGGGTGTACAGCAAGCCGAATCTAGCCTCAACAATGAAGTTCAGAACATAGCAGATAAGCCGAAGGCTAAGACAGCAAGCAAAGTTGAGACATTAGCTAAAGTTAAATCGGCTAAAAATTCTTCAGCAAAAAAACCTCAAGTTAAGGTTTAGTGCATGACACCTACAGAATCATTTATCTCCCATTTAATCGAGTTGAGAAGCCGCTTGTTAAGAGTTGTGCTGGGTTTTGTATTGGTTTTTGTCGTGTTGTTTCCGTTCGCAAATAATATATATACGCTCTTAGCGGCGCCAATGTTAGCAAAATTGCCAGTTGGCGGACAAATGATAGCCACTGCAGTTACAACACCTTTTTTTGTACCAATGAAAGTTGCAATGATGGCAGCGTTCGTCATTTCGCTACCGCATACGCTATATCAAATATGGGCATTCGTTGCGCCAGGGCTATACGACCATGAAAAAAAATTAATGGCTCCTGTCATTATCGCAAGCTGTTTGCTATTTTTAATCGGTATGTCGTTTGCTTATTTTGTTGTGTTTCCCGTGGTATTTAGTTTTATTGTCGGGAGTGCGCCCGCAGGTGTTGCTGTAATGACAGATATTGCAGAATATCTAGACTTTGTAATGACGCTTTTTTTAGCATTTGGGCTGGCATTTGAGGTGCCGATTGCCGTGGTGCTTGCCGTGCGTTTTGGTTGGGTAAACATCGCACAGCTTAAGGAAGCGCGTGGTTATGTGATTGTTGGTGCGTTTGTGCTCGGTGCAATTTTTACACCGCCCGATATTATTTCGCAGTTTATGCTGGCAATTCCGCTTTGGTTGTTATATGAATCGGGTGTGCTAGTTGCTCAGTTTACACAACCTAAAAGCAACACCATTCACGCGGAACGCTAAATTCAAGCAGAATAC
The DNA here is from genome assembly GCA_963752495.1 of uncultured beta proteobacterium. Classification (GTDB taxonomy): domain Bacteria; phylum Pseudomonadota; class Gammaproteobacteria; order Burkholderiales; family Methylophilaceae; genus CAVVYJ01. The sequence goes on from CAVVYJ010000002.1 coordinate 294,092, forward strand.
TAAGCTAGATTATCTCCGGGCAGCAACTGGTTTGGGTCGTTTGCCAATCAACACAGTGACATTGATGACTTTCCCATCGCGCACAATTTTTAGCACTGCCTTTTGGTTTGGATTTAACACAGCGATTAAATTAAGCATCGTTGCGCTATCAATCACTTCTTTGTCATTAATCGCAAGCAAGATATCCCCAGCCTTAAGCCCAGCCTTGTCTGCAGGGCTATCACGCAAAACACCGGCAATCAGTGAGCCACTTGCTTTGGATAGTTTAAATGATTCTGCCAGTTCGGGCGTAATGTCTTGTGCTTCAATACCCACCCAGCCACGGGTTACGCTTCCCTCTTTTGCAATTTGCTCCATGACTTGTTTGGCAAGACTGCTGGGTATAGCAAAACCGATGCCCATACTGCCACCGCTGCGAGAATAGATAGCGCTATTAATCCCGACCAAATTGCCTGAAGCGTCAATGAGCGCGCCACCAGAGTTACCTGGGTTTATGGAAGCATCCGTCTGGATAAAATTTTCAAACGTATTAATACCCAAGTGGTTGCGGCCAAGTGCACTAACAATACCTTGCGTAACGGTTTGACCAACGCCAAACGGGTTGCCAATGGCTAATACTACGTCACCAACGTTGAGTTTGTCGTAATCGGCAAAAGTAATTGCGGGTAAATTTTCGCCTTCGATTTTGATGACAGCTAAATCAGTTTCAGGATCTGTACCTACTAATTTTGCAGGCAGTTTCCTGCCATCGGCTAATGCTACTTCAATTTCATCTGCTGTAGAAACCACGTGGTTATTAGTGAGTATGAGTCCTTGCTCACTTACAATCACACCACTACCAAGGCTGTTGTCTGCCTGTTCATCTTCATTCTCCTGGCCGTCGCCAAAAAAATGTTTGAACAAAGGATCATCCATGAACTGTTGGTGAGGATTAGGGACGCTCTTGCTGGAAGTGAAAATATTGACTACAGAAGGCATCGCTTTCTTTACTGCTGAGCTGTAGGTGTTGCTATTGCTAGATGTGCTTTGCTGCGCCACTTGTTTGATGACAATTGGCTCATGGTTGGTTTCTAACAAATGCGGATTAAAAATGCGCAGCACAAACAATAACCCTAAGCATACAGTGACGGTTTGTGCAAAAATAAGCCAAATTTTCTGCATAAATTTATTTTTAAACAATATTACAGCTAGTATAGGCGAAAACTCATGAAATTAAATGCGTTAAATAATTATTTGAATGAAACTTTGCAACCTGCGAAATTTAGTGATTTTTGCCCGAATGGATTGCAAGTGGAAGGCAGGCCAGAAGTGCATAAAATTGTCACCGGAGTTACAGCAAGTATGGCTTTGCTGGAGGCAGCGCTTAAAGCAGATGCGGATGCGGTGCTGGTGCACCATGGCTACTTTTGGCGAGGTGAAAATCAGACAATCACAGGTATAAAAAAGCGTCGCATCCAGTTTTTACTGCAACATGAGTTAAATCTATTTGCTTTTCATTTGCCGTTAGATGCGCATCCTGTATTTGGTAACAACGTGATGCTGGGTCAGATGCTGGGTCTGCAAATTTCCGGATATCTAGACGATAAAAACATGCTGCCATATTCAGATTCAAATCGCCGGCAAACCTTGCAAACATTATCAGAAAATGTAGCTGCAAAACTTGGGCGCGCGCCGCAGGTGATTGGTGACTTGAATAAACCGGTTGAAACTATTGCGTGGTGCACGGGTGCGGCTCAAGGCTATATTGAGCAGGCAATTGCAGCCAATATCGATGTTTATATTAGCGGCGAGATTTCCGAGCAAACCGTGCATAGTGCGAGGGAGTCAGGTACGTCTTATATTGCAGCCGGACATCATGTAACGGAACGCTATGGCATCCAAGCGTTAGGTGAGCATCTTGCTAATAAGTTTGGAATTAAGCATGAGTTTGTAGATATAGATAATCCTGTTTAATTGTTTTATATCAAATAGTTATTAAATATAATTTGGTTTATTAAGCAGGAAACTGTATAATCGAGCCATCAAAGAATTGTTCAATACACACTCCAAAAGGGTTATTGCAGAAAGCTAGGACGCATATGGCAGATACCAAGTTAGATAAAAATAATGCATTGTCATTTCAACCACCTTCAGAAGTAGATTTAGAAAAAAGACAGTTTTTAATTAAAACCACAGCAACCGCCGGAGCGATTGGAGCAGCGGCAGTGGCCGTGCCGTTTGTTGGCAGTATGCTGCCAAGTGAGCGAGCAAAAGCTGCTGGCGCGCCAGTGGAAGTGGACATCAGTAAAGTTGCTCCCGGTACAATCATGACGGCAGAGTGGCGCGGCAAGCCCGTGTGGATTATTAACCGCACCGATGCGCAAACTGCGGAGCTTGCAAAACATAATGATCAGCTTTCCGACCCTATGTGCGATGTCACTTCACAGCAGCCTGTATATTGCAAAAATTCTGGCCGCGGCATAAAACCAAATATTGGGGTAGTTATTGGAATTTGTACGCATTTAGGTTGCTCGCCTTCAGCAAAACTTGAAGCGGGTGGTGACATGGGTGAGAACTGGACCGGTGGTTTTTTCTGCCCATGTCATGGTTCAAAATTCGATCTTGCGGGCCGCGTATACAAAGGCTCGCCAGCCCCCACCAATTTAGTGGTTCCTCCGCATAAATATTTATCAGACACCACGCTGCTAATAGGTGTTGATATGGATACGGAGGCTTAATCATGGCAGACAAAAAAGTAGAGACTATGGACCAAGAAACTAAGGGAATTATGGGCTGGATTGACGCGCGCTTCCCGTTGACCAGCAATATTAAAAACCATTTGACCGAGTATTACGCACCAAAAAATTTCAATTTCTGGTACTTTTTTGGCTCGCTTGCCATGTTGGTGCTGGTATTGCAGATTGCTACAGGCATATTTCTGACCATGCATTACAAGCCAAGCGCGGAAGAGGCTTTCGCGTCCGTAGAGTACATTATGCGTGATGTGTTTGGCGGCAATATCATACGTTATATGCATTCCACAGGGGCTTCTATGTTTTTTGTCGTGGTGTATTTGCATATGTTTCGCGGTTTGATTTATGGTTCATATCGAAATCCGCGTGAGTTGATCTGGTTGTTTGGCGTCGCTATTTTCCTTTGCTTGATGGGTGAAGCTTTTTTTGGCTACTTGTTACCATGGGGTCAAATGTCTTATTGGGGTGCGCAAGTGATTGTTAACTTGTTTTCTGCCATCCCCTTTATCGGGCCAGATGTATCTGAATGGCTGCGCGGGGATTACCTAATTTCAGATGCCACACTTAATCGCTTCTTTGCTTTCCACGTAATTGCCCTACCGCTTGTGTTGTTGGGTTTGGTAATGGTGCATTTAATTGCGTTGCATGAAGTGGGTTCAAATAACCCTGATGGCATTGAAATTAAGGCAAAAAAAGACAAGAAAACAGGCATTCCCCTAGACGGCATCCCATTTCACCCTTATTACACGGTTAAAGATCTGGTTGGTGTGGTGGTATTTTTTATTGTGTTTGCAGCGATTATTTTCTTTGCGCCAGAAATGGGAGGTTACTTTTTGGAGGCAAATAATTTTGTTCCAGCTAACCCACTTCAAACACCTGCACATATTGCGCCGGTATGGTATTTCACGCCTTACTACTCTATCTTGCGTGCAGTGCCTCCCATTATGAATTCACAATTCCCAGGTGTCGCAGCGATGGGGCTTTCGGTTTTAGCGTTCGCATTTTTGCCTTGGTTGGATCGTAGCCCAGTAAAGTCGATTCGTTATCGCGGCTCGCTTTATAAGAAATGGCTGGCTGCGTTTGTTGTGAGCTTTTTAATTTTGGGATATCTGGGTACTGTACCATCTAATGTTTGGGGTCAGTTTGGTGCATGGTGCGGTGGTGCTGATCGCGCTACTGTCGTTGCCCGTGTATTTACTGCCATTTATTTTGCATTCTTCATCCTTATGCCGTGGTATACCGCAAAAGATAAGACCAAACCAGTGCCAGAAAGGGTGACCAATTAACATGAAAAAATTATTATTCATTTTGGTGTTTTTGCCATCAATCGTGCTTGCGAATGAGATGGAAATTAACGTTACAGCGCCTATTGATCCGTCTGATCAGGCGTCATTGCAGCGGGGAGCACGTACTTTTATTAATAACTGTCTCAACTGCCACAGTGCAAATTATATGCGTTACAACCGCTTGCAAGATATTGGCCTGACAGAAAAGCAAATTAAGGATAACTTGCTTTTTGCTGGTGAAAAAGTGGGCGATACGATGAAAGTTGCGATTAATAAGGCTGATGCAAAAAAATGGTTTGGGGTGTCACCACCGGATTTGTCGGTAGAAGTGCGTGCTAGAGGTGCGGACTGGGTTTATGCCTACATGCGCGGATTTTATCGTGACGAGACAACGACCAGTGGTTGGAACAATATCGTGTTTGACAAAGTAGCTATGCCGCATGTGCTCTACGAGCTACAGGGCGAGCAAGTGATGAACCACGAAACCCATGCGCTAGAAATGGTTAAACCGGGGAAACTTAGTCCGGATGAGTATGATGCATTTGTGGCGGACTTAACTAACTACATGGCGTTTATGGCGGAGCCTGCAAAGCAGCAGCGTAAACACACGGGTATTTGGGTGTTGTTGTTTTTGGGTGTGTTGCTAGTTTTGGCGATTAAGCTGAAAAAAGCTTACTGGAAAGATATTAAATAAATAGAAAATGCTTGAGCATTTTATAAGAGAGTAAAAAGTTATGATGAAGTTATATTCCGGATCTGTAGATCCCTACAGCCACCGTTGCCGTATTGTGCTTTTTGAAAAAGGCATGGATTTCGAAGTGATTGATGTTGACTTGGCCAATAAGCCAGAAGATTTGGCAGTGCTTAATCCTTATAATGCGGTACCAGTGTTGGTTGAGCGCGACTTGATATTGTCTGAAGCGAATATTATCAATGAGTATATCGACGAGCGCTTTCCGCATCCGCAATTGATGCCTGCAGACCCTGTGATGCGTGCGCGGGCTCGGCTGTTTTTGTACAATTTTGAAAAAGATCTGTTTGATCATATTAAAGACTTAACCTCGGGCGATGAAGAGAAGGCGAACAAAGCGCGCATGACGATTCGTGACAACTTGACGCAAATCGTCCCGATTTTTAGTAAGCAAAAGTATTTGCTGGGTGATGAGTACTCCATGCTGGATGTGGCAGTGACACCACTTTTATGGCGCTTAGGTCATTACGGAATCGAATTGCCAAATCAAGCTGCACCACTATTAAAATATGCAGAGCGTTTATTCTCACGCCCGCTATATGCTGATGCGATGACGCCATCTGAAAAGGCGATGCGGAAATAACTCATCACAATGAGCGATATTATCCCGACAAAACCCTACATGGTGCGCGCAATTCATGATTGGTGCATAGATAACGGATTTACGCCGCACTTGTTGGTGAAAGTAAATAGCCGTACACGCGTGCCGGTGGCTTATGTAAAAGAAGGTGAGATTGTGCTCAACTTAAATTACAGTGCCACGAAAGATTTGCACATTGATAATGAGGTGATAGTATTTTCAGCCCGATTTTCTGGGGTGTCGCAAAATTTATATGTACCGATGGATGCAGTGCGTGGTATTTTCGCCCGTGAAAATGGGCAGGGCATGTTTTTTGAAGTCGAAGCTGAAACTGGTAAAGAGACAAGTAAGCCGCAACCCAAGACGGTTTCTGTAGACACAGGTCAATCAATTGATACTGCTACTACAACTCAAAAGAAGAAGCCAACTTTGACTATCGTTAAGTAATTTTATACTTTGTGGTGTAAAAAAATCTCAAAAAGTACTAGTCGTTAAAACCTAAAAAGTGATATAGTCACGCCTCAAATAAAAACGCCGGATTAGCTCAGTTGGTAGAGCAGCGCACTTGTAATGCGAAGGTCGTCAGTTCGATTCCGACATCCGGCACCAGTTTTCAGTATAAATCTACCCCTATTAAGTTTGACAGCGAGTCGAAAAAGCAGCATAATCGAGGGTTCGGTTAGGAGGGGTGGCCGAGTGGTTAAAGGCGACGGACTGTAAATCCGTTCTCTCAGAGTACGCTGGTTCGAATCCAGCCCCCTCCACCAAGATGTTTAATAGTAGTAAAAGAGCCTGTTGGCGTTGGTTTTAGCGGGTACGCGGGAGTAGCTCAGTTGGTAGAGCTTCAGCTTTCCAAACTGAATGTCGCGAGTTCGAGCCTCGTCTCCCGCTCCAAGGATGCTTTAATAGTCGGGCATTATCGGCCCATGTGGCTCAGTGGTAGAGCACTCCCTTGGTAAGGGAGAGGTCGCGGGTCCGATTCCCGCCATGGGCACCATGAAGCAGCGTAGTTGTTTGAGGTGGCTAAAGTTTTATTAAGTTAAATAAAACTTTTAAGAGTTGGTTTTTAGAATTTTTGAAAATTAAGTTAATAAAATTTTAATTAAAATTAATTAAAGAAAAGTAGAGGATAAGAAAATGGCAAAAGGCAAATTTGAGCGTACCAAGCCGCACGTGAACGTGGGGACGATTGGTCACGTGGATCATGGCAAGACGACGCTAACGGCAGCGATTACGACGATTCTTTCTAAGAAATTTGGCGGAGAAGCCAAGGCGTACGATCAAATTGATGCGGCGCCGGAAGAGAAGGCACGTGGTATTACGATTAATACTGCGCACGTTGAGTATGAGACTGCAACGCGTCACTATGCGCACGTGGATTGCCCGGGCCATGCGGACTATGTGAAGAACATGATTACTGGCGCTGCACAAATGGATGGCGCTATTCTGGTTTGTTCAGCTGCTGACGGTCCAATGCCACAAACACGTGAGCACATCTTGTTAGCCCGCCAAGTAGGCGTGCCATACATTGTTGTGTTTATGAACAAAGCCGACATGGTGGATGATAAAGAGTTGCTTGAGCTGGTTGAAATGGAAATCCGTGAGCTTCTCTCTAAATATGACTTCCCAGGCGATGATACACCGATTGTGATTGGTTCAGCTAAACTCGCTTTAGAGGGTGACCAATCTGAATACGGCGAGCCTTCAATCTTTAAACTGGCTGATGCATTAGATTCATACATTCCAATGCCAGAGCGCGCGATTGATGGCGCATTCTTGATGCCAGTGGAAGACGTATTCTCTATTTCTGGTCGTGGTACTGTGGTAACAGGCCGTATCGAACGCGGTATTGTTAAAGTTGGTGATGAAATCGAAATCGTTGGTATCAAGCCAACACTTAAAACCACTTGTACAGGCGTTGAGATGTTCCGTAAGTTACTTGACCAAGGTCAAGCAGGTGACAACGTAGGTGTATTGCTCCGTGGTACAAAACGTGAAGAAGTAGAGCGCGGTCAAGTATTGGCGAAATCAGGTTCTATCAAACCACACACCAAATTCACAGCAGAAATCTACGTGTTGGGTAAAGATGAAGGTGGTCGTCATACGCCATTCTTCCAAGGTTACCGTCCACAGTTTTACTTCCGTACGACGGACGTTACGGGTGCTGTAGAGTTGCCAGCAGGTACAGAAATGGTGATGCCTGGTGATAACGTATCTATCACTGTGACATTGATTGCTCCGATTGCGATGGAAGAAGGTTTACGCTTCGCGATTCGTGAAGGTGGCCGTACGGTTGGTGCAGGTGTGGTCGCTAAGATCATTGAATAATTTGTAATTTAATTAAAGCTACGCTAAGCGGATTTGAAAAAACCTCGGCGTAGCTTTTGTAGTTTAAAGTGTTTAAAGGCCAATAGCTCAATTGGTAGAGTATCGGTCTCCAAAACCGAGGGTTGGGGGTTCGAGACCCTCTTGGCCTGCCAATAAGTACGGGTAACTTGTAAGAGTTGCTAAATAAAAAAAGGTAGCTTATGTTGGGCTGCCATAAAAAATTTAAGTGAAGAACTTATGATAGATAAAGTTAAGCTGGGGTTGTCTGCACTGCTCGTAGCGGCTGGCATTGCTGGCTTTTATCTTTTGGCAGATAAAGCCTTGGTGTTGCGCATACTTGCTTTTTTGGCCGGCATTGCAGCTGCGGTATTTGTATTTAGAACAACACCAACGGGCGAGAAAGCCTTAGGTTTTATCGGTGAAGCAATTGCAGAAGCTAAGCGTGTTGTTTGGCCAACAAGAAAAGAGACGATACAAACTACGATAGCAGTGTTTGTGTTGGTTGTCATTATGGCGGCCTTCTTGGCGATAGTGGATGTTGGGTTCGCTTATATGGTGCAATGGTTAATGGGGCGGAGTGCTTAATGAGTATGCGTTGGTATGCAGTCCAAGCTTTTTCCGGGATGGAAAAATCAGTAAAAGCAGCACTGGAAGAGCGCATTTTGCGTTCGGATTTACAAGATAAGTTCGGTGACATTTTAGTGCCTGTTGAAGAAGTTATTGAGATGAAGTCGGGCGTTAAAAAAATCAGCGAGCGCAGACTTTATCCAGGCTACGTGCTTGTTCAAATGGATATGACAGATGACAGCTGGCATCTGGTAAAAAGTACACCACGTGTAACCGCTTTTATTGGGGGTAGTGCGCAAAAGCCAACACCAATAAAAGATAAAGAAGTAGAAATTATTCTGCAGCGGATGGATGACAGTAAATCGAACCCAACGCAAAAAATGACCTTCGAAAAAGGTGAATCTGTACGAGTTATTGACGGCCCGTTCAAGGATTTCTCTGGTGCAGTTGAAGAAGTTAACTATGAAAAAAGCAAATTGCGTGTTTCGGTTTCTATTTTTGGTCGTGCAACACCAGTGGAGCTCGACTTTAGTCAAATCGAAAAAGAAGTTTAGTACTATTTAGTTGTTAAACCGAGGAGCTTTAAGCGATTAAAGCGTTTGTACTCACTTAAGGAGCATTGAAATGGCAAAAAAAGTCATTGGCTACATTAAACTGCAGATTCCTGCAGGCAAAGCCAATCCAAGCCCGCCGGTCGGTCCGGCTTTGGGTCAGCGTGGTTTAAATATTATGGAATTCTGTAAAGCGTTCAATGCTGCAACACAAGGCATGGAGCCAGGTTTGCCGATTCCTGTAGTCATTACAGCGTTTGCTGATAAGAGTTTTACTTTTATCATGAAAACGCCACCAGCGACAATTCTAATTAAAAAAGCTGCGAAAATCGAAAAAGGATCTCCACGTCCACATACCGATAAAGTAGGCAAAATTACACGCAAACAAGCGGAAGAAATTGCTACAACAAAAATGCCAGATCTGACGGCGGCCGATATGGACGCCGCAGTGCGTACCATTGCAGGTAGCGCACGAAGCATGGGTATTGAAGTGGAGGGTGCATAACATGGCTAAAAGAATAGATGCATTGCGCGCAAAAATTGACCGCGATAAATTGTACCCAGTAGCAGAAGCGTTTGCTTTGATTAAAGAAGGCGCAAAAGTTAAATTTGATGAATCTGTAGATGCGGTGATTAATCTAGGTATTGATGCACGTAAATCAGACCAATTGATTCGCGGCGCCCTTGTATTGCCAAATGGCACAGGCAAGACCACGCGTGTTGCGGTATTTGCGCAAGGTGCGGCTGCTGAAGCGGCTAAAGCTGCTGGTGCGGATATCGTAGGTTTTGAAGATTTGGCTGAAAAAGTAAAAGCTGGCTTCCTAGATTTTGATGTAGCGATTGCAACGCCAGATGCGATGCGTATCGTTGGTACGCTTGGTCAGGTTTTGGGCCCACGTGGTTTAATGCCAAATCCGAAAGTCGGCACGGTAACACCAGATGCAGCTGCGGCAGTTAAAAATGCAAAGGCTGGACAAGTGCAATATCGTACTGATAAAGGCGGAATCGTACATTGCACCATTGGTCGTGCGTCTTTTACAGTTGAGCAATTGCAAGGTAACTTGGCCGCGTTGGTAGAGGCGATTAACAAAGCAAAACCAGCATCCTCAAAAGGCGTATTCCTTAAGAAACTATCGGTTTCTAGCACCATGGGTGCAGGCGTGCGCATTGATCAGGCGACGGTTGCGTAAGATTTATGAGCTGCTGAAAAGTGGCTCAAATAAGAACTTTGGGCTTGCTACCTTGAAGCTAAGGCAGCAAGAGCATCAAAGACCGCGGGTATCCGAGAGGATTTAATTGGCGCGGATGAATGATGGGTGAGTGGGGTGGTTTGTTTCCTCTCTCCTCTGTTGTAAATCCACAATAACCAGCGTAGATGGCGAACCCGATACAGGATATGTTGTTGAGATATGCCCTGAATAAGGACGCCGTGAGTGGTACAAAGCCTATGTTTTGTACTTTCATTAACGGAAGGAGAAAAGACCTTGAGTCTTAATTTAACAGAGAAAAAAGCAGTAGTTGCTGAAGTTAGTGAGCAGGTCGCTAAAGCGCAGGCAATTGTTCTCGCTGAGTATCGCGGCATGGGCGTAGCAGACATGACCGTATTACGTGTAGAAGCACGAAAATCAGGCGTTTATTTACGTGTTCTTAAAAACACGTTGGTACGTCGTGCCGTTGAAGGCACTGCATTTTCAGGCTTGGCAAATGATATGGTGGGTCCGTTGGTGTTCGGTATTTCTACCGACCCAGTTTCAGCCGCAAAAGTGATGAACAATTTTGCAAAAGCAAACGATAAATTCGTGATTAAAGCAGGCGCAATGCCAAATAATGTGATGAATGCCGCAGGCGTTCAAGCATTGGCATCTATGCTCAGTCGCGAAGAGTTGTTGGCTAAATTTGCACGTACCCTCAACGAGGTGCCAACTAAGTTTGCACGTGCGTTGGCAGCGGTTCGTGATGCTAAAGCAGCTTAATTTTACAACTACATATTTAATTTAAGGACTAAACAAAATGGCAATTTCAAATGCAGATATTTTAGATGCAGTAGGTAGCATGTCAGTGATGGAGTTATCAGCGCTGATTAAAGAAATCGAAGAAAAATTTGGTGTTTCAGCAGCAGCGGTTGCGGTAGCAGCAGGCGGCGGTGCAGCAGGTGGCGCTCCAGCGGCAGCGGCAGCAGAGCAAACTGAATTCACTGTAATGCTGTTAACAGCAGGTGAGCAAAAAGTAAGTGTTATTAAAGCAGTGCGTGAATTAACGGGACTTGGCTTGAAAGAAGCTAAAGACTTGGTAGATGGCGCACCAAAAGCAATTAAAGAAGGCGTAAACAAAGCTGATGCAGATGCAGCATTGAAAAAATTGATTGAAGCTGGCGCAACTGGCGAAATCAAATAATTCATTTGTTTGAATGTGGCAGGGCTGACGGGAAACCGTCAGCCTTCGCCGTTTTTAAAGCAGTCGTATTTGTAACAAAATGTAACTTTAAAACTTATTAAAAAACAAGAAGTTAGAAATCAAAACATTGCAGTGGATGAAAAGTGTTTTGTCTTCTACCCTCAAAAATATCAGGAGACGCTATGAGCTATTCCTTTACCGAAAAAAAACGCATTCGTAAAAGCTTCGCAAAACGCGAAAGTGTGCAAGAAGTGCCGTATTTGCTTGCGATGCAATTGGAATCCTACAAAGCCTTTTTACAAGCCGATACTGCACCAGACAAGCGCCTAAGTGAAGGCTTGGAGTCAACATTCAGTTCAGTTTTCCCAATCGTTAGCCATTCTGGTAATGCGCGCTTGGATTATGTGAGCTATCAGTTAGGTGCTGAGCCCTTTGATGTTAAAGAATGTCAGCAACGTGGATTGACTTACGCAGCACCTATCCGTGTAAAAGTGCGTTTGACGATTATGGATAAAGAGGCTTCGAAGCCTACGGTGAAGGAAGTTAAAGAGCAAGAAGTGTACATGGGCGAGTTGCCATTGATGACTGAAAATGGCTCGTTTGTGATTAATGGTACCGAGCGTGTGATTGTTTCGCAATTGCATCGTAGTCCAGGTGTGTTCTTTGAGCATGACCGTGGTAAAACGCATAGCTCAGGTAAATTGTTGTTCTCCGCACGGATTATTCCTTACCGTGGCTCTTGGCTCGACTTTGAGTTCGACCCTAAAGACTACTTGTACTTCCGTGTTGACCGCCGCCGTAAAATGCCAGTGACAATCTTGCTAAAAGCGCTTGGCTATACACCAGAGCAAATTTTAGAAACGTTTGGTGATACAGATACATTTGATATTGGGCCTAAAGGCGTTGAATTTACGCTAGTAGCTGACCGCCTGCGTGGTGAAGTGGCGAAATTTGATATTGCCGATGCAAAAGGCAATGTGCTGGTTGCAAAAGATAAACGCATCACAGTAAAACATATCCGTGATATCGAAAAAGCAGGGGTTACTAAAATCTCTGTTCCAACTGATTTTATATTAGGCCGTGCCATTGTTAAAAACATCGTTGACAAAGAAACGGGTGAAATCGTTGCTAATGCCAATGATGAAATCACCGAAACTTTGCTTGAGAAACTTGTTGCTGCAAAAGTAACGAGTATTGATACGCTTTATTCAAATGACTTGGATCATGGTGATTTTATCTCGCAAACCTTGCGTATTGATGAAATCCCAGACCAATACAGTGCTCGCGTAGCGATTTACCGCATGATGCGTCCAGGCGAGCCGCCAACAGAAGACGCAGTTGAAGCTTTATTTAACGGACTCTTCTTTAATGAGGATCGTTATGATTTGTCAGTAGTAGGCCGCATGAAGTTTAATCGTCGCGCATACCCAAACAAATTGGAAGAACGCGGTGCTAACTGGATGCGCAAGTTTTATGAGCGCGTGGGTACGCAAGGCGACACAGGTTCAAACGTGCTGTCAAATGACGACATATTAGCTGTAGTAGGTGTGCTGATTGAATTGCGCAATGGTCATGGAGAGATTGATGATATCGATCACTTGGGTAATCGCCGTATTCGCTCAGTAGGTGAATTGGCTGAGAATCAGTTCCGTGCGGGCTTGGTACGTGTAGAGCGCGCAGTGAAAGAGCGTTTAAGCCAAGCGGAATCAGATAATCTGATGCCGCATGATTTGATTAACGCGAAACCAGTTTCTAGCGCGATACGTGAATTCTTTGGCTCAAGCCAACTCTCACAATTTATGGATCAGACCAATCCATTATCGGAAATTACGCATAAACGTCGTATTTCTGCACTTAGGCCCAGGTGGCTTAACGCGTGAACGTGCAGGCTTTGAGGTGCGTGACGTGCATACAACACACTATGGTCGTGTATGTCCGATTGAAACGCCGGAAGGTCCGAACATTGGTTTGATTAACTCACTCGCATTGTTTGCGCGTACTAATCAATATGGCTTTTTGGAAACACCGTACCGTCGTGTAGATGACAACAAGGTGACTGCAAAAATTGACTATTTGTCAGCTATCGAAGAAAGTCAGTTCATGATTGCGCAAGCAAATACAGAGCTGGACAGCAAAGGTGGTTTTAAAGAAGAGCTCGTGTCTTCACGTCATCACAATGAGTTTACGATGACGCAACCGGATCGTGTGCAGTACATGGACGTTGCGCCGAGCCAAATTGTTTCTGTTGCAGCTTCGCTTATTCCATTTCTGGAACACGATGACGCGAACCGTGCATTGATGGGTGCGAACATGCAACGTCAAGCAGTGCCGTGCTTGCGCGCTGAGAAAGCCGTTGTAGGTACTGGTATCGAACGTACTGTTGCGATTGACTCTGGAACAATCGTGCAAGCACGCCGCGGTGGCCTAGTGGATTATGTTGACTCCAGCCGTATAGTGGTGCGTGTGCATGATGCTGAAGCCAAAGCCGGTGAAGTGGGTGTGGACATTTATAACCTCACCAAATATACGCGTTCTAACCAAAATACCAATATCAACCAACGTCCGCTTGTTAAAGTGGGCGATACGTTGGTGCGTGGTGATGTGATTGCCGATGGTGCATCCACAGACATGGGTGAGTTGGCTTTAGGTCAAAACATGTTGGTTGGCTTTATGCCATGGAACGGCTACAACTTCGAAGACTCTATTTTAATTTCAGAGCGCGTGGTGGCAGATGATCGCTATACTTCAATACATATTGAAGAGCTCTCAGTGGTTGCTCGTGACACTAAATTAGGCGCTGAGGAAATTACTCAAGATATTTCAAACTTGAGCGAGCGCATGCTTGGTCGTTTGGATGAATCAGGCATTATCTATATTGGTGCTGAAGTTGAGGCTGGCGATGTGTTGGTGGGTAAAGTGACACCAAAAGGTGAAACGCAATTGACCCCAGAAGAGAAATTGCTTCGTGCAATTTTTGGTGAAAAAGCATCTGATGTTAAAGACACTAGCTTACGTGTGCCTTCAGGTATGAGCGGTACAGTTATCGATGTGCAAGTGTTTACGCGAGAAGGCATTGACCGTGACGCACGTGCCCAACAAATCATTGAAGACCAACTAGCACACTATAAGCAAGATTTAGCTGACCAAATGCGTATTGTTGAGGACGATGCCTTTGGACGTATTCGTCGTTTACTTGAAGGTAAAGCTGCAACTGGCGGCCCGAATAAGCTGAAAAAAGGCGAGACCTTGAGCGCTGAATATTTAGATTCGGTTGGCCGTTACGATTGGTTTGATATTCGCTTATCAGACGAAGAAGCAGCGCGTCAGTTAGAGCAGTTGAAGGATAGCTTGGCAGCCGCACGTGTGCAGTTTGATAATAAGTTCGAAGAGAAAAAACGTAAATTGACACAAGGTGACGAATTGCCACCAGGTGTACAAAAAATGGTTAAAGTTTACTTGGCAGTTAAACGTCGTATTCAGCCTGGTGACAAAATGGCGGGTCGTCATGGTAACAAGGGTGTGGTTTCAAAAATATGCCCAGTGGAAGATATGCCACACATGGCCGATGGTACGCCATTAGACATCGTCTTGAACCCGCTTGGCGTTCCTTCACGGATGAACATTGGTCAGATCTTAGAAGTGCATTTGGGATGGGCTGCTAAGGGATTAGGTCTACGCATTACAGAGATGTTGCAGGCAGAAGCCAAAGTGGCTGAACTGCGTAAGTTCTTGGAACAAATCTACAATGACAGCACAGGTAAAAAAGAAGAGATCAAATCTCTCACCGACGTTGAAGTATTGGATTTAGCACATAACTTACAAAACGGTGTACCGTTCGCAACGCCAGTATTCGATGGTGCGGCAGAGTCTGACATTAAAGCCATGCTCGATTTGGCTTTTCCGGATGATGATGATCGCACCAAGCAATTGCAGTTCCATGCGGGCAAAACACAAGTGAGCTTGTTTGATGGACGTACAGGCGATAAGTTTGAGCGTCCTGTGACTGTAGGCTACATGCATGTATTGAAATTGCATCACTTGGTGGATGACAAAATGCACGCACGTTCAACTGGCCCATACAGCTTGGTCACGCAACAACCGTTGGGTGGTAAAGCACAATTCGGTGGTCAACGTTTCGGTGAGATGGAGGTTTGGGCGCTTGAAGCTTATGGCGCATCTTACACCTTGCAAGAGATGCTTACTGTTAAGTCAGATGACGTCAACGGCCGCACTAAAGTGTACGAAAATATTGTTAAGGGCGAACATAAAATTGATGCCGGAATGCCGGAATCATTTAATGTGTTGGTGAAAGAAATTCGTTCACTTGCTATCGACATCGACCTAGACCGTAATTAATTGAGGAGAGAATTCACATGAAAGCTCTATTAGACTTATTTAAACAGGTAACGCAAGAAGAAGAATTTGACGCGATTAAGATCGCGTTGGCTTCACCTGAAAAAATCCGCTCATGGTCGTATGGTGAAGTGAAAAAGCCAGAAACCATTAACTACCGTACTTTCAAACCTGAGCGTGATGGCTTGTTCTGCGCAAAAATCTTTGGTCCAATCAAAGATTACGAATGTTTGTGCGGTAAATATAAACGCTTAAAACATCGTGGTGTGATTTGCGAAAAATGTGGCGTGGAAGTCACATTATCAAAAGTGCGTCGCGAACGCATGGGTCATATTGACCTCGCTTCACCTGTTGCGCACATTTGGTTCTTGAAATCATTACCAAGCCGTCTTGGTATGGTGCTGGATATTGCTTTGCGTGATATCGAACGCGTATTGTATTTTGAAGCATTTATTGTTGTAGATCCTGGCATGACGCCGCTTACACGTGGTCAGCTGCTGACAGAAGATGACTATCTGGCCAAAGTAGAAGAATATGGTGATGAGTTCAATGCTGTAATGGGTGCTGAGGCTGTGCGAGAGTTATTGCGCACTATGGATATTCATAGAGAGATTGAAGTGTTGCGCCAAGATTTATCTGATACTGGCTCTGAAGCCAAAATCAAGAAAATCGCAAAGCGGTTGAAAGTGCTGGAAGCATTCCAAAAATCTGGCATTAAGCCAGAGTGGATGATTCTTGAAATCTTGCCAGTGTTGCCACCAGAATTGCGCCCATTGGTGCCTTTGGACGGCGGTCGTTTTGCGACATCTGACTTAAACGATTTGTATCGTCGTGTGATTAACCGTAACAACCGTTTGAAACGTTTGTTAGAGTTAAAAGCACCAGAAATCATCGTACGTAATGAAAAACGTATGTTGCAAGAGGCGGTGGACTCATTATTAGACAACGGTCGTCGCGGTAAGGTAATGACTGGTGCCAATAAGCGTCCGTTAAAATCACTCGCAGATATGATTAAAGGTAAAGGCGGTCGCTTCCGTCAAAACTTGTTGGGTAAACGTGTGGACTACTCAGGCCGTTCAGTGATTGTGGTGGGCCCTCAACTTAAACTGCATCAATGTGGTTTACCGAAGAAAATGGCATTAGAGTTGTTCAAACCATTCATATTCCATAAATTGGAAGTGTTGGGCTTGGCTACAACAATTAAGGCGGCGAAGAAGAAAGTAGAAGAAGAAGGGCCAGAAGTTTGGGATATCTTAGAAGATGTGATTCGCGAGCATCCAGTATTGCTAAACCGTGCACCAACGCTTCACCGTTTAGGTATTCAAGCATTTGAACCGGTGCTGATTGAAGGTAAAGCTATTCAATTGCACCCACTAGTTTGCGCGGCGTTCAACGCCGACTTCGATGGTGACCAAATGGCGGTTCACGTTCCATTGAGCCTAGAGGCACAAATGGAAGCACGCACTTTGATGTTGGCATCAAACAATGTATTGTCGCCAGCTAACGGTGAACCAATCATTGTGCCTTCACAAGATATCGTGTTGGGTCTTTACTACATGACGCGTGACAAGATCGCTGCGCGTGGTGAGGGCATGCGCTTTAGCGATGTGAAGGAAGTGCAACGTGTGTTCGATCAGGGTTTGATTGATTTGCATGCAAAAGTGACAGTACGTATTAAAGAATACGAACTCGACCTTGATGGTAACAAAACCGAGAAAACTAATCGTTACGAAACTACGGTTGGACGCGCTTTATTATCGGAAATTCTTCCGCAGGGTCTAGCGTTTAGTTATATTGATAAAGCGTTGAAAAAGAAAGAAATTTCAAAACTCATCAATGCATCATTCCGCAAAGTGGGTATCCGCGAAACGGTGATTTTTGCCGATAGATTGATGTACACAGGCTACAGTTATGCGACTAAAGCGGGTATTTCTATTTCGATTAACGATATGCTTGTACCGCCAGAAAAAGAGCAATTGATTTCTGCAGCAGAGGGTGAAGTTAAAGAAATTGAAGACCAATATGTTTCTGGTCTGGTGACACAAGGTGAGCGCTATAACAAGGTAGTGGATATCTGGGGTCGTGCAGGCGACAAAGTGGCGGATGCCATGATGAAACAATTGCGCGAAGAGGCTGTGCTTGATGTTGATGGCAAACAAGCTAAAGATGAATCTGGTAAAGCCTTACGTCAAGAATCGTTTAACGCAATTTACATGATGGCGGATTCCGGTGCGCGAGGTTCTGCTGCACAGGTGCGTCAGCTTGCTGGTATGCGTGGATTGATGGCGAAACCGGATGGTTCGATTATTGAAACGCCCATTAAAGCTAACTTCCGCGAAGGCTTGAATGTTCTGCAGTACTTTATTTCAACCCACGGCGCACGTAAGGGCTTGGCTGATACGGCGTTGAAAACGGCTAACTCAGGTTACTTAACCCGCCGTTTGGTGGATGTCACGCAAGATTTGGTGGTTACTGAGTTGGATTGCGGTACGAACGAGGGTCTGGTCACTAAAGCGCTGATTAAGGGCGGAGAAGTGGTTGAGCCTTTGCATGATCGTATTTTAGGCCGCACAGCTGCGCTCGATGTGATTCACCCAGAAACACAAGAAGTGATTTACCCAGCAGGCACTTTACTAGGCGAAGATGAAGTTGAAAAAATCGATGCTTTAGGTATTGATGAAGTTAAAGTGCGCACGGCGCTTACATGTGACACCCGTTATGGTATATGTGCTAAATGCTATGGTCGTGACTTGGGCCGTGGCAAGCTAATCAGCATGGGTGAAGCTGTTGGTGTGATTGCGGCACAATCGATTGGCGAACCTGGTACACAGTTGACGATGCGTACGTTCCACATCGGTGGTGCAGTATCGCGCGCTGCGTCAATCAGTCAAATTGAAAGTAAATCTAACGGTACTTTAAGTTTTACTTCGACGATGCGCTATGTAACCAATGCGCGTAACGAGCAAGTGGTAATTTCTCGTAACGGCGAAGTAATCGTTGTAGATGACAACACGGGTCGTGAGCGTGAGCGTCATAAAGTGCCATATGGTGCAACATTGACGGTTATGGATGGCAAAGCTGTTAAAGCAGGGCAAACCCTTGCAACTTGGGATCCGCATACGCGTCCAATCATTACCGAGTATTCAGGTCAGGTGAAGTTTGAAAACGTGGAAGAAGGTATTACCGTTGCCAAACAAATCGATGAAGTAACTGGCTTGTCATCCTTGGTAGTAATCGATCCTAAACAGCGTGCTGGTCAATCTAAAGGGTTGCGTCCACAAATTAAACTGTTAGATGCAACTGGTAACGAAGTGAAGATTGCTGGTAGCGATTTGTCTGTAAATGTGACCTTCCAGTTGGGTTGTATTATTACCGTGAAAGATGGTCAGGATGTTGGTGTGGGTGAAGTGATTGCACGTATTCCGCAAGAATCATCCAAAACTCGCGATATTACCGGTGGTTTGCCGCGTGTGGCTGAATTGTTCGAAGCGCGCTCACCAAAAGATGCCGGTATGCTTGCAGAAGTAACGGGTACCGTTTCATTCGGTAAAGACACCAAAGGTAAGCAGCGCTTGGTGATTACAGATTTAGATGGCGTTTCGAGCGAGTTCTTGATTGCTAAAGACAAACACGTAACAGCACATGATGGTCAAGTTGTGACTAAAGGTGAAACGATTGTGGATGGTCCAGCCGATCCGCAAGATATTTTACGCCTGCAAGGTCGCGAGGCGCTTGCGCGTTATGTGATTGATGAAGTGCAAGATGTGTATCGTTTACAGGGCGTTAAGATTAATGACAAACACATTGAAGTGATTGTGCGCCAAATGTTGCGCCGTGTACGAATTACCGATGCGGGTGACACCGGCTTTATTCAAGGTGAGCAAGTAGAGCGTGCAGACGTGTTGGCTGAGAATGAAAAAGTAGTTGCACAAGACAAACGTCCAGCGGTATTTGAGTATGTGTTGCTCGGTATTACCAAGGCGTCATTGTCGACTGATTCATTTATTTCAGCGGCATCGTTCCAAGAAACTACTCGCGTCCTAACTGAGGCTGCAATCTTAGGCAAACGAGATGATCTGCGCGGCTTGAAAGAAAACGTGATTGTAGGTCGCTTAATTCCAGCAGGTACGGGATTGGCATATCATGAAACACGTAAACAAAAAGCCTTGGGTCTGACAGAAGGCCCTAGTGCGGCGGCTGTAGCGGCGGAAGAATTGTTTGCTACACAAGCAAGTGAAGAAGCGCCAGTTGCGGATGAAGGCGTAGCGGTAGATACAACGGCGAATACTGAAACAACGCCTAATGTTGAGGCCGCGGCAGAGTAATTGAAGTTGTTGTTTTTGTGTCAGGGTTTTAAGTATTTAGGTTTACAAGCTGACTACTTTTAGCTTGACACAAAGACAGCCGCTCCATACAATGCTGAGTTTTTCAGAATAGGCTCATTGCCTATTGTGATGTTTTGTTTTCTGTAATATCTGGGTTTTTGTAATATTTTGAAGAATTTTAAAAGGGTTACCGGCAATGCCAACCATTAATCAGTTAATTCGCAAGCCACGCGCTAAAGTGGTGACAAAAAGCAAAGTGCCAGCACTTGAAGCTTGCCCACAAAAGCGTGGGGTATGCACGCGTGTTTACACTACAACGCCTAAAAAGCCGAACTCTGCGTTACGTAAAGTGGCTAAAGTGCGCTTGACTAATGGCTATGAAGTGATTAGCTACATCGGTGGTGAAGGCCATAACCTGCAAGAGCATAGCGTGGTCTTGTTGCGTGGCGGTCGTGTAAAAGACTTGCCGGGTGTACGTTACCACATGGTGCGCGGTAGTTTGGATACGGCAGGTGTTAAGGATCGTAAACAATCACGTTCAAAATATGGTGCAAAACGTCCTAAAGAAGGTAAAGCAGCGTAATAATCAGTTAATTTAATGCGGCCATACAGGCCTTGCTAAAGTAGTCGCTAGCAAAACATAAATAGAATAGAGAAGATAATGCCAAGACGTAGAGAAGTTCCCAAACGTAACATTTTGCCAGACCCTAAATTTGGTAGCCAAGAAGTGTCTAAATTTGTAAATGTATTGATGACTGGTGGTAAAAAATCAGTTGCCGAGCGCATTTTATATGGTGCTTTTGACCAAGTGTCTACAAAGAGTGGTAAAGATGCACTGGAAGTGTTTACAACCGCTTTGGTAAATTTGCGCCCACTGGTCGAGGTCAAATCTCGCCGTGTTGGCGGTGCTAACTATCAAGTGCCCGTTGAAGTTCGTCCAAGCCGTCGTAGTGCGTTGGCAATGCGTTGGTTGCGTGATGCAGCGCGTAAGCGTGGTGAAAAATCAATGGGTTTACGCTTGGCGGCTGAATTAATCGAAGCTTCTGAAGGCCGTGGTTCAGCAATGAAAAAGCGTGAAGAAGTGCATCGAATGGCAGAGGCCAATAAAGCATTCTCGCATTTTAGATTTTAATTATTAAGTTTTAATTTTAGGCAACTCGCTCTTTAAGAATTTAAGTAAAGGTAAATACTGTGGCTCGTCAAACCCCTATTAATCGCTACCGTAACATCGGTATTTCTGCGCATATTGACGCAGGTAAAACAACGACTACTGAGCGTATTCTTTTCTACACCGGCGTAAACCATAAAATTGGTGAAGTGCATGATGGTGCGGCTACCATGGACTGGATGGAGCAAGAGCAAGAGCGCGGTATTACCATTACTTCAGCGGCTACTACCTGTTTTTGGAAAGGTATGGCTAATCAGTTCGATCAACATCGTATTAACATCATCGACACCCCTGGCCACGTTGACTTTACAATTGAGGTAGAGCGTTCAATGCGTGTGCTGGATGGCGCATGTATGGTTTACTGTGCTGTGGGTGGTGTACAACCACAATCTGAAACTGTTTGGCGTCAAGCCAACAAATACAAAGTACCGCGTTTAGCGTTCGTCAACAAGATGGACCGTGCCGGTGCTAACTTCTTCAAAGTGTACGATCAAATGCGTGCACGTCTTAAAGCTAACCCAATACCTTTGCAAGTGCCAATTGGCGCCGAAGAGAAATTTGAAGGCGTTGTCGATTTAATCAAAATGAAGGCGATTTATTGGGATGAAGCATCTCAAGGTATGAAATTTGATTACCGTGATATTCCCGCTGATTTGGCTGCAGATTGCAAAAAATGGCGCGAAAATATGGTAGAGGCGGCTGCCGAAGCCAACGAAGATTTGATGAATAAATACCTTGAAGAAGGTGAGCTGTCAGAGGCTGATATTATTCAGGGTTTGCGTATTCGTACTATTGCTTCAGAAATCGTGCCAATGATGTGCGGTTCAGCCTTTAAAAATAAAGGTGTGCAGGCGATGTTGGATAAGGTGGTTGAGTTGATGCCAGCGCCAACGGATATTCCGCCAACTCGTGCAGAAGATGAAGACGGCAAAGAGATGTTCCTTAGAGCGGCTGACGATGAAAAATTCTCTGCTTTGGCGTTCAAAATTATGACTGACCCATTTGTTGGTCAGTTGATTTTCTTCCGCGTATATTCTGGCGTGATTAATGCAGGTGATACTGTTTACAACCCCATTAAGGGCAAAAAAGAGCGTATTGGTCGTATTGTGCAAATGCATGCTAATAACCGCGTGCCGCTCGAAGAGGTGCGCGCAGGCGATATCGCCGCAGCAGTTGGCTTAAAAGATGCGACTACTGGTGATACTTTGTGTGCCTTGAATACCGAAATTATTCTTGAGCGCATGATTTTCCCTGAGCCAGTGATTCACGTTGCAGTTGAGCCAAAAACCAAGGCTGACCAAGAAAAAATGGGTATTGCACTCAATCGTTTGGCGCAAGAAGATCCTTCTTTCCGCGTGAAAACAGATGAGGAAACTAACCAAACCATTATTTCTGGTATGGGCGAGTTGCACTTGGAAATTCTGGTTGATCGCATGAAGCGCGAATTTGGCGTTGAAGCCAACGTAGGTGCGCCACAAGTTGCATACCGTGAAGCGATTAGGAAAATGGTCGAAGTTGAAGGTAAGTTCGTTAAGCAGTCTGGTGGTAAAGGTCAATACGGTCATGTATGGTTGAAAATGGAGCCAAACGAAGCTGGTAAAGGCTTTGAGTTTGTGGATGCCATTAAAGGCGGTACTGTGCCCGCGAGTTTATTCCAGCAGTTGAAAAAGGTCTGCGCGAAACCATTCCAGCAGGTATTTTGGCTGGATTCCCAGTGGTTGATGTCAAAGTAACATTGTTTGATGGTTCATACCATGACGTTGACTCGAATGAAAACGCATTTAAAATGGCGGCGTCAATGGGTTTTAAAGACGGCATGCGTAAAGCGGATCCAGTTTTACTTGAGCCAATGATGTCGGTTGAAGTTGAGACGCCTGAAGATTATATGGGTGACGTGATGGGTGACTTATCTTCACGTCGCGGCATGATTCAAGGCATGGAAGATAACGCACCGGGTAAAGTGATTCGTGCGGAAGTGCCATTGGCAGAAATGTTTGGTTATTCGACTGCGGTGCGTTCGTTGTCGCAAGGCCGTGCAAGCTATACTATGGAATTTAAGCATTACACAGAAGCACCAAGAAACGTGGCAGATGCCATAATCAACAAAAAATAGTAATTTAATTTAAGTATTAGATTAAAGGAAACAAACATGGCAAAAGGCAAATTTGAGCGTACAAAGCCACACGTGAACGTGGGTACAATTGGTCACGTGGATCATGGTAAGACGACGTTGACGGCAGCGATTACGACGATTGTTGCAAAGAAATTTGGTGGTGAATCTAAGGCGTACGATCAAATTGATGCGGCGCCGGAAGAGAAAGCGCGTGGTATTACGATTAATACTGCGCACGTTGAGTATGAGACGGCAACTCGTCACTATGCGCACGTGGATTGCCCAGGCCATGCGGACTATGTGAAGAACATGATTACTGGCGCTGCACAAATGGATGGCGCGATTTTGGTTTGTTCAGCAGCTGACGGCCCAATGCCACAAACCCGTGAGCACATCTTGTTAGCCCGCCAAGTTGGCGTGCCATACATTGTTGTGTATATGAACAAAGCCGACATGGTGGATGATAAAGAGTTGTTTGAATTGGTTGAAATGGAAATTCGTGAGCTTCTTCTAAATATGACTTCCCAGGCGATGATACACCGATTGATTATTGGTTCAGCTAAATGGCTTTAGAAGGTGACCAATCTGAATACGGCGAGCCGTCGATCTTGAAATTGGCTGATGCATTGGATTCATATATTCCAATGCCAGAGCGCGCGATTGATGGCGCATTCTTGATGCCAGTGGAAGACGTATTCTCAATTTCTGGCCGTGGTACTGTGGTAACAGGCCGTATTGAACGCGGCATTGTTAAGGTTGGTGAAGAAATTGAAATCGTTGGTATCAAGCCAACACTTAAAACCACTTGTACTGGCGTTGAGATGTTCCGTAAGTTGCTGGACCAAGGTCAAGCAGGCGATAACGTAGGTGTGTTGCTGCGTGGTACAAAACGTGAAGAAGTAGAACGCGGCCAAGTGTTGGCGAAATCAGGTTCAATCAAGCCACACACCAAATTTACAGCAGAAATCTACGTGTTGGGTAAAGATGAAGGTGGTCGTCATACGCCATTCTTCCAAGGTTACCGTCCACAGTTTTACTTCCGTACGACGGACGTGACTGGTGCTGTAGAGTTGCCAGCAGGTACAGAAATGGTGATGCCAGGTGATAACGTAACTATCACAGTGACATTGATTGCTCCGATTGCGATGGAAGAAGGTTTACGTTTTGCGATTCGTGAAGGTGGCCGTACGGTTGGTGCAGGCGTGGTCGCTAAGATCATTGAATAATTTGTAATTTAATTAAACGGCAGGCTAAAGTCTGCCGTTTCGCTCTTTATAAGGAAAAGACATGGCAGCGCAAAAAATTCGTATTCGTTTAAAAGCATTTGATTATCGTTTGATTGATCAATCTGCTCAAGAGATTGTTGAAACTGCCAAACGTACTGGCGCAGTAGTTAAAGGCCCAGTGCCATTGCCTACACGTATTGAACGTTTTGATATTTTACGCTCACCACACGTTAACAAGACATCGCGTGATCAGTTTGAGATTCGCACGCATCAACGCTTGATGGATATTGTAGATCCAACGGATAAAACGGTAGATGCTTTGATGAAGTTAGATCTTCCAGCAGGTGTAGACGTAGAAATTAAGTTGTAAGTAACTAATTTGTTGTAAAAAGAATGGGAGTTCGGTATAATCCGCGCTCTTTCACAGAAGTCGGTCAATTGTAATCGGCTTTTTAACTAAATAATAAGGAATCGATCATGAGCTTAGGGCTTATTGGTCGCAAGGTGGGTATGACCCGCGTGTTTACTGAAGATGGCGCAAGCATCCCAGTAACCGTGCTAGAGGTTACGCCAAACCGTGTGACTCAGATCAAAACTGTCGAAACCGATGGCTATAACGGCCTTCAGGTTGCTTTTGGCGAGCGTCGCGCTAGCCGTATTAACAAAGCACTGACTGGACATTTTGCTAAAGCAGGTGTTGCGGCTGGTTCGGGCATAAAAGAATTCAACGTAGGTGCTGATGTGACTGCTAATCATGCAGTTGGTACCAATGTTACTGTTGAGCTTTTCCAGGCAGGTGAATTAGTGGATGTCACTGGCACCTCGATTGGTAAAGGTTTTGCAGGCGCAATTAAACGTCACCATTTCAAATCAAACCGGGCTTCTCACGGTAACTCACGTTCACACAACGTACCTGGCTCTATTGGTATGGCGCAGGATCCGGGTCGAGTATTCCCTGGTAAGCGTATGCCCGGTCATTTAGGTGCTGTGACAGTGACTACACAGAATCTGGAAGTAGTTCGTGTAGACGCAGAGCGTAATCTGCTGTTGATCAAAGGTGCAATCCCTGGTGCTAAGGGCGGTGATGTTGTTGTACGTCCAGCCATTAAAGCCAAAGCAACTAAAGCACGGGGAGGCTAATCATGGAAATTAAATTAATCGATAACAATGGTAAAGCCGCGAAAAAAGGCGTCACAGTTTCTGATGTGACTTTTGGTCGCGAGTTTAACGAAGCGCTAGTTCACCAAGTAGTGGTTGCTTATATGGCAAATTCACGCACTGCGACACGCGCACAAAAAACCCGCGCAACCGTAGCGCATACCACGCATAAACCGTATGCGCAAAAAGGTACAGGTAACGCACGTGCTGGTATGACCTCAAGCCCAATTTGGCGCGGAGGCGGTCGTGCATTCCCAAATAGCCCAAATGAAAATTACAGCCATAAAGTAAACCGTAAGGCTTACCGTGCTGGCATGCAAACGATTTTGTCTGAACTGGTTCGTCAAGAGCGTATTGCAGTTGTTGAAGACTTCAAAATAGCAGCGCCTAAAACTAAGCAATTCGTAGAGAAAATCAAAGGCTTGGGTTATGCGGATGGCGTGTTATTGCTGACAGACGGCTTTGATGAGAATTTATATTTATCTTCACGCAATTTAACTAATGTGATGGTGGTTGAAGCGCAGTATGCAGACCCTGTCAGCTTAGTGCGCTTCCCAAAAGTATTGGCTGACCGCTGGAGCAGTGAAGAAGCTTGAGGAGATGCTAGCATGAACGCAGATACGAAAAAAAGCGTGACTAAGAGCGAAAGCAAAGCTAAGGCAGCGCCTAAGAAACCGAGCGCCACAAAAAACACGGAAGCTAAAAATATTAGCGTTCATGTGCAAGATCGTTTGTTGCAAGTCATTCTTGCCCCACAAATTACTGAGAAGGCAACGCATATTGCGGATAATTATCAGCAAATCGCATTCAAAGTGCGTACAGATGCTACTAAACCTGAAATTAAAGCAGCCGTCGAGTTGGTTTTTAAGGTTGAGGTTGAAGGCGTAACTGTTGCCAATGTTGGTGGTAAGACTAAGCGTGCTGGCCGTCGTATGGGCAAGCGTAATGACTGGAAAAAAGCTTACGTGAGCTTGAAGCCAGGTCAAGAAATTAACTTTGCAGCTGGCGAATAAGGAGAGAAGAGATGGCATTAATTAAAGTCAAACCAACTTCCCCCGGCCGCCGTGGTGTACTCAAGGTGGTTACGCCTGATTTGCATAAAGGTAAACCACACGCGCCGTTGTTGGAAAGTCAAAGTAAAAATGCTGGCCGTAACACTGATGGCCGCATTACAGTGCGCCATCAAGGTGGTGGTCATAAGCAACATTACCGTATTATCGATTTCCGTCGTAATAAAGACGGCATTCCTGCGAAAGTCGAGCATATTGAATATGATCCAAATCGCACAGCGCATATCGCATTGCTTTGCTACGCTGATGGCGAGCGTCGTTACATTATTGCGCCACGCGGCGTTGCTGCTGGTACACAGTTGATTAGTGGTGCAGAAGCGCCAATTAAAGTCGGTAATGCTTTACCACTGCGTAATATCCCGGTAGGCAGTACGATCCATTGTATCGAATTGCAACCAGGCAAAGGTGCGCAGTTGGCACGTTCGGCTGGCACTTCAGTACAACTGCTTGCTCGTGAAGGTGCTTATGCGCAATTGCGTTTACGTTCAGGTGAGGTTCGCCGCGTTCATGTGGATTGCAAAGCGACTTTGGGCGAAGTGGGTAATGAAGAGCATTCACTCCGTTCAATCGGTAAAGCTGGTGCAATGCGTTGGCGCGGTGTTCGTCCAACCGTTCGCGGTGTGGTAATGAACCCGGTTGATCACCCGCACGGTGGTGGTGAAGGCCGTACTGCAGCTGGTATGAATCCAGTCAGTCCATGGGGTCAAAAAACTAAGGGTTATCGTACACGTAGCAGCAAGCGTACAGATAACATGCGTATTAGTCGTCGTCCGAGAGGCGTAAGGTAATCATATGGCACGTTCAGTTAAAAAAGGTCCATTTGTAGATGGACATTTGGCAAAAAAAGTAGAGGTCGCTGCGGCAGCGCGTGACCGTAAACCAATCAAAACTTGGTCACGTCGTTCTACCATTTTGCCTGATTTTATCGGCTTAACAATCGCAATACACAATGGCAAGCAACATGTGCCGGTGCTAATTTCTGAAAACATGGTAGGTCACAAGCTCGGCGAATTTGCGTTAACCCGCACGTTCAAAGGTCATGCGGCTGACAGAAAAGCGAGCAAATAGGAGCTTATGATGCAAGTAACAGCAATCTTAAAGGGTGTGCATCTTTCTCCGCAAAAAGCGAGACTGGTGGCAGACCTTGTGCGCGGCAAGAAAGTCGATCACGCATTGAATATCTTAACTTTTACACCTAAAAAAGGTGCGGAAGTGATTAAGAAGGTCGTGGAATCTGCGATTGCCAATGCGGAACATAACAATGGTGCGGATATCGATGAATTGAAAGTAACTTCAATTTATGTTGATAAAGGCATTGTGCTAAAAAGAATTCGTGCTCGCGCCAAAGGCCGCGCAGGGCGTATCACTAAACCAACCTGCCACATTCATGTGACAGTCGGCGACGCAAAGGCATAACATGGGACAAAAGATTAATCCAATTGGCTTCCGCCTAGCAGTTCAAAAAAACTGGTCTTCACGTTGGTATGCAAATACTAAAAACTTTCCTGCGATGTTGCAAAGCGACATCAAAGTGCGTGAGTTCTTAAACAAAAAATTAGCTAGCGCGGCAGTAAGCCGTATTGTTATTGAGCGTCCGGCTAAAAATGCAAAAATTACGATTTACAGCGCTCGTCCAGGCGTGGTGATTGGCAAGAAGGGTGAAGATATTGAATCTTTACGCGCTAGCTTGCAAGGTCTGATGGGCGTGCCGGTACATTTGAATATTGAAGAAGTGCGTAAGCCTGAAATTGATGCAACATTGATTGCTCAATCGATTGCGCAGCAGTTAGAAAAACGTGTGATGTTCCGTCGTGCAATGAAGCGTGCGATGCAAAATGCGATGCGTTTGGGCGCTCAAGGTATCAAGATTATGTCCTCTGGACGTTTGAATGGTATTGAGATTGCGCGTACTGAGTGGTACCGCGAAGGCCGTGTGCCACTTCATACACTGCGTGCTGATATTGACTATGGTGTTGCAGAAGCTTCAACTACCTATGGCATCATCGGCATTAAAGTTTGGGTGTTTAAAGGTGAAGTGTTCGCAGAGAATACACCTGTTGGCTTAGCTACGATGGCAGCACAAGCTGCAGCGGAGCCAACAGCAGAACCAGAGAAAAAAGTAAGAAAGCCGAGGGCTAAAGATGCTGCAACCGTCTAGACAAAAATACCGCAAGATGCAAAAAGGCCGCAACAAGGGCATTGCAACAACAGGTAATAAAGTAAGTTTTGGTGATTTTGGATTAAAAGCGATTGGTCGTGGTCGTTTGACTGCACGTCAAATCGAAGCAGCGCGTCGTGTGATGACACGTCACATTAAGCGTGGTGGTCGCGTTTGGATTCGTATTTTCCCAGATCAGCCAATCTCTAAAAAACCGGCTGAAGTCCGTATGGGTAACGGTAAGGGCAGTACCGAGTACTACGTTGCTCAAATCCAACCAGGCAAAATGCTATACGAGATGGATGGCGTAAGCGAGGAATTGGCGCGTGAAGCATTCAAATTAGCCGCAGCTAAATTGCCAATCGAAACCGTGTTTATGTCACGTCACATTGGTAGTTAGGAAGATAAAATGAAAGCTAGTGAATTAAGAAATAAAAAAACGGATGAGTTAAATGCCGAGTTGATTGAGTTGCGTCGCGCACAATTTTCATTGCGCATGCAATCTGCAACACAGCAATTGAACAAACCTGATCAAATTCAAAAAACACGTCGCGATATCGCGCGCGTTAAAACAGTGCTCGCTGAAAAAGCGAAAGCGTAGAGGGATAAAAAATGACTGAACAAGCAAAAGTCGTTCGCTCTTTAAGCGGCCGCGTAGTAAGTGACAAGATGGACAAAACCGTCGTGGTGTTAGTTGAGCGTAAAGTTAAACACCCATTAATCGGTAAAGTGATTTCTAAATCGAAAAAATTTCATGCACATGATGAAACAAATGCATGTAAAGAAGGCGATTTAGTGACTATTACAGAAAGTCGCCCACTTTCGAAAACAAAAAGCTGGGTAGTGAGTAAAGTAGCGAGTAAAGCGTAATTAGTTGGCTGAAATTGCATTTTCTTGTTGATAGAGAATGCATAAGCAGTATATAATGTTGGACTTTTCGGCACTCTTAGTTAGTTAGAACTCTTAGCTCGCTATAAAAGCAGGTGCCCCAATACTGACCGTGGTCTATTGGCCGTCATTAAAAAATGCGGCTAGTTTGGTTAATACGGATTAAGTTGGAGATTATTCTCATGATTCAAATGCAGTCAAGGCTTGAAGTGGCCGATAACACTGGTGCTCGTTCTGTGCAATGCATCAAAGTATTGGGCGGTTCTAAGCGTCG
The DNA here is from genome assembly GCA_963752495.1 of uncultured beta proteobacterium. Taxonomy (GTDB): domain Bacteria; phylum Pseudomonadota; class Gammaproteobacteria; order Burkholderiales; family Methylophilaceae; genus CAVVYJ01. The sequence goes on from CAVVYJ010000002.1 coordinate 324,014, forward strand.
TTATGCCAGTATTGGCGATGTGATTAAGGTCAGCATTAAAGATGCTGCGCCGCGCGGCCGCGTCAAAAAAGGCGAGGTATATAACGCAGTTGTGGTGCGTACAGCTAAAGGCGTGCGCCGTCCAGATGGTTCATTGGTAAAATTTGATACTAATGCGGCTGTATTATTAAACGCTAAGCTTGAACCAATTGGCACGCGTATTTTCGGGCCAGTAACGCGTGAGTTGCGTTCTGAGCGTTTCATGAAGATCGTTTCCTTGGCACCTGAAGTATTGTAAGAGTGAAGTAACGGGACAATAAGATGAGCAAAATTCATAAAGGTGACCAAGTCATCATTAATGCAGGTAAAGACAAAGGCAAACGTGGCGTTGTTACGTTGGTGCTTGATACTGACCAAGTGGTGGTTGAAGGAATTAACGTTGCCAAAAAGCACGCGAAACCAAATCCGATGAAGGGTTTGACGGGTGGTATTGTTAGCAAAGAAATGCCAATTCATATCTCGAATGTCGCACTGTTTAATGCGGCTACACAAAAAGCTGATCGTGTGGGCTACAAGATGTTGAAAGACGGTAGCAAGATTCGAGTGTTTAAATCTAACGGCGAAGCCGTGGATTCTAAGTAATAGACGCAAAGTAATCGCATAGGATAAAAGATGGCGCGCTTAAAACAAATTTACAAAGATTCAGTCGTTAAAAAAATGACAGAGCAGTTCGGATACACTTCGCCAATGCAAGTGCCCCGTATTGAAAAGATTACACTCAATATGGGTGTAGGTGAGGCGGTTGCAGATAAAAAAGTGATGGAAAACGCGGTTGGTGACATGCAGAAAATTGCTGGCCAAAAAGCTGTCGTCACTAAAGCCAAGAAGTCAGTGGCTGCGTTTAAAATCCGTGATGATTATCCTGTTGGTTGCAAAGTAACGCTACGCCGCGAGCGTATGTATGAATTCTTAGACCGTCTGGTAACCATCGCTATTCCTCGTATTCGTGACTTCCGCGGTATTTCTGCAAAATCTTTTGATGGTCGCGGTAACTACAATATGGGTGTTAAAGAGCAAATCATTTTCCCGGAAATCGAGTATGACAAGATTGACGCGATTCGCGGTATGAATATTACGATTACCACAACGGCAAAAACCGACGAAGAAGCAAAAGCCTTGCTTTCTGCGTTTAACTTTCCTTTTAGAGGGTAAGACATGGCAAAAACATGTATGACAGAGCGCGAGATTAAACGTCGCGACACCGTAAAAAAATTCGCAGCAAAGCGTGATGCGTTAAATGCAACAATTAACGATCAAAAAGCCAGCGCAGAAGAGCGTCGTGAAGCGCGCATGAAATTGCAAGCTTTGCCGCGTAACTCAAGCCCGGTGCGTCTGCGCAACCGTTGTGCCCTAACAGGTCGCCCACGTGGAGTATTTAGCAAGTTTGGTATAGGGCGTAGTAAATTGCGTGATTTGATGATGAGTGGCCAAGTGCCAGGCGTCACCAAAGCCAGCTGGTAACTTAAGGAACAGATCTATGAGTATGAGTGATCCAATCGCCGACATGTTAACGCGTATTCGTAATGCGCAAATGGTTAACAAACTATCGGTTTCTATGCCAGCATCTAAGTTAAAAGGTGCTATTGCTAATGTATTAAAAGACGAAGGCTACATTGAAGACTTCGCCGTCTTGCCAAATGATGGCAAGCCAACGCTAAATATTAGCTTGAAGTATTATGCTGGACGTCCTGTGATTGAGATGATTGAGCGTATCAGTAAACCTGGCTTGCGCGTATATAAAAGCGGTCAAAATATCCCTAAAGTAATGAATGGTCTTGGTGTGACAATTGTGTCTACTTCCAAGGGTGTAATGACAGATCGTAAAGCACAAGCAGCCGGTATTGGTGGCGAAGTGCTGTGCGTAGTGGCTTAAGGAGAAGCAAATGTCACGTGTTGCTAAAAATCCAGTCGCTATTCCAGATAAAGTTCAAGTTGCCTTAAGTGCAGCAAGCATTGAAGTAAGCGGCCCATTAGGTAAGCTTTCTCATGCGCTAACTGATGCGGTTAAGTTAAACCGCGAAGGTGAAACGATTACTTTTGTTGCTGCTAATGATAGTCAACATTCGCGCGCCATGTCAGGCACAACGCGCGCGTTGGTTGCTAATATGGTACAAGGCGTTTCGCAAGGCTTTACGCGCAAACTTACACTGATTGGTGTTGGTTACAAAGCGCAGGCACAAGGTGCGATGCTGAATTTGGAATTGGGTTATTCACATCCAATTAACCATAAAATGCCAGCGGGCGTTACAGTACAAACACCAACTCCAACAGAGGTGATTTTAACTGGTGTGGATAAACAAGTGCTTGGCCAAGTGGCTGCGCAAATTCGTGGTTATCGTGCTCCAGAGCCATATAAAGGCAAGGGTGTGCGTTACGCTGATGAAGTGGTTCAAATTAAAGAAACCAAGAAAAAATAATTAGATAGCAGATTAATTAGGAATAAGGCTAAAACATGACTACCGTAGATAATCGCTTGCGCCGTGCACGTAAAACCCGTGCCAATATTGCCAAGCAACAAGTAACGCGCCTAAGTGTGCATCGTACAAATTTGCATATTTATGCACAAATCATTGCTGCTAGCGGTGATAAGGTGCTGGCAAGTGCCTCGACTGCAGAAGCTGAAGTGCGTAAAAAAGTAAAAAACGGTGGCAACGTAGAAGCCGCTGCGGTGATTGGTAAGCGCATTGCTGAGATTGCAAAAAAAGCTGGCGTTACAAAAGTAGCTTTTGATCGTTCCGGGTACAAGTATCATGGCCGTATCAAGGCCTTGGCAGATGCAGCGCGTGAAAACGGCTTGTCATTTTAATAAGCGAGTATAGACAATATGGCTAAAGATTTTGAACAGCAAGCACAGCAAACAGACGGTTTGCGTGAAAAGATGATTACTGTTAACCGTGTAAGCAAAACGGTTAAGGGTGGTCGTATTATGAGTTTTGCAGCACTTACCGTGGTAGGTGATGGCGATGGTGCGGTTGGCATGGGTAAAGGCAAGGCGCGTGAAGTGCCGGTTGCTGTACAAAAAGCCATGGATGAAGCACGTCGTGGCATGCTCAAAATCAATTTGAACAATGGTACGCTACATCACGCAGTTACTGGTACGTTTGGTGCGGCTAAAGTGTTTATTCAGCCAGCTTCTGAAGGTACGGGCATTATTGCTGGTGGTGCGATGCGCGCGATTTTTGAGGTAATGGGTGTAACGAACGTGTTGGCAAAATGTATCGGTTCAACGAATCCTTACAACGTCGTTCGCGCAACATTGAATGGCTTAGAAGCGATGAATACACCTTCTGAAATTGCTGCAAAACGTGGTAAATCAGTAGAAGAAATTAGAGGCTAATGATGGCTAAAGCAAAAAAAGAAACAGGCGCTACGGTTAAAGTGACTTTGGTTAGAAGCGTTATTGGCAGAATTGAAGCGCACAAAGCAACTGTAAAAGGTTTGGGTTTGCGTCGCATGCACCATACGGTTGAACTACAAGATACGCCAGCTGTTCGCGGCATGATAAACAAAGTCAACTATCTCTTAAAGGTAGAAGGATAATGCAATTAAATACAATTAAACCTGCAGAAGGTGCAAAAAAAGTAGCGCGTCGCGTAGGTCGTGGCATAGGTTCCGGTTTAGGTAAAACTGCAGGTCGTGGCCATAAAGGTCAGCACTCACGTGCAGGCGGTTTTCATAAAGTGGGCTTTGAAGGCGGTCAAATGCCATTGCAACGTCGCTTGCCAAAGCGTGGTTTTAAATCCATGACTAAGGCCGACACGGCACGTATCCGCACTAGTGAGTTGTTAGAGCTGGATGCAAAAGTGATTGATATGCTGGCTTTGAAAGAGGCAAAATTGGTTTCTGGAACTGTGAAAGCGGTCAAAGTTTACTTGTCTGGAGAGCTGACTAAAAAAGTACAAGTGCAAGGTTTGCTTTTGACTAAAGGCGCGCGCGCTGCGATTGAAGCGGCTGGCGGCAAAGTGGTAGAAGCTTAAGAAACCAAAGTCTAAGAGAACTGAACTTGGCACAAGATAGTTTATTGAAATCTTTTGGAAAAATGAGCGAGCTTAAGAGCCGCTTGTGGTTTGTCTTAGGTGCGCTAGTAGTTTACCGCTTAGGCGCACATATTCCAGTGCCGGGGATTGATCCTGCAGTGTTGAAACAGTTGTTTGATGCGCAGAGCGGCGGTATTTTGGGTATGTTTAACATGTTCTCAGGTGGCGCCCTGTCAAGGTTTACAGTGTTCGCACTTGGAATCATGCCGTACATTTCTGCTTCTATTATTATGCAGTTAATGTCGGTTGTTTCGCCAAAGTTGGAGCAGTTGAAAAAAGAAGGTGAAGCCGGGAGGCGTTTAATCACCAAATATACGCGCTATGGCACTGTGATTTTGGCGACTTTTCAAGGACTGGGCATTGCGATTGCGTTTGAAAGTCAGGCTGGGTTAGTGTTGGATCCAGGCATGGCGTTCAGACTGACTACAGTAGTAACGCTGGTTGGCGGTACGATGTTTTTGATGTGGCTGGGCGAGCAAATTACCGAGCGTGGAATTGGAAATGGTATTTCCATTATCATCTTCGCGGGTATTGTTGCTGGGTTGCCGCATGCGATTGGCAGTACATTAGAGTTGGCAAGAACGGGTGCTTTTTCAATACCATTGGTAGTGTTCTTGTTTGCGGCAACGTTATTAGTGACTGCATTAGTAGTTTTTGTAGAGCGTGGTCAACGCAAGATTACGGTGAACTATGCGAAGCGCCAAGTGGGCAATAAAGTGATGGGTGGTCAAACTACACACTTGCCGATGAAGCTAAATATGGCTGGGGTAATCCCGCCGATTTTCGCATCAAGTATTATTTTGTTTCCAGCAACATTGGCTGGTTGGTTTGGTAGTAGTGAAAGAATGTACTGGTTGAAGGATATTGCGAGCGTGCTATCCCCGGGTCAGCCGATATACATTCTGTTATTTGCGGCAGCAATTATATTTTTCTGTTTCTTTTATACCGCATTAGTGTTTAACCCAAAAGAGACAGCAGAGAATTTAAAGAAAAGTGGTGCATTTGTCCCTGGAATACGTCCAGGAGAGCAAACGGCAAAATATATTGACACAATTATGGGTCGGTTAACATTGATAGGTGCGTTTTACATCACCTTGGTTTGTCTGTTGCCAGAGTTTTTGATTTTGAAATTTAATACACCGTTTTATTTTGGTGGTACTTCGTTATTGATTATTGTGGTGGTGACGATGGATTTTATGGCTCAAGTGCAATCACATTTAATGTCGCATCAATACGAAGGTTTGTTGAAAAAAGCTAACTTTAAAGGCGGTGCTAGCGTTCGCTAGAAGCGCCTGAGAGCAGAGATGGCCAAGGAAGACCGTATCGAGATGCAGGGGGAGATCTTAGAAAATCTCCCAAATGCGACGTTTAAGGTTAAGCTGGAAAATGGCCACACAGTTTTAGGGTATATATCTGGAAAAATGCGCATGCACTATATACGTATTTTGCCAGGAGACAAGGTGACGGTAGAAATGACACCTTACGATTTAACAAGGGCGAGGATAACTTTCCGCGCAAAGTAGTTGAGATTAAAGTAAAGAGGTTAATTATGAGAGTTCGTGCATCAGTAAAAAAATTATGCCGCAACTGTAAAGTGGTGCGCCGCCGTGGTGTTGTGCGTATCATTTGCACAGACCCGCGCCATAAACAACGTCAGGGATAATTTCTTGATTTGGTAAGGTTGCTTGGTTTGAAAAACTGAGTGTAACCTGTTAGAATGCAAGGCTTTTTTATTTGGTCGTAGATTTAAGTAGCGATTCATTTTGGAGTTAAAAGTATGGCTCGTATAGCTGGGGTAAATATCCCGAATCATAAACATGCAGATGTTGCTTTGACATCTATTTATGGCATTGGCAGAAATACTGCCCAAAAAATATGTGCTGCTGCGGGCGTGCTTGCGACAGCAAAAGTTAAAGATTTGAACGATGCTGAGGTTGAAAAGCTGCGTGATGAGGTTGCCAAGGTAAAGGTAGAAGGTGACTTACGTCGTGAAGTTTCAATGAACATCAAACGTTTGATGGACTTGAACTGCTACCGTGGCGTGCGCCACCGTCGTGGCTTGCCAGTGCGTGGTCAACGTACAAAAACCAATGCGCGTACGCGTAAAGGTCCAGTTAAAGCAATTAAACAAGCTAAATAGAATTTATAGGTAAGGACAACATGGCAAAAGCTAATGTACGCGTAAGAAAAAAGGTTAAAAAGAACGTTGCCGAGGGGATTGCCCACGTGCATGCATCTTTTAATAACACTATTATTACCATCACGGATCGTCAAGGAAATGCCTTGTCATGGGCAACTTCAGGCGGGCAAGGTTTTAAGGGCTCACGTAAAAGTACGCCATTTGCGGCACAAGTTGCAGCAGAGGTTGCAGGTAAATCTGCACAAGAGTCTGGTGTAAAAAACCTTGAGGTGCGTATTAAGGGCCCGGGTCCAGGCCGTGAATCTGCTGTGCGCGCACTTAACGCAGCTGGTTTCAAAATTACCAGCATTACCGATGTGACACCAGTGCCGCACAATGGCTGCCGTCCGCCTAAAAAACGTCGTATTTAAGATATAAAGAATACTGGAGATATAAATTGGCTAGAAACTTAGATCCTAAATGCCGTCAATGCCGCCGTGAAGGCGAAAAATTGTTCCTGAAGGCTGAAAAGTGCTTTACAGACAAGTGCGCAATCGAAAAACGTAATTTCCCGCCTGGCCAACACGGTCAGCGTCGCAATTCACGTTTATCAGATTATGGCGTGCAATTGCGCGAGAAACAAAAAGTACGCCGTATTTACGGCGTCCTGGAAGCGCAGTTCCGTAGCTATTACGCAGAAGCAGACCGTCAAAAAGGCATCACTGGCGAAAACTTGTTGCAATTGCTTGAATGCCGTTTAGACAACGTTGCGTATCGCATGGGTCTTGGTGGTTCTCGTACAGAAGCGCGTCAAATCGTGCGCCATAACAGCGTATTGGTGAATGGTAAGCGCGTGAATATCCCATCATACCAAGTAAAAGCTGGTGATGTAGTATCTGTAGCAGAAGCTGCAAAACAACAATTACGTATTAAGGGCGCGTTGGAGGCAGCGGAACAGCGCGGCTTCCCAGAATGGTTAGAAGTAGATGTTAAGGCATTTAAAGGCACATTTAAAGCTAAGCCACAACGTGAAGATTTGCCTTCAACCATTAACGAATCATTGGTAGTCGAGCTGTATTCTAAGTAATTAAGACTTAGTACAGACTTTTTATTAACCAATTACGTCAAGGAATTTTATGCAAAGCAACCCAACAGAATATTTAAAACCACGTGTAGTTGATGTGGAAGTAATTACGCCTTTGCGTGCACGTGTTACCTTGGAGCCTATGGAGCGTGGTTTTGGCTATACATTAGGCAATGCGTTGCGCCGTGTATTGTTGTCATCAATCCCTGGTTTTGCCATTACCGAAGTAAAAATTGATGGCGTTGTGCACGAATATTCTACGATTGATGGCGTACAAGAAGATGTTGTAGACATACTGCTTAACTTAAAAGGTGTTGCATTAAAACTAAACACCAAAGCTGAGACTATCCTTACCTTAAGTAAGTCAGGTGAGGGCGTTGTAACTGCGGGTGATTTTGATACTGGACATGATGCTGAGATTGTTAATCCAAATCATGTAATTGCACATTTAACTAAAGGCGGCAAACTTAACCTAGAAGTTAAGGTTACTATGGGCCGTGGCTATCAGCCAGTACCTGCGCGTCAGAAAGTGAACCAAGAAGATCGCGCATTAGGTTTTATTATGGTTGATGCATCATTTAGCCCAATTAACAAAGTGAGCTACCAAGTTGAGAGCGCACGTGTTGAACAGCGTACTGACTTAGATAAACTCATTATGGATGTTGAAACTAATGGCATTATCGAACCAGAGCAAGCTATTCGCGATGCTGCACGCATCTTGATTGGACAGCTTTCAGTATTTGCTAATCTGGAAGGTGCGCCAAGTGAGATCGAAGTTAAATCGGCACCACAAGTTGACCCAATTCTATTGCGCCCAGTAGATGATTTAGAACTGACAGTGCGCTCAGCAAACTGCTTGAAAGCAGAAAATATTTTCTACATTGGCGATTTGATCCAACGTACAGAAAATGAGCTATTGAAAGCACCTAACTTAGGCCGCAAATCACTGAATGAGATTAAAGATGTGCTAGCTTCAAAAGGCCTGACTTTAGGCATGAAGCTGGAAAATTGGCCACCAGTTGGTCTTGAAAAAGCTTAATTGCTAAATTTAAAAGTTTAAGGAAGTTACTATGCGTCACGGTAATAGCAATCGAAAATTAAATCGTACTAGCAGCCATCGTTCGGCCATGTTTCGTAACATGACTACATCGCTGTTGCGTCACGAGATTATTAAAACTACGCTACCTAAAGCTAAGGAGTTGCGCAAATTTGCGGAGCCATTAATTACTTTAGGTAAATCTGCAACTTTGGCAAATCGCCGCCTGGCTTTCAGTCGGTTGCGCGATCGTGATATCGTTGGCAAGTTGTTTGGCGAGTTAGGTCCTCGTTACAACGCACGTAAGGGTGGTTATTTACGTATCCTTAAGTGTGGTTTCCGTAATGGCGACAATGCACCAATGGCATTGGTTGAGTTGGTAGATCGCCCGGAAACAAGTGCTGAGGCCGTTTCTGTAGATTAAAATTCTTTAAAAATTGGATAACAAAAAACCAGCCTAGTGCTGGTTTTTTTATGCTTCTAGAAAACGCTGAATGTCATCTGCACCAAAAGGCCAATTTAATTCAGCTAACGTATCTGTGCGCTGAAGCACGGGTATGCTTAAGCCATATGTGTTTAATAAACTCTCATCATGAATAATCTCGACACATTGTAATTCACTGCCGTCACATTGTTGTGACACGAGGTCATAGGCTAATTCACATAGATGACAGTGTGAAGTGGTAAAAAGTTTAAGCATAAATAATGCATTCATTTTCTCAGAAATAGCAAAAAACCATCATAATAACGTTTTATTGCAATGAAATTTAGCAAGCTCAAAAATGGCTGATATTCAAGAACCTAAAGACAGTTTAAGCGAAAATCTGCAGCAGGTGATTTCTTTATTAGAAAAACATAAGCTGGTGGAGGAGCTCGTCCATAAGCAGGATATGCCTAAACATGACCTTGTAGAATCACTTGTACACAAACAAAACCAGAGTAAATTGCAAAATATGCTCGATAGTCTGCACCCAGCGGATGTAGCGCATATTCTTGAAGCGTTACCGCTGGATGATCGGCTTTACTTATGGGATTTAGTGAAGGCAGATCGTGATGGAGATATTCTGCTTGAGGTATCAGATGCGGTAAGGCAGACGCTAATTGCGGATATGGATAGCCAAGAGTTATTGGCTGCAGCAGAGCAGTTAGACACGGATGAGTTAGCAGATTTAGCACCAGACCTGCCGAAAGATGTGTTGCAAGATTTGATGGAAAGCCTCGACTCGCTCAAACGTGAACGTTTGCAGTCTGCACTTTCATATCCTGAAGATACCGTTGGCGCACTGATGGATTTTGATATTGTGACGATACGAGAGGATATTACGCTGGAAGTGGCTCATCGCTATCTGCGCCGTTTAGGTACATTGCCAGATCACACGGATAAGTTATTTGTGGTAGATAGACACGATATTATTAAGGGGGTATTACCACTTTCACTTATGTTGGTGAATGATTTAGATGCGGAAGTAGATCATGTAATGGCTGCAGATGCAGTGCTATTTCACCCCGAAGATACCGCCGACGAAGTGGCGACTGCATTTGAACGATATGATCTGGTTACGGCGCCGGTTGTCGATAAAAATAATAAATTGGTAGGCCGTATTACTGTGGATGCAGTGATGGATTATATACGCGATGAGGCAGAGTCAGACATGCTTTCTATGGCGGGTCTGCGGGAAGATGAAGACTTTTTCTCTACAATCTGGAAATCAGTGCAAAACCGCTGGGCATGGCTCGCGATAAATTTAATGACGGCGCTTGTCGCCTCTCGAGTTATTGGCTTATTTGAAGGGTCAATTGAGAAGATAGTCGCTTTAGCAGCGTTGATGCCGATTGTGGCAGGAATAGGTGGAAACTCGGGAAATCAGACTACCACCATGATTGTACGAGGGTTGGCGCTCGGACAAATATCGGCAACCAATATGCATTCACTTATCAAAAAAGAGCTTGGTGTCGCGCTTCTCAACGGTTTGCTGTGGGGCAGTGTGCTGGGCATAATTGCATATGCGCTATATGGCAATTATCAGTTAGGGTTAGTAATGACTGCTGCGATGACGCTAAATTTATTACTGGCAGCAGTGATGGGAGTGATGATACCACTGGTCATGGATAAATTCGGACGTGACCCAGCTGTAGGATCCAGTGTCTTAATTACAGCAATGACTGATAGTGGAGGTTTTTTTATCTTTTTGGGCTTGGCTACGATATTCCTAATATAAGCTAATGAAATGAATTCAGAAATCCAATTAATCTGGCAAGAGGTTTTAGCAGATATTTCCTCGCGCGCAGCTATATGGCAACTGGCGATCATTGTATTTGCTTTCGTGGCGGCGTGGATGATTAATGACGTTCTGCGAGGCTATGTGGTAAAGCTTGCACAAGAAAATCGTGTGCATGAAGATATGAAGCTGGCTATCGGGGGCATTAATCGCGTTTTATTTCCCCTTTCAACTTTAGTTCTTGTCTGGCTTGCCAAGTTGATGCTATCTGGCTGGCAACATGTAGGAATGCTGTCTCTTACTAGCAGGCTTCTGCTGGCTATGGCAGCAATACGTTTGATTGTGTATGCCATTCGATATATTTTTTCACCAGGAGGGTTACTTAAAACCTTAGAAAATGTAATTTCTTGGGGAATTTGGGCGCTATTGGCATTGCACTTAAGTGGTTTTTTACCTGATGTGACAAAAGCGCTAGAAGACATTCAATTTAACATTGGCAAAAATCCGGTAAATTTGTTGTTGATTACCCAAGGCATACTCACCGTCCTGGTGACCTTGTTTATCGCGCTTTGGTTAAGCCGTATGTTGGAAAATAAGCTTATGCGTGCAGAGCAGGTGAGTTTGAACATGCGCGTTGTAATGGTAAAGCTTATACGTATTTTGTTTATGTTTATTGCGGTACTTATTGCACTGTCAGCAGTTGGGTTAGATATTACGCTGCTATCAGTATTTGGTGGTGCACTTGGTGTCGGCTTAGGTTTTGGGTTGCAAAAAATCGCAAGCAATTATGTGAGTGGTTTTATTATCTTGCTAGATAAATCTATGAATATCGGCGACATCATTTCGGTGGATAAGCATTATGGCGTGATACAGGATATGCGTTCGCGCTACATGGTATTGGGAAAGCTGGATGGGACGAATGTGATTATTCCTAACGAAACATTGATTACTAGCGCGGTCATCAATCATTCGTTAACAGAACATAAAGCCCGAGTACAAATCCAAATGGCCGTTAATCACAAGAGTAACTTAGAGCTTGCCATGCAATTGATGCGTGAGGTTGCTCAGAAGCAGGCGCGTGTACTACAAGCACCGCCACCGGAAGCGCATATTAAAGGCTTTAATGAGCACGGTGTAGAAGTGGCATTAGTTGTTTGGGTAGGTGATCCTGAGCGCGGCGCCGCCTTATTGCAGTCGACACTTTATCTGGAGATTTGGAAAGAGTTTAAGAAAAATAAGATTGAATTTACAAAGCTAGAAACAAAGACAGAGTAAACAGATAATAAAAAACCCGCGCTAGCGGGTTTTTTTAATACGTTCAAACTATTTAAGCTTACCTTCTTTATACATCACATGTTTACGAGCCACAGGATCAAATTTTTTGATCTCCATTTTTTCTGGCATCGTACGCTTGTTTTTGCTGGTAGTATAGAAATGACCTGTACCAGCACTAGATTCTAATTTGATTTTTTCACGCATGGCTATGCTCCCTAGATTTTTTCGCCAGCAGCACGCATTTTAGCGAGCACTGAGTCAATACCGTTTTTATCAATCGTACGCAATGCTGCGTTGGTAATACGCATGCTCACCCAACGATTTTCGCTTTCTACCCAGAATTTACGGTTTTGTAAATTTGGTAAAAAACGGCGTTTTGTTTTATTTTGTGCGTGAGAAACATTGTTACCCACCATCGGCTTTTTGCCTGTTACCTGACATACACGTGCCATGGTTATCTCCAGAATATACTTAAAGCACTTTGCTTTTTGCGAAAGACCGCAATTATAGTATGAAACCACCTATTAATTCAACCTAAATATAGGATTATTAATGTTTTCCTGTACTGCCAAAGCCGCCATCTCCACGCTCACTAGTTGTAAATTCGTCTACAAGATGGAAATCTGCCTGTACCACGGGCACAATCACTAGTTGGGCAATGCGCTCCATAGGGTTGAGTATGAAAGGCTCTTTGCTGCGATTCCAGCATGAGACCAATAATTGTCCTTGATAATCTGAATCGATAAGCCCGACCAAATTACCCAAAACAATCCCATGTTTGTGCCCTAAGCCAGAGCGCGGCAAAATCAGCGCAGCATAGTAGGTGTTGTCTATATGAATCGCCATGCCGGTAGGAATCATCACGGTTTCACCTGGCTGTATGGTCTGCGTGTGTTCAATACAAGCGCGTAAGTCTAGACCAGCAGAGCCAGGGGTAGCATAGCTTGGCATCATGTGGTGCAGGCGGTTATCAAGAATTTTTAGATCGACAGTAATGGACATTTTTTAAGCTCTAGTTGGTAGTTGAAGGTGACATTAAACACTAAAAATCTGTGAAAATCACCATGCAGATGTGATGACAGATACATACAGAATAAAAAGCCAGCTAAATATTAGCTGGCTTTTAGTGCTACAGTATTTATGTATTAAACTTGTTAGTCTAAAATTTATAGTTAGCGCTCAAGCCAAGCAAATAATTTCTGTCGGCTGCTGGCTCAAAAAAGCGCAAGTTGGCGTCATTCACACGTACAGAGCCGATATATTCTTTATCAGCAATATTTTCTACACGTAAAAACTCTTTAAAGTTCCAGTTGGCGACATTTTGCTCAAATCCTGCACGCAGATTGAATATGGTATATGAAGGAGCTGTATCCGTATTTGTATCATTTACATATACCTTACTGTTATGGCGGCCTTCTAACGCGGTGCTAAAGCCCCAAGGTGCGTATTCCCATGCCACTTCACCGTAAAGTTGTGTTTTGTAAGTGCCAGGAATTTTGTTCCCAGAAGCAACCAAACCTGATGCGCCAGCAAAGTCTGAATCAAACTTGGCATTAAGCAAAGAGTAAGAAAAATACGTTGAAATATTATTTGAGAAGTCTGATTCAATAGAAAGTTCTGCGCCAGTACGTTTGGTTTTATTTGCATTGGCATAAAGGCTTCTATTGGCGGCATCAGTCTGTTTAATGATAATTTCATCATCGGTCGTGATTCTAAATATGTTCAGGTTCACTTGCGTGTTATCGCTAACAAATGCCTTTGCACCAATTTCATAGTTACGGCTTTCACTAGGCTTAAGGTTTAAGTTTGGCGTGGCGCCAGCAGACAGCACGCCATAAGCCGCTTCAATAAAAGTAGGTGTCTCAAATCCTCTGCCATAGTTGGCATAAAGATTAAATGCTGGTGTGACTTTCCAGGTCGCTCCTATAACTGGTGTGGTTTTTTTATACTCAACAGAGCCGCTATTGTCACCGAATACAGTAAGAAGATGGTCTTTAACTTCCAACTCTACCTTAGTGTGGCGTATGCCAGCATGGATATCCACGTTGTTTAAAACTGAAAGCTTGCCCTGAATGTACTGGTCGAAATTATCAACAATATTATCTTCATCACGGTTCAATGTGCTTATTGGAAGGCCGGCACTAAGGATATTTGTATCTAGTCTGGCATCTTCAGATTTGCCATAATTTAACCCTAAACTCACGTTATAGGGCATGCTGGCCAATTGTCCTTTGTTATCCCAACGCAAATCTGCGCCGTAAAACTCCCTCGAGATTTCACTTTTTCTGGCGTTTCTACCAGCTGCGTTAGTGGCTAAAATTTGTGCATTTTCCCTAGTACCGACATAAGTCATCAGGTTAAGTGTGTTGTTCTCGTTGAAATTATGTGCCAAATTAAAGCCAACCTGCGCATGGCTACGGCTAACGCGAGTGTTCGCATTAATAGCTGCATTTGGCACGCCCTTTGGGTCATCAAATGCGGACGGCGCAGCCGCAGCGCCAGTTACCGCATCGCGTGGCAGGCCGGTTGGGTCTTCGGCATCTTGTTCAAACCAGTTCACCAAGGTGGTCAGTTTTGTATCATCGCTTATGTTAATTTTAAATTTTGCAGTAGCAGCCTGTTTGTCAGCTTTGCTGTGGTCGCGGTAACCATCAGATTCAAAGTTGGAAACATTGAGCAAATATTCGATATTTTCTGTGGTGCCGGTTGCGTTCAGAATTTGGCGTCTGGTGTCTTCGCTGCCAAACATCACAGTCCCACCTACTTCTAACGTTTTTGGTGCGTCTTCGGTCAGCATTTGAATTACGCCACCAGAGGAGTTTCCATAAAGTGCAGAGAATGGTCCGCGCATCACTTCGATGCTTTTGATGGCTGATAAATCAACCACGCCCGGTTGACCTTGGCCATCTGGCATGGTGAGTGGGATGCCGTCAACATAGACGCGGATGCCGCGCACGCCGAAGCTTGAGCGTGAACCGAAGCCACGTGATGAAATTTGTGGATCTTGCGCAGATTGTGTGCGGTTTTGCGCGGTGATACCAGGTAGGCGAATCAGACTTTCTGATAGTGTCATTTGCAGCTGACCGTCTTGAATGTCTTCTTTGCCAACCACGTCGATGGCGACCGGTAAATCGAAGCTGTTTTGTTCAACACGAGTGGCGGTCACTACAACTGGAGCGGTGATTACGCTATCTTCGGCGTATATATATGGTGAAAATCCGCACGTGCTTAGCACGGCAACGGACAATAATTTTCTTTTGAAAGTCTGGTGCAACGTCATGATATCCCTGAGAGTGTTTTAAATTTATTACAGATTTATTGAGTGGTGGGATTTTACGCGACTTGATAAAGCCGCGATATCAAGATTTTCATTAATTAGCAGCCTATAGCAGGCTTTGTATGTGTGCTAAGATTTCTACAGCGACTTCGGCTTTAGGTGCACGTTTGAGGGGCAGTGCGCCTTTGTCGTCAAGCAAGGTTACGCTAGCCTCATCTTGCCCCATACTTTCACTCACCAGATTTGCAACTAGCAAAGGTAGTTTTTTGGAGTGGCGTTTTTGTTCGGCGAGGTTAATTAAATCTTGTGTTTCGGCCGCAAAGCCAACGCAGAATGGCGCGTTCGGTAAGCTTGCAACTTCTGCCAAAATATCTTTGTTGCGTTTGAGCTCCAAAGTAAGTGCTGACTCGCTTTTTTTGATCTTTTGCACACTGGGTTTAGCTGGCGAGTAATCTGCTACTGCTGCGACAGAGATGAAAATATCTTGCTTGGCTATGTTGTTCATTACCGCTTGATACATGGCTTCCGCACTTGACGCTTTTATATCACTCACATTTTGGGGCGCGGTTACATTTGTTGCCCCACTTACTAAAGTGACCTCGGCTCCCATATTGGCAGCTGCTTGTGCAATCGCGTAACCCATTTTCCCGCTGCTCAAATTGGTAATGGCGCGCACGGGGTCAATCATTTCTAGTGTGGCACCTGCGGTAATAAGTATGCGCTTGCCCGCCAATAGTTTTGGTGTAAAGTGTGCATTCACTAAATCAAAAATTTCCTGCGCTTCCAGCATGCGCCCCAAGCCTACTTCACCGCATGCTTGCTCGCCTGCATCAGGGCCAAGCACTTCGATTTTGTCAGCTTTAAGTTGCGCGATATTTCTTTGTGTTGCAGGGTTTTCCCACATTTGCTTGTTCATGGCTGGCGCTACCAAAAGCGGGCAGTCACGTGCAAGGCACAAGGTAGATAACAAATCATCTGCGCGGCCATGCAATAGTTTTGCAATAAATTCGGCTGTTGCTGGTGCGATTAAAATCGCATCCGCATTACGGCTAAGCTCAATATGCGGCATACCGTTATCTATATCACCGCTCCACATGCCAGTAAAAACAGGCTTTCCAGAGAGTGCTTGCATTGTTACTGGTGTAATAAACTGGCAAGCAGATTCGGTCATCACCACTTGTACTTCGCAACCTGCCTTGACCAACAGGCGCGTGAGTTCAGCAGCCTTGTATGCCGCGATACCACCCGTAAGGCCTAAAACTATTCGTTTGTGATTTACTGCACTCATGGTAAATTTTGTGTATGCGTAACTTACTAAGTTTTATAAGTTTAACATGTGCGCTACTGTGCGTGGGCATTGCCGAAGCGCGGCGCATGAGCCCCGAAGCTTTAGAGGCGGCGCAGGTGCATGTACAAAAGCCAAAAAACATCATGGTGCAGCCGCCTGTGATAGTAAATGCGGGTAATGGTGCACAAAGTGCGAACAAGTTGGAAAAGGCTGGCCAACGTGTATGGCAGTCACAAGTGCATGATTTAGCTACTTGGCAGCAGTTGTCGAAACAAGCGCGTGACTATGAATTCAGCAAATTTGTGATTGATGTAAAAACAGACAAAATTTACTTTGTAGATTCTAATGTTTTTACATTGCATAGTGATTTTGTACTGGGTTATTTGCAAAAACTCCCGCGTACAGCCGCTAATATCAAACAATATAACCGAAATTACAGTCGCAAAAAACCGCAATTTATTTTGGGATATTTAACGCATTATCCTAATTTGCAAACATGGACATTCTCTTTTTGGGAGGGTGATACCATCGATGCACCAACAATCAGGCGTGCTGCTAACAAGCTTAAAAACACATTCACAGTGGCGGATTTGAAATTTAGACCAGACTCTTCTTATCAGGAGAACATCGCCAAAGGGCTTAAGCAATCGGAAGTGCCAGTGATTAAAAATACCCAAATCTATCGTGCGATGCCATATCAGGCTTTCAATACTGGGCGTTCGGTTGGCTTGTTGAATATTGTCTCGCCATCGCAACAAGTTGAAAACATGCAGTTTGATCCGCATGAAATAGTGATTTTGCAGCAAAGCTACCCTGATATTTCGCCCGTAGCAGGCATTATTACCACACAATTTTCCACTCCGCTATCGCATGTTAATTTGCGTGCAACTGCATGGAACATCCCCAATGCCAGCTTTAAAACAGCGCTGCAGGAGTATGGAAAATTTAAAAATAAATGGGTGTATTTAGAAGTGGCAGAACAAGCAATAAGTTTGCGCCTAGCAACGGAAGTTGAAATTCAACAAGAACAGAAAAAAAGGCAAAGTGCTAAGCAAGTAAAGCTACCGCAGGCAAATATACATTACACGGGTTTGGATGATTTAAGAAAAATTTCATTAGAACATGCACAGAAATTTGGCGCAAAAACTGCGCATTTGGGCGAGATGAAGCAAGCGGGTTTTCCTGTGCCGAATGGCTTTGGCATCCCTTTTTATTATTATCAGCAGCATATAGCGCAGCACCGCATGGATATTGACTTGCAGGACATCCTGAACGATGAGCGATTTAAGAAAAATAAAGTTTGGCGTAAGCAAAAGTTACTTGAACTTCAGGCAAAAATCAAAAACACACCAATAAATCCAGTACATTTTGCTGCGATTAAAAAACAGTGGAATGAAGCGCTAGATGGCGCACCAGTGTTCGTTCGTAGTAGCACTAATGCAGAAGACCTGGCGGGTTTTAACGGTGCGGGGCTATATGATACTGTTCCGAATGTAAAATCCGATATTGCTCTGGAAGCCGCAATTAAGAAAGTTTGGGCCTCATTATGGAATGAACGTGCAGTGAGTGAGCGTGCGTTTTTTGGCATTCCGCAAAATCAGGTATACGCGGCGGTATTAGTCCAAACGGGAGTTAACGCCGCGGCATCCGGTGTGCTGTTAACAACCGATATTTGGGGACATCAACCCCGGACATTTACACTCAACGCCAAATGGGGCCTAGGTATGCGCGTGGTAGAAGGGCAGAAGATTGCAGAGCAAATATTGTATGATACGGGGAATGATGGCACGCGCGTGATTAGTCGTAGCGATGAGGATACTATGCTGGTGTTTGATGCTAAAGGCGGCACAAGAGAGATAAAAGTACCTAAGAGCGAGGCAATAATTACCGAGCAACGTGCCAAAAAACTGGGGCAATTGGCGCAACAATTAGAAGCATTGTTTCCAAGCTATAAGGTGCTGGATATTGAGTGGGTGTTAGAAAGAACAAACTTGGGACAAGATAAGTTTTGGCTGGTGCAGGCCCGGCCATATATTGATTAAGATGAAGAAAAAAGACAATGTGGAAACTAATTAGAATTTTCATTTTACTGGTTGTGCTTGGCACGGTACTGCAACAATCTTTTTCAGATAAAGCAGATTTGGATTGGAAAGATAATTTTTATGTGGCGCTTTATCCCGTTAATGCGGATGGCAGTAGTGAGGTTGCTGCATATATTAAGACGCTTACTAAAGATGATTTTTTGGCGATTGAAGATTATTTTGCCGAGGAAGGCAAGCGCTATAATTTAGGTATGCGACAGCCCATTGCATTGCAACTGGGCGAAGTGGTGAGTAAGATTCCACCCGCGCCGCCACAAGCTGGCAAGAGTGGTTTGGATGTGCTACTTTGGAGCTTAAAATTTCGTTGGTTCGCCTGGAATAACAGCCCTAAAGTCGCGGTAAAGCCAGATATTAGACTTTATTTGCTTTACTACAACCCTGTAAGTAGCCCAAAATTGACGCATTCCACTGCACTCGACAAAGGCCGCATTGGGCGTGTAAATTTGTTTGGGGATAAGACTTACGCTAAGCAAAATTTGGTGATAACCTCGCATGAGTTGCTGCATACACTTACTGCAACAGATAAATATGATTTAGCCACGGGTTTGCCTGCTTATCCTGACGGTTATGCGGAGCCTAACAAACAGCCACGTTACCCACAATCGTTTGCAGAGCTGATGGGTGGGTATGTACCGATTGATGAGATAAAAAATGAAATTCCTAAAAGTTTAGAACAAACACTTATTGGCGAAAAAACTGCACATGAAATTGGCTGGTTAAAATAGCACTATAGAATTGATACATTATTTAATATGCAAAAAAATCTAAAATTGATTGTCTGGGTATTCGTCATACTGTTGGGGATGGCTGCGCTTTCTAATATCGCGCTTCATCGCGGTGAAAGCATTAACGCGCTGTGGCTGATAACTGCTGCACTTTGTGTTTATGCCCTTGCGTATCGCTTTTATGCCGCATGGATTGCAGCGAAAGTATTGGTCATTGATGAAACACGCGCCACGCCGGCAGAGCGGCTTGAAAATGGTCGAGATTTTATTCCGACCAATAAGTGGGTAGTATTCGGACACCATTTTGCCGCCATTGCAGGGCCGGGGCCACTTGTAGGACCAACGCTCGCAGCACAATTTGGTTATTTGCCGGGCACGTTATGGATACTGGTTGGCGCAGTGCTAGGTGGTGCAGTGCAGGATATGGTGACGTTATTTTTTTCAACACGTCGTAATGGCAGAAGCTTGGGACAAATGGCGCGTGATGAAATTGGCGTAATTGGTGGCACGGCAGCGTTGATTGGCACATTGATGATTATGATTATCTTGATTGCCGTGCTGGGTTTGGTGGTTGTAAATGCGATGAAGCATAGCCCATGGGCAACCGCAACGGTTACTGCAACGATACCTATTGCGATGATCATTGGTGTTTATATGCGTAACATTCGCCCTGGGCGCGTGCTAGAAGCGTCGATTATTGGTGTTTTGTTACTATTGTTTTCTGTATTTGCTGGCGGTTGGATAGACCATAACGAGACCTTGCGTGTGTGGTTCGATCATGAAGGCTTACCACTGGCTTATGCGATTATTGTTTATGGTTTTGCGGCTGCAGTGCTACCAGTGTGGTTGCTGCTAGCACCTCGCGATTATTTATCTACTTATATGAAATTAGGTACAGTAATTCTACTGGCGGTCGCGATTGTGATTTTGCAGCCACAGATTCATATGCCTGCGATTACTCAATTTGTGGATGGCACTGGGCCGATTTTTGGCGGTAAGTTGTTTCCCTTCGTGTTTATCACCATTGCATGTGGCGCGATTTCAGGCTTTCACTCATTAATTGCAAGTGGTACCACGCCTAAGCTGTTAGCTAACGAACGAGATATTCGCATGATTGGTTATGGTGCGATGTTATTAGAAAGCTTTGTGGCGATTATGGCGATGATTGCAGCCACAGTCTTAGAGCCAGGTGTGTTTTTTGCCATCAACAGCCCTGCTGGAGTGGTGGGTAAAGAGGCCGTAGATGCTATTGCCAAAATCAATAGTTGGGGGTTTGCTGTAACAGTTGAGCAAATGAATCAGCTTGCCAAAGATATGGGGGAAAGCAGCCTATTTGCACGTACAGGTGGCGCCCCCAGTCTGGCGGTTGGCATGGCGAGTATTTTTGGTAATGCGTTCGGTAAACATTTGTTGGCGCTTTGGTATCACTTCGCCATTATGTTCGAAGCTATTTTTATTTTAACGACATTGGATGCAGGCACTCGCGTTGGGCGGTTTATGTTGCAAGACATGCTTGGTAATTTTAATAAAAAATTAGGTGAGACGTCTTATATGCCGTCGGTGATTTTTACCAGTGCTGTGATAGTGGCAGGCTGGGGTTATTTTCTTTATATTGGTGTGATTGACCCCAACGGCGGTGTGAACATACTATGGCCGCTTTTTGGCATCGCCAATCAAATGCTGGCGGCCATTGCTTTGTGCGTTGCGACCAGTATTTTGGTGAAGACCGGTAAGCGCAAGTATGCATGGGTGACAGGTTTGCCTTTAGTCTGGCTGGTGACAATAACAACTGTAGCAGCTTGGCAAAAAATATTTTCTGAAGATATACGCATTGGATTTTTTGCAGCAGCGAATGATTTGAGCCTAAAACTGGCAAGTGGCATTTTGCCAGCAGATAAAGCCGCAGTAGCGCCACAATTAATATTCAATCAGCACTTGGATGCTTACTTGACCATGTTCTTTGTAGTCGTGCTATGGGTCGTGATTCTGGATATGCTGTATGTGTGTTACGCAAGCCTGAGAGGTACATCAGTATTACCTTCTAGCGAGGTGCCTTATATTAAAACGGCATTATGAAAATATATCGACAATGTTAAAAAAACTAAAACATGTGTGGCATAAATTTTGGCCAACTTTACGAGAGTTATCTGGCGAGGATGCTTATGAGCGCTACTTAAAGCATCATGCAGAGTTTCATAAAACCTCAGTAGATGCCAGTCCTGCGCTTACACGTAAAGCATTTTTTATATTAATGCAGGATAAAAAATGGCAGGGCGTTAATCGCTGTTGCTAAAACCAGTTAAGTTGCAAAATTAGTTACGTTGATAAAGATTATCAATCGCCATTTCGTCTTTGTCATCTAGCAAGTCATTATCATATTCAGATACCTTTACCCGGCTTTTTATCACTTGTTCGTAACTGGGCTTGTATTCTGCAATGATGTAATCTAGTCCTGAATCACGCTTAAACAATTTTTCAATCAAACTTTTCATTTTTTATAGCTCCCGAATGGTTATAACAAGGTATAAGCAATCGGTATGCCAGCAAAGTTAGGCGAAAAAAGTTGGATTAATTAGAGCATCTTATTGATTATATGGATTTATTTTTTTTGGTGAAAATTGAGTAGAGTTAAAGGTGTTGTAAATTTGCTAGTGACGTTGTAATTTCGACATTATTACTTTGATTCAAAGCGTTTTTGGTAGGCCTTATGTAGCATCCAAAACCCGACCACAATCATCGGTAAACTCAGCCATTGCCCCATACTAAAACCTAGCTGTAACAATCCTAAATAATCATCTGGTTCACGCGTAAATTCCACTAAAAACCTGAAGGTTCCGTAGCCGATTAAAAACAAGGCAGAGATTGCGCCTACTGGCCTTTGTTTGCGTGAAAACCACCATAAAATACAAAATAAAAGTATGCCCTCCAAGGCAAACTCATAGAGTTGCGAGGGGTGGCGCGCAACATTGTCCACCTGTGGAAAAATCATGCCAAAGTCTAGCATTGGTTGGGCGTCCCCATAGTTCACCATTAATAAAGTTTCCCATACGGCCCGCGCCTAATCCAATTGGAACAAGTGGCGCAACAAAATCCATGGCTCTTAACCAAGGCTGAGGATATTTTTTGTTCAGGAAAAACATAGCCACTAAAACGCCTAAAAAACCGCCATGGAAACTCATGCCACCTTGCCAAACTTTAAAAATATCCAGCGGGTGCTGTAGATAGCTGGAAAATTGATAAAACAAAATAAAACCTAGACGTCCTCCGATAATTACGCCAAGTGCGCCATAAAATAAGGCATCATCAAGCATTTGCGTGTTCCAGCCAAACCATGGTTTGTGCTTAATTTGATACTTGCCTAGCACCAGAAAAGTAATAAATCCAATAAGATACATTAGACCATACCAATGAATGCCGAAAGAACCTAGATGGATGGCAACAGGATCGAACTGTGGATGAGTGAACATAATGGCGAATTTTGACAAATATTTTAAGAGCACACTAGTTTACTTGTTTATTTGATTTGTAGTTGTAGATTTTAAGCTGTACTATTCAGTGCCGATATGTATTTTTAATTAACAAGATGAATGTTACGTATGGGGTATTACTTGAAAATAAAAAAAACAAATTTATCCTTAGTAAGTTCGGATACTAAAAATTTAGATAGCGAAGAGTTAAAACGCAGGGAACATTATCAGAGAGCATTGCTTGATAATTTCCCTTTTATGGTTTGGTTAAAAGATAAGGAAAGCCGATTTTTAGCAAATAACTCAATTTTCGCCCAGGTTGCTGGTGTTAAGGACGTTAAAGAGTTAGAAGGAAAAACAGATTTCGATTTTTTCCCAGAAGATTTGGCGAAGAGCTTATGTTGAAGGTGATTTAGAGGTTTTAAAGACGGGAAAATCAATCACAACTATTGATTTAATCAAGACGAAGTAACGGCGAAGATTACTGGGCTGAAACTTACAAATCTCCAGTTACGATTAACGGCGAGGTGATTGGTACTGTTGGTTTTGCGCGCGATATCACCGAACATAAGAAACTACTCTCAGAAATTGCCAAAAAAGAGCTTGAGTATACTTCGCTCGTCAATAATCTCCCGCTATCGATTGTTCGATACGACCTTAATTGCAGGCGTGAGTTTGCAAACGTCAGCCAACGCGATTTTTTAAGCGAAGACATACAGAGTTTAGTTGGTAAAACACCACTTGAGTTGTGGAACCCGAATATTAAAAATATGACGGGTGAGCAATTTCAGAACAAAATTATTAGAAGTGATGCAGACGGGAAATTCTCAGACTTTCGAAATGCAATGTGAGGCTAATGGCTCTACTTATATCAGTATGGTGAGTTTGGTGGCGGAACTTGATAGAGACAATCAGGTTATTGGTGCGTTGGCCTTGGCGAGTGATATCACTGAAATGAGCCAGTACCGTCAAAGTCTGGAGCATCTTGCTTACCATGATCCTCTAACCTCTCTACCAAATCGTACTTTACTCAATCAGCGTTTGCAGTACGCAATTCAGCATGCTGCAAAACACAAAAATAATTTCGGGTTGCTGTTTATTGATCTGGATTATTTTAAGTCTATCAATGATACATTGGGTCATACTGTAGGCGATGAGTTGCTGGTTGAGGCGGCAAAGCGAATATCTGCTTGTGTTCGTAGTGATGATTTGGTGGCACGTATTGGCGGTGATGAATTTGCCATATTGGCTTTAGATATCAATCATGATTATGACTTGGCTGGATTAGCAGCAAAAATCTCAAAAAAACTGGCAGAGCCTTTTAATGTTGAAGAAATCAGTTTTTTTGTAACAGTGAGTACGGGCATTGCTTGCTATCCAAATGATAGCGACAATATCGATGACTTGATGAAATATGCAGATACGGCCATGTATCAGGCTAAAAAGCAGGGCCGTAATAATTA
The DNA here is from genome assembly GCA_963752495.1 of uncultured beta proteobacterium. Lineage (GTDB taxonomy): Bacteria > Pseudomonadota > Gammaproteobacteria > Burkholderiales > Methylophilaceae > CAVVYJ01. Next base: position 348,145 of record CAVVYJ010000002.1, read on the forward strand.
TCAGTTTTATACGCCAGAGCTGACTCAAAATGTGATTGAGCACCTCGCAATTGCTACCGCACTGAGATATGCGATTAAAAAGAACGAATTGTCACTGCACTATCAGCCTAAAGTTTGTATAGAGTCGGGCAATATTCTTGGCGCAGAAGCGCTTTTACGCTGGAATGGCAAAGTGCTCGGGCATGTGTCGCCGGATAAATTTATCCCGATTGCAGAAGAAAGTGGTTTGATTATTGAGATTGGTGATTGGGTATTGCAACAAACGTGTGAGGCTGCGGTGCAAATAAATACAGGGAGAAAATCCCCGATAGTGATTGCGGCCAACATGTCCTCTAAGCAGTTCGTGGGTAACAATTTTATTGAGAATTTAAAGCGCTGTTTAGCTGAAACAGGTTGTCATCCTGAATGGCTCACTTTAGAAATTACTGAAAGTTTATTGTTGCAAGATAGTGATGAAGTCCTTGAAACGCTTACAGAAATTGACAGAATGGGGATTACGATTGCCATTGATGATTTTGGAACAGGCTATTCAGCGTTGGCCTATTTGAATAAATTTCCGATTAGCCAAGTAAAAATTGACCGTTCTTTCGTTAACCATATTTGTAGTCAGGAAAGTGCTGCGCTACTGGTTAAGGCGATTATCGCTATGGCGCAGAGTTTAAATAAAGAATTGGTGGCTGAAGGTATTGAAACACAAGAGCAGGCAACACTCATTAAGGAGTATGGCTGCAGCCAGGCGCAGGGCTATCTGTATAGCAAACCCATCCCATTCGCTGAATTTACACAACTATTGCATAAGTAATTTGTCCAAATATTGCTAATTTAACTCACGCTGAATAGTGTTAAAATAGCATCATTATTTAGCTGGATTCACTCATGCCACAGTATCGTTCTCGAACTACCACTCACGGTCGCAACATGGCAGGCGCGCGAGCCTTATGGCGTGCCACAGGCATGAAAGATGGCGATTTTGATAAACCTATCATCGCCATTTCTAATTCGTTTACACAGTTTGTCCCTGGCCACGTGCATTTGCAAAACTTAGGTCAACTGGTTGCGCGCGAAATTGAACGTGCAGGCGGTGTTGCTAAAGAATTTAATACCATCGCAGTAGATGACGGTATTGCCATGGGTCATGGCGGCATGCTCTACAGCTTGCCTAGCCGCGATTTAATTGCGGATAGTGTGGAATATATGGTTAATGCACACTGCGCCGATGCATTGGTGTGCATCTCAAACTGCGACAAAATCACGCCAGGCATGCTGATGGCAGCCTTGCGTTTAAATATTCCTGTTGTGTTTGTTTCTGGCGGACCGATGGAAGCCGGTAAGGTTAATTGGCAGGGCGAATCACTTAAGCTCGATTTGGTAGATGCCATGGTGGCTGCTGCGGATAGCAAAGTATCCGATGAAAAGTCGGAAGCGATTGAGCGTTCGGCTTGTCCAACTTGCGGTAGCTGTTCGGGCATGTTTACAGCAAATTCCATGAACTGCTTAACCGAAGCGCTTGGGCTTAGCCTGCCCGGAAACGGCTCTACACTTGCCACGCATGGCGCGCGTAAACAATTATTTTTGCAAGCTGGGCGCTTGATAGTTGACCTTGCTAAACGTCATTATGAGCAAGATGATTATTCGGTTTTACCACGTAATATCGCAACACAAAAAGCTTTTGAGAATGCCATGGCGTTGGATGTTGCCATGGGTGGTAGCACCAATACGGTATTGCATTTGCTCGCAGCCGCACATGAGGCTGGGCTAGATTTTACGATGGCGGATATTGATAAAATTTCTCGCAAAGTGCCCTGTGTGAGCAAGGTTGCGCCTGCTACTCAAAAATATCATATGGAAGATGTCCATCGTGCTGGGGGCGTGATGGCGATTTTATCTGAGCTTAGTCGTGGTGGCTTGATTCATCGCGATATTCCTACCGTGCATTCGGCAACAATGGGTGAAGCGCTGGATAAATGGGACATCACAACAACCACTGATGAAGATGTGAAAAAGTTTTATCGTGCAGCACCTGGCGGCATTCCCACCACGATTGCGTTTTCACAGAGCATGTTGTGGCCAGAGCTGGATACTGATCGCGCAAAGGGCTGTATTCGTGATATCGCGCACGCCTATTGCAAGGATGGGGGCTTAGCGGTTTTATATGGCAACATTGCGCTGGATGGCTGCATTGTTAAAACGGCAGGCGTAGATGAGAGTATTTTAAAATTTACAGGGCGTGCACGCATTTTTGAATCACAAGACGCTGCAGTTGAGGGAATTCTTGCCGATAATATAGTGGCAGGTGATGTGGTGGTGATTCGTTATGAAGGGCCGCGTGGTGGTCCGGGTATGCAAGAGATGCTGTATCCGACTTCGTATTTGAAGTCGAAGGATTTAGGTAAAGTGTGTGCCTTACTTACAGATGGACGTTTTTCTGGCGGTACATCAGGTTTGAGTATTGGTCACGCTTCACCAGAAGCCGCAGAAGGTGGGGCAATTGGCTTGGTGGAAGAAGGTGATACGATAGAGATTGATATTCCAAATCGCACTATCCATTTGGCGATTACAGATGAGGAAATGTCGCATCGGCGTGCAAAAATGGAAGCCAAAGGCAAAGCTGGCTTGGAAACCGGTAAATCGTGAGCGCGTAGTTTCGCCTGCCTTGCGTGCATATGCAGCAATGAGCACCAGTGCGGCTCGTGGCGCTGTGCGTGATGTAACTCAAATTGAACGTTAAAACTAATTAGAGAAGATAAGTAATGGATATGGAAACTACAATGGCTAGCAACCTGCCAGTAACAACGAAGAAGTTAAAGCTTCATGCACATGTACTGCAAACTAAGGACGAAAATGGCTTGCAGTATCTGGAAATTGATAATCCATTGGCAACAGGAAAGATTGCTTTGCAAGGTGCGCATATTATTGATTGGCAGCCAAAATTTCTTACGAATCCAGTCTTATGGCTTTCTAGCAATGCCCGTTTTATGCAAGCACGTTCAATTCGCGGTGGTGTCCCCATTTGCTGGCCTTGGTTTGGTGCGCACCCAACGGATAGTACGTTTTGCCCGCATGGGTTTGCCCGCGTTATTCCTTGGCGTGTAATCGATGTCGATTCTACTGCGACAGGTGCTACGCGTATTATTCTTGAGATGATGGATACACCCGAAGCCCAGCGGCAGTTATCATATCCATATGCACTTACGGTTACTATCACGATTGGCAGAAGGTTGCGTATTGATATGTCTACAACCAATAAGGCAAACCATCCATTTGTGATTGGCGAGGCATTTCACACCTATTTGAATATAAGTGATATCTCCAACGTTAAAATTACAGGTATGCAGGATTGTGTATATGCAGATAAGGTGCGCGATTATCAGCGTTATGTCGAACACGGTGCGCTGCATTTTGAAGGAGAGTTTGACCGCGTGTTTATAAATCATAGCAGTGATTGTTCAATACACGACAAAGGCTATAACCGTATCATTCATGTTTCAAAATCTGGGAGCGACACAACGGTAGTGTGGAGCCCTGGGGCTGAAAAAGCAGCACAGATGGCTGATATGGGAACGCCTGATGAGTGGCGTAAAATGGTCTGCGTTGAAACTACCAATGCACTGGATAATATGGTGGTGATTAATCCTGGCCGCACGCACGTGATTAGTGCTGAGTACTTTATCGAAACGATTTAGGTTATGCCTAACCATCTTGTAGAAGAGACTAGTCCTTATCTTCTGCAACATGCTGACAATCCTGTGGAATGGTATCCTTGGGGCGAGCAGGCGCTGACATTAGCCCGCGAACAAGATAAGCCGATTCTGCTTTCGATTGGCTATTCTGCCTGTCACTGGTGCCATGTGATGGCGCATGAATCTTTTGAAGATGCGCAAATCGCCACGCTAATGAACCAGCATTTCATCAATATCAAAGTAGACCGCGAAGAACGGCCAGATATCGACCAAATATACCAAACTGCCCACAGCATGCTTTCACAACGTAGTGGTGGCTGGCCACTCACAGTCTTTTTAACGCCCAACCAAGAACCTTATTTTACTGGGACATATTTTCCTAAAACTGCGCGCTACCAGTTGCCTGGTTTTGGCGATTTGATTCCAAAGGTTGCCCGGTATTATCATGAGCGTAAAGATGATGTTGCGCTACAAAACAGTCAACTGTTGGATGCTTTAGCGAGGACTATTCCAAAAGCTAGCAACCTCTTAGGCGCAAATGAAAGCACAATAAAGTTAGCATTCACTTCGCTCGAAAGTGCTTTTGATTTTGAAAATGGTGGCTTTGGAAGTGCACCAAAATTTCCTAATCCTTCGGACATCGCTTTACTTTTGCGTCAAGCCAAAGCAGGTAATCAACGTGCAGAAAGCATGGCTTTGCAAATGCTGGGTGCGATGGCAGATGGCGGTATTTATGACCAAATCGGTGGAGGTTTTTGTCGATACTCTGTAGATGAGCGCTGGAATATTCCACATTTTGAGAAAATGCTTTATGACAATGGCCAGCTACTATTTTTATACACTGATGCTTATCAATTAAGTAAAAACCCAAGATTTAAAAAGGTGGTGGAAGAAACCATAGACTGGCTCCAGCGCGAGATGCTGTCGCCAGCAGGAGCTTTTTACTCCTCACTAGATGCCGATTCTATGGATGCACATGGACATTCAGAGGAAGGTGCCTTTTACGTCTGGCAGCCAGATGAAATCAAAGCCTTGCTGTCTCCTGAAGAGTTTGCAGTTGCAAGTAGTTGTTATGGATTTGATCATGCGGCTAACTTTGAAGGCATGGCTTGGCACCCTTATTTTGCAAGGGTGCCAGAACAGTCAGAATTTGAGACTTTGTATGCTGTGCGAGATAAGCTTTATAAAGCACGCGAAAAAAGACCGCATCCTGGCTGCGACGATAAAATTTTAACAAGTTGGAATGCACTGATTATTAAAGGTCTTGCACGGGCAGGGCGTGTTTTTTCACGTCCTGACTGGACTTTACTTGCACAAAATGCGGTTGATTTTATTAAGAATTCGCTTTGGCAAAATAATCGACTACTTGCGACGTGTAAAGTTGGACAGGCAGCACACTTAAATGCATATTTGGATGATTATGCATTTTTGCTGGATGCCCTGATTGAGCTGTTGCAAACCGAGTATCGCCCCCAAGATATGGTATTTGCAGAGGACTTAGCCGAGGCGTTGTTAGAAAATTTTGAGGCGGATGATGGCGGTTTTTATTTTACCAGTCACTCGCATGAGCGCCTTATTTGTCGACCTAAGAGCGCATATGACAACGCGACACCAAGTGGAAATGGCATTGCTGCAGTTGCTTTGCAGAGATTGGGGCATATACTTGGCGAGCCGCGCTACATGCAAAGTGCAGAACGTGCATTAAAGGCCTTTGATACTAGCTTAGCCAGTAACCCTGCCGCATGTGCTAATTTATGCCAGACATTGAGTGAGTTTTTAGTTCCACCGACCGTGGTGATTTTGCGTGGTCAAGCTAAGCAATTAGCAATTTGGCGCGAAGCCTTGCAACAACATTATTTGCCACATCATCTGATATTTTACCTTGATGAAAAAATATCGGAATTACCCCCATCGCTAGATAGAACTTTAGAATCTGATGTCAACGCATGGGTATGTAAAGGCGTTACATGTTCACCGAGTACGAATAATTTGCAGCAACTGATTAAAAACCTACAGTAGCTATTGGTACAATCCGTAATTGTAGGTATCATATACGTTGCAGATTTGCAGTGGTTTTATTATAAGAATTCAAGGAGATAGCATGAAAGCATTATTGTTGATGGTAGTAACCGCTGGTTCATTGATGTTGGCTACTCAAGCCAGCGCGAATCAAGCTTTGGCACAAAAAAGCGGCTGTATGGCTTGCCATAGCGTAGATAAAAAAGTTTTAGGACCAGCTTATAAAGATGTTGCAGCTAAGTACAAAGGCGATGCAGGCGCTGAAGCTAAATTAGTTGCTAAAGTTAAAGCGGGTGGTAGTGGTGTTTGGGGACCTATGCCAATGCCAGCAAACAGCCCACAAGTAAAAGACGATGACATTAAAACAATCGTAAAATGGGTTCTTTCTCTGTAAGTTAGAGTTAAGTAGTTAAAAAAGCCAGCAAGTTGCTGGCTTTTTTGTTACTTAACTAGACCAAACAAGTATAGAAATACGGCTAATATAGCAATTGGTGCAATAATGTTATTGGTCATGCGCCAACATTTAAAGCCGAAATCTTTCAAATCCAACTCCTCTTGCACATGATTGGTTTTCATCACGTAGCCGGCAAATATTGCCATCATTAAACCACCTAGCGGTAACAGAATCGTAGAGGTAAGTTTATCCAGCGTCTCAAAAATATTGAGTCCAAACACAATTTTGATATCGCCCCAATCGTTAAATGACATTACGACAGTGATACCAAGCAACCAAGTCGCAATACCAATAATGAGCGCGGATTGCATGCGTGTAATCTGTGTGTTTTCTGTTATCCAGGCAATGGCGGGCTCAACCAATGATATAGCGGATGTCCATGCCGCAAATGCGACGAGCAGAAAAAATAAAATACCGATGATGCTACCGCCAGGCATGTGGCCGAAAGCTATTGGCAGGGTCTGAAAAATCAGGCCAGGGCCTGCTGCTGGTTCTAATTGATTCGCAAAAACCAGCGAGTAAATTGCTAACCCAACCAGCAAACCCAGACAGGTGTCAGCAAGTGCAATATAGATGGTGGTGCGTGCAATAGACACATCGCGTTGCAGGTATGAGCCATATACCATGACAGCGCCCATACCTAAGCTTAACGAAAAAAAAGCATGACCAAGCGCTGAGAGTACAGCTACCGGGGTAATTTTAGAGAAGTCTGGTGCAAACATAAAATGACTGGAAGCTGCAAAATCGCCTACTGCCATGCTATAACCCAAGAGAATCAGCAAAATTACAAAAAGCGCTGGGATGAGAATATTGTTAGCTCTTTCTAGTCCTTGATTTACGCCATGTGCGACAACGCCCATGGTGAGTAGCATAAACAGGCTGTGCCAAAACACGAGTGTGATGGGCGAGGCTAAAAGCGCATCAAAATTAGCTTTGGCATGCACGCCATCGATATTATGGAATGCATCTTGAATCGCGAACCAAATATAACTTAACACCCAGCCACCAATCACACTGTAAAAACCTAAAATGAGCAAGCCTGTAAGCATGCCCATGCCGCCAATGGCTCGCCAGTACTTACTTGCGGATGCCTCAATGGCAAGTGCCGCCATGCCGTCGTGCGGATTTTTTTGTGCGCGGCGACCTAGCAAAATCTCGGTCATCATGAGCGGGATACCCACAAAAAATATACAAGCGATAAACACCAAAACAAAAGCGCTGCCACCATTTACACCTATCATGTAAGGCAGTTTCCAAATATTGCCCAAGCCAATGGCAGAGCCTGCCGTGGCGAGCATGAATGTCCAGCGGTTTTTCCATGTAACTCTTTTATGTGCGTGTTGATTCATTATTTTTTAGAGGAAAAATAGCGCTCGGTTTCCGATTTAATGACTTTTGAGAGAAGTAATAAGGCGATCAAGTTGGGTATCGCCATCATGCCGTTCATCAGATCAGAGAAATTCCAAACAAACTCAAGGCTCACTGTTGCGCCAACCATCACCGCGATGGTGAAAAAAACACGGTAGATACGGATAGATTTTTCACCAAATAGATATTCCACTGCTTTTTCGCCATAATAATTCCAGCCGATGAGTGTTGAATACGCAAATAAGCTGGTGGCAACTGCAACGATGATACTGCCCGTGCTACCCAAGGTTTCTGCCATGCTAGCACTGGTGAGATTGGATGCAGCGATCCCTTGTGTCCAGCTATCAGCGGTTAAAATGACCAAAGCAGTCATCGTGCAAACCACCAGTGTATCGATAAATGTTTGTGTCATGCTGACCAGCGCCTGAGTAACGGGGTCTTGTGTGCGCGCAGCCGCTGCAGCGATGGGAGCAGAGCCCAAGCCAGATTCATTCGAGAAAACGCCGCGCGAGATACCATAGCGCATAGCGGCGGCAACTGTAGCGCCTGCAAAGCCGCCAGTAGCCGCACTCGGCGAAAATGCACTGCCAAAGATTAATCCGAACGCATGCGGGATTTCCTGTATGTTAATCCCCAGCACGACTAACGAAGCGCCCACATAACCCACAATCATAAACGGCACCAATAGAGATGTGAATTTTCCGATAGTTTTGATGCCGCCTAAAATCACTAAACCAGTGAGCAACGTGAGCACGATGCCAGTGACTTGTGTGGGAACATGAAAAGTGGCTTCAAAAATTTTGGCAGTTGCGTTAGCCTGTGTCATGTTACCAATACCGAAAGCCGCAAAAGCAGTAAAGATGGCAAATAGTGTGCCCAGCCATGGCAAACCTGCACCTTTGCTAATGTAGTACATTGGCCCGCCGCGCATTCCATGTTTGCCATGTTCGCGATACTTTACTGCTAGCACGGCTTCGGAATATTTGGTCGCCATGCCTACTAAGCCTGTCATCCACATCCAAAATACTGCACCTGGGCCGCCCAGTGTAATCGCGGTTGCTACGCCAACAATATTGCCAATACCCACTGTAGCTGCCAATGCCGTCATCAGCGCGGCAAAATGGCTGATGTCGCCATGATGGCCGTGATCTTTTTGCATGATAAGTTTAAAGGCAAGCGGTAGCGCTCTAAACTGCAGGCCTTTAAGAATAATCGTGAGATAGAGGCCAGTGCCAACCAGCAAGACCAGCATAGGTGGCCCCCAAACCCAGCTAGAAAGTGTACCTATGATATTTTCGATTTGATTCATGCGAATACCCTTTTAGTCTGGAGGCAGCGATTAAGTAGTAGATGTTACATTAAAATCACTATTGATTTAACCAGTCTTTATCAATCAAGAAGTCAGTATATAGCTTCTCTTCTGCGCTACCTGCGGCTGGCTTCCAATCATAGCGCCATTTTACAATAGGCGGCATCGACATCAAGATAGACTCGGTGCGACCATTAGACTGCAAGCCGAATAGCGTACCGCGGTCGAATACCAGATTGAATTCAACATAGCGACCACGCCGGTAGGCTTGAAAGTCGCGTTCATGTTCGCCAAAAGGAGAATCCTTGCGGCGTTGTAAAATAGGTAAATAAGCTTGTAAAAAGCTATCACCCACCGCGCGTAGCATGGCAAAGCTTTGCTCAAAACCAAGCTCGTTAAAATCATCAAAGAAAATGCCGCCGATTCCGCGTGGCTCCTTACGATGCTTTAAATAAAAATATTCGTCACAGTGTTTTTTGAATTGCGGGTAGTATTTAGCATCAAATGCATCTAGCGCTGTTTTATTAGTGCGGTGGAAGTGTACACAATCCTCTCCAAAGCCATAGTAGGGCGTCAAATCCATACCACCACCAAACCACCAAATGGCTTCTTCACCAGTTTTTTCTGCGACAAAAAAACGCACGTTCATGTGTACGGTTGGTACATAGGGGTTGCGTGGGTGCAATACTAGAGATACGCCCATTGCTTCCCAACTGCGGCCGGCGGCCTCTGGATGAGCAACGGTTGCTGCTGGTGGCAGCTTGTTGCCCAGAACGTGTGAGAATCCAACGCCTGCCCGCTCAAACACGTTACCATCTTCTAGAATGCAGCTGTTCCCACCACCACCTTCGGGTCGCTGCCAGCTGTCTTGCATAAAGTTTTTACCGTCTACCAGTTCAAGCGCTTCTACAATTTTGCTTTGTAGGGCTTGTAAGTAAGTCAGAACTGCTTGGCTATTCATTGGTGCTAGCCCTTGATGGCTCGATAGCCAATATCTGTACGGTATTGAGCGCCATCAAACTTGATTTCTTTGGCGATTTGGTAAGCGCGTTGTTGTGCGAATTTTACCGTTTCGCCAAGTGTGGTGACACATAATACACGGCCACCACTCGTAACAATTTTGCCATCTTCTAATTTTGTGCCAGCCTGGAATACATAGGCATCTTCTAGCGTTTTGGGTAGGCCAGTGATTTCGTCACCGAGTCTAGGGGCATCCGGATAATTTTTTGCTGCCATCACTACGCCTAATGCGGTACGTCTATCCCATTCGGTTTCTACCATGTTCAATGTGCCATTGACCGCATGTTCGGCAAGTTTTAAAAGATCCGTTCTTAATCGGAGCATAATCGGCTGAGTTTCCGGGTCGCCCATGCGACAATTAAATTCCAGTGTTTTCACGCTTCCGTCAGGTTTAATCATCAGGCCTGCGTAGAGAAAACCAGTATAAGGAATACCATCTTTCGCCATCCCCTCTACCGTGGGGCGGATAATCTCGCGCAATACTTTGGCATGAATTTCTGGGGTGACGACTGGCGCTGGTGAATAGGCGCCCATGCCGCCCGTATTGGGGCCTTGGTCGCCATCTAACAATCTTTTATGGTCTTGGCTGGTGGCTAGTGCGAGGATGTTTTTTCCATCCACCATCACCATGAAGCTGGCTTCTTCGCCTTCTAAAAACTCCTCAATCACCACGCGTGCACCAGCCGCGCCAAGCTTGTTGTCTGCAAGCATCATGTCGATTGCATCGTGCGCTTCTTTATCACTCATCGCGACCACAACACCTTTACCTGCAGCTAGTCCGTCCGCTTTGATGACAATCGGTGCACCTTGTTGTGTGATGTATTCGTGAGCTAATTTTGCATCGCTAAAGGTAGCATAGGCTGCGGTAGGAATATTGTGGCGCACCATAAATGCTTTGGCAAAGTCTTTAGAGCTTTCCAGCTGCGCTGCTGCTTTGGTCGGGCCAAAAATTTTAAGATTTTCTGCACGGAAAGCGTCTACTACACCTTGCGAAAGTGGAGCTTCCGGGCCAACAATCGTCATGTAAATTTGCTCTTTTTTTGCAAATTCAACCAGTTCATCCACGCTGGTTAATGGCACGTTTACCATGTCAGGATTCGTTGCCGTACCCGCATTGCCGGGTGCAACGTAAACACGGCTTATTTCCTTATTCTGCGCGACTTTCCAAGCGAGTGCATGTTCGCGCCCGCCTCCCCCGATAATTAATACTCTCATCTCTTAATGCCTAAAGTGGCGAATGCCAGTTGTGATCATCACCAAGCCGTGTTCATCTGCCGCTGCAATCACTTCTTCGTCGCGCATGCTGCCGCCGGGTTGAATGACACAGATTGCGCCCGCATCAGCAAGTACATCGATACCATCACGGAATGGGAAGAAAGCGTCAGAAGCGACGACTGAGTTTTTGAGTTCTAAGCCAGCATTCTTCGCTTTAATCGAAGCGATGCGTGTGCTGTCGACGCGGCTCATTTGTCCTGCGCCAACCCCTAAAGTCATGCCGTTACCACAGAAAACAATCGCGTTGGATTTGACGTATTTTGCCACACGCCAAGCAAATAGCATGTCCGCCATTTGTTGTGGCGTTGGTTTTAATTTGCTCACTATTTTTAAATCGGCTTGGCTAATTTCATGATTGTCGGCAGTTTGAATCAAAATGCCCGAACCTACACGTTTGCTATCGTGTGAGTTACGTCCGTTCTCCCAATCCGTCTTACCGCCTTTTGGCAGCGCAATTTTTAGTACGCGCACATTGGCTTTTGCTGCCAGTAAAGCAAGCGCATCTTGTGTGTACTCTGGAGCAATCAGTACTTCCATAAATTGTTTTGAAACGGCTTCTGCAGCCGCCAAATCAACAACAGTGTTAAAAGCGATAATGCCGCCAAACGCGCTAGTTGGGTCGGTTTGAAAGGCTTTGCTGTAAGCCTCAAGCGCATCTTTCCCCAAAGCCACGCCGCATGGGTTCGCGTGTTTTACAATCACGCAAGTGGCGCTATCAAACGACTTGACGCATTCCCAAGCCGCATCAGCATCGGCGATGTTGTTATAGCTTAACTCTTTGCCTTGTAGTTGCTGAGCAGTTACCAGTGAGCCTGGTGCAGGATATAAGTCTCGATAAAACGCTGCTTGTTGATGTGGATTTTCACCGTAACGCAATTCCTGCACTTTCACAAAGCGGCCGTTAGTTTGGTCGGGGAAAGTCTTGCGTGTGCCATCTGCATTAAAAGAAGATAAATAATCGCTAATTGCAGCATCGTAATTACTAATGCGATTGAATGCGGCAACGGAAAGCGCAAAAGTGGTTGCCTCAGCAAGCGCGCCCTTATTGGCTTGCAGCTCGGTCAATACTGCTTCGTATTGGTTAGCATCGGTGAGTACAGCCACATCTTTCCAGTTTTTTGCGGCGGAGCGCACCATGGCAGGACCACCGATATCGATATTTTCAATCGCATCTTCCAACGTGCAATTTGGTTTGGCAACCGTTGCTTCGAACGGATACAAGTTCACAACGACCATATCGATGTTTGGGATGTTTTGCGCTTGCATTGCACTCACATGCTCGGGTAAATCGCGCCTGCCTAAAATTCCGCCGTGTACTTTCGGGTGCAGGGTTTTTACGCGACCATCAAGCATTTCCGGGAAGCCGGTATAGTCACTCACTTCAATCACAGGAATATTGTTGTCACGGAAAAGTTTAGCTGTACCGCCTGTTGAAAGGATTTCGATGCCTAATTGACTTAACGATTTTGCAAATTCGATGATGCCGTTTTTATCAGAAACACTGATAAGTGCGCGTTTGATGGTTGCCATATAATTTACTTTGTATTCAAATGATAACTGTGTTGGCCTCGTCTTCTGTGGCTAGCTGTACTTATTGTACTATCTGCGCCACATCATCCTCGCCGCCTTGTTCTCCTTTGAATACACAGTAAATTTGACTATGTAAACAGGGTTTAATTTATTCCAAGTGGTACTGCGCCATTTTCTTGCGCAAGGTATTACGGTTAATGCCCAGCACCTCAGCAGCTTTGCTTTGGTTGCCGCCTACTTTATTCAAAATATATTCCAGCATGGGTTTTTCAATTGAGCCCAGAACCATGTCGTAAATTGCGTGCGGCGGTTGGCCGTCCAAATGCGTGAAATATTCGTCGAGCGATTTTTTAACGCAATCTGCCAGCTCGGTCGCCATTATGCCGCCAATTCTTCTAGTGCGTTGTTTGACTCTTCAGCATAAACCAAGCGTTCATTTTTGGTTTTTAGCTCGGCAAAAAAGTCGTCAATCGCCTGCAGTTGCAGTGGAATCGTTTGTAGGGTGTTCATGCTGTGGCGGAAACTGGCGGAACCAGCAAGACCTTTTGTGTACCACGAGATATGCTTGCGTGCCATACGCATGCCGGTTAAATCACCATAAAATTCATATAAATCATGCAGATGTTCAAGCATCACTGTGTGAATTTCTTCCACTGTCGGCGGCAAAAGATGTGTTCCCGTTTGCAAAAAGTGTTCGATTTCGCGAAAAATCCAAGGTCTGCCTTGTGCTGCGCGTCCTATCATCACTGCATCAGCGCCGGTGTAATCTAAAACATGCTTGGCTTTTTCTGGCGTGGTGATGTCACCATTGGCGATTAAGGGAATTTGAATAGCTTCTTTAACGGCCCGAATAGTATCGTATTCTGCATCGCCAGTATAAAGGCATGCGCGCGTGCGGCCATGCATGGCAAGTGCTTGCACGCCAATATCCTCAGCCATCTTGGCGATTTGTACTGCATTGCGATTTTGTTTGTCCCAACCTGTGCGAATTTTTAAAGTAACGGGCACATCTACTGCGTTTACAACAGCTTTTAAAATTTGCGAAACAAGCGGCTCATCTTTTAGGAGCGCGCTGCCCGCCATTACATTGCAGATTTTTTTTGCAGGGCAGCCCATGTTAATGTCGATAATCTGCGCACCATTATCCACGTTATATTTAGCAGCTTCTGCCATCATTTTTGGGTCAGCACCTGCAATCTGCACAGAGATTGGATTTACTTCACCTTCGTGGTTGGCGCGACGCTTTGTTTTCTCACTACCGTAAAGCAGTGAGTTAGAAGTTACCATCTCGCTAACGGCCAGTCCCGCGCCCATTTTTTTGCATAGTTGGCGGAAAGGTCTATCCGTTACGCCAGCCATGGGCGCAACGATTAAGTTGTTTTTTAAAATGTGATTGCCGATTTGCATCAATAGTTTTTTAATTTACTGCGAGAAGGTTGCCTATTTTATACGCAATTGCGCTTTGTTAATACTCTTAAATAGCGTTTTGGCTTAAATTTTAGGTGCTGTAAGTTGCTCTAATTGTTTTAGCCAGCTAATTGCATATTCTCTTGGGTTTTCTTGGGTTTCGCCACCGCACATTTCTTCACTTGGTTGCAAGCTTGCGCAGAATGCAGGGCGTTCTGGCTTGCCAAAAATTGCGCATTTAAAATCTGCCAACAATTGCACACAAGGTACGCCAGCAGGTTTGCCATTGGGCATACCTGGGATGGGGCTATTGATACTGGGCGCGGTGCAACAAGCGCCACAATTTGGTCTGCAATGCATGTTAATCATCCAAAGGTAAAAACGAGGTTTTTAGCCAATCGTATTCTATCCACTCAATATCAAAACCTGTTTGGCTTTGTAAACCATGTATTTTTACCGCTACATGCTTTGGGAGTTTTGCAAAGTCTTTTCCTTCAACACAAAAATATACAGGCAAAGCATGTTTAAGCGAATGGCCTGTAAGCCTCGTGATACAACCTTTTCTGTTGTCAAAATAACGTTTTTCGTACACGCCTTTGGCAACATATTCTTTTTTGAATCGATCGTCATCATCGGCATATTTTGTAAAAATATCTTCTATTATTGCGGGCTTGCCTTGCAGGCGTGTGATTAAATCGCCAGCACCATAAATGAGTGAAAAATAACCCCAGAAATAAAATAAAAAAGGCGCCGATATTGCGATGAGTAATTTTTTTAATTTGGAATCATATAGGTGCGAATTAAGCCTAAATGCATAAGCAAAAAATGCGAAACAAAAAATACAAATGACTATATTGATGTAAAAGGCAATATTGCGCCAACTGGCGCTGGGGATAAAGTGATGCGTCAACGCCCAAATAATTAAGAGTGATTCAATCCCTAACACAATCCCCAAAGTCCACCGGTAGGGCGGAGGAGAAAATGCTGGCGCAGCCAAGTTTTGGGGTTTGCTTGCTCCTAAATCACGCACTGCTTTTTTAACTTTTTTAGCCAATTTTTGAGTTAAGTATTGTGGTTAAGTACTATTGCCAAAGGTAACCCAAAGCAGTCACACCTGCTTTCATATCCTGCATGGCCTGTTCTACTTCCGCAGGGTTGCCTTTAGCACCCAACTCAACAAGGCGGTTCGGCTTAAGTTTAGGCAAGCTAAACACTTTAATATTCGGGTATTTTTTGAGCAAATTATTCATTAGGTCAATCAGCTGGCTCTCAATGCCGTTTGGGATAATAATCGACTCCTCTAAATATTCCGTTTGGTGAAACAGGTGCGCGTAATAAGTATCAAGCACCCATTCCACCATCGGGTGTGCCATTTGTGGAAAGCCCGGCACAAAATAATGTTGGTTGATACTAAAACCTGCCACACGGTTAACAGGGTTGGGGATAATCTCCGCGCCTTGTGGAAACTCTGCCATGATGACGCGCTTGGGGTAAGCGCCTTCGCCATATTGCGCCTCAATTTCAGCCACTGCTAGTTTGTTGCGTTCAATCGACACGCCAGCCGCATCTGCCGCGCACTGGCGGGTGTAATCATCGGGCGTAGCGCCTATGCCGCCAAAGCTAAACACAATATCACCGCGCGCCATGCTGGCCTTAAGCGATGTTGTAATCTGCTCGGGAATATCCCCCAAATAATTTGCCCAATTGAGCTGCAATCCTCGTGCTGGATAACAGCTCAATGACTTTGCTTAAATGCGCGTCTTGGCGCTTGCCAGAGAGGATTTCATCGCCGATGATGTAGGCGCCAAAAGTAGTCATTAATGCGCGCTTTCCCAATTGCTACCGACACCCACTTCTGCGAGTAATGGCACATCGAGTTTAGCTACATTTTGCATCAATTCCGGTAGTTTTTCTTTCACAATTTCCAATTCGTTATCTGGTACTTCCAGCACCAGCTCATCGTGTACCTGCATAATTAATTTAGACTGTAAGTGTTCGCCATTTAATTTTTCTGTGGCAAGCCAGTTTTGCACGGCAATCATGGCGAGCTTAATGAGATCTGCCGCGGTACCTTGCATTGGGGCGTTGATGGCGGCGCGTTCGGCGCCAGCGCGTTGCATTGCATTGGCGCTGTTGATGGCTGGCACCCAAAGCCTGCGTCCAAAGTAAGTTTCCACATAGCCTTGTTGTTTGGCCAGTGCGCGCGTGTTGTCCATATAGGCGCGCACGCCGGGGTAGCGTGCAAAGTAGCGCTCGATATAACTGGCGGCGGCGCTACGTTCTATATTCAAGTTTTGCGCCAAGCCAAAGGCGCTCATGCCGTAAATCAAACCGAAATTAATCACTTTGGCGTAGCGGCGTTGTTCGCTATCCACTTGCGTCTTTCTCCACACCAAACACTTCTGCGGCAGTGGCGCGGTGAATGTCCTCGTTATTGGCGAAGGCAGACAGCATGCCAGCATCTTGCGACAAATGCGCCATGATGCGTAGCTCGATTTGTGAGTAGTCGGCAGAAACAATGTGACTACCCTGTGGTGCAATAAAGGCCTCGCGGATACGGCGTCCTTCTTGGGTTCTGACGGGAATGTTCTGTAGATTCGGGTCGCTGCTCGCCAAGCGCCCAGTAATCGCCACCGCTTGGTTATAGCTGGTATGCACGCGCCCAGTGGTGGGGTTAATCATTTTGGGTAGTTTGTCGGTGTAGGTAGATTTTAATTTGGCTAAGCCGCGATATTCCAGCAACACTTTTGGCAATGGGTGGTCAAGCGCGAGTTCTTGCAGCACGTCCTCGTCAGTGGATGGCGCACCAGATGGCGTTTTTTTGGTGGGTTTAATGCCCAGTTTATCAAACAAAATTTCTTGTAATTGTTTGGGGCTGGCTAAATTAAAAGGCTGGCCAGCAAGCTCGTAAGCCTGATTTTCCAATGCGACCAATTTCAAGCCAATCTCGTTACTTTGGCGGTTGAGCATATTGGCATCAATCAACACCCCGTTGCGCTCGATAGTGAACAAAATCTCCATCGATGGCATTTCAATTTGGCTGTAGATGAAATTAAGTTTTTCTACAGCAGCAACTTGTGGGTATAGCGCTTGGTGCAATTGCAGCGTGATATCGGCATCTTCGGCTGCGTATTCACTCGCCACATCTACCGTTACTTGGTTGAAAGTCACCGCTTTTGCGCCTTTGCCCGCAACTTCTTCAAAGCTAATCGGTTTGATGCCAAGGTGGCGCTCGGAGAGTTCATCCATGCCGTGGCCACGGTGGCTTTCCAGCACATAAGATTGCAGCAAAGTATCGTGCGCAATGCCGTTAAGTTGAATATTATGGTTTGCCAACACGTGTTTATCGTACTTCAAATTTTGGCCAACTTTTTTGATAGTCGCATTTTCTAAAAATGGCTTAACTTTTGCCAAAGTTGCTTCAAAAGGCAGCTGGTCTGGCGCATCAAAGTAATCGTGCTTGAGCGGTAAATAGGCTGCAGCGCCAGCTTCCATGCTAAATGACATGCCAACGATTTTTGCTTGCATGGGATCAAGGCTGGTAGTTTCAGTATCAAAACAAACAAGTTCTGCTTGCTGCAGTTTGCCCAGCCACGCATCCAGTTGCGTGCTGGTGAGTATGGTCTCATAAGCGCGCGTGGTGACGGCCTGAAACGCTGGCAACTCATTTGGAATATCTAAAACAGGTGCTCTGGAAGGCGCACTGCTATTGGCTTGTGGGGTAGGTGCTACAGCATCATTCCCAAGCTCGCGCAACCATGTTTTAAAATCAAAACGTGCATAAAGCTCAGCAAGTTTTGCGTTATCTGGCGATTTTGGCGCCAAGTCGTGCAAGTTTTCCTGAATGCCGACATCAAAGCGAATGGTAATAAGCTCGCGCCCAGTAGGCAACCATGGCAAGGCTTTGCGCAAGTTCTCGCCCACCACGCCTGTAATCTCATCTGCGTGGGCGACAATGTTATCTAGCGAACCATATTGTGTGAGCCATTTCACGGCAGTTTTGGGCCCGACCTTTTCCACGCCCGGCACGTTGTCCGAGGTGTCACCGATGAGCGTTAAATAATCAATCATCAAGCTGGGCGGAATACCGAATTTATTGGTGACGCCTGCGATATCCAGCACTTCGTCAGTGCGCCTAAACGCGTCGCGCATGGTATTAACGACGGTAACATGCTCATTGACCAGTTGCGAAATGTCTTTATCGCCTGTGGAAATAATCACCTTTATCCCCTCACGCTCAGCCTGCTTGGCAAGCGCACCAATCACATCGTCTGCCTCCACGCCATCTTCTACAATCACCGGCCAACCCATTGCCTGAATAGCTTCATGCAAAGGCGCAATCTGCGGGCGTAAATCTTCTGGCATGCTGGCGCGATTGGCTTTATATTCGGGAAAAATATCGTCGCGGAATGTTTTGCCTTTGGCATCAAACACGCACGCGCTATAATCTGCTGGGTAATCTTTGTGTAATCGGCGTAACATATTAAGCACGCCGTAGATTGCACCGGTGGGCTCGTTAGCCTTGTTGCGCAAATCTGGCAACGCATGAAAGGCGCGGTATAAATATGACGAACCATCAACCAATAGCAATGTTTTCATTTTAAATTTGGAACCTTTTAGATTTGGAGCCTTAAGTTTATGTCTGTCGCAAAAAAACTTCCAAAAGTTACTAATCCAGAAATTTTAAATCGAAATGCCAGCGGTCAAGAGTCGTGGCATGCATTCGAGATTATGGCAGAATTTGTGAGCGCTACCGAGCGTTTAAAAGAAATAACCCCAGCGGTTTCCATTTTCGGCAGTGCACGTACCAAGCCGGATAATACCTTTTACAAGCTTACGGAGGAAATCGCAAAACAGCTCTCAGATGCAGGTTTTAGCGTGATTTCTGGCGGTGGCCCAGGCATCATGGAGGCGGCAAATAAAGGTGCATTTATGATGGCGATGCGCCAAGCATCGGCCTCAATATTGAGTTGCCACATGAGCAGACTAGGAAATGATTATCAGGATATTAGCCTCACTTTCCATCACTTTTTCATGCGTAAAGTCATGTTTGTGAAATATGCCTCTGCATATGTTGTACTCCCTGGCGGCTTTGGAACGTTAGATGAATTGATGGAAGTGTTGACGCTTGTGCAAACAGGTAAATCACGCAGAATTCCGATTATTCTTGTTGGTCGGAAGTTTTGGGGTGGTTTGCTGGACTGGCTTAAAAATACGTTAATCGCTGATGGCATGGCGGCACCGGAAGATTTGGATTTGTTGCAGGTGATTGATGAGCCTAAAGACATCGTCTCTGCAATATTCAAACACTACCAATCCAGAGGATTTACATTAAGCCCAGAAGAGCGGAAGATCAGTTATATTTGTAGCTATATTTATATCCAAACCACGTCTATTCATCACGGTTTTTGGTAGAATGAACTTACTAACTTTGAATTGTGAGCGGACTGTTGAGTAAATTATGAAAAACTTGAAAATCATCATTACTGTTATCTGCATGGCGCTTGTATACAGTTTGCCGCAAAGTATATTTGCGGCAACACCGTCTAATGCAGAGCCTCTTGAGGAGGTGCAGCCGCCGCCCAAAGTGACAGATGGAGAGCCTTTGGATGAGCCAGATGTGACTATTCGCAAAAAAGGTAAAGATACGATTGAGGAATATCGTATCAATGGTGAGCTATATATGATGAAAGTGACACCAGAACATGGTGTGCCTTACTATCTGCACAAAGAAGACCAAGAGGGTGGCTGGGTGAACGTTGGGCCAAATAAACCGCTGGCTGTTCCCAAATGGATTCTTTTTAGATTCTAAATTAAGAGGGCGCTGCCCTCTTAATAATTTTATATATGTCTGTTTTTACCACCTTAACTTTTGTAGAAGTGCAGATCTGGCTGCAAAAATTTGCAGTGGGTGAACTCACTGACCTAAAAGGTATTGCGGCAGGCATTACCAATACCAATTATTTTGTGACAACTAATCAGTCGCGATTTGTGCTGACGATTTTTGAGAAAAATGCGCTTAGTGAGCTAAGCTATTTTGTTGATTTGATGACGCACCTTGCAAAGCAAGGCGTGCCTTGCCCACAGCCAGTTTGTGATAAACAAGGGGTGGCGTTGCATATACTGCATGATAAGCCGGCGCTGATGGTGACTTGCTTGCAGGGTAAAGATATCGCTGTTCCTTCCCTTGATGATGTTAAGCAAGTGGCGGATGCATTGGCGAACTTGCATGTTGCTGGGCAAACATTTAAAGAGCTCGGCATAAACCAGCGTGACGAACAGTGGCGCGATACGACAGCACAAAAAGTAGCGCCATTCCTAACGCCTGCCGATCAGAAAATGTTGCAAAAAGAGCTGGATTATCAACATGGTTTGGATTTAAGCAGTTTGCCGCATGGCGTTGTACATGGTGATTTGTTCCGCGATAACGTGCTGTTTGATGGCAATAAACTGACTGGCATTATTGATTTTTATTATGCGTGCAATGACATTTTGCTTTACGACGTTGCAATTGCTGTAAATGAATGGTGTTTACATCATAACGGTCCGGATATTGGAACGATGGATGAAGATAAAATGCAGCTATTTTTAGATGCATATCAAGCCAAACGCCCATTTTCAGAATTGGAATGGAAACTTTGGCTGGCAATGCTCCGTCGCGCAGCGCTCAGGTTTTGGTTATCTCGATTGTATGACTTTCACTTTCCGGCAGATGGTGAGTTAACACATACCAAGGACCCAAATCATTTTAAAAAAGTTCTCGGATATTACATGGATGCTGCAGATGATCTGGGCGACTAGTTTAAGGAAAAAGTAAGATGGCTATTTTAGAATCACGTACAAAAACCGGGTTGAGTTGGGTAAAAGAGAGTGTGGTGTTGTTTAAATTATCTCCACGCAAATGGCTCTTGCTGGCTCTGGCGTATGTAGGGTTTTTTATGATGATGCCTTCACTACCAGGGTTTCAGTTTTTTGCTTTGATTACCATTTTAGTCTGGCCGATTTTTATTGCACTGGCATCGCGTATGTATAAAAACGCGGAGCTCAACAACAACGAAGATTTATCCAGCATGATGAAAATTGTGCAACCAAAAATATCAACTTTAATGTTGCTTGGCTTGACATGCCTGATTTACGGCATTGTGGTGAATTATTTTTTAAATGCGGACATTCAGGGTCTGACCATACTCACTCAGGGTAGCGCAGAGATGAGTGAATCACAAATTGAGATACAACTGCAAAAGATGATCCCATTTTTGCTAAAGCTTTCTTTGTTTCTAGTGCCTTTGATGATGGCGACGTGGTTTTCGCCTATGTTGATTGCCTACAATAACTATTCTTTAGTGAAAGCGATCAAGTCGAGTATCGCGGGTTCATTGCAGCATATGATTGCGATTGCCGCCGCTTGGCTGTTGCTTACAGCCGGCATTGTTACACTAATGCTTTTGGTGGGGATTGTGGTGGGTGTGGTAGGTGCGATTGTGCCTTCGGTTGCTCAATTATTAATGTCACTGCTAGTTTTTGGTTGTTTGTTGCTGGCAAGCGCACTAATGTTGGCATTTCAATACGTAAGCTATCGTGATGTTTTTCGCGCCGCTCAGAGTGTTTAAGCTAAATTGTAGTAAGTTTAGCAAACTCCAGCGCCAGCCATTTTAAGCCCTCGCGTCCGAAATTTACTTGCACGCGCATGTCTGAAGCATTGCCTTCGTAGCTAACTACTACGCCGTTACCAAATTTAGCGTGATTTACGCTTTGGCCGACTTTCCAAGGCATAGCATTTTTTTGCTCATCGCTTTTTTTCGTCATCATTGCGGGCAACTCATTAAAATCGCGGCTGTTGCCTGATCTTGGCATTGGTTTGCTATTCAGCCTTTTCAACAGTTTTTCGGGAATTTCATCCAAGAAACGTGAGGGTATGCCATATCGCACTTGCCCATGTAGCATGCGGCTTTGCGCGTGGCTGAGGTAAAGTCGTTGGCGGGCGCGGGTGACAGCCACATACATCAAGCGCCGTTCTTCTTCCAGGCCACCATTTTCGCTCATGCTGTTTTCGTGCGGGCACAGGCC
The DNA here is from genome assembly GCA_963752495.1 of uncultured beta proteobacterium. GTDB lineage: Bacteria > Pseudomonadota > Gammaproteobacteria > Burkholderiales > Methylophilaceae > CAVVYJ01. The sequence goes on from CAVVYJ010000002.1 coordinate 370,274, forward strand.
TTCTTCTAGGCCGCTGATAAACACGGCTTTGAATTCCAAGCCTTTGGCAGCATGTACCGTCATCAACTGCAGTGCTTCGTTGCCAGCTGCGGCTTGGTGTTCACCCGCTTCCAAGCTGGCATGATTCAAAAACTGTGTGAGAATATCGACTTCATCTTCTACATTGTTGTGGTTGCCAAAATCCTGATTGGTGAATGCGACTGCAGCAGTCACTAATTCATTCAAATTCTCAATTCGGTCTTCGCCTTCTTTTTCATTTTGATAATGTATTTTTAGGCCAGAAATCGTCGTTGCAAGCTCTGCAACTTCAGAGAGTGAAATTCCGTAGGCTTGGTCGGTCATTTCACGGATTAAGGCAACAAATTGTGCAATCTTGCCAGTGGCTTGGCAAGCCGCTGCCCACAAGCTAATACCTTGTTGGCGTGCTGCTTCTTGTAATTGTTCTAGGCTGCGTGCACCAATACCACGTGCGGGGAAGTTAATGACGCGCAGTAATGCAGTGTCGTCATTGGCATTCGCCATTAGGCGCATGTAGGCTAAGGCGTGCTTAATCTCAGCGCGCTCAAAAAAGCGTAAGCCGCCATATACACGATAGGGCAGATTTGCTGAGAAAAGTGCGTGCTCTAAAATGCGCGATTGTGCGTTGCTGCGATAAAGCAGCGCGATATCACCAAGCGCATTACCTTCTGCAATTAACATGTTAATTTCATCGACGATAAATTGCGCTTCATCTGTGTCGTTGTAGGCTTCGTACACGCGCACAGGTTCGCCAGCGCCAGCACTTGTCCATAAGTTTTTGCCCAACCGGTTTTTGTTATGCGAGATAATCGCGTTTGCTGCGTCTAAAATGTTGCTGTGGGAGCGATAATTTTCTTCCAGCTTAACGATATTTTGCACGTTAAAATCACGCTCAAAATCTTGCATGTTGCCGACACGTGCGCCACGGAAGCCATAAATCGATTGATCATCGTCGCCCACGGCGAACATGCAATTGGTGCTTCCCGCCAGCAATTTTAGCCACAAGTACTGCAATCGATTGGTGTCTTGAAACTCATCCACGAGGATATATTTGAAGCGACTTTGGTAATGGTTGCGAATGTTGACGTCGCGCTCCAGCAGCTCGTAACAGCGTAGCAACAATTCGGCAAAATCGGCCACGCCTTCGCGGTTGCATTGTTTGTCGTATTCCTCATAAATCTCGCGTAATTTCTGGCTGTGGCCATCGTAGGCATCCACGCTACCGGCGCGTAAGCCTTCTTCTTTGCAGCTGTTAATGTAGCCTTGCACTTGCTTGGGTGGATATTTTTCATCGTCCACATTCATTAGCTTCATCAAGCGCTTGATACTGGAAAGCTGGTCAGAAGTATCTAAAATTTGAAATGTGGATGGCAAACCTGCTTCGCGATAATGCGCACGAAGTAGGCGGTTACAAAGCCCGTGGAAAGTGCCGACCCACATGCCACGTGTGTTAATCGGCATCATTGCGGTTAGCCGCGTGAGCATTTCTTTTGCCGCTTTATTGGTAAACGTCACCGCCATCAAACCCATAGGCGAGATTTGGCCCGTTTGAATCAACCATGCGATGCGCGTGGTAAGAACACGTGTTTTGCCACTGCCAGCGCCGGCTAGAATGAGTGCAGATTGGTGTGGAAGCGTGACAGCTTCTAGCTGCTTGTTGTTAAGGCCGATTAGTAAGTTCTGTTGCGATTCCATGCCGTATTATCGCATGGCTAACTCAAAAAACAGGTGTTTGCGGTGAAACAATTGGTTACAAAACGTTACGAAATTTTGCAAAAAAGCATGAACTTCACAAGGTAAGACTAGTCTGATTGTGCATGATAACAAAATTAGTGTTTTGTTATCTTTCCGCTTCAATCCTCCCTGAGCGGAACGCCTTAGACGATGAGGCTTTTGCCCCGATTTAATCCCCTTAATCGGGGCTTTTTTTTGGCTGCTAAATACAAGCCTGTGCCAGTATAAACGTAAAATTGGTGCGATGTAAATATCTTAAAGTTGCCAATCAATTGCAGGCTGACCGTGCTGCACTAAATATTGGTTTATGGTAGAAAATTGATGGTTACCAAAAAACCCACGATGCGCAGATAGCGGCGATGGATGCACCGATTTTAAAACCAAATGTTTTTGCGCATCAATAAACGCCCCTTTTTTCTGCGCGTAACTACCCCATAATACAAATACTAAGTTTTCCCGATGTTTGTTGAGTGCCGCAATCGCGGCATCGGTAAACTGCTCCCAACCTTTGTTTTGGTGAGAACCTGCGAGTGATTGCTGAACCGTGAGGGTGGCATTGAGCAACAACACGCCTTGCTTAGCCCAAGGTGTTAAATCACCATTTTTACTCATTTTGAGATTCAAATCGGACGAAATTTCTTTAAAAATATTTTGCAGTGAAGGCGGCAAATCAACGCCTTGCGGTACTGAAAAGCTCAAGCCGTGCGCCTGAGGCTGACCTTGATTATTCTGCCCATGATACGGGTCTTGCCCAATAATCACTACGCGTACTTGTTCAAAAGGCGTGTGATTAAACGCATTAAAAATCAATGGGCTAGGCGGATAAATAATTTTACCTGCCGCTTTTTCTTGCGCCAAAAACCCACGCAAAGCTTGCATATAGGGCTTGTTAAACTCATCGCCAATCACCGCCTGCCAAGAGGCATGTAATTGACCAGCTTTTTCTAGAGCCATGATAGAAGTGTTATTGAATAGAGATGTGCAATTATAAACAATAAAAAAGCCTCGCAATTGCGAGGCTTTTAATTTAAACAAGCTACATATGCAGAATTACATCATTCCGCCCATGCCACCCATACCACCGCCCATATCAGGCATTGCTGGCGCATCTTCTTTTGGAAGCTCTGCTACCATACAATCGGTAGTGAGCATTAAGCCAGCTACAGAAGCCGCATTTTGCAATGCAGAACGGGTTACTTTGGTTGGATCGAGAACACCCATTTCAACCATGTCGCCGTAAGTTTCGTTAGCCGCGTTGTAACCATAGTTGCCTTTACCTGCTGCTACGTTATTCACTACGACAGATGGCTCAACACCAGCGTTTTGTACGATTTGGCGTAATGGCTCTTCTACAGCGCGAAGCACGATTTTGATACCAGCTTCTTGGTCTAAGTTGTCGCCTTTTACTTTAGCAATTGCGTCACGTGCACGAATGAGCGCCACGCCACCACCAGCAACAATGCCTTCTTCCACGGCAGCACGGGTTGCGTGCAACGCGTCTTCTACACGGGCTTTTTTCTCTTTCATCTCAATCTCAGTTGTCGCGCCAACTTTAATCACCGCTACACCGCCGGCTAATTTAGCCACGCGTTCTTGCAGTTTTTCTTTGTCGTAGTCGCTGGTTGATTCTTCGATTTGTGCCTTGATTTGTGTAATGCGAGATTTGATATTTTTTTCATGACCAGCACCGTCAATAATGATGGTGTTTTCTTTGCCTACTTCGATACGTTTGGCAGAGCCAAGGTCTTCCAATTTCACGTTCTCAAGTTTAAGCCAACTTCTTCTGCAATCACAGTGCCGCCAGTTAATATCGCGATATCTTCTAACATGGCTTTACGACGGTCGCCGAAGCCTGGTGCTTTAACAGCAACCGTTTTTAAGATGCCACGAATGTTGTTAACAACTAAAGTTGCAAGCGCTTCGCCATCAACTTCTTCTGCAATGATCAATAATGGACGACCAGATTTAGCCACTTGCTCCAGTGTAGGTAACAAATCACGGATATTGCTGATTTTTTTGTCGTGCAATAACACTAACGGGTTGTCCATCAAGGCAATTTGACGCTCTGCGTTGTTAATGAAATAAGGCGATAAGTAACCGCGGTCAAATTGCATACCTTCAACCACGTCAAGTTCGCTTTCTAAACCAGAACCGTCTTCAACAGTAATTACACCTTCTTTGCCTACTTTGTCCATTGCATCAGCAATGATTTTGCCAATTGAGCTATCAGAGTTAGCAGAGATAGAGCCTACTTGAGCGATTTCTTTGCTTGTTGTGCATGGCTTTGATTGCGATTTTAAATTTTCGATTGCAACAGCAACTGCTTTATCAATACCACGTTTTAAGTCCATCGGGTTCATGCCAGCAGCTACAGATTTCATGCCTTCGCGGATAATCGCTTGTGCTAAAACCGTTGCCGTTGTTGTGCCGTCACCTGCGATATCAGAAGTTTTTGAAGCGACTTCTTTCACCATTTGTGCGCCCATGTTTTCGAACTTGTCTTTAAGTTCGATTTCTTTAGCCACTGAAACACCGTCTTTAGTGATGGTTGGTGCGCCATATGAGCGCTCTAATACTACGTTGCGGCCTTTTGGGCCTAATGTTACTTTAACTGCGTTCGCTAAAATGTTTACGCCGTTGGTCATTTTTTGGCGAACTTCGTCGCCGAATCTTACGTCTTTTGCAGCCATTTAAATTCTCCTAATAATCTTGTAAGTTTTAATTATTCGACAATCGCCATGATGTCTTCTTCACGCATCACGAGCAGTTCCTCGCCATCAACCTTAACGGTTTGGCCTGCATATTTGCCGAAGAGCACTTTGTCGCCAACTTTCACGTCTAATGCATTTACTTTGCCGCTATCATCTCTTTTACCATTGCCAACAGCTTTTACTACGCCTTGGTCTGGTTTTTCTGTGGCGGAATCTGGAATGACAATGCCTGATGCGGTAGTGCGTTCTTCTTCTGAGCGTTTTACAATCACGCGATCATGTAATGGACGAATTTTCATTAGATTTCTCCTTAGGTTATGCTTAATATATAGAATAATTACAACATGCGATTTTAGCACTCAAGCATGTAGATTGCTAATATTGTGCTGAATTTTATTTTTTCAAGAGTAAAAATTGAAGGGAAGTATATTTTGAGCGATATTCCTGTTTCGCCCAAACCAGAAGCAGCGATTCAGCAGCTTAATTTGGGATATAACGCAGAGCAGGATCGCCTTTTGCTACGCGTGGGCTTGAGCGATAACACCGAACTGATGGTTTGGCTTACCTTGCGTATTACCAAGCAGTTGTGGGCATTGCTCAATGGCGAAACACATTTGCCTAGCGCAAGCTCTATTCAAATAGAAACGCCACCAGAGCAGGCAGTGCAGCAATTTCAGCAGGAAATGCAAACGGTAGAAAGTCTGCAAAAAATGGATTTTTCTACCGAATACCAGCCGCGTAAAGCAGTGCGAAACGAGGGCGCTATGTTGGCGACTGCTTTGCAGTTAACGGATGATGGCGTTAAGCACCTTGATATTACTTGCTTGGAAGGCATCAATGTGCGGATGAATTTAACGCAAGAGCTTATTCTGGCGATGTGTAACATGCTGCAGCTCTCCGCCAAAGAGGCAGGTTGGGAGATCGGAGCGCCGATTTCCATATCGCTGGTAGTTGATTCAGGAGAGCAGAAAGTGCTGCATTAGAACAAGCTTACTTTTTGACTCTGGATTTTGCAAACCCATAAATCACAAATCCAATACCAATTGCTAGACCTGCCAAAACAATGCTCGCCATGTGTTGTTGAATAAACGGAAAGCTGCTGAAAAAGTATCCTGCAAGTACAAGTATGATTACCCATAGCAGTGCTCCAATGGTCGATGCCAACACATATTTTCTATAATCCATTCGACCCACGCCAGCCAGTAGCGGGGCAAAAGTTCTTACCACTGCAATATACGGCGAGATCATCAGTGTTGTTTGCCCGTATTTCGTATAAAAATCGCGTGTTTTATCTAGCGCGCTTTGATTTATCCAGCGCGATTGACCCTTGTTAATTCTGTGGCCGAATGATTTCCCTATTTGATAACTGAGAAAATTACCTAAAATTATGGCGCTAGTAAGTGTTGCTATGGAAAGTCCAAGACTCAATGAGCCCAAGCTACAAAAAGAACCCGTTATAAAAATGAGTGGGTTACCAGGCAAGAAGAATAAGGGAAAGATGCCAATTTCCAGAAACACGATGGCAAACAGCAACAGGTATACCAAATTGCCATGCATCGCGATAAATGCCGCAATTTGTGCATCTAAATTGGATAAAAGACTTAAAATTTCCATGAACTTTCCTGTAGTTAAAATTTAATGCCAAAGCAGTATAGCAGTAGCAATGTTGATGACATTAATTCTTATTGAATATGCGGGGAAAACTATTTTCCGTAAAAACACGTACAATTTAATCCATGAAAAATGACGACTTATTAATTCGCAGTCTGCAAGCTGTGTGGCATCCGTGCACACAAATGAAACAGCACGAGCATTATCCGCTTGTGCCTATTAGTCGCGGAGATGGCGTTTGGCTTACAGATACGAATGGAAAGCGTTATTTGGATGCAGTGAGTAGCTGGTGGGTGAATTTATTTGGTCACAACAACTCGCGCATTAAAGAGGCGATTAAGTTACAGCTGGATACTCTAGAGCACGTCATGTTGGCTGGTTTTACCCATGAGCCTGTAGTCGAGCTTTCTGAAAAATTGAGCAAACTCACAGGATTGGGCCACGCTTTTTATGCGAGTGATGGTGCAAGTGCGACTGAGATTGCGCTTAAGATGAGTTTTCATTATTGGCGAAATAAAGGTGAAACGAGAAAAACCAAATTTATTAGCCTGCAAAATAGCTATCATGGAGAAACACTAGGTGCGCTGGGTGTGACGGATGTTGCGATTTTTAAGGACACCTACGCGCCATTGTTAATGCAATCGGCGCAAATGCCAAGCCCCGATTCTAGATTAAGTGCGGTTGGCGAGATGAGTGAAGAGTATGCAATGCGCTGTGCCGATGCGCTTGAAGTTTACGTGGCCAAGCATGCAAATGAACTGGCAGCGTTTATTATAGAGCCCTTGGTGCAATGCGCCGCTGGCATGGCGATGTATTCGCCGATTTACCTAAAACGTGCCAGAGAGATTTGCACAAAACATCAGGTGCACTTAATAGCAGACGAAATCGCTGTAGGTTTTGGTCGCACGGGAACCATGTTTGCTTGCGAAAGTGCAGGTGTTAAGCCTGATTATATGTGCTTATCAAAAGGGATTACCGGAGGTTATTTGCCGCTTTCTGTGGTGTTAACAACGGATGAAATATATACCGCCTTTTACGATGATAGCGTTACAAAGGGTTTTTTGCATAGCCATAGTTACACAGGCAATCCACTTGCCTGTAGTGCAGCTTTGGCTACATTAGCGATATTTGAATCGGAAAATGTATTAGCCAAAAATAAAGAAAAAGCGGCTTATGTCAATGCACAAATGCAAGCACTTACTGACTTGCCGATTGAGTACCAGCGCCACCAAGGCATGATATGGGCGTTTGATGTTAAAACAAAAAATACTGCATTTTCAAAAGCTTGCTATTCTGCCGCTTTGCAGCATGGTCTGTTATTACGCCCGATTGGTAACACGGTTTATTGGATGCCGCCCTATACGATAAATGAAGATGAAATCGATTTTATGGTGGACGCTACTTTTAAAGCAATTCAGCAAGCGATATGAAAAAAATTATCACCTTATTTGCACTGCATCTAGTGAGCCCTAAGCGCAAATGCTGAGCTGCCTAACAGCGTAGCAGATGCCCTTAAAAAAGCAGGGATTCCACAAAGTAGCGTAGCAATTTATGTGCAAGCGGTGGAAGCTGATGTGCCAATTCTGAGTTTGAATGCTGATAAAAGCATGAACCCAGCGAGCGTTATGAAACTTGTTACCACAAATGCAGCGCTGGAATTGCTCTCCCCGGTTTATCGCTGGAAAACCGAAGTTTATCGCATGGGTGAAATCTCTGGCGGCATACTGTATGGCAATTTAATTTTAAAAGGTTATGGTGACCCGAGCTTTGGCGAGGCTGAGTTCAGACGTTTGCTGATTAGTTTAAATCAGGCAGGCATTAGAGATATTCAGGGGGATGTGGTCTTGGATAAGACAGTATTTGCTAAAAATGTCGGTAGCCGCAATACCTTTGATAGCGAGACATGGCGCGCGTATAACGCTATGCCAAGCGCATTTTTGGTGAATGGGCGCAGTACCAGCTTTAAATTTATTGTAAATGAAGGCGTGGTTAACATTTCACAGGAGGTTGAGCTGCCTGAAATACAAATTATTAACAATATGAAGCTTGCAACTGGCGCATGTGGTGAGTGGCGCAACCGCATGAACTATAGCGTGCAGTCAAACGCTACAGGCGCAACGGTGACATTTAATGGCGCTTTTTCACCTAGCTGTGGCGAACGTTATTTGGAGCTCAGCATATTTGACGATGAAAAATATGCTTTTTTTATGTTCAAAAAATTGTGGCGTGAAATTAGCAAAGACACGAGTGTAAAATTTAACGGACAACTGCGTAACCAGCCCAGTATGCCGTTTCAGGCAGTTAAAGTACTTGAGCAGGTATCACAGCCGTTGGGTTATCTGGTACGCGATATTAATAAATGGAGCAATAATCTGATGGCAAGGCAGTTATTGCTGACGATTGCGGCAGAAAAAAATGAGCTTCCAGCGAACGAATCTAAAGGCGCTGATGCAATTAAAACATGGTTAAACGGTAAGGGCATGCGTTTTGATGAAATGGTGATTGAAAACGGTTCAGGGTTGTCGCGCATTGAACGGATTAATGCAGCGCATTTGGGGCAGTTGCTAGTGAGTGCATATCAAAGCCCTGTCATGCCGGAATTCATGGCGTCAATGCCAATATTGTCACAGGATGGCACGGTACAAAAGCGTATTAAAGATGCGCCGGTGAGTGGTCGCGCACATCTTAAAACTGGCTCGCTAGATGGCGTAAGCGCGATTGCGGGATACGTTCTGGATGCAAATAATCACCGCCATATACTCGTCATGATGGTGAACCACGCAAAAGCTGCTTCAAGCAAAAATGCGCAGGATGCATTAATAGAGTGGGTTCATCAGCAACCCTGATTTAAGTCAAAGCACTGAGAACTTAGGCTGTTTTACAGTATCATAATGACTTCTCGATTATTTTATAAAAAATTATGATGATGAAATTACTGAATTTTTTTCTGGCTGGATTATGTACGCTTACTTTGAGCGCTTGCCAGGCCGAATCAAACACAACCAATAAGGAACCAGCTGCTATGACATCAAGCATTACAGAATTAATCAAAAAAGACACCGTTGTTGGAACAGGTCGTGAAGCCGAGCAGGGTTTTAACGTAACCGTGCATTACACAGGCTGGTTGTATGACGCTGCGGCGCCTGACCAAAAAGGCAAAAAGTTTGACAGCTCGCTTGATAGAAAAGAGCCTTTCAAGTTTGATTTAGGCGCTGGTCAAGTGATAGAAGGTTGGGACGAAGGTTTTACAGGGATGAAAATTGGTGGCAAGCGCACATTAATTATTCCACCCGAAATGGGTTATGGCGCACGTGGCGCGGGTGGTGTAATTCCTCCAAATGCGACATTGATTTTCGATGTAGAACTATTGGATGTGAAGTAATGCATATAAGAGTTAAATGGATTGATGGCGTCAGTTTTGTCGGTGAATCGCAAAGTGGCCATGCAGTTGTGTTGGATGGCGCGCCAGAGAACGGCGGCCGTAATATCGGTATGCGCCCCATGGAAATGCTACTTATCGGCATGGGCGGCTGCACTTCGTTTGACGTGGTAACAATTCTGAAAAAAGCACGTCAGCCCATTGTGGATTGTGTGGCAGAAATTGAGGCTGAACGTGCAGATGAAGTGCCTAAAGTGTTTACTAAAATACATGTGCATTTTGTAATTACAGGCAATAATTTGAGCGAAACGCAGGTAGAGCGTGCGGTTAAGCTTTCTGCTGAAAAATATTGCTCTGCTTCGATTATGCTCAGCAAGAGTGTTGAAATTACGCATGACTTTGAGATAAAACCAGCTCAAGATGCCTAGCCTACAGACCAATATCCATGAGCCTTCCAGAGCAATTGTTTTAATTTTATTTGATGACTAATTTATCTAAAAAGATAAAGCCACAAGGCATGCTAGGCATACGTCATGTAGCATTGTTCATTAAAGAATTAGACAAGGCAGTGGATTTCTACACACGCGTGATGGGCATGAATATTGAATGGCAGCCAGATGCGGATAACGTGTATTTAACCAACGGGGGCGATGTGTTCGCATTGCATCGAGTGGATTATGAGCCACATACCCAGCAACGCTTGGACCACATCGGGTTTGTGCTAAAGACAGCGCAGGATGTAGAAGATTGGTACAAATATTTTGTGGAAAATGGCGTAAAAATCACTGAGGCACCTAAAACGCACCGCGATGGCTCGCATGGTTTTTATTGTTTGGACCCAGTAGGTCATCTGTTAGAGCTGATTTATCATCCACCCATTTCAAAACTAGGTTAGCTAGTAATCATTTTCATCTGAAGCGGGGTTTCTTCTTCGAGCACTTCGATAAGCCTGTCTACATTTGGGTGTTTGCCGGGACAGTTTTCTGCATCTTCTGTGTGCTCGGCATAAAGTGCCAAGCCTTCTACAGCGGCATCTAGTGTGATGGCGCCATACATTTTATACAAATGATTGTAAACTTTAATTGAACCCTGACTACCAGGCTTATTTTCGATTGTCCCAACAAGTTTATTATTTTCATCATAAAGCTCAATACGCTGCACATCATCGGCGCTATCTAAAGTGAGCAGTACATCGCTAAATTTTTGCATTTTGTGTGAGTCTCTATACGTAATATGCGGTTGTCGTCATTATTTTGGAAGCTAGTTTCATGCCAGCTTTTATTGGCTCCGGCAACTCTGCCGCGCCAAGCTGTTTGGCCTCTTGCGCATGGCCAATTTCATCAGTATGCATTTGCTCTATAATGGCGCGCGTTTTAACGTCATCCACTGACAATTTTTCTAAATGACTGACAAGGTGCGCACCAACTTGTTGCTCAGTTTCTGCTAAAAATCCTAAGTTCCACTTGTCACCTATCGCCCCTGCAATTGCACCAAGGGTAAAGCTGCCAGCGTACCATAGCGGATTAAGCAGGCTTTTGCGACCGCCCAAATCATTGATGCGACCTTCACACCAAGCAAGATGATCGGTTTCTTCGGCTGCTGCATGTTTTAGCGCATTTACAATTTGCGGATTGCGGGAAGTAAAGGCCTGGCCGCTGTATAAAGCTTGCGCACAAACTTCACCCACATGATTGATACGCATCAGTGCTGCTGCTTGATATTTTTGATTGTCATCAAGCGATGCTTCGTCAATATTGGCGTCTGGGCGCACACGGCTTGCGTGAGGCGTAGCTAATACGGTACGCAATCCCATGTCAAAGGTAGTAATTAATTTATCCATCAGCATAAATTTAGTTTAATCCAAATTAGCATTAAAGCCCAATTTTTTTACAACTATATAAAATAAAAAACCCTGCTTGGATTATCAAGCAGGGTTAATCTCACAACAGCTCTTAATTTGTTTTAGTGGCGTCAGTTTTTACTTCTGGCGTTTTTTGTACTGGCAAGCCTTTTAGCAGGTTCATTGCCTGTACGAACTGAACGTCATCTGCAGTCGCAGGCTCAATAGGGCCTTTTTGCTCGGCAAATTTCTTCTCATTTGCTTTTGCAGCAGCAGCGGCTTTGGCAGCTTCTTTCGCAGCATCTTTTGCTTCTTCTATGGGTTTTTTGCCGGCATTGGCATCTGTCGGGTTAGATAAGTGCTTTCCTAGGTCTGCTTCATGCAAACTGTTGGATTGGTCAGAACCATCATCCACGTTGATATCCGGCACAATACCTTTAGCCTGAATAGAGCGGCCATTTGGTGTGAAATAGCGTGCTGTAGTAAGCTTGATTGCACTGCCGTTGTTCATAGGCAGTATGGTTTGCACAGAACCTTTACCAAAGCTTGGTATCCCCATGATGGTTGCGCGTTTATGATCTTGCAAAGCGCCGGCAACAATCTCCGAAGCTGAAGCTGAGCCAGCGTTGACTAGCACAACTATAGGCGTTTTCTTGTAATCAGCCGGCACATCTTTCAGATAGTCAGATTTGCCGCGACGTGCATAATCTTGTGGATTTGCAGTCAGTTTCATTTTTGAATCTGCGACACGACCTTCGGTATAAACAACTAGTTTATCTTTTGGCAAAAACGCAGCAGATACACCAACAGCCGCATCCAGTAAGCCTCCTGGGTTATTGCGTAAATCTAGCACCAGACCTTTAAAAGGGCCTTTATTTTGGGCTTGAAGGGATTTTAGTGCTTTGGCTAAATCTTCGCCTGTACGCTCCTGAAATTGCGTAATGCGCACATATCCATAATCTTTTTCGATATATTTATTTTTAACGCTTTGCGATTTAATGATAGCGCGCGTGAGTGTAAAGGTAAGCGGATTTGGCTCGTTTTTACGTAATACGGTTAATGTGATTTTGGTATCCGGCACACCACGCATTTTTTTAACGGCGTCATTGAGGGTTAATCCACGTACTTGCGTATCGTCTAGCTTCATAATCAAATCGCCAGTTTTTAAACCAGCTTTGTAGGCGGGGCTGTCTTCGATTGGCGTTACTACTTTTACCAAGCCATCTTCCATCGCTACTTCGATACCCAATCCGCCAAACTCGCCTTGCGTTCCAGCCTGCAAATCTTTGTAAGCATCGGCATCCATAAAAGCTAGAATGCGGATCCAGTCCTGCCAGCATGCCGGTTAGAGCTTCATTGATTAATTTTTTATCTTCGACTGGTTCCACGTAATCAGATTTAACCTTGCCGAATACCTCAGCAAAGACTCTTAAATCATCAATAGGGAGTTGTGGCGAAAGCACTTTCTCGGCAAGCGCGGATAAGTTAAGACTAATCAGCACACCAATTAAGATACCGGAACCAACTAAGCTAAATTTTTCAAAAGCAGAACGCATGCATTACCTTTTCTATAATATTGTGGGTTACCACTGACCGTATGAGTTTACAATTCGATAATTGGTTCATTTTGCGCTATTTCAAGCGAATTTGATAGTCTATAGATGTAAATTTAGGATGTAAAATTTAGCACATGACAACAGGCATACATCAAGTAGAAATTGAATATTGTACCCAGTGCAGATGGCTACTACGCTCGGCCTGGCTGGCACAAGAGCTTTTAACTACATTTGAGAGTGATTTAAAGTCGGTCAACTTAATGCCCGGCACTGGTGGCATTTTTGAGGTGCGTCTGAACGGGGAAGTGTTGTTTTCTCGAAAAGTGCATGGGCGCTTCCCAGAGTCAAAAGAATTAAAGCAGCTTGTTCGCGATAAAATCGATCCGGACAGACCGCTTGGTCATAGCGATGCCACCATCGCTTAAACTGAATCATTTCAACTAAATATATTTTAGAAATTAAGCAGTAGTTGGTGCGTGGGCATACAGTAAGCGCACTAAATTAGTGCACTTATCCTAAAACATCAATTAAAATCATTTTAACCATATGATTTTGCTGATTATTTTTACTTGGCATAGCTATTGCAAGTAAATGTCTTATGAGTACTCAAGCCCCTATTTTTTTTGATGAAATGCATCAAAGTAGTTATCAGCATGCCGATGCTGTACGAGAAATATATGAAACTTTCTCGGACTGGCTGAAGGATATGCCGCCGGAGCAGTTGCAAAGCAAACGTGAAGAGGCGGAGTTGCTGTTTAGGCGAGTGGGGATTACCTTTAATGTCTATGGCGAAGAGGCAGGCAAAGAGCGTTTAATCCCATTTGATGTGATTCCACGTTTGATTTCAGCACAGGAATGGCAACATCTCTCAGCTGGCGCGGTACAGCGCGTTAAAGCGCTCAATATGTTTTTGCACGACATTTATCACGAGCAAGCCATTATCAAGGCAGGTATTGTCCCAGCAAGCATTTTGGCAAATCGCTATTACAGCCCTGAAATGTTTGGTGTGGATGTGCCCGGGCAGGTATATGCACACATAGCGGGCATTGATTTAGTGCGCACTGGGGAAAAAGAATTTTACGTACTGGAAGATAATTTGCGCACACCTTCTGGCGTTTCGTACATGTTGGAAGACCGCAAAATGATGATGCGGCTTTTCCCTGAATTATTTAGACGCTATCCGGTTGCGCCTATCGAACACTATCCTCAGGTACTCTTAAACAACCTGCGCACTGTCGCACAAACAGGGGTGAATGATCCAACCGTAGTAGTGCTCACACCCGGCGCTTATAACAGTGCCTATTTTGAACACGCGTTTATCGCCCAGCAAATGGGTGTAGAGTTGGTTGAGGGTCAGGATTTATTTGTACGCAACAACGCAGTGTATATGCGCACTACAGAAGGCCCAAAGCGCGTGGATGTGATTTATCGACGTATTGATGATGAGTATCTAGACCCACTTACCTTTAACCCAGATTCCATGCTGGGTGTCCCGGGTTTGTTGTCGGTTTATCGCAATGGCGGAGTTACGCTTGCTAACGCTGTAGGCACTGGTGTGGCAGATGATAAGGCTACTTATATTTTTGTTCCGGAGATGATTCGCTTTTATTTGGGTGAGGAGCCCATACTCTCAAACGTTCCGACATACGATTTGAGCAAAGAAGATGATTTGCAATATACCCTAGAGCATTTGCATGAGCTGGTGGTGAAAGAGGTGCAAGGTTCGGGTGGCTATGGCATGCTTGTAGGGCCAACAGCCAGCAAAAAAGAGATTGAAGAATTTAGGCTACGTTTGCTTTCAAATCCATCAAACTATATCGCACAACCGACACTGGCGCTTTCAACTTGCCCTACGCTGGTAGAGCAAGGCATTGCGCCAAGACATGTAGATTTAAGGCCATTTGTTCTCTCTGGTAAAACCGTCAGTTTGGTACCGGGCGGCTTATGTCGTGTGGCATTAAACAAGGGCTCTCTTGTGGTCAACTCATCGCAAGGCGGTGGTACAAAAGACACTTGGGTATTGAGAAGCTAAACCAAAATGATTGTCAAAAAACTATGTTATTAAGCAGAACCGCAGACCATCTTTATTGGATGGCGCGCTATATAGAGCGTGCAGAGAATATGGCACGTGTACTGGATGTGACCTACCACATGTCGCTATTGCCGCACGCAGCGGAAACGGAAGCCAGTTTATGGCAACCGGCATTAGAGATTTGCGGCAATTTGGAGATGTATGAAAAAGCTTATGAGGAATATACGGCCGCACAGGTGATTCACTTTTTGGCAATGGATCAAAATAATCCATCCAGCATTTATTGCTCGCTAAGGAGTGCCCGAGAAAACGCACGCGCAGTGCGCACTGCTATGTCTGCAGAAACATGGGAAAACATCAATACTCTGTGGATTGAATTTAGTCAGTTTTTTAATGCTAACCTTGCCAAAGTTGGCTTAACGGCTTTTTGTGACTGGGTAAAAAGTCGCTCACATTTATTTCGCGGCGTGAGCTTTGGCACTATGCTGCGCGATGATGCGTTTCGTTTTATTCGTCTTGGTACTTTTATCGAGCGTGCCGATAATACCGCGCGCTTGCTGGATGTGAAATACCACTTACTGCTGCCTGATGATGAGGAAGTGGGTGGTGCGGTAGACTATTATGAATGGAGCGCGGTACTGCGTTCTGTTTCAGCATTTCAGGCCTATCAAAAAGTATTCAGCGACACCATTGAGCCTTGGCGTGTTGCCGAGTTGCTTGTGTTGCGTTCCGATATGCCACGCTCACTGCATGCGTGTTTTGAAGAAATTTCACCTATTCTAGATCAGCTCAATGGTCAGCGTAATACCGAGTGTAAACGCATTGCTGGCGAACTTCATGCCCGGTTAAAATACGGACGTATGGAAAAAATCTTTTCAACTGGATTGCACGAGTTTTTAACAGATTTTATTACGGATAATAACCGCCTTGCGATTGAAGTGCAGCGTACCTATTTAAATCTACCAATGGGCGCATAAATGCAACTGACGATTGAACACCGTACCAGCTATCAATATGATGAAATGGTGAACTACACCATTCAGCAATTGCGGCTCACGCCACAAGAACACTTTGGTCAACGTGTGATTCGCTGGGAAATTAAGGTAAACGGCCAATTACAGCGCTTTGATGATGCGTTTGGTAATGTGACGCATACTTTGGTGCTGGATAAACCGCACGATCGAATTAACATTGTGGCGCATGGTGAGGTGGAAACTGAGCAAGCTTACAATGCGCTAGATGGCACTTTGCCTGTTCAGATTTACCTTCGTGAAACACCACTTACGCGAATAAGCAATGCACTTAGTGGATTTGCTCATGATTTCCACGATACAAATCGGCTAGAGGCAATGATAGCTGCTATTGTGGAAAAGGTGCCTTACAACAAAGGCATTACCAATGCAAAAACTTCTGCTGCAGAGGCTTTTGAGCTGCAGGGCGGCGTTTGTCAGGATCATGCGCATATATTTATTGCCTGCTGTCGCGCGCTTGGTTTGCCGGCACGTTATGTAAGCGGCTATTTATTTACTCAAGATGGCAGTCTGATGGAAAGCCATGGCTGGGCTGACGTATGGCTGGGCGAGCAAGGCTGGCAAAGTTTTGATGTTTCTAATCAATGTCGCACCACGGGCGTACATATTCGTTTGGCGCATGGCTTGGATTATCGTGATGCCGGACCTGTAAGTGGCATGCGTTTGGGTGGCGGCTTGGAAAATATGGGTGTGAGTGTGCTCGTAAATCAGTCTGGCCAAGCGCACCAGACGAAATTTGGTGAGCGCATTGTACAAGAACAGATTCAAAAACAAATTCAACAACAATAGAATGATGAGTAGATCAACGAAATTTTCTAGGCATGGTGATAAGGAAAACTCACCGTTTTTTGAAGAGTATTTGGCAAAGCTCTTAGAAGAGCGTGATGCGCTTGGCTTAACCGATATGCTGCATGAAATCGATGCGTTGATGATCACGGTAGATCCTGAGCATTCGATAGAGTATATCGCAGAGCTCTCATTGATGACGCCCTATCATTATCTTGTCACGCTTGAGAGTGAGTCGCACTGGACGCACATTCTGCGAATAGATTTAAACACACCCGATATTTTGCTTCGTGAAGTGAAAGATCCTAATTTGCGCGGTATTTTTCGCTCGCTTAACGAGGTATATCCAGTAGGCGCTAAAAAGCCCAATAGCCGCTATATGGGCGAGATTGTTCGTGTGAGCGATTTACACAATGTAGTAAAGTTGCAGCAGCAACGCGAGTTTAGATTTTTTTCGCAGGATGAAATTCGTAAATTAGAATTGCCAGGCAATTTGGCGATTAGCAAACCTTCCCCTTACACACACAATATTATTGCCTATATGGAGCGCAAGCCGGAAGATGCACGCGTTTACGCGCTTGGCATGAGCGTGATTAATGCTGATGTACAGGCTGCTTATCAAGCAGCAAAAGCGCTGCAGAAGCAGGCGCGCATAGATGACTTGCTGTTGCCGGTGGATCATCTGGCAACTCGTGTTTACAGCCAGAATCGTGAAGTGGCAATTTTGGAATATCTGTCGTGGACCAGTTATTATTTTTGGGGCGCATACAATATTTGGGATCAAAATTCTTCCACAAATGTAACTAAAAGCGCCCATGGCTATGCAGAAAGCCGAAGCCCTGCGAAGGTTTTCACTGCTAACAATACACCATATTTTGTGAGCCATTTGGAAAAACTGCCTTCGCCAACAGAGACTTTTGTGCGCAATTATGGACCTCGTTTGCATCACATGGCGATTTCGGTTAAAGATGGCATGCGTGATGGCGAAGAAAATATCGAATTTGTCGTGAATGCAATTACGAAGCAAGGCAAAGGGTTTTTGCTTGATGTGATTGGTTCTAAAGAGCAGGGCTTAAAGCAAATATTTTCAAACGCTTCTGAGCATTCTTCGCTAATTATCGAATATGTGCAGCGCTTTGGTGATTTTGATGGTTTTTTTACACAAGACAATGTGGCAAAACTCACCGCGGCTGCCGGCTTGGAAGAAGGCGTTCAGGCACTTAAATAAATTATATGGACGAAATATTTAGTATATTGAGCTAATTCAACCTAGATTTTTTAAAACAGTGACTTTTTTTAAACAGCAAACCTAGTGATATGATGTCATTTATTGACTTCATTCACACTCATTAAAACATGACCTACTGTGTTGCATTACTGATTGATCAAGGCCTTGTGCTAGCCTCTGACACCCGCACCAATGCTGGGGTTGATCAGGTCGCTATGTTCCCTAAGATGCATATTTTTGAAGTGCCGGGCGAACGTGTGATTACTTTACTTACTGCAGGAAATCTCTCTATTACTCAATCGGTCGTCAATCGTTTAAAAGCTGCGGTAGACGCCAATAAAAAAGGTAACCTGCATCAGGTTAAAACAATGTTTGAGGCCGTTAATTTGGTGGGCGACGAGATTAGGGCTGTGTTTAAGCGCGATGGAATTCATCTTAAGAATCAGAACACAGAATTTAGCGCCAGTATTTTAGTGGCAGGGCAGATTAAAGGCGAAAAGCCGCGTTTGTTTAATATTTATTCTGCTGGTAACTTTATAGAAACCAGCCCGGAAACCCCGTATTTTCAAATTGGTGAAACTAAGTATGGTAAGCCGATTATTGACCGTGTGTTGCGCCATGATAGCGATATGATGGATGTTGTGAAATGTGTTTTGATCTCATTTGATTCTACAATTCGCAGTAATCTTTCCGTGGCAGCACCAATCGACATGCTGCTATATCGCGCAGATACCTTTCATGCAGACTGTAGACAACGCATAGCTGAAAGTGATTCCTACTATACTTCGGTAAGAAAGTCTTGGTCCGAAGGGTTGAAAAAAGTATTTAGTGAAATCAAAAATCCAGACTGGTGTTAATTGCTCGGCAAGTAGTTATTTCTATTGAGATTCATAATGCGAATTATTTGCAATTCTGCAATTAATTTTGGTCGAGAATATACTCCTTCCGTCATACGAATTAAAACTAAAATAAAAGGGGAACAAGATGGCGGCAGAATTTGATAACAACGCAGTAACCAAGGCACTTAATACGATTTTGGAGTATGAGTTGGCAGGTGTGGTGCGCTATACACACTATTCGCTGATGGTGTTTGGTTATAACCGCATCCCGATAGTATCTTGGCTGCGTGGACAGGCGACAGAGTCGCTTGCGCATGCTGATAAAGCTGGCGAGTTAATCACACATTTGGGAGGTCATCCTTCTCTGTCCATCGGCCCCTTGCTAGAAACACATAACCACGATATTGGTGATATTTTGCGTGAGTCTTTGGCACATGAAGCCGCTGCTTTAAACGCATATAAAGCTTTGCTGAAGTTGGTAGAAGGTAAATCGGTAATGCTGGAAGAGTATGCCCGCGAGATGATTTATCAGGAAGAGTTACATTTAGGTGAAGTAGATAAAATGCTACGTAAACCAGGCGAGATTCACAAGTTTCATGAATAGAATTTAAGATTGTAAAAAAGGCTGCAATTGCAGCCTTTTTTAATTCTCGCGTAGGTTTTCTTGCTCTACCCTTTGCGCACCATTAAATCGCTTTGCCCAATAGCCTGTCTGCATATTTTCTATGCGCACTGCGCCACCTGCGCGTGGTGAATGGATAAATTTGTTGTCGCCCACGTAAATACCAACGTGAGAGAAGGCTGATTTTAAAGTGTTAAAGAACACTAAGTCGCCAGGTTGTAACTCATCTTTTTGTACTGTTTTACCAATTTGGCTGATGGCGCGCGCTGTGGGTGGCAGTGTTAAATTTGCTGCCTGACTAAATACATAGCGTACAAAACCGCTACAATCAAAACCGGTCTCGGGCGATGTGCCGCCATATTTATATTTAATCCCAGTAAGACTCATCGCATTAATAAGGATTTCTTGTGCTTTCCCTTGCCAGCTTTGGCTAGGCGCAATATTTCCATCGGTGGCCTGTTCGTCTAGGATGACAATTGTATCGCCCTCAACATTTTCAACAGGATCAGATACCAAGCGCTCATCCGCAAAGCAGGGCGTAATGATACAAGTATTAAATATCAGGCAGACAATTAAAAAAGTAAATTTCATAGAGATTTGTAGCTGGAAAACCTACCCTAAAATTATTTAAGGTAGGTTGTTTGAGTATTATTGTTTTGCCATTGCGTTTTTAACAAGACCAACGATGGCTAATAAAACGCCACCACCTACACCACCGCCTACAACTTGTGTGATGATAGAGGCAATATCCATTCCGCCACCAGCTGCAGCCGCAGCACCACCCACACCTAACATACCTAATAGTTGGCCGCCTAAACCGCCACCCAGTACACCCACAACTGAATTTAAAGCAGTACCCAGGCTTGAGTTTTTCATTAGATTGCCCGCGATATTGCCGCCCACTGCGCCACTAATTAATTGAATAATAAGACCTAAATCCATCATGCTCTCCCTAAAAGTTGATGACACATAACGCTTTACTGTCTACTGCAATGTTAGGCTAACAGGGTATGAGGCCTAGCACAATAGTTTATATGCAAAAAGTATAATTTGAGTTGAGATAGTTGCATTTCGTGCATAAGTGGCTATTCATGGGATAATTTGCTCATGTCAGAAGCCTCAGCCCACAACACGCAGCTTAATCATGTATTTTCTTTGGAAGGGCCATTAGCCAATACGATTAATGGTTATTCTGAGCGTGAAGATCAGGTCAAAATGGCCATGGCGATTGAAAATGCGATTGCTAACAATAAGCAATTGATTGCAGAAGCGGGCACTGGCACAGGCAAAACTTTTGCATATTTAGTGCCAGCGCTGCTTTCAGGCGGCAAGGTGATTATCTCTACCGGCACCAAAACCTTGCAGGACCAGTTGTTTAATCGTGATCTGCCCAATGTGCGCGATGCGCTAAAAGTACCTGTGACAGTAAGCATGCTTAAAGGCCGTGCCAATTATGTGTGCCATTACCATTTGGAGAAGGCGTCTCAGGAAGGCCGATTTGCCTCGCGGGATGACGCAAAATATATTCATCTCATTAAAAACTTTGCAGAAAACAGCAAAACGGGTGATAAAAGCCGAGTTGACCGAAGTGCCAGAAAACGCAACCGTTTGGCTAAATGTCACTCAGCACGCGTGAAAATTGCTTGGGGCAGGATTGCAATTTTTATAAAGATTGCTTTGTGATGGAAGCCCGTAAAAAGGCGCTGGCAGCCGATGTGGTAGTGGTGAACCATCACCTGTTTTTTGCAGATGTGATGCTACGCGACGAAGGCGTGGCGGAGCTCTTGCCAAGCGCCAATACGGTGATTTTTGACGAAGCGCATCAACTGCCGGAAGTCGCAGGTTTGTTTTTTGGTGAGGATATTTCCACCTCGCAACTTATCGAGCTTTGTCGTGACAGCACTGCCGCACATCTAACGCTGGCTAAAGATTGCATCGAGCTTGGCAAGGCGATTCCTTCACTAGAGAAAGCTTGTAAAGATTTTCGGCTGGTTTTTGCTTATGAAGGCTCGCGCCTGCCGGTGCAAAAGGCTTTGGTATTAAAAGGTTTTGAGGACGCATTTAGCAATATGCAGGCGAAGTTGGCAGAACTCACAAAAGTGCTCGAAAGCCAATCCGCGCGCGACCCGATGCTTGAAAAATGCTGGCAGCGTGGCGAAGATTTGTTAATGCAGCTTGCGCGTTGGCATAAGGCAGAAAATGCAAACTTAGTGCGCTGGGTCGAGGTATTTACGCAATCTGTGCAGCTGCACGCAACACCGCTCAGCGTGGCGGATGGTTTTGGCAAACAGCTTAATGCACAGCCACGCGCTTGGATTTTTACCTCTGCCACACTCGCGGTAAAAAGTGATTTCAGCCATTATCAGGCACAAATGGGCTTGCATGCTGCAGAAACGGTTTACCTGCAAAGCCCGTTTGATTACGAAAATCAGGCGCTGCTTTATGCGCCGCAAAACATGCCAGACCCAAATAGCCCCACCTATGCGGCTGCTGTGGCAAATGTGAGTTTGTCTGTTATTCAGGCAAGCCAAGGCCGTGCTTTTGTGCTGTGCACCTCACTTAAAGCCATGCGCGAAGTGCATGCGCTTTTAAAAGAAGAATTTTCAAGTAACGGCATGGAATATCCATTGTTGTTGCAAGGTGAAAGCACACGTACCGAACTGCTAGACCGCTTTCGTGCGCATGGCAACGCCGTGCTGGTGGGCTAGCCAAAGCTTTTGGGAAGGCGTCGATGTGCGCGGCGAAGCGATTAGCTGTGGTGATTATCGATAAACTGCCTTTCGCCCCGCCCGATGACCCCGTGCTTTCTGCGCGCATTGATAAAATGAATGCGGAAGGCAAAAACGCGTTTATGGAATATCAATTGCCGTATTCAGTGATTACGCTCAAACAAGGCGCAGGGCGGTTGATTCGCGATGAAACCGATAGAGGCGTGCTGGTGATTTGCGATCCGCGCTTAATCACCAAGCCTTATGGCAAGCGCATTTGGCAAAGCTTGCCGCCATTTAAGCGCACCAAAGAATTGGCAGAAGTCGAAGCGTTTTTTACACATCAAACACTATGATTTTAATCCCCGAAACTGAATATGAGCTTAATGCTATCCGTGCGCAGGGCGCGGGTGGGCAGAACGTCAATAAGGTTTCCAGCGCGATCCATTTGCGTTTTGATATTAACGCCTCTCAGTTGAGCGATTGGCTTAAAAGCGCGTTTGCTCAACAGCAAAGATAACCGCATCACCGATGAAGGCGTTTTGGTTTTAAAGGCGCAGCAATACCGCACGCAAGAAGCGAATAAAAAAGACGCGATTGCGCGCCTGCACGAGATTGTAAATGCGGCAAACCATGTAAAACCCACGCGCTATGCAACGCGGCCAAGTTACGGCTCAAAACAACGGCGGTTGGAAGGTAAGACAATTCGCAGCCACGTGAAACAATTGCGCGGTAAAATAACGCCTGAATGAAACTACTTGCACTTGATACCTCTACCGAATTTTTATCGCTCGCCATACAAGTGGGCGATAAAACCTTTACGCATTATCAAAAGGCAGGCACAGCTGCATCTGAACTTATTTTGCCGCAAATTCAAGCTTTGTTAGATTCCGCGAATGTGAAGTTAACAGATTTAGACGGCATAGCCTTTGGCGCCGGGCCGGGTGCGTTTACTGGCGTGCGTATTGCTTGCGGCGTGGCGCAGGGCTTGGGTTTTGGCGCAAATGTGCCTGTGGTCGGTATAAATACACTAATGGCAGTTGCAGAGGCAAGCGGCGAGGATGCTGTGATTGCTTGTCTGGATGCGCGCATGGGCGAGATTTACCATGCCGCATTTGTTAAAGAAAACGGAAGCTGGGTTGAAAAAAGCGCGACGCAAGTATGCAAGCCAGAGGCCGCACCGTTATTGCCTATCAGGGCAGTCTGGCGTGGGCAGTGGCTGGGCGATTTACGGTGATTTGCTGAGTAAAGTGTATGCGAATAATTTAACTAAAACTCTGCCAAACTTAACGCCGACCGCAGAGGCGATTTTGCGATTGGCGGCTCCTATTTTTGCCGCTGGTTTGGCAAAACCTGCCAGCGAGGCAAGGCCAATTTATATCCGCAATCGGGTCGCATTGACGAGCATTGAGCGTGAACAAGGGCAGCGCCTATGAGTGCGATGCTAAAGCCTGATTTTCAGCTTCGACCCATGCAATTGGAAGATTTGGATGCCATTATGCAAATCGAGCCGACGATTTATTCACATCCGTGGAGCCGCGGCAACTTTGCGGATTCGCTCAACGCTGGTCATAGCGCGTGGGTGCTGACTTTGCAAGGCGAGTTGATTGGTTATACGCTGATGATGCTGGTGCTGGACGAAGCACAATTACTGAATATTAGTGTCGCTAAACCATATCAAAAACAAGGTTGGGGGCGGGTTTTGCTGGAACACATGATTGCAAAAGCCAAGCAATACAAGGCAACCAATATGTTTTTGGAAGTGCGCCCAAGCAACGTGGATGCGATTGCATTGTATGAGAACATGGGTTTTAACGAGATGGCAATTAGGCGTAAATATTACCCCTCACACAATGGCAGGGAAGACGCAGTGTTAATGGGCTTGGCATTGTGAGCGTGAAAATATGAATTTAACCCGAGAAGATATGCTTAGAGAGCTAGAACTGCTGCCCGTTTGGCAGCAGCGCAAGCATGAGCCGCAAGCTGGTGTAATTGAACTTACCGAAAAGCATGTTTCTGAGCCTGAGATAAAAACGCCAGCGCTAAATACATTACGCATGCTCGTGAGTGAGGATTCAAATTATTTATTTTTGCTGGCGCCCATGCAAACTCCAGATGAAGAAACATTATTACAAAATATGTTAAAAAGTATTGCCGCTAAGAGCCGCATTGATATTGCCTCTGCGGGCATATCACAAATCACAGATTATCCTGTAAAAGTGGTTTTAGCCATGGGGGAAATGGCGGTGCAGAGTTTGCTAAACCTAACAGAAACGCTGGATGAATTGCGCGGGAAGTTGCATATGTATAGTAGTGTGCCGGTAATTGTGACTTATCATCCAAATCACTTGTTATTAAATGGTGCGGATAAAGCTAAAGCATGGGAGGATTTGTGTTTAGCAAGAGCAACCGTGCAGAACTTGTAATAGCGATAAAGAACGCCATATACTTAATGTGCAGCGCCTTGGAGTGTGCAAGCTTTAGGTGCGATTAATTTTTTCAAAAGGGAAAAAACATGAAGAACTTATTTTATAAATTTGCGATTGTATTGATGTTGCTGGGTTTGTCGGGTTGCGGCTACAACCAATTTCAAACGTTGGACGAGGAAGCAAAGGCCAGTTGGTCGGAAGTGCTCAACCAATATCAGCGTCGCGCTGATTTGGTGCCAAATTTAGTAGAAACGGTTAAAGGCTATGCCGAGCATGAAGAAAAAGTGCTGACAGATGTAGCGAACGCGCGTAGCAAAGTGGGTAGCATGCAAGTCACGCCTGAAGTGCTGAACGACCCAGAGGCATTTGCCAAATTTCAAGCTGCACAAGGCCAATTAACAAGCGCACTTTCACGTTTAATGGCAGTGGCAGAGAATTACCCAAACTTAAAAGCTGACCAAGGCTTTAGAGATTTGCAAGCGCAGTTGGAAGGCACGGAAAACCGCGTTACTGTGGCGCGCAACCGTTATATTGAAACCATTAAAAATTACAACGTGGCGATTCGCAGCTTTCCAAATAATCTCACCGCAATGATGTTTGGCTATAATACCAAGCCAACTTTTACTGTGGAAAATGAGAAGGAAATTTCCACCGCGCCAAAAGTCGAGTTTGGCGATAAAAAATAAGTTTTCTTAACTTTAGCAATTAAGTGAAGTTTTACCAAAAATCAATAGCGCTATTTGCGACGCTACTCTTAGCCTCGCAATTAGCGCTTGCTGAACTCGTTTTAATTCCAGATTTAACCTCTCGTGTTACCGATTTAACCCAAACTTTATCCGCAGAGCAAAAAACCGCACTGGAAGCTAAGCTGCAGGCTTTCGAGCAGAAAAAGGGTAGCCAGATTGCGGTGCTGATTGTACCTACAACGCAGCCGGAAGACATTGCGCAATATTCGATTCGTGTGGTTGACAAATGGAAGTTGGGTCGTGAAAAAGTCGATGACGGTATCTTGGTATTGTTGGCCAAAGATGATCGCAAAATGCGCATTGAAGTTGGCTATGGCTTGGAAGGCGCGGTTCCTGATCTTTATGCGAAGCGCATTATCAGCGAAGTAATGGCGCCAAAATTTAAACAGGGTGATTTTGCGGGCGGCATTAGCGATGGTGTGGATAGGTTGATAGGTTTAGTTGAGGGTGAAGTACTGCCAGCGCCAGAAGCCCGCCAACCGGGCAACTTGGATGTTGGAGGTTTGTTACCCATGCTTTTATTCGGTGGTTTGATTTCAGGCTTGTTTTTGCGCAGTATGTTCGGTACTTTTCCAGGTAGCGCTATAAATGGCACACTGTTAGGCGGTGTGGTCTGGCTGTTGGGCTTGTCGGTGTTAGGTGCTGGCGTGCTAGGGTTAATCGCATTCTTTATTACGATGATGCTGGGAGGACGTGGCATAAATGGCTATCAAAGAGGTTATCCAAGTGGTTATGGAAATGGCGGTATAGGTGGAGGAGGCTTTGGTGGGCTGGGTGGCGGCGATGTGTTTTCGGGCGGCGGCGGTGATTTTGGCGGTGGCGGAGCTTCTGGGGATTGGTAAACGAGAGTAAAACACCATGAAAAAACGTCATCCTGTCATCCGATTTTTTAAGCATCTTGTCAGCAACCCTTGGCAAGTCACGCATCACTTTTCCATTAGTGCGTTACAAAACATTGAAAAGGCGATTGCTGCGAGCGAGAAAAAACATGAAGGTGAGCTACGTTTTGTGGTGGAAGCGGGTTTGCATCCTTATGAAATACTCTTTAAAAAAACGCCTAGAAAGCGCGCGATAGAACTTTTTGCCCGCCTAAATATTTGGGATACAGAATATAACAACGGCGTGCTGATCTACTTGTTGTTGGCAGATCGTGATGTGGAAATTGTTGCAGATCGTGGCATCCATCAGCATGTGGGGAACGATGGGTGGGAAGCGATTTGTCACGAGATGGAAGTGATGTTTAGGAAAGGTGAGTTTGAAGCTGGCGTCTTGCATGGCGTTACTGAAATTGGCGTAGCCTTAGAAAAGTATTTTCCATTAAGTAGCGGGAAAGAAACTAAAAATAAAACTGTGAAAAAGAAACGCAATGAAATTTCTAACAAGCCGCTTATTCTGTAGTTTTTTATTGTTATTCAGTACGTTATCATATGCCGCTCTTGCGGATATCAATCGTATCTATCATCAACAACCCGCATTGAATGCATTTGAAATATGTCAAGGCGGAGGGTGTGTTGTAGCATCTAAACTTAGTTTAAGCGATGCTGAATGGCGGCAAGTGAGTCAGCTTTTTAATCCAGCAGCAACCGGAGCGGAAGATGAGCGCAAAAAAATCTCACTCGCCATCGGCTTGCTAGAAGAAATTGTAGGTAAAAAAATTGGGACATCAAATGACCTTGCGGGCACGTTTGATAGCGGTAGCCTTTCCGGACAGCAGGATTGCAATGATGAAGCGATTAATTCCACTACATATATGCGCCTTTTACGGCAGGCAGGATATTTAAAATTTCACGAGATTGAGGATATGCGTACTCGCAACTTCTTTTTTACCGGCTGGCCGCACACCACTGCGGTCATTCATGAAGTGAAAACTGGGGCAAGATTTGCCGTAGATAGCTGGTTTTACGATAATGGACATCCAGCAACCATTGTGCCGTTTGAACAATGGAAAGACAATTACCAGCCCAAAGATAGCCCAATTGGGAAAACCAGAACTTTTTCGCAAGAAGCCACAAAGCATTAAACTGGCTATGTTTGCTGACTTGGCGGGCGATTCGCGTTAAAATCCACACACTTTAACAATCGTCAATATTATGCGTACCTCACAATTTTTTATTTCCACTCAAAAAGAAGCGCCAAACGACGCCGAACTTATCAGCCATAAACTAATGGTGCGCGCAGGGCTTATTAAAAAGCTCGGTAGTGGCTTGTATAACTGGATGCCGCTCGGGCTTCGTGTGTTGCGCAAAGTGGAAAATATCGTACGTGATGAGATGAATAAAGCCGGTGCACTAGAGTTGCTGATGCCTGCAGTGCAACCAAAAGAGCTGTGGGATGAAACTGGCCGCTGGGCGGTATTTGGCCCACAAATGCTTAAAATTAAAGACCGCCACGAGCGCGATTTTTGTTTTGGTCCCACGCATGAAGAGGTGATTACCGACATTGTGCGCCGCGAGATTAACAGCTACAAACAATTGCCGCTCAATTTTTACCAAATCCAAACCAAATTCCGCGACGAGATTCGCCCGCGCTTTGGGGTGATGCGCGCGCGCGAGTTTTTGATGAAAGATGCCTATTCGTTTCATACCAATTTGGAATCGCTTGAAAAAACCTATGCACAAATGCATCAGGCTTACAGTAATATCTTCACAAGATTGGGCTTAAAGTTTCGTGCGGTAAAAGCAGATTCCGGCGCGATTGGTGGCGATGGTTCACAAGAGTTTCATGTGCTGGCAGATAGCGGCGAAGATGGATTGGCGTATTGCGAAAACTCAGATTATGCCGCCAATGTGGAGTTGGCAGAGGCATTGCCAGCAGCCAATACCAGAGCGGATCCCAGCCATGCTTTAAAAGAAGTTGAAACCCCTAAGCAAACCGCCTGTGAGGATGTGGCGAAGTTGTTAGGAATCAGCATAGAGCACACGGTTAAAGCAATTGCACTCATCTCAAATGAAAAATTTTATTTAGCTTTGTTGCGCGGTGACCATAATTTAAACGAAGTGAAAACCAACAAGGTGCTCGGCGATTTTAGATTTGCGACAGAAGAGGAAATTCGTGCGAATCTTAATTGCCCACCAGGTTTTATTGGCCCAGTGGGCGTAAGTAAAAATGTAACGGTGATTGCAGACAAAACAGTTGCCAATATGAGTGATTTTGTGTGTGGTGCGAACAAGCCGAAGTATCACCTGAGTGGGGTGAATTTTGGTCGTGATTTGCCAGATCCTAGCGCAGTGGCAGATATTCGCAATGTGGTGGAGGGAGATGCCAGCCCGGATGGCAAAGGAAAATTAAGCCTTTGTCGCGGTATTGAGGTTGGGCATATTTTTCAGTTGCGCACAAAGTATTCACAAGCTATGAATGCAACATTTTTGGATGAAAACGGCCAGTCTCAGGTGATGGAAATGGGTTGTTATGGCATCGGCGTGTCGCGCATAGTGGGCGCTGCCATTGAGCAAGGCAATGATGAAAAAGGTATTATTTTTCCAACAAGTATGGCGCCATTCGAAGTGGTGATTTGCCCGATTGGCATGGATAAAAGTGAGCAAGTTAAACAAACGGCGAATCAACTCTACGCAGATTTACTCAAAGCAGGTGTGGATGTGCTTTTAGACGACCGTGGTGAGCGTCCTGGCGTCATGTTTGCAGAGAGCGATTTAATGGGCATTCCTTACCGCATTGTTGTGGGAGAGCGTGGTTTGGCTGAGAATAAAGTGGAATGCAAGGCCAGAAGCGAATTGGAGGCACAGAATTTGCTTTTATCGGATGTGGTGAATTTTGTAAAAACTAAATTGAATGTTTAATAATTTCTTAATTAAGACTTTGATGTATGGCTTTTGCTATGCATGGCATCTATATGCCATGCGGGTAACCAGCGAGAAGAGCCGCTATCCAATAGCGTGAAATCGATGATGCAAAAATCCATTAGCGATTTAGCTGCGCCAAGATTAATGTTTGCAAGTGAACAAGATGGGCAGGTATGGTTACAAGAAATGTCACTTCGACTTCAGAAACGAATCCCTGATAAAACCTATCGAGAAGATTTTTTGCGTAGCGTGCATTATGAGGCAACGCGTGCAGGGTTAGACCCGCAATTGGTGTTAGGACTCATTCAAGTTGAAAGTGGTTTTAAAAAGTATGCGGTGTCATCCGTGGGTGCGCGTGGTTATATGCAGGTGATGCCTTTTTGGGTGAAAAGTATTGGTGCAAATGATCATAATTTGTTCCATTTGCGGCTTAATTTGCGATACGGGTGCACCATTTTGCGGCATTATTTAGATATCGAACGTGGTGATTTATACCGTGCACTGGGGCGCTATAACGGCAGTTTAGGTAAGCCGCAATACCCCACACTGGTGGTGGGTGCGTGGCGTAAACACTGGAGTTACGGCAATATTACGACCGCACAAAACGGTTAATTCACATTTCAATTCTTCAGTTTCAAATTTTCTTACCTGTAAAAAAATTCTTGCATAATGCACCAAAATGGGCATAACATGCATCGTCAAATTGATTTTACTGGGTAGAACAATCGTTTTGCTAAGTAATCATCTCTGACTGTAATTCTCAATAACATTATTTTTATAAGAGTTTTGCTTTTTTTTAACAGGGAGATAAAGTATGTCGAAGTTAACAGCTTTAGCAGTAAGTATTGCAGTTTTGGGTGGCATTTGGGCTTTTTTAGCACTTAATCCACTTGCAGGTGTAGCGCTAGTTTGGGTGGGCTTCATCGCTTGGGGTTGTTATTTCCACACAGGAGGCGACACCGCAGCTTTACAAAAAACCATTGCAGGCATGAGTTTTGGTGCAGTAATGGCCGGTATCGCGCTTTACTTGGTAAGTTCTGGCACACTGGGTGGTTTGGGTGCTTTGGCTGCTCCAGTGATTATCGCAATCACCGTATTTCCACTTGTCATCGTTGCTGGAATGAACTTGCTCTCTGTTGTCCCGGCTAATGTTTATGGCTATGCAGCTACAGCAGGACTTGCACTTACAGCAGGCACTGCTGGCAATGCAACCATGATGGACATGAGCAATCCTGTTCTTTTGGTCATTGTTTCGACCATTCTTGGTGCTGTGTTCGGCATGGTATCTGGAAAAGTTGCTGGCGCTTTAGGCAAATAAGTATTTTTAAGTTGTTAAAAAACCGCGCCCAGTGCGCGGTTTTTTTATTATATGGGTTTGTTATTTGAACAGTTTAAACCCGTAGTAGCTACCAAATTCGCCTTCGCTTTCGTTGTAAACAAACAGCATATCATTGGCATACCCTAATCCATTGTAATGATTTTTTGCGCGAAGTTTTAAGTCCTGTGGCAACGCACATTTCGCAACAAATTTTCCAGCGAGATCAAACACCAATGCGGCCTTATGGTCGATATCCAAAAGCACAAGCTCTTCACCTTTTATGCCAGTATAGGCCACAAAACTATCGCTTACATCATCAAATAAGGCGCCGGCTTTAGCGAGGTCCAAGGCAATTTCGCCTACTGGCTCGCGCTTGGCTGGATCTACAATCAGCACCTTGTTGCTTCGGCTTTGCTTGGCGAAATAGCGTTTGTTCTCTGCATCGTAGGTTGGCATGGTGGCTTGATCGCCAAACGCCGGGTTAAATTGCATAATCTCGTCTGAGGTGTCTTTAATTTCACCAGTTTCAGCGGTATGTAATGCATATATGCCAGTGTTAGGCGCAAAACCAACCGCACTTGAGATATTGTAGGTAATCGTTTCGATTTTAGAGGTGTTTGGATTGTAGTAAATTGAGCGGTTGTCAAAGCCCGGTTTAGCAGAGTTGAGATATTTACCCTCCGAATTATAGGCATGCACTTCGGATTTTGATATGGGAGCCTCAGTTTCGCTTCCCATAGGTGCAAGACCACCATCTGCAATATAGTAGTGTTTTAATCCGGGGAAATAGGCAACCGTCATAGGGCGTGTGCTAGGTGCTTTAGCCATGGCGATTTTAATGCCTAGGCTCGCTTCAGGTAGCACTTGCGCCTGCAGTGCGGTAGAAAGAAAAACTGTGCTCATAAAAAAAATATTAGTAGTGATGGAAGCTAGTCGGTTTTTATACAATTTGGTTATTCCTAAGTAATATTGTCACAACGTTTGGTTTAGTCTTTATGTTGACTGGTTTGTTCATTTTTGGCCATCTCATTTTTTTCGAGCAGCATGGCGTCACCATAACTAAAAAAGCGATACTCTGCGCTAATGGCATGTTGGTACGCTCGCTTTATATTATCAAATCCAGCAAAAGCCGACACTAGCATGAGTAGCGTACTTTTGGGTAGGTGAAAGTTGGTGATTAGTTTATCTACTATTTTAAATTCAAAACCAGGTGTGATAAATATATGGGTTTCTCCTGCGCCAGAGAGCTTGTGGATGTTGGTTCCCAGGGCACTTGCTTTTGAATTTTCAGCGCCACGCTGTGCGGCGCTTTCTAGCGCGCGCAAAACGGTTGTTCCTACAGCGACAATTTTTCCGCCACTCGCATGCGTATTTTGAATTAAGGATTCGGTTTCAGTGGGAATCACATAAAGTTCACTGTGCATTTTATGTTCTGCGATATTTTCCACTTTAACTGGCTGAAACGTACCTGCGCCGACATGAAGTGTCACGTAGGCAATTTTCACTCCCTTTTCTTTGAGTGTATTTAACATTGCTTCATCAAAGTGTAACCCTGCAGTAGGTGCGGCTATAGCGCCTGCATGTTTTGCGTATACCGTTTGATAGCGTGCTTCGTCTTGGGCTTCGGCTTTGTGATAGATATAAGGCGGCAAAGGTAGCTGCCCATGTTCCTCAAGCAGCTTGAGAATTGATACATCATTGTGAAACTTTAGGTGAAACAAATCATCGCTACGACCAGTTACTTCTACCCTGATGTTTTTGGCAAGCGTTAAAAAACTACCAATCTTTGGTGATCGCGAGGCGCGCACATGAGCAATGGCGTCATGCTCATTTAGCACCCGCTCGATCAGCACCTCAACCGCACCGCCAGTCGCTTTGTTGCCAAACAGACGCGCCTTGATGACGCGGGTATCGTTAAATATCAGCAGATCACCTTTCGCTAAAAAGTGAGGTAGGTTTATAAATTGCTCGTCATGTAATTGACCAGTTGCGCTGGTTAAATGTAACAGCCTGCTTGCGCTTCGCTGTCCAGCTGGGTGTTGGGCAATTAGATGCTCAGGAAGATGGAAATCAAAATCTTTGGTTAGCATAAATCTTTGGTGTTTTAAAAAACTGGGGTTCGCATAAATCGAAGAGCTTGCTATAATAGCGTTGTTGCAATTATACAGTAATGTATTTTCCCAAAAGCCCGGGTGGCGGAATTGGTAGACGCACGGGACTCAAAATCCCGCGCAGCAATGCGTGCCGGTTCGATTCCGGCCCCGGGCACCACCTTCTAGCAAGTATGAGCATCTGTTTCAAACTTGCATCTGAATTGTAACTAGAGTGTTACATTTTCTTGAACAACACCAAAAATTATGATAACTTGTCATTGGTGTTGATTTGCCTCAATAAATGGATATCGAATGTGTGGCAGATAATTGGCGTTGCTAAATCCAGATTTTAAAATAACAGTACGGTCAAACAACTCGTTGTCAGTAGCTAATACGATTAAGTTGGTATGTGCACTGGCTTTGATTTCGATGGTTGTCGGGTTAGGTTTCGCGCTTGCAGGGGCGTGGATGGTGTTGCCGTTTGCGGGGTTAGAAATAGCGGCTATAGCTTACGCTTTTTATTACATTACGCTTCGCTCGGGCGATTTTGAAAGCATCTCGATAGAAGGCGATCGGGTTGTTGTTGAAAAGCATGGATATAAAAAATCCGTCGAAGTGGTTTTTCAGCGATATTGGGCACAAGTAAACATGCGTGAGCAACTAAATGGCAGCAATGCACTTTTTATTGGCTCACATGGTAAAGAGGTGGAGTTCGGTCGTGGTTTTATGACTGATGAACAGCGTGTCGAATTGGCGCGTGAGCTTAAGTTGAAACTAAAAAATATTAATTAAAACTTGATTTTTGGGGTGAGTGATATGCAAGTGTTTAAAAAGATTGGGTTAGGCCTAGCGGTAATGCTTGCTTCGCTCAGCGCGTATGCGGATTATAGTTGGAACTTTCCTGAGCCAGTAACGCCAATGGCCCTAGATACATTGCATGTGCATAACAAGTTTATGCTGATTACTGCAATTATCTTCTTTGCAGTTTTGGCAATCATGATTTACTCAATTATTAAGCATCGCAAAAGCAAGGGTTATAAAGCCGTTGCTGATAAAACCCCATCAACCGCAGTAGAAATTTTCTGGACATTAATCCCGTTTGTAATATTGTTGCTTATTGACTTCGTCATTATGGGCATTCCGGCTTATCACAGCGTGGTGATGATGGAAGATACGCGTGACAAAGCAACTATGGTAATTAAGGTCACGGGTTCGCAATGGCGCTGGCAATATGAATATCTCGATGGTGATGCTCAGGGCATTAAGTTTGTAAGCAATTTGACAACTAACGACAAACAACTGCATAACCAAGAAGAAAAAGGTGAGAACTACTTGCTTGAGGTGGATAATCCTCTGGTGTTACCAGTAGGTGAAAAAGTACGTATTTTGATGACAGCTAGCGATGTGTTACACAACTGGTGGGTGCCGCAATTTGGTTCATCACGTGTTGCTGTACCAGGCTTTATCCGCGAAACTTGGGTGCAGGTTGAAAAGCCGGGAACATATCGTGGCCAATGTAAGGAATTGTGTGGCAAGGGCCATGGTTACATGCCTGTGGTGGTAAATGCAGTGCCGATGGAAGAGTATAAGACATGGGTGGCAGCTAAAAAAGAAGAGCAGGCAAAGGCTGCTGCTGGTGCGGACAAGGAATGGACTAAAGAAGATTTGATGGCTGAAGGTAAAGGTGTTTACGAGAAGAACTGCGCAGTATGTCATCAGGTGACGGGTGCTGGCTTACCGCCCGCCTTCCCTGCATTGACAGGCAGCAAAGTAACTACAAGTCCAATTTTTGGTGCTGACGGTAAATATCTGCCTGATAGCCATATGGATCGAGTCTTGAACGGTAAGAATGTGATGCCGGCATGGAAAGCAACACTAAATGACACAGAAATTGCTGCTGTAATAACATACGAGCGTAACGCGCTTGGTAATAGCGTGGGAGATGTGGTGCAGCCCGCCCAAGTGAAGGCTGCAAGACAATAGCGATTTGAAATTTATTCAGTAATACCTTTGGTTAGATTATTAGGGTTAGTAATTAGGAGATTAAAATGAGTACAACAACAGTAGCGCATCATGAAGAACATCATGATCACCCAAGTGGAATTATGCGTTGGTTAACAACGACTAACCATAAAGATATCGGCACCATGTATCTGACTTTCTCATTGGTTATGTTTTTGGTCGGTGGCGCGATGATTTTGGGTATTCGTGCTGAATTGTTTAAACCAGGTTTGCAATTAATGAATCCTGATTTTTTCAATCAGTTGATTGGTGTTCATGCGTTGATTATGATTTTTGCTGCATTAATGCCGGCTGCTACTGGTTTTGCTAACTGGATGATTCCACTTCAAATCGGGGCGCCAGATATGGCGCTACCTCGTTTGAATAACTGGGGCTTTTGGTTGTTGCCTCCTGCCGCGATACTTTTAACATTACCGTTTACACTGGCGATGTTTGGTATAGGAGATGGTGCGCTGGCTACGGGCTGGACATTCTATCCACCGCTTTCAATACAAGGTGGTATCGGCGTAGATTTTGCGATTTTCTCGGTTCACTTGCTCGGCATTTCATCTGTGTTAGGTTCTATCAATATTATTGTGACGTTGTTTAATATGCGAGCACCTGGCATGACTTTGATGAAAATGCCTTTGTTTGCATGGGGTTGGTTGATAACAGCCTTTTTGTTAGTCGCTACAATTCCAGTGTTAGCTGGTGCGGTAACTATGCTGTTGACGGATCGTCATTTCGGCACACACTTTTTTGATGCTGCTGGTGGTGGTGACCCAATCTTGTTCCAGCACTTGTTCTGGTTTTTTGGGCATCCAGAGGTTTATATTCTATTGTTGCCTGTATGGGGTTTTATTCCACAAATCTTGCAAACGTTCTCACGTAAACCAATGTATGGCTACAAGGCCCAAGTTTACTCTTTGTGGGGTATTGGTGCATTGTCAGTTGTGGTTTGGGCGCATCACTTCTTTACAGCGGGTATGCCAGTGCCAGCACTGTTGTACTTCATGTACAGCACAATGGCGATTTCATTGCCTCTCGCAGTGTTGTTCTTTTGCTGGATTAAAACAATGTGGCGCGGTTCTATGAGCTTCGAAACACCTATGTTATTTGCGGTGGGCTGGATTATCTTGTTTGGTATTGGTGGTTTAACAGGCTTGGTGCTTGCGGACGTGGCGGCTGATGCGCAATACCATAATAGCTATTTTGTGGTTGCGCACTTCCACTTCACACTGTTTGCTGGCGGCATTATGGGCATTATGGCAGGCGTGTACTACTGGTTGCCAAAAATGACAGGTCATATGTATAACGAGAAGCTTGGTAAGCTACATTTCTGGCTGACGGCAATTTCGTTCAACATGACGTTTATTCCACAATTCTTCTTAGGTCTTGCTGGTATGCCACGCCGTATTCCTGACTATGCGCTGCAATTTGCTGAATTTAATATGATTTCTTCAATATCTGCATTCGTGCTTGGCTTGTCACAGCTCTTATTTGTATACAACATTATTAGCTGTATCAGGGGTGGTCAGAAAGCAACGGATAAGGTTTGGGAAGGCGCAGTTGGTTTGGAATGGACGTTATCGTCGCCACCTCCTTATCATAGCTTTAATGAACAGCCTGTAATTAAATAACTAAAGGTAGTACGGAACTTGGCTTATACCAAGTTCCGTTTATAAATGGATAATCAAGAAGAGAATCGACGGGCAAGAAGCAAGAAAATTGCTTTGGTTTTGGGGTTAGTGGCAATAGTGGTATATGTCGCATCGATGTTTACAATATGGCAACACTAGACGAAGATAGCAACACAAAAGAAAATGATGTTTCGTCAGCTGATAGTCTGCAGCAGCAGAGACAAAAGGCGAATAAAAAGCTTGGGTTAAAGTTGGTATGGATAGTTGTAGGTTCGCTATTGTTTGCTTTTGCGCTGGTGCCGTTATATGACGTTCTGTGTAGCATTACTGGGCTAAATGGAAAAACAGAAAATGTTGCATCTTCTGCGGCCAAGACGAAAGTAGATGAAAGTAGGTTAGTAACGGTACAGTTTGTGGCCGCTGTGATGCCTGGTTTAGGTTGGAATTTTTACCCAAAACAAAATAGTGTGACCTTGCATCCAGGCCAGATTGAAACGGTGATATTTGAAGTTAAGAATATTACTAGTGAAACGATTGCAGGGCAGGCAATACCAAGCGTAACGCCAGGTAAAGCCTCGACTTACTTGAAGAAAATTGAATGTTTTTGTTTTATCAGGCAAGAGCTGAAGCCGGGTGAAGTGAAAGAAATGCCGCTGAGATTTTATGTAAGTCCGGAATTGCCGCAAGATGTAAAAGAGATGACATTGTCGTATTCTTTTTTTAAAGCAGTGAAGTAATAAATTTTAATAACTAAATTAATTGGTGAGCTTGGGAGTTAATGTATGGCAACACATTCAGAAAATAATTATTTTGTTCCTCACGGTGTTCTCTATCCGGCTTTAATTTCAGCAGGTTTGTTGTCGCTGGCTTCTGGTTTTATTTTCTGGGTAGCTACGGATAAAAATAAAGATTTGGCATATTTACAAACCCCAGGTAAATATATGATGTACGTTGGAGCTGCAATTATTTTGATGATGGTATTTAAATGGATGGGCGCAGTTATTGGCGAGAGCGTTTCTGGAAAATTTAAAAGCTGGGAAGATAAGTCATTTCGTTGGGGAATGATTGTATTTATATGTTCCGAGGTTGCTTTTTTTGCTGCCTTTTTTGGTGCTTTGTTTTATATGCGTGTGCTTTCAGTGCCAGACTTGGCTGGATATGACATGGACATTACGCCTTACAAAGATTTCTTGAGCACATGGCCATCTGCGGGGCCTGGCGGTGTCGTGTTGGGGACCGAGTATACCCCTCCCAAATTTACACCGATGGGCGCATGGGGTTTGCCAGCCATTAATACTGCGCTGTTGCTCAGTTCTGGTGCAACCATTACTTGGGCACATTGGGGATTGATTAAAAACAATCGCAAACAGCTCAACATTGGCTTGTTTTTAACAATTGCACTTGGGATAGCTTTCTTGATTTGCCAGGCAATGGAATATCATCATGCTTATACGGAGTTGGGTTTAACACTTGGCACTGGCGCTTATGGCGCAACATTCTTTATGCTTACCGGCTTCCATGGCTTCCATGTAACACTGGGCGCTATTATGCTGATAGTGATTTGGTTGCGTTGTTTAAAAGGCCACTTTACGCCTGAGCATCATTTTGGTTTTGAAGGCGTGGCTTGGTATTGGCACTTTGTGGATGTGGTATGGCTGGGCTTATTCATATTTGTTTACTGGCTATAAGTTATCTGTAAAAAAGGGCGGTGCATAGCATCGCCCTTTTTATTTTTAGCTGCAAATTAAGCTACAGGGTGGCCAATTACACCGAAGTAATAACCTACCATCAGCAAAACAAATAGCATGATTGAAAGGCCGATGCGAATTGTAAGTGCTTTAGCAGTGCGCTCTCCACCGCCTTTATCTTTGGCTAAAAAATAGAGTGCGGAAAATAAGCTACCTAATATGATTAATAACACTAATACAACTGCAATTTTGATAAGCATTCTCTTGTCCAATCAGTAAGAGTGTTAATTATGCGACTGACCACATTTAAATGCAATTTAAGTTTTTAAATTTTGAATTTAGGCCAACATTGTTTGGCACACTTATCACATTGATTAGCATACCTATTTTTATTAACCTAGGACTTTGGCAACATAATAAGGCAATGCTAAAACAAAGCATTCAAAATGAATTGACTAAAAATGCGTCAAGGGGCGTGATTGATTTAGCTGGCCATCTAAAAGCACCTGAAGCGTTGCAGTATCAAAAGGTAAAGGTGTTTGGAAAATATGATACGAGGTATCAACTGCTCATTGATAACAAAGTAGAAAATGACAAGCCTGGTTTTCATGTCATAACGCCAATCAAAATACAAAACTCAAATTTATATGTCTTGGTGAACCGTGGTTGGATTATGGGTAAGGATAAGCATACGGATATTCCAAATTTTGACACCCCAGACGGTATCCAAGAAATAGAAGGCGTGGTTTGGCTGCCAAGTAAGAAGATATTTACTTTGGAAGCAAAAAATTTAACTCCAGCAACAGCAAATACTTGGCAATTGATTTGGCAAAATATGGATATGGCAAAGTATAAAAACGCTGTGCCTGTGAATGTATTGCCGGTGATTATTAAACTCGACCCCAAAAGCGATGCAGGAGGTTTTGTGCGTAACTGGCAGATCAATCAAGATCGAATCATGACAAATCTGGGGTATGCCTATCAGTGGTTTGGTTTTGCTTTTGCTGCCTTTGTCATCTATCTGTATATGAGTATTAAGCGAATTAACTAAATGGTACCAATAAAATATTATGCAAACACAAACTGAAACACAGCAAGCACAACAACGTCAGGGTAGATTAATTTTTTTACTGATGACCACATTTTTTGTGGTGCCAATCGTTGTTGTCATATTGATGTACAAATTGAACTGGAAGCCCATGGGACAAAGTCATGGGGAGCTAGTTTTACCGCCACGATTGATAAAGCATGCGCAAACACTGATAGATAGCGATGGCAAGAGCAATCCAAAAATTTGGGCTGATAAATGGAGCATGGTCTATGTCGCAGACGATTGCGAGCAAGCTTGTATGGAAAAACTAAGTACAATGCGTCAGCTTCACGTTTCTTTGTACAAAGATATTATGCGCACTCAGCGGGTGCTAATCACAACGAATTTGGATGTTCGCAATATTAAAACCAATTTTCCAGATATGGTAGTGATAAATCAGCCAGTTGAGGCAGTTCAGCAATTATCTAAACAGTTCGATATAGATGGTGAAAATGCCGCTAAAACTAGCCGAATATATTTTGTTGATCCGCTTGGGCACATTATGATGAGTTATAAGTCGACCACGGCTGCCGCAGATATTCGTAAAGATTTAGTGCACTTATTAAGATATTCATGGGCAGGGTAGCATGAGTTTTACATGGTTTAAAAGAATAACGGTTATTGCAGTCGTTCTAGCAATATGCGTAGTTGTTCTTGGCGCTTATGTCAGGTTGTCAGACGCTGGTTTGGGTTGTCCTGACTGGCCAGGCTGTTATGGCACACTTACAGTACCACAAAGCCAGGAAGCTATTTCATATGCGCAGACCCATTATCCTGACAGCACTATCGAAACACATAAAGCTTGGAAAGAGATGATTCATCGCTATCTGGCGGGCAGTCTGGGACTGATAGTATTAGCTTTGTTTGTACTTGCATGGAAAAATAAAACACAAATTAATGTTTCCCCGTGGCTACCTACTTTTTTACTTGGCCTCATTACATTTCAAGCGATGCTAGGTATGTGGACGGTTACCATGTTGCTAAAACCTGTTGTGGTAAGTGCGCATTTGCTCGGCGGCATGGCTACACTGGCTTTGCTTACATGGTTAGCAGATCGACATTGGGGATATCGCTCTGTATCGTTCTTGCAATCAAAAATGGATGGCGTTCTGATTCGCTTTGGCCTGATTATACTTTTTTGCCAAATATTTTTAGGTGGCTGGACAAGCACTAATTACGCGGCGCTCGCATGTACAGATTTTCCCACCTGTCATGGGGCATGGATACCCAACATGGATTTTAAGGATGCATTTCACTTAGTAAGAGACTTGGGAGAAAGTGCGGATGGCGGAAATCTTACTTTGGAATCACTTACAGCTATACAGTGGGCACACCGCATAGGTGCAATTATTACATTGATTTATTTGGGTTTTTTGGCAATAAATAGTTTAAAATATGCGCAGTTAAAAATGTTGAGTTATATGCTACTCGCAATACTCATCGCTCAAATTAGTTTGGGAATTGCAAATTTAGTGTTGCATTTGCCGCTCGTATTGGCAGTTGCGCATAATTTTGGAGCAGCGTTACTAGTAGTCATTTTAGTATTAATCAATTCAAAAATTACTGAAAATAGATTATCCAGATGATGTCCATCTGGGTTGTTAAGTGAAATAAAGTGAGTATCCATTGAGTGTAAGTTCATTAGTTCAACTAGAGTCTTTTGGCGCAAGCGTCAAAAATTTTTATGCATTATGCAAACCTCGTGTTACGTCACTTATCGTCTTCACAGCAATTATTGGCATGTTCATGGCTACTCCAGGCATGGTGCCATGGAGTTTGTTGATTGCAACAACTGTTGGCATTGCGTTCTCGTCAGGTGCCGCTGCTGCATTTAATTGCCTTATTGAACACAAAATAGATGCCATGATGGCTCGTACTAGGGGCAGGCCGCTGCCGACTGGTCAGGTGTCAAACAAAGAGACCATGGTGTTTGCCACGGTTTTAGGTTTAACGGGATTAGCCATTCTCTATTATTTTGTTAATCCGCTCACAATGTGGCTAACTTTTGCTACTTTTGTTGGTTATGCGGTTATTTATACCATATTTTTGAAGCCCGCTACTCCAATGAATATTGTCATAGGCGGCGCATCTGGTGCCATGCCGCCAATTTTAGGTTGGGCTGCAGTAAACAATACTGTTTCGCCTGAGTCACTCGTTATGTTTTTAATTATATTTGCTTGGACACCACCTCATTTCTGGGCGTTAGCGCTATATCGACGAGAAGAGTATGCCAAAGTCGGCATGCCTATGCTTCCTGTCACGCATGGAGAGGCGTTTACGCTACTGCATATTCTGCTCTATACGGTGATTCTGGTTGCGGTCTCATTAATGCCCTACGGCTTGGGAATGAGCAGCTTAACTTACCTTGTTTGCGCGGTTATTTTAGATGCAATTTTCTTAGCTTATGTCATTGGATTGTACAGAAAGTACTCTGACGACTTAGCAAAACGTACATTCAAATATTCTATTATTTATTTGAGTTTAATATTTGCTGCATTGCTATTGGACCACTACTTTCAGTTTTCACTTTAAACTCTAAGTTAGAGTCGTCGCGCCAGAAGGCTATGATTTGAAGTTTACTGATACTTTCTTCAGATAATCGTAAATGCCATCATCTCCAGAGTTACGTGCTGTGGAAAGCTCGCCAGGTTTAGTTACATAGAGCACGGTATTATCTGCACTTACGAAAGCAGCACCGGGAATTCCCCCAGAAATAGGGTTTCCATAAGCATTTGCAACATCTAAATTGTGGTCGAAATTACCTACGTCTACCTTTACTATTTTAAATTCCTTCGCAATATTGACTGCATTTTTACCTGAGGTTAAAGCTTCACTTAATGCTCTGCAATCTGGACACCAGTTTGCACCAAAAATTAAAACCAAGGGTAAGTGGTTTTCTTTTACTTCGACAAGTGCTTGGCGAACATCTGCCTTAGCATCAGCTGACTCATTGTAAGGTTTATCCCCTGTACAATTTGTCAAAAATGCGAGCACCGTTGATAGTATAAAAAGGTGTATTATTTTTTCCATTGTGTCTTGGTTTGCATGTCGCTGGAATCATTCTATTATGATAAGCTAGGCTAAATCAATCAGTCTATGGGTTTTATATGACACCTAATGTTTTTAAATGCGATGCCGTAGAATCTAGCAAGTATTTTCTGTAAGGCATTAAATGCAGCGGACAAGCCTGACAAAACAAATTAAATTACTATTAAAAAATGTTATATCTCCTTCATTGCGATTTGAAATAAAGCAAAATAAAGAGCGATTAAAGCAATTTTTAGTGGGGTTATCTTTTTGGAAATGGAAAATCGCTGAATTTTATTTAAACGAAACATGTTTAACTACTATTAACTACCGAGGTCGGCCAGAGAATCAAGTGGTATTAATGGCGTTACTCGGCTTCTCTAGCAAAGTAGCCACACCAGCTAACTCTTCAATGAACAAGATTTTTGTACGTGAGTATCCAATGCGGGACAGCATATGCATCCCTCAATGTTTAACTACGATTGTAAAGCTTGGACGTTCAGAAGATGAAATTCTAGCCACATACTCACGCAGTCTTCGCAGGTCTATTAACCAGGAGTCTTTACAGTATCGTTATGAGGCTGTGCAAGACCCAGCAAAAATAGATGTTATTGAGCGTGAAATGCTTAGACCGTATGCTGCAGCAAGGCATGATACAGGCGCTGCACAACTAGAGGCTAAGGTAGTGCGAAAACTTGCGCAGCCTGAGTACGGCCGATTAGATCTGCTTTATAAGGGGCAAGAGCAGGTAGGTTGTCAT
This sequence comes from uncultured beta proteobacterium, assembly GCA_963752495.1. Lineage (GTDB taxonomy): Bacteria > Pseudomonadota > Gammaproteobacteria > Burkholderiales > Methylophilaceae > CAVVYJ01. The sequence goes on from CAVVYJ010000002.1 coordinate 412,961, forward strand.
TTAGGCAATTTTTATTCGCGCAAGGGAAAAAAATATTGGCATGTAAATCGTATGGGTTATCCAGAAGCGGTGTTTTCTGATTATAAGCGTTGGGGTGAGGTCAACTCTATTAATCTGCATCTTGCGCTTAAGTCTGCCATTAATAATGGGTATGACTATTGCGATTATGGAGTAAGTTTAGCGCGCCCAGGGGCAGGGTTAATTGAATGGAAAAGGCGTCGCAGAGGCTTTCTGGTTGATGATTATTATCAATATTTTTATTTGAAATTTCCTAAAAAAGATGCAACTCAATTTTTCTGGGACGCGCCACTTTTTGGCGTGGAAGGTAGAAAAGTAACATTGCATCTTGGCTTGCCAGATGATAAAACAGACGAAGAAATTACAGCACGTTACAATGAAATGGGCTATGGCGGACTTTATAAGGTTTATCTACACTGCACTAAACCGCCGAGTGAAGACATAATAGAAATAATTCGTGGACTTTATGTTGACCAAGAGTCTCAGCCTATGGTGATAACCTATCTTGTAAAGTAGGCTTGTTTGGCGCGCCCGGCGGGAGTCGAACCCACGACCTTTGGCTTCGGAAACCAACACTCTATCCAGCTGAGCTACGGGCGCGAATGCGTGATTATAGCAAATCAGGCCTGTTTCTATTCTTAAACTTTTAAGCCTGCAAAGTAAAAGGTATAATGTGCGATTATTATTAATTTTTAGGGAAATTAAGAGATGAGTAAGAAAGAAGAGGGGTATTCAGGCAGTAGTTTTTGGCAATTAATTTTAGTAATTCCGGGTAGTATTTTAGCCCTCACGTTATTAATTTCTCTATTTGCACATTTTGTAAAACCAAATGAAACGGCAACATCGGCTGCACCTGCAGCCACAGCAGCGTCTGCAGAATCCGATAAAAACATCAAGCCCGTTGCTGAGGTAGCATTAGCGGCTGCAGAAGCAGGCCCACATGTAGATAAAAGTGGTGAAGAGGTGGTTAAAGCGGTATGTTCCGCTTGCCACACTGCAGGTTTGATGAATGCACCTAAAATTGGTGATGCAGGACAGTGGAGCCCTCGAATCGCACAAGGTTATGAAACGCTAGTTAAGAATGCAGTTAATGGCATTCGTACAATGCCTGCTAAGGGCGGAAATGCGGACTTAACCGAGGGTGAGGTTGCAAATGCAGTTGCATTTATGGCAAATCAGGCTGGTGCAAATTTTACGCCGCCAAAAGCTGTAAGTTCGGCTGAGCATCCAGATGCTACAGCTAAGACTGAACCTGCAGCAGCTCCAGTAAAATCAGAAGCAGCGCCTCTGGCGGCTGCAGAAGAGCCAGCCAAAGTTGCCGCGGCTACTACTGGTAAAAGCGGGGAAGAAGTCTATAAAGCGGTATGTGCGATGTGCCACGCAACCGGCCTAATGAGCGCACCTAAATTTGGTGATAAAGAGCAGTGGGGGCCGCGAGTAGCGCAAGGTTACGATACTTTGGTAAGTCATGCAGTTAATGGTATACGTACCATGCCAGCCAAGGGTGGAAATCCAGGTTTATCAGATGCCGAAGTTGCTGCAGCGGTGAAATATATGGCTAATAATGGTGGCGCAAGTTTTTAACTAACACTGTTTATATGTTTAAATCAAAGCCGTTTGCACTGCAGGCGGCTTTTTTATTGGTGACGGAGATCAATTGGCTACATATGCGATAGGCGATATTCAGGGTTGTTACCATGCATTTAAAGCATTGTTAGCACGTTTGAATTTTAAGCCAACCCAAGATGAATTATGGCTAGTGGGTGATTTAATAAATCGTGGGAGCGGTTCGCTGGAGGTGCTGCGCTGGTGCTATCAACACCAGCATCGTATTAAGGTTGTGCTTGGTAATCACGATCTGCATGCTTTAGCCGTCGCACACGGTATAAAGCCGCCTCATCGCAGTGATACATTAGCAAGTTTAATAGAGGCTCCTGATGCTGATGAATTGCTTACTTGGTTGCGTTATCAACCATTATTAATAGCCGACAGCGGATATGCAATGGTACACGCTGGGCTATTGCCACAATGGCAATTGAGCGACGCGCTTAGCTATTCTAATGAAGTGCAAGTGGCGTTACAGCATAATGATTTTAAGAATTTTCTATCAAACATGTACGGCAATACGCCTATGGCTTGGCATGATGATTTAGTCGGCTATGAGAGATTGCGCGCGATTACTAATGCAATGACGCGCATGCGCATTTGCACTGCACATGGAGAGCTTGAGTTTAGCTTCAAAGGTGAATTAAAGGATATTCCAGCCGCCTATATGCCTTGGTTTGATGTGCCAACCAGAAAAACTAAAGACATCAGCATTGTTTGTGGACACTGGTCAGCCTTGGGCTTACAGCAGCGCGCAAATATTTACGCACTGGATACAGGCTGCTTATGGGGTGGTAAGCTCACAGCAATGTGCTTGGAAACCAAGCTTGTAACGCAGGTTCCCTTTGATGTTAAAGACAAGCCTTTAAAAATTTAGCCGTGTTGAAATTGCCTCAAGTGCGGTCTTTGTGATGGCTTGCCTATCAGACTGGTGTGCTTGAATCGGTGTTAAAAAGTGAAGTTCTACAGTGGGATTTTTTTGCTTAAGGATATTCAGCATTGATTCCATCAGTGAGGTATCTCCTGCATAAGCCATTTTTGTATTGATGCCACCATCAGACAGTGGATACCTGATGGCGATTGGCCATAATGTGGCACTCGCATCAATTGCGGCCTGTAGAATGCTGCTTTTAAAGTTCAGTACCACAGACCCGTCTGTCGTTGTTCCTTCTGGGAAAAAGCCAACATTGTCACTGGACTGAAGGCTTTGTGTGGTCATCTCAATAATACGTAGCGCATCTTTTCGCTGGTTTCTGTTAATAAATAGTGTGCCGGATTTTCTGACTAAGTAACCAAATACAGGCCAGTTATTAATTTCTGATTTTGCGATAAATCTGAGTGGAATCACACTATTGATTGCATGAATATCAGCCCAAGAAATATGATTTGCCACAAACATGGTGCTTGTTGTGTCTTTTGGGGGTAATTCTCCATGCGTAACGAGTTTAATATTAAAGCTACCCAACAGGCCATCGCACCACCATTTGGTTAACTTTAGTTTTTTCCGCTGATTGATAAATGGCCAGATAGAAAACGCAATTGCTAGCCCAGTGATGGTATGTAGCAATATGCGGGTAATGCGATAAAAACGTACAAAATAGTTGGTTTGTTGCAAGTTTATTTTAAGAAATGCGTCGCATATCGATGGTTGATTTTAGATAATGATAGCATCACCAGCATATCTGCGGTATTGAAATAGCTGTCCCAGGCAGGTTCACCGCAAATTTGTGCACCCAACCGTAAATAGCCCTTGATAAGTGGCGGACACGCAACTTGCAGGTCATTTCTTAATGAGTTGATTGGCAGTGGGTTGTGTGGAAACACACGGTACTCACCTGAAGCGAGATGTTCATCTTTTAGTTTATGGTAGAGAGAGGCAGCTGCGTGTCCTCCATCATTCATAGGCACGCTGGCGCAACCTATCATATGGTCATAATGGTGCATCTGCATATATTTAGCAAGTCCGGCCCATAGCATGGTAATTGTGCCACCATTGCGAAACTTCTGATGAACACAAGCCCGGCCGACTTCTACTGTGCGATCAAACAAATGATTAATGCGGCTTAAATCAAATTCGCCAGCAGAGTAATAGCCACCTGCTTCATCGGCTTGCTGTGGACTTAAAATTCGATAAGTACCGACTACCTGGTGAGTGCCGCTTTCACGTACTAGAAGGTGGTCACAAAACTCATCAAACCCATCTATATCTAATCCATTATTGTTAGGCAGTTCTGCCCCCATTTCTTCTGCAAACACTTTATAGCGTAAGCGTTGTGCTTCGGCTACTTCTGCAGGATTGCGTGCCAGGGATAAATATAGATGTTGCTGAGAACGTGGTTGCTGTTGCCTTTTGAGCTGCTTGCTAAACATATCATCTCTCCTTGAATTGGGAGAGATGATATGAGTGCTAAATGAATACTAGATTAAAATTTAATGACGATTTGATGAAAGTGCCAATTAAATGACTTTTAAATTAAATAATATTAATGCGTCACACGAGAAGTGTCGGCATTTTCTACAATACGTACTTTATCGCCTGGATGAAACTCTTCATCAGCTTCCTGCACTATTGCGATCATGCTGCCGCCATCTAGTTTCACAGTAATCTCTAACGCATCTTTGCGTGTAACGCCTTCTTCAACAGCAGAACCAGCGATGCCACCAGCTACAGCACCAATGACTGCGGCAATTGCACTTCCTCGACCATGTCCGATAGTGCTACCTGCAATGCCACCTATAGCACCACCTGCAACCGTACCTACCGGTGATTTTGTGCCTTCCAGTTTAACTGAGCGCACGCTCTCCACAACGCCTGTTTTCACGGTTTGCACCTTACGGGCATCGTCACGTTTATATACGCTACCAGAATTCGAGCTGGCGCAAGCCGTTACCAATATCGACAATGCCAAAGTTAATAATAGTTTTGAAAATTTCATGGTTCATCCCTTCACTTTAATGTTTTCTTGTTCTGCAACACTTTCGACCAGCGCGCGACTGTAAAGGTTCTCAATTTCTGCTCGTGTCGGCTTGTGGTTTTGCCCGCCGCGACTCGAGATTTTAATTGCGCCCATGGTAGAAGCAAGTCTGCCACAAGTCGGCCAATCCCACTTGTTTGCAATGCCGTATAGTAAGCCTGCACGATAAGCATCACCACAACCTGTGGGGTCAACAACCTTGTCTGCCTTAACGCATGGAATCATATAACGTTGACCTTCTGCATAAATATGAGAGCCATTTGCACCCAGCGTCACAATGAGTGCTTCTACTTTGGTCGCAATGAGTTCAAGAGATAGTCCTGTCTTTTCTTGTAGCACTTGCGCTTCATAGTCGTTTACTGCAAGGTATGTTGCCATGTCAATAAACTGCAAAAGTTCTTCGCCATTAAACATTGGCAAGCCTTGTCCAGGATCGAACAGAAATGGTATTCCGGCTTCAAAACATTCACGCGCATGCTGGAACATGCCGTCCCGACCATCGGGCGCGATTACCGCTAAGCTTATATTAGTTGTTTCTTTTACACTGTTTTGATGAGATTCCACCATTGCCCCAGGGTGAAAGGCGGTAATTTGATTATCATCCAAGTCAGTCGTTATAAATGCTTGTGCTGTATAGCTACCTGCAATTTTTTTTATGTGTGAATTGACTAAATTATTTTCATTAATCCACTCTGCATAAGGTGAAAAATCCTCGCCCACGGTGGCCATGATGATTGGTCGCCCCTCCAGTAGTTGCAGATTGTACGCAATGTTGCCTGCTGTGCCACCAAACTCCCGCCGTAGCTCTGGTACGTAAAAAGCTACACTAAGTTTGTGAATTTGGTCAGGAAGAATGTGGTTTTTGAATTGATCTTGGAACACCATGATGGTGTCGTATGCGAGCGAGCCGCAAATAAGCGTGTGCATGAAATCTCGTTTTTAAATTAAAACGCTATTATCTTGTAGCAATGGCGAAGATTGCAAGCTGAAAAGGGGTAACTCTAGTTTTTACTTGCACCGTCGATGAGGATTTTGGCAGCCTTTTTAGCATATTTAATTGCACCAGAGCCGCGTTTCATTTGCTCGGCTTGCACAGCGCCTTCAAACAGCAAGGATAATTGCAAAGCTAAACCGTCAGCATCCTTGATGTTAGCTTCAGTAGCTAGTTTTGCAATAAATTGCCGAAATTCGCGTGATTGCCTGCTAGATAACTGATGAATTGGATTTTCTTCATTAGGAAACTCTGCCGAGGCTTTAATAAATCCCATGCCAGCAAAATCAGGCGATGTTATCCATTCTTCAATAAAGTCAAATAACTGTTTTATATTCTCGTCAGGTTTTTTGCTGTTGGCGGTAAATTTACCTTCTAACCAATTTTGGAAATCTTGTTGGCTTTTATTCAAGACTTCTAAAATTAAATCTTCCTTAGAGTGGAAATATTTATAGAGCGTCATTTTTGTGGTACCAGCTACGGCGACGATAGTATCTACGCCAGTCGAGTTAATACCGCGCGCCTGAAAAAGATCAGTAGCAGTATTTAGGATTTTTTCCCGAAGAAGTGACATGAAGAAATTATACTATTCTGTATAGTTTAATCAAGTAATGAATTTTTAGCTTCTTGAGTTTGCCATGAGCATGGGCGTGTAGTTGCAACGCACTTTTTGCAGCAGTTCCCGAACTAACTTTTGATCGTTCGGGCTAGTGGAAATTTGCCCTAATACGATATTCTCAAAATATACTTTTTTATAGGAATCTGGCAATTGAATCGCTTCGATAAGCTGGCAGCTACCTTTACGCATCTGGTTAATCTCGGCAATTAATGCGGCAGTATCTTTTGGGTTGGCAATGAGCTGAGATTCAGCCAGTACGGGCTGTGAATATGGCGTTAGCACAGCAACTTGTGGGCTGCTTGTGGCGCTGTTGTAGTTGATTGCAAATACGCCTGCAATTGCCAATGCACCAATAAAGCTGGCTGCAATTGCATAAGCGGACGATTTTGCAATACGGAACTCTTTTTTTGTTTGAGCAGTGATTAAAGCCAAAGCTGCATTTTTTGCATGTTGCATGCCCTCTTTATTGTTGCCTTGTAGTTTTTCTTGCATTGCCGAAAACGCCATAAAATATAGCTGGCTTGCTAGCATTTCCGGTAGCGCCGCTCCAGCTTTTGCCGCCTCTAAACTAAGATAGTTTTGTAGCACCCCTGCATGGTTTATTGCGTTAAGCTCAATTTTTACATTGATGCCAGGGGCATCTGTCCAATCATTCAGAATATCAAACAGGCTAAGCAGACGTGCCTGCGGTGTGTTGCCTGCTTTTTTAAGCATGCCCACCAACCAATCTGAGTTAAGAATATCCATAGCTACAATATAACCTTAAAAAGGTTTTACTACCACCAGTACAACCACGGCAAACAATACCAGAACTGGAATTTCGTTAAACCAACGGAACCAGATATGGCTGCGCGTATTTTTGCCGAAGGCGAAATCTTGCATAATTTTTCCGCAGTAAGCATGGTATGCAATCAAACCAACAACCAATACCAGTTTGGCGTGTAACCAACCACCAGTGATGCCGTAGCCCAGCCATAACCACAGGCCAAATATTAGCGCGAGAATAGCTAATGGCGTCATAAATCGATAAAGCTTATGTTCCATTAGTGCAAGCCGCTGGAGCGCTTCAGCATTGGATTCCATAGCATGGTTTACAAAAAGTCGCGGCAAGTAAAATAAACCCGCAAACCAACTGGTAACAAAAAGAATGTGCAGTGCTTTAATCCACAACATTAGCCGAGCTCTTTATCTAATATGGCGTGTAATTTTACAAAATCTAAAATGCCAACTGTTTTTTCAATGCGGTTGCCTTCTTTACCAAAAAGAAAGGCGGTGGGTGTAGCATTTACGCCACCAAAGCTTTGTGTGATTTTGCCAAAACCATCATGCATAACAGGAAAGGGCAGCTCTTTTTGGACGACATAATTCTTTAATTGCGCTGGCGGGTCGTAAGGCATCGCAACCGCGATAACTTCAAACCCTTTGGCTTTATAGACGTTGTATGTCTCGATTAAATCAGGCATTTCCTCAATACAGCTTGTACAGTCGGTAGCCCAGAAGCTCACCAGTACGACCTTCCCTTTGAGTGATGCCATGCTGATACTTTTACCTTCAATCGTGGTGAATGTCACATCTGGCGTGATTGGCTTGCTAACGAGGTTGTACGCAATAACTCCCAGCAAGCAGATAAACGTCAATGGCAGGGCATATTTTTTAATTAACAAAAACATGCGCATGATTCTACGCTTTTTATTAAATCTCGGACACAATAACCACAAAACGCATAGCGTTATTTGGGGCATGAGTGCATGATATAATTGATTTTTGTTTATGATACTGAATCAATGAACGCACCCATTCCTGCTGAATTATTACAAGCTGAAACAAATCCTGCCGCGCGTCTGCGCGAAATTCCCTACAATTACACCTCATTTTCAGACCGCGAAATTGTTATTCGCTTTTTGGGAGAGGAAATTTGGCAGATATTGGATGAATTGCGTAGCGAGCGCAAAACAGGGCGCAGCGCACGCATGTTGTTCGAGGTGCTGGGCGATATTTGGGTGGTGTCGCGCAATCCTTATCTGCAAGACGACTTGCTGGAAAATCCCAAACGTCGCAATGCCTTAATTGACGCGCTTCACCACCGCATTCATGCGATTGATGAGCGTGGCGGAAGCAATGAAAAAGTGGATAAATTGGTTACCTCAGCCAAGGTAGCGGTGGAAAAATTCGCCGATGATTTTAGGCAAACTTACGATTTGCGTAAAAAAGCGCTGAGCAAATTTAATAAAATTACGCGCAAAGATAATATCCAGTTTGATGGGTTAGCGCGTGTTTCGCATGTGACAGATGCTACAGACTGGCGCGTGGAATATCCGTTTGTGGTGCTGAATCCTGATACGGAAATCGAAATCGCCGCATTGGTGAAAGCCTGCATCGAGCTGGGTTTAACAGTGATTCCACGTGGAGGTGGCACAGGTTATACCGGCGGCGCGATTCCACTTACGCCACTTTCTGCGGTGATTAATACCGAAAAGCTTGATCAGCATACGGGCGTACAAATGCGTACATTACCAGGCGTAGCAAGGCAGGTCGCCACGATTGAGTGTGGTGCTGGCGTGGTGACGCGGCGTGCAATGGAAGCTGCATCTGATGCGGGATTAGAGTTCGCCTGTGACCCTACAAGCGCAGATGCTTGTTGTATCGGTGGTAACGTCGCGATGAATGCAGGCGGCAAGAAGGCCGTGCTGTGGGGTACCGCACTGGATAACTTATCCAGTTGGCGCATGGTGACCCCCGATGCGAAGTGGCTGGAAGTCGAGCGTTTAGACCATAACTTAGGAAAAATCCACGACATTGCTATGGCGCGTTTTAAGTTGACGCGTTTTGATATGGACATGAAAACGCAACTCGGCGAGGCGGAAATTATTGAAATCCCAGGCCCGAGCTTTAGAAAAGTCGGACTTGGTAAAGACGTGACCGACAAGTTCCTAAGCGGCTTGCCTGGCATTCAAAAAGAAGGCTGCGACGGTTTGATTACTAGCGCTACCTTTATTCTGCATCGCATGCCTAAGCACGTGCGCACCATTGCGCTAGAGTTTTTTGGCAATGTGTCGCACGCCGTACCAGCAATTGTCGAAATTAAAGATTATCTTGATGCCACAGCGAAGAAAGACCCAGCGGTTATCATGGCGGGTTTGGAGCACATGGACGAGCGTTATATCAAGGCTGTGGGCTATGCAACCAAGGCTGCGCGCCAACAGCGCCCCAAAATGGTATTGTTGTGTGATATTGCGTCAGATGAAGAAAATGCAGTGGGTGAAGTGGCATCTGCTGTGGTGCGTATGTGCAATGCGCGCGATGGCGAAGGTTTTATCGCAGTTTCGGCTGAAGCCCGCAAGAAATTTTGGCTAGATCGCTCTCGCACAGCCGCAATCGCCAAACATACCAATGCTTTCAAAATCAATGAAGATGTGGTGATACCACTCCCTCGCTTGGGTGATTATTCTGATGGCATTGAGCGCATTAATATCGAGCTTTCAATCAATAATAAACTCAAACTGCTGGCGGCGCTGGAGGCTTTCCTGCAGGGCGATTTGCCGATGCAGGTCGATGAGGATGGCAATTCGGATGCAGAACTTGTTAAATCTAAACAATTGATGGCTTTACAATTGCTGCATGATTTGCGAGCACGCTGGAGCTTTATTCTTAGTTCGTTAGACGCACCAGTAAGTGTGTTAGGCGAAGAGGCAAGTGCACTTGGCCAATATGATAATGTGTTCAGAGCGGTGCAATCTTACGATTTGCGCATCTCCTGGAAGCGTGAGTTAAAGCGTCCTTTAGAAGAAATTTTTAGTGGACGAGAATACCAAAAAATACTTAATGAGTTAGATGCTATTCATAAAAAAGTACTCAAAAGCCGCGTCTTTATTGCACTTCATATGCATGCAGGTGATGGCAATGTGCACACTAATATTCCCGTAAACTCAGATGATTACGAGATGATGCATGATGCGCATACTGCGGTTGCGCGCGTGATGAGACTTGCGCGTGGCTTGAATGGTGTGATTTCCGGTGAGCACGGCATTGGTATTACTAAAATGGAGTTTTTGGACCAAAGCACGATTGATAGTTTCACAGCCTATAAAAACATTGTGGATCCAAACGGGCACTTCAATAAGGGCAAGTTGCTGGCGGGCTCTGGGTTAGAAAATGCTTACACACCTAGCTTTGGGTTGCTTGAGCAAGAATCAATTATCATGGAACAATCAGCCATTGGCGAAATCGCTGATGATATTTCTGATTGTTTGCGTTGCGGTAAATGTAAGCCAGTGTGCACAACACATGTTCCCCGAGCAAACTTGCTTTATAGTCCGCGCAACAAGATTCTTGGGACTTCGCTTTTAATTGAAGCTTTTCTCTACGAAGAACAAACCCGGCGCGGTATTTCGCTCAAACATTTTGACGAATTTAATGATGTAGCCGATCATTGCACGGTGTGCCACCGTTGTGAGAAACCATGCCCGGTCGATATTGATTTTGGTGATGTTTCAATCAAAATGCGCAATTTTCTGCGCGAGCATGGGAAGAAGAAATTTAACCCAGGTACAGCAGCAGGTATGCTGTTTCTCAATGCTAAAGACCCAGCTACCATTAAAATGCTGCGTGCTGTAATGATAGGGTTTGGTTATCGCGCACAAAATTTTGCGCATACCTTGGCGAAAAAATTCGGGCTACTGCGCGATAAAATTCGACCGCCAGCTACAGTAGGCAAGCCAGAGATTAGGGCGCAAGTAGTGCATTTTATCAATCGCCCCATGCCGAAAAAAATGCCAACTAAAACCTCACGTGCCTTGCTAGGCGTGGAAGATGATTCGATGATACCGGTGATTCGCAATCCGCAAAAGGTGACGGATGATTCGGATGCGGTATTTTACTTCCCCGGCTGCGGATCAGAACGTTTGTTCTCAAATGTAGGTTTAGCGACTCAAGCAATGTTGTATGAAATTGGGGCGATTACTGTGTTACCACCTGGTTATTTATGTTGCGGCTATCCGCAAACGTCTAGCGGCAATCATGATAAAGGCCTGCAAATTACCACGGATAACCGTGTGCTGTTCCACCGCGTGGCGAATACGCTAAATTATCTGGATATTAAAACAGTAATTGTGTCTTGTGGCACTTGTATGGACCAGTTACAAAAATACGAGTTCGAGAAGATTTTTCCAGGCTGTCGCTTGCTGGACATTCATGAATATTTGATGGAAAAAGACGTAAAACTGCAAGGGATTACTGGTACACGGTACATGTACCACGACCCATGTCATACACCAATGAAAACTTACGCGCCGCTCAAAGTAACAAATGCCCTGATGGGGCAAGATGTCGCCTTGAATGACCGTTGTTGTGGGGAGTCTGGCACCTTTGCTGCCGCGCGACCAGATATTGCTACACAAGTAAAAATGCGTAAGCAAGAGGAGCTTGAAAAAGGCATGGAAAAAATGGGTTTGACAGTTGGAAATCCTGAGGAAAATGTAAAGATTTTGACTAGCTGCCCTAGCTGTCTACAAGGCTTAGCACGCTATGGTGATGATACCGGTATTTCGGCAGACTATATTGTGGTAGAAATGGCGAAGCATATCTTAGGTGAAAACTGGCTTCAAGACTACGTACAGAAAGCAAATAACGGTGGGATAGAGAAGGTGTTGCTCTAGTTTAGAGTTCTACCTTATGTTTGCCAAGGTTTAACTATGCTTGCAATTCTTTTTTCATAATACGTATGTAAGAGATGCCCTGAGTAGGCTGTAGTGGCAAGGCACAAAATTGCAACTATGTGATTGTTAAAAAAAGAAATATTTAACGATTTAACTATTTTGTAAAATGCAGGTATTGTGAATATCTGAATTAGATAAATACTATATGAGGCGTTACCTAATGCTAATAAGCAACGGTTGTTAAGTTGTCGAGAGTTTGCAGCACCGTATACAATGAGTGCTGAAGGAATTCCCCACAGAGCTACGCGCAGAAATTCGGATGTGTTTATGAGAGCATCTAAGTTCCTGATCCAAATGCTTAAAATTAATAAAAAAGATCCTAATAGAAAACACCCTAGCGCAACATTTTGGCTACATTTATTTTTAAGATAAAGCCAACACACCAGCATTCCAAAAATAAATTCCAGCATAATCAGATTGAAATAAAATGCTGCGAAAGAAATTAAAATAATTGTAATGATAAAAGATTTAAGCTGGGACTTAGCGAATAGGGCGAGTGAAAATAACGCATAGAAAAGCATTTCATATTCGAGAGTCCAGCCTACAAATAAAATGGGGATTTCTTTATAGATCAAAATGGAGGTAAATGATAATGATTTTAGTAGGCCCTCGATGGAAAAGCTCATGCTAGTAAAAATGTTTGGCTTTAGCCATAATATCAATGCTAAGAATAAAGTTAATGACCAATAAAGCGGAACAATTCGAAAAAATCTATCTTTGAAAAACATCGTTGGGCTTCTTTTTTTCTTACTCTGAATATAGAACATGATGAAGCCAGATATTACAAAGAAAATATCTACACCACTGGCACCCCAACTTTTTATGAACGAAAAAAAAGCGACTGGATAACTATATTCGCTTGAGCTCTTAAAAATATGAAAAAAGACCACGTTTAGTGCAGCAAAAGCCCTGAGCAACTGAATGTTGTTTAGCATGAGGTTTTTTATTATGTGAGTAACATGTTTAACTGTGCTTGAATAAATTCCACTGGTTTCCGTTTAAAGCCACTTTTAACATATTGATGCCAGCGGCCAATCACATAACAGATAATCAGGTTAGCCTGTGTTTCGGGCATGATTTTTTTGCCCCCTTGCGCAACAGTAATTTTCAGGCATTGTTTTAGCGTCATTTCTATGCGGTCATTAAGTTGGTTGATGCGCTGCATCAGGCTGTCATCTTCATTTACCAGAGCATCTCCAACCAGTACGCGTGTCATGCCAGGATTTTTTTCGGCAAATTTAAGCAACATAGTAATGATGAGGTGAATTTGTTTGATACCGTCATCTTCCTCTTTGGTGATTTTATTAATCACGCCAAAAATGCTGGTTTCGATAAATTCAATTAAGCCTTCAAACATTTGTGCTTTGTTTGCAAAGTGCCTGTATAAGGCGGCCTCTGAAACATCAAGTTTTGCTGCAAGGGCTGCCGTTGTAATTTTTTCGCGTTTTGGATTTTCGAGCATTTTCGCTAATGCTTCTAAAATTTGTTGTTTACGTTCGCCTGCCATTTTATCTTCCCTGATTTAATTCTAAATTATGTTTTATTATTGATTTATTATAGCTTAAGGTGAGTGAGTGCTAACACCGAACTCAGACGAAAGTCCACAAAATTTGGTTTTTGCAGTTTTTTGGTTACCCAAATCGTTTTCATCCCAAGTCGTTTTGCAGTCATGAGTGCAGGTAAATTGTCTTCTAACATAATGCAATCAATAGGTTTTGCTTGTAAGTTTTTAAGTAACATATGAAAACCACGCGCTGAGGGTTTAGCGTGAAACTTGGCAGATTCCACGCTAAATACCAACTCGAACATATCGCCAATACCAAGTAAATCCAGCACACGCAGCGCATAGTTTGTAGGGGCATTGGTGAAAATCACTTTGCGGCCCTTTAAGTTTTGCAACATATGACGCAGCCGTTTTACTTGTATGACCATTTCCGGCAACTTGATAAGTCTATGTGTCTCATGCAGAAAGTGATAGGGATCAGTGCCGTGATGACGCATCAGACCTTTAAGCGTTGCGCCATAAATCCGCCAATAGTGCTGGCGCAATTGTATGCTGTAGCTTCATCTAAGCTAAGTGTATCTTGAATATATTGTGTCATGGCACGATTCATGACGGGGAAGATGTGCGCGCTGGCATCGTGCAGGGTATCGTCTAAATCAAACACCCAAATTTTTGACAAACTATTTCGCCTTAATTAAGGTACCAACACCCTCATCTGTCAGCACTTCTAGCAGCAGCGCATGTTGGACTCTGCCATCGATAATATGTACACTTTTGACGCCGCTTCGCGCCGCATCTAGCGCAGAGCTTATTTTAGGCAACATTCCACCAGACAAGTGTGCCGTCAGCCACCATGTCATCAATTTGTTTTGGGGTTAACCCTGTTAAAAGCTCACCCTGCTTATCCAGCACACCAGGAGTGTTGGTGAGCAGAATCAGTTTTTCTGCGCCTAATATTTCAGCAAGTTTTCCGGCGACCACGTCAGCATTGATGTTATAAGTTTCACCATCGTTACCTACGCCGATCGGGGCGACTACTGGGATGAAATCACCGGAATCCAGAAAGTTGATGATGCTTGGGTCAATCGCGCTGATTTCCCCTACTTGACCCACGTCAATCATTTTGCTCGGGTCGTTCATGTCTTCCATCATCAATTTGTGCGCATGGATGAATTTGCCATCTTGTCCGGTCAATCCAACGGCTTTGCCACCATGGCGATTGATTAGGTTGACGATTTCTTTGTTCACCTGTCCGCCCAGCACCATTTCCACCACATCCATGGTTTCTGCATCGGTCACCCGCATGCCTTGAATAAACTCACCTTTTTTGCCGAGTTTATCCAGCATCTCATTAATTTGTGGACCCCCGCCATGCACCACAACGGGGTTCATGCCGACAAGTTTTAATAGCACTACATCCTGCGCGAAACACTTTTTAAGGTGTTCGTCCGTCATGGCGTTGCCACCGTATTTAATCACGATAGTTTTATCAAAAAAGCGCTTAATATATGGTAGCGCCTCGGCAAGCGTTTGTGCTTTTTGTGCAGCAGATGTGTTATTTAGCATATTTTGCCTTCAATTTCTGTTGCTGCAATTGTATCTAAAAAATCTATAAAGCTTTACTGAAAACTTTGGATTTACGCTGAAAATTATAGAGCTTCTGCCGTTCCATCGGCAGATTGTCCACATTTTGCTCGGTAAATCCGCGCTCTAAAAACCAGTGCTCGGTATGTGTGGTCAAGCAGAACAGCGAGGTAAAGCCAAGCTCGCGGGCTTCTTCCTCACAAAAATGGAACAGCTTATCGCCGCGCCCGCCACCACGATACGCGGGATCAATCGCTAGGCAGGCGAATTCTGCCGTTTTTTCTTTTGCAAACGGATAAAGTGCAGCGCAGCCGATGGTGCGGCCATCGTGTTCCATGACATAAAAATGGCCTATCTCCATCTCGATGCGTTCACGCCCGCGTCTGACTAAAACACCTTCGCTCTCCAGTGGTTCAATGAGTTGCAAAATAGCGCCCACATCGTCAATCTGGGCTTGGCGCATAGTTTCTAAGGGCAATTCTGTCACCATGGTGCCAATACCGTCGTGGGTAAAGAGCTCTTGAATAATCGCGCCATCAACATGACGCGAAATCATATGTACCCGAGCCACGCCATGCTCGCAAGCGCGCACGGCGGCGGGGAGGTAATAATTTACGTCTTCTGATACGTTTAAAGGTGCTTCGTTGTTTTGTACACTACGCAACAAATTCTTGGCTTTTTCTGCTGTCATCTCACGTAGCAGTTCTCCCCGCAAGTTATAAACTCCTGTCGGAGTCCATGATAAAAATCAGCTTGTCTGCATCCAGCGCAATCGCAGTGCTTACTGCGACGTCTTCCAAGGTTAAGTTAAACGCTTCGCCCGTTGGCGAGTAACCAAGGGGTGAGAGCAACACAAGTTCACCATCATTTAAGCGTTTTTGAATGCTGGTGGCATCGATTTTTCTCACTTCACCCGTGTGCTGTAGATCCACCCCATTCCTTACCCCAAGCGGTTTTGCAGTGACAAAATTCCCGCTCGCAACACGAATATCCGCACCAGCCATAGGCGAGTTGACTAAACCCATCGAAAGCTGCGCTTCAATTTCCACGCGAATTGCCCCATTTGCTTCTTTCACTGCTTCCATAGCGGCATCGTCAGTAACGCGCAAACCACCTACCAGCTTAGTATCTAGCTTATAACGTTTCAAGCGTTGCTCAATTTGTGGGCGTGCACCGTGCACCAACACTAATCTAACCTCCAGGCTTGCCAGCAAGTTTAGATCATGCGAAAGTGCAGCGAATTGTTTTTCGTCTATCACCTCGCCGCCAAATGCAATCACAAATGTGCGCCCGCCAAAGGCGTGAATATAGGGCGTAGCGGAGCGGAACCATTGTACAAAATCTTGCGCATCAAAAGTGTTGTTGCCCTGTCTGTTTTGTGTGGTTGGCGCATCACTTATGGTGTAAAGGTACGCGGGCGTGCAACCTAATGCTTCGGCGATTTTGCGCAGCATAGTTTCGGAAACGCCCAGCTCACCGCGCTCAATACGTGACAAATTGCCTGCATCCGCACCAATATTGGCTGCCAGCGTCTGTAATGTGATATTGAGAGATTTCCGCTTATTGCGGATTGCGCTGCCGATAGACATAATAATTAAATTGTAATAATTACAAAATAATAAAATATTGTAATATGAAATTTATGCAAATAATTTAATAAATAGATGCGGGTTATTTCTTTTTGACTGCATAGTTTTTAATGAGCATTTTTTTAATTTCGATAAAAATATATCAAGACTCGGTTTAAAACCATTTTTGTTTCATTTTTGGTGCAGGTAATCATATACTCACCCACGGTATAAATTAGGCTAACTTTCTAGCAATCAACCCGTACTTTTTCGCATTGCATCGTCGCAATTGCGGCGAGTGGTGCGGTTTCGGTGCGCAAAATGCGCTTGCCAAGCTGCACGCCGATAAAACCATGTTGCCCAGCAAGTGCTATTTCATTGGCGCTCAGGCCACCTTCGGCGCCAATCAGCAACTCAATCTCATCTTGTGGTTTTGGCAAGTCTTTTAACTTGCCGCTCGCCAACGGGTCTAGGGTAATACGTGTACTTTTATTTGCAGGGTTTGCAGCCAGCCATATTGCCAAAGTAATCGGTAAAGCTACTTTTGGAATTACGGCGCGGCCGCTTTGCTCGCACGCAGCAATCACCACGTTTTGCCAATGTTCCACACGTTTTTTGGTTTTTTCTTCATCCAGTTTCACTATGCTACGCTCGGTTTTAAGCGGAACAATGTAATTTATGCCTAATTCAACTGCCTTCTGCAATGCAATATCCATGCGGTCTCCAGCAGATATTCCTTGCAGCAAAGTGATATTTAAATTCGATTCATTTTCAACTTTTACGCAATTTTTCACAATCGCCAGCGTCTCGCTTTTTTTAATGCTGATGAGCTCGCAGGCATAATCAAAGCCGTCGCCGCAGAATAGGTTAAGCGCGTCGCCCACATTTAGGCGCATCACGCGTGTGGCGTGTGTGGCAGCGTTTTCGGAGAGTTTAACGGTTGCACCAATGTTTAACTTCTCGGGGCTGTAAAAACGTAAATTGCTCATGATGGTGTGTTTGCTAGGCGCTTAGTGATAAGATAATTCGATAAGATTATAACGAATATTGTAAGAAAGGTTTGCAATGGCAAGTATCAACCCGCCCGTGTGCGATTTTGGCTACGGCCGCTTCGCTTAACATCAGCTTCGCCGAGTTAGCCTACGCCGAAATTGCATGATGTACTATTTTGAGTAATTGGCAAATTTATTGAAAGGAAGAGTGTGGCAAGTGTAAATCCCCCTGTATGCAATTTTGGTTGGCAAGCGCCACCATTTAATTTGCTCAGCACCAACAAAACAGCTGTTGGGTTAACTGCAAGCATGGGAAAAAACGGCCTGCTTGTGATGTTTATTTGCAACCATTGCCCTTACGTTAAAGCCATTTTGCCGCGTCTGATTGCGGACGTTCGTGAGCTGCAAACGCTGGGCATTAATACCGTAGCGATTATGAGTAACGACCCAACTGAGTATCCGGAAGATAGTTTTGAGAATATGCAGAAAATTGCAGAAGACATGGCCTTTCCGTTCCCTTATTTAGTGGATGAGACGCAAGCCGTGGCAAAGGCTTATGGTGCAGTGTGCACGCCGGATTTTTTTGGATTTAATAATAAGTTTGAGCTGCAATACCGTGGCCGCTTTGACGAAAGCCGCAAAGAAACCGCACCAAATAGTACGCGCGATTTGTTTCATGCGATGAAGCAAATTGCGGAAACAGGTCATGGGCCAAAAGAGCAGATTGCGAGTATTGGCTGTTCGATGAAATGGAAAACAGAATGAGCGATAAAAAACTTAAATGGGGTATTCTCGGCGCGGCGCGCGTAAATGAGCGGTTGCTGCCAGCGATTATCGAGGCGCCGAATTCGCAACTGGTGGCAATTGCCAGCCGTCGTGCGGGTGCAGCAAAAGCCACGCTGGAAAAATACGCGCCTTGTTATGCGAATGACGTGATCTGCTATGACGACATGGATGCGCTCATCAACGATGCAAACGTCGAGGCCGTGTATTGTCCGATGGCGAATGAGGAGCATGCTGAATGGGCGATAAAGGCGATTAACGCAGGCAAGCATGTGTTGATAGAAAAGCCGATGGCGATTACCGTGGATGACATCAACAAAATCGAAGCGGCGGCCAAGGCGAAAAATGTGAAGGTGATGGAAGGTTTTATGTATCGCTTTCATCCGCAGCATAAGCGCGTGCAAGAGATTGTGGCTAGCGGTTTGATTGGCGATGTGCTCTCAGCCCGAGCAAGCTATTCATTTTTGATGAAACCAGCACGTATGTATCGCATCAATCGCAGCATGGCAGAAGGCGGTGGCGCACTTTGGGACATTGGGCCTTATGCGATTCATTCACTGCGCTGGTGTTTTGGCGCTCGAGCCAAAATCTGTTATCGCCCATGCCAAGCTGAACGAACATGGCGCAGATACTGTAATGAGCGGCGTTTTGGACTTTGGGTTGGATAAAGAAGGTCGTGCGCGTTTTGGGCATTTTGACATCAGTTTTGAACGCAGTCGCAAATCTGAATACGAAATTATCGGCACCAAAGGTTGGGTGAAATGCCACGCAGCATGGGTGTTTCAGAACGATGTGCCGGTAATCAGCTGGGCGACAGAAGATGGCAAATTCGCACAAGAACAGTTTGCGCCAAGCAACCATTTTAACTTGGAGATTGAGCACTTTAGCGATTGTGTGTTGAACGACATGGCACCGCATTTAAGTTTTGCGGATGCACGTGCAAATTGTGCTGCGCTACGAGCCAGCATGGATGCGGCTTCCAGCGGCATTAAAACCGAAGTTTAAGCAAACCGAATAAATGTAGCAGATTTGATTTGACGCAATCAATTTCAACTTAAGCCCTTGCCGAAAACGGCTATCTGCGCAATAATTTAACCTTTGTAGGAAAGTGGTTTCGTCAATCGCTTTTCATAAGAATTCAAATGATTTATTTAAAATAAAAATAAATCCTCAAGCTTAATTTTTAGGGAGAAAACAATGGCAACTCGTACCGATTTATGCAACGCCATCCGCGCACTGTCGATGGACGCTGTACAAAAAGCAAACTCTGGCCACCCAGGCGCGCCTATGGGCATGGCAGAAATTGCTGAAGTGCTTTGGAATCATAATCTAAGCCACAACCCAAATAATCCAAAATGGGCAAATCGCGATCGTTTCGTTCTCTCTAACGGCCACGGCTCAATGTTGATTTATTCATTGCTGCATCTCACCGGCTACGATTTAAATATCGATGATATTAAGTCATTCCGCCAATTGCACTCACGTTGCGCGGGTCACCCAGAGTATGGTTATGCACCTGGTGTTGAAACAACTACTGGCCCACTAGGCCAAGGTATTGCTAACGGTGTTGGTTTTGCCATGGCAGAAAAATTGATGGCGAGCCAATTTAACAAACCAGGCCATGAAATTGTCGACCACCACACTTATGTGTTCTTGGGCGATGGTTGTATGATGGAAGGCGTATCGCACGAAGCTTGTGCATTGGCTGGCACATGGGGTTTGGGCAAATTAACAGCATTCTGGGATGACAATGGCATCTCAATCGATGGTCATATCGAAGGTTGGTACACAGACGATACTGCAGGCCGCTTTAAAGCTTATGGCTGGCATGTTCAATCTGTTGATGGTCATGATGCAAATGCAATTCAAAAAGCGATTGATGAAGCGAAAAAAGTAACTGATAAACCATCATTGATTTGCTGTAAAACGATTATCGGTAAAGGCTCACCCAACAAATCTGGCAGCCACGATTGCCACGGTTCTGCATTAGGTTTGGATGAAGTTGCCGCAACCCGTGCTGCAATCGGCTGGCCACATGAGCCATTCGTGATTCCACAAGATGTGTATGACGGCTGGAACCAAAAAGACAAAGGCGCAAAACGCGAAGCCGATTGGAATGCAAAATTTGATGCTTATGCAAAAGCATTCCCAGCAGAAGCGGCAGAGTTCAAACGCCGTATGGCAAACGAGTTGCCAGCAAATTGGAAAGCGGAAACAGACAAAATTATCGCCGCAATTAATGAAAAAGCAGAAGGCGTTGCTAGCCGTAAAGCATCACAAAATGCAATTGGCGCGCTTGCCCCATTATTGCCTGAGTTCTTGGGTGGTTCAGCTGACTTAACAGGTTCTAACCTCACATCATGCGGAAGCTTTACGCACGTTGATGCGAAAAAACCAGGTAACTACATTTCATACGGTGTGCGTGAGTTTGGTATGGCTGCGATTATGAACGGTATGGCATTGCACGGTGGCTTGTTGCCATTTGGCGGTACATTCCACATGTTCTCTGACTACATGAAAAACGGCATGCGTATGTCTGCATTGATGCATCAACGTGTGGTATATGTCTTGACCCATGACTCTATCGGCCAAGGTGAAGACGGTCCAACCCACCAACCGGTAGAAAACACATCTGGCTTGCGTTACATTCCACGTATGGATGTATGGCGCCCAGCTGATGCGACAGAAACAACAGTGGCATGGGTTGCTTCTGTTGAGCGTACAGAAGGACCTTCAAGCCTTGTGTTAAGCCGTCAAAACTTGCCAGGCATCAAGCATGATGCAAAAGACTTTGCAGCAATTCGCAAAGGTGGTTATGTGTTCTCTGATTGTGCAGGCAAAGCTGATTTGATTTTTATTGCAAACGGTTCTGAATTAGACCTAGCAGTAAAAGCAGCAGCAGAGTTAACTGCAGCTGGCAAAAAAATCCGTGTAGTTTCTATGCCATCCACTAACGTGTTCGACCGCCAAGATCAAGCATATAAAGACAGCGTGTTAAGTGCTGGCGTTAAGCGTGTGGCAATTGAGTGCGCGCACCCAGATTTCTGGCGTAAATATGTAGGTCTTGAAGGTGCTGTTGTTGGTATTGATACCTTCGGTGAATCTGCTCCAGGCGGTGTTTTGATGAAACACTTCGGTTTTACGGTAGAAAATGTAGTTGCAGTCGCCAAGTCGATAATCTAATCACTGAGGCGGTATGATTAAAAAGAGCCTCAAACGAGGCTCTTTTTATTTAGAAAACTGCAAATATGGCTAATTATAATTTATGCATTATTGTTAAAAGATTAAGAGGATTGACATGACTATTCGTATCGGCATTAACGGGTTTGGGCGTATCGGCCGCATGGTATTGCGCGCGGCAGTCATTGAGCCGGAATTTAATGATGTAGAAGTTGTAGCAATCAATTGTTCTTACGACATTGATTATATGGCCTATATGTTGAAATATGATTCTGTGCATGGCCGTTTTAATGCTGATGTGCAGACGGAAAGTGGTCACTTGGTTGTAAATGGAAAAAAAATCAGTGTGACAGCAGACCGTGATCCCGCGAACATTGATTGGAAAAAGAGTGGCGTGGATATTGTCGTGGAATCAACCGGTGTATTCCTTACACAGTCTTCTTGTCAGCCACATATCAATCAAGGGGCAAAAAAAGTAGTGCAGTCTGCGCCTGGCAAAGATGACACGCCGATGTTTGTCTACGGTGTAAATCATAAAGAATATAAAGGTGAGGCAATCATTTCTGCGGCCTCATGCACGACTAATGCTTTGGCTCCACTGGCAAAAGTTCTGCACGATAATTTTGGTATTAAGCGTGGTTTGATGACGACAGTGCACGCCACGACAGCTTCACAAAAAACAGTGGATGGAACATCTAAAAAAGATTGGCGCGGCGGGCGTGGTGTTTTTGAGAACATCATTCCATCGAGCACTGGTGCGGCTAAAGCGGTAGGCAAGGTGATTCCGTCGCTTAATAAAAAGCTCACGGGCATGGCAATGCGCGTGCCCTCTGCAGATGTTTCGGTGGTAGATTTGACGGTGGAGTTGAACCAAGAAACCACTTATGAAGCGATTTGCGAGGCCATGAAAAAAGCAGCAGAGGGCGAGTTAAAAGGTGTTCTCGGCTATACTGAAGATAAAGTGGTTTCTACCGATTTTCGTAGCGATCCTGCAGGCGGCGTATTTGACGCAGATGCAGGGATTATGCTGGATTCGACCTTTGTTAAAGTGGTTGGCTGGTACGATAACGAGTATGGCTACACTTGTAACTTAATTCGCCTTGTGCAACATATTTCCAAATAGGAGTTTGCCGTGAAATTCATCAAAATGACCGATTTGGATTTGAAGGGCAAACGCGTTTTTATTCGCGCAGACCTGAATGTTCCGGTGAAAGATGGCAAAGTCACTTCCGATGCGCGCATTACTGCATCCATGCCAACGATTGAGTATGCGCTTAAAGCTGGCGCTAAAGTGATGGTGACATCACATTTAGGTCGCCCGGAAGAAGGTGTTTACTCTGAGGAGAACTCACTGCAGCCTGTGGCAGACGTGATGTCAGTTAAGCTTGGCAAGGCTGTGCGTTTGGTTAAAAATTGGCTGGCGCCGAATGCGCCCAAGGACAGTTTAACTATTCAAAACGGCGAACTCATTTTGCTGGAAAATTGCCGCTTTAATGTGGGTGAGAAAAAGAATAACGATGAATTGGCAAAACAATACGCTGCACTATGCGACGTATTTGTAATGGATGCGTTTGGCACTGCACACCGAGCAGAAGCGAGCACCCATGGCATTGCAAAGTTTGCGCCGGTGGCCTGCGCAGGTATATTGCTGACCGAGGAGTTGGAAGCCTTGACTCAAGCACTGTTAAGCCCCGCGCGCCCAATGGTGGCGATTGTGGGCGGCTCCAAGGTGTCTACCAAACTTACAGTGCTGGAAAGTCTCTCCGAAAAAGTGGATCAGCTAGTGGTTGGCGGTGGCATTGCGAATACTTTTTTAAAGGCAGCTGGTTTTGAAGTCGGTAAATCGCTTTGTGAGGATGATTTAGTACCTACTGCACGCACTTTAATGGACAAAATGTCCAATCGTGGTGCAACAATTCCCATTGCGGAAGATGTGATTTGCGGTAAAAAGTTTGATGAAAATGAACCAGCAGTACTTAAAAATGCAACCGAAGTGGCTGCCGATGACATGATTTTTGATATTGGGCCAAAGTCGGCAAAAGCTTTGGCAGATATTATTATGAACGCTGGTACGGTTGTGTGGAATGGGCCGGTGGGCGTGTTTGAATTTGACCAGTTTGGCGATGGGACAAAAACGATTGCAATGGCCATTGCAAACACCAAAGCCTTTACCCTTGCGGGTGGTGGCGATACTATAGCAGCAATTCAAAAGTACGATATTTACGATAAAGTGAGTTATATTTCAACCGCGGGTGGTGCATTTTTAGAGTTTTTGGAAGGTAAAAAACTACCTGCAGTAGAAATTCTTGAGATGCGAAGCCAGCAGTAATTCAAGGTTAAAGGCATTCTTGTTTTCTCGTAACATTGCTGAAACACTTAAATGATATAATTTGTTTTGAAGTGAATGGCCTCATATGAGGCCATTTTTATTGAACTAGCACAAAAGTTGCTTAGTCGTAGTTAGGGTTTACTGCATTGGAGTTTTGAAATGGCTATACGGGTTGGGATTAATGGGTTTGGTCGCATAGGGCGCATGTTTTTGCGTGCGGTGCTTGATCAGCCGCAGTTTGCAGATATTGAAGTGGTTGCGATTAACGGCATAGAAGATCCGGATTACATGCTATATATGCTTAAATACGACTCCGTGCATGGCAGATTAAATCATAATGCGGCTCTCGAAGGCGAGTACTTGAGGGTTGCGGGTAGAAAAATTCGCATTTCATCTGAAAGCGATCCTGCCAACATAGACTGGGCTTCTGCTAATGTGGATGTGGTTGTAGAGTGTACGGGTGTTTTCTTAACACAAGAAACCTGTCAGGCGCATATAGACCGGGGTGCAAAAAAAGTAGTGCAATCTGCACCTGGCAAAGATGATACGCCGATGTTTGTCTACGGCGTAAATCATCAGGATTACAAAGGCGAAAAAATCATTTCTGCCGCTTCGTGCACCACCAATGCGCTCGCACCGATTGTAAAAGTATTGAATGACAGTTTCGGTATTAAACGTGGTTTGATGACAACAATACATGCAGCAACTGCCTCTCAAAAAACGGTAGATGGCACCTCAAACAAAGATTGGCGCGGCGGACGCGGTGTGTTTGAAAACATTATCCCTTCCAGCACTGGTGCGGCAAAGGCGGTGGGGAAAGTGATTCCATCCCTCAATAAAAAAATCACGGGTATGGCAATGCGCGTGCCGAGCGCCGATGTTTCGGTCATTGATTTAACGGTGGAACTCAATCAGGAAACCACTTATGAAGCCATCTGTGGCGCGATGAAAGCGGCCTCACTAAGTGGTCATTTAAGAGGCGTGCTGGCTTACACGGATGAAAAAGTGGTCTCTACCGATTTTAGGGGTGAGCCCGCAGCAAGCGTGTTTGATGCAGATGCCGGCATTATGCTCGACCCGACTTTTGTTAAGGTAGTGGCTTGGTATGACAATGAGTATGGTTACACCTGCAATTTAATTCGCATTGTTCAGCACATTTCAAAATATGACTATGCGTCAAAATTTATCAAATTGACGGGTTTGGAAATGGCTGAATCGCTTTAATTAAGGAGCCATTAGTGCTCTGTATTTAAAAATAATTTTAATGTGAGCAGAAAACATCAGGGGAGTCTTAGGACTCCTTTTGTTTTTTTATTTAGATTCTTTTACACAGGTTGATAAACATTGATTTTAAGAAAAACCAAAATAGTAGCAACGCTAGGCCCTGCAACAAAAAGTCCTGAAATGCTGCAAAGCTTAATGGAAGCTGGTGTAGATGTGATGCGCCTTAATTTTTCGCATGGGACTGCAGAAGAGCATATCGATTGCGCAAAGAAAATTCGTGAATTATCGGTGTCGCGCCGCCGCACTGTTGGCATTCTATGCGATTTACAAGGGCCGAAAATTAGGATTGGAAAATTCGAATCAGGCAAAATTGAATTAAAAACTGGCGATTTATTTGTGCTAGATGCCGACTGTGCGCTAGGAACCCAATACCACGTGGGGTTGGATTACAAAACTTTGCCAAAAGAGGTGAGTGATGGCGCCATTTTGGTGCTGGATGATGGCCGCATTACGATGCAGGTTGACCGTGTAAAAGGCAATAAAATTCATTGTGTGGTGCTAGCTGGCGGCGTTCTTTCGGATAATAAAGGAATTAACCGCCAGGGCGGCGGATTGGCAGCAGAAGCGCTTACAGATAAAGATAGAGAAGACATTAAAACGGCAGCAACGCTGGGTGCCGACTTTGTGGCGATATCATTTCCGCGTAGTGGCGCAGACGTGGAATTAGCGCGCAAACTGGTGATAGAGGCGGGCGGTCATGCGCACATCGTTGCCAAAATCGAGCGTGCAGAGGCGGTTGATGCATTGGAAGAAATTATTGATGCGGCCGATGTGATTATGGTCGCCCGTGGCGATTTAGGTGTAGAAGTGGGTGATGCTGCCGTGCCTGGATTGCAAAAGCGTATGATTCGCTTGGCGCGTGCTAAAAATAAGGCGGTGATTACTGCGACACAAATGATGGAATCGATGATTAACAGCCCGATTCCCACCCGCGCAGAGGTCTCTGATGTTGCAAATGCGGTGCTAGATGGTACCGATGCGGTGATGCTATCCGCAGAAACTGCCGCAGGAAAATACCCTTTGGAAACCGTAACTGCGGTGGTGCGGATTTGTATTGAGGCAGAAAAAGAGTATGAAAGCCAGCCAGTCAGGCAACGGGAATATGATCATTTTGAAAAGCTGGACGAGTCAATCGCCATGGCTGCTGTCTATACGGCGCATCACTATGACATCAAAGCAATCGTCGCATTAACACAATCGGGCAGCACGGCAAAATGGCTCTCACGCGTGGGTACCAGTGTTCCAATTTATGCAATTTCTCCGTTAAGTAGCACACGGCGTAAACTTAAACTTTATCGCGGGGTTTATCCTTGCCCGCAAGAAATTGACACAAAAAATAGCGAAGAAATATTGGCCTATGCAGAGCAGGAAGTGCTAAGACAAGGCGGTGCCAGCATTGGCGACATGATACTGATTACAATTGGCGAACCCATTGGTAAGGCAGGTAGCACCAACAGCATGAAAATTGTAAAAGTGGGCGAAAACCACTAATGAAGATAGCGCTAAACTGTTTTTACTAAGCACAGTTTCTTAAAATTCACTTATTTTTAGTTTCGATTGTTATTGCTGTTTTTTGGCTAAATAATATGAAATTCAGGCCGATAATACCTTTAACAATTGTGCTTTAAAAGAGATTTTTAATGAGACGTAAAATGGTCGTTGCCAACCGTAAAATGAACGGTTCGCTGCCCACAAACAAAGCTTTTCTACAAGGTCTGTTGGCAAGTGCGCGTGGTTACTCACTCGCAGACTATGTGGTGTGTGTCCCTCACCCGTATTTATTTCAGGCCGAAGCGATATTAGAAGGTAGCCCCATTGCTTGGGGCGGGCAAAATATGAGCAGATACGCCTCAGGCGCATTCACGGGTTCGGTCTCGCCCGGTATGCTTACTGAGTTTGGTTGTGAATATGTCATTATCGGCCACTCTGAGCGCCGTCAGCGCGGACACGATACTAATACCTCAATCGGCGAACGCTTTGAAGTCGCCACCAAAAACGGGCTTAAGCCTATCCTTTGTGTGGGCGAAACCTTAGAAGAATACGAAGATGGTATGACCGTAGATGTGGTGATACATCAGCTTAATGCGGTGTTGGAGCATGTTGGCATAAAAGGTTTGGCCAAAGGCGTTCTTGCTTATGAGCCGGTATGGGCGATAGGCACAGGCAAGGCGGCCACGCCGGAACATGCGCAATGCATTTTGAGTTTTTTGCGTGGACACATAGAACTTTTAGATGAAGAAGTTGCGAACAATATGACGATTCTTTATGGCGGCAGTGTAAATGCCAAAAACGCGGCGAAACTATTTTCAATGCCGGACATAGATGGTGGTTTGGTGGGCGGCGCTTCGCTGGACACGCAAGAGTTTGTTGCAATTTGCAAAGCAGCTAATGATGCCAGTTTAGCGGCAATTCAAGTAGAGCCATTGCTAGCTGTTAGTGTGTAAGGTTTTAATGGCGTCTTAACCAAGTGCAGCGGGCAGCTAGCTTTTTTCCCGTGTAAATCGCCCACTTCTCAATTACTTGGGGGCATCATTTTTTTGCCCCGCAACTTTCATTACACGCATTGTATAATGTACGCTCTTAATTTACTTCCGTTTATACGCACATGTCGCAGCCATTACTTAAAACTAACATCAACTCTCTTAAGCGCATCCATCAGGGTAAAGTGCGTGATATTTATGCGATTGATGATAAAACCATGCTGCTGGTGAGCACCGATAGACTATCTGCGTTTGATGTGATTTTGCCTACTGGCATTGCTAATAAAGGTGCAATGCTCACACAGATGGCGAATTTTTGGTTTGAACAATTAAAGCACGTTGTACCAAACCACTTAACTGGTATTGCGCCAGAAAGTGTGGTGGCAAAAGATGAAACTGCGCAAGTAAAAAACCGTGCGGTGGTAGTAAAAAAGCTCAAAGCATTGCCACTGGAAGCAATCGTACGTGGCTATTTAGTCGGTAGCGGGTGGAAGGAATATCAGGCCAAAGGCACGGTTTGCGGTATTGAGTTGCCTGCAGGTTTGCAGCTTGCACAACAGCTTCCACAGCCAATATTTACGCCATCTAGCAAAGCAGCAGTGGGTGAGCACGATGAAAATATCAGCATTGCAGAAGTTGAGGCGCTAATCGGCAAAGATATGACTGCACAAGTCGCAAAGGTAGCGATTCAGCTTTACACGGAAGCAGCGAAGTACGCCTTAACTCGCGGCATTATTATTGCAGATACCAAGTTTGAATTTGGTTTGGATGAGCATGGCGTTTTGCATGTGATGGACGAAGTGTTGACGCCCGATTCATCGCGTTTTTGGCCTGCAGATAGCTACAAAATTGGCGCAAATCCACCTAGTTATGACAAGCAATATGTGCGCGACTGGTTAGAGAGCATCAACTGGAACAAACAGCCGCCTGCACCTGCGCTGCCGGATGATGTTGCGGCACGCACTTCGGCAAAGTATATGGAAGCGTTTGAAAAGTTGACTGGAAAGAAACTGGCCTAAATGCTGGAAAAGTTTAAAGCCCTTGCCGCACAGTTAAAGCAAGAGTTTGAAGTGTATCGACTGGTGTTAAAGCACCCAGAAACGCCTTGGCTTGCAAAAGTTTTTCTTGGTCTTGCAGTGGGATATTTGCTGATGCCGTTTGATTTAATCCCCGATTTTATCCCTGTTTTGGGGCAGTTGGATGAAGTCGTGATTATCCCAATTTTGTTATATATCGCGTTGTTGCTTATCCCCAAAGCGATTATTGAAAGCTGCCGAGAGCAAGTAAATAGGCCCCAATAAATAATATTTGGCGAAACATTTTTGACACACATTTGTTACGCGCAATTGCTATAATGCGCGCACTTAAAAATATTAGGAATACGCAATGTCACTCAATTTAGTTCCTTCAGGTAAAAATCTCCCACACGATTTTAACGTGATTATCGAAATCCCCATGCAGGGCGACCCTGTAAAATATGAGGTGGATAAAGAATCCGGCGCGATTTTTGTCGATAGATTTATGGGTACTTCCATGCAATATCCGTGTAATTATGGCTATATTCCGCATACGCTGGCAGATGATGGCGACCCTGTCGATGTGCTGGTGATAACCCCAGTGCCGCTTTTGCCGGGGGTGGTGGTGCGCTGCCGTGCTTTGGGTATGCTGGCAATGACAGATGAGGCGGGTGGCGATGCTAAATTACTTGCTGTGCCGATTGAAAAAGTATGTGGTTTATATGCATACCAAAAAACTTATTTGGATGTTTCGCCTTGGCGTTTAGAAATGATAGCCCACTTTTTTGAGCATTATAAAGATTTAGACAAAGGCAAATGGGTGAAAATTGAAGGTTGGGTGGGCATTGAAGAAGCCCACAAAGAAATTATGGATGGCGTGAAGCGCTATAACGAGGCTGAAGTGAAACCCGCGTTTTAATAGTTTATTGCCCATAAAAAAGCCTTGGTTAACCAAGGCTTTTTTGTTTTATGCTGTATGCTTGTTACTTATATAAATGTGGAAAGACACGATTACTCTTTGCCCTGCAGACCAAAATCCATGTGCCTTCCAAGGCAGGGCTTTTAATAATAAATTCGTGTAAATCTTAAACATTAACCTATCGCAATGCCGAACAAATGGCCAACGGCCGCAGTCGCAATCATTGCCAGCGCACCCCAAAATGTCATGCGCACGGCGCCTGACCATTGATTTGCACCACCCACTTTGGCTGCTAAGCCGCCCAAAACTGCCAAACAAAGCAAAGAAGTCACGCCGACGGATGAGATTAATAGTTTTTCTGATGACATCAAGGCGACAGCTAAAGGCAATGCAGCACCAACAGCAAACGAACCCGCCGAGGCAAACGCCGCTTGCACAGGGCGTGCGGTGACGATTTCGGTAATACCTAATTCATCACGTGCATGCGCACCCAGCGCATCGTGTGCGGTGAGTTGCAGCGCAACTTGATGCGCCAAATCTGGTGTTAAGCCGCGCCCGACGTAAATACCAGTCAGCTCTTTAAGCTCGTTTTCCTGATCGGTTGCAAGTTCCATGCGTTCTTTCGCCAAATCTGCATTTTCTGTATCTGATTGCGTACTCACAGAAACGTATTCGCCTGCAGCCATCGACATGGCGCCCGCAATTAAACCTGCAACGCCTGTGAGCAAAATAGTCTGGTGATTGGCGCTGCCTGCCGCAACGCCAATAATTAAGCTGGCGGTAGATACGATGCCATCGTTGGCACCCAACACGGCGGCACGCAGCCAGCCGATGTGGTGCGAACGGTGAAATTCAGAGTGTCTCAAGTTGAGTCCTTATCATTCATTCAAGCTATTATAACCGTGCTGTTACTTGTAAGAGTCGTCAATTTCTTTTTTGCCGGTAATCATGGCTTTAACCAGTTTTTCCTTATCCACAATGCTGGAGAATATCACACCGCCGATGTGCAGGAAAACGAGCAATAAGGTGATGTTTACAAAAGTTTCGTGTAGTTCTTCCCAAAACTCTTCGTCAGCCTCATTTACGGCATGTTTTTGCTTCATGCTACCTTCATTTTTCTCGTCATCATCTTCACTTGCATTAGCTGCGGCAATTAAACTGCTAGTGGGTTGGGCGTTGATAGCAAGCGGGCCGGCATTTTCTTCAACCGCATAAAGCTTCAACCCAGTAAACACAGTAGCGGAAAGGCTTAATAATAATGCGATGACCATGATACCCCCGGCAGGGTTGTGCCCTACATAGTGCTGCGGCTTGCGGGCAATAAGATTTTTAATGTAGCTTATTACCTTAGCAGGGCTGTAGATAAAATCGCTGAAGCGCGCATGGCGACTGCCAATTAGCCCCCAGATGATACGTATCATCACAACAGCGCCAACTACGTATCCTGCCCATACGTGTTGCGTCATAAAATCGTCTTCGGTAAAGTAAGCAGTAAAAAAAGCGATGACTAATGTCCAATGTCCGATGCGTACGAGCGGATCCCATACATTAACTGTTTTAGTGTTGTTCATGATATTTCCTTTTCTGTTGTTAAAACAAATGCCATTGCATCTGTTAGGGATATATTGCGCTAAACTAACTAACTATACATCCGTCACATGACGTAAAGGCGCTGCTTATGATTTTTTTTGATGAGAAATATCCGATAACAAACGGCTTAAGCTTATGGGCGATTGTGTTATGTAGCGTAATTTTTGTATTAATTGGGCTGGATATTTCCGGTGATTACAAGGATGGCATTGCGCGTGCGCACATTGTGATTGAGTTGCTGATATTGCTTATTTCACTCTCTGGCATTGCTTATTTTGGCTGGCTTTATTTTCAGGCAACACAATCCAAAATCAATCTGCTAAAGCAAGATTTGGCATTAGCTAACCAGCAGGCTTTGGTGTGGCGAGAGGCCAATCGGGATCTGATTGCTGGTCTTGCGCAAGAAATTGATAAACAATTTAAAGCTTGGGCGCTGACACATGCTGAAGCTGAGGTTGGAATGCTGATGTTAAAAGGTTTGAGCCATCAGGAGATTGCAGATGTGCGTAATGCGAGTGAGCGCACAATACGTGATCAGGCGCGTGCAGTGTACAGAAAATCCGGATTATCAGGGCGGTCGGAGCTCTCAGCGTTTTTTCTGGAAGACTTGCTACTGCCGCGTATGGGGCAATAAAAAAACCAGCCGAAGCTGGTTTTTTTATTGATTCAAAATTAGTGTAAAAGAGGCACGATTAAGAGTGCCACAATGTTAATAATTTTAATCAATGGGTTTACTGCTGGGCCCGCTGTGTCTTTGTATGGGTCGCCAACTGTGTCGCCGGTCACAGCGGCTTTATGCGCATCTGAACCTTTGCCGCCGTGATTGCCATCCTCGATATATTTCTTAGCGTTATCCCAAGCGCCGCCGCCTGTACACATAGAGATTGCAACAAATAAACCAGTCACAATCGTACCCATAAGCAAGCCACCCAATGCTACAGGGCCAAGCAACAAGCCAACTGCAATTGGCACAGCTACTGGCAAGAGTGATGGCACCATCATTTCTTTAATTGCAGCGGTTGTGAGCATATCAACAGCTTTGCCATACTCTGGTTTGGCAGTGCCTTCCATAATGCCCTTAATATCGCGGAACTGACGACGCACTTCTTCAACTACAGCGCCAGCTGCACGACCTACCGCTTCCATCGCCATCGCGGCAAAAAGGAACGGAATCAAGCCGCCGATAAATAAACCAATGATTACCATTGGGTCACTTAAATCAAACTTGGCAACAATGCCTGCGCCTTCCAGTTTATGCGTGTAATCGGCAAATAATACGAGCGCTGCTAAACCAGCAGAGCCAATTGCATAGCCCTTAGTCACCGCTTTAGTTGTGTTACCAACTGCATCAAGTGGGTCAGTTACATCGCGCACGCTGCTCGGTAACTCTGCCATTTCTGCAATGCCGCCAGCGTTATCGGTGATTGGGCCATAAGCATCTAAAGCCACAACGATACCTGCCATGCTCAACATGGCAGTAGCAGCAACTGCTACGCCGTATAGCCCGCCTAAATGGAATGATGTCCAAATAGCCAAACACACAGAAAGCACTGGCCATGCCGTTGATTTCATTGAAATGCCGATACCAGCAATGATATTGGTTGCATGGCCTGTTGTAGAAGCTTGTGCCACATGGCGCACAGGCGCGTAATCAGTACCTGTGTAATACTCAGTAATCCAAACCAATGCAGCAGTTAAGATTAATCCAACCGCACATGCGCCAAACAGAGCATTGGCAGATACCGTCATTTCGCCCGCAGTAATACCATCTGGGAACATTTTTGTAGTAACAAAGTAGAATGCGATAAGTGACAAAACTGCCAGCAACAGCAAGACCTTTGTAAAGCGCTGGCATCACGTTTTTCATGCCTGGAGATGCCTTAACGAAGAAGCAGCCGATGATAGAAGCCACGATAGAAACCGCACCCAGCATGAGAGGATAAAGCACACCGTTTGCGCCAGCACCAGTTACCACAAGGCCGCCAAGCACCATCGTTGCGATAAGTGTTACAGCATATGTTTCGAATAAGTCAGCTGCCATGCCTGCACAGTCGCCTACGTTGTCTCCAACGTTATCGGCAATCACCGCGGGGTTACGTGGGTCATCTTCTGGAATACCTGCTTCGACTTTACCTACCAAGTCAGCACCAACGTCAGCGCCTTTGGTAAATATGCCGCCACCTAAACGTGCAAAAATGGAAATGAGTGATGAGCCAAAAGCTAAGCCGATTAACGGGTTCAAGTCGGTTGCATTTTCTGCACCCAAAAACCAGTAAAATCCAGCAACGCCGAGGAGACCCAAGCCAACCACTAACATGCCTGTAATTGCACCACCTTTAAATGCTACATCTAACGCTGGGCCGATACCATTTGTTGCAGCTTGCGCTGTACGCACATTGGCCTTAACCGACACATTCATGCCAATAAAGCCGCATGCGCCTGAAAGCAGAGCGCCAATCACAAAGCCGATGGCTGTGGTTTTGCCTAAAAACACCGCAATTAAAATCGCAAGCAAAATACCGACGATAGCGATTGTTTTGTATTGGCGGGCTAAATAAGCTGCAGCCCCTTGTTGAATAGCACCAGCAATTTCTTGCATGCGTGCATTGCCTGCTGGTAAGTTGGTAATCCATTTACTCATTACTACGCCATACAGCACCGCTAAAACTGCAGCAGCAATGGCGATCATTAGTGCGACTGACATGACTTCTCCCTAATTATTTTGAATTGATTGCCTAAACCTGATCGTACAAAAAAGTGTTAATTTTTTGCAACAGTGGGGCATTATGGCATTAATAGTGAAAGGCGACAACCACTTAGCCATGTTTGCTTTTTTGCGAGATAGCACCGCATTTTTACGCTATATTTTTAGTGATGATTTTGTAGCAGAACTGCCATGGAAGCCTTATTTTTATTGCTTATTGGCCAATTGATTAAGTTTGTCCGCGAGTGCTGTATCGCCGAGCTCATCAGCCAGTTTTTTAAGGCTGGTTGTAGCATGTTTTGAAAGCGCGCGTGGCGTTTTTGCGATGGGTTTAGGCTGAGATTTTACTTGCACTTTTACCGTAATTGAAGTAACTTTACATTCCCTGTAAAAAGGGTCTGATTCGTGTAAATTTTGCAATTGAGTCAACAAGCTAGCGTAGCTGAGTTTAATTTTTGTAGCCACACTGGCGTTGTGTGCGTATACGGTGAGTTGGCCGTTATTTAGATGGCCAGCAAAGCTATGCTGACTTAGCATCTTGGGGGCTGCGGCCTCCCAAAGTTGACGCAAGTTCAGGTGTGCGTTTGCTTGCTTAGTCAGGTTGTTAAATTGACTATCAGCGCTTTTGCTAAGTAGAACGTTGATTTTGCGCATCAGTTTTGTGTGCGGTATTAAATAGATAGTGAATATTATCCCATGAATATTATTTTGGTTTCTAGCAAGTTTGCGAAAGCAAAAAGTTTGTCCATGTGGCAAACCATCGGGCTTTTCGCCGGCTTGATAGTTATCCCAGTGCTTCTGACACTGCTTTTTCTTACGCCCGAAAGCAACATAAAGGAGCAGGGCGTTAAGGCAATGTTGCCGCCGCAATTAAAAAACACCATTGTTTCCTCGCAAATGCATCTAGATGCCTACGCAAAAGAACTCGGAGAGCTGCAGGCACGTATTATGCGGCTGGACGCGCAAAATCAGCGTTTGTCGAAATTGGCGGGCGGTAAAGATACAAAAATCACCAATAAAAGTAAGTTAAAACCTGTAAATGATCTGCCCCCACCCGGAAGCGGCGGCCCGCTTATTAATGCTAGGCCGATGACGGAAGTTGATTTAGACGCTGCGATTGAAGAGCTTACAAAGGCGGTTGATCAGCGCGATGACTATTTAAGTAGCCTTGAGGCTAAAGTGTTACAGCAAAGTGTGCTTAAAGATATGTTGCCCAACAGCAGCCCAGTTCGTGCGGCATACAATTCATCCAGTTATGGCTGGCGGATTGATCCGTTTACTGGCAGCAAAGCGTTTCACGAAGGTTTGGATTTTACAGCGAATATCGGTACACCTATTCGTGCAGCGGCTGATGGCATCGTTAGTTGCCGCGAGCTCACTCCGGCTATGGTAATATGGTTAAGATTGATCATGGTGCTGGCTTGGAAACGCGTTATGCACATACTTCAAAGTTATTGGTTAAAAGTGGGTGAGCGTGTGATGAAAGGTCAAGTTGTTGCCGATGGTCGGCAGTACAGGCCGTTCCACAGGCCCGCATTTGCACTATGAAATTCGCTTAAACGGCAATGCACTAGACCCACGCCAATATTTACAAAAAAATGCTGGGTAATTTGTTTAACGTATTGAATAAAAAATTAATATCCCCAACTTAAACTCAATTCCAACCTAAATTATGAGGTTTCCGAAGATTCGGAAAATCGGTGTCTTTTCATGTTATCCAAGTTGTTCAGAAAAATTATTGGCAGTCGTAACGAACGTTTAATTAAGCAGTACGGCCAAATAGTCAAACAAATTAATGCCCTAGAACCCAGCATGCAAGCGCTTTCCGATGATGCTTTGCGTGCAAAGACGGAAGAATTTAAAAAGCGCTACAGCGAAGGTGAAACTTTAGAAAAGCTACTGCCTGAAGCTTTTGCTGTGGTGCGTGAAGGCAGCGTGCGTGCGCTGGAGATGCGTCATTTTGATGTGCAACTTATAGGCGGTATGGTGTTGAATGCGGGCAAGATTGCTGAAATGCGTACAGGGTGAAGGTAAAACGCTGGTAGCCACCCTGCCGGTTTACCTGAATGCACTGACTGGAAAAGGTGTGCATGTGGTGACAGTGAATGATTACTTGGCAAAGCGTGACGCCGAGTGGATGGGCAAGCTTTACAACTTTTTGGGCTTGAGCGTTGGTATTAATTTATCGCAAATGCAACATGACGCGAAGCAACTCGCTTACGCCGCTGATATTACTTACGGCACCAATAACGAATTTGGTTTTGATTATCTGCGCGACAACATGGTGTTTAGTGCAGAAGAGCGGGTGCAGCGCACTTTATGTTATGCACTTGTGGATGAAGTCGATTCGATTTTGATTGACGAAGCACGCACCCCATTGATTATTTCCGGTCAGGCTGAAAACAGTATTGATTTGTATAATCAAATCAATGCGGTTGCAAAGCAATTGACTAAACAGCAAACAGAAGACGGTGCTGGTGACTTTTGGGTGGATGAAAAAGCGCAAACAGTCACGATGTCCGAGCTTGGCCACGAGCACGCAGAAGATATTCTCGCGAAGTCTGGCTTGTTACCAGAAGGTTCGAGCTTATATGAAGCTGCCAATATTACCTTGGTGCATCATTTGTATGCTTCGTTGCGTGCGCAGAATCTATTCCATCGAGATCAGCATTATGTAGTGCGTGATGGCGATATTGTTATTGTGGATGAGTTTTCTGGACGTATGATGCCGGGCCGCCGCTGGTCTGATGGCTTACATCAAGCAGTTGAAGCAAAAGAGGGCGTGGCGATTCAAAAAGAGAATCAAACGCTCGCTTCGATTACTTTCCAAAATTATTTCCGTATGTATCAAAAGTTAAGCGGTATGACGGGTACGGCGGATACGGAAGCTTACGAATTTAATCAAATCTATGGTTTGGAAACAGTTGTTATCCCAACACATCGTGGCATGCAGCGTAAAGATGCGATGGACAAGGTCTATCGTACAGCGGCAGAAAAATATAACGCAGTGATTGAGGATATCAGGGAGTGTCAAAGTCGTGGTCAGCCAGTGCTGGTGGGAACCACCTCAATTGAAAATTCTGAGCTCATTTCAGAGTTGTTAACCAAAGCCAAGCTAGAGCATCAGGTGCTAAATGCCAAGCAGCATGAGCGTGAAGCACAAATTATCGTGCAAGCCGGGCGTCCCAATGTGATTACCATTGCCACTAACATGGCAGGCCGCGGCACGGATATTGTGCTGGGGGGTAACCCGGAGCCAGAGATTCATGCGGTGCGTGAAGATGCGAATTTAGGCGATAAAGAAAAAGAAGAAAAAATTGCAAAAATTAAGACTGACTGGCAAAAACTTCACGAACAAGTGGTCGCTGCGGGCGGTTTGCATATTATCGGTACCGAGCGCCATGAGTCACGTCGCGTAGATAATCAGTTGCGCGGTCGTTCTGGGCGCCAAGGTGACCCTGGTTCGAGTCGTTTCTATCTTTCGCTAGATGATCAGCTTCTACGCATTTTTTCTGGCGACCGTGTGGCTGCAATTATGGAGCGCCTGAAAATGCCTGAGGGTGAAGCGATTGAGCACGCCATGGTAACGCGTGCGATTGAAAATGCACAGCGCAAGGTTGAGGGTCGTAACTTTGATATTCGTAAACAGTTACTTGAGTTTGACGATGTTTCAAACGATCAGCGTAAAGTGATTTATGAGCAACGTAACGAGTTGCTAGAGGCCGCTGATATTGGTGAAACGATTACTGCGATGCGCCATGATGTTCTATATGATATCTTCTCTGCACATATTCCACCTGGTAGTGTGGAAGAACAATGGGAAATTCCGGCACTTGAAAAGGCGCTGGAGGCTGAAACTGGGTTGGACTTACCAGTGGGAAAATGGCTGGAAGAAAATCCGGACTTGCATGAAGAGACTTTACGCGAGCGCATTTTTGAAGCGGCTGACAGCGCGTATATAACTAAAGAAAATCTTGCCAGCGCCGATGTGATGCGTCAGTTTGAGCGCTCGGTGATGTTGCAAAGCCTCGATTTACATTGGCGTGAACATTTAAGTGCATTGGATCACTTGCGCCAAGGTATTCATTTACGCTCATATGCGCAAAAAAATCCAAAACAAGAATATAAACGCGAGGCCTTTCAACTGTTTGAAGGTTTACTCAATACTGTAAAATCTGAAGTGACAAAAATCACGATGCTTGTGCAAGTTAAAACACAGGATGATGTTGAAGTTGTTGAAAAACCACAAGGCGTTGAAAATGTGCAGTATCAACATGCAGACTACGATGAAGCGCTGGCAAACCCAGTGCCTGAAGCAGTCGCAGGTTCTGAACCTGTGGTCCGTGAAGGCGTTAAAGTTGGCCGTAACGACCCATGCCCTTGCGGGTCAGGTAAAAAATATAAGCAGTGCCACGGTAAGCTCAGCTAAATGCAGGAGAATGAAGTTAAATCGCCATGCATTAGTGTATGTGCGATGGATGAAACCACCGGTTTATGTATGGGCTGTTATCGGACAATAGAAGAGATTGCGCAATGGTGGGATTTGGATGCCAACAGCCAGCAAAAAATTATGGATCAAGTTAATCAGCGTCAAGCAAAACTGTTTGATTAAGCACTACCAATAATTGCATCTTGTTTGGCCAAATCTTGTAAAATTTCCGAACCAAACTTTATCACCATATTTACATCAGGGTGCTGAATGCCCTCAGCAAGCCTTATCAGGGCTTGTTCCCCAGTTAGTTGATTTTCTCTTAATAGACTCAATAGTAAATAGGTTATTGGGTTGAGTTCTATGAATTTGACTTGATTGCCCGAATTTCTGAACACAAACAAATAGGTCTTTTCTGTGTTTGCAGGTTTAAACTTTTCCGAAATTTTGTGTACGGGATAGTCATATTCCAAAAGCATGTTGGCAGGCGCAAGCACTGGTCTTTCGTAAAGAAGCTCCATTTTTTTACTGAGTTTCGGAGTTACAAAATCTTGCATATTTACTGCTAGCTCAACCCATTCGTAATGTGCAAGTTGTTGTAAGTAATCAGGTAAATCTGTAGTTGTGGTTAGAAATTTTAGAAATTCCTGAGGAATTTCTCTAAATATTGGCGTAGTCGCTTGATGTGATGCAAAAAACTGCTTGGTGAGTTTTAACCAAGCGCGTTTGCCCAAAATAGCGCGCCCGACAGGAAAACAAGCTGAGACTGAAGCAAAAATATTATTAAAGACAATCTCGCGGTAAACCGCCATGCGTGCATCTTTTACTTTTGCAGGTCTTGCATTATTTTTTGGGTCGCGTACATGCGCAGTAAATTCGATTTGATATTTTTGAAAGTCTAACATTTTGCTTGTATGGCTGCGATTTGATTTATTTCTAACATGATTTTTGGTAATGGGGGAATGTTGGTATCGCGCTCTAAAAGCGTCGGAAACGTACCAAATAACTGGTAGGCTTCTTCCAGCAATTTCCAAACCGGGTCGATAATATCCTCGCCATGGGTATCTACCAACAAATCCGGAGCTTCTTGATAGTGCCCAGCTACATGGCTATATACAATGCGGTTTTTTGGGATTTGTCGTAAAAATGCATGTGCGTCAAAGTTAAAATTCACGCTATTTACGTAGATGTTGTTGATATCAAGATGCAGATTGCAATCTGCTTCGCATATTACTGCGTTCAAAAATTCGATT
Organism: uncultured beta proteobacterium; assembly: GCA_963752495.1. GTDB lineage: Bacteria > Pseudomonadota > Gammaproteobacteria > Burkholderiales > Methylophilaceae > CAVVYJ01. The sequence continues at coordinate 452,498 of CAVVYJ010000002.1, forward strand.
TCACTCATGGTTGAAATTGGTGCAGCCACATAAAACGATGCATTTTCCACTGCAATTTTTTGCTCTAGGATATCTTGCGTTTGGCGGATGCGCTTTGCAACGTAATGCACAGCCTCTTCAGTAAAGGGGATTGGCAGTAAGTCATACAAATAGCCCGCTTTGCCGTTTTGAATGTCACTGCAATAACTTAAATGCTCGGTATAAAGCGGAATTTTGTGTACAGACAAAAACGTTTTAACTTGCTTGAGAAAGCTTATATTGAGCGGGTCTGGCCCGCCTAGCGAGAGGCACAATCCATGGCAAACAATGGGGTAACGCTCAACAAACCAGGCTAAATCTTGAGCAGCCTTACCGCCTGCTTCTATCCAGTTTTCAGGCGCGATTTCTACAAAGTTGATATTTGAGATGGAGGGGTCTTGATAGAGGTTCTGGATTTGGGGTATCAGCTCCCGCTTCAACCCCAATCCAACGCCTTTTATGGCTTCTAGCGATGCCATTTATGAACGATTACTTCTTGTCTGCGTGACATGAACCTTCTTTGGCTTTTTCTGCTGAGCAGCTGCCTTCTTTAGCCTTATCAGCGCTACATGAACCCTCTTTACCTTTCATTTCTGCGCTGCACTTACCTTCATGTGCATTTTTCATTTCTGCGCTACATTTTCCTTCCGCGCTGCACTTACCTTCGGCTGCTTTTTTCTTGTTTGCGCCACATTTACCTGTGCCACACTTACCATCTTTCATTTTAGTATCTGCTTCAGCAACTTGATAGCCGCTTGAGAGTGATTTGATTGCAAATGGATTTTCGCTTGCTGCAAAGCTAGCAGTGCCGACGGATAATACAAATGCACCGCCTACAGCTAAAGCGATAGATTTTGCAGAAGATTTGTTCGTAACGTTCATATTTTTTCCTTTAGTAAAAAATTAAAGATTGCTCAATATATACGTAGGCTAATCAATGACAGATTCAATAGATTTTGCAATACGTGCTTTTGTTTCAGATGGCATCGTGATGTTCGTGTCGTTTTCAACATTTTCGTTTATGCGCTTTAAAGCAACGCGCAAGATATTTAATTGTTGACCAAAACGCCTACAGGCTTCACATATAAAAGTATGAAAACGTAGCGATAACCGCTCTCCCAGAGATAACCTGCGATCCAATGATTTTGAAATAAGCTGGCTAGCTTGTTTGCAATCTATCATATTCAAGCTCCCTTTCTCAGTTCGTTAACCAATTGATTTCTAGACACTTTCTGATTCCCATCCGGGCTCTGTACAACATCACCCAAGCATTGGTCGTGGTGATACTCAGTTCCTTACAAATTTCTTCGTTGTCAGTATCGTGTACATCGCGCATTAAAAATAAGCTGGCTAATTTTTTGGGAAGTTTGTCCACGCAGTTTTGCAAAACACTTAAAAATTGTTTTTGCTCCAGTGCACTATCGGGCATCTCCCATGCCTGCGGGGCATCTACCCAATGACCTGTTTCATCAAAAAAATCATCCATATTGGCATCTTCGTCACTCATCAGGTCGGAAGCTGCAATCTCACGTACACTTTTACGCATTACATCAATGATCTTGTGTTTTAAAATGCCGGTAAGCCATGTTCTTGGGCTGGATTGCTCAGCAAAGTTAGGATTTTTTATGGCAGCGATAAAAGTTTCTTGCACGACATCTTCAGCCTGATGCGGGTCGCGCAACCGCGCCAGTGCAAAACGATACAAATAATCGCTATGTTCGTTTAACCAGTCATGTGCATTTGTTGTCATTGTTGTGCCACCTTTTGTTGCAGCAATTGTAGATAATGCGCTGCGTCTAGTCCAGCGTTGTTGCGTTGTGCCAGCCAGATGGTTTCTGCCAAACATTCCAAGATGTCATGCTGAGCGGCATGTTCTTGTTGATGCTTGAGCGTTAATTGACCATAAATGTCAGCAATACCTATTGGTTGATTAATACTTATTTGTTCGAGGATAGAAAGGTGCAAGCTCATATGCAGAAATGGGTTGGTTTCGCCAAACTCGGGAAAATACTCCTGTTGTTTGAAGTGGTCAGGCTTGTCTAGTATGGCGTGATACTCTGGGTGCAAATGTATTACGCCTAACCCAATTTTTTCCAGACTAGTGAGGGGCGATTTTTTTTTAAATTTAGCCCAGGTATCAAAAAAGAAATCGCGCACTTCATTGCGAGATGGATTAAATAAACTCATGGCATCTGCTCGCGAGAGAATAATGCAAGCACCGCAGAATATTGCAGTAACTCATTTACCCCTTGAATTGGCGCAATTTCCCCATTACCGTAAAATCCGATAATGGGTAGTTTGGGAAATAATGTTTTGAGTAGCGCTAAATCTTGGTCGGTATTGTTATAAAAGTAAGGGCCTCGACCTAAGCAAGAAAACAATAGCGCAAAAGCTGGCTCTGTACTAAGTTGTTGTTTTAGCATGCTTGCTGTTTTTACGATATCAATTTGCGCAGCATCAACCTCACGTACAGCCCAACTCAGCCAATCACCCACTTGCAATGCCTTGGTGAGCGTCACAGATGCATTTTCATCATTACCCGTGATAATTGACGCGATGTTATATTCACCACGCTCAAGCTGGCTAGATTTGCTTGCAACCATAGCGATGAGCTGGTGGTAGGGTAATGACTTATCGCCTTTATGATGTTTGAACCATGCGGATGACAGACTGGAAAGTGCGTCGGTATTGCCGATTGAGATGACGTCATGGCCTTTTGTCTTGGTGATTTTGCGGGGGCTGGAAATGCTTTTTAACCCGTGAGAGGCAGCAACCGCCACCTGAGCATTATTTATCACGAGCTCACAGTAGCCTTGTGTCGCACCTTTGCCATTTTGCCATACCGAGAACGGACCATGACCTGTGGCATCGCCAGAAACTCCGCCAAATCTTATTCCTGGCTTATTTAGCCATGTGCTATTAATTGCATTTGGCGCAGCAAGGGTAAGTATGGGTAGTGCTCTAGCGTTCTCTCCTAGCACCGCCAGATTTACTTCCCCGCTAAATACCATGGCAGCCGCTGCCGGGCTGTCTAACACCCAATCTTCTTCTGTAAAAATGCCTGTAGCTGAGCAACCAATAATTTGCGTGCAGCTTGCCGCGATGGCTGCAGCTTTAATGGCTGAATGTGGATCAGCTGCAAATTCGGAAGTTAAAAATAACAACACGCTCGTTGGCGATTGAATATCCGCCTTTGCCATGGCAGCATGAACAGCCTGTGCTGCAAGCTCAGGTTTGGCGGTTTTCCCTGTGACTAAGCCTGTAGCTACCTTAATCAAGTTTCACCAGCCATCTCTTTTCTGCCATAGCCTCACCGGCCATTAAATGTGGTTTTGGAATCACCTTATGTGCATATTCGCATAAATCCACAATGCAACACTCCCCACATTTTGGATTTCGCGCAGTGCAGGTATAGCGACCATGCAGAATCAGCAAGTGATGCGCATCCTGCATAAACACTTTGGGAATAGTTTTAAGATATTTTTGCTCAACGGCAAGCACGTTTTTGCCAGTTGCGAGTTTTGTGCGGTTGCCCAGCCTGAATAAATGCGTATCCACGGCTATTGTAGGCTGCCCAAAAGCCGTATTTAGGATGACATTCGCTGTTTTACGCCCCACGCCCGGAAGCGCCTCAAGAGCCGCTCTGGTGTTGGGTACTAGGCTATTGTGCTGATTAATGAGCATTTCACAGCAGGCCATGATGTTTTTGGCTTTGGCATGGTATAAACCAATTGTTTTGATGAAACCTTCCAGACCTTCTATGCCTAAATTAACAATCGCTTGCGGCGTATTTGCTACTTTGAACAGTCTGCGTGTGGCAATATTCACGCCCTTATCCGTGGCTTGCGCGGATAAAATTACTGCAATCAGTAACTCAAATGTGCTGCTGTATTCTAGTTCGGTCGTTGGGTGCGGAATGGCAATACTTAAACGCTTAAAAATTTCAAAGCGCTTTTCCGCGTTCATTAGATTCTTTCGCTAGACTTTAGTGCGCAGGTTTTAGCGAACCGCTAGCGCTTGGCGTTTCGTTAGCTTTGCGTTGGCCCGCCCAGTTTCGGATTGCAATCAAGCAAGCCAAACCCAAGAAAGCCCCGGGCGGCAAAATAGCCAGTAAAAAGCCGTGGTAGTCTGGAATCACGGTGATAACAAAGTGCTTGAAATTAGGGCCGAAGGCTAAATCTAAGCCGGAAAAAAGCGTACCTTTACCTACAGTCTCACGAATGCCGCCTAATAACCCAAGTACAAGCGTTAAGCCAATGCCCATCATGAACCCATCAAAGATAGCAGGTGCGGGTTCGTTTTTCGCGGCAAAAGATTCCACGCGTGCAAGGACGATACAGTTCACCACAATAAGTGGGATAAAAATACCGAGAACTTTATGCAAAGGCTCAGCAAAGCCGTGAATGGTTAAATCAATTACGGTGACTAGCGCGGCGATGACCAAAATAAATACTGGCACGCGAATTTCTGCGGGCACAAATTTACGCACGGGTGATATCGAGCCATTGGCTGCAGCCATTACCAGCGCAGTTGCCAGGCCTAAGCTCACGCCATTAACGACGGATGTAGTGACAGCCAGCGTCGGACATAACCCCAATAGTTGTACTACGCCAGGGTTCTGCTTCCATAAGCCATTTTCGGCAATTTCTTTATATTGATTCACAATTATTATCCTTACTTAAATAAGGCTTCCTTATTTTCTGCAAAATATTGTAGCGCTTTGTGCACTGCCTTGACCACTGCGCGAGGCGTAATAGTGGCGCCTGCCATGTAGTCAAACTGACCACCATCCTTCTTTACCAGCCATTTTTTATCTGCTGTCTTTTCGAGCGATTCACCGTCAAAAAGTTTAATCCATTTATTTTTTGCAATATCGATATAATCGCCCAAACCTGGTGTTTCTTTGTGGGCAAGCACGCGCACACCGGCAATGCTGCCATCATATTTAATCGCAATCAGCAGCTTGATGTCGCCTGCGTATCCATCATGCGCGACCGCCTCTAAAATGACAGCAGTGGGTTCATTGTTAATGCGTGCACGATTAGCAATAATAGGCAGCTTGTTACCTAAAAGTATATTTGGGGCGATACTGACCGTATCTTTGAGCAGGTCATTGTTGTGCATGCTTTCAGGTACGATTTGGCGAAAAAGTGCCATACGTGCCTCAGCCTCACTCTTTTCAATGGGCACTTTAGTCACATTGAATACATAAGCCAGTAAAGAGGTGAAAACCAGTGCAAATGCAATCAGCGTCATTGCTGTTTTGCCAGCGTGTTTGAGTATAGTTTCAGGCATGTTATTTACGGCGGCCGTTATTTTTCATGGCCAAAAACCCGAGGTTGTGTATGCGCATCAATGAGGGGCACACAAATGTTCATAAAAATTACCGCAAAGGCAACGCCATCTGGATAGCCGCCATACACGCGGATTAAATAGGTAATAATGCCAACGCCAGCCGCAAAATATAGTTTGCCTTTTGGTGTGGTTGGACCGCTCACGGGGTCGGTGATAATAAAAAATGCGGCAAGCAGACTTGCGCCACTAAATAAGTGAAATAGCGGGTTAGCAAAGTGTGCAGGATTCACTAGCCAAAATATTCCGGAAATAAGTGCCAACGCGCCCAAAAAGGCGGTAGGCAGATGCCATGTAATGATTTTTTGCTGCAACAAGTAAATTCCGCCTAATAAATAGGCAGCGGTTACGTACTCGCCACCCTTGCCACCAAGTGCACCAAATAAGGGTGCTTGGGTAATGCTGGCAACGTCATGCTTTAACGTGAGCTGAGTTTTTAGGTAATCCAATGGTGTTGCAGAAGTGACGGCATCAATATTGATTTGCGATCGGCAACAGACCACCAAAAATGTAATGCAATTGGTCTGCAAAGCTGAGTTTGTATTGCGCTAGCTGTAAGGCTGCAGGCCATTTTGTCATGAGTACAGGGAACGAGATCAGCAATACTGCATAACCAATCATAGCGGGATTGAATGGGTTGTAGCCTAAACCACCGTAAATTTGTTTGGCAAACACAATCGCGAACAAAGTTCCTACAACAATCAGCCACCAAGGGGCTAGCGGCGGAATAGCAAGTGCAAGCAACCATGCAGTAACGATGGCACTAAAATCCATTAAAAAGGGTTTAATAGGGCGCCGGCGAACTTTAAGCATTACAGCCTCAGCAGCCAATGCTGTGGCTGTTGCTAGAGCAATTGTCACAAGAATGCCGCCGCCAAACACCCACACGTATGCGGCAATGCCTGGCACTAGCGCTAGCAATACTTTGAACATAATTGCACCGACGCTCGGGGCTTCAGAAATATAAGGTGAGCGGTTCACATTAATCCTCTTTTTTTGCTGCCTCTGCGGCAGCTTTTGCAGCTTTGGCTTTCGCGATTGCAGCAGCGATTTTAGCCTGTTTTTCTTTGTTAGCAGCTTCTTCATCCGTCGCAATTCCAACGCTGGCGCGACGCGCATCGATTTCTGCGATTTCTGCTTTTACTGTTGCAGAAGTTGCTGCAACATTTTTTGGCACTTCTCCCGTTATGGCTGCGGCTACTTTAGCTGCTTTTGCGCGTTCGATGGCTGCAGCAATGGCTGCCTGTTTGGCTGCCTTTGCTGTATCATCTGTTGCTGCGGGTGCATTTGCGGCATTGCCAGAACCCGCATGGATATTGGCCTGTGGCGCGTTATTTTCTGAAGTTGTTTTTGTACTTTCAGATTTTGCACCTTGCGCCCGCTCGGCATGTTTTGCTGCGCGCTCCAGTTTTTCGCGCTCAATGCGTGCCAGGCGAGCATCATTGCGCTCACGTGCAATATTTGCAGCTTCTTTAGCTTTGTCTGCAGCAATAATCTCACTTTTTGCGTATCGGTAATATTGCACAAGTGGAATGTTGCTAGGGCACACATAAGAGCAAGCGCCACATTCAATGCAATCGAACAATTTATAATCACGTGCTTTCTCAAAATTATCGGCTTTGGCAAACCAGTATAGATCTTGTGGTTGCAGGCTCACAGGACATGCATCTGCGCAGCGCGCACAGCGAATACATGGCATAGGCGGTGGCGGTGGGGCGAATAAATTGGGCGACGCCGCAATAATGCAATTGGCGGCCTTGGTAATCGGCACATCGCTACTCGGCAAATCAAAACCCATCATCGGGCCACCCATGATGTAATGCGTGGTCTCTGGCTTGGCGCCGCCTGCTGCAGCAACCAAGTGCGCCAGTGGTGTGCCAAATAATACTTCAAAATTCTGCGGTTTTTGTACATTGCCTGTCATAGAAACGATGCGACTTAAGCTTGGTTCACCAAATTCAAAATAGCGGTAGAGTGCGAGCACAGTGGCTACGTTAAACACTTGTACGCCTGCCTCAGTGGTGCGCTTGTCAAATGGAATTTCCCGGCCGAGCACTAAATGTACCAAGCGTCGCGCATCGCCACTGGGGTAGAGTGTAGGCACAACGATGACTTGCATTTGCGTATTCGCAGTTGCAGATTGCATGGCTGCGGCTGCCTCTGGTTTATTGTCCTCAATGCCGATAATGACTTTTTCCGCGCCAAGCAAGTATTGGGCAACTTCAATGCCTTTGACGATTTGCTCGGCACGCTCGCGCATCAGCATGTCATCGCATGTGATGTAGGGCTCGCACTCAGCGCCGTTGATGACTAATGTATGTATGCCTGGCTTGCAACCAACGCGAAATTTGATATGTGTCGGAAAGGTTGCGCCGCCCAGACCAACAATGCCAGAGAGTCTTAGGGACTCTATCAGTGTTTTACAATCTGTATTGCGCCAATCTTGTGGTTTGCGTTCAGTCCAAGCATCTTTGCCATCGGGTGTGATGGTGATGCAATGGTCTGGCAAGCCAGACGGATGCGGAATAATGGCCTCACCAATAGCAGAAATGGTGCCAGAAGTGGTTGCGTGAATGGCTGCAGATAAGGTGCCTTCGGCCTCGGCGATAAGCTGACCTTTGAGTACTTTGTCACCGATATTTACTTTGATTTTGGGAATATTGCCGACGTGCTGACGCAATGGCAGTACGATTTTTTCAGGCAACGGTAACTGAGCAATCGGCAGTTGTGTCGATTGCTTTTTGTTCTCTGGCGGGTGCACGCCACCGTGGAACTTGAAGACTTTAGCAAAATTAACGAGCGCGTTCATGATTTCAAATTCATCACTGGTTTGATTGGAATTGTGGGGTACTTCCACTTCCAGTTATCTGGGGTTTCCGCGATGGGTTCCATCGTAATACAGTCCACCGGACACGGCGCCACACATAGCTCACAGCCTGTGCATTCGGATTCAATCACGGTATGCATATGTTTCGCGGCGCCTAAAATCGCATCGACCGGGCAGGCCTGAATGCACAATGTACAGCCGATGCAGACATCTTCGTCAATAAATGCGACTGCTTTTGGCTTTTCTACGCCATTTTCCGCATTGAGCGGTTTGTATTCCATGCCCATTAAGTCGGCCAAGGCACGCACACCTGCGTCTCCACCTGGTGGACATTGGTTGATATCCGCTTCGCCATGTGCGATGGCAGTTGCATAGGGTTTGCAACCTGGATAGCCGCACTGGCCGCATTGCGTTTGCGGTAAAATCGCATCAATACGCGCGATTAAAGGGTCGCCCTCAACTTTGAACTTGAGTGCAGCGTAACCCAGCGCAACTCCAAGCACTAGCGCCAACCCTAGCATGATGTATAAAGCAGTTAACATGAGCTAATACTTATCTAACCCAGCGAAGCCCATAAAGGCTAGACTCATGAGCGCCGCAGTAATCATGGCGATAGCAGAGCCTTGAAATGGTTTAGGAATATCAGCGGCTTCCAGTCTTTCGCGCAAAGAGGCAAAAAGAATTAACACCATTGAGAAACCAATCGCACCACCAAAACCATACAAGCCTGACTGTATAAAGCCATTACTTGCTTGCGCATTAAGTAGCGGAATACCTAATACTGCACAATTGGTTGTGATGAGTGGCAGAAAAATACCCAGCATTTGATATAAAAGCGGGAAACTTTTTTCCATGACGATTTCAGTAAATTGCACCACACCCGCAATCACCACAATGAATGACAACGTCCGCAGGTATTCAACATGATTCGGCTCGAGAAAATAATGATTAATCGCCCAACTTGTCATGGAGCCGATTGTGAGCACAAATGCGGTGGCTGCGGCCATACCTATGGAAGCTTCTAGTTTTTTAGAAACGCCCATAAATGGGCATAGGCCCAAAATTTTAACAAGCACAATGTTGTTGACTAGCACCGTACTAATTAAAATTAAAATGTAATTTTGTGACATAGGCTAGAACCAAGTTAATAGCTAGATTATAACGCGTTTGAAATGCAATAAGTTGCGCAAATTCAACCAAAATGTGGGTCTGCGCGTTAAGCGAAGTAGTGACGAATTCGTGTCAATATAACCAAATTTCTTTATATAAACAAAGAATATGTAATTATATTGTTATATTTTTACGTTATAAAAATATATTTTAAATGGATTCCGACTCCGTTTCGCATTATAGGGGCAGTTTCGGTTAAAATAAGCGCTAATTTTATTTGGCAGGTTTTACTATGTTGCAAGGCAGTTTGGTGGCTATTGTCACACCGATGTTTGACGACGGCAGTCTTGATTTAGATGCACTACGTACTTTGATTGACTTTCATGTCGATGCGGGTACGGACGGTATTGTGATTGTTGGTACTACGGGCGAATCGCCAACAGTGGACTTTGGTGAGCATTGTGAATTGATTAAAACAACAGTGCAGCATGCCGCAGGCCGCATTCCTGTTATTGCTGGCACAGGCGCAAACTCAACTAAAGAGGCGATAGAGTTGACTGCGCAAGCAAAAGCAATGGGCGCAGATGCTTGCCTGTTGGTGGCACCTTACTACAACAAACCAACGCAAGAAGGGTTGTATCAGCATTTTGCGGCAGTGGCGGCGGCTGTCGATATCCCGCAGATTTTATATAACGTGCCAGGCCGCACCAGCTGTGATATCAGCAATGATACGGTGCTGAGACTTGCTAAAATTAAAAATATCGTGGGCATTAAAGATGCAACGGGTGGCATTGAGCGTGGTACTGATTTAATTTTACGCGCACCTAAAGATTTTATTATTTATAGTGGCGATGATGCAACGGGTATGCCGTTGATGTTGCTTGGTGCGCGTGGCGTGATATCTGTCACAGCAAATGTTGCGCCAAAACTTATGAAAGAGATGTGCGAAGCCGCTATGGCAGGCAACGTTGCAAAGGCTTCTGCAATAAACGCAAAACTATTTGGATTACACCAAAAACTATTTGTTGAGGCAAACCCAATACCTGTCAAATGGGTGTTGCAGCAAATGGGGTTGATTAAATCAGGCATTCGTTTGCCGATGGTGAATCTATCAGCGCAATATCATGATGTGCTACGTGCCGCCATGAAAAGCGCTGAAATTGCTTAATTAAGCTGACTTAAATACTTGGTAGGAATCATGAAACAAATTAATTTAACTAAACTTAGCACAATCGTCATCCTTGCTATGCTGGTAAGCGCTTGTGACTCTATTCCATTTATTGATACAACTTCTGATTATAAAGGTGCTGGACGCGCCCGCCCGCTGGAAGTGCCGCCAGATTTAACTGCAGTACAGTCGAGCGATGCTTATAGCGTTCCCGGCGGTAGCACTTCATACAATACTTACAATCAGGCACAAGATGGCCAAGAGGCTGGTGCAGAAAAGGTGCTCACAAATCCAGATGGCGTAAAAATGGAAAAAGCTGGTGCGCAACGTTGGTTGGTAGTTAACGCGTCAGCAGAAAAAATTTGGCCAGTCGTACGTGAGTTCTGGATAGACCAAGGTTTTGCTGTACGTGTGGAGAATGCTGACACGGGCGTAATGGAAACTGAGTGGATTGAAGCGGATGCGATTAAAGCTAAAAGAGGATAAAAGGGATATTGGTGATAAGTTTGATAAGTGGCTGGATAAACTTTCTGGCTTGGCTGATAGGCGTAAATTTCGTACACGTTTAGAGCGTGGTGAGAAAGAGAGCACGACCGAAATTTATATGACACATCGGACGGTGGCAGGCGCGCCGGATGATGGTAAAAATAAAATACAAACTCAGCTGGGTGAAATCGATACTGGATACCGTTTAGATAAAACTGACAAAACAATAAAGACGGATGAGTTTGATGCAGATTTAGATGCTGAATTATTACGTCGTCTAATGGTGAAATTAGGTGTTGCTGAAAAGCAAGCACAGCAAATCGCCGCCAATCCGGTAAACGAAAGGCGTGCAGAAGTTGTAAAAGATGCTGATAGCAGTGTGACGCTTAACCTTAAAGATTCTTATGATCGTGGGTGGCGTCGTGTAGGGTTGGCATTGGATCGGATTGGTTTTGTGATTGAAGATAAAGATCGTTCCAATGGCATATATTATGTGCGCTATGCTGATGTGGACATTGATGATGGTCCTAAAAAGAAAAAAGGGTTACTAGATACTTTGGCATTTTGGAGCGATGACGATGAAATTGAAAATAAATCTAAGCCAAAGGATGAAGCTACGATAGTTGATAAGTTACAGTTTTGGAAAGGTAAAGATGAAAAAACTGACCCATCCAAAAAATACAACATTAAAGTTTCAGAAACGGAAAATGGAACGCGTGTAAAAGTTGTAGATAAAGAAGATAAGCCAAACCCTACGACAACTGCAAATAGGATTATTTCATTGTTGTACGATCAGCTTAAGTAAATCTAGTCAACGCACATCATGCGCTTTGCATCATTAGGGAGTGGTAGTGCTGGTAACTCCATGGTGGTCGAACAAGCATCTACACGCCTTTTGTTGGATTGTGGGTTTAGTGAACGTGAGACATTAGTTAGACTAAAAAAACTGGATCTGCTACCTGAGCAGATTACAGGAATTTTAGTCACCCATGAGCATGATGATCATGCCAAAGGTGCATTTAAGTTTGCCGCTAAGACACAATATCCCAGTCTGGCTATCGCATGGTACCCGGATAATGACTGAGCGCTATCTTCCAAACACCTCAATCCGATTGAATATTGTAGATAGTCATACTTCATTTGAAATCGGCGATATCCAAGTAACACCATACCCTGTGCCGCACGATGCGCGCGAGCCCACGCAATTTACTTTTACCGATGGTCAACATAAGCTGGGTGTGCTTACTGACGCAGGGTCATCTACCCGATATATCGAACAGGTCTTAAGTGGCTGCGATGCGCTGGTGTTAGAGTGCAACCACGATATCACGATGCTAAAGAATGGCCCTTATAGCCATGCGCTTAAACAACGCGTTGGCGGACGTTTGGGTCATTTGGATAATCTTGGCGCCGCTCAGCTTTTAACTAAACTTGATAACAGTAAATTAAAGCATATTCTAGCGGCCCACTTAAGTGCAAAGAATAATACGCAGATTTTGGCCAAGCAGGCGCTCAGTGGTGCGTTAAATTGTTCGCAAGATTGGATAGGAATAGCAGAACAAGAGAATGGGTTTGATTGGCGGGGCTTTTAAGCCTAACTTATAGAGATACAGGCAATAAAAAAGCCGACTTCAAGTCGGCTTTTTTTATAAATAAGTAAAACTTATTTAGCTTCTTCAGCAGGAGCAGCTTCAGCAGGAGCAGCTTCAGCAGGTGCAGCTTCAGCAGGTGCAGCTTCAGCAGGTGCAGCTTCAGCAGGAGCAGCTTCAGCAGGAGCAGCTTCAGCAGCAGGAGCTTCAGCAGCAGGAGCTTCAGCAGCAGGAGCTTCTTCAGCAGGTTTTTCACCACAAGCAGTTAAAGCAAGTGCGAGTAAAGCGGCAAGCAGAGCAGAACGTGTCATTTTTATATCCTTAAATATTGAACTAAAGTAAAAACCGGTTACGGCAGAGCACATTTAGCTCAACCGAATGCGTGGAATTTTACCAGTAATATTAAAAAAAACCAGTATTTTTTGGCCGATAGTGTATTTTTCCTGCAAAAAATCGTTAATTTGCAACAATTTACCGCACAAGTCTAGATTTTATCTAATCTACTTTAACCATCAAACTTGAATTTTGTTGTGAAGCGCTATTTTGCAACCCTAAAATTTTGCGGCTAACTTCATCGTTTGTTTGCATCGTGCCGCCAATATCCACCCAATTTCCCAACGCAACACGGACGACTGTGGTAAGTTCTTCAAAATCAACAAAGCCTTGGCTGTTAGGTCTTGCAATGCGCGGCGTGATTTCAAGCTCTACCTGATTGCCAATTGTGTGAGGCCTCACAGCAAAGCCAGTGCTAATTTCGCGCCACTCAGTCGTACGTTCGATATGGATATAACGCCTTGTCAGGGTAATCCACTCGCTCGTAAACGGCACAATTTGACCCAACACGAATAAACGCGCGCTCGCCATCCAGCACGTTAATAAACTGGTTCGCGTTCTGCGAGGAGTTGCGACTGCTACTTTCAACCTCCACGCGGGCACTGTTTGGCTTGTTTGAATTTTGGGCGCGCCTATCATTACTGATGGTCACTTTACCCACTTTTGCTGTGCCGCTCGCCTCGACTTGCTCATGCTGACTTTGCATGCTATTGCTAGTTTTTACCGATATTTTACGGTTAACTCTTGCCGCATCCAATTTGGCCACAGTTTCTTCAATCTCGCGCATACGGTCTGGATTCGCCCGCAGAATCAGCTGATTGTTCATGCCAGTCGCCGTGCCGTCCACCCCTACCATTGGCTCAATGATGGGCAATAAATCGCTGGCAAAACGGTGTTGCAAGGTAATAATCTTAAATTCAGTATCTGCAAACGCAGAGAAACTTAAGGTTAAAAAAATCAGTAAAAGTTTTCTCATGGTTTTAATGTGTGGTTATAAACCCAATTTGCCAATTGGTACCGATTCAGATGTTTCATCAAGTAGCTCTTCAAAGCGCTTTGCTAGGCTGGCCGTAGTTTCTGCATCATCCAATGCAAATTTAAAGCGCGCCTGTTCAATGTGGAAACGCCGTAAGTAATGCTTTTTATCTGCAAGAACAAAACAATCCATTGCGACCTTTGCATGATCGTTGGTCTCATATATCACCATTTTGTGGCTGTAGGTTTCGAGCAATTTGAATAGTCGCGGGCACTGCGTGACAAAAAAATGCGTGCTTTGCAGAATAATAGTCAGCTTGCTTAAGGGGTTCTCGCTCAAAAAATTGTGCAGCAAGTTATAGCGCTGCGTACTGGCATAGGCGCCGTGCGCAAAGTCTTGGTCAAAAATCAGCAGTTCGTCTCTGGCCTCGGCAATCACCAAATCCAGCGCTGCTTCGTAATTGCGCTCTCCGATAATAATCGTGTTTGGAATCAGCTCGTGTTCGCTCATGCTACCCTCATTCAAATACTAGATATCCAGACAAATAAGCATCCAAAAGCACTTCGGCAAGCACCGCATGGATATTGGCTCCCAGGGCAGATGATTTGAGTTTTTTTGTATCTGCCAATTCACGCATGGTTGCAATTAATGGTGATGGTACGCCTAATTTTTCGCCATTTAAATAAAAATTCTCTGCATAAAATAGCATTTGCGATTTTAAATCTAAATGTAATGATTTTTTGGCAATTTGCTTGGTAAATTCGTTCAGTGATATTTTACGAGGCGCTTCAAAAATAATGTCCAGCTTGGGTTCTGTGAGATATTTCCCTAAAAAGTCAGCTACATTTTGCTTGTCCCAAGTGATTTTATGCAGCGCTTTATTTACTTTGTCTACCATCACATCGCTGATTTCTGCGGGGTGCTTTTGCAACTGCAAATTTGCATCTTCGTACAAACCTTGCGCATGAATATTATCCTGCAAATAATTCAAAAACTCGTGCATCAGCTCCTGATTTTTAGGCGCTCTAAAGCCAATCGAATAGGTCATGCAGTCATCGCCCTCAGCCACGCCCCAGTGCGCGATGTGCGGTGGCAAATAGAGCATGTCGCCAGCTTCCAAAACCCATTCCTGCTCGGCTTCGAAGTTTTTCAAAATCCTCAAAGGCGCGCCTTCTAGCAAACTTAAATCCGTTTGCGAACTAATTTTCCAGTGCCGCTTTCCGCTACCTTGCAGCAAAAACACATCATAGCTGTCAAAATGTGCCCCCACGCCGCCGCCATCCGGCGCATAGCTCACCATCAGGTCGTCTAAACGTGCATGAGGAATAAAATTAAACTGCGCCAATAAATCCGCCGCTTCTGGCAAATGCTGGTTTACGCTTTGTACCAGCAGTGTCCAATCTTTCTCTGGTAATTTCGCAAAGTCTCTGTCATCAAATGGACCGTTTTTAACCGTCCATTTTTCCTTTTTATGCTGGATTAAACGCGCTTGCACGTCATCTTCACACGCCAGGCCAGCCAGCTCATTTGCGTCTAGTAAGCCTTTAAAATCAGGCATTGCGGCGCGAATGAGCAGCGGCTTTTTCTGCCAATAATCACGTAAAAATTCGCTTGGTTTTAAGCCGCCAAGTAAAGCTAAAGGTTTGTCCATGTGCCTATTCTAACCCCGTCCAAGCCGCGTCACAAAAAGTTTGCAGAGCTATACAGATGGGTATATGATTGCTTGATAAAAAATATATTATTTTCTGAGGAGTGTGTGATGAACAAACCTGTAGATTCTGGCGTTAAAACCTTCCACGGCGGCTGCCCGCACGATTGCCCCGATACTTGCAGCATGGTGTATACCGTGCAAGATGGCAAACTCCTCAGCGTAACTGGCAATAAAGAACACCCGATGACGCGCGGTGGTTTGTGCGTGAAATTGCACGATTACGAAAAACGTCATTATCATCCAGACCGTCTGCTTTACCCAATGAAGCGCACAGGCCCAAAAGGCAGCAAACAATTTACGCGTATTTCTTGGGATGAAGCGCTGAATACGATTGTGGATAAATGGCAAGCGATTATCAAAACTGATGGTCCGCAAGCCATTATGCCCGTGAGTTACTTGGGTAACCAAGGTTTGGTGCATGGCTTAAACGGTGGGGATGCATTTTTTAACCGCATGGGCGCGACGGTGTGTGAACGCACATTCTGCGGCGAAGGCTCTTGTACCGCATGGTTATTGACAGTGGGGCCAACGGCTGGGGTTGACCCTGAAAGTTTTGCGCATTCGAAATATATTGTTATTTGGGCATGCAATTCGGTTAGCACTAATTTGCACCATTGGCACATCGTGAAAGAAGCACAAAAACGTGGCGCAAAAGTGGTGGTGATTGATGCCTATGCATCGAGAACAGCCAAAGAGGCCGATTGGCATATTGCGCCAAAACCGGGTACCGATGGTGCACTGGCAATGGCCATGATGCATGTGATTATAGAAGAAGGTCTACAAGACCAAGACTATATTGATAGCTACACGGTGGGCTACAAAGAGCTCGCCGCCCGCGCTAAAACCCGCACGCCAGAATGGGCAGAGAAAATAACGGGTATTCCTGCAGATGACATTCGCAAATTTGCACGTGAATATGCCACCACCTCGCCAGCAGCTATTCGCGTTGGGGTTGCTTTAGAGCGCAGCTACGGCGGCAGTCAAGCCATTCGTGCGGTAACTTGCTTGCCCGCGCTCATTGGCGCATGGCGCCATGTGGGCGGTGGTATTTTGCAGTTTCCAGTGTGGGAGCACCCTTATAAATTTGACGTGATTTGTCGCCCGGATTTAATCCCAGAAGGCACGCAAGTGGTGAATATTCTGCAACTTGGCCGCGCGCTCACGGGCGAAATCAAACTAAAAACACCGATTAAATCGCTGATGGTGTGGAACACCAACCCCGTCACACAATCGCCAGAAACTGACAAAGTGGTTAAAGGTTTGCAGCGCGAAGATTTGTTTACCGTTGTGGCAGACCACTTTTTATCCGATACAGCATCATATGCGGACATTGTGCTGCCAGCCGCCATGGGCGCGGAGTATGAAGACATGGTGCTATCTTGGGGGCATATGTACCTGACGTACAATGAAAAATGTATCGAGCCACCAGGTGAGGCGATTCCGAATAACGATATTTTCCGCCGCTTGGCAAAAATGTTGGGTTTTCAAGAAGATAACTTTAAATGGAGCGATTCTGAGTGCCTAGAAAACTACGTGGCTTGGGATTCGCCTGCATGTAAAGGTATTGATTTGGCTTACCTGCGCAAACATGGTTTTGCGCGGCTGGCGATGGATACCAAAGATAACCGCGCACCGCATAAAAACGGCAACTTCCCCACGCCCACAGGCAAATGCATGTTTATGGTAGAAGGCGCGAAAAACTTTGTGGCTGGGCCATTCCGCCAAATGTACGATGGTTTTCAGCCGGGTGAAGATTTAGACCCGCTGCCAGATCATGTGGCCTCGCGCGAAAGCCCAGAAAGTAATCCAACACTTGCTGCCAAGTATCCGCTCAACATTTTAACGCCAAAAAGCCATGGCTTTTTAAACTCGTGCTATGCCAATGTGGCCGAGAAAATTAAAAACCAAGGCGAGCAGTTTGTATTGATGAACGCGGTAGATGCAGACAAACGCAAGGTGAAAGAAGGCGATAAAGTGAAAGTATTTAACGACCGTGGCGCGTTTGAAGCAGTCGCCAAAGTCACCAAAGACGTGAACCCTGGCGTGGTTGTCACCACACTCGGCTATTGGCGCCAACTTAATAAAGGCACAGTCAATAGCGTTAGCCCAGCTGAATTTGGTGATATGGGTAACTCGAATGTGGTGTGCGATAGTTTGGTGGAAGTAAGCGCTGCTTAACATGGCCAAAGTCTTTATTTATGCAGAGTATCAGGTGTCCATTCCGTTTACCGAAATTGATTGGGCACCGATTAATGTAGAAATGAAAAAGTTTAAAGGCTTAAAGTCTAAAACTTGGCTAAGCGGCATCAAACATCATAGCGTTGGTGGTTTTTACGAGTTTGACACACAAGAAAATGCACAAGCTTATATTAATGGTCTGCTTGTTCCGTTTGCACAACAAGTGAATGGTAATTTGACGGTTAAATTGTTTGATGGTGAGGTGGTGAGGGAGGCCAATATTGGCATGAGCTCACCGTTTTATATTTAGTAGTCGCAAGAATATTGGACCAACATCATCCTGACTATAAACCCGACTAAATTCTTATGCGCGGCAAAGGGGATTGAAAGTCAAAAACAAACCATGCGAGCGCGGAGAAGCAGGTGTGCCTAAGGCCGCATGGATATTGGCTCGCAGGGCATCTATTTTTAGAGTTAAAAGGGCAAAAATACTGCAGTTGCAAGGCTTTGCATCACACGTGAAATAAGCCGTTGGGATTTTTCAGCCAGCGCAGTTGCATAAAAATCGGTGCGGCCTATCATTTTTCCAAACTCTCGCTCAAAACTTAAATTGCGATCTTTTTCACCAATTTCGTTGGTAAGCAAATATAAATTGCCTGCAGAATCGCGCGCATTTGAGAGTTTCCAAGCTGCAATCTCGATATTACGTGCTACGTTGTATAACCTTTGCGGGTCTAGGCTATCGGTTAAATAAAATTCTTTTTTATTGTCATGCGCCTTTGCCAGCATGGTTTGCAGGCCTACGATAAAAGGCAACACGCGGTCACCTTGGTAGTTGTTATCAAAAGCCAAAAAAATAGCATCGGTACCTTGTTTGTTATCAATTTCTTTAAATTGCCAGTGGTGTTGCAGCTCGCCATCGAAGACCCACGCCACCATTTTTTCTGCAGCATCAGGCGTGCTTTTGTGAAGTTCGCGCGGATTGCGTTTGTAAAGTTTAGTCATGATTGTGCGCAAACTTTGTGTGTTTTCATCCAGCTCCACATCAGCCATGCGGTCGAAATCATTCTTGCCAAGCTGGTTAACGGTGCTTCTATCTCCGCGTTCTGGCACGGGTTTATTTTCAACGGATGAATTTGTTGCGCATGCAGTCAACAAGCAAGCGGACACCAGCAAATAGCGCAAACTCATGCAGCAGAGTCTTTCTGCGCGGTGCGAGATTTTGGAAATACAATGCTGAATGTGCTGCCAACGCCAAGCTCGCTCGTAATTTCAAGTCTGGCTTTGTGGCGATTTAAAATATGCTTAACAATCGCCAGACCAAGGCCAGTGCCGCCTGTATCGCGGCTACGGCCACGATCGACACGATAAAAGCGCTCTGTGAGTCGCGCAATATGTTTTTGCTCAATACCAATACCGGTATCACGCACACCAAATACTGCTTGCCCATCGTTCAATTGCCAGCTGATGTAGATATCGCCTCCCTCAGGCGTGTAGCGTATGGCATTGCTGACCAAGTTGGTGAACGCGCTTAACAACTCTTCCTGATTGCCTGTAACGTTTAGATTTTTTTCAGACTTCAAATGAATTTTATGCTTACCATTGCTGAGCGCTTTTGCATCGTTTTGAATCATCTTCAAAAGCGAGGACATTCTGATAATTTTGTCCTCAGGCGCGTCTGTGTTGCTTTCTATTGTGGATAAGGTGAGTAAGTCTTCAATGATTCTGCGCATACGGCTGGTCTGGTCTATCATCATATCGAAATAGCTTCTAGCGCTATCTGCCACAGCACCTTTGGTGTCCATCAGTGTTTCTAAAAAACCACCCACAACGGTAAGCGGCGTGCGTAGCTCGTGCGAAACATTGGCGATGAAATCACGGCGCATAATGTCGATTTTCTCTTGCGCAGAGACATCCCGACTAATCAGTAATTTTTGCTCTGTGCCAAATGGAATGAGCTGAATCTGCAAAGTACTATCTGGATTTCGGATGGATTTTAATTGAATCGGCTCGCCGTAATGCTCTGCTTGCAGATATTCAATAAATTCGCCGTAACGCACAAAATTATGAATAGCTTGGTTCACATCTTTAGTTAAGTCTAGGCCAAGCTGGGTTTCGGCAGGCGGGTTGCACCACTCAATTTCATTTCTTCGATTAAGAATCACAATGCCATCTGGCAGGGCGTTGGTTGCGCGTCTTAAAGCCTTCCAGCGAAGATATTAGCTCGGATTCAGAACGTAAATGTTTGCGGTGTGTTTGAAAAAGCGCAGAGAATATGCCTTCCCACACGCCTGCGCCTTCTGGGACATTGTCCGGGTTAGGATTTTTTAGCCAAACCTGAAGTTTGTTTAGCCAGTAAAGATGGCCGAATAGATAGAGTGCTAAGCCAGCAGAAAATAAAACCAAAGCGGTGGTAGAGCCCTTTGCCGCCCCAACCAAAAGACTCACAATGATTAAGCACAAACCTAACCAAAATGCTTTCCACCTGATATCTTGCACGTTTGCTCACTATTAAAAAGTGAGCATATTATAGATATATTTAGTGCGGTTGCGCAGAAAGTCTGTAACCAGAGCCACGTACGGTTTGAATTAAATCTTGATGACCAGATGCCGAGAGCGCGTTACGCAGGCGACGGATATGCACATCTACTGTCCGGTCTTCAACAAACACGCGGTCTCCCCATACTTTATCCAGTAGTTGGCTGCGAGTATGTACGCGTTCTGCATTGCTCATAAAATAATGCAGCAATCTAAACTCTGTAGGACCTAAATCAATAGTGGTGCCATTGCCAGTAACGCGATGCGTAATCGGGTCTAGCAGCAAGCCTTCAATCTCAATCGGGTCATCCGTCATTTGTGGGGCGCGGCGGCGCAACACGGCCTTAATCCGAGCATTGAGCTCGCGCGGGCTAAATGGCTTGGTAACGTAATCATCCGCGCCTACTTCGAGTCCACGGACCTTATCAAACTCGTCACCACGTGCGGTGAGCATAATAATCGGGATAGCTTTTACTGGCGTTGTCAGATTTGAGTTTGCGTGCAAACTCGATACCACTCATGCCGGGCAACATCCAATCAAGTAAAATTAAGTCGGGAATCGTTGAGCGCATAAGTTCCTGTGCGTGTTCCGCACTGATGGCGCGCAAAGGCGCGTGGCCAGCTTGCGTGATATTAAGTGCAAGCAGCTCTTGTATTGCTGGCTCGTCTTCGACAACTAAAATATTAGCGGGCATATTTGTCCATAAAATTGATTATACATGCGATGCTATTTTGTGACTTTAATATGACATATTGATGACAATTTTTAAATGATTTTTTATAGTAAATAGGGCGGCTGAGATTGCCATTTTTAGCTTTTTGTAACACTATGTAAAATTGTGCAAACATGCGATATAAAAAACAATTTCAGGAGGCAGCATGGCAAGTTTTTTAGCTAAAGAAAATACGATTGCAGGGGCGAATTTCAATCGCTGGTTGGTGCCGCCAGCCGCTTTGGCGGTGCATTTGTCCATTGGTATGGCGTATGGCTTTAGTGTGTTTTGGAAACCGCTTGGCAATGCGCTGATGGGGGCAGATGGTAAGCCGCTCGCAGCTTGCGCAGCCGGGGCAACGACATTTGGTGAAAAACTATCTGGCACTCTAAGAGCACTGACTGCAACCGATTGCAACTGGACACAGTTTGATTTGGGCTGGATGTATACGCTGTTTTTTGTTTTGCTGGGTTGTTCTGCAGCGCTTTGGGGCGGTTGGCTAGAGCGCGAAGGCCCTCGTAAAGCGGGCTTTGTCTCGGCGTTATGCTGGTGTGGTGGGTTGTTAATCTCAGCCTACGGTGTGTATTCTCACCAGTTGTGGATGATGTGGCTGGGTAGTGGGGTGATTGGCGGCATTGGGCTTGGTCTGGGTTATATTTCACCGGTTTCTACGCTGATTAAATGGTTTCCAGACCGTCGGGGTATGGCCACCGGCATGGCAATTATGGGTTTTGGGGGCGGGGCGATGATAGGTTCACCCCTTGCAACCAAACTTATGGCAAATTTTGCCAGTCCAGGTGAAGTTGGCGTGTGGCAAACATTCGTAGCACTCGCAGCCATTTATCTTGTATTTATGTTGTGTGGTGCATTCGGTTATCGCGTGCCACCCACGGGCTGGAAGCCAGCCGACTGGACGCCGCCGGTTAGCCAGCAAAACACCATGATAGCTACGCGCCATGTGCACCTTAAAAATGCACACAAAACGCCACAATTTTGGCTGCTATGGATTGTATTGTGTATGAACGTTTCTGCAGGCATTGGAATTATTGGGGCTGCAGCGCCCATGTTGCAGGAAACTTTTGGTGGCGCATTAATTGGCCAGTCAGATATTGGTTTTGCAGAAATTAAAAAAGATGAAGCACTAACAGCCGCTGCAGCAGCAGTAGGCGCAGGCTTCGTCGGTTTAATATCGCTTTTTAATATTTTTGGCCGCATTGGTTGGGCTTCATCAAGCGACAAGCTTGGACGCAAGCGCACTTATTTTATATTCTTCACTTTGGGCGCCATTTTGTATTGTGCAGCCAGTTATGTTGCAGGGTTTAAATCGTTGGCATTATTTGTGGCTTGCTTCTGTGTCATTGCATCTATGTACGGGGGTGGTTTTGCCACTATTCCAGCCTATCTCGCAGATATGTTCGGTACACAATTTGTTGGCGCCATTCATGGGCGTTTGCTCACGGCTTGGTCTACCGCAGGGATTTTGGGGCCGGTAGTGGTGAATTATTTGCACGATACGCGTTTAGAAGCGGGTGTTCCTTTTGATAAAATTTATGCGCCGATTTTTGTAGTCTTGGCAGGCATGCTTGTTGTAGGGTTTATCGCAAACTTATTAGTAAAACCGGTTGCAGATCACTACTTTATGACAGATGCAGAATTGGAAGCCGAGCGTAAACTTAGCCATGAAAAATCGCTACAAAATGCAGCAGGGAGTGCAGCCAGCAGTAATGACACGCAACATCCAGTTTTAGTGAAGCTGGCTTGGGCTGCCGTGCTGATTCCAATTGGATATGGCATTTGGAGTACCTTGCAAAAAGCTTGGGCGCTATTTAGTTGATATTTTTTAGTTTGATGGCTGACGAAAAGTGTCACTGTGATACTGTAAAATAGCCACTTTTAGCATATTGAGAGAATGATTTGAACAAAATAGCCATTAATTTAGACGGCAAGGGTATGAAAATCGGCATTGTTTTGTCGCGGTTTAATAGCAATATTGGCGAAGGCTTGCTGGCGGCCTGCAATGCGGAATTGGTGAATTTGGGTGTGAAGCCTGAACATATTTATGTTGCAACTGTACCAGGTGCGTTAGAAACACCACTTGCTTTGCAGCAGATGGCTATCAGCGAAAAGTTTGATGCACTCATAGCATTGGGTGCGATTATCCGTGGCGAGACCTACCATTTTGAAGTGGTTGCAAATGAGTCTGCGCGCGGAATTTCAGAGGTTCAGTTAAATACCGGGGTTCCGGTAGCTAATGCGGTACTGACTACAAATGATGATGATCAGGCGCTTGCACGAATGCATATAAAAGGAACTGAGGCAGCTCAAGTGGCAATTGAAATGGCGAATTTGGCAAGTGTGCGCTATGAGTGAGAATAGACAGGAAGCTAAGTCGCCTAAGACACAGAAGCTGAGTCAGAATAGGCGCAAATCAAGAGAGTTAGCGCTCAAAGCAGTATATCGTGGCATGGTAAATGCTAGCGAGTTAAAGCAAGTATTTTCGGACATGAAAGAAGACCCCGAATATTTGAAAGCGGACGAGGCCTATTTTAGAAAACTGCTCGAAGGTGTGAGCGGAAAAAAAGATGAGCTTGACCAACAGATTTCGGTGTTTATCGATAGAAAATTAAATGAACTTAGCCCAATAGAGCATGCGATTTTGCGCATAGCCTCATTTGAGCTGATGTTTGATTCGCACATTCCGTATCGTGTGGCAATTAATGAAGGCGTTGAGTTAGCCAAGATTTACGGTGGTGCAGATGGGCATAAGTATATTAATGGTGTGCTAGATAAAGTAGCAGCGACCGTGAGAGCGCAAGAGTTTAGAAAGTAGCGGGTAGTTTAAATAAAAGTGAAATTGTAAAATTTTAACTTCGCAAATGGTCGTTAATTTATAACTGCGGTGGAGATGGTAGACGATGGATGTGACTGACGCGATACGTGTGGCACGTCTTACAGATGTTGGGCTGCACCGTGATCATAACGAAGATGCGGTGGCGAGCGATCTAACAATCGGTCTGGTAATATTGGCCGATGGTATGGGTGGCTACAAGGCTGGTGAAGTTGCTAGCGAAATTGCTGTGCTAAATATTACAGCTGAAATCACCGAGGCAATGTTTGGCAAAAACTCAATGATTATGCCAAAGAGTGAATTGCTGCCAGAGTCTGAGATGTTGATTGAAGCCGTTGAAAAAACTAATGCCGCGATTTACCAGATTTCGCAACAGTTTCAGCAGTGTTCTGGTATGGGAACCACGCTGGTTGCGGGTTTGTTCACCAGTAACAAGCTAATTGTTGGACATATTGGCGATTCACGCATGTATCGTTTGCGTGAAGAAAAGCTTACACAGCTAACGGAAGATCATTCGGTTGTACAGGAGCAAATCAATTCTGGAGAGCTTACAGAAACAGAGGCTAAAGAGTCCATTAACAAAAATCTAGTGACCCGTGCATTGGGAATAGATCCGGATGTTGAGTTAGAGTTACATGAGCATGATACAAAAGTAAAAGACATTTACCTTTTATGTTCAGATGGCCTTACAGATTTAGTGACCGATGAAGAAATACGTATTATGTTGCTTGAGGCAGGCCAAAATATTGAAAGGGCTGCCGTTAATTTAATTCGTTTTGCGAATGAAAAAGGTGGTAAAGATAATATATCAGTGGTTATCGCACTGGTAAAAAAAGAGTTTTCAAAAAGAAATCAGTGGGTAAAAAAATTGCTGGGAAAAGCAAAAAAATAATGATAATTCAAGGGTGATCATGGCAAAGTTAATTTTTTTATTAGATGGGAAATTGTTAGGCGAGTACCCCTTAAATAAGGAGCGTATTAGTATCGGGCGGCGACCATCAAATGATATTCACATTGATAACCTCGCTGTGAGTGGCGAACATGCCACAATCTTAACTTTGGGCAAAGATTCTTTTTTAGAAGATTTAAACAGCACAAATGGCACGCTGGTAAATCAAAAGCTGATAAAAAAGCATGTGCTGCAACACAATGACGTCATTGAGTTTGGCAAGTATCAACTGAAGTATCTCAGTGAACAACAGATAAAAAGGCCTGTAAATGATGGTTTCGCAAATACTGTCTCTATCAAGCTTCCTAAAAAAAGTGTGGAAACTTCGGACATTCCTGTAGAAGATCAGTCACCGTTACCTAAGGCGGCATCAGCCGAAGATGCGCCGAGTGAGCCTGCAGTGGAGCCTAAAGTAATGGCAGATATACCTTCTGATACGAATCGTAATAGTCAGAAGATGGGGCATATTCAGATATTAAGTGGTGCAGACTCCGGGCAGGAACTATTGCTCAATAGAGCAATGGTGAAACTTGGTAAACCGGGTGAGCAGCTTGCTGTCGTTACTAAAAGACCGAATGGTTATTTTATTACCCATGTTGAGGGCAGTGCTTATCCGCAAGTCAATGGTCAGTCGATAGGCGTGCAAGCACATGCATTAAAAGATCGCGATGTGATAGAACTTTCTGGAATAAAAATGGAGTTTTATTTTGGCTAATCCGGTATTGTCTGGAAAATCAATACAGCAATCAGATCTCCTAAATCAACTTGAGCGCTTAAATGCGATCGGCGTGGCGCTTTCATCAGAGCATGATAATAGCCGGTTGCTAGAGACAATTTTGCTGGGTGCAAAAGAGCTTACAAATGCTGATGGCGGCACGCTTTACACGGTGACAGAGGACGCAAAACTCAAATTCGAAATCATGCGCACTCAAAGCCTAAATATTGCGATGGGCGGTACTACAGGTAAATCTATCCCTTTTCCTGCGCTGCCAGTTTATCTGGAAGATGGAAAACCAAATATCAATATGGTGGCTGCTTACTGTGTCATTAATGATAAGACCATCAACATTCAGGATGCCTATTTAGCTGAAGGGTTTGATTTCTCTGGAACGCGTAATTTTGATGAGAAGATGGGATACCGCTCCCAATCTTTTTTAACTGTACCGATGAAAAATCATGAAAATGAGATTATTGGCGTTTTGCAGCTTATCAATGCAATAGATCCAAAAACAAAGGGAATCGTCGCCTTTTCTGAGTCGCATCAACGTCTGGTAGAGTCTTTAGCTTCTCAGGCAGCGGTAGCACTAACCAATCAGAATCTCATCAGTGGATTAAAAAACTTATTTGAATCGTTTATCAAACTCATTGCAGATGCAATTGATGAGAAGTCTCCTTATACGGGCGGGCATTGTCAGCGAGTGCCCGAGCTGACAATGATGTTAGCGGATGCAGCGATTAAAACTAAAAAAGGTCCGTTCAAAGATTTTACGTTGAACGAGAAGGAAATCTATGAACTAAAAATTGCTGCTTGGCTACATGATTGCGGAAAAGTAACCACGCCAGAATCTGTTATGGACAAAGCAACCAAGCTTGAGACAATATTTGACCGTATTCACCTGATTGACCAGCGCTTTGATCTTTTAAAAACGCAGCGCGAAAATGCTTATTTGAGAATGATGCTGGAATCTGCAAAAGAGGGAAAAAAACTCAATATGAATTCTTTGCAGGATGATGTAGAGACAATTAATAAGCAGTTGGAGGATGATAAAAATTTTATACGGCGAATTAATATCGGCAGTGAGTCTATGAGTCCCGAAGATCAGCAGAGGGTAAAAAAAATCGCGGGTTATGAGTTTTATAATGCTAGTGGCAAGCTAGATAAGTTTTTAGATGAGAACGAAGTCTATAACCTCACCATCGCCCGCGGCACGCTTACGCCAGAGGAACGTACAATCATTAACAATCACATCATCGTGACGATTAATATGCTCGAATCCCTGCCGTATCCGAAAGACTTAAGTCGTGTGCCTGAATATGCCGGAGGTCATCATGAGCGTATGGATGGTAAGGGTTACCCAAAAGGCTTAACGCGCGACCAAATGTCTATTCCTGCGCGCATGATGGGTATTGCTGATATTTTTGAGGCACTAACTTCAAAAGATCGGCCTTATAAAAAAGCAAAAACGCTTTCAGAAACTTTAGCCATTTTGGGAAGAATGAAAATGGATCATCATATTGATCCGGATATTTTTGATTTATTCGTGCGCGAGAAAATTTACCTGCGCTATGCGGAAATGTTTTTAGAAAAAGAACAGATTGATGAAGTAGATGAAAGAAAAATTCCAGGATATATTCAGTTTGGGGTAATGAATAGTTTATAAGAATTATAACGTTTGCGCCTCGCAACCATGTTTGTCTAATTTCAAATAGCTTCCTTGTTCGTACCAATCTCCTAATACCCATCGCTCACAGATGTGTTCTTTAATTTTGTAAGTATGCTTGCCAGGGCGGTGCGTATGCCCATGGATAAATAGTGGCGGATATTGGTATTCCTCAAGCAATCTTTCAACAGCAGTATCATTTACGTCCATTATTGCCATGGATTTTACAGATTTTTCTTGTTCACTTTTTGCACGTAATTGCTCTATGGTGGCTATACGCGACTCTAAAGGCTGATCTAAAAATTGAGCTTTCCATGACTGTGTGCGCACTTCATTGCGAAATTTCTGATAGGCTAAATCATCCGTGCATAGTGCGTCACCGTGGCTTAGCAGTAAAGGTTTGTCATAAAGCGTGACTAAGCTAGGATCTGGCAATATCATAATGCTGGAGGCATCAGCAAAGTCGCGCCCAATCAAAAAGTCACGATTGCCATGCATGAAATAAAGCTGCACATTTTGCGAGGCAAGTTTTTTAAGGGAATGAATAATTTCCGCATGCTTACCCAAACCAATTGCGTCATCACCCGCCCAATATTCAAACAAGTCACCCAAAATATAAAGCGCCTCAGCATGAGTGGCTGTGGTTTCCAAAAACTGGATGAAAGCTTGTGTAATGTGCGGGCGAGACTCACATAAATGTAAATCTGAGATAAATAAGCTATAGCTCATTCTCGTTTAGAAGATGCGTGCTTTCAACAGACCGTTGCTTTTTCAATAATCACAGGCTCATCCGGCACATCCTGATGTCCTGCGCGATTAGTGGTTTTCACAGTTTTAATTTTATCAATAACATCCATGCCTTCCGTTACTTTACCGAATACGCAATAACCCCAGCCGCTTGGGGTTGGGGATGTGTGGTTTAAAAAGTCGTTGTCATTCACATTAATAAAAAATTGGCTGCTGGCAGAATCTGGTATGGAAGTGCGTGCCATGGCAATGGTATACATCTCATTTCCCAAGCCGTTATCAGCTTCATTTTTAATCTGCGCCTCAGTGTTTTTTTGCTTCATGTTGGTATCAAAACCACCGCCTTGAATCATGAATCCATTGATAACCCGATGAAAAATCAAACCATCGTAAAATCCGTTCTCAACGTACTGTAAAAAATTCTTAACAGTGATTGGAGCCTTTTCGGCATTAAGTTCAAGCGTAATGTCACCAAAATTGGTTGAGAGTTTAACCACGATAATTCCTTAAAATAGTAGAAAGTGTAAAAATTAATTTGTTGCGACTTCAGGTAGCAGTTTAACGCTTTTGATTATGATGGGTTTGATAGGCACATCGGTAAATCTGCCAACGTTGCCTGTGGGTGAAACGCCAATTTTTTGTACGACATCCATCCCGCTAATAACTTTGCCAAATACACAGTAGCCAATTTGTTCAGGGTCCGGGCTTACATAGTTTAGGAATGGATTATCTATTAAGTTAATAAAAAATTGCGCAGTTGCTGAATCTGGGTCCATGGTTCGCGCCATGGCGATGGTACCAGTTTCATTGAGCAAACCATTGTCAGCTTCATTTGCAATTGGCGCGCGCGTAGGCTTTTCGGTTAAATCGCGCTCAAACCCACCACCCTGAATCATAAAGTGGTTAATGACGCGATGAAAAATAGTATTTTCATAAAAACCATCTTTTGCATATTGTAAAAAATTTGCAACGGTCTTAGGGGCTTTTTCAGGATAAAGTTCAACCGTGATATTACCTTGCGAGGTTTCAATCTCCAAGCGAGTGGCAGCCTGTGAGTTAATTGCAAACAATGCAAAAAGCAGGGTGCACAGCCAAAATTTGAGATGATTTTTTTTCATGATACATTTTTCTAACATGATACTAGGCTGCGCCCTCATAGATGATTTTCCATTGATTGCCCTCGTTTAACCAGTATTGACGTTTACGCATCTTGTTTTGCAGGTTTGAACTTTTAAAGTCTTGCTCAAAATTAACCACTACTACACGTTGCTCCTCGCTGGGTACACTGAACATACTGACATCTTCAATTTTAATTGACACTTTGGGTTTGCTGGCCTGAATGCCACGTTTGTAATTGGCCCACTGTTGCAAATTGCCATCACTGTAAAAGAATTTGCCTGAATAATGACTCAGATATTTATCAGTGTTCTGTGAGACCCAATCTGCGCGCCAAGCTTCAATAGATTTTTGTAGTGCCAACTTTTCTTCGCTGGCCAAATTGGAGTCGGAGCTGTCCACCCATTCAAGTTTGTCAGAGATGATTACTGGCGTGTTGCCGGTCTGTAGAATTGGCGCCAGCGCTTTTAAGTCGGGGTTGCTGAGCACGATGCAACCGTCACTTGCGCGCGGCGGTCGGCTGTAAGTGTTGGTAGGAGTACCATGCAACCAGATTCCAGATCCGCTTTTATTTTGGTGTTGATCCAGTTCGTTAGGATAGTTTAATGGATAGGCTGCGTCTCCATAAAAATCAGCCAGCGGTGCAGTTAATTTTTTTGCAGCAAAATAAACGCCAAGCGGGGTACGTTTATCACCTTCGGCTTGTTTGTTTACGCCATTTTTGCCAATGGTGACGTAATAGTCGGCTACATATTGCAAACCGTCTTCTGTTTTTTTATACAAGAAAAGTCGTGTTCTGATTGTATCCACCACAATCAAATGTTGCTGTGACGCATCCATCTGCACCAGTAAGTTAGGCACTAGGCGATTCTTATCATCCGAAAAATAATGTGCGATACGCGTACGCGCTTCTTGGCGTAAGCCTTCAATTTCATCTGTACTTGGCTTGGCGTTTTTTTTAAACTCTGGATTACCGAAAGACTCTAGCGCTTGTCCCTGCGCTGCAAGCAAATCACCCCTAATGAGATAGGCAAGCTTGAAGTTAGGCGCGGTACGGATAAGTTCGTTGACGGTGTTCATCGCCTGCTTGGTGTTGCCCTGTGTGATTTCCATCAGGCTTTTTACCAACAGACTTTCGACCAAATCGCGACCGAAGTGCCGTGCAAAAATTTTATCAGCAGACTTGCCTTGATTGACCGCAGTTGCGTTCCAAGGCAATAACCCACAGCAAACAATCAATAAATATTGAAGAAATTTAAGTTTTTGCGACTTTAGTTTTTGTGTGTAAACCATTTCAATAGTTTTAACCCAATGTAGCTAACAAGATTCGCCGCACTAATTTGATGCAATTTCTTGATCGATTAACCACGCACCATCAACTTTTTTCATGATGAGTGTTTTATCTGTACGGATAGGCTTGCCATCTGCACGATAGTATTGTTTAAAGGTAACTTTTGCATTGCTTGCATCCTCAACCATAATTTTTGGATTGGCAACTTCCACGTTAATTTTTGAAGGCCTCTCAATACGCTGACGACGTGTCTGCTCCCAGTTTTTACGGCTTTCGCCTTTGGCTGGTTTAAAGCTGTCAGCATAGCTCGCAAAGTATTTATCCATATCCTTGCTAGACCATGCTGCTGCCCAGTTGTTCAATGCATCGGAAATTGCTTTGTCATCGCCACCTGCAGTGTCAGAAGCTACTTTGTCTACGTCTGCAGGTTTGGCAGGCTCAACTTTTTTGTCAGCTGGGCGTATTGGCATGGTGCTAGGTTTGGCATTTGCTTTTGCGGCCACGGTGGTTTTGTTGCCAGTGCCAAATAAATCTTTAATCAATGCTAATTTGCTTTGCGCGCGAGAGTTACCGCCATCAAGTTGCAAGGCTTTATCGTAGGCTTCAGAAGCCATGCGTGCATAGATATCACCTAAATTTTCATGTGCAATCGCATAGCTTGGGTGTGTTTTTATTGCGGTTTCCAGCGCTTTTTTTGCCTGATCATATTGGCCGCCTTCTGCATACAGCACAGCAAGGTTATTGTAAGGCTCTGGCAAGTTTGGGTATTTTTGCGTTAAATCGGTAAAAGTTTTAATCGCATCTTCACGTTTGCCGCTTTCAGCCAAGATAATGCCCTTCATAAACATGGCTTGCGCATCTTTTGGATTCGCTGCGAGATACGTGTTGATACGTTCCAGCGCCTGAGCCTGCTGGCCGTTTTCAGCCATTTGTGAGATATCTTTAAGCTCATCTGCAAAGGCTGGCATGGCAAAAAGCGAAATGGCCAAGATGGCCGATGCTAAAATTTTGTTAAGAAAGTTTTTGTGTAAAACGCTGCGATTAGTCATTATGTTATACTGATTTTTGTTAGTAAAACCCTATTCTACCAATAGCTTAGCGAACATCCAATAGCTCGTTAAGGTTTTGGTCTAATTATTTGGTTTTATTACGATATTTGGTTGTTTTATTGACTGTTTTTATCTGTAAGCACTATCTCAATTTCAAACGCATGCTAAAAATTTATAATACGCTCACCCGCGACAAGCAAACTTTCACTCCAATCCAAGCCGGAAAAGTCCGTATGTACGTCTGCGGTATGACGGTTTACGACTTCTGTCACCTAGGCCACGCGCGGGTCATGGTGGTGTTCGATATGGTGTCACGCTGGTTTCGCGCCTCTGGTTACGATGTGACTTATGTGCGCAACATTACCGATATTGACGACAAAATCATCAATCGTGCGAATGAAAACAAAGAGACGATTGGCGAGCTCACGCAGCGTTTTATTGACGCCATGGATGAAGACTCTGCCAAATTAGGCATTATCCGCCCCGATATTGAGCCGCGCGCCACTACACACATTGACGGCATGATTACCATGATTGCCAAGCTGATTGAAAAAGGCCACGCCTACCAAGCCGCCAATGGCGATGTATTTTACAAAGTGCGCAGTTTTAACGATTACGGCAAACTTTCCGGCAAAAGTCTGGACGATTTGCGCGCGGGCGAACGTGTAGAAGTTGATAGCTTTAAGCAAGACCCGATGGATTTTGTGCTATGGAAATCCGTCAAGCCGAACGAGCCGAATTGGGATTCGCCTTGGGGCAAAGGTCGCCCTGGCTGGCATATTGAATGTTCGGTGATGAGTGCGCAACATTTGGGTCAGCATTTTGATATTCACGGTGGCGGGCAGGATTTGCAGTTTCCTCATCACGAGAACGAGATTGCGCAATCTGAAGCCGCGCATGGCTGTGTGATGGCGAACACATGGATGCACAATGGTTTTGTGCGTGTGGATGATGAAAAGATGTCCAAATCTTTGGGCAATTTTTTCACGATTCGCGAAGTGCTGAAAAAATACGATGCCGAAGTGGTGCGGTTTTTTATTCTGCGCGCGCATTATCGCAGTCCGCTCAATTATTCTGATAAACATTTGGATGATGCCAAGGCTTCGCTGACGAGGCTTTATACCGCCTTGCGTGGGGTGGAAGTGACCACTCACACAATTGACTGGAATCAACCGCAAGCTGCACGTTTTAAAGCCGCGATGGATGATGATTTCAACACGCCGGAAGCGATGGCTGTGTTGTTTGATTTGGCGAATGAAGTGAATAAGGATAAATCAGTCGAAGCAGCCAGTTTGCTGAAAAGCTTGGGCTGCGTGGTTGGTTTGCTTGCAAAGAGATGCGAATGAGTTTTTACAAGGCGGATACGTGTCAGAGAGGTATGTGAATATCAGAGTCGGCGCTGATCAACTACATACAGTTGGCCTTGTACTGGTATTCAGAGAGAAATTAACGAACTAATAGATTGACGTACGGAATGCCAAAAAAGCTAAAAATTTTGCCGAGGCTGACCGCATTCGTAAAGAGCTCGCTGATGCAGGTATCATTTTAGAAGATACCCCGCAGGGCACCACTTGGCGCCGCGCTTAAGAATAAAAAGTTAAGAAAGGAAACAAATGCCTGTTAAATTGACCGCCCCTAACCCCGCGTCCCTATTGCCTGTCAGAGGCATTAAATTGGGTTTTGCAGAGGCGCATGTACGCAAACCAAACCGTAAAGATGTGCTGGTGATGACGCTTGCGGAAGGCAGTCGTGCAGCGGGCGTGTTTACGCAAAATCGTTTTTGCGCCGCGCCAGTGGTGTTGTGTAAAACGCATTTGGCTGAAAAAAAGGGCATTCGCGCATTGCTGGTAAATACGGGTTGTGCCAATGCAGGCACTGGTGAAGATGGCTTAAATCGTGCCAAGCAAACCTGTGAGGCGTTGGCTAAATTGCTTGTGTTGCAAAGCAACCAGATTTTGCCGTTTTCTACGGGCGTGATTTTAGAGCCATTGCCCGCAGATAAAGTGATTGCGGGTTTGCCAGCGGCGATTGCCAATTTAAAAGAAGATAACTGGCTAAACGCCGCCGAAGCGATTATGACGACGGATATTGTCGCCAAAGGAACCTCTCGGCAGCTTACGATTGGCGGCAAGCAAGTGACGATTACCGGCATCAGCAAAGGTAGCGGCATGATTCACCCGAACATGGCGACCATGCTGGGTTACATTGCGACCGATGCGGCTGTGAGTCAGGCTGCGCTGGAAAGTATTATTCAATATGCGGTCAATAAGTCGTTTAACTGCATCACGGTCGATGGCGATACTTCGACCAATGACAGCTTGATTATGATTGCCACCAATCAGGCAGGCAATGCTGAAGTGGTAGAGAAAAATGCCGATTTTAATGCGCACCGCGATTTTATTGCCTTACGCGATGCTTTAACCGATGTTGCGATTGAGCTTGCGCAAGCGATTGTGCGCGATGGCGAAGGCGCGACTAAATTTATGACGGTGAAGGTAGAAGGCGGCAAGAGCGAAGCAGAATGCCGCAAAGTGGCTTATGCGATTGCCCATTCGCCGCTAATTAAAACCGCATTTTTCGCGTCAGACCCAAATTTGGGCCGTATTTTGGCGGCAATTGGTTATGCGGGGATTGATGACCTGGATGTTGACAATATGGAACTTTATTTGGGTGATGTATTGGTGGCAGAAAAAGGCGGCAGGGCGGCTTCTTACCTTGAAGAACAGGGTGCGGCGATTATGAAAGAATCGGATATTTTAGTGCGCGTGGTGCTGAATCGCGGCCAATCCGATGTGACGATTTGGACCTGCGATTTTAGCTACGATTATGTAAAAATCAACGCAGACTATAGGTCTTAGGGCGTCGTCATTAATGGACATTAAGCTGGATAATTTAATCAATCGTGCAGAAAGTCTGATAAGCAAGTTAGAAACCTTGCTACCTGCGGAACCGTCAGTGCCGAATTGGAAGGCGACCGCATGGCGCTGGGTAATGCATAACAATCATGGCAGTTTACAGGCGGTGCAACATCCACACCAAATTTCACTTGATAACATTCAGTTTGTAGATGCACAGAAGGCAGAAACTGTTCGTAATACTCGTCAGTTTTTGCAGGGCTTGCCGGCTAATCATGTATTACTTACCGGGGCGCGCGGCACGGGGAAATCCAGTTTGGTAAAAGCGCTTTTAAATGAATATTCAAGCCAAGGTTTACGCCTGATTGAGGTAGAAAAACATGATTTAATTCATTTGAATCAAATCGTTAATTTGGTGCGCGCCCGCAAGGAAAAATTTATCATTTTTTGCGATGATCTGACGTTTGAAGCGAACGATGTTGGCTATAAAGCGCTAAAAGTAGTGCTGGATGGCTCTGTTGCTGGCGGTGCGGATAATGTGCTGATTTATGCGACCTCGAATCGCAAAAACTTGATGCCGGAGTTTATGGCGGATAACGTGAATGCGAACGATGAAATTCGCCCGAATGAAACGCTGGATGAAAAAGTCGCACTGGCCGAGCGCTTTGGGCTTTGGTTGTCATTTTACCGTTTGACCAAGATGAATATTTGGCAATTTGCAAAGGCTGGCTCGACAACGCTCGGTGTGCCTTGGAATGAAGCTGCAAGCCAAGCTGCGCTTAGTTTTTCACACACACGCGGTATGCGTAGTGGACGTGTGGCATACCAATTTGCGCGCGACTATGCGGGCAAGTTACGCCTGAAATAAATGACAAAGGTTACGCATGTTGCTGTAGCAATTTTGCAGCAACCGGATGGAAAATATTTGCTGGCAAGCCGACCACAAGGCAAGCCATGGGCGGGTTGGTGGGAGTTTCCAGGTGGAAAAATTGAAGCAAATGAAACACCTGAACATGCGCTTGTCCGCGAGTTAAAAGAAGAGTTAGGCATCGCTGCAACCCGTATACAACCTTGGTTGCAACGGTGCTTTAACTACCCTGAAACACATGACTCCCCCGCAAAAACTGTACACTTACACTTTTATTTTGTGACAGAGTGGCAAGGTGACTTGCATCCGCATGAAGGGCAACAGTTAAGCTGGCAAAGCCCCACCAATATTACCGTTCAACCAATATTACCTGCCAATACGCCGATTATGAAGGCGCTGGCATTGCCACCGGTTTATGCGATTACAAACCTAGCGGAACTGGGCGAAGATAATTATTTTGTAGCGCTTAACAAAGCAGCTTGAAAATGGTTTGCGGCTGATACAAGTCCGTGAGAAGCAGCTTCAAATGCCAGAACTGGAGCGCTTTGCGAAGCGGCTGATTGCCGCTGCAAAGGCTTACGGGGCAAAAGTTTTATTAAATGGTGACATTGAGATGGCAAAAAAAGTAGGTGCGGATGGGGTGCATTTACCAAGTGTTGTTTTAATGCAGCTGAAAGAGAAACCTGCAAACTTGATAGTGGCAGCGTCTTGCCACAGTGCGGATGAATTAGCGCATGCCGAAAAGTTAGGGTTAGATTTTGTCGTACTTTCGCCTATAAACCCAACGAGAAGTCACAAAAATGCAGATGTTTTGGGCTGGCAAAAATTTGGAGATTTAATCAAAAATATTGAAATTCCACTGTACGCACTGGGCGGTATGACATTAGATGATTTGCCGAAAGCTCTGTCCTGCGGTGCGCGCGGCATTGCGATGCAACGCGCCATATGGAATAACTAGTGGCGGTTAATTTTTAAGCGCCATTACTCTTTAACTGGCAAAGTCACGTGCTGGTCAGTGATCTTGCCTGTTTTGTCTTTAAAGCAAAGTCTGAAAGTTACGTTATCTCCAGCTTTAAGCGGTTTTGGTAAGCCAAATAACATCAAATGAAAACCACCTGGCGCAAGTTTTTCTGATTTACCAGCTTTCAGCGCGAGTTCTTCTAGCATGCGC
The DNA here is from genome assembly GCA_963752495.1 of uncultured beta proteobacterium. Taxonomy (GTDB): domain Bacteria; phylum Pseudomonadota; class Gammaproteobacteria; order Burkholderiales; family Methylophilaceae; genus CAVVYJ01. The sequence continues at coordinate 488,772 of CAVVYJ010000002.1, forward strand.
ATTTTCATTACGCCATTTTCCATCGTCATGCTGTGAATCTCAACCGAATCAGCAATATCCGTTTCAGCATAAACCAAAGTGCTGTCTTGCGGGCTATTAAAGGTCATGTAAGCCGCACCTACTGTTTGTCCTGGAGCGTTGGCACGCACCCAAGCGTCGCTGATTTTCACTTCTGCATTTGTACTGCAAGCTATAAGAAACGCCAGCAAAGGTAAAAATTTAATCAAGTTCATCAAAATCTTTCGGAGGATTATTATCGGGGATTCTGTAATTCTCACTCGCCCAGTCACCCAAGTCAATCCTTTGACAGCGCTCTGAACAAAAAGGTCGGAATTTATTGCTGGTGCTGTATTCGATAAGAGTTTTGCAGGTGGGGCAGGTGACTAAGCGTGGTTTTGGTTGCAGCATGTGTTACTTAAAGATTGCATAAGGTCATTGTAAAATTAATGTCGTGCTCACACTGTTTTGGCTTTTGCACAAAATCCATACCATTAAAGCGCACATTAATTGCATATTTATTCGCACTGACTTCAGGAAAACATGGGCAATCATCCAGTACTTCTATTTTGAGCATTTGTGCAGGTTTAGCACCAGCTAGCATTTGCTGATAAAAACCATTATGTGCTGTGTATTTAATCGATTCGCCACTTCCACGCAAAATATGCAGAATGGTTTTAATGGCATCAAATATAGGCATTAGACGAGATAACCAAGTGTTGAAATCGCTAATGCGGCGTGCTTCATCGAGGCTTAGCCAGTGGTGGTATGAGGGCAAATCAAACTGACAGACCCCACCAGGGATACCAGCGCGCTGCTTAATGCTCATCAGCCACTCGTTTTCACGTAATGCCTGACCAATTTTTGCATTGTCAGAGCGCAAAGCGGTAGAGCAGGTTTCAATCTCGCGAATGGTTTTATTTAAGACTTTTTCGGAAATATTGGGATTGCCACGCAAATTATGCATAGCGATACGCTGCCTATCAAGCTCTTGCACAATATCTACTTTGAGGTCGGCGCGTTCCACAATATCGAGCATTTGTAACAGAGACATTAATGCGCTGTGATGATTGTGTTGATGACCTGCTTCGACATTAAGTAATACTTTTTTGAATAGATCTTCTAATCGTAAAAGTGTGCGTATGCGCTCGTTAAATGGGAATTCATAGCTAGACACAATAGTAAAAGTCTGCCAACTTATAATAATAAATTGACGTGAATTATGAGATTGTTTTGCTAACTATGCAAGTATTAATGTATTTTTGGTGTTGCAGTAGGATTTTTTCGCGCAATTTTGCAACACTGTCATTATTTTCAATCACATCATCGGCAATGCTCAAGACATCCTGACGCGAGCTTTGTGCATGAATAATTTGTATAACTTCAGCCTCTGTAAGGTTGCTACGCGCCTTGACACGTTCTATTTGTGTTTTTTCGTCACAATCAATCACTAATATTTGGTTAATGTGAGGAATGTAATGCGTCCCTTCATATAGTAGCGGAATCGCTAAAATTTGGTAAGGCGTCTCTGAATGACTATTTAATTGCTTCAAGGCCTCATCGTATATTGCCGGGTGCGTAATCGCATTCAGTTTTGCACGTGCAACATCATCATTAAAAACAAGTTTACGCATTGCAGCCCGGTCTAATGCGCCTTCAGGGGTAACGTATGATTGCCCGAAACACGTAGCGATTTTTGCCACTAAAGGCTGGTTTGCTGCAGTAAGCTCCCGTGAGATAACATCTAAATCAACAATAGGCACACCAAGTTCGGCGAAAATTTTAGTAGCTTCTGATTTGCCACAGCCGATGCCACCGGTCAACGCTACAACGTACATTCTAGACTAGGTAAAAACTTGCCAGTTGTTGCCCGAAAAACAGTGCGGCAATGCCACCAAGGGCTAAAAATGGGCCGAAAGGAATTGCCGTTCCCCCTGTTTTTCCTCTAAATACAATAAGCGCGACACCTATCACCGCACCGACGACCGAGCTTAATAAAATCACTGCAGGTAAAAGTTGCCAGCCAAACCAAGCGCCAATTGCAGCGAGTAATTTAAAATCGCCATAACCCATGCCTTCTTTGCCAGTCACTATTTTAAATAGCCAGTAGACTGACCATAAGATCAAGTAACCAGCTGCAGCGCCGATAACCGCAGACTTCAAATCTGTAAAACCAACGTTGAGGTTAAATAGCAGGCCAAGCCACAGCAATGGCAACACAATGTCATCTGGCAACAGTTGTGTGTCGAAATCGATAAAAGTGAGTGTAATCAGCGCTAGTGCAAAAACCCACGCAAATAGGGTTGTGCTGGTGTAGCCGTATTTATATGCAACAGCCCCAAGAAGCGCACCAGTCAAAGCTTCTACGAGAGGATAACGAAAGCTTATTTTGGCTTTGCAGCCTTTGCATTTACCGCCCAGCATCAGCCAGCTGATAATCGGAATGTTTTCCATCGCCGTAATTTGATGACCGCAACTTGGGCAAGCCGAGCGAGGCGTTACGATTGTATATTTTGTTTGTTCGGGTACTTCTTTGCCTTGTAACTCTAAACAATTGGCGTGCCATTCACGTTCCATCATTTTTGGCAGGCGATGTATCACAACATTTAAAAAACTGCCTATCATCAGGCCGAAAACAACAGAAAAACCTAAAAAAACTGTAGGCTGTGTTTTTAGAACTTCAGACAATGGCATTAAAAAATCGAACATACTTGCTCCAAAAGATAATGTAAACTAACCGTATCATCGCATCGTTAATAGACTTGTGCAATGCTGTAAAAAATGGCACGTAAAATGCTTGAAAAAAGTGTGTGTCGACACCACTTAACAATTGCATAGTAGTATGAATTTTAAGGAAGCGAAAATGACCGATCAAAATGAACTGCAATCCAAGCTGTTAGAGCTTATGGAGTTAGATAGCGCGAGCAATCCCATATGGGATGAACCGATAATCTGCCGCGTCGAGGTTGATTTGCCGGGCTGGTTATCGCAATTGGCAGGCGGTAGCGATTGGGAAGTATATGGTGAAGATGAGGATGAGACTTGCATCAGCTTTGCCATGCGCGAGAAAATTGCTGAAAAATCGGCAAAAATGACACCAAAAATGGCAGAAGTGACTTTATATCACAATGGATATGCGGTTGTAGATGTAGAAGGTAAAGCTTTGTTTGATGGCTCACTCACCTCTGGCACTAGCAACTGCGCACATTTAAGCTACTATCATGCCGAAAGCGGCGAGCCCATTACTTTGAATTAAGTTGATGAACTTATTCTAATCAAAAACATCTCAAGGCTAAACAACCGAAAGTTGGCCTTGAGATTTTTCTTTTTTATCCCCTTATTTTTGTTAATTGGAACAAATGCCATGGCATACGAAGAGCCAAAATATACCGTCTTAAAGAGTTACGATGCCTTCGAAGTGCGAAAATACGAGGCACATAACGTGGCAGAGGTCGTGGTTCCGGGGCCGGAAGAAAATGCGGGTAACCAAGCTTTTCCTATTTTAGCTGGCTATATTTTTGGTAAAAACAAAGGAAAGAAAACCTTAGAAATGACCGCGCCAGTCGCCCAAAGCGCCGCTCCAGTCAAGCTGGAGATGACTGCGCCCGTAGCGCAAATTCCTACAACTAGCGGGTTCATTGTTCAGTTTGTAATGCCCAACACTTACACGTTTGAAACATTGCCAGAGCCAACAGATGCTAGAGTTAAGCTAAAAAAGATACCAGAAAAAAAACTGGCCGTAATACGTTACTCATGGTTTGCAACTCAAAGCAACTACGAGAAACATTTGAAATTATTACAGGGGGCTCTTGCTAGAGCCAATATTGCTTTTGAGGGTGAGCCTATTTACATGCGCTATAACCCGCCTTTTTCATTACCATTTTTTAAGCGTAATGAGATTGGTTATGTAGTCAACTAGTAACTTCTTTTAACCGCAAATTCAGCAAGTTCCAGCAAGGCAGTTTTGTATTGCGATTCTGCAAAATGTGAAATGGCTTGACAGGCGCTTTGCGACTCATTCTTGGCTAAGTTCAGCACATAATCAGAAGCTTTGGTTTTTTCTACGGCAGCAAGCACAGCTGGCATGTCGTCTAGGCCGCCATGCTGAATTGCATTACGGATTATCTCCGCTTGTGCAGGTTCACTCTGATGCATCGCATAGAGCAACGGCAATGTGGGCTTGCCTTCTGCCAGATCATCACCTAAGTTTTTACCAATCTGCTGCGCGTCCCCGCTTAAATCCAGCACGTCATCTACCAGCTGGAACGCAGTTCCTAGGTGCATGCCATAAAGTGCGAGCGCACTTTCATCTTGAGCGCTTTTATTGCCTAAAACTGCGCCTAAAGATGCTGCTGCTTCAAATAACTTTGCAGTTTTATAGTGGATTACTTTTAAATAGGCATCTTCAGTTACTTCAGCGTTATGCACATTCAATAATTGTAGTACCTCACCTTCAGCAATCGTATTGGTGGCGTCTGAAAGCACTTCCATCACACGCATGTTTTTGAGTTTGACCATCATTTGGAAAGCACGAGAATATAAATAATCGCCCACCAACACGCTGGCGGCGTTGCCAAATATGTGATTTGCGGTGCTTTTACCACGACGCATTTGTGATTCGTCCACGACATCATCGTGGAGTAATGTTGCGGTGTGAATGAATTCGATAATAGCAGCCAGCTGATGGTGTTGTGCGCTGATCTGACCAAACATGCCGCTACATAGTAATACCAATGCAGGTCTCAGGCGTTTTCCGCCGCCGCCGATAATATGCTCGCCAATGGTGTTGATTAGCGTAACTTCAGATTGCAGGGAAGTTCTAATTACTGCGTCGACAGCCTGCATGTCGTCATGTATGTAAGATTGGATGTGCTTTAAAGTCACTGGGAGTAGGCCGTAAAATTTAGCTGCATTTTAGCATAGAGAAACATTGCTTTTCCTGAAAGAATTTTAAGTCACAAATAACAATAAGCGTTTGCAAAAGCTGGCAATTTAAGTATAATGCGCGATTCATTTGAACGTGTAGAAGCTGGGCAAAAAAATGTACGCAGTAATTAAAACAGGTGGCAAACAATATAAAGTGGCCGCTGGCGACAAATTAAAAGTTGAAAAACTAACTGGTGATGTTGGCAGCAAAGTGGTGATCGATAAGGTGCTTGTGCTTGCTGATGGCGACGCAATTACAATTGGCTCTCCTTTGGTGGCAGGTGCAAAAGTGAATGCAACCGTGGTTTCACATGGTCGCGGCGACAAGGTGATGATTTTCAAATTCCGTCGTCGTAAGCACTACCGCAAAACACAAGGCCATCGCCAAAGCTATACTGAAATCATCATTGATGATGTAAATGGTAAAGGCGCAGCAGCAAAACCAGCAGCAGTTAAGGCCGAAGTGGCAGCAAAACCAGTTGTAGAAAAGGCAGCTGCAAAAAAAGCACCAGCGGCAAAAAAAGCTAAAGCAACTGAATAATAATATTTATTCATACGAATATAAGTTTTAAGGATTAATCATGGCACACAAAAAAGCAGGCGGTAGTTCACGTAACGGACGCGACTCCCATTCCCAACGACTGGGTGTTAAAGCTTTCGGCGAGCAAATCGTTTCAGCTGGTAGCATTATCGTGCGTCAACGCGGCACTAAAATGCATGCGGGTGACAACGTAGGTATGGGTAAAGACCATACGCTTTACGCAAAAATTGATGGCAAAGTGACTTTTGCAACCAAAGGCGCGCTTAAACGCCAAATGGTGAATGTGGTCGCCGTTTAAGCTAAACAAAATTAGCAAAGCCTCATCGTATGATGAGGCTTTTTTATTTGGTACACTTTATTCTTGGTATACCTAGATTTGGTACACTCTAAATTATGAAATTTATCGACGAAGCAACAATTAAAGTCTACGCTGGCGATGGCGGTAACGGTATTGCTACGTTTCGTCGCGAAAAATATGAGCCGATGGGTGGCCCTAATGGTGGTGATGGTGGTAAAGGTGGTTCAGTCTATGCGATTGCTGATCGCAACATTAATACGCTGGTGGACTATCGCTATACACGCACATTTCGAGCACAACGTGGTGAGAATGGTGGCAGCTCTGAATGTTATGGTGCAAAAGGTGAGGATAGCATTTTGCGCGTGCCAGTTGGCACGGTCATTTCTGATAAAGCGTCGGGAAACATGATCGTTGACTTGGCTGAGCATGGTCAGAAAGTGCTGCTCGCAAAAGGCGGCGCGCATGGTCTGGGCAATGTACATTTTAAGTCAAGCGTGAACCGCTCACCTCGCCAATGCACAAAAGGCGAACCAGGTGAATCGTTCGAGCTATATTTAGAACTTAAAGTATTAGCTGATGTGGGTCTGCTGGGTATGCCAAATGCGGGAAAATCAACCTTTATCCGCTCAGTTTCTGCAGCAAAACCTAAAGTAGCAGACTATCCTTTTACTACGTTACATCCTAATTTGGGTGTGGTGCGGGTCGATACCAATCGCAGCTTTGTCATTGCCGATGTGCCTGGATTGATTGAAGGCGCGGCAGATGGTGCGGGCCTTGGCGTGCAGTTTCTGCGCCATTTGGCGAGAACTTCGCTATTATTGCATTTAGTGGATATTGCACCGTTTGATGAAGCTGTTGACCCAGTTGCCGAGGCAAAAGCGATTGTGAACGAGCTGAAAAAATATGATGAAGCACTCTACAACAAGCCGCGCTGGTTGGTGTTGAATAAAATCGACATGGTGGAAGAGCCGAAAAAAGTAGTGGCAGATTTTGTGAAAAAATATGGTTGGAAAGGCCGTGTATTCGCTATTTCTGCCATCAATGGCTTGGGCTGCAAAGAGCTCACATACGCGATTATGGAGCACTTGGAAGCGGTAAAACTAGAGATGGAAAATGAACCAGTCGTTGTTGCTGAATAGCAAAACTTTTGTTGTGAAAGTGGGCTCAAGCTTGGTCACCAATAATGGTGAGGGGTTAGATCGTGCCTCCATTGCAGCATGGGCAGCGCAAATCAGCACCTTGGTGAAACAAGGCAAGCAAATCATTTTGGTTTCCAGCGGCGCAGTGGCTGAAGGCATGCAACGATTAGGCTGGAAAAAGCGCCCTGTGGAAGTGAATGAGTTGCAAGCCGCCGCGGCGGTTGGCCAAATGGGCTTGGTGCAGATGTATGAAAACTGTTTTAGCCAGCACGGATTGCATACCGCACAAATACTGCTTACTCATGAAGATTTAACCGACAGAAAGCGTTATTTGAATGCGCGCAGTACGCTAAAAACTTTGCTTGATTTGAACGTTATTCCGATTATTAACGAGAATGATACGGTGGTGACCGAAGAAATCCGCTTTGGCGATAACGATACGCTGGCCGCGCTGGTGGCGAATTTAATCGAAGCCGACGCGCTGGTAATTTTGACTGATCAGCAAGGCTTGTATTCAGCCGATCCGCGCAAAGATAAAGACGCGAAATTTATTAATTTTGAAAGTGCAGGCAACGTTGAGTTGGAAAAAATGGCGGGTGGCGCGGGTAGCAATGTTGGCACAGGCGGCATGCTGACTAAAATCCTTGCTGCCAAACGTGCAGCCAGCAGCGGCGCGCATACCAGTGATAGCCTCGGGTCGCGAAACAGATGTTTTAATTCGCCTCAATCTAGGCGAGGCGATTGGTACACACCTTAAAGCCTCTCAAATGAAAACGCTCGCAAAAAAACAATGGCTGGCTGATCATTTGCGCACAGGCGGCAAGCTGGTGCTGGACGATGGCGCAGTGAAAGTGCTGAAAACGGATGGCAAAAGCTTGCTAGCAATTGGCGTGGTGGATGTGCAAGGCAGTTTTGAACGTGGCGATGTGGTGGCTTGTGTGGATGCGGACGGTAGCGAGATTGCGCGTGGCATTGTGAATTATAATTCGCAAGAGGCGGCGCGCATTATGCGCAAAGCCAGCAGCGAAATCGAGAAAATTCTGGGTTATGTAGAAGAGTCTGAATTGATTCACAGGGACAATCTAGTCTTGCTTTAGCAAGACTAGATTGCGGCGTAGGCTAACCTTTAGGTTAAGCGAAGCGGCCGAAGCCACAACTTAATGCTAGAATTTAGAAAGAAATTATGGCGAAAACTAAACCTTTAGTTGCAATCATTATGGGCTCTGACAGCGATTGGCCCACCATGACGTACGCTGCACAAATGTTGGCAGATTTCGGGGTGTCGTATGAGGCCAAGGTTGTTTCTGCGCATCGTACGCCGGATTTGATGTTCGAGTTTGCCGAAAATGCAAAAAACGAAGGGTATCAAGTCATCATTGCAGGGGCAGGCGGCGCGGCGCATTTGCCCGGCATGGTCGCGGCAAAAACCACATTGCCAGTGCTTGGCGTGCCAGTTAAGACCAGTAACATGCAGGGTTTAGATTCACTGCTCTCAATTGCGCAAATGCCAAAAGGTATTCCAGTGGCGACTTTTGCAGTTGGCGATGCCGGCGCGGCCAATGCAGCTTTGTTTGCGGTTTCTATTTTAGCGAATCACGATGCAAATTTGGCGCAAAAGCTTGCCGAATTTCGCGCCAAACAAACTGTAAAAGTGCAAGCAATGGAGTTGGGCAATAAACCATGAAGAAAACTATGATCAGCGCACCAGCGATGCTGGGCATGCTTGGTGGCGGTCAGTTAGGCCGTTTTTTTGTGATTGCTGCGCATGAAATGGGTTACCAAGTGACCGTGCTGGATCCGGATAAAAATAGCCCAGCTGGAAAAATTGCGGATGTACATCTTTGTGCGAACTATGAGGACAAGGACGCGCTTGCACAGATGGAAAAAACTTGTGCAGCAGTGACGACAGAATTTGAGAATGTACCAGCAAAAACTCTGGAAAAACTGGCTGAAAGCCTTACTGTGCGGCCTTCGGCAGCTAGTGTGGCGATAGCTCAGAATCGCGTGTTAGAAAAGAATTTTATTAAAGATGCCGGTTTGCCTGTCGCGCCATTTGTAGTGATTAATCAAGCGACTGATTTGCCGGAAGACGATAGCGATTTGTACCCGGCGATTTTGAAAGTCGCGCGTTTTGGCTACGACGGCAAAGGCCAAGCGCGTGTAAAAAATCAAGCAGAAGCAGCAAAAGCGTTTACAGAGTTTAAGCAAGAAGTGTGTGTGTTGGAGCAAATGTTACCACTCGACTTGGAAGTTTCAGTCGTGCTGGCCCGCGATGCCGAAGGACACATTGCGAGTTTTCCGACCGCAGAAAATAGTCATTTGAATGGTATTTTGGATGTTAGTATTGCGCCAGCACGGTGCAGTGAGATTGTTAAGGCTAATGCGCAGGAACTAGCCAAGAAACTCGCAGCCAAGCTCGATTATGTCGGTGTGTTAGGGGTTGAGTTTTTTCTGGTTGGCAAACAACTATTGGTAAACGAAATCGCGCCACGCCCGCATAATTCTGGCCATTATACGATTGACGCTTGTGTCACTAATCAGTTCGAACAGCAAGTTCGCGTGATGGCGGGTTTGCCATTGGGAAGCCCAAGTTTGCATAGTGATGCTGTCATGGTAAATATTTTGGGCGATAGTTGGTTTGCCGGAGCAAAAAACACCGCTTTGGAACCCTTATGGAATAAGGCGCTTAGCCATGCCAATTTAAAGCTTCATTTATATGGAAAGCATGAGCCTCGCAAAGGTCGCAAAATGGGGCACTTTACGGTGATTGATAAGAATTTAAAAACTGCACTGAATATTGCCAAAATCGCGCGTGGCGAGTTGCATATTGGTGAGTAAGAGATTTAGGTAATAAAAAAGCCTCGCATTTGCGAGGCTTTTTTATTTTTATTAAGTTACTCAGCAGACTTTATTCTGCTTTTTTGGCTTTTGGCGCTGCTTTAGGTTTTGCTGCAGCTTTCGGTGCTGCTGCTTTTGCCGGTGCAGCTTTCGCTTTAGCTGCTGCTGGTTTTGTTTTAGCTGCTTTTGCTTCTTTTTTCACGCCTGCTACAGAATCGCCTTTCATGGCTTTAATCGCATCGCTCAGACGGCTCTTATGGCGCGCGGCTTTGTTTTTGTGGATGATTTTTTTATCTGCAATGCGGTCAATCACACTGACATTTTCAGCATAAGCGGCGGCAGCAACTGCTTTGTCGCCTGTTTCTACAGCTTTAATTACTTTTTTAATTGCAGTACGCAAAGTTGAGCGCAATGCGGCGTTGTGCGCGTTAACTTTGACGGATTGGCGCGCGCGTTTGCGTGCTTGTGCGGTGTTTGCCATGTGTGCTTTTTCCTAGTGCTTTTGTCTGTATTAAATACGAAGCCGCGTATATTAGTGTTTTTTAACACTTTTTGCAAGAACTAAACTCAATTTGTCTGCAAGAAAAAACCGCATCATAGCGTGTTAAAATCACGGCATTCTATGAAACTGCTTACTATCCATGAATCTCCTTAAAGTCCTTGCCGGCGTAGGTAGCATGACATTCTTGTCGCGCATCTTGGGTTTTGTGCGCGATACGCTAATTGCGCGCATGTTTGGCGCGGGTTTGGCGACAGATGCATTCTTTGTAGCATTTAAAATCCCCAATCTGTTACGGCGAATTTCTGCAGAAGGTGCATTCAGTCAGGCTTTTGTGCCGATTTTGTCGGAATACAAAGCCAAACGCACACAGGCTGAAACCCATGCGCTAATCAACCATGTGTCGAGCCTGATGGGAATTTTTCTGGTTATTGTGACCATACTGGGAATGCTGGCTGCGCCTTTGATTGTTGGGGTAACAGCGCCGGGTTTTGTGAAAGATGCAGACAAAATTCCAGCTTACTGTTGAACTGTTGCGAATCACTTTCCCTTATATTTTCTTTGTATCTATGGTTTCGCTCGCCGGGGGTGTGCTCAATACTTACAGCAAGTTTCAAGTACCCGCATTTACACCGGTCTGGCTAAATGTCTCATTTATTGTGGCGTCACTCTTAATTGCGCCGTACTTTAATTACTCTATTAAGGTGCTGGCTTGGGCTGTTTTTGTTGGAGGCATATTGCAGTTAATTTACCAGTGGCCTTACCTACGCCAGCTTGGTTTGCTGCCTAGGTATGAATTGAATTGGCAAGATGAGGGCGTAAAGCGCATTATGAAGCTGATGCTGCCGGCGATATTTGGCGTTTCTGTCGCGCAAATTTCTATTGTGCTCAACAATATTTTTGCTTCTTTCCTGCAAACGGGTAGCGTGTCATGGCTGTATTACGCCGATAGGTTGATGGAATTTCCCACAGGCGTTCTGGGTGTGGCTTTGGGTACGATTTTGTTGCCCAGTCTATCCAGATCTTTTGCTGAAAAATCAGACGGTGAATATAGTTTGTTACTCGACTGGGGTTTGCGTTTAACTTTTTTACTGGCAGCGCCAGCTGCTGTTGCTTTGGCGGTGTTGTCAGAGCCGTTGGTGGCGAGCCTCTTTCATTATGGAAAGTTTAGTGTAACTGATGTGCGAATGACTGAGCAGGCGGTGACGGCTTATAGCGTGGGCTTGCTCGGGCTTATTTTAGTGAAAGTGTTAGCCCCAGGTTTTTATGCGCGGCAGAATATTAAAACGCCGGTCAAAATTGCTATTTTTACATTGCTCTTAACGCAAGCAATGAATCTGATTTTTGTTGTAGGCCTTGATTATCGCCACTGGGGCTTGGCACTGGCCACAGGTATTGGCGCGTGTGTCAATTCTGGCTTGCTGTATTACCAATTACGTCGTCATCAGGTGTATCAGCCGCAATCAGGCTGGTGGATGTTTTACTTAAAATTAGTCATAGCACTGATATTAATGGCGCTTGCTTTGCGTTATATCGCCGCGTTGGCGGGCGATTGGATGCAACTTAAAACAATGTCAAAACTGCTATGGATTAGCGTTTTAGTAGTGGCTGGCGCAATGGTATATTTTGCCGCGCTATGGTTGTTGGGTTTCCGCCCCAAAGATTTTAGTAAACGTATTAGTGTTTAGGTTGAGAATGTAGGCGCATGCAGGTTTTCCGTCATTTTCCGTCACAAGCTAGTGAGCCACTGGCGCTAGCAATTGGCAATTTCGATGGCATGCACTTGGGTCATCAGGCCTTATTGAAAAGATTGGCAGTTGCTGCAGAAACAAAAAAATTAATTCCATCGGTGATGACATTTGAGCCACATCCGAGAGAGTTTTTTTCACCACAAAACGCACCGGCGCGCCTGACAACTTTACGTGAAAAGCTGGAGTATTTTGCTGAAGCTAATATTCAAAAAGTGTTTGTTTGCGCCTTCAATCAAAAGTTTGCGCAAATAACTGCGCAAGATTTTATGCTTGAAATACTTCGTGGCAAATTAAACGCAAATACAATTTTGGTGGGTGAGGATTTTAAGTTTGGTGCAAAACGAGCTGGCAGTGTGGATGATTTTCGTGTGCATCATTTCGATTTAATTAGTTTGTCACAAGTAAACTTTGGTGAAGTGCGTGTATCTAGTACATTGGTGCGTAATGCGCTTGCTGCAGGAGATTTAGATACGACTTTGCAACTCCTGGGGCGGCACTACAGTATTAGCGGTAGAGTGGTGCATGGCGCTAAGCGGGGTCGTCAGTTAGGTTTCCCTACTGCAAATATTCATATGCGCCACGAGCGGCCTGCGCTAACGGGTGTTTATGCGGTAAAATTGGATGGTTTACCAAGTGTGGCTAATTTAGGTGTGCGGCCTACGATTGAAGGTGTGCCGAAACTGTTGCTTGAAGTGCATGTGCTTGATTTTGATAGTGATTTATATGGTCGCCACGTGCATGTGCAGTTTTTGAAAAAATTGCGCGATGAAATGAAGTTTGAAAATTTAGATGCATTAAAAGCGCAAATTGCCAAAGATGTAGCAATTGCCAAAGAATATTTTAAGAAATAAAACATGACAGACCAAAATAAACCAGACCAAGAGTCTAAATATAAATTAAACCTGCCTGAAACGCCTTTCCCCATGCGGGGTGACTTGGCAAAGCGTGAACCCGCTTGGCTAAAGGCATGGCAAGATAAAAAACTTTACGAACGCATTCGCAAGGCTCGCAAAGGCGCAAAAAAATTCATTCTGCATGACGGCCCGCCGTATGCCAATGGCGATATTCATATTGGTCATGCCGTTAATAAAATCTTAAAGGACATCATTATAAAATCCAAAACCATGAGTGGTTTTGATGCGCCTTATGTGCCGGGCTGGGATTGCCATGGATTGCCGATTGAGCTTGTTGTCGAGAAAAATCACGGCAAAAATATCGACCCCGCCAAGTTTCGCGAGCTTTGCCGCGCCTATGCTGCAGAGCAGGTAGAAAAGCAAAAGAAAGACTTTATTCGCTTAGGCGTGTTGGGTGATTGGGATCATCCATACTTAACGATGGATTTTAAAACTGAAGCCGACATCATGCGCGCGCTCGGCGAGATCTATAAAAATGGCTATCTTTATCAAGGCAGCAAGCCCGTGCATTGGTGCGTGGATTGCGGCAGCGCGTTGGCGGAAGCTGAGGTGGAATATGAGGATGTGAATTCGCCTGCGATTGACGTGGGGTTTAAGGTTGTTGATAACGCGGCATTAAGCAAGGCGTTTGGAGTTGAAGTGGTAGGTAGAGCTTATGCAGTGATTTGGACAACCACACCGTGGACATTGCCAGCTAACCAAGCAGTTAGCGTAAATGCTGAATTGGATTACGATTTAATTAAAACCGACAAAGGTTTGTTGATTTTAGCGCACGACTTAGCGGAAACCACGCTAAAAAGATATGGCTGGAAGGCACGTCCCTATTGGCTTGTGCCAAAGGTACTATGTTAAAAGGTTTGCAACTACAACATCCTTTCGACAACCGCCAAGTGCCAGTAATTTGTGGTGACCATGTGACGACCGATGCGGGTACAGGCTTGGTGCATACCGCTGCCGCTCATGGTAACGATGACTGGCTGGTGATGAAAGCTAATTACCCTAATGAAAAACCACGTATTTTAATGGGCGGCGATGGAAAGTTCTTTAATAGCGATTTGGTGGAGCTTGAAGCTATTCGCGGCCTAACGCGCCAAGAAGCGAATAAAGTGATTCTCACCACGATGCAGGATAACGGCACGCTGCTCGCCAGCGCGCGCTTGAACCATAGTTTTCCGCATTGCTGGCGCCATAAAACACCGCTGATGCAGTTGGCGACACACCAATGGTTTATTGGCATGTATCAAGAAGATGCTGTTGGCATTAGCTTGCGTGAATATGCAAATAAAGCGGTGGATTCCACAGCGTTTTTCCCGAGCTGGGGCAGAGCCCGTCTTGAAGCGATGATTAAAAATCGCCCTGATTGGTGCGTTTCACGCCAGCGTAATTGGGGCGTGCCGATGCCATTTTTTGTGCATAAAGAAACGGGTGAGCCGCATCCGCAAACTGTGGATTTGCTAGAGGCCGCTGCGTTGTTAGTAGAACAAAGTGGCGTTGAAGCATGGTTTAGTTTGGATGAAGGTGCCTTCCTGCAGACCAATACCAATGCGGCTTGCCGTGATAATTCTGGCGCAATCAATAATCAATACAAAAAAGTGACTTATACGTTGGACGTTTGGTTTGATTCGGGTGCAACGCATGCTGCCGTATTGAAGCGCAGGCCGGAGCTTAATTTTCCTGCAGATTTGTACTTAGAAGGCTCAGATCAGCATCGCGGCTGGTTTCAGTCTAGCCTTTTAACAGGTTGTGCCATTGATGGCCGTGCGCCTTACGAAGCGCTTTTAACACATGGCTTTGTGGTGGATGGCAGCGGCCACAAAATGAGTAAATCCAAAGGCAACGTGGTTGCGCCGCAAAAGGTGATGGATACTTATGGTGCTGACATTCTGCGTTTGTGGGTGGCGAGTACCGATTACTCCGCAGAGCTAACGATTAGCGACGAAATTTTAAAACGTGTGGCAGATAGCTACAGAAAAATTCGCAACACCTTACGCTTTTTATTGGCTAATTTGGCCGATTTTGATGCAAGCAAAGACCTGCTGCCAGTTGATGATTGGCTTGAAATTGACCGTTATGCACTACATTTGACCGAGCAATTGCAAACTGGCGTTTTAGCAGATTTCGAGCGTTACGAATTCCACTTGGCGATGCAAAAGTTTGTCGGTTTCTGTAATGAAGATTTAAGTGGGTTCTATCTGGATATTTTGAAGGATAGACTTTATACAACGGGTGAAACTTCGCATGCACGTCGCGCAGCGCAAAGCGCCCTGCATCATATCACGCATGCCTTGATGCGATTGATGGCACCGATTTTAAGCTTTACTGCAGATGAAATTTGGCAGACTTTAGGCTTGAGTTTGGACGAAACCGTATTTACGGAAATATGGTACAAACTGCCCGAACATGGCTTAACTAAAGCAAGATTAAACGCTTGGCAGGCAGTGGTTAATATGCGTGGTAATGCGGCAAAAGAGATTGAAGTGTTGCGCGCAGAGGGTAAAGTAGGCTCGTCATTGCAAGCTGAGCTCGATATTTATGTATCATCTGATACTTTTGAAGCGCTAGATGGATTGGCGGATGACTTGCGTTTTGCAATGATTACCTCAAGTGCAAAAGTGCATAAAGTTAAAAATGATAAAGAACAAAAAATTGTAGTGAAGGCCAGCGCACACAAAAAATGCGATCGCTGCTGGCACTACCGCGCCGATGTAGGTGCTGACCCAGCGCATCCGCATATCTGCGGCCGTTGTGTCAGCAATTTATTTGGTAAAGGTGAGCCACGCAAATATGCCTAATCTTTATAAATGGTTTGGCATTAGCGCTGCTATTGTTGCGCTCGACCTTTTAACCAAAAGCATGGTTCAAAAGGCATTTCAACTGGGGGATCATTTAACGGTAACAAGCTTTTTTGATTTGGTGCGATTTCATAATGAAGGTGCGGCATTCAGTTTTTTGGCAGATGCGGGTGGCTGGCAAAAATGGTTTTTCACAAGTGTTTCAATTGTGGCTGTTATCGTAATTAGTTATCTATTAAAAAAGCATCAAGATCAAAAACTTTTTTGCTTTGGCTTGGCCTTAGTATTAGGTGGCGCAATCGGTAATTTATACGACAGAATCACCTTGGGCTACGTGGTGGATTTTTTGTATTTTCATCTTAACGATAATTACTTCCCGGCTTTTAATGTAGCGGATAGCGCGATTTCTGTAGGTGTTGGTATTTTATTATTGGATAGTTTTAAACAAACAAAAACCTGATATGCCTGACTGGAAAAAACTGATTGAGGGAAAAATTGCCTTAGCAAAAAGGGGCAACAAGCCCAGCAAACCCAGCACCGATGAACGTGTGCCACCAGGTCAAAAATTAGTGACCAATTTCCCGATTCTTGATCTAGGAATTTTGCCGGATATCAATAAAAACAATTGGTCGCTACGTATTTATGGTTTGGTAGAGAATGAAATTAAACTCAACTGGGAAGCCTATCAAGCCTTGCCGCAGATTACCGATGTATCGGACTTTCACTGTGTAACGCGTTGGAGCAGGCTGGATATGGATTGGCAGGGCGTTTCAGCACGTGAGCTTCTGATGCAGGCTGCACCAAAGGCAGAGGCAAAGTTTGTAACCATGTACGGTTATGATGGATATACCACCAACTTGCCGCTAGAAGCCTTGCTGGATGAAGATGTGATCATTGCGCATAGCGTGTTGGGTTACCCGCTCACAACTGCGCATGGCGGCCCTGTGCGCATGGTGGTGCCAAAACGCTATGCTTGGAAAGGCGCCAAATGGCTGAAAGCTATTGAGCTACACGAGCATGACAGGCGCGGTTTTTGGGAAGAGCGTGGTTATCACAATGAAGCTTTTCCGTTTTTAGAACAACGATTTTCGGCCGACGAAGAAATCTAATTTTGAGGCCTAGGCGTTTCTAATGTTTTTTTGGTATAAATTTACCAACCAAGCTAAACATCCCTACGCAAATCGCGCCCACCATTAAGCCAATCACCCCATCCACTAAAATCGGCGAAATTACTGCTAACGTGTTGCCAATTGTAGGTAATTGACGTAAAAATTCAGCAACATGCTCACTAAAATGATGTAAAACCGGAACGCCGTGCCCAATAATACTGCCACCAACCAAGAACATTGCTGCAGTTCCCACCACGGAAAGTGTGCGCATTAAGTAAGGCGCAAAGGCCAGAATTTTTTCACCCGCTTTGCGTTGTAGTTGTGCAAAAAAGCTTTTGCCCTTTTTTAGCATCAGATGCAAACCGAGGTCATCGAGTTTAACTATCCCTGCGACCAAGCCATAAACGCCCACCGTCATGACTATTGCGATAAGTGAAACTACGGTAACTTGTTTGCTAAAAGCTGCGGTGGAGACTGTGCCCAGTGCGATGACGATAATTTCAGCAGAGAGGATGAAATCAGTGCGAATAGCGCCTTTGATTTTATCTTTTTCTAATGCGACTAAATCAACCTTCGGGTCTTCTAGCGCTTCCTTAATTTCTGCTTCGTGATGTGCGTCGTCCTCTTTACTGTGCAGCAACTTATGCGCAATTTTCTCAAAACCTTCAAAACATAAAAAAGCACCACCAACCATAAGCAGCGGAATGATTAACCACGGAATAAAGTAGCTAATGGCAAGTGCGGCCGGTACTAAAATGAGTTTGTTAATGAATGAACCTTTTGCAACCGCCCACACCACGGGCAATTCGCGTTCTGCGGCTACTCCAGATACTTGTTGTGCATTTAGTGCTAAATCATCACCCAATACGCCAGCTGTTTTTTTTGCGGCGATTTGTGTCATCACCGAAACATCATCTAAAATCGTTGCGATGTCGTCTAAAAGTGCTAATAAACTACCTGCTGCCATGGTTTACCTTTGTAAGTTTGTTTTGGTTGTATTGTATATATAAATTAACTAGCGCTATAATGCACGGATGTTAGCGCGAAAATACCATCGTTTATTGCATTTTATCGCATTATTTGCGGTTGTATTTGCGTCTTTAGCGCCAACAATCTCTCACGCCCTTGCTGCGCACACTGGCAATAGCTCGTTTTCACAAATAATTTGTACCAGCAATGGCGAAAAAGTTGTTATTGATGTTGTAACCACCAAAGGCAACCAGTTCTCAACAGAGCTACCAACTAACCAAAAGCAGCAAGATGCTAACCCGAAAAATATGGGTATGCATTTTGACCATTGCCCGTTTTGCAGTGCAGGTGCGGCTAATGTAGCTATTGCCCCAGCACCCGCATGGATATTAATGCTTGCTGAGCAAGCAAAAACCATCGATTTTGATTACGTTACACCTGTTCAACCTAGCTTCATCCAAACTGCGCATCCTTCGCGCGCTCCACCAGTACTTTAATTAAATTTTAAACGCGTTTCTGCAGGCTTTTTTGCGTCTGCAGAAAATATTGTTTGCTATTGCAGCAATGCTGCACTGGCAAAATTTAATTGGAGTACACAAATGATTTATTTACAAATTACCGAGCTTATTAAAGCTAAAAAGTTAGAGTGGAATCGCAAAATCACGCTTAGTGAAATTGCGGATGCAACAGGCATCAGCCGCATGACTCTCTTCCGCATGATGAAAAACCAAGGCTATAACACAGTGACTGACCACCTAGATAAGTTATGTGCATTTTTTGAGTGTGAGCTTTATGAGCTGGTGAAATATGTGCCAGATACGCACTTAAGAAATCAAGCAAAAGCCGCATAACTAAATTAACTTTAAGGGGGTGGGAAATGATTCGCAAACAAATATTAATGGCTGTGCTAGCAGCTTTACCTTTGCTGGCGCAAGCTGAGCATGACGAGACAATCCATTTGGATGAAATTGGTGTAACTGCAGCAAAAGATGATACTGGTTATGCAGTAAAGAATAGCAGTTCTGCGACACGAACTGACACGCCGATTAAAGAGGTGCCGCAATCTATTATTATCGTTCCCCGTGCTGTCATAGAAGACCAACAGAACATTACGCTAGGAGAGGCATTAAGTAACGTAAGTAGTGTTGTTGTCAATAATCAATTTTCTACCCCATCATTTGATGCAACAAGGATTAGAGGCTTTAAAGCCGAGCAGTTACTGGATGGATTTACGCAATACTACAACTCAGGCGATAGAGAAAGCTTGGTTAATGTAAAAAGTTTAGAGGTGTTAAAAGGGTCAAATGCCATTTTATATAGCGGTGGCTCAGGATCGCCTTTGGGTGGTGTTGTAAATATTACTTCAAAGCTTCCGCAAGCAAATGCGTTTGGAGAGTTTGGCATTAAAGTTGGCACAGATAGCTTTGTGCAGCCGTTTTTTGATATCAACCAACCTATCAATGAAAACGTGTTGTTTCGTATTACAGGTGAATATACAAGCGCTGACAGCAATACGGACGTGGTCGAGCAAAAGCGTTATAACATCAATCCATCCATTACCTTTACCAATAACGATACAACTTCTTTGACTTTGCAAGGCAAGGTTTCTCGTTGGGAGCAACAAGATTATCAAGGGTTGCCAGCGACAGGCACAGTTGCAGGCAACTTTAAACTTAAATCAGACTTATTTATTGGTGATAAAAATCTACCTGACAGTACCACAGAGTTTGATGGTATTTGGGCAACGCTAGACCATAAACTCAATGATGTTTGGTCTTTTAATGTAAAGGGCAGGTACGCAGAATCGGAGTTTGATCAAAAGGCACAAGTTTTTGGTGGTAATACGCCAGACAGAACGGATGTGAGCCCAACAAGCTGGGGTATTTACAATACACAGTTGTACCAAGAACAGACAGAAAAAACGATACTGGCTAACGCCACCGCCAAATTTGATTGGGGAGCTACCAAAAATACCGTATTAATCGGTGCGGATTACAGCAAATTTAAAGACAAAGGCTATATCGATTTAGATGCCGCATTTGATGGAGATACGCTCAAAGTGCTTGCCGTTGGTGATTGCCCTACCGCAGCATTTTTTCGGATTTCCATGCTCAACCCCAGTAGATTTAACCAACCCAAGCTTTGCCCCGTATAGCAAACCAGGAGCGGGTGTCAATAATACCTTTGTAACTAATACCACTTATGGCGCGTATGGCCAATGGCAAAGTACCATTGCAGATAAGCTACACTTGTTGGCCAGTTTACGTCATGCGCATGTGGAGATTGATTACAAGGGCCCAGAACTTGACCTTGCAGCCACATTGGCTAATGTTGGAGCGTTCAATTTCACTTCGGTTTACCAACAAGCAAAAGCCAATACAGAGAAGAACAAATTACTACCAAGATTAGGTGCTGTGGTAGATGTTACGGACAACATTTCTGTATTTGCCAACTATAGCGAAGGTTTGAGAGGGCAGCCTTTTGCATTATTTAGCGGCACACCAGAACCAGAAGAAACGCGCCAGCGCGAGGCGGGCGTTAAAGTGGATACTGGCAGTTTAACTGGTCAGGTGGCGGTTTATCATATTGATAGAAGCAATGTGGCTATTTCAGATCCAGCAAGCTTTACACGCTCATTAACCAATGGTGAAGAACGCTCACGTGGTTTTGAAACAGATCTAACATGGCAAATTACACCATCAATCAACCTGTTAGGTAACTACGCTTACACCGATGCGGAGTTTACAAAAAATGCAAGTACCACTGTACTAAGCGGTAACCAGTTGCAAGGTGTCCCAAAAAATAGTGCAAGACTTTGGGCTAATTACAATTTTGCATCATTGGGGGTATCAGGGCTAAGTGCAGGCTTAGGCGCTTATTGGCAATCAGAAGCGTATGTAGACAATGCTAATACGTTTAAGGCTGATAGCTATCATACGATTGATGCTGCAGTTAATTATCAAACGGCTCGCTACAATTTAGGCTTAACGGTAAAAAACCTGACCAATGAAGATTACTACCAATTCTACAATTATTTAGGTGGTCGTATTGCGCCAGATAATGGCACAAGTGCTTATTTAACAGCATCGTTTAAGTACTAGGAGGCTATTATGGATCGCAGAAAATTTATCCAGATAGCAGGTGCGGCTTCTGCAACTTTGCTGCTTAACAAGCGTGCAGATGCAGCAACAGCCACAGAAAAAACAGAAGCACCTGTGGGCACGCAAGACAACCAGCACCATCAGCAATCGATGGACAAATATGCTGCACTAACAGGTGGCGATAAGCTGGTGATTGCGATGCTGGTTTACCCGGGCATGTTTTTGCAAGATTTGGTAGGCCCGCTTGCCATGTTCGAGTCATTGATGAATCGCGAGATTCATTTAGTGTGGAAAGACAAAAACCCTGTGGGGAATATGGACCCTAAACAACCCGCGATGATTCCTGTTGCCGCCACTACAACCTTTGCGGATTGCCCAAAAAATCTCGATGTGTTGTTTGTGCCGGGTGGTGTGCCGGGTACATTTGCCATGATGGAAGACCCTGAGGTGCTGGTCTTTCTCAAAGAGCAAGGCAAAACGGCAAAATACATCACCAGTGTATGCACTGGCTCGCTAATTTTAGGCGCTGCTGGCTTGCTTAAAGGCTACAAAGCGACTTCGCATTGGGCCACATTAGACACGCTAAGCAAGCTAGGTGCTACGCCTGTGAGCGAGCGCGTTGTAACAGACCGTAACCGTATTACAGGTGGCGGCGTAACGGCTGGGCTGGATTTTGGGTTGTCGATTATTGCAAAACTTCGCAACCAAACTTATGCAGAAGCCGTTCAGCTATATCTGGAATATAGCCCGCAACCGCCATTTAACGCTGGCTCTGTGGCAAGCGCACCAAAAGAAGTGGTCACGTTTTTAGAAGAGATGTTTATCGAACTTAAACAAACCGCGGATAGTACTGCTGGGCGTGCTGCAAAGTATATTTAATTTTTAGAAAGATAAATCATGAAAAAAATAATTTACCTATCTGTTTTAACTGCTTTATCAGTTTTATCGCAGCAGGCTTTGGCAGAACACATGGAAACAGAAAAAATCGAGATAACCGCAGTTAAACCTGCTTTTCCCGCCAACGTGCCAGGCACCGTTGAAAGTGTTACCGCAAAGCAGATTGAAGAGAGCGCAAATACAGTCACCACATCGGGGGCGCTGCAATATTTACCCAGTATTCATGTGCGTGAGCGTTATATTGGTGACCGTAACGGCATTTTGGTGATGCGCCTCAATAGCTCAATTGCCAGTGCGCAAACTACAGTGTATGCAGATGGATTGTTGCTCTCTAACTTTTTGAACAATAGCTTCAGTACGCCTCCACGCTGGGGCATGGTGTCGCCAGATCAAATTGAGCGGATAGATGTCATGTACGGACCATTTTCAGCCCTGTACCCGGGCAACTCTGCGGGTGGCGTCTTGAATATTACTACCAGCATGCCAGAGAAGTTCGAGGCACATGCCAAGTTTGATATGTTTACGCAGAATTTTAAACTTTATGGCACAGATGAGTCGTTTAGTGGACACCATGAGAGCGCCTCGGTTGGTAGCAAATATAATGATTTATCTTTTTTGATTGCGCTTAGACCATTTAGATAGTCACGGTCAGCCACAAACATTTGGCACGGCAACGCGCAACACTACTGGGGCAGGTAATTTAGCCAATTCTACACTTGTTAGCGGTGCTTATAGAGACACCGACCCGCAAGGGAATGCCCGTGTGGTGACTGCCACAACAGGCATTGACCATACGATTCAGGAGAATGCCACAATCAAAATTGCTTACGATTTTACGCCTACATTAAAAGGTACTTATACTTTGGGCTACTGGGATAACGATTCTGATGGCGATGTAGATAGCTATCTCAAAACGGCGAGTGGGCAAACCTTGTTTAACACCACCACAGGCGGAACTACGCGATTTGTGCGTTTTGCAGGGGATCCAAATTTCTATGCTTTAACAGCAACAGGCCCAAGCCATAGCGAGTCGGAACACTGGATGCACGGACTTTCGCTTAAAACCAATTCTGAAGGGCGTTGGGACTGGGAGGCAATGGCCAGCATCTACGATCAAGATAAAGAGTTTGTGCGCACTGCGGTGCAAACCAATGCGTTCGACCCGGGTGATGGTGCAGTAAAATCGGCGGGTACGTTGGTAGATGGCAAAGGCACAGGTTGGAAGACGCTGGATTTGCGTGGTGACTGGCGGCCTGACGGAGACCTGAAAAGTGAACACCAAATAAGTTTTGGATATCACTACGATCAATACGAGTTAGAGTCTGAAACACTTAATGTAGCAAACTGGCTTAAGTCTGATAATGGCACGCTACGCACTAACTCTTATGGTAAAACGCAAACACAAGCGCTGTATCTGCAAGACGCATGGGCATTCGCACCGGATTGGAAGTTGACTGCGGGCGGGCGTTGGGAGCACTGGAAGGCGTTTGATGGCAGTAATTTCAACATCTCTAACCCGGTAGCATTTAGGCAACTCAATTATGATGACCGCTCACAAAATGACTTTTCTCCAAAATTGGCGCTGAGCTACCAAGCTCGTCCTGATTGGCTTTTAAGGGCGTCTTATGGCAAGGCATATCGTTATCCCACCGTGGCTGAAATGTTTCAGACGATTAGTTTACCCGGCAATATTCGTGCGAATGACCCTAACCTGAAACCTGAGAATGTGAATTCGGCTGAATTTTCTGCAGAAAAAATATTGGCAAATGGGTTGTGGCGTACCTCGGTGTTTTTTGAAGATAAAAAAGATGCATTGATTTCGCAAAGTGACACTACCACTATTCCAGGTTTTACAATCAGCAGTATTCAAAACGTGGATAAAATTCGTAGTACAGGGGTTGAAACTTCGCTACAAGTGGAAGATCTATTTATTCACGGATTTGATTTAACGGGCAGCTTGACCTATGTCGATTCTGAAATCATTAAAAATGACAAAAATCCATTTACTGAAGGCAAGCCGCAACCACGCATTCCCGAATGGCGAGCTACTTTAGTTGGCGTTTATCATTTCGATGATAAGCTATCGCTAAGTTTGGCAGGACGGTATAGTGAGGCGCAAGAAGTGAATTTGCTCTACAACACGGTTGACCCAAACAAGTTTGGTACAACGGTGAGCAAATATGCAGTGTTTGACACCAAGCTGTTATATAAAGCCACGGACAGGTGGACGGCTTCTGTGGGTGTAAATAATATTGGTAACTACAAATATTATGTGAACCCAAACCCGTATCCGCAGAGACAGTTTTTTGCAGGCGTGAAGTTTGATTATTAATATGAAAAAATTATTGGTGCTATTTTGTACCTTATTTAGCTTAAATGCCTTTGCGCACGAAGCCCACACCATGCCGCAAAAAAGCACGCTGGCGGTGAGTGTGGCCTTCGATGGGAACGGTAAACTTTGGCGTGCAAGTGTTAAAGAGGGGTTTGTAGAGGTCGATGCAAGCGAAGACTTAGGCAAAACCTTTGCCGTTCCCGTAAAAGTGAATCCGACAGCGCAAAAAATTGGTGCAGATGGCGAGGCACGACCGAAAATCGCCCTTGGTCCGCAAGGTAATATCTATCTTACTTGGACAGAAGCACTTAAGGCACCTTTTGCAGGTTATGTATGGTTTGCGCGTTCGGTAGATGGGGGCAAGTCGTTTGAAAAGCCCTATATCGTCCATCAAGATCATGCGGAAATCACGCACAGATTCGATGCACTGAACGTTGCAAAAAATGGAAAAATTACGGTAGCGTGGGTAGATAAGCGCGATTTAATCGCTGCTAAAGCAGCGGGTAAGATTTACGATGGTGCCGCTATTTATTATGCGATTTCTAACGATGCCGGTAAAGCCTTTGCGCCTGAGCAAAAGTTGGCTGATAGTAGCTGTGAGTGCTGTCGCATCGCATTGGCCAATAAACTGGATGGTACGGTAGTAGCAATGTGGCGGCATGTCTTTGCTGGTAGCGAGCGTGACCACGCCATTGCCGAGATTGTTCCTAATACCAAACCAGTGATTGTGCGAGCCAGTTTTGGGCGTTGGAAAATAGATGGTTGCCCACATCATGGCGGCGCGCTTGCTGTGGGTGAGGGTTTTGGTTATCACATGGCGTATTTTGATGGTGCAGGCGATAATCCCAGTTTGATGGTAGCGCGCATGGATGGCGAAGCATGGGTAAGCTCGCCGCCCAAAAAATTCGGCAACATGAAAAATGGCGCAGGGCATCCATCATTGCTAAGTCTTGGCGAGAAAGTATGGCTTGTCTGGAGGGAAACGAATACCGAAAAAGCAACGGAAATTTATCTAATGAAATCAGAGGATGGTGGCAAAATTTGGGATGACACAAAACGCATTTTTACAACAAAGCATAAGACCGATTATCCTCAACTAATTGAAAGTAAAGGAAAAATATATTTAGCGGTTAACATTGCTCATGATGGCTTAAAACTTGTACAAATCTCAGAAAATTAACCCCAATTGATTTTTACGCATTAATCCCCATTTACTAAGTAAGGGTAATTTTAATGGAGATATCAATGCGTTTCGATAAACTAACAACCAAATTCCAACAAGCCATTGCAGATGCGCAAAGCATCGCTGTGGGCAATGACAATCCGAGTATAGAGCCGCAGCACTTATTAAGTGCTTTGCTAAGCCAGGATGATGGGGGCACGGCGTCTTTGCTGGCGCAAGCAGGGGTAAATCTTGCGCCACTCAAAACATCGCTTAAGACAGCGCTCGATAATCTGCCAAAGGTTGCTACTAACGAAGGCGAAGTAGCGATTTCGCGCGACCTCAATAATTTGTTAAACCTTACCGATAAACTCGCGCAAAAACGCAACGATAGCTACATTGCGAGCGAATTGTTTTTGTTAGCGCTTGCGGATGATAAAGGCGAAACAGGTAGACTGCTTAAGTCTAGCGGCCTCACCAAAGCAGCGTTAGAGCAGGCGATTACGCAAGTCCGTGGAGGCGAAAATGTGAATTCGCAGGAAGGCGAACAAAATCGCGAATCGCTCAAAAAATATACTGTAGATTTAACTGAGCGTGCGCGTTTGGGTAAACTTGACCCCGTGATTGGGCGTGATGACGAGATTCGTCGCGCGATTCAGATACTTGGACGGCGCACTAAAAATAATCCGGTTTTGATTGGCGAGCCTGGCGTGGGTAAAACTGCGATTGTAGAAGGTTTGGCTCAACGTATTGTGGATGGAGAAGTCCCGGATTCGTTGAAAAATAAGAAAGTATTATCGCTGGATATGGCAGCCTTGCTGGCGGGTGCAAAATATCGTGGCGAGTTTGAAGAACGCCTCAAATCAGTGTTGAAAGAACTCTCCCAAGACGAAGGTCAAACAATTGTATTTATCGATGAGTTACATACGATGGTGGGTGCGGGTAAGGCCGAAGGCGCTATGGACGCCGGCAACATGCTCAAGCCTGCTTTGGCGCGCGGTGAGTTGCATTGTGTAGGTGCAACAACGCTGGATGAATATCG
The DNA here is from genome assembly GCA_963752495.1 of uncultured beta proteobacterium. Lineage (GTDB taxonomy): Bacteria > Pseudomonadota > Gammaproteobacteria > Burkholderiales > Methylophilaceae > CAVVYJ01. The sequence continues at coordinate 515,079 of CAVVYJ010000002.1, forward strand.
CAAATATATCGAAAAAGATGCTGCATTAGAGCGTCGCTTTCAAAAAGTTATAGTCGATGAGCCAAGTGTGGAGGCGACGATTGCCATTTTGCGAGGTTTGCAAGAAAAGTATGAGTTGCACCACGGCGTAGAAATTACCGACCCAGCGATTGTAGCTGCAGCTGAACTGTCGCATCGCTACATCACAGACCGCTTCTTGCCAGATAAGGCGATTGACCTGATTGATGAGGCCGCAAGTCGCATCAAGATGGAAATCGATTCCAAACCCGAGGTGATGGATAAGCTTGAACGTCGTCTGATTCAGCTCAAAATTGAGCGTGAAGCGGTACGCCGTGAAAAAGATGAAGGTTCACTTAAACGCTTCGGTTTGATTGAAGAAGAAATTACCAAGCTTGAAAAAGAATATGCTGATTTGGAAGATATCTGGAAAGCAGAAAAATCCCAAGTGCAAGGCTCCACGCATATTAAAGAAGCAATCGATAAGCTAAAACAAGAGATGGAAGAAGCTACCCGTAAAGGCGAGTGGCAAAAGGTTTCCGAACTCCAGTATGGTAAGTTGCCACAGCTGGAAGCGCAGCTCAAACAGGCATCAGAAACTCCTTCTGAAGGCGTTAAACACAAAATGTTGCGAACCGAAGTTGGCGCTGAAGAGATTGCGGAAGTAGTAAGTCGCGCTACTGGCATTCCTGTATCTAAAATGATGACGGGTGAGCGCGAAAAATTGCTGACGATGGAAGCTAAACTGCACGAACGTGTCGTTGGGCAAGATGAAGCTGTACGCTTGGTATCGGATGCGATTCGTCGTTCGCGTTCTGGCTTGAGTGACCCGAATCGGCCTTATGGTAGTTTCTTATTTCTAGGGCCAACTGGTGTTGGTAAAACCGAGCTCTGTAAAGCCTTGGCAGGATTTCTGTTTGATTCGGAAGATCATTTAATCCGCATCGACATGAGCGAGTTTATGGAAAAGCATAGCGTGGCACGCATGATTGGCGCGCCTCCTGGTTATGTGGGCTATGAAGAAGGCGGCACCTTGACCGAGGCGGTACGTCGCAAACCCTATTCCGTTATTTTGCTGGATGAGGTTGAAAAAGCACATCCCGATGTGTTCAATGTACTATTGCAAGTCTTGGATGATGGCCGTTTGACTGATGGCCAAGGTCGTACTGTGGATTTTAAAAATACAGTGATTATTATGACGTCTAATCTCGGCTCGCAGATGATTCAAAGCATGAGCGACCAAGATTACCAAGTGGTGAAATTAGCGGTGATGGGTGAAGTGAAAACGCATTTCCGTCCCGAATTCGTCAACCGTATTGATGAGGTGGTCGTTTTCCACGCATTAGGTGCAACGCAGGTAAAATCGATTGCGGGCATACAACTGCAATTGCTTAAAAATCGTCTGGCGAAAATGGACATGACATTGCAGGTGAGTGACGAGGCTTTAGGCGAAATTGCCGATGCGGGTTTTGACCCTGTTTATGGGGCTCGTCCATTAAAACGTGCAATCCAGAGCGAGATTGAAAACCCATTGGCGAAGGAAATCTTGAACGGGCATTTTGCCGCAAAAGATTGTATTGTTGTAGATTTTAATGCGGGTAGAATGACCTTTACTAAAGCCAATTAAGGCTTTTATAACTAAGGAAGCGCGTGCTGAAAAGTTTAATTGTTGCATGCATAGTAGTTGGCTTGCTTCAAGCCAGCACTGCAATGGCATTTACCGAGAGCCAGATTGAGACTTTTGACAACGAGCCGCCGGTTGTAAGAGATTTGCTTGAGCGTGCGAGCTTGTTAGAAAACAATGATAGCGATATCAATAACGAATGGAAAGCCGCAAATCTCTATTGCGAGGCTTCCCGCTATGGTAGCGCTGAAGGAATTTATCGCTTAGGTATGCTCTATGCGTTTGGACGTGGTGTGCCCGCTAACAGGGACTATGCGGCAAATTTGTTTGGTATCGCGGCGATGCACGGACATTTTGAGGCGCAAAAAATGCTGGAAACGATTGAAATCCGTACACAGGATACACCGCAATGCGTGCTGGAAGATGTTGCGCCTGAGAAGGCGTCTGCCTATCAGCATGCAGATCACAGCGGTTCGCCAGATATTGATAATTACATTGCCAAGCTACCTAAAAATAAGCGCTGGGTGGTGGATTTGGTGGATACGATAGCGAATTGGTATAAGGTGGATTCCAAATTGGTGCTATCAATTATTACTGCTGAATCAAACTTTAAAGTTTCCGCAAAGTCCAACAAGAACGCGAATGGTTTGATGCAATTAATTCCCGCTACGGCAGAGCGTTTTAACGTTAAGAATGCTTTTAACGCGAGTCAGAATATCAAGGGGGGCGTCGCTTATTTACGCTGGCTCTTGTCTTATTTTCGGGGAGATGTAACGCTGGCAGTAGCAGCCTACAATGCGGGAGAGGGTGCGGTAGATCGACATAAAGGCGTGCCGCCATACAAAGAAACGCGTGCGTATGTGAAGAAGGTATTGGCGTTATATCAATCAAAACGTCATGGCTATGACTCGAGTATTACCAAGGCATCGCCAACGATTAAGAAAGTGAGTTCAAAATGAGAATATTGATGGTGTTGGCATTGAGTTTGTTGATGCTTTCTGGATGCGCCAGTACTGGCGCAACCAAACAGCCTCAAGTAGAGCGCATTACGCCTGAAGAACTGGCAAAGATTATGCCACCAGCTGTTGCAACTGTTAGTTTGGAAGAAATTGTTGCGGATTCCAAGCAAGGTAAAAAACCAGATGAAATCATCGAAAAAATCAAAACCAGCAATTCCCGCTACGAGCTCACACCAACTCAAGTGCTTGATTTAAATAAACAGGGCGTGGACACAAAAGTACTTGAGTATATTGAGCAGAGTAACGAGCTAGCTAAGCAAAACGCCATTGCCGACGAAATAAATAAGCGGGAAAAGGCGCGGTTTGAGGCAGAAAAGAAACTTAGACGCGAGCGTGATTTGGCGCGACAACAATATTATGATCCGTTTTGGGGGCCACGTTTTGGTGCGTTTTATGGATCTCCATATTATGGACGCCACTGGCGTGGCTCACGTTTTGGTTGGGGGTTGAATTACGGCTACCCATTCTATTGGTAGAAAGTTAAAACTACCGATAGGCTTGCTATAATTGGCTTTTGTATCAAGGCCAGCTATGCGACAATTTACTCAAGAATTAAGCGTAAAAGCACAAGGGCGCAAGCTTTACGACATCACGCCGCAAGTGCTGCAATGGGCAAATCAGCTGGATATCAATACTGGTTTGCTAACACTTTACATTCAACATACCTCTGCAAGCTTGCTCATTAACGAGAATTATGACAGTGACGTGCTTGTGGACTTGCAAGCGTTTTTTAATCGCCTTGTGCCCGATGGCGATTCCCTATTTATCCATACGGTAGAAGGTCCTGATGACATGCCTGCGCACGTGCGCACAGCACTTACTCAAACCAGCCTATCCATTCCGATTATTGATAGCAAACTGGCACTTGGGCAATGGCAGGGCATCTTTTTGTTTGAGCATCGCCATATGCCCTCAACGCGGCGCATTATTATGCACATAATTGGTGAGTAATATGCACCATGTTTGAGCAAGGCCGCCCATTAACCACGCAAGAACAAGATGTTTTCAAACCCTATTTTGCTCGAATTGTGATAGACAGAGCACGCATTATTGATGGTAAAGTACCATTTTGGTTGCGACGTGATATGTGTGCAGTAGTGCTGGGACATCGAATATATTTTCGCAAAGGCTATTATCAGCCAAACACCAAAAGAGGTGCGGAACTGCTGGGGCATGAGTTAACGCACGTTTCGCAGTATCTTCATGGCATGACAGTGTATAATTACCTATGGTCGTGTCGTCATGGTTATTATAACAGTCACTACGAGATAGAAGCTTATGCAAAAGGTAAGCTGATTGCTGAAAATTTCCTAAGCGCGGGCACTTAAAGTTACTTTGCACTGTCTCAGTGCAGATGCTGGCTTGGGTTTTGCTTAAACACAATGTGCGTTAGTAGTTTTAGCCAGATAGACCAATTTAGTTATTTTTTAAGAGGAGAAAGTATGAAAGCGACATCCAAATTTTGGACTTCAGGTAAATTGTTAGTGCCTGCATTGTTAACAGGCATGCTGCTAACTGCTTGTGGCGAGAAAGAAATGGAAGCTCCGGCGGACGCTGCACCAACAACAGAGGCCCCAGCAGAAGCTGCACCCGCAGCACCAGCGATTGAAGCAGCCCCTGCAACGCCAGAAGCAGGTGGTTATGTGCCAACTGCAGATGAACTTATTCCCGGCATTACAGTGCCTCAGGAAGAGTTAGATAAAAAGAATGCAGAACTACTCAAAGATACACCCAAAGCTGTGATTCCGGGTGAAGCGCCAGCAGCACCAGCAGAAGCGCCCGCAGAAGAAGCTAAATGATTTTAGCCAGTTAATAAAAAACGCACCTTTTGGTGCGTTTTTTGTTATATAAATCATATGCAATAGGTCTTGCATGTTGGTCTCTGCGGTATAAGTTTTAACGGAGAACGCTCCAGCTCAGCGGGTCGAACGGCTTGCTTTGGCGGCGTAGTTCGTAATATAAGCCGTTACTTTCATTGCCGCCGCTGTTGCCGACTGAGGCGATGGTGTCACCTGCACTTACCTCTTCACCTTCTTGCTTAAGCACCGCTTGGTTATTGCCATAGAGGCTCATGTACCCACCGCCGTGATCGACAATAATCAGGTTGCCAAAGCCGCGCATCCAGTCTGAAAATACTACGCGACCACTAGCGACTGACTTTACGTCAGCGCCTTCAGAAGCCCTAATAAACAAGCCTTTCCATGAAATTCCACTATCTTCGCGCGCGCTACCGAAGCGGTTGGTAACTTCTCCACGAACCGGCAGCTTTAATTTACCTTTCAGAGAGGTGAAACTAACACCCGCATAACTATTGTCAGGCGTCTCTTCATTTTTTGCGATCGGCTCATCCGACTTTTGATTTTGGTTTTCGTTGGTTTGCTTAGTTTTACTGGGCTTGCGTACTATCTTCTTCTTAGGTTTTGCAGCAATTTTGGCTAACTTTTCCACCAAGCTAGTCAGGTTTTTTTCGTCACGTGAGAGTTTTTTTATCTCATTGCGCTGTGATGCAATTTTGCTGGAAAGTGATTTTATCACTTTCGCTTTTTCTTGTTTTTGTTGCTGCAGCTCGTTACGCTCAGCTTCTTGTTTTGTTTTTAAATCAGCAACTTGCTGCAGTGCTACTGCAGTTTCTTCATTCAGTTTTTTTACCTTATTTAGGCTTAACTGCATATCATCAATCAGTTTAGCGTGGGCTTTGGCAATATAGCTTTGATATTTTAGATCGCGTGTGATTTCACTTGGATTTTTGTTCTGCAAAATCAGCCTTGTGTAACTTTGGTTGCCCTGCGCGTACTGTTGATAGAGCAAGCTGCTTAATTGATTTTGTTGAAGCGCGAGCTGCTCATTGATTGAGAGGGATTGTTTTTTAAGTTGCACAAGTGTGCTCTGGTTTTGTTTTTGTTTCTTGGCGATTTCTCGCAACTTTTGGTTTGCTTTACTTATTGCAGTTTCAGATTGTTTTAATGCATCAGTGGCGTCGTGATGGGCTTCTTGCGAGTTATCAAGTTCTTTTTTAAGGGCCTCAATTTTTTGTTTTACTTCGCTTAAATCTTCTTTTGCGGCATCAATTTTTTTTGCTGCAAAACTGGCACTTGTTATGCACATTAGTAGCGCCAAGAAATGGAGTCTAATAAATAGTCGAACCATTCAAATCAGGCTTCAAAATGCACTAAGTTTTTACCGGTCATTTCTGTTGGCTGCGATACGCCCATCATGTTAAGTAAAGTCGGGGCTAGGTCAGAAAGTGCGCCAATTTGAGATAACTTAGCCTTGCGACCTATATAAATCAAAGGCACTAGATTTGTAGTGTGCTGCGTGTGCGGTTGATTATGTTCGTAATCGCGCATCAATTCTGCATTGCCGTGGTCAGCGGTAATAATCACTTCGCCACCAATGCGCTGCATGGCAGTAACCACGCGGCCAATACACGTATCTAATGTTTCAACCGCCTTAATTGCGGCTTCTAGAATGCCAGAGTGACCCACCATGTCGCAATTGGCAAAGTTGCAAATAATCGCGTTATATTTTTTGCTTTCAATTGCTTCCACAAGTCTGTCTGTGACTTCAGCCGCACTCATTTCTGGCTGCAAATCGTAGGTGGCAACTTTTGGTGAAGGCACTAAAATGCGGTCCTCACCTTCAAATACCTTTTCTTCACCCCCGTTAAAAAAGAAAGTCACGTGAGGATATTTTTCTGTCTCGGCAATTCTTAATTGCGTTAAACCTAAATTTTGTAAATGTTCGCCAAACGTGTTTTTAACTGTGAAAGGCGCAAAAATTGGCGTAGCTTTAGTCTCTTTTGCATCGTACTGGGTCAAAGTAAAATAGGCTGATAGTTTTGGCACATGGCGACGATGAAAGCCGTCGAATTCTTCAGCAAGTAGTGCGTGCGTGAGCTGGCGGCCGCGATCGCTTCGGAAGTTCATAAACACCACCGCATCGCCATCTTCTAAGTGTAATGGCGCTTCGTCCGACTTGCGTATGCAAGTGCATTTTACAAATTCGTCATTCTCACCTCGCGCGTAAGCGTTGTGCAACGCCTCAGAGGCGGTTGATTCAGTAAATTCGCCCATGCCTTCCGTAATCATGGCATAAGCTTTTTCAACGCGGTCCCAGCGCTTGTCTCTATCCATGCCATAAAAGCGGCCGGATATAGTGGCTATTTTGCCTATTCCGAGTGATTTAATCTTATCTTCAAGCGCTGCAATATAAGGCGCGGCGCTAATTGGTGGAGTATCACGCCCATCTAAAAATGCATGTACATAAACCTTGCCCAAGCCTTGTTGCTTAGCCATTTCTAGCATGGCGTGAATGTGCGTCTGATGGCTATGAACGCCACCATCGGAAAGCAAGCCTAGAATATGCAGCGCCTTGTTATTGGCTTTTAAGTTTTGAAAAGCCTTTATGAGACCCGCATGTTTGAAAAATTCGCCACTGCTGATCGAGTTATTAATACGCTCAAAATCTTGAAATACGATACGACCCGCGCCGATGTTAAGGTGCCCGACTTCAGAGTTGCCCATTTGCCCGTCGGGTAATCCAACATAATGTTCGGATGCATTAATGAGGGTATGTGGATATTGTGCGTAAAGTTTATCCAGATTGGGTGTTTTAGCGAGCGCAATTGCATTGTCTTTGGTGTCCTCTCGGTAGCCAAAGCCGTCTAAAATTATCAATATGACAGGGGTTGTTTTCATGTTAAATGTTTAATATTGGATTCAATACTTACATTATAATGGCGAATGAATTAAAAGCGCATAAAAACAGGCGTGTTAGCATTGAATTTACACGATAAGTCACCATCTAGAATGGGCATTTAAAAGGGAATATTTTGGAATTTATTAAACAAAACGCAATATATATTGGTTTGGCACTAGGTTCTGGTTTGGCGTTGTTATGGCCATATCTCAATCGCGGGGCGAGTGGCGTAGCAAATATTACATCGACCGAAGCGGTAATGCTGATGAACCGCACTAAACCCTTGATACTTGATGTGCGAGATGCGGCGGAATATGCGGCTGGACACATTCAAGGGGCAAAACATATTCCTGTTGGTGAGTTGGTTGGACGTCTCAAAGAAATTGAAAAATTTAAAAATAAGCCTGTACTGGTGCATTGCCAAAAAGGCATGCGTGCCAAATCGGCCTGTAACGTTTTGCGTGAACAGCAATTTACACAGTTGCATAACCTGCAAGGCGGTTTGGATAGCTGGATAGAGGCAAAAATGCCATTGGTGAAAGGTTAGTTGTATGGCGAAGATTCTTATGTATAGCACGGCTGTGTGCCCATATTGCATAAATGCAGAAAAGTTGTTGCTAAGCAAGGGCGTTAAGGAAATAGAAAAAGTTCGCATAGATTTGCATCCTGAGCAGCGACTTGAAATGATGGAAAAAACTGGTCGTCGCACCGTGCCGCAAATTTATATCAATGATCACCATATCGGTGGCTTTGAGGATTTGCGCACACTAGATTTGCAAGGTGGCCTCGATCCGCTATTAGCCAGTGAATAATTAGATGATTAATTTGGCATAAACGGCTAGAATGCGCACTTAATATTAAAATAATGACCCAGAAAACTAGGAAAATAAATGGCAAAAGATGAACAAGGCGCTTCAAACGAGGCTGCACAAAACGCGCAACCTGGCTTTGCGATTGAAAAACTATATGTAAAAGATGCTTCGATTGAAGTGCCAAGCGCCCCACAAATTTTTACTGAGCGCACACCGCCGCAAGTCAGTGTTGAGCTTGGCAATAGTGCACAAAAACTCGATGAAGGCATTTATGAAGTGTCGATTAAAGTCACGGTAACTGCAAAGATCGGTGAAAACACCGCATTTTTGGTAGAAGTGATTCAAGCAGGTATTTTCGCTATTCGTAACGTGCCTGACGACAATCTTGGAATGATTGCCGGTATCACTTGCCCTAATATCTTGTTCCCATATGCGCGCGAGGCAGTTTCTGACATGGTGACGCGCGCAGGATTTGCGCCTGTGTTATTAAATCCGATTAATTTCGAAGCGCTTTACATGCAGCAACAGCAACAAGCGGAAGCTGGCAAACCTAACTAAGTATGCGTTTTAAGCCTCTATTGATAAACCCAAGTATAGCGTTGCTCTGCTTGGGTTTTTCTTTGAATGCACAAGCGTTGGAGTTTCGCTCAATCGCGCAACCTAAAGCTATTTTGTACGATGCGCCATCAGCGGAAGCGAGCAAGATATTTATTCTTTCTCAGGGTTATCCGGTCGAAGTGATTGTGAATTTAGGCACTTGGATCAAAGTGCGTGACCAGCTTGGCGGTTTGAGCTGGGTAGAAAGTAAAAGCCTTGTCAATAAACGCACAGTGCTCGTAACTGTTAAAACGGACATTAAATCGAGCGAAGATGCCTCATCAGCGCTAGTGGCGACTGTGGAAAAAGATGTGGTGCTTGAAATGCTATCGCCCACAATCAAAAATGGCTGGGTAAAAGTTAAGCATCGTGACGGCATTACCGGTTTTGTTCAGGCAAGCACTGTTTGGGGCGCCAATTGACAAAAATCGCAGTGTTGGGAGCGGGAGCTTGGGGAACTGCGCTTGCCATGCACATCAGCCATCGGCACCAAGTCACGCTATGGGCGCGCAACAGCGGCCATGTTTCAGGCATGCGCAAGGCACGCGCAAACCCACTTTATTTAGGTGATTTTCCGTTTGGCGATAATTTGCAGGTGGAAGATAGCCTTGCCAATGCGATTGAGGGTGCGGATTTAATTTTATCTGTTGTGCCAACAGCCGGCTTTCGCAATATTTTAAAAGACCTCAAAAAGCTCAACTTTACTCAACCGATTATTTGGGCACATAAAGGTTTGGAGCCTCAAACGGCATTGTTACCGCACGAAGTTGCATTTGAGGAGCTTGGTGCAAATCATAAGTTTGGCGCGCTTTCGGGCCCGAGTTTTGCAGCTGAGTTGGTGCGCGGTCTGCCAACTGCAGTAACGCTGGCTGCCAACGATGCAGATTTTGCATTAGAGGCTGCGAATTTAATTCATGGTGGTAATTTGCGTGTATATAACAGCACTGATGTCGTGGGTGTTTCGGTTGGCGGTGCGCTTAAAAATGTAATGGCGATTGCCGCGGGCATCTCTGATGGTATGGGTTTTGGCAACAATGCACGCGCCGCCATGATTACGCGCGGCTTGGCAGAAATTACACGTTTTGGCGTGGCGCTAGGTGCAAAAACGGAGACGTTTATGGGCTTGGCCGGTGCTGGAGATTTGATTTTGACGTGTACTGGGCAATATTCGCGCAATCGCGAGGTCGGCTTGCAACTGGCTTCTGGCAAGGCGCTAGAAGATATTCTGCAGGGCTTAGGCCATGTGGCAGAAGGTGTGAATACCGCGCGAGAAGTGATGCGCCGCGCTGAGAAAATGAAGATTGATATGCCAATCACTTATGAAGTGAATCAAGCTTTAACGCATGGTAAGTCTGCGCGTGATGCGGTAATGGATTTGCTGGGTCGCGAACAAAAACCTGAAGGTGTTTGATTAAAGCGCTTAGTTAAATGTTCTATATTTGGGTAATAAAAACTCTTGAATTGAAACTCTTCTTCTATCCCTAAATACACGCTTGTTTGCGTAGATTGAAGTTCTTTTTGCATCTTGCTTTTCTCTGCGATCCATCCCCATGCGCCTATCTTCTTGGGGCAAAAAACTGCACTCACATGCTAATGCGTCGCAGTCTTGCAAAGGCAGCGCAGGTACGTTATTCGCTAATATAGGCTTGGCTTGATATGCACGTGCTTGTTTACAGGAATGTGCGCAAGGGTTAATCACCACACATTTAAATGGTGATTGGAAAAGCGGCGCATCGGCGCTTTCATCAAGGGCTTTTTTAAGTCTAGCTGCCGACCTTGCAGAAGCATACCAAACACAGCATGCAACTAAAATAAGCGCAATAATCACTATGTTTAATGGCAGAAACATTCAAATCATCTTCACAAAATTGCAAGAACTGATTACGGTACCTAATTTAATAGAATAAGTCTATAGTCCTTATAGCCCGTTTTTGTAGCCTATTTGCCGCCAAGCCTCATACAGCAAGACTGCAGCGCTGTTCGATAAATTTAAACTTCTGCTTTCAGGTAGCATCGGTAAGCGTAACCGCTGTTCTGGCAAAAATTCATTGCGGATTTCCTCTGGCAAACCGCGTGTCTCGGGACCAAATACAAACACATCTTCGTCCGCAAAAGTAATATCGCTATAGCGCGCGCTACCCTTGGTGGTAAGGGCGAACATGCGTTTGTCAGCCAATGCGGCTTTGCAATCTGCCCAATTTTCATGCACTTTTAATGTTGCGTATTCGTGGTAATCCAAGCCGGCACGTTTTAGCTGCTTGTCTTCAAGCTTAAAACCCAGTGGTTCAACTAAATGCAACTGCGCACCAGTATTGGCGCAGAGGCGAATGATGTTGCCTGTATTTGGCGGAATTTCAGGTTCAAATAATACGATGTGAAACATAATTAGGTAGGTGGCAAAGTTCTGGCGATAACCCAGCATTCTACATGCCTTGCGCCTGCTTTTTTCAAGGTTTTTGCAAGCTCGTTTAAGCTCGCGCCCGTGGTCATTACATCATCGACAATGGCGATGCGCTTGCCCGCTAAATTACTATTTACGCTAAATGCGCCTTTGATGTTTTTAACACGTGCTTTTAGCGGTAAACTGGCCTGTGGCGGCGTGAGTTTTTGCCTGACGGTACTTTTGTAATCGAGTTTTTCTTTGTTGTTTCTGGTCAATATTTTCGCAATTTCAAGCGCTTGGTTAAAGCCACGTTCTTTTAACCGTGTAGGGTGCATCGGCATCGGGATGATTAAATCTACAGAATCTATAGCCACTTTTTCACTTAACATCTGCCCAAAAAAAACGCAAAGTGAAAGCATGTTGCCATATTTGTAGCGTTGCATCATGGCGTCAATCGGAAAGTCGTACAAAAATACCGAGATGGTTGCATCGAAATCTGGCGGTGAGCTGATGCAGTTGCCGCAAAGTTGCCCACCAGAGCTTAGCCCGCATTGCGGACAAGCGTTTTTTTGATGCCATGGCAAGTCATTTAAACATGCCCTGCAAGCCGCATGGGTATTGGAGTGCAGGCTATCTATGTTAGCATCACAAAGTAAGCATTTTTGTTTAAATAATATATTGATTAAACCGCTTAAATTTAACAGTTGATTATTTTTTAACCAGTTGTTTATAATTAATTTCATAGATTCTTTACATCACATAATTTATTGATTATTATCACTAAAACAACCTTTAAAAGGCACGCTATGCTCGAAAATGCACAAGAATCAACGCAACAAAGCATTATAAACACTGACGGACTAAAAAGTAGACAATCCACTTGTGAAGCTAATACAGTAAATCGTTGGAGTGTGGGAGAAATTGAGGCGCTATTTGAAATGCCTTTTGCTGATTTAATCCATCGCGCACAAACTGTTCATCGAGAAAATTTTGACCCGAATGCGGTGCAGGTGAGCACGCTTTTGTCTATAAAAACAGGCGGTTGTAGTGAAGACTGCGGCTATTGCCCACAAGCAGCACGTTATCACACCGATGTTGAAAATGAGCCATTGATGCAGTTGGATGAGGTTCTGGCCGCGGCGCGAGAGGCCAAAGACAATGGCGCTAGCCGTTTTTGCATGGGAGCGGCCTGGCGCAGCCCTAAGCAGAAAGATTTGGAACCGGTACTGAAAATGATCGCGGAAGTGAAAGCGATGGGCTTGGAGACCTGTGCCACGCTTGGCATGTTAAAAGATGGCCAGGCCGCACAGTTGAAGGATGCCGGCTTGGATTATTACAACCACAACCTTGATACTGCGCCAGAATTTTATGGTGACGTGATTACCACGCGCACCTATCAGGATAGACTGGATACGCTAGAGAGCGTACGCGAGGCAGATATCAATGTGTGTTGCGGCGGCATTATTGGTATGGGCGAAAGCCGTACACAACGCGCAGGCTTGTTAGCACAGCTTGCGAACATGAGCAGGCCGCCAGAAAGCGTGCCGATTAATTTGCTCACACAAGTGGAAGGTACGCCATTGCATGGCACAGAAGAACTTGATCCGATGGAGTTCGTGCGTACCATTGCTGCAGCGCGCATCACCATGCCACAAAGCTTTGTGCGTCTTTCTGCGGGACGTCAAAGTATGCATGAAGGTATACAGGCCTTATGTTTTATTGCAGGCGCAAATAGTATTTTTTATGGTGAGAAATTGCTGACTACTGGCAACCCAGAAGCGGAAACAGATAAAAAATTATTCACCAAGCTTGGCATTCACCCGATTTAGCATGCTGGCTGCATTACAACAAGAGCTAGACAAGCGTAAGGCTGAGGGTTTGTTGCGTCAGCGAAGGCTTTTGGATTCACCGCAAGCAGAACATATTGTTGCGAACGATAAAAAATATTTATCTTTTTGTAGCAATGATTATCTGGGTCTGGCCAATCATCCCAAATTAATTGCTGCGATGCAGCACGCAGCGGGCGAATCGGGTGTGGGTAGTGGCGCGTCCAATCTCATTACTGGTCATCATCGTTACCATGATTCTCTGGAAAAACAATTGGCAGAATTTGTTGGAATGCCAGCAGCGCTATTGTTTTCTACTGGTTATATGGCCAATATTGGAGTGCTTGGCGCATTGGTAGGGCGGGGCGATGCGATTTTTGCAGACAAACTAAATCATGCCTGCTTGAATGATGGTGGTTATTACTCATTGGCAGAGTTTAATCGCTTCCCACACAACGATGTACAAGCGTTGGAAAAGTTGCTCAAGGCAAGTAAAGCAAAAAATAAGGTGATTGCCGTTGATGCGGTATTTAGTATGGATGGCGATATCGCCCCTTTGCGGGAATATTTGGCGTTATGTGAACAATATGATGCGTATTTGTATGTAGATGATGCGCATGGTTTTGGCGTGTTAGGCGAGCACGGACAAGGGTCGCTCAACCATTTGCAGTTAAAGTCGCCACGCCTCATCATGATGGCAACCTTAGGCAAAGCCGCAGGCGTGGCGGGAGCTTTTGTGGCGGGTGAAGAGGTGGTGATTGATTATTTAATCCAGACCGCTAAAAGCTATGTGTACAGTACACCGGCACCACCCGCATTATCTGCAACATTAGCAGAATCGGTTAAGCTCATTGAAAATGGCGATGATTTACGTGCAAATTTGCGATATTTAATTGCGACCTTAAAGGAAAATTTACGGCTAAAAAGATGGCAGCTCATGCCGTCAGATACAGCAGTGCAGCCACTTGTTATCGGCAGCAATCAAGATGCTTTGCGGCTAAGTGAACACTTACAATCGCAAGGTATTTTAGTGCCGGCGATACGCCCGCCAACCGTGCCGATTAACACTGCTCGGCTTAGAATATCGCTTTCGGCAGCCCATTTAGTTACGGATGTTCTAAAATTAGCAGAAGCCATCAACCAAGCAGAGAAAGAGCTTATATGACGTGTCATGTAGAGATTATTGGTCAAGGCAGACCTTTGGTAATGATTCACGGCTGGGGCATGCATAGTGGCGTTTGGCAGCCGCTAGTTAAACGGCTTTCTAAAGACTATATGCTTTACCTTGTGGATTTGCCTGGTATGGGACATAGCCGTCCTGTTGAGCCGTATCATTTGTACAATCTAGCGGATGAAGTAGCCGAAGTAATTCCGGGGGTCTGCGACGTTTTAGGGTGGTCGCTTGGCGGATTGATAGCGCAAAACATCGCAGCAAATCAGCCGGATCGTATCCGGCGCTTGGTGCTTGTTAGTTCTACGCCCTGCTTTGTAAGTAAGTCTGATTGGACGTTGGGCATAGATCCGACGAATTTTAGCAGTTTTGCTGATAGCGTAAACCAAGATTATAAAAATGCCATGATGCAATTTCTAACTTTGCAATGCATGAAAGCCAAAGATGCGCGCGGCACAATTAGGGATTTACGTAAAGCGTTTGAACTCAAACCAACCCCAACGCAAACCACACTGCAAAGAGCGTTACATATATTATTGGAATCGGACTTGCGTGCGGAAGTGCATAATATTCGCCGCCCCACACTGCTTATTCATGGCGATAGAGATACATTGGCCCCCGTTCAGGCGGCACACTGGATGATGCAAGAGCTACCGTTGGGTTTTTTACGTGTGATATCGGGTGCTGCACACGCGCCATTCTTGTCTCATAGCGATGCCTTTATTGAAACACTTAATCAATTTTTAGAGCCTTCCTCCTAGTATGGATGCTTATCTTATAGATAAGGCGCGGGTGCGCGCCTCGTTCAGCCGTGCGGCCAATAGTTATGATGCTGCGGCCATTTTACAAAAGATGGTGCGCGATGAAATGTTTAGCCGCTTAGATTTAATCAATATTGCGCCTGAACGCATACTGGATGCGGGTTGTGGCACGGGGCATGGCAGTTTTTCCCTGCAAAAACGCTTTAAGAACGCACAAGTACTTTCACTGGATTTAGCGCTTGGTATGCTGCAAAAAACTGAGGTGCAACGACCAACACTACAAAAAATATTCGGCAAAAATGCATTGCTTTGCGCAGATATTGAAAGCCTGCCAATCGCTGATGCGAGCATAGACTTGCTATGGTCGAATCTAGCATTGCAATGGTGTAACGATTTGGATGCTGCGTTTAACGAGGGGTTGCGCGTGTTAAAGCCGAACGGCTTGTTTATTTTTAGCACGAATGGACCAGATACACTCAAAGAGCTGCGTGCGGCAACCAGCAACGGCAATACGCACGTCAGTCGTTTTATTGATATGCACGATATTGGCGACGCCCTGACGCGTGCGGGTTTTAACGCGCCGGTTCTTGATGTGGAGCGCTACACACTGACCTACGATGATGCCAAAAGCGCGATGAAAGATTTGAAAGCAATCGGTGCGCACAACGCGACTAGTGGCAGAAATAAAGGCTTAACGGGTAAAAGTTTTTTAAGTCATTTGAGTATGCAATACGAGCAATTCAGAACAGATGGAAAGCTTCCGGCAACCTATGAAGTGATTTATGGACATGCCTGGAAGCCAGTATCCATGCGATCTACAGGGCAGGATTTTGCACCTGTTGAATTTGTGAAACGTAAATGAAACAAGCTTTTTTTATTACTGGTACTGACACCGGCGTTGGCAAAACTTACGTGGCATGTCAGTTGCTCCGCCAATACGCCGCTCAAGGCCTAAAAGTGGTTGGAATGAAGCCAGTAGCCTCTGGCAGAGAGTTTGTACATGGCGCATGGGTGCAAGATGATGTGCAAAAGCTGATTGCTGCTAGTAATGTTGTCGCGCCGCTTGAGCTTATAAATCCCTACTGTTTTGATGAGGCTATTGCACCGCATATCGCTGCAGAAAAAGCTGGAGTTGAAATTAAATTAGAGGTCATTTTAAGCGCATACCAAGCACTTAGCCAATTGGCTGATGTGGTAATTGTAGAAGGGGCTGGTGGGTTTTTAGTGCCACTTAATGACAGAGAAACACTGGCGGATTTAGTCGCCGCGTTGCATATTCCCGTGGTGTTGGTTGTCGGCATCAAGCTCGGCTGCATAAACCATGCGCTGCTCACGGCGGAAGCTATAACCGCGCGTGGCCTGCATTTCTATGGTTGGGTGGCGAACTGCCGAGACCCGCAAATGCAGGCCGAGAACGATAATATTGCGACGCTGATAAAACGGCTGCAAACCGCGCCAATGCTTGCGCTTGGGCTTGGGCAAGCGAAAAATCAAACAGTAGTATAGAGCTGATGTTGCTTAATATAGTCAATCAACTTTTCCGGCATTAAATAGCGCGGCATTTCCCCATGTTTTAACATTTGCCGAATCGCCGTTGCCGAAATATCCAGAGCGGTCACTTTTTGCATATGAATATATCCAGCATTTTTTGCAGCTAAGTCTGCGGTATTTTCCGTATAGTGGCTGTGCAGCAAGGATTCCAGATTTTCCGCAAGTTTGGGGTGGCCCGCTGAGAAGTTAGGCCTTTGCACTAGAATAATATGGCAATAATTCAAAATCTCTTGCCAGCGGTGCCATGTGTTGAATTTTATAAAGGCATCGCTTCCTAAAATCCAGCAGAGTGCAGCTTGATCTCCAAGCTCTTCGCGCAATGAAATAAGCGTGTCGATGGTGTAAGAAGCGCCCGTACGGTTTAATTCGCGTTCGTCACACTTAAATATCGGATTATCTGCAATGGCGATTTTTACCATTTCTGCACGAACTTGCGCACTTATTTCTGGTGTAGTTTTGTGTGGTGGGTTTGCGGAAGGAATAAAGCGGACCTCTTCCAGATGCAATGCTTCCGCCAGATCTTGCGCCATGCGTAAATGACCAAAATGAATGGGATTAAAAGTTCCGCCTAGTAGCCCTGAGAGGCGCATGGATATTATGTGCTAGGCGCGAACGTGCCCGTCACCCAACACTACATATTTGAGTGAAGTGAGACCTTCCAAGCCTACTGGACCACGCGCATGGAGTTTGTCTGTAGAAATACCTATTTCAGCACCCAAGCCGTATTCAAAGCCATCGGCGAAGCGCGTTGAGGCATTGACCATTACACTGCTGGAATCTACTTCACGTAAAAATCTACGCGCACTTGTATAATTTTCTGTAACGATTGATTCGGTGTGTTGCGATGAATATTTATTAATGTGTGCAATCGCTTCATTTAAATCACTTACCACCTTGCACGAAATAACCGCATCCAAATATTCCGTGTAAAAATCTTCATCTGTGGCCTTTTTTGCTTCTTTGACGAGCGCGCAGGTCTCCGCACAGCCGCGAATTTCGATGCCGTGTTGAATTAACATTTCAGCGAGTTTTGGTAATATCTCTTTTGCGACAGCACGCGAAACCAAAAGGGATTCTGCGGTGTTGCAAGTACCCAAACGCTGTGTTTTGCTGTTTTCTAAAATACGTATGGCTTTTTCAAAGTCTGCGTCTTCATCCACAAACACATGACAATTGCCATCCAAATGTTTGATGACAGGGATGCGGGCTTCGTTAGAAATTCGCTCAATCAACCCTTTACCACCACGTGGCACAATAACGTCTACAAACTGTTTCATGGTAATAAGTTCGCCTACAGCGGCGCGATCGGTGGTTTCAACCACTTGTACGGCTTCTTTTGGTAAATTAGCCGCGGTTAGCCCTTCATGCACCAGTTTTGCTAATGCTTGATTACAATGAATCGCCTCAGAACCTCCACGTAAAATCGCAGCGTTGCCAGATTTTATACATAATCCGGCTGCGTCTACCGTAACGTTTGGGCGCGCCTCGTAAATAATACCGATAACGCCTAAAGGTACGCGCATCTGTCCAACCTGTATGCCACTTGGCATGTATTTGAAGTTACTCATTTGGCCGATTGGATCGGCTAGCGTGGCGATTTGCAGCAAGCCTTCTGCCATGGATTGAATGGATTTTTCAGTAAGCGTCAATCTGTCTAGCATCGCGCTATCCAAACCATTGGCGCGAGCCGCATCTAAATCCAGCTTATTTGCTGCAAGCAGTGCAGACTTTTCACGCAAAACAGCTTGCGCAATGTGAGTTAACGCATTGTTTTTCGCATTGGTTTCTGCAGTAGCCATTGCTCTGGAAGCCGCTCTGGCATTTGCTCCCATGCTATGCATATATTCTTTAATATTATTCATAATTATTATAACTTTTAATATGTCTATTTCGTTTTAAGCCTTGCTAGACCGAAGCACAGGCGTGAAAGTTCAAGCCAGGCGTCGCCTTGCATCACGCCCTTACTGATTCTATCAATATCGCATAACTTTTGTAAGGCGGCTTCTAACTGGCGAACGCTTAAGCGAGATAAAGCTTTTTTAGTCAGTACCTGTCTTTCGCCAAAAATGCGTGCGCTGGCCATGGCGTTATTGGTATTTTCGCCGCGAATTTCTGCGTGTTTGATACGCACCAAAGGTCGCAATAGCCAAATCAGCGGATTCATGACCGCAACCGGTTGCTCGCCTTCATCTTGCAAACCTTGCAGAATGCGCGATGTACGTTCGGCGTCACCTGCAAGTACCGCCTCGCCAAGCTGAAAAGCATCATAGCGTGATACATTTAGAACCGCCTCGCGAATCTCTTTGCTACTTAATTCACCTGCTGGGTAAAGCAGCTCTAATTTCTGAATTTCCTGATGCGCAGCCAGTAAGTTACCTTCAACTTGATGTGCCATAAATGCCAACGTATTCGCATCAGCGCTTTGATTCTGTGTTGCAAGTCGTTTTGCAATCCATTGCGGTAGTGCGGCTGGCGCAACTTCATTTAATTCAACCATAACTGTCGCGTTTTGAAGCGCATTAAACCAAGCGCTATTCTTTGATTCACGCTCAAGCGCTGGCAAAACCACAATTGTCGTAGTATCAGGCGGTGGATTTTGTGACAATTCAATCAGTGCTTTGCCACCATCTATGCCTGGTTTTCCATTTGGGATATGAATTTCCAAAATGCGCAAACTTGAAAAAAGCGACATCGCTTGACCAAATTGTTGGATTTGTTGCCAGTTAAAGTTGCGTTCAACAGTGAAGCTGGTACGTTCATCAGCTCCCGCCCGGCGCGCTGTAGCGCGTATTGCATCCAAACATTCGCTTTGTGCTAAAGGTTCATCACCCACCAGCAAATACAAGGGAGCGAGTTGCTTTGCAAGATGTTGATTAAGCTGGGTTTGCTCTAGCCGCATGCACTATTTTTTTAACGTTGAAAGTCTGCGTAACAATCCGTTTAATACATCGCGCTGCATGTCTTCATTCAGGCGTTTTTCTTCACCTTGTTTGGCTAATAAATTCGCATCGTCGTAGGAATAATCACGGCGCGCCTCGACAGTTTGTACCTGACCCCAAAGTGCATCTGCGGCAGCTCTGGTCCGGTAGTGCACACGATAATAAAGCTCGAATTCATTTACTTTACCTTTGCCGCTCAAAGATAAAATACGTTTTTCGCTTTCTTCCCCAACAGTTTCTAAAAGCATCTCAGCATTTTCCGCGCTATCAAGCACTTTTACGCCATTGGTAGTTAATGATCGTTTAAGGCTCTTTGAGATAATGAGTGTGTTGCCTTGAATAAAAATCGAATCGAATGGAATATCTGCCGCGCCGCGCAAATGAAAGCCACATGCGGCCAAGCTAGCAGCGAGCAATAGAATAAGACCTAAGCGAATCGAATGGTTCAACGTTTATCCAATCACTACATTAACCAGTTTATTGGGCACAACAATGATTTTACGCACACTCGTGCCATCTACCAAGAATTTCGTGATACTTGGTTGCTCAATTGCCAATTTTTCAATCGCTTCTTTAGCTAATGTGCGAGAAACAACCATGCTGCCACGCAGTTTACCGTTCACTTGTAGCATTAATTCCACCTCATCTTGCACCATTGCTGCTTTATCTGCAGCAGGCCAAGAAGCACTTAGAATTTGGCTCTCAGGGCATAGCTCTTGCCACAACGTTTGGCAAATGTGTGGCACAATCGGCGATAGAAGCAGTGCGACGTTTTGTAAAACCTCTTGGCGCACGCTACGTGTTGTTGCGTCCGTCGCTTCAACCTTTGCTAATGCATTCATCAATTCCATCACGCTGGAAATCGCCGTGTTAAAGCTGTGGCGACGACCATAATCATCGCCTACTTTTTCGATTGTGCTGTGCAATTGCAAACGCAAATTTTTGAGTTCAGTGGTGAGATCTCCTGATTGTATATGCGGCAATTTCGCCTAAACTTACATGCTCGTAAGTTGCTTTCCATAAGCGTTTTAAAAAGCGATTCGCACCTTCTACACCCGCATCTGACCATTCCAAGCTTTGCTCGGGCGGTGAGGCAAACATCATGAAAAGCCTTGCCGTATCAGCACCATAGGTATCAATCAATGCTTGCGGGTCAACCGTATTGCCTTTAGATTTACTCATTTTTGAGCCATCTTTTAGCACCATGCCTTGTGTGAGCAAGTTGGTAAACGGCTCATCATTTTTAATTAAACCCACATCGCGCATCAGTTTGTTAAAAAAGCGTGCATAAAGTAAATGCAGAATCGCATGCTCAATGCCGCCCACATATTGATCCACTGGCAGCCAATAGTTCGCGCGCTCGTCACACATTTTATCGGCATCAAAACTCGCGTAACGTGCAAAATACCAACTAGACTCAAAAAATGTGTCCAGCGTATCGGTTTCACGCGTTGCTTTGCCGCCGCAAGTCGGGCAGGTGGTTTCGTAAAAATTAGGGTCTTTTTTAATCGGCGAACCGACGCCATCCATTTTTACATCCTCTGGAAGCCTTACTGGAAGCTGCTCTGCAGGCACTGGTACTTCGCCACATTTTTCACAATGAATAATCGGAATCGGGCAGCCCCAATAGCGTTGACGTGAAACGCCCCAATCGCGCAGGCGATATTGCGTACGACGTTTGCCAAGATTTTTTGCAGCTCAAATGCACTCGATGAAATTTGGCATCATGCACTGTGAACATGCCATCAAAATCCAGACCGTCTGAAATTCGCCAGCAATCAAACTTAATAACGCCATGAATTTTAACTGCCATACGGTCAGAATGACCATGCGATGAGTATCAATTCGGTATTGAGTCTTAATCACAGTTTTAATTGGTAAATTATATTTATTCGCAAACTCGAAATCGCGCTCATCATGCGCAGGCACTGCCATCACAGCGCCTTCACCATAGCTGGCAAGTACGTAATTGGCGATCCAAACAGGCAATTGCTCACCATTCAAAGGGTGCGTAACAAATAAGCCTGTTGCCATGCCTTTTTTCTCGGCAGTCGCAACGTCTGCTTCTGCCACGCTGCCACGTTTACATTCAGCGATAAACTCAGCGAGATTTGGGTTGTTTTTTGCAGCCAAAGTCGCCAGCGCATGTTCAGCCGCAACGGCTACATAAGTCGCGCCCATTAAGGTGTCTGGGCGCGTGGTATAAACTTTTAAGTTGCCGCTTTGACCAACAATTGGAAACTCTACTTCGCAGCCATAGCTTTTGCCTATCCAGTTACGTTGCATGGTTTTGACTTGCTCAGGCCAGCCATCGAGCTTATCTAAGTCATTTAAAAGCTCGTCTGCATATGCAGTGATTTTCATAAAATATTGTGGAATGTCGCGCTTTTCCACAACCGCGCCACTGCGCCAGCCTTTGCCGTCAATCACTTGTTCGTTGGCTAAAACCGTGCCGTCAACAGGATCCCAATTGACTGTTGCGGTTTTTTTATAAATCAAACCTTTTTTGAAAAGTTCGGTAAACAGCCATTGTTCCCATTTGTAATATTCTGGCTTGCAGGTAGCAATTTCACGATCCCAATCAATCGCTAAACCCAACTGTTTAAGCTGAGTTTTCATGTGCTCAATGTTGCTGTACGTCCAAGCGGCAGGCGCTGTTTTATTGGCAATAGCAGCATTTTCAGCAGGTAAGCCAAACGCATCCCAGCCCATCGGCTGCATGACATTAAAGCCTTTCATTCTATGAAAGCGGCTTAAAACATCGCCAATGGTGTAGTTGCGCACATGCCCCATGTGCAAGCGGCCACTTGGATAAGGGAACATCGATAAGCAATAGTATTTTGGCTTATCACTCGCTTCGTGCGCGGCGAAAGTTTTATTCTTTTCCCAATCCTGCTGGGCGTTATGCTCGATTTCTTTAAACGGGTATTGCTGTTGCATGTGTTATTTTTCTTATTTAAGTTGGCTAAAAATATTATTTTTAATCGTTTCCATCTCGCCCAAACCATTCACTTTGACGTGTTTTGGCGCTCCAGCCAAGCCGCTTTTCGCCCAATTGGCGTAGTAATCGACGAGCGGTTTGGTTTGGCTGTGATAAACCTCAAGGCGTTTTTTGACAGTTTCTTCTTTGTCGTCCTCGCGCTGTACCAAGTCTTCACCGGTAACATCGTCTTTACCAGCCACTTTTGGCGGATTAAATTTAACGTGATAGGTGCGACCAGAAGCAGGGTGGCTACGGCGACCGCTCATGCGCTCTACAATTGCGCTATCAGGTACGTCAATTTCCACGACATAATCAATCATCACGCCTGCGGCCTTCATTGCATCTGCTTGCGGGATGGTGCGAGGAAAGCCATCGAACAGAAATCCGTTTTTGCAGTCGGCATCTTTAATACGCTCACTCACCAAGCCAATAATCACAGCATCTGGCACTAAACCGCCACTATCCATATGGCCTTTAGCTTCTAGTCCCAGTGGCGTGCCTGCCTTAACTGCGGCACGCAACATGTCGCCTGTAGAAATTTGCGGAATATTAAAATGCTCTTTGATAAAAGTCGCTTGTGTGCCTTTGCCCGCGCCAGGTGCACCTAATAAAATGATACGCATGATTTTCCTTAATGATTTCTTGTGACGATAGGGCGCAATTATATCAGTCAAGCTGTGGGCTGAGATAGTTTGCAATCGATACAAATTGCGCCACGTTTAAATTTTCGGCGCGAAGTTGAGAATCTAATCCTAGATTTACAAAGCCAGCGTCATCCAATAAGCCCTTTAACGTATTACGTAACGTTTTGCGACGTTGTGAGAAGGCTTGCAGTACGATTTTGGCAAATAGCGCTGTGTCTTTGGCTACAAATGGCAAAATTGCATGTGGTGTGCAGCGCACAAAAGCAGACTCCACTTTAGGCGCGGGCTCAAATGCTTCTGGCGGTACTGTAAGCAAATACTCCATATGCAAATAATATTGCAACATCACGCTCAAACGCCCGTATGCTGGTGTTGAGGGCATTGCTACCATGCGCTCTACAACTTCTTTCTGTAGCATAAAATGCATATCGATAATGCTGGGCAGATTTTCTAAAAGGTGAAACAAAATGGGTGTGGAGATGTTGTAAGGCAAGTTACCTACTACACGGATTCTTTCGCCCAGCGTAGTAAAATCAAACTTTAGCGCATCTACATTGTGAATGATGAGTTTGTTTTTAGCATATGCTGGTTTGGCGTATTCGCTTTGCATCCAGCTCACGATATCTCTGTCGATTTCGACCACGTGCAATTGAGTTATTTTTTTTAGTAATGGCTTTGTGAGTGCGCCTAGGCCAGGGCCGATCTCAAAGATGACCTCATTGTCTGCAGGATTGATCGCTTCGATGAGGCTTTCAACAATACTTTGGTCGGTAAGAAAGTTTTGCCCAAATCTCTTTTTGGCAACGTGTTTCATTTGTTTTTATTAGCTAACTCAATCGCCAAATCAATTGCTGCTAGCATGCTGCCAATTTCAATTTCCCCCGTACCTGCCAAATCCAGCGCCGTACCATGATCTACCGAGGTGCGGATAATCGGTAGACCCAAAGTGATGTTGACTCCTTTGCCAAAGCTTGCGTGTTTTAGAACTGGCAGACCTTGGTCATGGTACATCGCCAGTACCGCATCAGCTTCGTCTAGATGACGTTTGGTGAACAGGGTGTCTGCTGGTAATGCGCCAATAAGTTGCATGCCTTCATTACGTAATTTATCCAGCACAGGGTTGATGATACGTATTTCTTCATCACCCAAATAGCCATTCTCACCGGCATGCGGATTAAGTCCTGCCACGAGTATTCTGGGATTTTTAATACCAAATTTGCTGATTAAATCCGCATGCAAAATGCGTATGGTTTTTTCTAAATCTGTCTGATTAATCGCTGCGGGGACTTTTGACAGAGGTAAATGCGTAGTGGCAAGCGCAACGCGCAAGCCGCCACCTACCAGCATCATTACGACCTGTGGCGTGTTCGTGTGCTCTGCTAAAAACTCAGTGTGGCCGGTAAAATCAATGGCCGCGTAATTAATAATGCCTTTGTGTACTGGGGCAGTCACCATGGCGTCGAATGCACCGCTTAGGCAGCCATCCATTGCGCAAGTGAGTGTGTTGAGCACATATGGGCTATTAGCCGCATCTAGCTTGCCTGCTACTGCAGTGGCATGCGCAGGAATGTGCAATACTGACAGGGTGTTGGGGTTGTTTATTTGGTCGGGTTGATAAGAGATTAAATTTACATCAAACTTCAATAACTTAGCACGCTGGCTCAATATTTGCATATCGCCAATGACAGTAATTTCCGCGTTGATTTTTTGCTTTGCAAGCATCAGACATAAATCTGGGCCAATACCAGCAGGTTCGCCTGAGGTAATCGCGATACGTGGTAGGGTGTTTGCTCACGAGTAAGATTTAACGGTAAGTTAAAATTTGTCTTCGAGTCGCAGTTCGACAAAAGCCCGGTCGCGCAACTCACGGATCCAGTCTTGGTAGGCTTCTTCGGCTTTACGCGCACGAATTTCTTGACGCGCCTTTAAGCGGGAGGCTTCTTTGGTCATGTCCTGTTTTCGGCGCTCTATCACCTGAATGATATGCCAGCCGAAAGGTGAGCGTATGGGTGCGCTGATTTCACCTGCCGCAAGCTCGTTCATGGCTTTTTCAAATTGTGGAACAGTATCGCCCGGATTCACCCAGCCTAGATCTCCGCCATTGTTCGCAGAACCATCTTCTGAATATTGACGCGCCATATCTTCAAACTTGGTGCCGTTATCCAGCCGTTCTTTGATGCTATCCATTTTTTGTTTGCCTTCTTTTTCAGAGACAACTTCTGTGAGTTTGATCAAGATATGCCGTGCGTGCGTTTGGTCAACCACCAATGGTGAACTACCACCTCGGCGATTGGTGAGTTTAAGGATATGAAAGCCATTAGGACTCCGAATCGGTTTGGAAACTTCGCCTACTTGCATGCTTTGTAGCAGCTCAGAGAATGCAGTTGGAATTTGACTGCTACTCTTCCATCCCATGCTTCCACCTTCCAGCGCATTTGGCGCGTCAGAGACTTCTGCGGAAACTTGCTCAAAACTTGTACCACCAGACAGTTTTTTAAGCGCGGTTTCCACTTTTATTTTTGCTTTTTCCAAGTCTTCCGGTGTGCTATCTTCTGGTGTACGAATCAGAATGTGCGAAATTTCAAGCTCATCCTGATTATCTTTTCGGTTGGCTTGCGTGGTCAAATAATTATCGACTTCACCGTCAGACACGCTTACTTTGTTATCAACATCACGCTCCTTCAATCGCGCAATGGTAATTTCACTACGAATATCTTCGCGAAACTTTCTGTAAGTCAGACCATCTTTTTCTAAAACCACCTTGAATTCGTCGACGCTCATTTTATTTTGTTCAGCGATTCGTTCTATGGTTTTGTCCAGTTGCGTGTCGTCAACTTTTAGGCCGGTCTGTGCAGCTAATTGTAGCTGTAAGCTATCTGCGATAAGTCTTTCTAAAATTTGTTTTTCTAACACTTGTTGTGGCGGTAGTTGCGTGCCTTGTTTTTCTAATTGTGCGCTTACTGTGCGGATGCGGTCTGCAAGCTCTTGTTCTGTAATCACGCTTTGATCTACTATCGCAATAATGCGATCCATTTTTACAACCTCAGCAGCGCTGATGTTTTTGCTTTGTGCAAAACCTGCTGCAAAAATGCAGGTGAGGGTAAAGAGTTTTAAGGTGGTTTGTATGACGTTAAATAATTTCATCGGTAGTAATTTTGTTGCCTATAAATGTCGGGAATTTCGCTGGAGCTTAAGTATCCAGGAATATCACGCCGTAATAAGTTAAGTGGATTGGAGCCGATTGATGCAAGGCCACCCAGCTCAAGCTGGAAGAATAGACCGTAGTTTGCGTCAGCAGTTGCAGTTTCCACACGTTGTACCACAGCACGTGCTTGCCAGCAGCCGGCATCGTACTCAAGTCCTGCTAAACTTTCAATAAGTGTTTTTTCACGAATGGAATAGTTAAAGCGCCCCACACCATACCAACCGCGGCTGAGCGGCCATTGGCCGGAGAGGTTGATTTGCTCTAAAAACTGCTGCGTGTAACGGTAACCTGCATTGAATAGTTTTCCTGGCTCAGGATTATAGCGTGCCAAAATGTTGCTACGCACCATGCCAGCGCCATCGGTATTGTATTGCCAGAAGGCGTCTAAATTCCATTTGTTGGAAAGCCGTGCTGTAGTTGCTGCGATGATGTCAGAAGAGTTGCTGTCGGATTGAATGCCACCAGGCAGCACGACTTCCTGGTCTGCAAAATAGTAGCGCTGACCTAGGGTGGCAGAAAAACGTTCAACACCCGTTTTGCTATCAATCATACGTGTAGTGAGTGCAAGGCTAAGCTGATTGGCGTTATTGATTCTATCGTTACCCGTAAATTGATTTTCGCTGAAAAGGGTTGTCATGTTTAAGTCTGAGACCGCAGAATCGAACACGGGTAAAAGTTCTTGATTTTTATTGGGGATATACACATAAAACATGCGTGGCTCAATCGTTTGAGTATAGCCATTTTCGACCACATTAAAATCCCGCTCAAAATATAGACCGCTATCTACACTGAAAATAGGCAAGGTACGCGAGTCGGAGTTGTTGCTGATATTTTGCCCATTCACCACAAAGTTATTATCATTTACGCGATAGCTTGTGTGGTGCACACCAATTTTTGGTGTGATATAGCCATAAGATTCAGTAAACGGCACGGTAATGCTCGGGTAGAGCGTCAGACGGCTACCAGTGGCGGCGACTGGAGCATCCTGATTTCTATCAAAATAAGCCCATTGCGAGTAAGTGTCGACATTGAAATATTTTCCTTCTTTACTAGAAGTGAGTGTGAATTGCGGCAAACGCTCGTAAGGGTAATTGGTATCGTCCAATGTTTGATATTTTTGTACCAGACCATTAAAGCGCCATACGTCACCTACGTAATCAATACGGCCTTCTTGCGGCAAATTAACACGGCTGGTGCTGATGATACGCGTAGACATCTCAGAAAAGTATTGGTCGTCCGATACTTTTTCGATGTTATAGCCCGCAGACCAGCCGGCACCCAGGTTATGGTTGTGGCTGATGTTGGCATAATAACGTTGCCCGCCATTGAGATTGTCATCATTCAAATACTCAACATTATCAATTCCAGAATAGCTTTCGTCTAAGTATCTGAACTCGCCCTGAAGTTGCAAGCCGCGTTTACTTAGATAGCGTAAGCCTACTGTGGCGTCCATGTCTGGAGCAATATTGATGTAGTAAGGGATAAGCGTTTCAAAACCGCTGCGGCTGGTAGAGCCTACGGTTGGCGCCAGTAACCCGGATTTCCGTTCATTATTAAATGAGAAACTCATCCAAGGCGTGTAGAGTAAGGGCACGCCTTTGAATTCTACATATGCATTTTTAGCCGTGCCCGATTGCGTGTAATCGTCTAATTCGATTTCGCTTGCTTTGATATACCAGTCATCCACACCGGGTTCACAGGTAGTGTAACGCGCCTCTTTTAAACGTTTTTTATCTTGCCCTTCGAATAAAACAGCCTTTGCATCGCCGCGCGAGGAATCAAACTTCGGGTCAATGGACGATTGTCCGATAGGTGTGGCTGGTTCGCGATAATTGTCCTGATATAGCCGTGGATCGTCAGTTAAGCTCGTTTGCGCATTAAGTAATTTAGATTGTGTATAGACGCTTGGGTCGTTATGTGGCTTGACTTTGGGGCTATCGGTACTGTCAGGTTGCTTGTTGAGTGTAATGCTCGCATCCTTCATTTCACCGATGCTTTCACTCAAGCGCATCTTAAGCGCAGGCCCTTTGATTTCGCTGTCGCCAAGGTTGATGCGAGCGTTGCCATCAACTTTCAGTTCGTCGTTTTGTACGTCGTATTCTATGGTGTCACCATATATTTTTTGGTTACCTTTGCTAATAACGGCGTTGCCTGTTGCGCGCATTTTGCGGTCTAGATACAAATCCAGCTTGTCGCCTTCAATCTCAATTGCGCCCGGCTGCGCTTCAGGCTTGATGGTTTCTGGAACTTTAGAAAGCTCCAGCGTCATGGTTTCGGCAACCGATATTGAGCTGAAACCAAGCAAAAGCCATGTGGCAAAGGTGCCGACAAGCTTTTTTTTGTAACCAATATTTATACGGGTGAGTTTCAAATGAGTTAGACGATAAGTTCTAATGAAAAATGGCTTTAAATAGTGAGTTTTATCTCAGAGTGATAAAATCGCATAAAAGCGGCTTTTAATCAATAAAAATATGGCTTTTTGGCCAAGTATTGGCTACATTAAAAGCCAAGTTTGAAATTTAAATAAGGGTATGCGTGGATAGAAAATTAGAGTTACAAAATTGGCTTAATCAAGTCTTGCATGATAAATCCTACACCTTAAGTACAGCTTCTGCTGATGCAAGCTTTAGACGTTATTTTCGTGTGCACTTGCAAGATAATACGTTGATTGCGATGGACGCGCCGCCGCCGCAAGAGGATTGCACGCCATTCGTGAAAATTGCCAAGCTGTTTTTAGATGCGGGTTTGAATGTACCCAAAGTATTGCGCAAGATCTAACACAGGGTTTTTTGTTGCTGAGTGATTTGGGCGATGACACTTATCTTTCTAAATTGAATAGTGATAACGCGCAAGCGCTTTATGGCGATGCGACAGATGCTTTAATCAGGCTGCAACTTGCCAGCAAGCCTGATGTGTTACCCCCTTATGATGAAGCTTTGCTTACGCGCGAGATGAATCTATTTCCCGATTGGTATGTGGCTAAACATTTAGCCTTTACGATGAATGATGAACAGCAAAGTTGGCTAAAACAGGCTTTTGATGCACTCAATAAAAACATTCTCTCGCAAACGCAAGTCTATGTGCATCGCGATTATCATTCGCGTAACCTGATGCTTACAAAAGCAGATAACCCGGGCGTGCTGGATTTTCAGGATGCGGTTTATGGGGCGATTACTTATGACTTAGTTTCGCTGCTAAAAGATGCTTATATTCAATGGGATGAAGAGCAGATTATCGACTGGGCCGTGCGTTATTGGGAGAAAGCGCGCAAAGCGGGTTTGGCAGTGCCGCAAGATTTTAGCGAGTTTTATCGTGATTTTGAATGGATGGGCGCGCAGCGGCATATTAAAGTGCTGGGCATTTTTGCAAGGCTGTACCATCGCGATGGCAAAGATGGCTACCTAAAAGACATGCCGCTAGTGATGCATTATCTGCGCAAAGTATGTGAGCGCTATGTGGAACTCCGCCCGATGTTGCGCTTGCTGGATGCGCTTGAAGGCAAAGTGCCGCGCCCTAAATATGTGGTTTAATTTGCCATGAAAGCGATGATTTTAGCAGCAGGGCGGGGCGAGCGCATGCGCCCATTGACGGACTTTACGCCAAAACCCTTATTAAAAGTAGGTGGCAAGCCCCTTATTGTCTGGCATTTAGAGCGTCTGGCTAAAGCGGGCTTTAAAGATATCGTTATCAATCATGCTCACTTAGGCCTTCAAATTGAAGACGCGTTAGGTGACGGCAA
Organism: uncultured beta proteobacterium; assembly: GCA_963752495.1. Lineage (GTDB taxonomy): Bacteria > Pseudomonadota > Gammaproteobacteria > Burkholderiales > Methylophilaceae > CAVVYJ01. Next base: position 545,028 of record CAVVYJ010000002.1, read on the forward strand.
TCAATTGGGTTTGCATATTCAATACTCGCCTGAAAAAGTCGCGCTCGAAACCGCAGGTGGCATCGCCAATGCTTTGCATTTGTTGACAGAAAACGGCAAGAAAATTGAGCCGTTTTTGGTGGTGAATGGCGATACGTTTACTGAAATCGACTTTGCCGAAATAAAACTAAACGGCACTGCCCTGCGGCCCAATAGGGACGAGCATCTTACATTAGCGCATTTGGTGTTAGTGGATAACCCACCGCAACATCCCAATGGGGATTTTGCGATTGAAAATGGGTTGCTCAAAAACACGGGTGCGCAAATGCTCACGTTTTCTGGGGTGGGCGTGTATCACCCCGATTTATTTGCGGATGTGGTGATTGGTCAGCCTGCAAAACTCGCGCCGTTGTTGCGCAAAGCGATTGACAATCATGCCGCTACAGCCGAGTATTATCGAGGTGTTTGGCACGATATTGGTACACCTGAGCGATTAGCCGAACTTGATAAAACTTTAGCAGTCAATAAATGATGCAATTAAACTTTGATAAATTAGAATTTAAAGCCCGCCGCGATGGCCTGCTTGCCCAGATGGGCGAGGGCATTGCCATTGTGCCCACCGCGCCAGAGGTGATTCGCAATCGCGATTCACATTATCCATATCGTTTTGATAGCTACTTTTATTACCTCACCGGTTTTAAAGAGCCTGAAGCGGTGTTGCTGCTCATTGCTGGCAATCAATCTAAAAGCATTTTATTTTGCCGCGATAAAGATATGGAGCGCGAAATTTGGGATGGTTTTCGTTACGGGCCAGAAGCGGCAAAAGACGAATTTGGTTTTGATGAAGCGTATTCAATCAGCCAGTTGGATGAAATGCTGCCCAAATTAATGGGTAACCAAGCCAAATTATTTTATAGCCTAGGCGCGAGTAGTGAATGGGATGTAAAAGTCACAGGCTGGCTCAATAAAGTAAAAGAGCAAGCGCGTACAGGTGTTTCTGCGCCTGAAAGCATTGTGGACGTGCGCCAATTGATTGATGTGCAACGCTTAATCAAAACACCGTATGAAATCGATTTAATGCGCAAAAGCGCCCAAATTGCGGCGGGTGCGCATAATCGTGCCATGCAGTTCGTAAAACCAAATCAAAAAGAATACGAAGTAGAAGCCGAAATCTTGCACGAGTTTTACAAAAACGGGGCGCAATCGCCTGCTTATACCAGTATCGTGGCAGGCGGCACCAATGCTTGCACGCTGCACTATAATGCCAATAATGCTTTGCTCAACAATGGTGATTTGTTGTTGATAGACGCGGGTTGCGAGTTAGATGGTTATGCGTCCGATATTACGCGTACTTTTCCCATTAACGGTAAATTTAGTGCGGCGCAAAAAGATTTGTATGAGTTGGTGTTGAGCGCTCAACTTGCGGCGATTGAAGTGGCCAAACCGAAAAATCATTGGAACGCACCACACGAGGCTGCGCTGGATGTGTTGGTGCAAGGCTTTATTGATTTTAAATTGTGCACAGGCACAAAAGAAGAAGTGCTAGAAAATGGCAGTTATCGCCAATTTTATATGCATCGCACAGGCCATTGGCTAGGTTTAGATGTGCATGATGCGGGTGAGTATAAAGACAAGCAAGGCAATTGGGCGTTGCTCGAAGCGGGCAATACGCTGACCGTAGAGCCTGGTTGTTATGTGCGCCCAGCCGACAATGTGCCGGAACACTTTTGGAATATCGGCATCCGCATTGAAGATGATGTGCTGATTACCAAAACTGGCAATGAAGTGCTTACCAAAAATGCCATCAAAAAGGTGGCGGATATTGAAGCATTGATGGCAAAATGAATACAAATCAAATCGTGATTATTGGCGGCGGGCCAGTTGGGGCAACTTTGGCTTTGTTGCTCGCGCAGCAAGGTATTGCATCTCACGTGTTTGAGGCGCGCGCAGAGGGCGCATCACATAAAGACACGCGCGCTTTGGCACTTTCATATCGGCAGCTCGCCGCGATTTTCGAGCGCATTGGTGTATGGGAGCAAATTGCCTCGCAGGCAACGCCAATCAAGACTATACATGTTTCGCAAAAAGGTAGTCTGGGCCGCAGTAAATTACATGCGCATGAACATGGTTTGGAAGCTTTGGGATATGTGGTGAGCTATGGCGACTTTAAGTGTGCGCTGGATACTGAAATTAAGGAGAAGACCTTTGGTGCGTATCCAGTATGACACTTCTGCAGAGCGATTGACCAAAATGAAGCTCAAGCGCTGAAATAACGCATTCCTGCAGCATAATCAAGCTATTCATGTAAAAGACAGCTATCTTGCGGTAATTGCTGATGGCGGCCGTGGTGTGAGCGAATTAATCTCGCTGGAGCGAGATACAAAAGCTTATGGACATGATGCGTTGGTGAGCAAAGTTTCCGCTGAATTGCCACACAATAATATTGCGTATGAGCGTTTTACGCCGCAAGGTCCAATCGCATTGTTGCCGAATGGCGAGAGGGATTTCTCATTGGTATGGACCGGAGAGCACGAAAAAATTGCGCCACTTTTGGAGTTGTCTGACAAAGAGTTTTTAAGTGCATTTCATGCGCATTTTGGAGACCGAGTTGGTAATTTTACGCATGTTGAAAAGCGTTTAACGTTCCCGTTAGTGATGTCTAAACTGGAGTCAAATATTACGCCGCACTTGGTGGTGATTGGTAATGCAGCACAAACCATGCACCCTGTTGCCGGACAGGGTTTTAATGTAGGTTTGCGCGATGCGGATATGTTGGCAAAAGAGCTTATTGTTACGCCTGAATCGCAGTGGGGAAGCATGGCCATGTTAGCGAAGTATCAAGCAGCACGGCACCGCGACACAAAGGGCGGCTTACTTTTTACCGATTTTTTGGTAAACATATTTTCGAATGACTTGATTGGCCTGAATGCGCTACGTGGGGCTGGCATAGGCTTGCTGGAAGTGATGCAGCCTGCAAAAAATTTGCTAGTTAAAAGAATGAGCTTTGGCGGATGATGAAAGCACTTAGTTCAGATATTATCGTCGTAGGTACAGGGCTGGTTGGTCTTTCTGCTGCAATTGCATTGGCTGAACAGGGTAGGAGCGTTACTTTGCTTGGTGAAACAAAGCCGAAGGCGAGTAAGACAAAATCGTGGGATGCGCGAATTTATGCATTGACACCTGCTACCGAGAGCTGGCTAACAAGTTTAGGTGTTTGGCAATATCTGGATAAAGACCGTATTTGTAATATACACACTATGCAGCTTTGGAATGATGTGCTGCAACCCGCATTGATATTGGCTGATGGTGATGCTGGTTTAGAAAAGTTGGGTGTGATTACTGAAAATCAGAATTTAATGGATGCATTATGGGATAGTTTGGATAAGCTCAATGTGACCATTGTTACTGATGCGCGTTGGAAAAAACTGGAGCATGGCGACAAGGAAATACAATTACAGTTGGAAAATGGGCAGGAATTTTCAGCACAACTACTGGTTGCAGCTGATGGTGCAAATTCTCCAATTAGGCGTCGACTAGGAATAGAAACGCGTTTAAAAGCATTTGAGCAAACTGCGATAGTCGCAAATTTTTTAGCAGAGAAAAAACATGGTGATGCCGCGAGGCAATGGTTTGCACCGCATGAAACACTAGCTTTACTGCCATTGCCGCATCAATATGTTTCGATGGTGTGGTCTTTGTCAACCGAAAATGCTGCTGAACTGTTAACGCTTAATAGTGCGCAGCTAGCGGAGCGTGTTCTAGAAAAGTCTCAGGGTGTTTTAGGTATGTTAAAGCCTGCGGGAGAGCCGCTGTCATTTGAGCTTAAACAAGTGACGGCAAAGGAGCTCATTGCAGAGCGTGTGGTCCTAGTGGGAGACGCAGCACACCAAGTTCACCCAATGGCTGGGCAGGGTGTGAATTTGGGTTTCAGAGATGTTATAGCGCTACAAAAACTGCTCACTGGCGCGCATCATTTGCAGGACATTGGTGAGCTTGGTTTTTTAAGGCAGTATGAGCGCGCCAGAAAAGCTGATATTGTAGGCATGAATAGCTTGACTTCTGGTTTGGATTTTTTGTTTGCGAGTGAGCATATTGTCGCAAATAAATTAGCCAAATGGGGTATGCGGCAGGTGAATAAATATCAGCTTGTTAGAGAAACTCTGATAAAAATGGCCGTTGCCTGACTTTAATTAATAACGAGAAACAAAAATAAAGGAACATATGAAATTTAAACACATAGCAGCAGCGATTTTTTTGACGCTTAGCCAGTATGCGTTAGCAGATGAAGCGAGCCTGAAAAAAGCGATTGAAGCAGCCTACCCAAAATTTAAAGTGGAAAGCATTACCAAAACGCCCTATGGCGGACTCTACGAAGTGTTTATGGGTGGACAAATCGTTTATACAGACGAAAAGCTTACTTTTTTAATTGCTGAAGGCCGGCTGGTTGATCCAAAAACTAAAAAAGATGTGACTGGTGAGCGTTTAGATGAGCTGACAAAAATTGATTTTAATAGCTTGCCATTAGATCAGGCAATTAAGGTCGTTAAAGGTAATGGTAGCCGAAAATTAGTGGTTTTTTCGGATGTGGATTGTCCCTTCTGTAAGCGTTTAGAGCAAAATGAATTAAGTAATATCAGTGATGTAACTGTGTATACCTTTTTGTATCCGATTGAGCAGTTGCATCCTGATGCTGCAGCTAAGTCAAAGTCAATTTGGTGTGCAAGTAATCGCGTAAAAGCTTGGAATGATTGGATTTTTAATAATAAATTGCCTGCGAGTGCAGGTAATTGCGAGGTGCCTTTAGAGCGTGTAGGTGAGTTGGCAAGAAAGTTTGGCATTACCAGCACACCAACACTTATTTTTTCTGATGGAAAGCGTATGCTTGGCGCGCAACCTTACAAGGAAATTGAAAAATCAATGCAGGCGGCGGTTAAAAAATGACAGCAGACCAGTAATGTAATTTAAAATAAAGAGGTCACTATACGTCGGCTCTTCCTTATTTTAAGGAAATATACAGATTAACCTACAACTTGCCCCATTTTGAATATTGGTAGGTACATTGCAACGACCAAGCCACCAATAAGGACACCCAATACCACCATAATAATCGGCTCCATCAGACTGGACAAACCTTCAACGGCATCATCCACTTCGCCTTCAAAAAAATCTGCTACTTTACTTAACATCGAGTCCAGTGCGCCAGACTCTTCGCCAATGGCAGTCATTTGCAATACCATATTCGGAAAAACTTCTGCATTTTGCATGGCAACAGTTAAGCTGGTGCCTGTGCTAATTTCACTTTGGATTTTTTTGGTGGCATCGAAATAAACTCGGTTACCAGAGGCGCCTGCGACGGAATCCAAAGCCTCTACAAGTGGCACGCCAGCTGCAAACATCGTGGAAAGTGTGCGTGCCCAACGTGCAATCGTAGCTTTGCGAATTACCTCACCAAAAATAGGCATTTTTAGCAGTAGCCTATCCATAGTTGATTGCATTTTTTCAGAGCGCTTCCAAGTGTAGAAAAAGAACCACAATGCGCCACCAATTGAACCGAAAATAGCCCACCACCAATCAACAAAAATTTCAGATATCGCCATTACGAATAGAGTGGGTGCGGGTAAGTCTGCACCGAAGCTGGTAAATAGATCTTTAAATGCAGGGACTACAAAAATCATGATCACTGCCGTGATTACAAAAGCAACGACGATAATAGAAATAGGGTACATTAGTGCCGATTTAATTTTTCCCTTAATTGCAATGATCTTTTCTTTGTAAGTTGCCAATCGGTCTAGTAGGGAATCTAAAATACCGGCTTGCTCCCCGCGCCGTACTAAATTGCAATATAGGTTATCAAAGTAGAGTAGGGTATTTACGAAATGAGGCACTTAAGCTGCTACCTGTCTCAACATCAGCTTTAATGTCACCTAACAGTTTGGCGACAGCAGGATTACTGTGGCCTTTTCCGACGATATCAAATGCTTGTAGTAACGGTACACCTGATTTCATCATGGTGGCCAATTGGCGCGTGAACAGAGAAATATCTTTATCCGTAATTTTGCCTTTTTTGGCAAAACTACTTTGTTTTTTGACTTTGGTGACGGTAATGCCTTGGCGCCTTAAGGTGGCATTTACAAAGGATTCGCCAGCAGCACGCATTTCGCCTTTAATGACTTTACCCTTTTTGTCTTTGCCTTCCCAGACGTAATTTATTTGTTTACTCGCACTTGCAGCCATATTGCATCCTTTAATTAATTATGCAAATTACTCGTTAGTACAGGCTTCGACTTCAGCAATCGATGTCAAGCCTTGAATTACCTTAAGTATTCCCGATCGTCTTAAATCGTTTACGCCTTCTTTTCTTGCTTGGTCGGCAATATCAATCGCGTTACCATTCGTCATGATGATACGGCTAATCGCATCGGTAATCGGCATCACTTGATAGATACCCACACGACCTTTATAGCCGCTATTACACAATTCACAGCCGCCCTCTTTAGGCCCGTAGATTTGGAACTCTTGCTTAAAGTCTTCTTCGATAAAGCCAACTTTTAGTAAGGCTTCCTTTGGTGCCTCAACAGGCACTTTGCAGTTTTTACAAAGTCGGCGCGCCAAGCGCTGCGCCGTAATTAAGGTAACCGAGGAGGCAATATTAAATGGCGCTACACCCATATTCATCAGCCGAGTCAAGGTGGTGGGGGCATCATTGGTATGCAGAGTTGAGAGCACCATATGGCCTGTTGAGGCTGCTTTAATCGCCATATCAGCGGTTTCTAAATCTCGAATTTCACCAATCATAATAATGTCAGGGTCTTGACGCAAAAACGACTTAAGTGCCGCAGCAAAAGTAAGGCCCTGTTTGTCATTTACATTGACCTGATTTATCCCTGCCAGCGGGATTTCGCATGGGTCTTCCGCAGTGGAAATATTGACACCGGGGTTGTTCAAGATATTAAGGCAGGTGTACAGCGAGACGGTCTTTCCTGAGCCAGTGGGGCCGGTTACTAGCACCAAGCCGTAAGGGCGACTAACGGCTTTTAGCAATTCATCTTTTTGCAACGGCTCATAACCGAGCGCTTCAATCCCTAAAGTTGCACTGGTTGGATCTAGAATACGCATCACGATTTTTTCGCCATGGATAAGCGGCAAAGTGCTGACGCGGAAGTCGATAGTGCGTGTCTTGGATAGCACTAGTTTCATGCGCCCATCTTGTGGGATGCGTTTCTCTGAAATATCCAAACTAGAAATAACTTTGATACGAGAGGCTAGCTTATCCTTGATGGCTAATGGCGGTTGTGCAATGTCGCGCAATTCGCCATCAATCCGATAACGAATCCGATAAAACTTCTCATAAGGCTCGAAATGCAGATCAGAGGCGCCCATATTAATGGCGTCTAGTAACATTTTCTGCAAAAATTTAACAACTGGCGCATCGTCAACTTCCTGAGTGGACTCAGTGTCACCATCTTCATCGTTGGCGCCCATGTCCAACTCAAAGTCATCGCCAACGTCCAGCGATGCCATGCTGGTGTCTTTGGATTCAACGATTTTATCAATCCACTTGCCGAGTTTGTCATCCTCAACCACCACTGGTGATAGTGTCATGCCCATTTGAAATTGCACGCTATCTAACGAGTGTAAATTGGTGGGGTCAGAGAGCGCCACAAATAGAACATTGTTGCGATTTTGCAATGCAATCACCCGATTGCTCTGCATCAGTTTGAGGTCAATCGATTTGGCTGGCAAGTAATCTGGGTTGAGTGCGTCTAAGTTAAAATAGGGGAAGCCGAAAGCTCTGGAGGATGTTTCTGCGATTTTTTCCGCGGTGATTTTTCTGCTCACAATAACCTGCGTAATAAACGGCGTTTTCTGCATGTTTGCTTGCGATTGAATGGCGCTAGCTTCATCTTCAGAAAGCAGTTTCTCTTGCACCAGCATGCGGGCAAGTCCACTTAATTTTGTTGCGGTTGCATTCGCGGCCATTTGTAATAATTCGCTTTTAATCCAGTTTTTTATCTATTCTATATAAACTATTGTAGTTAAACAATATTTTACGTGACATTAATAATGCACTTTAACTTTTTTTTTGTAAAGAATTTGCTAATTATTTAACTAAATTTGTGGTTTATGCCAACAAATAGATTGACATATATACAACAGAGCAGAATCTTCTTGACTTTTTACAATTTGTAACATATAAAGCGCGAAGGTGTTTGCATTCGAGTTTTTTGTAGCCTGCTTTACGTGGTTTTGCGACTTCTGTTATTGCGACTTCGGTTCTTGATACAAACTTTTTGAGGCGCCCCTCGTATTATGTAAGGATGTATGAAATGGCATTAGGTACCGTAAAATGGTTTAATGATTCTAAAGGTTTTGGGTTCATTACCCCAGATGATGGTGGTGACGATTTATTCGCCCACTTCTCAGCGATAGTTGAGTCTGGCTACAAAAGTCTTAAAGAAGGTCAACGTGTGACTTTCGAAGTGACTGAAGGTCCAAAAGGCAAACAAGCTTCAAATATTCAAAAGGCTTAAGCTTAGCAATATTTGACTTCAATAGTCTTAAACTAAACGGCTCGCTATGGCGAGCCGTTTTTTTGCGAGCTAGTTAGCAATTAAAAAGCTAAGCCGTTTTTTCTACATGTTAGCGATTATTTCATCGCCAAATTCCGCTGTTCCCACTTCTGTTGCGCCTTCCATTTGGCTGCTAAAATCACCCGTTACGCGCTTGGATTGAATAGCTTTACCGACGGCGCTAAGTACTAAATCAGCGGCTTCCAGCCAGCCCATATGACGTAGCATCATTTCGGCTGAGAGAATAATGGAGCTTGGGTTTGCCATGTTTTTCCCAGCAATTTTTGGTGCTGTGCCGTGCGTTGCTTCAAACATTGCTACAGTATCGCTCAGGTTTGCACCAGGCGCAATGCCTATGCCGCCTACCTGCGCCGCAAGGGCATCGCTCATGTAATCGCCATTTAAGTTCGTTGCAGTAACTACGTCGTAATCTGCAGGGTGTAACAGTATTTCCTGTAAGAATGCATCTGCGATGCAGTCCTTAATCACAATACCATTGGGTAACTTGCACCAAGGCCCAGCGTCAATCGGCACTGCTCCAAATTCTTCTTTTGCAACTTCATAACCCCAATCTCTAAAACCACCTTCGGTGAACTTCATGATATTGCCTTTGTGGGTGATCGTCACAGATTTTCTTTTATTATCAATGGCATATTGAATTGCTTTGCGAATCAAACGTTTGCTACCATCAATTGAAACAGGTTTGATGCCGATGGCTGAACTTTCTGGGAAGCGGATTTTTTTTCGCGCACCCATATCGCTTAAAAATTGAATCACTTTTTTGACTTCATCGCTCTCGGCTGCCCATTCAATACCAGCGTAGATATCCTCGGTGTTTTCACGGAAAATCACCATATCGGTTTTTTCCGGATGTTTTACTGGGCTTGGCACACCCTTAAAATATTGAATTGGGCGTAAACATACATATAAATCCAACTCTTGGCGTAACGTGACATTGAGTGAGCGAATGCCACCACCTACAGGTGTAGTAAGCGGACCTTTAATCGAAATGACATATTCGCGCACTGCTTGCATGGTTTCGGCGGGCAGCCAGGTGTTTGCATCGTATATTTTCGTTGCTTTTTCACCAGCATATACTTCCATCCACGCGATTTTTCGTTTGCCGTTGTAAGCTTTATTTACCGCGGCATCCACCACTTTTTGCATGGGCGGTGTAATATCTACGCCAATGCCGTCGCCCTCAATAAAGGGAATAATCGGATGGTTGGGAACATTGAGCGAGTTATCCGCATTTACCGTGATTTTTTCGCCAGCAGGGATTTTTATTTTTGTAACCATGATGCTTTCCTAATGTTAATTTAGCCAAATGATAGTTTTGTTTAACAAACCGTTTAACGTCGTGTGCCAGTTCAGTCTGCACGAGAAGCACGCCACGTTAAAGGATTTTATCCCGATTCCAGATGTCTACGCGGCGGGGCGCTTGGACACGGATTCAGAAGGTTTACTTATTTTAACCGATGACGGCATATTGCAACACCGTTTAAGTCATCCAAAGCACAAAGAAATTAAAACTTACTGGGTGCAAGTTGAAGGAACACCGACGGAAGCCGATTTGGAGTCACTTAAAAGAGGTGTAGATTTAGGTGACTTTGTGACACAACCTGCAGAATCGCGCATCATGGCAGAGCCGCATGGGTTATGGCTAAGAGATCCGCCAATACGCGAGAGAAAAGCGATTCCCACCACTTGGTTAGAAGTTAAAATATCCGAAGGAAAAAATCGCCAAGTAAGAAGAATGACAGCTAAAATAGGCTTTCCCACTCTGCGGCTAATTCGCTATGCAGTTGGTAGTTACACAATTGATGGCATTGAAAACGGACAATTTAAGGTGTTAGCATGAAAGTAAGTCAATGAAAGAAGTCATTATTTTCCGCTTTCTCGGTCGCGAAGGTCCGGGTTATTTGGGGGATTTTCTGGATGAACAAAACATTCCATGGCGCATGGTGAGGATAGATGAAGGTGAGGCAGTTCCCTCGTCGATATTGGATTACAGCGGCATGGTGTTGATGGGTGGACCAATGAGCGTGAATGATGATTTGCCATGGATTCCGCCTTTGCTCGAGCGCATACGTGAAGCCAAAGCCGCTGACATTCCCTTGCTTGGGCATTGTCTGGGCGGGCAACTAATTTCCAAAGCGCTTGGTGGCACCGTTGGCGCGAATCAAGTCAAAGAAATCGGTTGGGGAGAAGTGAACGTGAAGGATTATGAGACCGCAAAATTTTGGTTTGGCAACATCCAGACTTTTAACGCGTTTCACTGGCACGGCGAAACTTTCACGCTGCCAGAAGGCGCTATCCATCTACTTTCCAGCCAATACTGTCAAAATCAGGCTTACTCAATTGGCAAGCACATAGCATTTCAAACACACATCGAAGTGACTGCTGAAATGGTCAAAAAATGGTGCGAGGAAAGCGCTGATGAACTTCAGGAATCTGCAAGTTCGCCTGCTGTGCAACAAGCGGGCGAGATGCAGCAGGAGCTGGAATTACACTGCTTTTTCCTCAACAAGGTAGCAAAACAGGTGTATAGCCAGTGGATAAAAGGCCTGGTGCCTTGAATATGTTAAAATAACGGAAATTTTACAAAAGTTTATTTTATGTCAGGCAACACACTCGGAACACTTTTTACTTTAACCAGCTTTGGTGAATCTCACGGCGCGGCTATTGGCGGTGTGGTGGATGGTTGCCCTCCCGGCTTGAGTTTATGTGCGGAAGATTTGCAGATTGATTTGGATCGTCGCAAACCTGGCACTTCGCGCCATGTCACACAACGGCAGGAAGACGATGCGGTAGAGATTCTCTCCGGGGTGTTTGAAGGCAAGACCACTGGCGCGCCTATTGGTTTGCTCATTCGCAATACTGACCAGCGTTCTCAGGATTACAGCAAGATTATGGATACATTCCGCCCCGGCCATGCGGATTACACATATGCGCAAAAATACGGTGTACGCGATTATCGCGGCGGCGGGCGCTAGTAGTGCGCGGGAAACCGCAATTCGCGTAGCAGCCGGCGCCATTGCAAAAAAATGGCTAAGCGAGCGTTTTGGCGTGCAGGTACGCGGCTATATGAGCCAACTAGGTGAAATTGAAATCCCTTTTAAAACATGGGATTGCGTCAATGACAATCCATTTTTCTCGCCAAATCCCGAGGTCTTGCCACGGCTAGAAGAATACTTGGATAAAATCCGTAACGAGCGCGATTCTATTGGCGCGCGCATCACCGTGGTGGCTGAAAGCGTACCAGTGGGTTGGGGCGAGCCGGTGTTCGATAGGCTGGATGCGGATATTGCACACGCCATGATGAGTATTAACGCAGTGAAGGGCGTAGAAATTGGCGCTGGTTTTGATGCTATTGCTCAGCGTGGTAGTGTGCATTCGGATGAAATGACCTCAAAAGGCTTTGTGACCAACAACGCAGGGGGCATTTTGGGCGGCATTTCCACAGGGCAGGAAATTCGCGTTAACGTAGCGCTGAAACCCACTTCCAGCATCCCGCAGGAGCGCCGTTCCATTGATAAAAATGGTAACGATGTCACCATGCAAACTACAGGTCGCCACGACCCGTGTGTGGGCGTGCGCGCCACGCCGATTGCAGAGGCAATGTTGGCGCTGGTATTGATGGATCATGCATTACGACATAGAGCCCAAAATGCAGATGTGGTTTCTAAAACTCCAAAGCTTTAGTCAAAACCATTGAGCCGCGCACTACACGCTAACCTTTCGCGCTTTTACTTCATTTACTACTTCTTTGTTGGTGCGTTTGTGCCTTATTGGGGGCTGTATTTGCAGTCAGAGAAGTTCTCTGCTGCTGATATCGGCATACTCATGTCGTTATTTCAAATCAGCCGCATTTTTGCGCCTAATTTTTGGGGCTGGTTGGCTGACCACACGGCAAAGCGCACCATTTGGATTAAAGTTAACACAATATTAGGCGTGCTGGGATTTGTGGCAGTGTTTTGGGCACATGGTTTTTGGCCGATGTTGCTGGTGATGGCGGCGCTGAGTCTGTTTACCAGCTCAACTTTGCCACTTTCCGAATCGCTCACATTGGCACATCTTGCAACCACTAACGGCCATTACAGCCGAATCCGCATGTGGGGTTCGCTCGGTTTTATTGTAGCTGCAGTGATTTTAGGTTTTTTGATGGACGGTTTTGGTATTAAAAGTCTATTGTGGTTTTTGCTGGCAGTACAAATCACATTATTCTTACTTACTTTTACCCTACATGAGGCTAAAGTCGCGCCGCATCACACCGACCATTTTTCAGTTTGGAAGATCATTCGTGAGCCAGCTGTAATTGCGCTGCTTGTGGGATGCGCGATGATGGTGACAGCGCACGGCGTGCTGTATAACTTTTATTCGATTTACTTGGCCGAGCATGGCTACAGCAAGTCAGTTATCGGCCTCTTGTGGGCGGTGGGGGTTATCTGCGAGATTGCGATTTTTATGCTGATGCCAAAAATCATGAAACGATTTAGCTTAAAGGCAATTATGCTTACAAGTTTGGCGTTGGCTGTCCTCCGTTTTAGCATGATAGGCGTTGCTGTAGATAATCTTGTGCTGCTGTTAATTGCACAAAGTTTGCATGCGGCAACATTTGGCAGTTTTCATGCCGCATCGGTAGAAGTTGTTACGCAGTTTTTTAATGGGCGACACCAAGCCAAAGGCCAGGCGATTTATAATAGCGTGGCATATGGCGTGGGAGGAACGCTTGGCGGTCTTTCTGGCGGTTATGCATTGCAGTATTTGGGTGGGCAGAACACGTTTTTATTGGCAGCGGTGTTTCCACTCATCGGGTTTGTCGTGATAGCATTAGGTTTGAAACTCTCGCAAACGCATGGTCGTGCGGGCATGTTTAGTTAAAAAAGGAATTAAAATGTTGAAATTAAAGTGCATGCTTTTGTTGCTTGCCAGCGTGTTGTCTACACAGGCGCTTGCGGACACGCGCGTGAACGTAGTGGGTCTTTTTAGTAACAAGGCGATAGTTACAATTAATGGTGGCAGTCCGCAAACTTTGAGCGCGGGGCAAACATTAAACGGCGTAAAGTTAATTTCTGCAGATAGCAATTCTGGTACTTTTATCATTGAAGGTAAGCGCCAAGTGCTCAGAATGGGGCAAGCAGCTTCGGTGGCGGGTAGCGCAGCGCCAGCGGCAAGTGAAGGCGGAACGAATTCACCAGTGAGTTTATATGCAGATAGCAATGGCCATTTTTATGGAAATTTGAGCATTAATGGCGCATCGTTAAAATATGTGGTCGATACTGGAGCTACGACAGTGGCACTCAATAGCGGTGACGCCAAATACGCTAAAATCGATTATGAAAAAGGTGAGAAAGTCACGATGTCGACCGCAAATGGCGAGGTAGATGCTTTTTTGGTGACAATCAATACGTTAAAGATTGGCACAATTATCTTGAATAATGTGCAGGCTACAGTTACTGAAGGTGGCTCACCGCCTGTAGTGTTGCTAGGTATGTCAGCTCAAAACAGGTTGGATGTAAAGCGTGAAAATTCGATTATGACGCTAAGTAAAAAATATTAGATTACTATCAAATAAAAAAACGGGCCTTAGCCCGTTTTTTAATGCGTATCAATTTGTTATTTTTTTGTTTTGGCTTTTGATGCGGCTTTTGCCTTTGGCGCATCTTTTAATACAAAAGTCACTTTCAAGTTTACGCGATACTCTGAAACTTTCCCATTACTTACTTTCACGCTTTGCTCTTTTACCCAAGCACCAGTGATATCGTGCAAGGAATCCGCGGCTTTGGCAACACCTTGCGCGACAGCGTCTTCAAAGCTTTTTTTACTAGAAGAAATAATTTCAATCACTTTTGCGACAGACATTTTTTTAGCTCCCTTTGGTTAAAAATTAGCGAATACGTTTATCTTTTTCTATCAACGCATACGCACTATGGTTGTGAATGCTCTCAAAATTTTCACTTTCCACAATGTATTTATCAATGCGCTTTTCCGCGTTAAGTTGCGCAGCGACATCACGTACCATGTCTTCTACAAACTTGGGGTTATCATAAGCGCGCTCAGTTACGAACTTTTCATCGGGTCGTTTAAGCAGGCCATATAGCTCGCAGGAGGCTTGCTTTTCAACCAAAGCGATAATGTCTTCAATCCAGATAAAGTCGTTGATAAGTGCGGTCACCGTGACATGAGAGCGTTGATTATGCGCTCCATAATCGGAGATTTTTTTGCTACAGGGACACAGGCTGGTGACAGGCACTAATACTTTAACGGTAATGCCAAACTGGCCATTTTTAATTTCACCAATAAAGGTTACATCGTAATCGAGTAAACTTTTTACGCCAGAAATCGGCGCAGATTTGTTAACAAAATAAGGAAAACGCATTTCAACATAGCCAGAATCAGCTTCCAAACGCTCAACCATTTGACGTAAAATCGTCTCGAATGACTCAATAGAAATCGCATGCTCGTTCATGTTGAGAATCTCAACAAAACGCGACATATGGGTACCCTTAAAGTTGTGCGGTAAATGCACATACATATCAAAAATAGCCACAGTACTTTGTTCACCACCTGATTTATCTTTCACAATGACAGGATGGCGAATGGATTTGATACCTACTTTATTAATGTCCAAGTGGCGTACATCAGGCGTATTTTGCACGTCTTCAATGGGCAATCTGGCAGTATCCGGTAGGCTAGGCTGGTTCATAAATCTCCAAATCTATGCGCACAGTGAAAGTAAAAGTTTACTCGCTTGCGCTAAGGTGTAAATAGGTGTTTTGCTGATATTGGGCCAAAAACGGCAAATTCTAGTGTTAAATCAACTTTAATTTCGATTCAATTGCAGTTTTAATGCCCTGACTATCAAGACCACATTCCGCCAACATGGTTTCATGTGTGCCATGTTCAATAAAACTGTCTGGCAGACCAAGGCAAAGAGTAGGTGTGGTTAAGTTAAGCGCTTGCATGGCTTCCAGCACTGCAGAGCCCGCGCCGCCCATGAGCGCATTTTCTTCTACTGTAACAATTAAATCATGCGCTTTCGCTAATTCTGCCACTAATTCGGTATCTAACGGTTTTATAAAGCGCATATTAGCTACGCTATACCCTAACAGGGAAGAGGCTTCCAGAGCAGGTTTTAACATGCTGCCAAATGCTAAAATCGCGACTTTAGAACCTCTTATAACGACTTCGCCTTTGCCGATCGGCAAGGTTCCGAGCATTGGATTAATTTTTGCGCCTGTTCCTACGCCACGCGGGTAGCGAACCGCTGCGATACCTTTAAAATTGAAGCCGGTAGTGAGCATTTTTCGGCATTCGTTCTCGTCGCTTGGCGCCATAATCACGATGTTGGGAATGCAGCGTAAATAGCTCAAATCGAAACTACCTGCATGGGTGGGGCCATCTGCGCCAACCAAGCCTGCGCGGTCAATTGCTAATAAAACATCCAAATCTTGCAAGGCAATATCGTGAATGAGTTGGTCGTATGCGCGCTGTAAAAATGTGCTGTAGATTGCAATGACAGGTTTTAAGCCATCACAAGCCATACCGGCTGCAAAGGTGAGCGCATGCTGTTCGGCAATACCCACATCAAAATAACGTTGCGGATATTTTTCGGCAAAGGCATTTAAGCCTGAACCGTCACACATAGCGGGCGTGATGCCGATGAGTTTGTCGTCTTTATCGGCCATATCTACCAGCCAATCACCAAAAACTTCCGTGTATGTCATGCTGCCGCTTGCGGGGTGAGAGATACCGTTGCTAGGATCGAATTTACTTACACCATGGTATTTGTTTGGGTCTACCTCAGCAGGCTCAAAACCTTTACCCTTTTGTGTGACAATATGCAAAAACTGCGGGCCTTTGAGTGCGCGAATATTAGTGAGCGTGTCTAGTAGAACAGGCAAATCATGCCCGTCAATTGGACCGATATAGTTAAACCCAAATTCCTCAAATAATGTGCCACCGGGTGAGACCATGCCTTTCGCATGCTCCTCGGCTCGCCTTGCAAACTCTTTTACAGGGGGCACGATATCCAACACCTTTTTGCCGCTCTGGCGCACGCGGTCATAAAGGCGACCAGACAGAAGTCTAGCCAGATAATTGTTAAGTGCGCCGACATTGTTGGAGATACTCATGTCATTGTCATTTAAAATTACCAGCAGATTGGCATCCATATCGCCTGCATTGTTGAGTGCTTCAAATGCCATGCCTGCTGTCATCGCTCCATCACCAATAACTGCAACGCTTCGCCTTTCTAATCCTGCCTGCTTGGCTGCTACCGCCATACCTAATGCAGCAGAGATGGATGTGCTGGAGTGACCTGTACCAAAGGTATCGTATTCGCTTTCAGATTTGCGCGGAAAGCCAGCTATACCATTAGCTTTACGAAGCCTAGCCATTTGCTCGCGGCGACCTGTGAGTATCTTGTGTGGATAGGTTTGATGGCCAACATCCCAAACCAGCCTGTCGTCTGGCGTGTTGAACACATAATGGAGCGCAATAGTAAGCTCTACAACGCCCAAATTTGATGCCAAATGTCCACCGGTTTGCGATACGCTTTCGATTAAAAATGCACGTAACTCCGATGCCAACGTACCAAGTTGCTCGCGGTCTAGTTGACGCAAGTCGGTTGGCGAGTTAACGGAAGATAACAATGGGAACATGAAAAACGAAAAAGTTTAAATTTTAGAAATTACGGCGTGTAATAAAGTTGGCCAGATGCCTCAGTAAATCTGCCTCACGTCCATAAAATGAGAGTGCAGCCATTGCATTTGCATGCAGTTCATCTGCAAGGTTTTTTGCTGCGGAAAGGCCTAGGATTGTGACATAGGTCGATTTGTTGTGTTGCGCGTCCTTCCCTGCGGTTTTACCCAGCGTTTGCGTGTCAGCTTCCGTGTCAAGAATATCATCCACCACCTGAAATGCTAAGCCTATTGATTTGGCAAAATGGTCTACTGCTTTCACTTTGTCATCGTTTGGGCGATAAGCACTGTAGGCGCCCAGTAATGCGGCTGCACGAATAAGCGCACCTGTTTTATGAATATGCATGGTTTCAAGTTCAGCGCGTGTGAGTGGTATGCCCATGCTTTCTAAATCGATGGCTTGGCCACCGGCCATGCCGCGAGAACCACTAGCTAACGCTAGCATGTGTAGCATCTTGATTTTTTGTGTGCTACGCAAGTTGATATCTTGCGAGATGAGTTGAAAAGCCAAGCTTTGCAGCGCATCTCCCACCAGTAGCGCCATTGCGTCACCATATTTTTTATGGGTTGAAGCCTTGCCACGACGCAAATCATCGTTGTCCATACACGGCATGTCATCGTGCACAAGCGAGAAAGCGTGAATCAGCTCGACCGAAGCTGCTGGGATGTCGACTTTCTCAATGTCTGCGCCACAAAACTCACCCGCAGCGTAAGCCAATAGCGCACGCACGCGTTTACCCCCGCCCAGTGCTGAGTAGCGCATCGCTTCGTGCAAACGCTCAGGTACGATATTCGCCGCTGGCAAATGTTTATCCAAGACGCCTTCAATGAGCTTTTGCTTGTTGCCTGCCCAAACATTGAAAGCAGCGTTTTGTTCGGCGATTGGGTCCATGGGTTTATTCAAAATTCACCTTACTCATTAACTGAATTAAATGCACTTAACTTATTGGCGTCAGATAAAACTCGAACCTGCTGCTCAACCTCTGCAAGTGATTTTTGGCAAAATTGTAACAGTTCTGCGCCTCGCTTGTATGCGTTAACCGATTGTTCTAGCGCAAGATTTCCAGACTCCATCTGGCCGACGATATCTTCCAGCTCCGCAACTGCGGTTTCAAAACTGGCTGGTGTTGGTTGACTTTTATTTGACATTTTTTTAGTGTGGGTCAGTATCGTTTATTCTAACAAAACAAATGCTATTTGCGTGTTAAACATCGAGTGTGTTTGATAAAAAACTGCGTATATCGTCGATTTCTTCCATGCAAACACTGTGCGCCATGGGATATTCATGCCAATCAACTTGGTATTGCTGCGCCAGTAGTAATTCGAGAGAAATGCGACAAGTTTCAAGGCTAATCACTTCGTCGTATGCTCCATGCGCCATAAAAATTGGGGTATGCTGATTAGCCGATGATTTTTCTTCAGGCAAAAATGACTTCAAAGGTAAATAAGTAGATAGTGCCAGAATGCCCGCCAATGCTTGGTTGTGGCGCAATGCAGTATGTAGTGCAATGGCGCCACCTTGCGAAAATCCCGCAAGTACGATTTTGTTATGTGGGATGCCACGGCTAACTTCATGCGCAATTAAGGATTCTAAATAATCTTGTGCTTCGCAAATGCCAGTTTCATCTTCACGGCTACCAATTGTCAGCCCAAATAAATCATACCAGGCACGCATTTCGTAACCATTATTAATGGTCACTTTGCGATAGGGTGCGTGCGGCAAAATAAAACGAACATTTGGTAAGTTAAGCATCTCAACTACGGGAACAAAGTCACTTCCGTCTGCTCCCAGCCCGTGTAGCCAGATAACGCTGGCAGATGGGGAGTTGCTACTACACAGTTCAATTGGTGCGTCATTCATGTGGCACTTTTCACCTTATACTATTCATCTTGCTCGATATCAGCTATGCTAATCGTTAAAAATACACTATTAAAATCAATTAATTAAAGCCCAACAATTAGAACATAGTTTTATTTTAAATGCCTGTAATCTCATTTTTCAATAAACTTGGCGTACGTGCTGCGCTTGGTCTAGCCATTATTGCGTTGATGCTTTTGCACGTCACTGAGATCATGCCAATTGGTTTTATCAACAAACTTGAGCAGTATAGCTACGATGCGCGGCTTAATTTGTTGATGCCAAATACGGTTGATGACCGTATCGTGATTGTAGATATTGACGAAAAAAGTCTGAAAGAGCAAGGGCAGTGGCCTTGGAGTCGCAATAAATTAGCACTTCTGGTCAATCAGCTTTTTACCAGCTATCAGATTAATACATTAGGTTTTGATGTGGTGTTCGCTGAAAAAGATGAAAGTTCTGGGCTTAAGAACTTAGAGTGGATGCAGCAAAATAATTTGAAAGATAACGCTGAGTTCAATTCTGCAATTGCAGAACTCAAGCCGATGCTGGATTACGACGGCGCATTTGCGGAGAGTTTAAGAAACCGAAAGATTGTACTGGGTTACTATTTTGTGCTCAATGGTGAAAATCAGCAGGTGGGTGAACTGCCGGCACCTATTTTTACCAAGCAGAGTTTTGAAGATACAGTGCCAAACGTACTTGAGGCCACAGGTTTTGGAGCAAATCTAAAACTGTTGCAGCAAAGTGCCTTGTCAGGCGGGCATTTTACGTTGGATCCATCCGCAGATGGCATTACGCGCAAAATTCCAGTTTTAATCAAATATAGAGGTAATTATTATGACTCTTTATCGGTTGCTATGGTGCGAGCCTTTCTGAATGCGTCTTATATGCAAGCGGGTTTTGAAGAAAGTGCAGGTTATTCTGGGTTGGAGTCTTTTGGCTTGGGTAGCAAAACAATCCCAGTCGATAACGAGGTCGCAGCACTGGTGCCATATCGTGGTAAGCAAGGTAGTTTTCGTTATGTTTCGGCGACCGATGTACTTAATAAAAAAATATCAGCGGATCTATTAAAAAATAAAATCGTATTAGTGGGTACCACCGCTGCAGGTTTGCTGGATTTACGTGCAACCCCAGTACAAGGTGCTTATCCAGGAGTCGAGATTCATGCCAATGTCATTGCTGGCATTCTCGATAACAATATCAAAAAACGGCCTGCTTATACATTGGGAGCAGAATTCGTTATGCTGTTATTGGCAGGTTTATTGCTTACATTCACTTTGCCGACTCTAAATCCATTAAAGGCAACGTTGCTGGCTATGGGAGTTTTGACGGCAGTGCTGTCGATTGTTGCGGTGAGTTGGCAGTATGCGAATTTAGTGATGCCGGTTGCTGCTATGCTATTGATGATAGGCTTGATTTATTTTATGAATATGAGCTATGGTTTTTTTGTAGAGTCGCACGGAAAACGCCAATTGGCAAGGGTTTTCGGACAATACGTGCCACCGGAACTGGTGGCGGAAATGGCTGATAATCCTGAGAAGATTAGCTTGGTTGGCGAGAGCCGCGAGATGACAGTTTTGTTCTCTGATATTCGTGGGTTTACGACGATTGCAGAGAGTTTGGATCCAAAACAATTAACAGAATTAATGGGCGAATTTTTGACACCTTTGACGCAAATCATACATAGCAATCGTGGCACCATCGATAAATATATGGGAGATGCCATCATGGCATTCTGGGGTGCGCCTTTGCGGGATAACAACCATGCGCAGCATGCAATGGATGCGGCGATGCAGATGCAGACTGCTTTAATTAAGTTAAATAAAAAATTTGAAGAAAAGAATTGGCCAAAAATTCAAATTGGCATTGGTTTAAACACGGGCAATATGGTGGTGGGCAACATGGGCTCCAGCTTCCGCATGGCATATACAGTGATGGGTGATTCGGTCAATTTGGGCTCGCGTGTTGAAGGGCTCACCAAATATTATGGCGTGGACATTGTTGTAACCGAGTTTGTGAAAGCGCAAACGCCAGACATGATTTACCGCGAGCTTGATGTGGTGCGGGTGAAGGGTAAGGATGAAGCTGTGCGGATTTACCAGCCAGTCGGTATGCGCGATGAAGTGAGTCAAGAAAAATTAGACGAACTGGGTAAATTTCATGCTGCGCTTCAGCTTTATCGCAGTCAGCAGTGGAGTTTGGCAGAGAATCAATTGAGACATTTACAAGAAGCCACATCTCACCCCGGTTTACGCCATTTATATTGAACGGATTCACCAGTTTAAACTCACGCCGCCCGCAGCAGGTTGGGATGGCGTGCATATTTTTGAGAGTAAGTAACAACATGCAGATAAAAATTTTAGGTTGTAGCGGAGGCATTGGCGGCAATATGCGCACTACCTCGCTATTGTTGGATGATGATGTGCTGATTGATGCAGGCACAGGTGTGGGTGATCTGTCGCTCGAAGAGCTATTAAAAATTGATCATATTTTTGTTACGCATTCACACCTCGATCATATTGCATCTATCCCATTGTTGCTAGATACAGTCATGGGTTTGCGCACAAAACCGGTTACCGTGCATGCAAGCGTGCATGTCATCAATGTGCTAAAACAGCATATTTTTAATTGGTTGGTTTGGCCAAACTTTAATTTAATCCCTGATCCCGCAAATCCGTTTTTGATTTATGACGAAATTATTCTGGGTGATAGTTTCAACATTGGCGGAAAAGTGATTACCGCCTTGCCGGCAAACCACGTGGTGCCTGCCATGGGCTACCAAATTGATAGTGGCGCTGCAAGCCTTGTTTTTACTGGTGATACAGCTGGTGGAAAAGATTTCTGGAATGCAGTAAATCAAATTAAAAATTTAAAATATTTAATCATTGAAACCGCTTTTAGCAATGCAGAAGCTGAACTTGCCAAGCTTTCAAAACATCTATGCCCAGATACTCTTGCAATAGAATTGGCACACTTAAAAAGTCAGCCGGAAATTTATATCACGCACCTTAAACCGGGTGAGGATGCGGTTGTGATGCAGGAAATTGTAGCAAACCCCAAAACAAAGCATTGTGTTGCATTGCAGCATCAACAGGTATTTAATCTATAACCTTTTTGACAGAAAACTAATGACTATGGACATGAACATTCCTGCCAAACCCCAGCCTTTAGAAAAGGCCGTACTTGCTAAGTTTAATCCAATTTCACGTTTGTCGCCGGGCAGGTTAGATGAGCTTGCAGATGTGTGTATTTTGGAACATGTCAGCAAAGATCTAGACCCCACACGCATGAACACTGAAAGCCTGCAAGCCTTATATATTGTAAAAGGTGATTTGGGGATTCGTTATGAGAACGGGAATAAAGTGATTTTGCGTGGCGGCACCGATGCCGCTAAAAATCCCATAGATTCAGAACGGCTTAAGATTAAAGATACTATTGCGCTCACCCCAATTGATGTGGTGCGGATTGATTTGGATTTGCTCGATATCATGCTCACATGGGATCAGATATCTGGCTATGTTGCGCCTGGTGCGCAAGCCGCTCTGGCGAAAAAACCACAGGGTGACATTAAGATTAATGCAGAAAGTTTTAACGCCTTTAAGCTTAAAAATGGCGTTTTCGCCAAATTGCCCGCCGCCAATATCGAAACCATGTTTGCCCGCCTAAGCAGTATTAATGTGGAGGCAGGTCAAACGATTATCACGCAAGGGCAGGATGGTGATTATTATTATCTCATCCAAGAAGGCACGGCAGTTGTAACACGCGTTACCGACCCGAGTCGCCCACCAATGGAGCTGGCTGAGATTTCTGCGGGAACAGCATTTGGTGAGGAGGCGTTGGCCTCTGACACTAAACGCAATGCAACGGTGAGAATGAAAACCAATGGTCAGCTGTTGCGATTGAAGAAAGAAGATTTTATCGAGCTTTTAAAAGCGCCAATTGTGAGCATGGTGAATATGGAACAAGCCAAACAACATGTTGCAAAGGGCGCGGTGTGGTTGGATGTGCGCTTTGAATCAGAATATAAATATCACCATCTCGAAGGTGCAGTCAATGCGCCGATACACGAGCTGCGTAGCAAGCTAGACTGGCTGGATAAAACTAAAGAATATATCGTGTACTGCCAAACCGGTCGCCGCAGCAGTGCCGCCGCGTTTATTTTAGCGCAACATGGCATTAATGCTGTGGTGTTAGAAGGTGGAACACGAAGTGCTGGTTAAAATTAGGTCAAAACAGTTACTCTATGCCCTCTCTTATGATATTGGCTCTTAGAGCATTTGCTTTTATTATTTTTGTGCTAATATTTTATCAGGACATAAAAAAGCCCATCAAAAGATGGGCTTTTTTATAGCTTTAATACTTCAACTATTAAGAACAGATTTTAGATACGTCAGTAGCACCAACACCGGCCGTTGGAGCGCATACCCAAGTAATATTACCACCGGCAGCAGCTGGAGCCGTTGGGGTTAATGTTATGGTAACTGCAGCTGCACCACCAGTACTTACGCCAGTTAAGACACCTGCGCCAGCACAGTTAGGAATGGCAACGGCATTATCATCTACACAGCCTAAAGCACCACTGTTGTCGAAACCAAGACCAACTTTCATTTTTTGACCTGCTAACGCTTTAGCTTCAACATGCAAGCCGCGGTTTCTGACCTAACGGTGTAGTCATGATATGCCGGAATTGCGATTGCAGCCAAAATACCGATAATTGCCACCACAATCATCAACTCGATCAGGGTAAAACCTTTTTGTCATTGTTTTTCATTTTCATTTCCTTTTAAAAATAGTGTGACGATAAAAAGATTGGCATCAACATCAGGGGGAGAGCCGATACCAGTACTTGGAATGAATATGAGCAACAGGTATGCCAGTTTTAATGATTTTATTTAACTTATTGTTTTTATTATATTTATATAACTAAAGTGCAAATCCATATAACTCAAAACGATAAAAAAAGCGGGTTTTACCCCGCTTTTTATGTCATTCGGTGACAAATTTTGTCACTATTAGTCAGCTACTTTTAGTCAATTTGAGTTACCAGAATTTCCACCATGGTTTTTTACTGGCTGACTTGATATCGGCTGACTTGGCGGGAGCCTCGCTGGCTCCCGTGCCGGTTACTTTGAGTTTTCGAGTACCTTTTTCAAATTAGGTAAGCCAGCATCGTAAACATCATTCACAAACTTCAATGCTGTTTCATCATCTTGGCCCGGTGGAATCGGTGGGTTCAGACTATATAAGCGATAAAAACGACCAACCCATGTCACTGTGCTCTCGCCAGCGCCTGGGCCAGCGGTAACTTTGATGAATGCATTGTAATCTTTTACCGGAGCGACACCGCCTACGATTTCATACTTGATTTTCATGTCAGCATCATCAATGCCTTTTAAGCGCTCGTTGATTACGCCGCCATCTTTAAGTGTGAGCGTTCTAAATGTATCTTCACCTTTTTTCTCGAGTTTGGTGCTGGCAACAGGCGGCAACCAAGCATGCAAGTTACCGAAATCTTTTACCATCGCCCATACTTTAGCCGGAGCGGCTTTAATGACAATAGATTTTTCTACTTTTTGTGGGCTAGGGCCGTGCGCAGCGGCATTAAACGAAAGTGTTGCAAGCGCGATGAGAGCTAAAAACTTTTTCATGCAGGGTCTCCAAGGACATTATTAAAAGATCGAGGTTTAAAAATAAAAAGCTTAATTAAAAACAACATGGCATTATAAATGACTTAACAATTTACGCCTATGCCTGATAACGCGCCGAGCTGATGCGGGTTGACTAGTTAAGAATAAAACTGCCGAATGCACGGCTTTTGTCACCTGTTTTGATTTTGCTAATAAGTTTATTCGTTTTTGCATCTATAACGCTTACATTATTATCGCCCCAGGAGGCAATAACCACGCGGTTGTTGGCAGCATCAAAACTAATGCCTTCAGGGGTCATGCCAACCTCAACCGTGGCTAATGTTTTCTGCGTTTTTAAGTCAATCACCGAGACTGTATCATCCAGCGTATTGGTGACATATAAGGTTTTGTTGTCTGAACTGGGAACCGCGCAATAGGGGTGATCGCCCACTTTGATTTTACTTTGTGACCAGTTACTGGTGTTAATCACAGATACGGAATCTGTATAAACATTGACTGCATATAAAGTACCGCCATCGCTACTCAAGCTGATGCCAAAAGGGTGTGTGCCCACTGGAATATGCTTCACTGTTTTAAGTGTCGCACTATCAATCACCGCGATTTGATTGGTATCGCGAGCGGCCACGTAAAGGGTTTTGCTGTCTGGGCTTACAATTAATCCCGCAGGCGCTTTTTCTACAATCACTTCGTTTTGCTCCGCGTAATTGGCGGTATTAATCGCAATCACGCGGTCGCTAAACCAATCTGCGACGTACAAAGTTTTGCTGTCCGGCGAAATCGCAATGCCGACAGGCGACCCTTTAATTGCAATGCTTTCAATCACTTTTTGCGTGCCGGTGTTAATGACTGAAATGTTCTGGCTCTCTACGTTGGTAATGAACACGCGCTGTAGTTTTTTTGAAACCGCAACGCCTACTGGCGCCTTGCCAACCGCAATGGAACTGATTACTTTGCTCTGTGCTATGTCAATGACCGACACCGTATTATCTCCTTGGTTGGTAATATAAGCCAAGTTTGGATGTGCACAGGCGCCAAGCGCAACGGCAAAGATTAACAATAAAAATTTCATGCATATTCTCAATAATTATTTAAATTACATTTTAGATACAAAAGCGTGCTTTCCATAGTGTTAAAAATGTGAAAAAATGGCGTTAGACAATTAAGGTAGTTGCATTATGTTAGATCGTGACGGATTTCGTCCGAATGTGGGAATCATTTTGTGCAATGCACAAAATCAGGTGTTTTGGGGCAAGCGTGTTCGTGAGCATGCATGGCAGTTTCCGCAGGGTGGCATAGATTATGGCGAAAGCCCAGAGCAAGCGATGTATCGCGAGCTGATGGAAGAGGTTGGCTTAAAGCCAGAGCATGTAAAAATTTTGGGCCGCACGCGTGACTGGTTGCGCTATGAGGTGCCGAGCACGTGGGTCAAGCGTGAATGGCGTGGCAGCTATAAAGGCCAAAAACAAATTTGGTATTTGTTGAGGTTGCTGGGGCGTGATACGGATGTATCATTGCGCGCAAGCGAGCACCCGGAGTTTGACGCATGGCGCTGGAGCGATTACTGGGTGCCGCTGGAAGATGTGATTGAGTTCAAGCGAGACGTATATAAGGCCGCACTAAATGAGCTTGCAGTGCATTTGCATCACAGCAAACCAAGAGCAACACGCTCAAATGCAAAACCCAAAATGGATAAAGTTACTTGAGCCAAAAAAACCTGCTTTAAGCAGGTTTTTTGTTGCCCATGATTTCCCCTAGTTTGATACTCTTGGCGGGCTTCCATTTTTTGTTAAATTCTATAGCGCCTTTTTCAAACAACATGACCACAGTAGAGCCTAGCAAAAATCGTC
The DNA here is from genome assembly GCA_963752495.1 of uncultured beta proteobacterium. Classification (GTDB taxonomy): domain Bacteria; phylum Pseudomonadota; class Gammaproteobacteria; order Burkholderiales; family Methylophilaceae; genus CAVVYJ01. The sequence continues at coordinate 571,638 of CAVVYJ010000002.1, forward strand.
CCATTTCTTCACCTTGCTTAAGCTCAACTTCTCCATCATAGCGCCAGGTGCGGATTTCCTTTGTGCGAGGCGAATTGATGACATCGTGCCACACAGTTGCCATGCTCCCCACGATTGTTGCGCCGACCAGCACCATGACGAATGTGCCGTGTGTTTCTGATACAAATTCGCATACAACTCGCTCATTGCGCGCAAACAAATTAGGCACATTTTCCGCTGTTGTCGGGTTGACCGAGAACAAATCGCCGGGCACATAAGCCATGCTCTTGAGTACGCCCGCGCAAGGCATGTGAATTCGATGATAATCTTTCGGACTTAAATACAAGCAAGCAAAATGGCCATTTTCGAAATGGCTGGCTAGCGGCACATTGCCGGCCACAAGTTCCAAGGTTGAGTAGTCACGACCTTTCGCCTGAAAAATACGCCCGTCTTTAATAATGCCAAATTGGCTAATGGCGCCATCCACAGGGCAAATAAAATCAGCGTCGCTAATTGGCCGTGCATCGGCTTTTAGTGGGCGTGTAAAAAAATCATTAAAGGTGAGATAGGATTTAATATCAGGATTTTCTGCCTCACTCATTTTTACTTTATAACGCTTTACAAACCATTTAATAACGGCTGTTGTTAGCTTGCCAGCTTGTTTGTTGGCGAGTTTTCCTGCTAATAGCGTGATGAAATGTTTGGGCAATACATACTGTAAAAAAGTCGCGAGATTTAGCATTTTCTAAAGTTTCAATAAAAATAGGGCAAGAGTAACTCTTGCCCTATTGTAAGTCAGTTTTGTCGTAAAATTTTCTTTTTTAAAGCTTATGCCATTACCAGTTTTTCGACTGAACTTCTTCTCTTAGCGATCAGTTTTTCGACTGATCTACTAATTTGTTTTTTGCAATCCAAGGCATCATTGCGCGGAGCTTGCTGCCTACTTGCTCAATTGGGTGCGCAGCATTCAAGCGGCGACGCGCTACCATTTCTGGGTAGTTGGTGCGACCTTCTAAAATAAACTGTTTTGCATAGCTGCCGTTTTGAATGTTTTTTAGGCATTCTTTCATGGCGGCGCGTGCTTGGTCAGAAATCACACGCGGGCCAGTCACATATTCACCGTACTCTGCGTTGTTAGAGATAGAGTAGTTCATGTTGGCAATGCCGCCTTCATACATTAAGTCGACAATCAATTTCAACTCATGCAGGCATTCGAAATAAGCCATCTCAGGCGCGTAACCTGCTTCAGTTAAGGTTTCAAAACCTGCTTTTACCAGCTCAACCGCGCCGCCGCATAATACCGCTTGTTCGCCGAACAAGTCAGTTTCAGTTTCTTCGCGGAAGTCGGTCTCAATTACGCCGCCTTTTGTGCCGCCATTGGCTGCAGCGTAGGAGAGCGCCAAATCTTTTGCTTTGCCTGATTTATCTTGATATACAGCAATGAGTGAAGGAACGCCGCCACCTTTTAGATATTCTGAGCGTACAGTGTGGCCTGGACCTTTTGGTGCAATCATAATCACATCTAAATCGGCACGCGGCACGATTTGGTTATAGTGAATATTAAAGCCATGCGCAAATGCGAGCGCCGCGCCCTTTTTTCAAGTTCCCAGCAACTTCAGCATGGAAAATTCCTGCCATGGTCTCATCTGGCAATAAAATCATCACAACGTCTGCATCTTTGACAGCATCAGCAATTTCCAATGTCTTGTGTCCAGCGCCTTCAGCTTTTGCCCAGGAGCTGCCGCCTTTGCGTAAACCAATAGTGACGTTGACGCCGCTGTCTTTTAGGTTGGCTGCGTGTGCGTGACCTTGTGAGCCATAACCAACGATGGTTACTTTTTTGCCTTTAATAATGCTGAGGTCAGCGTCTTTGTCGTAATACACTTTCATTGTGATTTGCCTTTCAATACAAATACTTGATTAATTATATTTTTAAAACTCTATCACCGCGGCCGATGCCGGATGCGCCCGTACGAACTGTTTCTAAAATTGCGGTTTTATCTAAACTTTCAATAAAAGCATCGAGTTTATTGCCTGAACCTGTAAGCTCAATTGTAAAGCTACCATCAGCAACATCGATGATGCGTCCGCGAAAAATGTCACACATGCGCTTCATTTCTTCTCTGTACGTATTGGTAGCTTTTACTTTAATTAGCATCAATTCGCGCTCGATATACTTGCCATCGTTTAAATCGAGGACTTTAATTACATCAACTAATTTATTGAGTTGCTTGATAATCTGCTCAATGACTTCGTCTGAACCGCTTGTGACAATCGTCATGCGTGACATAGTAGGATCTTCGGTTGCAGCGACAGTAAGCGATTCAATGTTGTAGCCGCGAGCCGAAAACAGACCAGCTACGCGCGATAAAGCGCCAGCCTCATTTTCCATCAATAGCGAAATAATATGGCGCATTATAAATCCTCAGCCAAAATCATTTCGGATAGACCTTTACCGTTTTCAATCATCGGGAATACATTTTCTTTTTGATCGGTAATGAAATCCATAAACACAAACCGGTCTTTCATCGCGAATGCTTCTTTGAGTGCACCTTCTACATCGCCAGGCTGGGTAATTTGCATACCCACATGACCGTAGGATTCTGCCAGCTTAACGAAATCTGGCAAGCTGTCCATGTAAGATTCTGAATAGCGATTCTCATAGAAAAACTCTTGCCATTGGCGCACCATACCCAAGTAGCGGTTGTTAAGCAAAATCACCTTGATAGGCAGATGGTATTGTTTGCAGGTGGAAAGCTCCTGAATATTCATCTGAATGCTACCTTCGCCCGTTACGCATGCTACTTGCGCATTAGGGAAGGCAAACTGACAGCCCATTGCATAAGGCAAACCAACGCCCATTGTGCCAAGGCCGCCAGAGTTAATCCAGCGACGCGGCTTATCAAAATCGTAATATTGCGCGGCCCACATTTGATGCTGGCCAACGTCTGAGGTCACAAAAGCGTCGCCTTTGGTGACTTCGCATAGCTTTTCAATTACATACTGTGGCTTAATCAGGCCGTTACTATTGTCGTAGTTCAAGCATAATTTGCTACGCCATTTATCAATTTGTTCCCACCAAGCCTTGAGCGCAGAGGATGGTTTTGATGCTTCAGTAGCTACCAATGCATTCATCTCAGCTAACACAGACTTTACATCGCCAACAATTGGCACATCGACTTTTACACGTTTGGAGATGGATGATGGATCAATGTCCACGTGAATGATGGTGCGTGATTTACTAAAAAAATGCGCAGGATTGCCAATCACGCGGTCATCAAATCGCGCGCCAACAGCCAAAAGCACATCGCAGTCCTGCATGGCCATATTGGCTTCATAAGTACCGTGCATGCCCAGCATACCCAGAAATTGTTTGTCAGTAGCGGGGTAGCCGCCCAAGCCCATGAGGGTGTTGGTAACTGGCATGCCAAGCGTCTTCACCAGTTTAACTAATGCTTCTGCTGCATCGCCCAACACAACACCTCCGCCCGTATATATCATTGGGCGTTTTGCTTCCAGAAGTAATTTCACCGCTTTTTTAATTTGTCCGCTGTGCCCTTTGGTAACAGGGTTGTAAGAGCGCATCTCAACGCTTTGCGGATAATTAAATTCAGTTTTATGTGCTGTAATGTCTTTCGGTATGTCTACTACAACTGGACCAGGGCGACCAGTTCTGGCGATATGAAACGCTTTTTTCATGGTGATGGCGATATCTTTGACATCTTTCACCAAAAAGTTGTGTTTAACGCATGGGCGCGTGACGCCGACCATATCGACTTCTTGGAATGCATCCAAGCCGATTGCAGGTACAGGCACTTGGCCACTGATTACAACGAGCGGAATAGAATCCATATAAGCAGTTGCGATGCCCGTGATGGCATTGGTTGCGCCGGGCCTGACGTAACTAAAGCAACGCCTACTTCACCGGTTGAGCGTGAAAAGGCATCTGCAGCATGTACGGCCGCTTGTTCGTGCCGCACTAATATGTGTTTAAAGTAATCTTGGTTATAAATTGCATCATAAATGTGCAGCACTGCGCCGCCTGGGTAGCCAAACACAAACTTGACTTTTTCTTCTTCCAGGCAACGAATGACAATCTCCGCACCAGTAATTGGGTGGGTGTCAGCTTCTTGCTTGCTGGTTGGGGTGGAGATCTGATTCATAAACCTATTATTTTGTTAGTTTGATACTAACCCTACACAATAACGGTTTGGGCTAGTTTGGTCAAGGTCGTGGGTACAAAAACGACAGTAAAATGAATATGTTGACATTATAAATAAGAATCATTATCATTTACAAATGTTGGTTAAGAGGGAAAGTAATCATGAAAAAATCACAAGTAATGAGTCAAACGACGCTTCTTGGAGATGCCCAGTGCAAAGTCATTTATAACCAGCGTGGCGATATTGTTGTGCTGGAAGTGGGTGGAATCTCGCTAAAACTGGATGTCTGCAATTTTATGATGATGAACGAAATGATGCGAAAAGCAGCTGCAAGACTGGTGATGCGAACCAATATCAAATATTAAATGGTGTGAATTGCCGCTATACAAAGTTAATGCGAATTATTATCATTTGTGTTATCTGTGAAATTCAAAAATAGAAAAACATCTATTAGAAGTCGTTTAAATGTCCTCGTGAATAGTATTTGTGAGGCGAAAAGAATTTAAGACGTCCCCTAACAACGTCTTAAATGTTGCAAATGCATAGCAATATGCATCTCCTTAAGATCATGAACGATCTTTTTATGGTCGCGTTAAGCTTGCTTATGTAAGCCGACCAATTTTTTGTGAGATTAGCGCTTAGAAATTTTGTTGGAAGCTGAAAGTAATGTGCAACGAAAATGACAACTAAATTAAGCAGCAAAAGACAGGGGGGTTTTGATGTGCAAAAGGCTGGTGATGGTGCTGAAGAGCTTGAAATAAGCAGCGCGTCTGGGGTTAAAAAACTGAGTAGCAGTAGGTTATTTGAAACATCAAAAGAAGTGATGATAGAGCACGATAACGAGATTTATATTTTACGCTTAACGCGCCAAAACAAGCTCATTCTCACTAAATAAGGCGTACTAAAGGAATTCATAAGGATTGCGTATGAGTAAAAACACAACATGCACAAAAGTCCTCCTCGCCAAGAATGATGCGGGACGCGTAGGTTATTGTGAAGGTTGCGATGTGGTGGAATTGGAGATAGGGCCGATTAGCTTAAGAGCTGTTGCTGCGGATTTGCCGATTATTTCACAGTTAATTAAAGAGGCGGATGCGAATATGGCGCATTATCGCCTAGCGAAAGACTACGAGCAACGTCAACTGGCACTTGGTGCGGAGGTATTGCATTAGATGGAGAATGTGCTTACAGAAAAAACAATTACTAGCGCTCTTGATAAGCACTACCAAGACACGATTAGGCGTTTAAGTGTGTCAGTGGTTACGGTGGGTAAATATGCATTTGCACCGCAATCGTATAAGCCGTTTATTAGCGAGAAAAAGTCTGGCAGCGTATTGTTGTTTGTAATGATTTTACATATTGCAGCAATTTATTATTTGGCGCAAAAGCAATTTGCTACGCAGGCAAAAATAACATTAGCGAAGCCAATTTTGGTGAGTTTAATTGCGCCACCTGCGCCAGAACCAGTGTTAGTACCAGTGATTGAGCCACCAAAGCCGGTGATTCAACCTAAACCCAAACTTAAAAAAGTGGTAAAGGAAATCACGCCAATTGAAATGCCGACAGAGCGTTTAGTAGAAGCCACTACGGAAGAAGTGAAAGATTTAGCGCCGCCAGCGCCAGTTCAAGTAACGCAAGAAGCGGTTGAAACTAAGGCACCGCCGAAAGCAGATATTGTTGCAGAGGAAAAAATTGAGCCACCTAAATATGGTGTGGCTTATTTGAACAACCCTGCACCTACTTACCCTTCATTATCAAGACGCAAGGGAGAAAGGCAGAGCTTTGTTGCGGGTACTGGTCTCGGAAACAGGAGAAGCAACTGAAGTACAGCTGGAAAAAAGTAGTGGCTCAGAACGCCTTGATCAGGCTGCAATGGATGCTGTTAAAAGTTGGCGGTTTATACCTGCAAGAAAAGGCGGCCAGGCCTTAAGTGCTTATGTATTAGTCCCGATCAAATTTTCACTGAATAGTTAATATTAAAAAGGAAGTATAAATGCAGCAAATCGAATTTAATAGTTAGTTTTATTGTGAATGCAGGACCAGTGGCAATCGCTGTAGCGTTGATATTGCTAGCTATGTCAGTTGCCAGCTGGTATTTTATTGTGACTAAAACCGTTGCGCTTTGGCGTGTTAAAAGTGCGATAAAACAACATACATCAGATTTCTGGTCTGCGGCTAATTTACAAGCTGCGCTAAAAGTTGATGCATCCTCCTCGCCGACTTATCAACTGGCGCATAGCGCAGTTGAGGCTTCTCGAGCATCATCAAGCGCATGCTATTAGCACGCTCGAAAGTGCGTGTAGCCATGAGGAGTTTGTGGCGCGCAGCATGCGGCGTACATTGGCACAAACGTCATCTCAGCTAGAGTCTGGCTTGTCTGTACTCGCTTCTGTAGGCAGTGTGTCGCCGTTTGTTGGTTTATTCGGCACTGTGTGGGGTATTTACCACGCACTTGCAGCAATTAGTTTGAGCGGGCAAGCGACATTAGACAAAGTTGCCGGACCAGTGGGTGAGGCGCTCATCATGACAGCGATCGGCTTGGCAGTGGCCATCCCAGCTGTGTTAGCCTACAACGCATTCGTAAAAGCCAATCGCAATATCGTCGGCGCGCTAGATCAATTTGCCCAAGATTTGCATATCTTAATTACAACAGGCGCAACCTTGGTTAAAAAGCAAAGCACGAAAACGCAGACAACGCAGAATTTAAACACCACGCCTCAAGTCAATAAACAAGGGTTGTCAGCATGATAGGGGGGCAATCAAATAACGGCTTAAGTGCCGATATACATGGACAAGCGCACAATCTGCCAATGTCAGAAATCAACACCACACCGCTGGTGGATGTGATGTTGGTTTTGCTGGTGATTTTTATCATCACAGCACCTCTGCTAACCCATGCAGTTAAAATTGATTTGCCGCAGGCTACCAGCCAGCCTCTGCCAGAAAAGCCAGAAGTGATTTCATTGGCAATAGATGCGACTGGAAAAACTTATTGGGATGATGTGCCTTTGGTGCCAGGCGAGCTACAAGCCAAACTGGAAGCGGCTGCTCACAAAACGCCACAGCCTGAATTGCAAATCCGTGCAGATAGACAAACGCGTTACCAAATATTACTGAGATGATGGGATGCGCAAAATGAGGTATCAAAAAGTTGGGTTTTATCAGCGAACCTAAATAATATATTTTAAAGCCAGCCAGTAAGTGTTGCCATGTCAATGACTTAGATAGCCAGCCAGCAACAATGACAGGGAGCAATACCATGAAGTTTTATCAACAGAAATCGATTTATCTCGCAGTGATGCTAGCTGCACAAACACTGACAGCGGTGGCGGAAGAACCTCAACCAGCAAATTCCAATTGGAAGAGTTGGAGGAAGTGAATGAAGTCATCAAGGAGATAAAGCAAGACGGCTATCAGGCACCAAAACGCGAGTGGGCAAAACGCTGCAGGATCCACACGATATTCCACAAGCCGTAACAACAGTGACAAATCAATTGATGCAAGATCAGCAGGTTGGTTCGCTACGTGAAGCGTTACGCAATATTTCTGGGTTGACTTTTAACGCTGCCGAAGGCGGGCGCAGTGGCGATAATTTCATGTTGCGCGGTTTTTATACATTTGGCGACATTTATATGGATGGTATTCGTGATACAGCTGTATATAACCGCGAAACATTTAATTTGGAGCAAGTGGATGTACTTCGCGGCTCAGCGGCTATGTTGTTTGGACGCGGCCAAGCGGGGGGCGTGATTAACCAAGTGAGCAAAATGGCACAGCTGTACGATAAAAATACAGTCACTGGCAGTCTGGGTGAATACAATTATCATCAATTTACTGGCGACTTCAATAAGCAACTAGGCGAAACAGTAGCAATCCGTGTGAATGTGATGGATAGAAAAGAGGAAACTTATCGCGAGAATCCTGCTAATGGTGATAGTCCGGTGTTTGATAGAAAAGGCCTGGCATTGAGCATTGGCGCGGGAATTGATACAGAGAATGAGTTTTACTTAAATCATGTGTATACGCAAACGCGCGACGTGCCTGACTATGGCATTTCATTTTTTAACAAACGGCCTGTTGATAGAACTGTGGCGACTGGCAAAATTGACGACGAAACTTTTTATGGCGGCGATAAGAATTTTGATGATTCTGATACGCGAGTTACTACAGGGATATTTACCCATAAGTTTAGCAAGGAAACTCAATTAAGAACGCAGTTGCGTTATGCGGATTATGAACGCGCCTACTGGACGAAGACACCAAGCGCCACAGCAACACCAACTGCAACACTAGGTGTGGGCGGCAACCCCAATCGCGTATCGGATTACGAAACGCTGACTTTCCAATCGGATTTCAGCACCAAGTTAGACTTGGCCAATATGACGCATGAGCTATTGGCAGGGGTTGAATACTTTGACGAAGATTCTTTTCGCCACGCATTGCGTAACTTAGGCACGGCCGCTGCGCCAAGCTACCGGAGTAGCCAATTGGTGATTACCGGCAATCGTGGGTTTAATGAATTCGACAGCGTAACAAAATCATATTATGTGCAAGATACCGTAGAATTTGTTCCGCATTGGAAGTTAATGCTGGGAGCCCGTCGCGACCATTTGGACGCGGATTATTTAAGCTCCGTTGGCGCGACAACAAACAATTTAGCGCGCAAGCTCAAGTTTAAAGAAGATAGCTATCGCGCAGGTCTATCTTGGCAACCTACAGATACTGCGCACTACTACTTAACCTATACTGATTCATTTAGCCCAACAGCTGATTTATATCAGTTGACAGCTATATCGAAGCCGCAGCCGCCCGAGACCAGCAAAACCGCAGAATTAGGCGCCAAGTGGTTGTTTTTGAATGGTGATTTGGCTTTTAGAACTGCACTTTACAGTAGCACCAAAGAGTGGGAACGCAATAACGATTTAGAGGCAACCGCTGCGATTTTGACCAAAAAACGTCGAACAAATGGCGTGGAGCTGGAAGTGGCAGGAAAAATGACTGACAACTGGGAAGTGTTTGGGGGTATCTCGTTAATGGATGCGGAAATATTGCAAGTTGCAGAAAATATTGACGGAACAACCGGTGTAATATCGCGCGCAGATCCAAGATTCAAAGGTGAGCGCCCACGTAACACCCCGGCAGCCACGCTCAATTTATGGACGACGTATAAATTCCTAGGTAATTGGAAAGTTGGCGGTGGTATTGAGGCCAAAGGTGAAAGAACCGGTTATAACCCACAACAAACGGTGGCACAGACTTCTGCCGCAGGCGGTGTGTTTGACAATGGCAGCTTTAATCCGAACACCTTACCCGGCTACGCCCGTCTGGATGGTCTCTTGGCCTATGAAGCCCAGAAGTGGACGGTACGTTTGAATATTAAAAACTTACTCGATAAAAAGTATTATGATGCACTTTATGATAACGGTGCATTCTCAGTGCCGGGCAATAGACGTCAAGCCATTGTGACGACTGAGTTTAGATTTTAGAGAGTCAAATAATGCTATTACGCGTACCCCAGGTGTTAAATGCTGACGAACTTTCGCAATTGCGAGAGCTGATGTCTGCTGCTGATTGGACCGATGGCAAGGTCACCGCGGGTACGCAATCTGCACAAGTTAAGCGTAATATACAGCTGCCAGAAACTTCAGAATACGCAGATAAGGCAAGACAGATTGTTTTGAAAGCATTAAGTCGCAACGCTTTGTTTTTTTCGGCAGCTTTACCTAAAAAGATTTATCCGCCATTATTTAACCAGTATCGAGAAGGTATGGATTTTGGTGCGCATATCGACAACGCAGTGCGCACGCATGCAGTCACTGGTTTGCACGTTCGCACTGATATTTCATGTACGTTGTTTATTGCGGACCCGGAAAGCTACGAAGGCGGTGAACTGGTAATTGAGGATACTTACGGGCACCAAATGGTGAAATTGCCAGCAGGTGATATGGTGCTCTACCCGGGTACCAGCTTACATCATGTGCGCCCAGTAACAGAAGGCGCACGGCTAGCCTGCTTTTTTTGGGTACAAAGCATGATTCGCGAGGATGCGCAAAGAACCTTGTTGTTTGATATGGATGCTGCGATTGCCACATTACGTGAACAAATGGGTGATACAGCTGCAGTCATCAGGTTAACAGGAAACTACCACAACCTGATTCGTATGTGGGCAGATACTTAATTATCTCAAACTTAGTTATCAAGATGCGGGGCAACTTTTAGCACTTCTTCAACAGTTGTGAGCCCAGCAGCCACTTTTTCTGCGCCATTAAGCATTAAAGGCTGCATACCTTCCTGATAGGCTAAATTTCTTAGTTGTGCCAGCTCAGTGTGTGGTGTGATAAGTTTGCGTAATTTGGGCGTAATGGTCAGCATCTCATAAATCCCGCTACGGCCTCTGTAGCCAGTATTGCGGCATTCTAGGCAGCCAACCGCTTTCATCGCCTGGTTGGTTTATTTGCCTTAAATGGCCGTGTGATAGATGCCCATTCTTCGTCTGTAATTTCTGTGGGAGCTTTGCATGCAGGGCAAAGCGTACGCACCAAACGCTGTGCCATAATGCCCAGCACTGTTGAATGGATGAGATAAGATGGAACGCCTAAATCCAGCAAGCGCGTGACAGCCGAAGGTGCGTCATTAGTGTGCAAGGTCGAAAGTACCAAATGGCCCGGTAAGCGCAGCCTGAATCGCCATTTCAGCTGTTTCGATATCGCGAATTTCACCAATCATGATAATGTCCGGGTCTTGCCGCATAAGCGTACGAATGCCATCGGCGAAGTTAAGACCAATATTGGTGGTTACCTGCATTTGGTTAAATGCGGGCTCTATCATTTCAATCGGGTCTTCCACCGTGCTCACATTAACTTCTGGCGTGGCCAAATGTTTGAGTGTGGAATAGAGCGTGGTGGTTTTCCCAGATCCTGTAGGGCCGGTAACCAAAATAATCCCGTTCGGGTGCTTAGTCCACTCTTCCCATAATTTGGCTTGTTTTTTTGAAAAACCAAGTTTGATAAAATCTTGCACAATGACTTCTGGCGTGAAAATCCGCATCACCAGCTTTTCGCCAAATGCTGTAGGCATCGTGGATAAGCGTAGTTCCATCTCAGAGCCATCGCTATTGACTGGTTTTAATGCGGCCGTCTTGCGGGCGACGCTTTTCCACCATGTCCATGCGACCCAGCAATTTAATGCGGCTGGTAATCGCGTTCATGATATTAGGCGGAAGCTGGTAGACCTGATGCAACACACCGTCGATCCTAAAGCGCATCATGCCCATGTTGCGGCGTGGTTCTAAATGAATGTCACTTGCGCGCTGTTCAAACGCATATTTGAATAGCCAATCTACAATGTTGACCACATGCTGCTCATTGGCATCAAGATTTTTGTCTTTGCCTAATTCAACCAGCTGTTCAAAATTTTGTACGCCGACAATTTGACCTGCTTTGGATAAATTAGCTTGGCTAATCGAGCTCGCGAGGTTATAAATTTCTGGCAAATAACGGCTAATCTCAAGCGGGTTTGCCATCACAAGCTTGATCTTCATTCCCAAAACGCGCTCTAAATCTGGAATCCAATCAGTTTGGTAGGGTTCTGCTGTAGCAACAATCGCTTCATTGCCTTTTACAGAAATCGGCATGATTCTCAAACGCTCTGCATAAGCCTTGGAGACGATTTGTGCGGCAGAAGTGAAATCTAATTTAAGCGGGTCAATGTGGTAGAACTCAAGTCCGGCTTCATCTGCAAGCCAGCGAGAGAGAAAGTCCACATTCATTACTTTGTGTGGAGACATCAAGTCTTTCCACTTTTGCTCACCAATAATCACCAACGGGCTTAAGTTAGAGCTATCGAGTTTGCGGTCTTTATAAAGCTTTTCTGCATTAAGTTTGTCGAGTTTGCCAGCGTTAACCAGCATGCGTAACACATCGCCAATATTGAGTTTATTTTTGTTAGAAGGGGAAGATGCTTTAACCATGGGGTGATTGATTGAAATTATGTGATTTGGTTCTATGCTATGTGATTCGCATGGATAAATCAATGGCGCGGATATTTTTTGTGATGCTGCCTACCGAAATACGGTCTACACCTGTTTCGGCGATTGCACGCACCGTTTCTAAATTAACATTGCCGCTGGCTTCCAGCAAGGTTTTTCCAGCAGTGACTTTCACCGCTTCGCGCATGTCGTTTAGGCTAAAATTATCCAGTAAAACACTCGCGGCACCTGCATCTAGTGCTTGCCGAAGTTCATCTAAGATTTTCAACTTCAATTTGAATGCTCACATTTTTATTTTTTTGAGCATGCTTGAGAGCCGCATGGATACTGCCTGCTGCGGCAATGTGGTTTTCCTTTATTAGAATGCCATCATACAAAGCTAAGCGCTGGTTAAAACCACCGCCTACTGTGACGGCATACTTTTCTGCTAACCTTAATCCGGGCAGTGTTTTGCGTGTATCCAAAATTTGCGCGGTTGTCCCTGCGATGGCATCCACATACTGGCGTGTGTGTGACGCCACACTCGAGAGTGTTTGCAAAAAATTGAGCGCACAGCGCTCTCCACTCAACAGTGCGCGTGCATTGCCGCTAATTTCGCAAAGTAACTGATTAGCAGAAATTCTGTCGCCTTCATTTACATGCCAATGGATTTGTACGTTTTTGTCTAATTGTCTAAAGCAAGCAACTACCCAGTCTTGCCCGCAGACAATGGCCTCTTCACGCGAAATAATAGTTGCATGTGCATCACTATTGGGCAATATCAGAGCGGCTGTCAGGTCGCCTGTTCCAATGTCTTCTGCCAACGCTAAAGCTACTTGGTCGCTTACCAACTTGTTAAATGCTTGGCTATCGCGCGGGTATTGTTGTGTGAATAGAGGCAAAGGCATAATTGCATTATAATGTACTTAAACTGATAAGAAATGGTTGTTCGAGGATGAAATTACTATATACGCTAAATAGCCCCTATGCACGTAAAGTGCGCATTGTGGCTATGGAAAAACATATTGAGATGGAACTGCAAGAAGTGGTGCTGACGGACCCCGATTGCCCAGTCAAACAATATAACCCGCTGGGCAAAGTCCCTACACTTGTTTTGGATGACGACGAAGCCATTTATGATTCCCGCGTGATTGTAGAATATCTGGATCATCGTACCCCTGTGAGTAAATTGGTACCAAATGAAAATAGCGCAAGAATTTCGGTAATCCGTTGGGAGGCGCTTAGCGATGGCATTTGCGACGCCGCCGTGGCTGCGATGCTGGAAGGTCGCAAGCCAGAGGCGATGCAATCGAAAGCGTTTATCGAGAAGCAATTGGGTAAAGTAACGGCAGGTTTAGAAACGCTCAATAAAGACATTGCTAAAAAGAAATGGTGCGTGAACGAGACATTTAGTCTAGCTGACATTGCGCTAGGCTGTATGCTGGGTTATGTGGATTTGCGTTTTAAGCATTTGAATTGGCAAGATAAATACTTGAACTTGGCAAAACATTACAGTATTTTGATTAAACGCCCGAGTTTTAAAGAAACAGCACCGGTTCCTTAAATCGCTGCAGTAATAACTCCGCCGCGCTTTTAATTATATTGCGGCGGTGATAATGCCACCGCCAAGGCAAACATTGCTCTCATACACCACAGCAGACTGACCGGGCGTAATCGCCCATTGTTTTTGTCCGAATTTAATCGTAACGTTTTCTTTGTCTAGCGCATCAATCTCGCATGGAGCATCCGGCTGGCGGTAGCGCGTTTTTGCGGCGTACACCCAGTTAGTTATCGGGTCTTCTTCACTAATCCAGTGCAATTGACTGGCAGTTAGGCCGTCATTCAGCAGTAATGGATGCTCATGTCCTTGAACGACGATGAGCTCGTTTTTTGACATGTCTTTCGCAGCTACAAACCACGGTTCGCCATTGCTTTCACGGCTACCGCCAATTTTTAAACCTTGGCGCTGTCCCAGTGTGTAGTACATCAAGCCTTCATGTTGGCCGACCAGTTTACCTTCGGGCGTTTTGATATCACCCGGTTTTTTTGGTAAATAACGTTGTAAAAACTCCTGAAAAGGCCGCTCGCCAATAAAACAAATGCCTGTGGAGTCTTTTTTCTCGGCGTTGATTAAGCCTGCTGCACGCGCCATTTCACGCACTTCGCGTTTTAAATAAGTGCCAAGCGGAAAAAGCGTTTTTGAGAGCTGTGCTTGGTTAAGCCGATACAAAAAATAGCTTTGGTCTTTGCTGCCGTCATCGGCTTTAAGCAACTGATAACTCCCCGGTTTAAGAGGATTCTCCCGCACTTGAGCATAGTGACCGGTGGCGATTAAGTCTGCACCCAAACTCATGGCATGGTCGAGAAAAGCTTTGAATTTAATTTCGGCGTTACACAAAATATCTGGATTGGGCGTGCGTCCCGCTTGATATTCTTCTAAAAAGTTAGCAAAAACGCGGTCTTTGTATTCTTTGCTGAAATTGACGGCTTCGATTTCAATACCGAGTTTATCGGCAACACTGACTGCATCAATCAAATCCTGCTTGCTGGCACAATATTCATCGTCATCATCGTCTTCCCAGTTTTTCATGAACAGGCCAACGACTTCATACCCCTGCTGCTTCAATAGCATCGCAGTCACAGATGAATCTACACCGCCAGATAAACCAACTACCACGCGTTTACTCATAGATGCTTCACAGCCTCAAGCGGAAAGCGCTTTCCAGCGAGGTAATCTTCAATGCATGTGAGCACTTGCGAGCTACGGGTGAGGCTTTGCTTTTCGCGGATTTCATCCGCGCTCATCCACACTGCCTGTATGATACCGTCATCGAGCGCTTGCATCGGATAATGCACGCCCACCTTGCCGATGAAAGCAAAGCGTAGGTAAGTAGTATCGTTATGCGGGTGCTTCCAGTGGTAAATACCCAATAATGCCTCGGGGGTGAAGTCGTAGGCGGCTTCTTCCATAGTTTCGCGAATCACCGCTTCAATCAGCGTTTCGTCATCTTCTAGGTGACCTGCAGGTTGATTAAACCGTGGTCCCCGGTCTGTTTGCTCTTCTACTAACAAAAATTTGCCATTTTGCTCAATAATGGCGGCTACCGTCACATTTGGCTTCCATACTTGTTTTTTCACATTGCTCTACTTAGATTCTTTGTGTTGAATGCGCGTATTTTACGCTAAGCAGCCAATTGCGGGAACAGGCCGGTTAAGCCATGTGCAATGAACTCCACAGCCATTGCTGCAAGAATCAGGCCCATCAGGCGGGTGATCACGTTAATGCCAATGGTTCCTAAATAATGCGTTATGCCATCGGCGAGTTGTAACGTGAGCCATACAATCAATGCTACGATAAATGCGGGGATAGTAAGCATCATGTGGCCGGTAAATGTTGGATTCTGTTGCGCACTCAAAATCATGCTGGAAATTGCACCGGGGCCAACCAGCAAGGGGATGCTGAGCGGCACGATGGCAATCACTTCACGTTCTTCCATATCGTGCGCTTCTTCTTTGGTTTGGCGCGCATCACTTTGCTTTCCATGCATCATCGCGATGGCAATTAAAATGAGCAGAATGCCGCCACCGACTTGAAATGAGGGAATGCTGATGCCGAAAAAATCTAAAATTGTATCACCCAGAAATGCAGAAACGACTAATACAATAAACACGGTGAACGCGACAGTGCGAGCGGTTTTCGCGCGGTCGGCCTGACTCCAGCCTCTGGTTGCAGAGATAAATATTGGCAAGCTGCCAATCGGGCTCACAATGGCAAAAAGCGCGAGTGTCGTTTTAACTAAATAAGCGTATTCAGACATTGTAGATGTTAATTTTTAATTGGAAACTAATGTTTGGCAATTTTGACATAGTAAATTAAAGTAGTGCCGTAGTGGATAAATATGATGAATAAAGTTGGGTAAATATTGTTGAATAACATTAATTGAAGCTAATAGCCAAGTGAAACAAAATAACGTACAAATGATTATTTTAGCCTCGCGCAGCCCGCGTCGCGTAGAGTTGCTAAAGCAGGTGGGTATCGACTGCATTGCATTGCCGACAGATATTGACGAAACACCCCTTCATGAAGAGCTGCCAGACGACTATGTTAAACGCCTGGCGCGTGAAAAAGCTGAAGCTGCGAGCAAAATTTTGAAAAGTGAATATAGCTACATGCCGCTTTTGGCTGCCGACACTATCGTGGCACTCAATGGCGAAATTTTGGGAAAGCCGGCTAGTGACGAAGAGGCATTTAAAATTTTGAAGAAGTTATCGGCGAGCACACACGAAGTGCACACCGCGATTGCTGTGAGTTTTCGCAAAAAAATAAAAGTGCTTTTAAGTACAACACAAGTTGAAATAATGCCGCTCAGTGATACGATAATTAAAGCGTATATTGCAACAGGCGAGCATCGAGACAAATCTGGCAGTTATGCCATACAAGGCAAAGCAGGCGCATGGATCAGGCATATTCACGGCAGCTATAGCGGAGTGATGGGTTTGCCTTTATATGAAACTGTTAAACTAATTAACGAGATGTCACGCAAATAATTTTTTAGTAAAAGAGTAAAACCATTGGGACAAGAAATATTAATTAATGTGACCCCGCAAGAGACGCGGGTGGCGGTGTTAGAACATGGCATTACGCAAGAATTGCTGATTGAGCGCAGCTCTTCGCTGGGCATCGTCGGTAATATTTATCGCGGCACAGTAGTGCGCGTGTTGCCTGGCATGCAATCTGCATTTGTTGAAATTGGCTTGCAGCGTGCCGCTTTTTTGCACGCCGCAGACGTGATGGAGTGCCATGTCGAAGGAGAGCCGCAAGCAGAGCGACCGATTCAGGAAGTGCTACGGGAAGGCCAATCGATTATAGTGCAAGTGATTAAAGAGCCGATTGGCACCAAAGGCGCACGGCTGACTACAGAAATCAGTATCGCAGGACGTTTTTTAGTATTTTTACCGCATCAGGATCACATTGGCGTATCGCAACGCATTGAAGATGAAGATGAGCGTGAAATGTTGCGCAATCGCCTATTGGGACTGCTTCCGGAAGATCGAAAGGGAGGCTTTATCATCCGCACGATGAGTGAGAGTGCGACCGATGAGGAGTTGCTGGCAGACATTGAATACCTGCAAAAAGTATGGGCAAAAATTCAGGCTGATAGCCAGCATGCCAGCGAGCGCTCCCTTATTTTTTATGATTTGAGTTTACCAAGACGTATCTTGCGTGACGTCGTAAATGATGACACGGTGAGCATTCGTGTGGACTCTAAAGAAACCTTTGAGCGTATGAAAGAGTTTGCCGAGCTCTATGTTTCAAAAGCGCTTAAGCCACTTTATCACTATCAGGGCGAGCGACCGATATTCGATTTTTATAATATCGAAAAGGAGTTTGAAAACGCGCTGTCACGCAAAGTGGAGCTTAAGTCTGGCGGTTATCTTATTTTTGATCAAACCGAGGCGTTAACGACAGTAGATGTCAACACGGGTAGTTTTGTCAGTGGTAAAAACTTATCCGATACTATTTTTAAAACCAATCTTGAAGCCGCGCAAAGTATTGCCCGACAATTGCGGATTCGTAACTTAGGCGGCATTATCATTATTGATTTTATCGATATGAATGAAGAGGCGCAGCGTGAAAAAGTGCTCGAAGAGTTGAAGAAAGCGGTGAGCATTGACCGTGCACGTACGGGCGTGAATGGCTTTACGCAATTGGGGCTCGTGGAAATGACGCGCAAGCGTACCCGTGAGAGCCTCGCCCATTTGCTTTGTGAGCAATGTGATGTGTGTCAGGGTCGTGGGGAATACAAAACGGCACAAAGTATTGTGTATGAGATTATGCGTGAATTATTGCGCGAATCGAGACAGTTTGACGCGAAAGAATTTAAGGTGATTGCCTCACCCAACGTAATTAGTTTATTGCAGGATGAAGAATCGCAAAGCTTGGCGAATTTGTCTGATTTTATTAATAAACGGGTAGTCTTGCAGGCAGATAGCCAATATTCCCGCGAAGCGTTTGATATTGTCTGGAGCTAGGCCGGAGCGTGTGGCGGTGGTTGAATAGTTGGTACATTCAAAAACGGTAATTCCGGCATTTGCAATGTTTTGTCTAAGCCAAAATTGTTTTTATCTGCTAGCTTAGCTTTTATTGCGGGTTTAGTTGCGATGATTAAATACAACAGCATGCCATCAATCGCCTGAGCATCTTTGGAGAGTAGCGCATACTCCCGCTCAACCACCGCGAGCTGATTGTCCAGAGACTCCGCACTCGCTTTGGCACTCATCAGGTTTTTTGTGCGGTCATTAAGTGTTGCTTTATGCTCAGTCATCTGTATTTTTAGCGTGCTCAAAACATCCAGCAACCAATGCTCACATTCCTTGCGGGCTTGTTCGAATATTTTTTGCTTCTGCGTGCCGAGACCTAAGAAAAACTTGCGAATCAGAAAATGTTTTTCTGTGAGTACATTAATCGGATCTCTACAAAAATCATCGGTAATTTTTTCTAATGCACGCATGTTGTTAAGGAAATTTGACATATCCAGTTCGGGGGATTCAAAAATCTCAAACCCATGCTTAGATTGGAATACGTCGTAAATATTATCTGCCAGTTTTTTAATGGCCTTGCTTTCCTTGGTGACATAGTCAGCAAGTTCGGTAGCTTGTTTCATCACGTTGCGCATGTTTTGGTTTAAGCCTACAGTCGTCCAGCTATCGCCCATAGCTTTACGGCTCTCTGCAATCGATTCATCCAGATAAGCGACGCTTAAATGTTTAAGTAGTTTTTTGCCGTGCGCGGTGATTTTTTCATTTGCCAAGTTAAACGTTGGGATAGAAGCTTCGTAACGCTTTCTCTCAGTGACTACTTTTCGCAAGGATATGTTTGGACTCTTCGAAATTTTTCCCTCTTAAATCTTTTAGTTCTTTCACTTGCCCTCGCAAACTCAGTAAACGTTGCTGAACAATTTTGCGCGTGCCTTTAATCATTTCACTACATTCTGCAGCCACGGTTCGGCCTAAGATCTCATGTTTGGCTTGAATAATCTGGTTGCCCAACGCCGCTTCCAATTCAAGAATTCTGCTTTCTTCAAGCAGTTCAGAATTTTTTTTAATTTTTGCGATTAAGGCTTTCTGTGAAGATACAGGGAAGACGATTTCTGGAGAAACGCCAAGCTGATGCGCTGTAATGTTGACGCGTCTATCGATTTCGTTAATCACATCTTGTTTTGGCTTTTGGTCGTCCCACAAGATATCAATTTTGTTGAGTAATACAAACTTGTGTTTGGTTCGGCCTTTAACATACTCATTCCATATATTTAAATCTGCTTTGGATATTCCGCTATCGGTTGCTGTTAAAAACACTACAGCATGCGCGCTTGGGATGATGTTCAGCGTAAGTTCCGGTTCTGCACCAAGTGTATTTAGACCAGGGGTATCAATGATTACGAGACCATTTTTAAGTAGTGGGTGAGGGTAGTTAATAATAGCGTGACGCCACGCAGGGATTTTTACCAAGCCATGGGTTTTGATTGAATTAATCATGGCTGTGTTTTCTGGATCCCACAGACCAAGGGCTTCTGCTTCTTGCTGCGTCACTTCGATTTCTTCTATTAATTTACGCAATGATGTTTTCATCTCATCCGCAGAATGAATATTGAGTCGAAACTTATGCCATGCATTTGGCGTGGTTTTTAGGTAAGTGAGAGAGTCTTCGCTTTTGCGCGAGGCGATAGGCAAAAGCTTGATAGAAGGTTCATCGCTTGAGTCCCATAGAATCTCGGTAGAGCACATTGAGCTTCTGCCCGCTTCACTGGGAAGCATGCGCTGGTTAAAGTCAGAGAAAAATAATGCGTTAATCGTTTCAGATTTGCCACGCGAGTACTCAGCTAGAAATGCAATAACAATCTGATCCCGCTCAAGACCTTCTAATATATCGTAAAGGCGCAATTCTTTTACGCCATCTGCCTGCGTGCTGTTGGCAAGCCAATCACGATAATCAGATATCGTTTTGGTAAGACTTCCCCGCCAAGTTTGGTACTCGCTAATTTTGGTAAATAGTGGAGAAGATTTCATAGGGAATTATTGACTCTAGTTGTTACCATTTTATTATTTGCTTGTAATGAGTGTAAATAAAACTAATTAAAAAATCGACAACATTGTGCTTTGCAATGAAGTAATCACTGATACATTCAACATTTGTAGCAAAATCAGCGCAACGACAGGTGAGAAATCAATCCCATTGGTCAGTGGGATAATGCGTTGTATTGGAGCTAGGATTGGCCTTGTGAGGCTTTCCAGCACAGGGGCTATGGGAGTGTGCGGGTTTACCCAGCTTAAAATCACCTGTAGCAAAATTGCGTAAAAGAATAAATCAAGCACAGCACGTATAGTCCCCAAAATACACATGCCAACGATGCTAGGCCAAATTGAGCTTCCTGCCACGCTCATTGGAAAATCTCGCAACCACAGTAGAACAAGCTGTAGTAAAAATTGTGTGAGAATCGCTAGAAATAAGGTTGATAAGTCGATTTTTTTCCAACTCGGAATAAATTTTCGCACTGGTTTAACGGCAAAATCCGTTAGCGCCATCACCATTTGTCCAAGCGGGTTGTAGAAAGAGGTTCTGAAAAGCTGCATAAAAAAACGCAGCAAAAACATGATGGTGAGCGTGTTAAGGATGGTGTGTAGTAAAAAATTGAGTGCAGAAGAAAACATTTTATTAATCCTTACCTAGCTCGTCGCCGAGTGTTTTAGCGCGTTCACAGGCCTTATGAGCAGCCAGTGAAATCGCTTGCTTCACTTTTGAATTTTCTAAACTTATTATACCTTGCTCGGTTGTGCCGCCTTTGGACGTGACTTGTGCGCGTAAGGTAGCAACAGGTGTTGTGCTACTGTCTGCCAGTAAACTAGAGCCCTTGAATGTCGCAATGCTGAGGTCTTTCGCTTGCTGCTCGTTTAATCCCAGTGCTAAAGCTGCTTCTTGCAGGGCTTCAATAAAATAAAACACATAAGCAGGTCCGCTGCCAGAGATGGCGGTAATCGCATCTAATTTATCTTCGGAATCGAGCCAAATGGTAGTTCCCGCCGCACTTAAAATTTGGTTGGCAAACGCAATATGCTCTTTTGAAACTTTTGGCATGGCATACAAACCGGTAATCCCAGCCTGAATTTGCGCTGGGGTGTTAGGCATCGCACGAATAATGGTTGGATAGTTACCTAGCCATCGGCCTAAGTCGTTTAAACGAATACCTGCGGCAATGGAGATGACCAGCTGTGTATTAAGTAAAGGGTGCTAGTTTTTTTGCGAGTTCAGGCAATTGTTGC
Source organism: uncultured beta proteobacterium (assembly GCA_963752495.1). Taxonomy (GTDB): domain Bacteria; phylum Pseudomonadota; class Gammaproteobacteria; order Burkholderiales; family Methylophilaceae; genus CAVVYJ01. The sequence goes on from CAVVYJ010000002.1 coordinate 593,064, forward strand.
GGTTTGACGGCTAGCAAAATAGCGTCATTATTCACTACACAGGCGATGTCGTTGGTTGCGCTCACCGAAAATTGCTGCATGAGTGCTTGACGTTTTTCTGCGTCAGGCTCAACAACGGTAATATCAGACATCGCAAACTGCTGGGACTGAAGCCCCGCAATGAGTGCAGTCGCCATGTTGCCGCCGCCGATAAAAGCTAATTTCATTATGTTTACTCTTTAATGTTGAGGCCGTGCGCCAAATATGGCCGAGCCAATACGCACAATGGTAGCACCTTCTTCAATAGCGACCATGTAATCATCCGACATGCCGATGGAAAGCGTATCAAGTTCAAAACCCATTTTTTGCAAATCTACAAATGCATTTCTGATTATTCTAAATTGCGTGTGCTGTTTTGCAAGGTCTTTTGTTGGCGCAGGAATCGCCATCAAACCGCGTAGCTTGAGTGTAGGCAACGCATTTATTGCGTGTGCAATCGTGCTTGCAGAGTCAATATCCACGCCGCTCTTGGAGGTCTCTTCACTACTGTTAATTTGAATGCAAACATTAAGTGGTGGCAAGGCGGCAGATCTGGCGTTTGCTAGGCGTTGTGCAACTTTAATGCGGTCAATCGAATGCACCCAAGAAAAATGTTGTGCTATGAGCTGGGTTTTGTTGCTTTGGATCGGTCCGATAAAATGCCATTCAATGTTGCAATCTTCCAACAGTTTTTGTTTGTTAATCGCCTCTTGCACATAGTTTTCGCCAAATAAGCGCTGGCCTGCCAAATAGGCTTCGCGCACCTTCTCAGCACTTTGTGCCTTGCTAACCGCAAGCAATTGCACTTCGTCACTGCGGCCAGAGGTTAGCTTGGCTGCAAGAATATTTGCGTGAATTGCTTGCAACGAATTGGAAATTAAGGTCATAATTCAAGTATCTTAAAGAATAAACTTTATGTAAAGTCTTAAGAGTGCCATTGGATTATAAAATATAACGGGAGCTGATTGTGGATATTTCGGATTTACTTGCCTTTTCAGTGAAGAACAAAGCTTCGGATTTGCACTTGTCTGCAGGTTTGCCGCCGATGATACGTGTGCATGGTGATGTGCGTAAAATCAACGTGCCAACCATGGATCATACACAGGTGCATGATATGGTGTATGACATCATGAATGATGGTCAGCGCAAAGTGTATGAAGAAACGCTGGAATGTGACTTTTCATTTGAGATTCCTAACTTAGCACGCTTTCGTGTCAATGCATTCAATCAGAATCGCGGATCTGGCGCGGTATTTCGGACAATTCCATCAAAAATATTAACACTCGAGCAGCTTAATTGCCCACCAATCTTTAAAGAAATCGCAGATACGCCACGAGGAATTGTATTGGTGACGGGACCGACTGGCTCCGGTAAATCTACCACGCTGGCCGCGATGGTAGATTATATTAACGAAAATGAGATGGGTCATATTTTAACGGTGGAAGACCCCATTGAGTTTGTGCATACTTCGAAAAAATGTTTAATTAACCAACGTGAGGTTGGACCACATACATTGTCATTCCAGAACGCATTGCGTTCGGCCTTGCGGGAAGACCCGGATGTGATTCTTGTGGGTGAGATGCGTGACCTTGAGACGATTCGACTGGCTTTGAGCGCTGCAGAAACCGGTCACTTGGTGTTCGGTACTTTGCATACCAGTTCAGCAGCAAAAACGGTTGACCGTATTGTCGATGTGTTTCCAGCGGCAGAAAAAGAAATGGTGCGTTCGATGCTGTCTGAATCGCTACGTGCAGTGATTTCTCAAACATTGTGCAAAACCAAAGATGAGCAAGGTCGAGTTGCGGCGCATGAAATCATGATAGGCACACCAGCGATTCGTAACTTGATACGCGAAAATAAAATTGCGCAAATGTATTCTGCGATTCAAACAGGACAAAATATTGGTATGCAGACGCTAGATCAAAATCTACAGGATCTGGTGCGCCGCAATATTATTTCTGCAGCCGAGGCACGTGGAAAAGCTGCAAATAAAGAATCAATCATTGGGTAACTTGCAAGGCTGAATTAATTAGGACAGTACATGGAACAAGGACAAGCCGAAAAATTTGTATTTGATTTGCTGAGGCTGATGCTGAGCAAAAAAGCCTCAGATATGTTTATTACTACAGGGTTTCCGCCTGCAATGAAGGTGGACGGCAAAGTTACGCCAATCAGTTCGCAAGTCCTCACTCCGCAACAAGCGCGTGAAATCGCACGTTCAATTATGAACGATAAGCAGGCAACCGAGTTTGATGCAACGAATGAGTGTAACTTCGCGATTGGCATCCCCAATGTTGCGCGCTTTCGTGTGAACGCTTTTGTTCAGCGTGGTTCGGTTGGCCTAGTCTTTAGAACGATTACAACAAAAATTCCTAAATTTGAAGATTTGGGTTTGCCGGACGTACTTAAAGATATCGCGATGACCAAGCGTGGTCTTGTCATTTTTGTGGGAGGTACCGGTTCGGGCAAGTCTACTTCTCTCGCTGCAATGATCGGTTATCGTAACGAGAATACATATGGGCATATTATTACCATTGAAGATCCAGTAGAGTTTGTGCATGAACACATTAATTGCGTGATTACACAGCGCGAAGTGGGCGTAGATACTGATAACTGGCAAATTGCACTTAAAAATACATTGAGGCAAGCGCCAGATGTGATTCTGATTGGTGAGATTCGTGACCGCGAGACAATGGATTACGCAATTGCTTTTGCTGAGACCGGCCACTTGTGTATGGCCACCCTGCACGCCAACAGTACCAACCAGGCGCTTGACCGTATTATTAACTTCTTCCCTGAAGAGCGCCGCCACCAATTGCTGATGGATTTGTCATTAAATATTCGCGCTTTCATTTCACAGCGACTTATTCCAAAAATTGATGGTATTGGCCGTGCTGCGGCGATTGAGGTAATGCTTAATTCGCCGTTGATTTCAGATTTAATCTTTAAGGGTGATGTGCACGAGATTAAAGAAATTATTAGTCGCTCACGCGAACTCGGTATGCAGACATTTGATCAGGCATTATTTGATTTGTATGAAGCCAATCAAATTAGCTATGAAGATGCGCTTCGCAATGCGGATTCTGTGAACGACTTGCGTCTGAAAATTAAGCTCGAAGGCAAAGAGTCAAAAGACAGAGACCTATCAGCCGGATTAGATCATTTAGGCATGGTGTAATAGCTAAGAGTTAAAAAGCCACTAAATAAAAAAGCCGATAATCATTATCGGCTTTTTTATTTGTTGCTGAAACGTTATTCTACAGATACTTCTACACGCCTCGCTTCAGATAAGTCTGCACCACCGTCTACACTTTCCGGTTTGCGCATTTCTATTCTGGCTTCATCAATACCTGCAGTTTTTAACGTATCACGTACTGCTTTTGCTCGATTTTTAGCAAGCTCTTGGTTGTATGCCTGATTACCAGTAGGGTCGTGGTAGCCGGAGAGCACAGCTTTAGCAGTTGAATTAGCATTTAACCAAGCAATAATCGGCGAAAGTGTTGCGTCGGCATCGGACGGCAGACTTATTTTGCCGCTTTCAAAGTAGAGTTTGGCTGCGGGTGGCGGCATGGCGACCACTTCGGCTAGCTTTAACCACGAGCTGATTGTCTACTGTTACCCCTGATCCAAAAAACGCCTGCGCATCTGACCCTTTTTGTTGCTTGGACGCTTCTGAGTCAACTGTCCCGGTTAATACCACGCTTTTGTCGTCACCTTCTGCTTTAAGGTCGCCACTTAGCATACCCTTTAGTGTATCGGATTGAGCTACCCAAGAGATATTTGCGTTATCTCCGCTGCTAACAAACTCATTCGCTGACGCAGAAAAATTAAAAGCTTCGGTAACGGGTGCTGATTCTTCTACAGGTGTTATTGCTTCAGTTGCAACTGCAGATTCTGCCGGAGACATGCAACAGGCGCTGCTGGGTCCCCGACCTGTCATTAACATCCATAATAAAATTAAAGCAAGAATTAGCGGAACTATCCAGTTCCAGCTGGACTGATTAGATTGGTTACTCTGCATATTAGTCACCTTGAATTATTTTTGGCTGGATTATTTTTTCAGACCGGCAGAAAGCTCGTCTTGCAATTTTTTGAGCTCAGTCCATTTGTTGCCATTAGCCAATGCGGCCTGTTGTGCCCAGGTGCTAGGGTTGGCGATACGGAAGCGAGAGCCTCCTTTATCTAAAATGGCACGCATTTGTGGAACGGTCGCTTTAGCAACTTGTGCAAAAGTTTTTAGACCGGCAGCAATAAAGAGGTCGTTAATTTTTGGGCCAATACCTTCAATAACAGTGAGATCATTTGCATTTTTAATTGCAAAGCCAGCAGCTTTAGCGGCTGCTAAATCTATACTTGCTACTTTTGGTTTTGCCGCGGCTTTAGGTTTAGCGGCTGTTTTTGGTTTCGGCGCAGCCTTGGGCTTTGCAGCCAGTTTTTGGTTTTGTAGTTGGCGTTGCTTTCATCGCTGGTGCCGTAGGAGCGCTTGGAGGAGCCATTGCAGCAGCTGGAACATCAGCTACCTTGGCAGCCGGTGGGGGTGGAGTGTGACTTGTAACATTTTGTGCTGGTTTTGACCCACAGCATTTACGCAGCCAGCAATGTGCCAACCAACCAATCAGGGCGCCAAGCAATAGCCACCAGAAGCAACATCCCAAAGAACTGAACAATGAACTCATTTTTACTCCCCAATAAAATGATTAAATAAACCGAAAAAATTCCGTAACGGCAACTATCGTCGTGTTTTTATCAAACGTCAAGTAGCTTTAAGGTTTTGCGCTTGTTTCCGGTAAAAAGTTACATGATTATCTAGTGTTATTACAACAATCAGTTCATTTGGTAAGTAATTTGTCCATTCAGCATGGTGTAGCGCACTTTACCAATCATTTCTAGATCAATAAATGGCGTGTTTTTACCTTGACTTCTAAGTGCTGCTGGTTCTACTTTCCAAGCTTCTTCCGGGTCAAAAATCGTCACATCCGCATTGGTATTTAGGCTTAAATGCCCGCCCTTAATACCTAAAATGTTAGCAGGCTGCCAGGTGATTCTGGCAATGACATCGCTGAGCGGCACTTTATTTTGAACGCCCCAGGCAAGCGCCAAGGGCAGCAACAATTCCAGTCCGGTTGCGCCAGCCTCTGCCTCAGCAAATGGTACCAGTTTGGCATCGTCATCTACCGGCGTATGGTCAGAACAAATCACGTCTATCGTACCGTCTTTTACGCCTTTGCAGAGTGCATCTTTGTCGCGGATACTGCGTAACGGCGGTTTTAGATGTGCAAGCGCGTTAAAATAGCCGATGTCATGCTCGGTCAAATGCAGATGGTGCGCACTAACATCAGCTGTAACCGCAAGGCCATCTTTTTTGGCTTTACGCAGCATTTCCACACCCTCCGCAGTAGAAAGTCGGCACAGGTGAACTTTGGCTTTGGTCTCTGTTGCAATGCGCAATATCGTTGCAATCGCCAAACATTCAGCTGCTGCTGGTATACCCTTTAAGCCTAGTCTCGTTGCTACTTCGCCGTCATGGGCTACCCCATCAGCAGAGAGAAATGGCTCTTCTGGCCTCAGAAAAAGCGTATAGCCAAATGTTGCAGCGTATTCAAACGCGCGCCATAAAACTTGTGTGTCCACAATCGCATTGTTGGCTTGTGTAAAACCCTCACAGCCTGCCGCGGTCAGCTCAAACATTTCCGTAATCGCCTTGCCAGCGAGTTGCTGTGTGAGCGCGCCGAGTGGATAAATACGTGCTAAATTTACGCGCCGTGCGCGCAACTTGAGCATTTCTATCAAGCCGGGCTCGTCTAATACGGGGTCGGTATCTGGGGGGCAAGCAAGGCTGGTAATGCCGCCAGCAGCAGCAGCTTGCAGCTCGCTTTTAAGAGTGGCTTTATATTCCGAGCCGGGTTCGCGCAGTCTTGCTGACAAGTCTACAAAACCCGGCGTGACGATTAAACCTGTGGCGTCAATGGTTTGTTCCGAGATAAACCCTGCAGGGGCTTGCCCTACTGCAGCAATTTTGCCGTCTACAATAAACACATCCAGTTTGGCATCAATATTGTTTTTTGGGTCAATCACATGTCCGTTTTTAATGAGCAAATTCATTTTCTCTCTCCTGCGCCACCGCCTGCCGGAGCCCGTAGGCTTGACGGAGAGCTAGAACCAAGAATCGCCATGACGGCCATGCGTATTGCGATGCCATAAGTGACTTGCGGAAGAATGACCGCCTGCTTGCCATCTGCTACGCGCGAATCAATTTCTACGCCGCGGTTCATCGGACCAGGGTGCAGTACGATAGCGTCCGGCTTGGCCATCGCGAGCTTTTCTGGCGTTAAGCCAAAGGTTTTGAAGTACTCTTGCGTGCTGGGCAGCATCGCACCAGCCATACGTTCATTTTGCAGTCGCAGCATCATCACCACATCCACATCTTTCAGACCTGCATTCATATCATGAAAAACTTGTACACCTAGCTTTTCGACGTGGGCGGGTAATAAAGTTTTAGGAGCAATTACGCGTATTTCAGGCACACCAAGGGTAGTGAGCGCGTGAATCTCACTGCGAGCCACACGTGAGTGAAGAACATCGCCCACGATCGCTACGCGCAAGTTGTGCATGTCAGGCTTATAACGGCGTACGGTAAATACGTCCAGCAATCCCTGAGTAGGGTGCGAGTGGCGGCCATCTCCTGCATTAATCACACTAATGTTATCCGGTACGTGCTGTGAAATAAGGTGTGCTGCGCCACTTTGATTGTGGCGTACCACAAACATATCTGCATGCATGGCGATGAGGTTATCTACCATGTCTAAAATTGTTTCACCCTTAGATTGTGACGACGTCGCAACATTCAGATTAATGACATCTGCAGATAATCGTTTTGCCGCGATTTCAAACGTTGTGCGCGTGCGTGTGCTGTTCTCAAAAAAAATATTACAGACAGTTTTTCCGTGCAAGAGTGAGACTTTTTTTATATCACGCTCTACAACATCAACAAAGGTCTCCGCTGTATCTAAAATTTGCGTAATGTTTTTTTTCGGCAAACCTTCAATACTGAGTAGGTGTTTAAGTGCACCATTTTTATCGAGTTGTGGATTATTCATTGGTAGTCAAGTTATCAAAATAAGATTGTAGTATGACTTGTGCCGCAACAGCGTCAACTTTGTTTTTTTGTTGCTTTGCATTCATGCCGACTTTTTCTAGTAGCGCAGTAGCTTCTGCTGAGCTGAGGCGTTCGTCCATCATGATTACAGGCAAATTAAAGCGGCCTTCAAGCCGCTGTGCGAATTTTTTTGAGAGCTGAGTCAGCTGGTGCTCAGTTCCATCCATATGGGTAGGGTAACCGACTATCAATAAGCTCGGCTTCCATTCGGCTAATAATTTGCCGATTTCTGCGAAACGCACTTCATTGGCTTCGGCTTCTATGGTAGCGAGCGGGTGTGCAGCCTTTAGTAAAGTTTCCCCGACTGCAACACCGATGCGCCTTTCGCCAAAATCGAATGCGAATACAGTGCCCGAGACGTCAGGATAGCGGCGCTCTAATATAGGCAAATGGCTTTGTGTTAGCGCCTGTTTTTCAATCGCCATCATGCATGTCCCGCCATATCAGATAAATTGGCTAAATTTAACCCCATCATGCGCATCGCCAGATCAAACTTTTCTTGATTTGGGACATCAAAAATGAGCGACTGTAAATCTTTAGTTTCTGTAGCGTTAAGATTCAACCATGCATTTCGACCCATTTCGTCTTCGAGTTGGCCTGCTGTCCAACCTGCATAACCAAGGGCGATAAGCATTTTTTCTGGACCATGGTTGTTGGCGGTTGCTTCTAAAATATCTCGTGATGTGGTTAGCGCAATTTGATTGTTAACGACGATTGTGGAGTTATATTCTTCTTTCGGGTTGTGCAGTATAAAGCCGCGCTCTTGCTGCACAGGTCCGCCAAAATATAGAGGGTTTTCAAGGAGCGGCGATGCTGTGTTTGTTGGCGCCTGAATCTCCAACTTCATTTGCTTGAAGAGGCTTGCTATACTAAGGTCGATCGGGCGGTTGATTACGACACCCATAGCACCATCTTGGTTGTGTGTGCAAATATAGGTGAGGGTTTTGGAAAAATATGGGTCAGTCATGCTGGGCATCGCGATGAGAAACTGACCTGTAAGATTGATGTTTTCCAATGAGAGCATATTAGCACAATTCCTTGCAAAATTACATTTAACTTAAGCTAATCATGGCGTTATAGTCATTTAGATTCCAAATAACCTGTGACCTCCAAACCAAAACCATCCATGCTTGGCATTTTGCGTGGTGTAGCCATGAGCCTCATTTTACGCACACCTAAATCTAACAAAATCTGCGAACCTATGCCATAGGTGCGCAACTCTTGGTTGTAGCGAATAGGCTCGTCCGCATGCAAAATGCGCTCAACCAAACTCTCGCCAGATTCGCTATGATAGAGAAGCACCATCACTCCAGAATCTGCTTTAGAAATGGCTTGTAGCGCATCAAGCGCACTCCAACTGTGTGTGCAACTTGTACTATCAAGCAAATCGAAGACAGAAAGCGGTTCGTGCACGCGCACTAAAGTTTCTTTTTGGCTGTTGGGCTTGCCTTTAATAATTGCTAAATGCGTCTCGTTGGAAATCTTGTCGCGATACGCAATCAGGTTCATGCTACCGTAAGGTGTAGCAATCACACGCTCCGCAGCGCGTTCGATGAGTTTCTCGTTTTCACTTCGATAATGAATCAAATCTGCAATTGTGCCGATTTTAATTTGATGTTGCTGTGCTATGGACACCAGGTCAGGTAGACGCGCCATTTCACCATCATCTTTGAGAATTTCGCAAATGACACTTGCGGGCTCATGACCTGCGAGTGCAGCCAAATCACAACCCGCTTCAGTATGACCAGCACGGACAAGCACGCCGCCGTTAATTGCGGTAAGTGGAAAAACATGCCCCGGGCTAACAATGCTTTTTGAGTGGGCATTTTTAGCAATGGCTGCTTTGACGGTGGTTGCGCGATCTGCGGCAGAAATGCCTGTAGTGACCCCACTTGATGCTTCAATCGAAACTGTAAAATTGGTGCCCAAACGTGTGCCGTTGTTAACAACCATAGGAGGCAAATCGAGCTGTTTGCAGCGTGCCTCACTGAGCGTTAAACAAATTAAACCGCGGCCGTATTTAGCCATAAAGTTGATGTGTTCAGCGGTGGCAAACTCTGCAGCGATAACAAAATCCCCTTCATTCTCACGGTTTTCATCATCCACCAAAATCACCATCTTACCGTTTTTAATATCGGCAATAATGTCTGTAATCGGACTTATAAAGCGTTGCGGCATTATTTTTCTCGTTCCCATTCTGCCATTCGCTCAACGTAGCGCGCGATTTGGTCAATTTCTAAATTCACTTTTGCACCAGTTTTCAGTGCCTTATAACGTGGTTTTTTCTAAAGTGTGCGGAATAATATTCACGCTAAACATATCTTTTTCGACGCTATTTACCGTCAAACTCACGCCATCCACGCAAATACTGCCTTTTTTGGCGATGTATTTTGAAATTGCATGCGGCGCGCGAATCGCCAGCAGCCAGCAATCACCTAGATTCTCAAAGCGTTCCACAATGCCCACACCATCAACATGGCCGCTTACCAAATGGCCGCCAAGGCGGTCGCTCAAGCGCAACGCTTTTTCTAGATTCACCTCATTTTTACCGTCTAAACCACTTGTTACGTTTAAAGTTGCTTTAGAAACATGTGCTACAAAGTGCGTTTGAGTGATTTGCGTGGCGGTTAAACAAACACCGTTTACCGCAATACTATCGCCTTCCATTACGTCGAAAAGGCCAAGATTAGGTGCGGAAAACGACAATTGAAGATCTTCACCTGCCTGTGCAATCGAATCTATATGGCCGGTTGCTTGTATTATTCCTGTAAACATAGTGTAATTTTAACAGGTGTTAAAAAATTATTATAAGTATTCATTAACTAGAGTCATCAGGGGCTTTCTCACCTTGTCGAAAAAAGTGGTACGCAATTTGCAAATGTGAATGCATAGATACTATTTTTTTAGAAGGTGACGGTTATGTTAACTGGCGTAATGCAGAAAATTCAAACGGTTTTTTTAAACCAAGACTCTGTCCAGAATCTTGGCTGGATGGACACGCTTACAGGAATGAGCGAGTTGGAAGCGCTGGCTGAGATCAAAAATAAATTAGCAAAAATTGAATTTCTAGACTCGGTGAATCTGAAAAATAAAATCGAACTGGTCTTGGAAATCGACAAGAAATCGTATCGCAGCGTTAAAGAAAATTACGCATAATTACTTGATTTCATTGAAAAATAATAGAGAGCTTGAAGCTGAAATTCAAAATGCGGTTTACACCTATCAGCGCCAGCTTTATACGACATACACACAGTTTTTCGAGATTTATCAAGCTCAAAGCAAAGTAAAACTTAGCCTTGGGAAAATCAATCTGGTTTTAGCACGCTTGCTAAATGCAACATTCATTATGGCGAAATGGCGTTATTTTGATGATCAGCCGGCACCGTTGGGTACTTGGGACAACGTTCATAAAATCATCAAGTATGCTGAAAATTTGGCGATTATTAACACCAATTTGTTTTTATATGACTTCCAGATTAAAGAAACCAGCATTGCCACGATATTAAAACGTGGTTTCATGATGGATACCTTACAAAAAGGTAATTTTAGCCGTCTGCAAATTCAGCTCACCGAGCAAGTGCTAAAAATTTGGGCAACCAATCCGTTGATTGTGAATAAATACAAAGAAAACCGTTATCAGTTTTTTATCATGCTACAAAACGATCACGGCCCCGAGAGAATTCGTGCAGTAGAAAAGTTTGCAGAATGCCGTTACTGGAAAACTACCCGACTGGTCGATTTGATAGAGGCTTACTTGTGTGCAATCGACACGCAGAAATCACTAGCTGAGTTTGGTTTAGAAAAAGTAGCGCCGCCAAGCGTGATATTGAAGTTATTTAAAAAGTTGCGTACCGAATGGTGTGTGGAAGGCTATGCGCGCCAACGCAGGCGCGAGAACAGAAATAAAAACTATAAACTGTTGAACGTGAGTAATGGGTTGTATGAAATATGTCATCGCCTAACAGCTTTACAAGCTAAAAAAACGCAAAAGCAGCCTGAGGATGGCAATTTTTCGTTCGACCTTAAAGTTGCAACCTACCGCAGAGGCCAATTGGTTGCTCCAAAGTCTTCCAATACGGTTGGTAAAGAAAACTGGTGGCTGGTCGATGAAAGTGGTAGCGGTTTTGCGGTGGATTTGGGTAAAGAATTAAGTGGATGGGTAGAAGCGGGTGTATTGGTTGGATACACAACACCAGACGAGAAAGATTTGTTTTCTGTTGCGGAAATTAAAAGTGTCAGAAAACAGGCAGATGGTACATATCGCGCCGGTTTAGCGCTGATAACTCAGGATGCTACGCCATTACAGATTTCGCGCGTGCAGCAAGGTGTCATCTCAGAATCGCTAACTGGCTATTATGTAGACGATGCGGAAGTAAATCTAACACATTTAAGTACTTTTTCTGGTCTTTATATCAAGGCGACAGAAGCAGGTAAGGCTTCGCTACTTATACCGCGACCTGAATTTAAACGCGGTATGCACTATCGAATCAATGTCGAAGGTGAAGATCGTTTGGTGTTAATAAGCCGTGTGATAGCCAAACAGCGGGATTGGATTCGTGTAGAAGTACCAGATTAAGTTTTAGCTTAAAATTTTTTGTGGGCATGGCATTTTGACAGCATAAACTGTTAAGATTCTGCGCATGTCTTTGTTACCCAAAACACTACCATTCGAGCTGTTTGTTGGCTTGCGCTATACCCGCGCCAAACGCAAAAATCATTTCATTTCATTTATTTCACTCACTAGCATGATCGGTATCGCGCTTGGCGTTGCTGCTTTAATCGTCGTGCTTTCCGTTATGAATGGCTTTCAGACCGAGCTGCGCAATAGCATTTTGGGCGTGGCATCACACATTGAAATCACTGAAAACAATAATCAGCTCAGCAGTTGGCAGGAAGTTGCCAGTCAGGTAAAGGTGCAGCCCAAGGTGGTTGCAAGCGCACCATATATCATTGCTCAAGGTATGTTAAGTTTTGGTCAGGCAGTACAAGGTGCAATAGTGCGTGGCATATCGCCGAGTGAAGAAGACAAAGTTGCAGACATTGGCAAACACATGAAAGCCGGCGCATTGTCCGATTTGCATGCGGGCGAATTTAATATTGTTTTAGGTGCCGATTTGGCCTATTTGCTTGGTGTGGGAATGGGCGACAAGGTGGTGTTGATGGCGCCACAAGGTCAGTTTACACCAACTGGAGTGGTGCCACGCATTAAGCAGTTTAAGGTAGTCGGGCTATTTCAGGTGGGCAATCAGGAGTACGATGCCGCGCTTGCTTTGATTCATATCGATGACGCTGCAAAGCTTTATCGCATGGGCAGTAATGTTTCAGGATTACGCTTAAAATTGACTGATTTATTTGACGCTGGCGATATGGCAATCAAACTCAGTGCCGAGCTTAGACCTTCTGGTCAATACTATGTGAGTGACTGGACCCAGCAACATGCTAATTTCTTCAAGGCGATTCAACTTGAAAAGCGTGTGATGTTTATTATTTTGACATTAATTGTAGCAGTTGCTGCATTTAACATTGTCTCGACGCTGGTGATGGCGGTAACCGATAAGCGTGCGGATATCGCCATTATGCGCACACTGGGTGCCGGCCCGCGCAGTATCATGGGTATTTTTATCATTCAGGGCGCGCTTATCGGCATTATTGGTACGATTGTTGGTGCGCTTGCTGGCATTTTAATTGCCCTCAATATTGAAAATATCGTGCCGTTTATCGAGAATCTCTTTCACGTCAAATTTTTATCTGCCGATGTTTATATGATCAGCGAAGTGCCTTCACAATTAGAATGGCGCGATGTGACGACGATTGTACTGGTATCTTTTGTACTGAGTCTACTTGCCACGTTATACCCAAGTTATAAAGCCTCAACAATCAACCCTGCTGAGGCATTGAGATATGAGTAATCCCATCATTGCTTGCCAGAATCTATGTAAAACCTATACAGGCCTGGATGTGGCCGTGTTAAATGGTATTGATTTTAATGTGAACAAGGGTGAACAGGTTGCGATTGTTGGCGCATCCGGTTCTGGAAAAAGTACCTTGCTGCACTTATTGGGTGGTTTAGATACGCCGAGCGAAGGAAATGTAGAATTACTTGGTAAAAAGTTAAACAGTGTGTCGGAAACGCAAAAAGGCATTTTGCGTAACCATTCCCTTGGTTTTGTTTATCAGTTTCATCATTTGCTACCCGAATTTACGGCTATTGAAAATGTCGCGCTACCCTTGCTTATTAGGCGCATGTCACGCGATGCTGCTATGCAGGCCGCACAGAATATGCTTGTTAGAGTAGGGCTAGCGCATCGACTAGAGCACATGCCGGGGGAGCTTTCTGGTGGAGAGCGTCAACGTGCTGCGCTTGCGAGAGCACTGGTTACAGAGCCCGCTTGCATATTGGCTGACGAGCCGACAGGCAATTTAGATCGAGTAACTGCAAACCAAGTCTTTGATTTATTGTTGGAAATCAATGCAAGTCTAGGCACAAGTTTAGTAGTTGTTACTCACGATTTGAGTTTGGCAGCAAAACTGCACAGGCAATATAAGCTGGTGGATGGCAAGTTGTTAGCAATCAATGCGTAGCTTGATGCGCTAGTGAGAATGCTTAGTCTAAACGGGCTGTATTCAGTTTAATCAATTCCTGTATAATTTTTTTCAAAATAACTTAATAGCACATAGCATATGGCAAATCATAAAACACGCGTTGGCGTCATCGGGTCGGGGTTTATTGCCTCTAGGCTTGCGCGCCTAATTCAGTCCGCAGATGACTTTGAGGTTTCCAAAGTGCTCACTCGGCGACCGCTAAATTCTATTCAGGATATGGACAGAACATTATTAACGAACTCTTTGAATGAGCTGGTTGATAGCAGTGATATTGTGTTTGAGTGCTCTGGCGACGTAGTGCATGCAACTGAAAACGTGCTTGCTGCGACGGAAGCTAAGAAAAAAGTAGTGACTTTGAATGCTGAACTTCATGTTACTACAGGTTCGTACTTCACACGCCGCGGCGATTATGTGACAGATGCAGATGGCGACCAGCCGGGCTGTTTGGCTAGACTTAAGCAAGAGATCACTGGGATGGGGTTTGAGCCCTGCGCTTATGTGAACATTAAAGGGTTCATTAATCTAAATCCCGAACGAAAAGAGATGGAGTATTGGTCTGACCAGCAGGGTATTCGGCTAGAGCAGGTGGTTTCGTTTACGGATGGCACTAAATTACAGATAGAACAAGCGCTAGTGGCTAATGGCCTTGGTGCAACCATTCCACCCGAAGGTATGATTGGTGCGCGTATCAACAGCTTAAATGATACCGATTATTTGGTGCAGATTTCCGAACAAGTGGGTATGCCAATAAGTGACTTCGTTCTTTGCAAAGGCGCGCCGCCAGGTGTGCTGATAGTAGCCAAGAGTGAACAGGCTGATATTTTAGGGAAATATATTGTCGGCCCATTAAAAACTACAGAAGGCTCGGGTTATGTGTTGTTAAGACCATATCATCTTTGTCATTTGGAAGCGCTCAATACGCTACGCAGAGTGGTGCAGGGTGAGGCTATGTTAATGAATAATTCTACAAATCCGCATTTAACAATAGCTGCCATAAGCAAGCGTGAAATAAAACGTGGGGAAACCATAGAGCGAGGTGCCGGTGGTTTTGACGTGAGGGGCGTAGCAGTAAAAATTGCTGAGCATCGGGATGCTGTGCCAGTGTGCTTGTTGCAAAATACGCCGGTAAAGCGAGATATTGCGCCCGGTCAGGTTTTAACTTATGACGATGTGGAATTGGCCGATACCAAAGCATTGAGTATTTATAAGCAGTTAACCAGTTGATTGCAAAACGCGCTACAGAAATTATCGAACATGCCAGTGACAATAATAAATAACGCAGAGGATCCTTCAGCAGATTGGGTCTTTCTAAAGGACAAAATGAACGATAGCGCTATAAATTGGCGCTTTCATAATGCGATTCCAAGAAATTTTCTAGAAAAAAAAATCAGTAAGCCGAGTCTTTCAAGAATACGTGCTGCATTCAATACCGCGCTTGAGGCCAAAAAGCTTGATGCGCAATTAATTATTTCACATGGGCCCAATGTGACATTTTGGACTGCGATTTTTTGTTGCCTACTTAACGTAAAAAGTAAACATATCGCTTTTTCATTCACGTTTACCAAATTGCCTGGCAAGTTAAAAAGTTGCATGATGAAATATGCGCTACGTAATGTGCATAAATTTACTTCTTTTTCCAATGTAGAGCGTGAGCTCTATTCAAAGTATTTTAGCTTACCCATTGAGAAGTTTGATTATTTGCCGTGGACAATGGATACACCTGAAACAGATGACACGGTCATGAATCAATCAGCCTATATTTGTGCGGCGGGTGGCGAGGGTCGAGACTACAATACATTGATTGACGCCATGGATGGGCTGGACATAAATTTGGTCATTATCGCAAGGCCGGAGAATCTCAAGCACAGGAAACTTCCGCCAAATGTAACGTTGCTTACCAATGTCCCATTGAAAAAATTCTGGGCTGCAATTGCGCAATCAAAATTTTCTGTCGTGCCAATGCTGGCTAAAGATACAAACTGCGGGCATGGCACGATTGTGGGCGGGTACGCCCTTGGCAAAGCCGTTGTTACAACATATTCTTATGCGACACAAGATTACGCAGTAAGCGAATATAACAGCCTCATTTCCGAACCGGGTGATAGTAAAGGGCTGGCGGAAAATATCACGCGCTTGTGGAATGATGACGCCTTGTGTGAGGCAATGTCAAAAAATGCACTCAAGCATTATCAAGAAAACTATGATCCAGTGCATGCAGTAAATTACATTAAGTCGTTTTTGCATTAATTTTTTTGCAAATGATTTTATTTGCGCTAGGTTTTGTATTCGGCGCTTGCTTGCTGCAACAGCAAGCAAATTTACCTAGTCTGCAATCCTCATGGATATTGGCTCCCAGCCTTATTGTTTTTCTCAATTATCATCGTTTTAAAATCAATTTTTACATTCGAGAAGTGTGTTTTTTGGCATTTGCAGGTTTGCTTGGCTTCTTTTGGGCGGCGATTTTTGCCAACCTTCGCTTGGCTGATGAACTTCCACGTGAGTGGGAGCAGCAAAAAATCGAGATAGTGGGCGTGGTATCAAGTCTGCCAGAGGTGACCGAGCGAGGTGAACGGTTTCGTTTCGATGTGGAGAAAATTCTGACATCAGGTGCAAAAGTTCCCAAACATATTTCACTCAATTTTTATCGACAGGTTGAATCTCAAAAAACCGAAAATGCGCCGAGCTTGAGTAATTATTTTCACGCAGGTGAGCGCTGGCAGTTTACCGTTCGCCTCAAGCGTCCACACAGCACTTATAATCCACACGGCTTTGATTTTGAGGCATGGGCACTGGCTGAAAATATTCGCGCCACTGGCACAATCCGCAGTAAAAGCGGCTACAAAAAATTAAGCGATTTTGTTTGGCGGCATGGGTTTGTTCTAAAGCCGGGTTACTTATTGGAAAATGTACGAGAAAAGATTGGCAATCGTATTTCGCAAACACTCGCTCGGCAACCCCTATGCAGGCGTGATTCGTGCCTTGGTGATGGGCGATGATAGCCAAATTAGCAGGGATGTTTGGGAAGTGTATTTGCGCACAGGCACCATTCATTTGGTGAGTATTTCTGGTTTGCATATCACGATGTTGGCAGGTCTGGCGTTTGCTTGCGTGGCTTTTGTCTGGCGAAGGATACCCAGTTTTGTCTTGCATATGCCAACACGACAGGCAGCCACAATTGGCGCAGCATTCGTTGCAATTTTGTACGCTTGTTTGGCTGGGCTTTCTATCCCTACCCAACGCACCTTATTAATGCTGCTAACGCTTGCGGCAGCACTATTGCTCGGTCGCAGAATTCCAACTTCGCGCGTGCTGGCTATTGCCTTGTTTGCGGTTGTGTTGGCTGATCCCTGGTCGGTTATCTCACCCGGGTTTTGGTTATCATTTAGTGCAATCGCGCTAATTGCTTATGTGTCCGCCAACAGGCTTGGGGTGATGAATTGGCTAAAAGAGGCTACCAATACGCAATGGGCAGTGACAATCGGCCTCACACCGCTCTTAATCTTTATGTTTGGGCAGACATCGCTTATTTCGCCGATTGCCAATGCTTTGGCTATACCTGTCATTAGTTTGATGGTTGTGCCGCTCGCTATTTTGGGTGGTTTGTTACAGCTAGATTCTGTTTTGCATTTGGCACACTTTGTATTGGCCTTATGTATGCATGGGTTAAATTGGCTGGCTAGTTCGCCAATTGCTACATGGAACCAGGCTGCGGCACCTTTTTGGACAATTATTTTAGCTGTTTTTGGTGTGAGTTGGTTATTGTTGCCACGTGGTTTTCCATTAAGGATATTGGGCATTATTTTGCTGCTGCCCATGTTGTTTATAAACCCAATAAATCCTGCGCAGAGTGAAATGAAAGTCACTGTGCTCGACGTGGGGCAGGGTTTGGCAGTGGTGATTCAAACGGCACAACATGCGATGCTCTATGATGCAGGACCCGGATATTCTGCACAAAGCGATGCGGGGAGCAAGATTGTCGTGCCCTTTTTGCGTGGGCAAGGGATTAAAAAATTAGATGGGTTACTTATTAGCCATAATGACTTGGATCACAGTGGCGGCGCTAATTCAGTTATGCTGCAATTGCCGGTAAGTTGGCTGATGAGCTCTTATACTTTGCCAGAAAGCAGAGTCAAGGTTAAAAAAATCTCATGCATTGCGGGGCAATCATGGGTTTGGGATGGCGTGCGTTTTGAAGTGCTATATCCAAGCGCAGGAAGTGATGAACAAACCGAAATTAAGGATAATAATAAAAGTTGCGTGCTTAAAGTGACAAGTAAATACGGCGCTATTTTACTGACTGGGGATATTGAGAAAGAAGCAGAAATGGCATTGCTAGAAGCTAATAAACACGCGCTTCGTAGCGATGTGCTTATTGCTCCGCACCATGGCAGCAAAACATCATCTACAGTAGAGTTTGTGCAGGCGGTGGCTGCTAAACATACAATTTTTACGGTGGGATATCTTAATCGCTTTGGTCATCCCAAGCCATTGATAGAGAAGCGTTACGAAGAAAGTGGAGCGTCTTTGTATCGCTCCGATTATCAAGGTGCGCTTGAGATGCGCTTTACTCATTTAGCGCCATTTAGAATAGATAGTTGGCGCGAAAAACATCCAAAATACTGGCAAGATAAATATTCGCTTAAAAATTAGTCATAGTTGTGAGTTGTAAAGAACTATTTACACATTGAAGCTTGCCGAAGCAGGCGCATCTGCGCTAAAGTAACGCTAGTTTTGACTGTATTAGGTTTTATGTCACTGGTTTCATAAAGGAGCAATACTGTGTGGGAAATTATCAAGGCCGCGGGTTGGCCAATCTGGCCGTTAATAATCGCCTCAATTATCGCATTAGCCATAATTGGAGAGCGTTTTTGGGCCTTGCGCCGTGAAATCGTTGCGCCTAGTAACTTATTGCCCGAGGTGCAAAAATGGCTGGGGCAGGGCGGCGTTACCAAAGAAACACTTGGTAAGCTCGAAAAGCATTCTATGCTTGGCGCTATTTTTGCCAGTGCTTTGGCGAGTGCAAAAAGTTCTCGTGAGATAACAAAAGAGTCTATCGAGGAAACCGGTCGCGCTGTTGCTCATAAGCTGGAGCGCTATTTACCTATACTGGGCACCATTGCCACCGTCGCGCCTTTGCTGGGCTTGCTGGGTACGGTAATTGGTATGGTCGAGTTATTCGGTTCTTTTACCAATAGTGGCCATGATGTTGCACAATTTGCACGCGGTATCTCGGTTGCACTATATAACACTGCTGCGGGGATTATCGTTGCGGTACCTGCGATGATTGCCTATCGCTATTTCCGTAGTAAAGTCGATGACTTGCTGGTGGATATGGAGCAGCAGGCGGTTAAGTTGGTCGAAATTATCCACGGCGAGAGAAGCTAGTATGAATTTTCAACGCGGTAAACGTAACGAAGAGCTCGAGATGAATCTCGTGCCTTTGATAGACGTTTTGTTGGTGATTATCATCTTTTTGGTAGTGAGCGCTACCTTCTCGCGCACGAGTGAATTACAGATTAATTTGCCAACTGCAGAAGCGAACAGCCCGCAGGAAAAACCCTTGGTAATTACCGTGGATGTAGATGCCAGCGGGCGGTATGTGGTAAATGAAACTGCCGTGACAGGTGGAACTGTCGAAGAAATTAGCCGGGCGCTTACAGCCGCTGTCGGCACAGGCAAAGATCCAACCATAGTCATTAATGCGGATGCAAAATCGACGCATCAATCAGTGGTGAACGTGATGGAAGCAGCGCGTGTGGCTAATTACACGCATATTACTTTTGCCACGCAAATTGGGTCAGATAATTAAATTAATACAACTTTTTGATTCATCTTCGACGAGTAAGTGATGTCGGAATCATCTCGAAAAAAACACCCACAACCGCCAATTCACAATGCTAAGGCATTGTATTTGCGTATTTTTAGCTATGCTTGGAAGCATCGGCTGGTGTTTGTTGTCACCATTATTTCTACGGCAATACTCTCATTAAGTAATACGGGTTTTTTGGCGCTTATCAAAAAAGTGACAGATGAGGGTTTTGTAAAACAATCCCCAGATCAAATTATGTTTTTACCTCTCATGCTATTCGCTTTGATGGCGGTACGCGGAGTTGCGGGATTTGCTTCCATGTATAGCATTCGCTGGGTTGCAAGGCATGTGGTGGCTACACTAAGGCTAGAGGCATTTGAAAAACTTATGCATTTGCCTGTGAGCTTTTACGATGCGCAATCTACCGGCATGCTGGTCTCCAAGCTCACTTACGATGCAGAGCGGCTGTCCAATGTGTGTACACGCTCTGCAATGAACGTGTTGCGCGACATACTTACGGTTGTTGGTTTAATAGGGTATATGCTTTATCTGGATTGGCGGCTGACGCTGGTGTTTGCAATTGTGACGCCATTTATGGCCTTGTATTTGCGTAAAACCACGCCAAAACTTCGTGCTAATGCAAAAAAAGTACAACAAGCGGTGGGTGAAATTACCAAAGCATCGGAAGAAGCGATATCCGGTCAGCGCATTGTTAAAATTTTCGGCGCACAGGATTATGAAAATCAACGTTTTACTAATCTAGTCACTAAAAATCGTGATTTAGAGTTGCGCTCTTCCAGGATCTCGGGATTAAATAGTTTTGTGGTGGAATTGTTAGCAGCGCTTGCGCTGGCCATGGTGGTTTATTATGCGTTAGGGCGTTTTACGGTAGGCGAGTTCGCCGCTTTTGTCGGCGCACTTTTAATGTTGATTACTCCCATTAAGCATATCACTGCTGCCAATGAAGATTTTCAAATTGGCCTTGCCGCCGCACAAAGTGTGTTTGATGTGATTGATAGCCCAGCCGAGCGCGATGAGGGTGAAAAAGCCATGCCGCTTTGCAAAGGTGAAATCGAGTGTAGAAATGTGACACTGCGTTATGATAATTCGACCCGCCCTGCACTAGATAACCTGAGCTTTGTAGTCAACCCCGGTGAAAAAGTTGCCTTGGTTGGACGCTCAGGCGGCGGAAAAACTTCGCTTGTGAATTTGCTGCCACGTTTTTACGAGTTGCAACAAGGCTTGGTATTGCTAGATGGTGTGGATATTCGCGCTTTAACATTGAGAGGCTTGCGAGCACAGTTCTCACTGGTCAGTCAGGATATTATTCTCTTTAACGATACAGTTTTTAATAATATCGCCTATGGCGCATTAAGAAGTGCGACCGAGGCTGAGGTGATTGCCGCAGCACAAGCAGCGCATGCCTGGGAGTTTATACAACAATTGCCTTTGGGTTTACAAAATGAAATCGGTGATCGTGGCGTGCGCCTTTCTGGCGGGCAGCGCCAGCGTATTGCCATAGCGAGCGCGATTTTAAAAAACGCACCGATATTGTTGTTAGATGAAGCAACCTCGGCTTTGGATAGTGAATCTGAACAACATGTACAAGCTGCTCTGGATGCGCTGATGCAAAATCGTACCAGTATTGTGATTGCGCACCGCCTGAGCACGATTGAAAACGCCGATAGAATCTTGGTGATGGATCATGGCAAAATTGTCGAGTCAGGTACGCATCAAGCATTGTTGGCGATGAATGGTTATTACACCAAGTTATACCAAAAAGAGTTTAGTGATAAATAAGGGCGGATGATGCAAGAAATTATTTTGCGTGCCTGGCGTAGAAAAAACGCCTTATTTTGCTTTGTGCTGGTGCCACTTTCTTGGGTGTTTGCATTGCTTATTTGGCTGAGGCGTTTGGGTTACCAATTCGGCATACTTAAGTCACACGCATTACCCGTGCCTGTGGTGGTGGTGGGCAACATTAACATGGGCGGTAGTGGTAAAACGCCGGTGGTGATGTGGCTGGTGAAAGCAGCTTAAGGCAAAGGGTTTTTACCCGGGCGTCATTAGTCGCGGCTATGGTGCAAAGATTACGGCAGCTACGAGTGTCGTTGCGAGTAGCAAGGCTGCAGATATAGGCGATGAGCCGCTGTTAATTGCCAAGCGCTGCGATTGCCCTGTGTGGGTAGGCGCAAACCGCGTGCAGGCAGGCTTGGCGTTATTAAAAGCGCACCCGGAATGCAATGTAATTATTAGTGATGACGGCTTGCAGCACTACCGCCTAAAGCGTAATGTGGAAATCGCAGTGGTGAGTAGTGATGCGCTAGGTAACAGACGATTATTGCCTGCTGGCCCATTGCGTGAACCAGTAAAACGTTTAGATGAAGTGGATGCGATTATTTTTAATGGTGAAAAAACCATCGCTGAAGCTTTTGAGATGCAACTGGTGGGTGAGCAATTTTATAATTTAGTGGACGAAAGTTTAAAGGCAACGGCAGTATATTTTAAGCGCAGAACGATTAAAGCTTTTGCCGGTATAGGTAACCCAGAACGTTTTTTTGAGCATTTGCGCAAATTGGGGTTATCCTTTGCAGGGGTGAGTTTCGATGACCATTATGCGTTCAGCCCAGAAGATTTGGCTAATTTTGATTGTGACGTGCTGCTGATGACGGAAAAAGATGCCGTAAAATGTAAGCCGTTTGCAGAGCCACACCATTGGGTGTTACCGGTAGAAGCCAGTATAGATGGGGCTTTGTTAGATAAAGTGTTAGAAAAGATTGCAAAAAAGTAGTTTCAAGAAAGTGGAGTGAATCATGGATGCGAAATTGTTGGAAATCTTAGTTTGCCCGGTAACTAAAGGACCGCTCATTTACAAAAAAGCGCAGAATGAGCTCATTTCTACCTCAGCGCAATTAGCGTATCCTATCAAAGACGGTATTCCGGTTTTGCTCGAGGATGAAGCGCGCAAGCTCACACCAGAAGAAGTCGCAAGCTACAAAAAGGCTGATTAAGCGTGTTTAAAGTTGTTATTCCTGCGCGATACGCCAGCTCCCGACTACCGGGCAAGCCACTTCTGGATATTGCGGGGAAACCCATGATAATTCGTGTAGGCGAACAGGCGCAAAAAAGCGGTGCGAGCGAGATTGTAGTTGCTACAGATTTTGAAAAAATATTAAAAACGTGTGAAGCGCACAATTTTAAAGCGCTGATGACGCGCATCGACCATGCATCCGGCACCGATAGAATTGCCGAAGTTGCAGAGAAGCTGGGCTGGAATGACGATGAGATTGTAGTCAACGTGCAGGGTGATGAGCCTTTAATCGAACCACAATTAATTCGTGAGGTCGCAGAGCATTTAGCCAATAGCAAAGATGCTGTCATGGCGACTGCATGCCATCCGATTCACGATGAAGCGTCATTGCTGAACCCCAATGTGGTGAAAGTGGTGATGGATGCCAACGGCAATGCGCTTTATTTTAGCCGCGCGCCGATTCCTTACCCGCGCGATGAAGCGCACAAACAAAACATCAAGGCGCACCGCCATATTGGTATTTATGCGTACCGCGTGGGTTTTTTGAAAAAATACGCAACGCTTGCACCTTCGGAATTAGAAAAAATTGAGAGTTTAGAGCAATTGCGCGTGCTGTATCACGGGTTTAAAATTGGCGTGGCAATCACACAGAATGCGCCTGCCAGCGGCGTAGATACGCAAGAAGATTTAGATGCCGTGCGTAAGATTTTTGGCGCTTAAGCTGCCCTAAACATAAAATACACCGCACCCAGCAAACACAAGCCCGCCCACACAAAATCCATCTTAATTGGTTGGTGCATGTAAAAAACTGCAAACGGTACAAATACACTCAACGTAATCACTTCCTGCAGAATTTTAAGTTGCGATAGCGATAACGCAGTATAACCGATGCGGTTGGCCGGCACTTGGAACAGATATTCAAATAGCGCGATTCCCCAGCTTGCCAGCGCGGCGACAATCCACGGTTTGCTGCCTAAATTCTTTAAGTGTGCATACCACGCAAACGTCATAAAAACGTTTGAGATGGTGAGTAGGATGATGGTTTTTAAGAATGGTCGGCATTAAATTTTACATGCGGTAAATTAGTCACCTGCATGTGTGCTCGGTAGACTTTTTGACGCCTAACGTTCGATATTAAGGATTGGCGTCACAGGGGTTCAGCATTCGCATAGCAATTCAATAGTATGTCAGACGCTGATTTAGCTAGTCTCTTCAAAGCATCTTCGAATGTCTTTCAAATACTTTCTAGAAGACATCGTGCAGCTCCCAATAGCCTTAACTGAATCTCAGGAGTACAAGACATAGATAGCCATTGAGCTCTGAGAATGATATTGTTCTTAAGTGTCTTGCCCATGTGCGCAATGCACGTATTTAATCCTTGGACTGAGATCGTGCCGTGAAAGCATTCGCCAGCTAAAATCATCTTAAATCAATTACAATAGACTGCTTGAATTGCATCTACCTAACGCAAAGTAGGCATCCTATTTGACGGGAAGTTTTGCGTCAACAAATGTCGGATAGTATAAATAGTTATATATATAAAATAATAATTATTCATATGTTGATAATTTTTAGTGCTACCTAAATTGGCATTAGCAATAAGGCGCAAATTGTTTAACTAAATAATTGTTTTACTAAACCGCTGCTTCGCCAGTTTCGCCTGTTCTAATGCGAATCACTTGCTCAACTGAGCTCACAAAAATCTTGCCATCGCCAATTTTGCCGGTATGTGCAGATTTAATAATCGCTTCCACGGCCGCATCCACCATGTTATCTGCCACCACAAGCTCCAGCTTGATTTTTGGCAGAAAATCCACCACATATTCCGCACCACGGTAGAGTTCTGTATGGCCTTTTTGACGGCCAAAGCCTTTTACTTCGGTTACAGTAAGGCCGTTAACGCCAATTTCCGATAGCGCTTCGCGTACTTCATCTAACTTAAATGGTTTAATGACTGCTTCGATTCTTTTCATGCTAACTCCCAAGTGTGTTTTAGTTTTGTTGAATCAATTCTACTAGCTAAGTTATTGCTAATCAAACTTTAACTTTGCGGTGATTGGATACCGCCTATCTTTGCCAAATCCGCGCTCGGTAATGCGCACGCCCACAGGCGATTGGCGGCGTTTGTACTCGTTTCTGTCGATTAAATTGGTCACGCGATTCACGTCTTTATCAGAAAAACCAAGCTGAATAATCGCCGCACGACTCAAATCCTCTTCCACATAAGCCTGCATAATCGCATCTAAAATTTCGTAAGGCGGCAAACTGTCTTGGTCGGTTTGGCCTGCGCGCAGCTCTGCGCTTGGTGCGCGGGTGATAATGCGTAGCGGAATAACGCGCGAGAGGCTGTTGCGATAAGCCGCCAGCTTATACACCAGCGTTTTGGGCACATCTTTGAGGATAGAAAAACCGCCCGCCATGTCGCCGTACAGCGTGCTGTAGCCCACCGCCATTTCACTCTTGTTGCCAGTGGTGACGACCATACTGCCGAATTTGTTGGAAAGCGCCATCAGCAACATGCCGCGAATGCGCGCTTGCAGGTTTTCCTCAGTCGGTATCAAAAGGTAAATCGCCAAACTCGGGTGCGAGTGTTTTACGGAACTCTTCAAACAGCGCCTTGATGGGTAATTGGCTATATTTCACGCCGACCAAATTTGCCATTTCAATCGCGTCATCCACGCTCATGTTAGAGGTGAATTCAGACGACATCAGCACCACTTTTACACGCTCGGCGCCGAGTGCATCCACGGCGAGTGCAAGTGTGAGCGCAGAATCGATACCGCCAGATAAGCCAAGCACAACGCCGGGGAAGCCATTTTTATTGACGTAATCTGCAAGACCTAGCCTAAGTGCCGCATAAACATTGGCTTCCAGAGCATTATTTTTTGATATTTTTGTTTCAACGGGTTGTTGATTTTTAATTTCAACCGTTTCTAAGGCTTCTGCAAAAGCGGGTAATTGTTGCGTTACATCGCCAGCTTTATCCAGCACGAATGACGCGCCATCAAATACCAATTCATCCTGCCCGCCGACCAGATTGGCGTAGATAATCGGCAGTGCATTTTCTTTGGCACGCGCTGCAATGACCTCATAGCGCGTTTCGAGTTTATCCATGTGGTAGGGCGAGGCGTTAAGGGCGAGTAAAAACTCAGCACCTGCTTGTTTGGCCTTTTGCGCAGGGCCAGCTTCCCAGCCGTCGGCACAAATCAGTACACCAAATTTTGTGCCAGCGTGTGAAAATATCAGCGGCGTATCGCCTGCATCAAAATAGCGTTCTTCATCAAACACGCTGTAATTGGGCAGCGCCTGTTTGTGGTAGGTTGCTAAAATTTTGCCATTTTCGATAACGGATGCAGCGTTATAAAGTTTGCCATCTTTTTGGTGAGGATGCCCAACGACTAGCGTGATTTTTGGCAGCGCATGGCAAATGCGCCCAAGCGCTTGCTCGCATGCGCTATTGAAGTCATCTCTGAACAATAGATCTTCCGGAGGATAACCGCAAAGCGCGAGTTCCGGCGTAACCATCAAGCTTGCACCGGCAGCTTCTGCACGGTTGGCGAAATCTAAAATTTTGTTGGCGTTGCCCGCAATATCGCCCACTGTGCAGTTGATTTGGGCAATAGCTATTTTCATGTTTAGTATTTGCCGCCGGCGTCTTTGATAAGTTTAATAATTTCAGGTTTGCCTTTTTTAAGTGCGTAAACATAAGCTGTGAGCCCATATTGATCGCGCGCCTTCACATTTGCTTTGTTTTCCAGCAACAACTTCACCATATCCTCAGAGCCCGTATCCACAGCAAGTTGCAGTAATGGCGTACCTTCAGAGTCTTCATGGTTAACGTCAGCGCCTTTGGCAATTAACACCTTGGCTGATTCTACCTGCGCTTTTTTTACTGCCCACGTGAGCGCAGTCCAGCGTGATTGGTCTTGTTCGTCTATATTTGCACCTTTGCTCAGCATGTAAGTAATCGCCGGCGCATGGCCTTCGCGTGCAGCATACATCAGTGCAGTTGCGCCTAGTCTGTCGTGCGCGTTCATATTGCTGCCTTTTGAAACCAACGCGGTAATTGTCGGCACATCGCCACTTTTTGCAGCGTACATAAGCGCGGTTTTGCCGTCATCCGCTTTTGCATTGGCGTCAACCCCGTGGGCTAACATTAGGTTAACGATCTCACTATAACCAGAAGTCGATGCCATGCCGAATGCACTCCAGCCGCTTTCATCGCGGATTTTTGGATCTGCGCCTTTTTCAAGCAACACTTTAACTGTTGCGATATGATTTTTTTTAGCTGCAAACATCAGCGGTGTCCAGCCACCTTTGTCTTTTGCATTCACTTCTGCGCCTTTGCTAATGAGCAGAGAAGCTACTTCCGCACGATCTTTGCGTGCCGCATACATGAGTGCAGTGATACCGTCTTGATCTTTTGTATCGGGATTAACGCCGCTTTCCAGCATGGCTTTAACCGTCGGCACGTCACCTTTGGATGCGGCAGTTAAAAGATAGGCAATGTCTTCTGCCGCAAAGCTTAGAGTAAAGCTGAGCAACAGAAAAACATACAACAGAGCTTTTTTCAAAATTTATCCTTTGCGCTTAATCGCTTCTACTACTGCTTCACCTAACGTTGCAGGCGAGTTTGCGACGACACAGCCGGCATTCTCCAGCGCTTTAATTTTATCTTCTGCACGTCCGCTACCGCCCGAGATAATCGCTCCGGCGTGCCCCATGCGCTTGCCTTTTGGTGCTGTAAGGCCTGCAATATAAGCTGCGACTGGCTTGGTGACATGGTGCTTGATAAAATCAGCCGCAGCCTCTTCATCGCTCCCGCCAATCTCGCCCACCATAATAATCGCTTCGGTTGCAGGGTCTGCTTCAAACATTTGCAAACACTCAATAAAATTAAGACCTTTAATCGGGTCGCCACCAATACCGATACATGTGCTTTGACCAAGTCCGAGTGCAGTAGTTTGGTGTACAGCTTCGTAGGTGAGCGTACCTGAACGCGAAACCACGCCCACCTTACCTTTGCGGTGAATGCTGCCTGGCATAATGCCGATTTTGCATTCGTCTGGGGTGATAATTCCCGGGCAGTTTGGACCAATCAATTTTGCACCGTTGGCTTTTAGCGCAGCTTTTACGTTGAGCATATCCAAAACAGGAATACCCTCGGTGATGCACACAATCAATTCAATGCCGGCATCAGCGGCTTCTAATATGCCGTCCGCAGCAAATGGCGGCGGCACATAAATCACGCTAGCATTTGCGCCTGTTTCGCGTACGGCATCGCGCATGGTGTTAAATACTGGCAAGTTAAGGTGTAACTGCCCGCCTTTTCCGGGCGTTACGCCGCCAACCATTTTTGTGCCGTAGGCAATTGCCTGTTCAGAGTGAAAAGTGCCTTGCTTGCCAGTAAACCCCTGACAAAGTACGCGAGTGTTTTTATTGACTAATATGCTCATGCGACCGCCTTGACTGCCTGCTTGGCCGCATCAGTTAAATTTTCTGCAGAGATAATATTGAGACCACTTTCACGCAACATTTTTTTGCCCAGTTCAACGTTTGTACCTTCCAAGCGCACAACGACGGGCAGAGCCAAGCCCATTTCTTTTACTGCGGTGATAATGCCTTCTGCGATGATATCGCAGCGCATGATACCGCCGAAAATATTCACTAAAATAGCGCGCACGTTGTTATCGGATAGAATGATTTTGAATGCCTTTGTTACCATTTCTGCTGAAGCGCCACCGCCCACATCTAGAAAATTTGCAGGTGCGCCACCGTGGAGCTTAATTAAATCCATGGTCGCCATGGCAAGCCCTGCACCGTTCACCATGCAGCCAATATTACCGTTAAGCGCAATGTAATTAAGCCCAGCGTGGTGCGCAACGGCTTCTTTGCTATCTTCCTGACTCCAGTCGCGTTGCTCGGCCAGTGATTTTTGGCGATAAAGCGCGTTGTCGTCCACACTCATTTTGCAATCGAGCGCGACGATTCTGCCTTCTGTAGTTACAATCAGCGGATTGATTTCCAGCAAGCTCAAATCATTTTCTTTAAACAACTTGTATAAGCCTTTTAACAGCTTGGTAAATGCGCCAATTTGTTCGCCCTCTAAATCGAGCTTAAATGCCAGATTACGTGCCTGAAAATCTACCAGACCATTGAGCGGGTCGCATACTTCTTGCAGGATTTTTTCAGGTTGCGTAGAAGCGATTTCTTCAATATCCATGCCGCCCGCACTGGAGGCCACAACCACAACGCGTTCTAGCGTTCTATCTACCAGCATTGATAGGTAGAGCTCGCGTGCAATGGGTAGCGTTTCTTCGATTAAAACCTGACTCACCAGCTGGCCATCAGGCGCATTTTGGTAAGTGATGAGTGATTTTCCGAGTAAGTTGGTTGCAACACTAGCGGCTTCAGCAGCCGATTTAACGAGCTTAACGCCACCGGCTTTCCCCCGTCCGCCTGCGTGAATTTGTGCCTTTACCACATTTGCTTTAGTTGCAAGCTCATGCACGGCGCTAATTGTTTCTGTTTGCGTACTCGCCACGATTCCACGCGGTGTGGGTACGTTGTATTTTTGGAGCAAAGCTTTTGCTTGATATTCGTGTAGATTCATTTTAGACTGATTTTTTTAGTAGGTAGTATTTTCGCGCAAAAGCGAGTTTCTTGCCAGCGAAACTCAACCTAACCATAACAACTGTGGAGAAAATAATGACAACTGCCTCACCTAGCTTGCGTGACATTACGGGTATGGGCTACAGCCCTGCAAGTTTAAAAGATTCCGCATTGATTATGGTGGATTGTCAAAACACCTACCGACAGGGGGTCATGCAGCTTGTGAATGTGGAGCCAGCCATTAAAGAAGCGCAAAAACTGTTGCAATTAGCGCGCGATTTGCGCATTCCTATTATCCATATTCAGCATGATGCTGGCGTAGGTACGCCGTATGACGTTACGGCAGAAATTGGTGCTATTTCACCAGAAGTATCACCAAAAAATGGGGAAGCGGTTGTCGTTAAAAATTATCCCAATTCATTTGTAGCTACGCCCTTAGAGGCGCAACTTAAAGCGCTTGGCATCGAGAATGTGGTGATTGCTGGCTTTATGACACACATGTGTATTAACTCTACTGCGCGCGGTGCGTTTAATTTGGGATTTAAGCCAACGGTAGTGGCCAGCGCCTGCGCCACACGTAGTCTAGTGGGTGCAAATGGCAAAGTGATTGATGCACAAACCATGCACGACAGTGCGCTAGCAGCGATAAGGGATTTATTTGCTGTAGTGGTGGATGATGTTGCACACTTAAATTGATAAGAGAAAAATTAAAAAGCCACAGTGCGTTACTGTGGCTTTTTTAAATGCAGTCTGGGCAGATTATAAATCCTGCTCCCATACGTTGCCGTAAATTTTGCCGTTGCGACACAAGAAAAACATCTGATACATACTCACTACCCACATGTAAGTTGAGGCAAGGCCATAGCCAATGCCACCAATAATGGTTAGCCAGGCAAAACCGGGGTGAAGTTTGGTGAGCCACCACGACATGATGTCTAAAATCAGGAAACCAAAAGGGAATGCAATCGCCAATACTTTAAGCTTTTTGGGAACATTAACTGCAAAGCTAAAGATGAATCCCATAAAGAAAAAGATAAAGCTAATGCCAAATAAGTGAATATGCGAAACTCGGGTTAAGCCTTCAATGGTTGCACCGGTATTGGTTTTAGAGACTTTTTTCACTTCCTCATATTTGGTGAAGTCTGGAATACCCGGAATTTGGCTGTGACACATAATGCAGTGCTCTGCGAACACGGCCTTAAAATGACTATTCCATTGTGCCTCTGGTGCGCCTTCTTGTGCCCATTTGATAATATCCTCGCGAACTTCAGTAGGTGCTTTATCAATCATGGAGCCGTTAAGCTTGCTGGCGATTTTGGTGCCGCTACGGTCACCATAATAGCTGTAAACAATATCATTTACGGATAAACCCACTTTACCATCGGCCATGCCATGAGTGAGTAAAATCTGCAAGCCAGCCATACATAGCCCCACACCGATTACCAGCAGATAGCCTACAAAGAGTGTCTTGATAGGCAAGGGCATATTGGGAAGATTTAACCAAGCAAGGTTAGGCGGTGCAGGTTTCATTTTTTC
Source organism: uncultured beta proteobacterium (assembly GCA_963752495.1). Taxonomy (GTDB): domain Bacteria; phylum Pseudomonadota; class Gammaproteobacteria; order Burkholderiales; family Methylophilaceae; genus CAVVYJ01. The sequence goes on from CAVVYJ010000002.1 coordinate 623,829, forward strand.
TCACATATAAATAATATACAATTCGACGGTAGCATAACACTCCATGGTCCATATTTGAATGCGTAAACAGAAAGTAAATCACCCCTTAACTCCCTTGCAATATTGCTAACTGCTATAATTTATCTTTTGATTTATCGGGCATATCCATGCGTTTAGTTGTTCAAGGTAGCGCTATTACTGTGGCGCATCTCACACATATTCATCGTTTAATCGGCGGCAGTACCCAATTTATGCAAGTGGGTGAGTTTGCCTATTATCTGGCTATTCAATCCACAAACAAACCATTAGAAGTTTCTAGCGTGCAGAAGTTTTGTGCTGAGCAGAGCATTGATTGTGCGTTGGTGCCAGATGCCCAACGTTTAAGTCATTTCGGCCTTTGTGTGATGGACATGGATTCGACCTTGATTGCGATTGAGTGCATCGACGAAATTGCCGACATGATGAATTTAAAGCCGCAAGTAGCAGCGATTACCGAGGCCGCTATGCGTGGCGAATTGGACTTTCCTGCAAGTTTAAGAAAGCGCGTGGCGTTGCTAAAAGGCTTGGATGAAAGCCAGTTGCAGCGTGTGATTGATGAGCGCCTGAAACTTAACCCCGGTGCCGTGCAGTGGATTGCCGCGTGCAAAGCCAACAACATTAAAACTATGGTGGTTTCTGGCGGATTCACCATGTTCGTAAATCACACCAAAGCCTTGCTGGGGTTGGATTATGCCGTGGCGAATACGCTGGAAATTGTGGACGGCAAACTCACTGGCAACGTACTGGGCGATATTGTAGATGCCGATAGAAAAGCGTTTGAGCTCACAAAACTGCGTGATGAATTGGGCTTAATACAAAGCCAAACCATTGCCATTGGTGATGGTGCGAATGATTTGAAAATGATGGCTGCCGCGGGTGTTGGCATTGCCTATCATGCCAAACCAGTGGTGCAAGAGCAGGCTACCTATGCGATAAATCATATAGGGTTGGATGGCGTAACTAATCTGTTTGTTACATAAAATTAAGCAATCAAGTTAGTGGCCTAAGATTGTGTTTGCATTGACTTGAATCAAATATGCCAGTTTGTTTTGGATTAAGATGGAAGGTCTAATTGAGCTATTTGATGTCTTAACCACTTGGACAGATAGCTCAGCAACTTGACAGAAAATTAATGAGGTCATATGAATAGCCCACATGACAAATTAACGCAGCCTGCTTCTCGGGCTGTTCGCAAATCTCCAGATAGCAGACGTTTAGTTAGTAAGGGAGATCGCGCACCCAAACTGACAGCTGAAGGGATTGAAGAGTTCGTCGTAAAACAGGCAGACGCAAGCGCCAAAGAAACACAAGCCATCGCGATGCAGGATATTGCCGAACGCCTGAGAGGTGCGAGTGCGACAGATATCGCTAAAACTTTGCAAGCGATTGTAGATGGCACGTCACCAGATGACGCAGAGATTTTACGCAAGGCATTGCTAGAGCGTCCAATGCCGATGATCAAGCAAAGCAACAGTCCGGATGACGTGCTTTCAGACGATTGGCGTGAAGGGGGTTATCCATATAAAAACCTCATGCTTCGCAAGAATTACGAAGAGCAAAAATATGCGTTGCAAGTGGAGTTGCTAAAACTACAAGCCTGGGTGAAAGAAACAGGGCAGCGCGTAGTGATTCTGTTCGAGGGTCGTGATGCCGCCGGTAAGGGTGGCACTATCAAACGTATCATGGAGCATTTAAATCCGCGTGGTGCTCATGTCGTCGCGCTGGAAAAGCCGACAGAACTTGAGCGCAGTCAATGGTACTTTCAGCGCTATATTCAACATCTGCCTAGCGCTGGTGAAATCGTACTATTTGACCGCTCTTGGTATAACCGCGCGGGTGTAGAGCGCGTCATGGGGTTTTGTACCAATGATGAATACAATGAGTTTATGCGACAGGCGCCCGAGTTTGAGCGCAACTTGATTCGTAGTGGCATTCATGTGATTAAGTTCTGGTTTTCTGTGAGTAAAAAAGAGCAACGACGTCGTTTCAAAGAGCGTCAGGTGCACCCATTGAAACAATGGAAGCTCAGCCCGATTGACTTAGCTTCATTGGATAAGTGGGATGAATACACCAAAGCTAAAGAGGCAATGTTTTTCTATACCGACACAGCCGACGTGCCATGGACGGTGATTAAATCCGATTGCAAAAAACGAGCGCGTCTTAATGCCATGCGCTACGTATTACACAAATTGCCCTATCACCAAAAAGACTTAAGTCGCATCGGCGCGCTAGATCCGCTAATCGTTGGGCGCGCACATGTTGTTTATGAGCAGGGCGAAAAAGAGAGTGCCATCTTATAGCAGGTGTTAACCTAATAGCATCAGTTCATCTTCACTAAACCCAGCCCTGCGCCTTGCTTCCAGATTAAATGGCGGTTTCAGTTTTGGTGCGCTGTAATCAACGCAAAGCTTTTCAAAGGCCGCAATCGGTTCTAGTTTGCGCTCTCCACATAGCCAGTTAAACCAAGTATTGCCAATTGCCACATGTCCAATTTCATCGCGCAGAATAATATCTAAAATCTCGGCGGCTTTTGTGTCGCCCGCTTGTGCGAGTTTGTTGCGTAATGCGGGTGCGGCATCAAGTCCGCGTGCTTCGAGCGTGCGCGGAACTAAAGCCATTCTCGCAAGCACATCATCTTTGGTGCGTTCGACCATTTCCCACAGGCTGTTATGCGCATTAAAACTGCCGTATTCAAAGCCTAAACTTTGCAAATGCGCATTGAGTAGCGAGAAGTGATAAGCCTCTTCTGCCGCTACTTTTAGCCAATCTTGATAGTATTGAATTGGCAAACCCGAAAAGCGCCAAATCGCATCTAAGGCCAAATTGATAGCATTAAACTCAATGTGGGCAAGGGCATGGATTAAAGCTGCGCGGCCTTCTGCGCTGCGCATGGAACGCTTTTCTAAATCTTTTGGCGGGACTAATTTTGGTGCAAGTGGTTTGCCTGGAATCCTCGCATTTTCTGGTAATTGGATTTCAGTATTTAAATTGACTTCACCCGCCAAAAACGCTTTTTGCAAGCCAAGTACACCATTTGCTTTGCGTGCAGGTTCGTTTGCAAGTAGCCAATTGAGCGCACTTTCGCGCAGCTCGATGGATTCTAAATAACAGGTATTTTTCATAAAGAACTAACGCCCTACAACCCTTATGGATATTGGCTTGCAGAGCATGTGATAAGCATTACTTGATTGGAATAAAGTCGAGCTCGCCTGCCTTCATATCCGGCACCATGAGATATTTTTCATCTTTGGTCATCGCAATATCGGCTGCAGATTGATAGCCTTCTTTAATGAGCGTCACATCACCCTTGGTGCTAACGCTGAACACTTTTCCGCCTTTCCAATCGCTAACAAACATGGTGCCGTTAGAGTGGTGCACAATACCATCGCCACCGCCAAAGCCCTCTGCAATGTCGTTTAGCACGCCAGTTTTTTGGTTAAAGCTATAGAGGATGCCGGAGGCGAAATCAACCTCGATTAACACCTCACCTGTGTCGTCTGCCAGTAAGCCATTGGGCGCTTTAATGCGTGCGTCTTTTAGATCGTTGATAAGTAAAGTGACTTTGCCAGCAGCATCTATTTTATAAATGGCGCCGCCTTTGCCTGTTTTGAAAATATCGCCGCTGTCACTCACATACAAATTGCCCTGCGGATCTGCTTCTAAATCGTTTAAAAACTGTGGCGCAAAAGTAAAAGCAGAAGCTGCGACAAATACGCTGGCTTTGCCATCTGGCGTTATTTTCAGTACTTTATTGTTATCAGCAACAAATAAATTTTGCCCGATAATCGCTAAGCCTTTCGGGTCATCTAAGCCGCTGGCATATACCGAAGCTTTCCCAGCTTTATCAATCACGGTAATCTGGCCATCTCCATTTTTACCAAATTCGTTGATTTCCGAAATAAAAATACGACCATCTTTGGCTTGCACGACGGATTCTGGCGTTTTTAAACCAGTTACTTTTTGCGGAACATAAGTAATGGGAGTTGTGCTTTGGCAGCCTAGCAGCAGCGCATTGGCAGCCAATAGTGTAGCGAGTTTTAACGATTTGTTCTTCATTTGGATTTCCTTAATAATAAATTTTTGCAACAGGTAGGTCGTCTAGCGCACTGCATTGTGATTCGGCCTGCGCCTTACCACCTTTGTCTAAGGCCTCTAAAAACGCCTTGTCTACTTCCAGTTTTTTAATGACTTTTTCCATGGCCTTGGTATAGCCTTTTTCCATGTAGTATTCCGGTTTCACACCTAATTCACCATTTTGTTGTGCCTGTTTTTTAATGGTGGTGATTGGCTCTGTTGAGTTGGTAAAGGCTTTTGCGATAATTTCCGCGTGGAACACACGCAACTGTGCGTTGTAAAACATTTGAGGCTCTAGCAGCAAAACCACATCCGCATGGCTGCTGCTTGCGCACATGTTCACATTGGCAAAGCGTTTTGGTAACACCTTCATAGCAACTTTTTCTGCTAGCGGTCCTTTCATATGCCACACATCTAAATAGGGGTGAAGCAGACGCATAGGGTGCTCATAATGTCTTTTGGCTATATGCACGGCAATGTTGCCCGGCAGCTTTACAGGTGCTGCTTCTGCAAAAGTTTGCTGGCAAAACATTAAAAAAATTGAAAAGAATATTGCGCGCATTTTTTTACCCTTACTTTTTTTGCAGTTGGTAGATAATACGATAAATATAGCCTGTGCGGTCATCTGAAACATACAACGCACCATCTGGGCCCACAGCAACATCCACAGGCCGCCCCCATGCTTGATTATTATTCAGCCAGCCGGTTGCAAAGTCTACAACTTCAGTCGGCTTATCGCCCTTAAACTTGACGCGTACCAGTTTATAGCCGCTTAGCTTTTCGCGGTTCCAGGAGCCATGCAGAGCGACAATCGCATCGTTTTTATATTCTGCAGGAAATTGGCTTTTGTCTAAAAACGTAATACCAATTGGCGTGGAGTGTGAGATAAACATAATTGCAGGTGGCGTGCTATTTTTGCAGACATTTTCTGGGCCGGGAAAGTTTGGATCGTCTACTTGATTGCCCCAGCAGTGTGGCCAGCCATAGTTTTTGCTGGGTTCGATGCGGTTTAAATGCTCAGGCGGCAGTTCATCGTTCACCTTGCCATTCTTGCTGTCAGAGCGCATATCAGAACCATTATTGGTGGCGAACATTGCACCTGTTACAGGATGCCATGCAAAACCTTGAGAGTTGCGTAAGCCGGTGGCCCAGATTGGCGCAAGATTAGTATGTCTGCCTAGTAGCTGCAACGCGCCCGCTGGCTTGCCGTCCAGCGTGTAACGCAAAATAGTGGCACGTGTCGCGTCTTCTTCCACGCATACATTGCAACTAGAACCAACATTGATATATAGGTGATTGTCCGCACCGATTTTGATGGTTTTGAGTGTATGGTGGCCAGTGGCCAAGTTGCTGATGAAAGGCGCAGGCTTGGACCATGTGCCATTATGTTGCGTGAGTTTGACTACGCCATCTTCGTTAGCCACCAACAAGTCATCTCCTACAAATACTAATCCGTTTGGCGCATTGAGTTTGTCGGAAACCAATATAGGTGCGCTGAGACCCGCATCTTTATTGGTTGCTGGCAGCATAAGTATTTGATTTTTTTGGGCAGAAGATACAAATAGATTACCATTCTTATCAAACGCTAGCATGCGCAATGGCAAGTTTAGTTTGGCAACGACACTAATTTCAAACCCAGGCGGAACAGCTATATTGAGCTTTGTTGGCGGTTCTGCGCTATTGGCGCAGGCGATTGAGGGCAGTACTGCGCAAGTGAATAGGTTGAAATAAGCTTTGATTTTATAAAGTAGCAGTTCTAGCATTTAAGTGAGCACATCCGACCAAATATTGCTTGCCCAAGCGCCGGCAAATTGGCCTTCTTGTTCAGTTGGCTTATCAGAAACACCGCCACCCTCGGCCGCAACCATAATTTTTTTCGTCTCATCATAGCGGTAAACATTTGCCACGTGCATGGCCATTTTATCGTTCACATAGCTATAGCAAGTATTGGCGAACACGGGTGTGGGGTCTGGCATTTGTCCGCTCATCATGGACACAATAGCGTTGGCACACACGCGCGCTTGACTGGTGGCCATGTGGGCAGATTTTGGCAAACCAGCGGAAACGCTATCCCCAATCACATGAATATTCGGCACAAGCTTGGATTCGTAAGTTAAAAAATCGACCTCGCACCACGGGTAATCTTTTTCAGTAAGTGCTGCCATTTGCGCAGGTTTACCCGCACGTTGTGGTGGGATGATATTGAGCACATCGGCTTTTACTTTATCAAACTCGGTGGTAATTGTTTTGCTTGCCACCTCAACTTCTAAAATCGGGTTATTTGGTCGATAATCAATAATGCCAGCGTACATATCATTAAATACTTTTGTAAATAATCCTTTTTTAGAAGTGATTTCCGGATTGGCATCTAGCACGATTACTTTGGATTTTGGTTTGTTGTTTTTTAAGTAACTTGCTACTTGGCAGGCACGCTCATACGGCCCTGGCGGGCAGCGGTAGGGCGCCTTTGGAATGCTCATTACAAACACACCACCATCTGGCATGGCTTCTAATTGCTTACGCAGGTTCACGGTTTGCCAACCGGCTTTCCATGCGTGTGGAATTTGTTGCTGCTGCGCTTCTAAATTTGAAAGCGATGCATAATTAAAGTCAACGCCTGGCGCAATAATTAGGCGGTCGTAAGTTATTTCGCCACGTTTCATGATGACTTTTTTTGCGCTGGCATCAATTGCCGTCACTTCGTCCTGCACCCATTTAACGCCATGATTTTTTTTGATTAAATCATAGCTAAATGTAAGCTCATTGATATTTTTACTGCCACCCAATACTAAGTTGCTGAGTGGGCAAGACACAAATTGTTCAGATTTTTCGATAACTGTGACCGCGATATTATTTAAACTCCACATACGGAGATATTTTGCGGCTGTGGTGCCTGCGTAGCCGCCACCAATAACAACCACATGACCTAGCGGAGGTTTGTTTGCACGCGCGAAGGAATTTGACGCAAGCATTAAGCCACCTAGGCCCATGCCGGCTTTAACAAAATCACGACGATTAATTTTAAAGTGACTCATATGATGTTACTCATGATTGGCTTTTAGCGGTTGTGGCTTGGGTGAGCTGCTTGTGAGGCGGGTTTGCTGTGAAAAATAAACTGCCAGACGGTCGATTTCCTCCGTTGTTAAGCCTTTTGCATGGTGATGCATTACTGTGGATGCGCGTCTACCATTTTTAAAAGCTAACATTTGCGCCGCAAAGTGGGTCGCATCAAGACCAGCTAATACAGGAGATATGCCCATGCTGTTGCCTTGCGTTCCATGACAAGCCGCACAGGATGCGGCAAGGGTGCGTGTATGTTGATTGGTTGGGGTGTTAGATAAAACAAAAACCTCGGCCGCATGTGCAACCGAGGTTGATATTAAACAACTTGTGAGCCAAGTTAAAACAGCTATTTTTTTAAATGTCATGGTGTTTAACGGTATCACAGAGATTCTTTTAAAACACCATTTTAATCATATTAAGTCACATATGTCGCGACTTTATATTTTAAAAGCACTCGCCTTCACAACCATCATCTTTAACGCCTAAGTCGGTGAGTAATTTAACCCATTCCGGAATACCTTCATCGCGGAAATAGCGAATTAATGAGACATCACCCTTTAATTTAACGTTGATATCTGCACCTGCTTTAGCTAAATAATTGACCATTTCTTTATGGCCATTAAGTGCCGCTAACATGAATGCAGTATGGTGCGCATTTGGCTGTACATAGTTGATCTCAGCCCCTTTGCTAATAAGATATTCTGCAACTTTTACTTGGTTTTTATTGGCAGCCATTTGTAGTGGTGTCCAGCCAAAAAACTTTTCATTTACCAGCTTGGGTTCAGCTTTTATAAACTTTTCTACCACTTTCAGGTTGCCTTCCGCTAAGGCATCTTTAAAAGCCATTTCATCGCTATCCTCAAGCGCCAATGCATTAAAAGAAACGCTAAGTGCTAGCATCACCAAAGTTGCTTTAATCCATTTCATATTACTTGTTCTCCAATTATTAACTCAATTAAACATCAAATTATTTTATATATATTACTAACCTATGTAGCATCTTGCGTTACGGAACATCCGCATCCAAGGCGCATCTTCCTGCCAATTGTCAGGATACCACGAATGTTGTACAGAACGGTATACCCGTTCAGGATGTGGCATCATAATACTAAAACGCCCATCCATTGTAGTTAGACCGGTAATACCTAGCGGCGAACCGTTAGGATTAAACGGGTAGACCTCGGTTGCCGTTGACTTGCCATCCATGGGTGATGCGTTATCCACAAACCGCATCGTTACCAATTTATTATCTAACACGCTATTGACCGCATTTGCGTCAGAAAATTCCGCAAAACCTTCACCATGTGCAACTGCAATGGGCATGCGGCTTCCAGCCATGCCGCTAAAAAAGAGAGATGGCGACTCTAAGACTTCAACCATAGCAAAGCGTGCCTCAAACTGCTCTGATTTATTGCGCACAAAATGCGGCCAATGCTCACTGCCAGGAATGATGCTGTGCAAATTGCTCATCATCTGACAGCCGTTGCACACACCAAGCGCAAAAGAGTCTGCGCGTTGAAAGAAAGCAGAGAACTCATCATTGGCTCGTGAATTAAATAGAATCGATTTTGCCCAACCCTCGCCCGCGCCGAGCACATCGCCGTAGCTAAAGCCACCACATGCTACAAAGCCAGCAAAATCTTTGAGCGAGATGCGACCACTAATAATGTCGCTCATGTGGACATCGAATGCAGCAAACCCTGCGCGGTCAAACGCTGCAGCCATTTCTACGTGACCATTCACCCCTTGTTCACGCAAAATGGCTATTTTAGGGCGCTTGCCCGTTGCGATATATGGGGCAGCGATATTGTCATTTTGGTCAAATGTAAGGTGTGCGTGTATGCCAGCATCATTGTTATTTAAGATACGGTCATATTCCTGCTGTGCGCACGCAGGGTTATCACGAAGCTTTTGCATCTGGTAGGTTGTTTCTGACCACATGCGGTGCAAGTGTACGCGTGTATCTGTAAAGACCTCTTTACCTGCATCCATAAACTTTAACTGGTTGCTGGTGTTGACGTTGCCAATCACATGCGCACAGCCGCCAAGTTGGGCATTGATTTTGGCTAAAACTGCATAAGCCTCGCTTGCTTTCACTTGCAACACAGCACCCAGCTCTTCATTATAGAGAGCACTTACCACATCGCCTTCCAAGTTCGTTAAATCAATCTCTAGTCCACAGTGTCCGGCAAATGCCATTTCGCAAAGCGTAGTAAATAAGCCGCCATCCGAGCGATCGTGATAGGCGAGCAAGTTACCTTCAGCATTTAAGTTTTGAATAACCGCAAAGTATGCTTTGAGCTGATTTGGATTCTCGGCATCTGGCACTTCATTGCCAATTCGACCGTATACTTGTGCTAGAGCCGAGCCACCCATCCGATTTTGACCGTTGCCTAAATCAATGAGAATAAGTTTAGTATCACCCAAGTCAGTTCGCAGTTGCGGTGTAAGCGTTTTACGTGCATCTGGTGTGTTTGCAAAAGCCGTAACTACAAGCGAAATAGGGGCGGTGACCGCTTTTTTCTCACCATCGTCATCCCATACAGTTTTCATGCTCATTGAATCTTTGCCCACGGGAATGCTGATACCTAAAGCTGGGCAAAACTCCATCCCCACAGCTTTTACAGTTTCAAACAAAGCAGCATCTTCACCCGCATGGCCAGCAGGCGCCATCCAATTTGCCGAAAGTTTTAAATCACCCAAGTCACTAATCGCCGCAGCCGCAATATTGGTAATCGCCTCACCAATTGCCATGCGGCCAGAAGCCGGCGCATTGATGAGTGCAAGTGGCGCCTTTTCCCCAATCGCAAAAGCTTCGCCACAATAAGTCTCATATCCTGCGACAGTGACCGCCACATCGGCTACAGGCACTTGCCAAGGGCCAACCATCTGATCGCGTGCAATCAAGCCTGTGACTGAGCGGTCGCCAATGGTGATAAGGAAGGTTTTATCAGCAACACCGGGCAACCTTAAAACTCGTCCAGCAGCTTCTTCCAGATCTATATTTCTAACATCAAATGCGCTAAGTTGCTTGGCAATGCTTTGAACATTGCGCGTCATCTTAGGGGGTTTCCCAAGCAGCACCGATAAGTCCATATCAACAGGCTTATTATCAAAATAGCTATCTGCAACGGTTAGGTGGCGCGCTTCTGTTGCCGTGCCTACAAGTGCGTAGGGACAACGCTCACGCTCACATATTTGCTTGAATGCCGCTAAGTTTTCTTGTGCGATAGCGAGTACATAGCGTTCCTGCGCTTCATTACTCCACAGCTCGCGTGGAGACATGCCTGGTTCTTCGTTATGTACGTCACGCAGCTGGAAAATTGCACCGACTTTGGCATCATTCACTAGTTCAGGAAAGGCATTAGAAATTCCGCCAGCGCCAACATCGTGTATGCTCAAAATAGGATTTTCATCCCCCAACTGCCAGCATCGATCAATCACTTCTTGCGCGCGACGTTGCAATTCAGGGTTGCCTCGCTGTACCGAATCAAAATCCAAGTTTTCGGTGTTGGTGCCAGTATCCATACTTGATGCCGCGCCACCGCCTAAACCAATCAGCATGGCTGGGCCGCCCAGCTGTATAAGTGCTGCACCTGCAGGGATTGCATTTTTGTAGGCATGTTGAGCTGAAATATTACCTACACCACCTGCTAGCATGATGGGTTTATGGTAACCGCGTACTTCAGCTTCATCCCCACCGTTGCCAACTTCAATTTCAAAGGTACGGAAATAGCCCGCAATATTTGGCCGACCGAACTCATTATTATAAGCCGCACCACCAAGAGGCCCATCTGTCATGATTTGCAGAGGTGAGGCAATTCGAGATGGCTTGCCATATTTCCGCTCCCATGGCTGGGGGAAGTTGGGAATATTTAAATTGGAAACTGAAAAACCTGTTAAACCTGCCTTGGGTTTGGACCCGCTACCTGTTGCACCTTCGTCACGAATCTCGCCACCTGCTCCAGTAGCTGCGCCAGCAAAGGGCGAGATAGCAGTAGGATGATTGTGTGTTTCCACTTTCATCAGATAGTGCATTTCGTCCTCCACAAAGCCGTACTTTTGACCATCTTGGCTATTATGTGGATAAAAACGTTTGGTTTTTTGACCCTGCACTATCGAGGAGTTGTCGGAATATGCAACGACGGTGTTGCCCGGGTTAAGTTTGTGTGTGTTGCGTATCATGCCAAAAAGCGAGTTGTCTTGCGGCACGCCGTCAATCACCCAGTCTGCATTAAAGATTTTATGGCGACAGTGCTCAGAGTTGGCTTGCGCAAACATCATCAGTTCCACATCTGTGGGGTTGCGGCCAATTTTGGTGAAATTATCAAATAGGTAATCCACTTCGTCTGCGGAGAGTGCCAGGCCCATTTCGTTATTTGCAGCGTGTAATGCGGGTTTTCCGCTAGATAAAATATCTATAGTGTTGAGTGGTTTTGGATCCGCTTGATGATAAAGTTGTTTCGCATCATTCAGATCAGAAAAAACCATTTCCGTCATGCGGTCGTGTATGAGTGGTTTTAGGGCTGACTTTTCTTCCGAGGTCACCATTTTTCCGTCAGCAGTTGTAATGTAAAAGGCAATGCCACGTTCAATTCGTCTGATATTGTTTAGGCCGCAATGATTTGCAATATCGGTGGCGCGTGATGCCCAAGGTGAAATTGTACCAATTCGGGGAATCACCAAAAACAACTCACCAGCCGGCGTTTCGGTTTGACCTTTTGGGCCATAGGTGAGAATTTTTTGGAGCGTATTTTGTTGTGGCTCGTTTAATGCGTTTTCACTAAAAACAAAGTGGCAGAACTCAGCATAAACGTGATGAATATTGGGAGCACTATTTTTAAGAAGATTTAAGATTTTGGACAGGCGAAACGGCGATAGTGCCGGGCTGCCACGCAGGCTTAAAAAATGAGCACTTTGCATGAAAATTAGCGGGTAATGATAAGTTGGAGAATGTCTGATTTTAACAGAAATCATGCAGTCAAACTAATCAATTCAATATATAAATTAAGCCCATCAGGTTTTGCTGATGGGCTTAAAGCGCTAAACTAAGTTTGGGTTTGAATGACAGTTAGCCGACGAGTTTTTTAGGCTGAATGAGTGTTTTATCCTTGAGGAAGCCGTAGACAAGAAATGCAAGCGGTACAAGCACAAGACTGTATGAAATCCAAGCGCCAATCTCGCCTTCTGGTCCGTATGCTTCTGTTGCCTGATGCCAGTAGGGAATATCAATAATACTCAAATTGAAGAGTTCCACCGATTCTGTAAATTCGTGAAATGCATAAATTAGAAGCTGAATTGAAAAAATAATCATAAAGGCCGCGGTTACTTGAAAGAACAGACCCAAGTTAACACGATGCCCGTATTTGCTCCACGCCAAGGCGACTAAACCTGCGATTGAAATGCCAATCACTCCGCCAATGGCGAGATGAATGCTCTCATTGCTTTGCGCAAGCGATGCAATCATGGTCGCTGCTTCTAGGCCTTCTCGGCCTATCATTAAAAGTACAAATGCAAAAACTGCAAATTTCGCCCCATTGCCGGGGTTTTGCACCGCGCGGTCGATAGAGTTAGTAATTTCGCGCTTCATATGTTTGCCCATTCTGAGCATATGCACGGTGCAACTGATGACCAAAATAGCTGCCGTTAAGGCCAATGTGCCTTCCCAAAACGGAGTAAGCGCGCCGACTTTTGTCATGACCACGCCCAATACTGCGCAGCCTGCTAATGCTGCGAGACATGCATGACGAACAGACGGAATGAGTTTTTGACCGCCGGTTTTAGACAAATAGGCAATGGCGATTGCCACGATAAGAAAAGCTTCGAGACCTTCTCTAAACGTGATCATCAGTGTTGAGAACATAAAAAACCTTATACTAATCAAGAAAGTTATTGAGATTGATTCTCATTATATACACTGTAGAGTGAAATGCAACAGGTTAGTTCAACAGTTTGATCAATAAAAAAGGCTTGCCAAAGCAAGCCTTTTTTAAGAAGTCTTATTTTTTATCAGGCTTATTTTTTGTCAGTCAGGCCTGGTACATCAATCTTTGCTTTTTCTTTCAAACCGAGCATCATTTTTTCAAGTTTACGTTGTTGTAAGGTACGCTCAATCCCGTCTTTTACTTTATCGTAAGAAGGTACTTGCGTGGCGCGCGTGTCGATAAGTTTAATGACATGCCAGCCAAATTGCGTTTGCACAGGTGCAGTAGCCAATGTATTTTTCTTTAAGCCAACAACCGCCTCACTGAAAGGCTTGACCATGCCTGCAGGTGAGAACCAGCCTAAATCACCACCTTTATCTTTTGAACCTGGATCAAGCGATTTTTCTTTTGCAATTTTTGCAAAGTCGCCGCCCTTATTGATTTGGGCTAAAATTTCTTTTGCTTCAGCCTCTGTCTTCACTAAGATGTGGCGAGCATTGTATTCTTTATCGCCCAATTCTTTTTTGTAATCCTCGTAAGCAGCTTTTTTATCAGCATCCGTAACAGGGTTCTTTTTCATAAAATCCTGCAAAAACATATTAACTAAAATTTTACGATTAGATAGTTCGCTGTTTACGATGTAATCTTGTGATTTGTCCATGCCTTGGCGCTGTGCTTCTTGCAAGGCAAGCTCTGAGCCTACAAGCTCATTGATAATCGCAGCTTTAAGGCCATCGCCTTGTTTTTGTCCACGTGCTACAGCGTCCTTTGTAATGTAATCAACCCAACTTTGTTTGATAGGTTTTCCATTAACTGTGGCGGCAGAATCTGCTGCAAGCGTAATTTGGCAAAAAGATAATGTAGCAAGTGCTGCCAATGTGGTTAAAGTTTTGTTCATTTTCATGAATAGTCCTTAAAAAATATTATAAAAAATTGATTTACCCTGAGATTAGATGGTGTCCGCTGGTGAAACTGCGATGATGCTTATCGCATGAATATGTTGCGGAATTAAGTCATTAAGTGCTTGATAGATTAAACGATGTCGCATTATTTGTGATTTTTGCGAAAAGTGAGAGCTTACCACTTTTATTGAAAAATGCCCACCACCACTATTGCCTTTATGTCCGGCGTGCAGGGCGCTATCATCCTTAATCTCAAGGGAAATTGGCTCTAGAACTGCGAGTTTTAAGCGAATTGTCTCAGTTAAATTCATTTTGCTTTTAGGGTAGCGTTTTACGAAAAGGTTTCACCACCACGCTTTTATAAACGCCTGCGCTAACAAATGGGTCAGCATCCGCCCACGTTTGTGCAGATTCTAAATCAGCAAACTCTGCGACAATCAGGCTACCAGTAAATCCAGCAGGGCCTGGGTCAACGCTATCTATCGCTGGGAAAGGGCCCGCTAATAGTAACTTGCCTTGTTTTTGTAGCTCGGCAAGTCGTGCTAAATGCGCCGGCCTAGCATTCATGCGCATTTCAAGGCTGTTTGGAGCATCTTCTGCAATGATTGCGTAAAACATGGTTATTCCTTCTCGGTTTCTTCTGTAGTTTCGATTAAATACTTTCTCAGCACGATGGTTTGCACAATCATGAATAAAAATAGCAAGCCAGTAACGCCAAAAAGCTTGAAGTTAACCCAAGCATCCAAGCTGTAATTAAACGCCACAAATAAATTTAAAAAACCTAACAGGATTAAAAAAATCACCCAGATTAAATTTAGCTTATTCCAAGTGCTTTGTGGCGGATTCAGCATTTTACCCATCATTTGCTGAATAAAATTTCTCTTAAAAAACAGATTAGCAATCAATAAAACAGCCGCCAGCAGCCAATATAAGACAGTTGGTTTCCACATAATGTAAGTTTGGTCGTGTAGCAAAAGCGTAACGCCACCCAGCACAGTAATTACAATGCCGTTAATCCACAGCATTTTTTCAACCGTGCCGTGTCTAACCTTGCTGTAAATAATCATTGCAAGCGTTGCTCCAATGGCAATTGCTGTAGCGGTAAAAATACCGTAATACTTAAATCCGATAAAAAATAAAATGACCGGAAGCAGGTCAAAAAAAACTTTCATTTAGGCTCGCTATCTATAAGGTTTTTCGTAAGTTTGGTGCAGATTTTGCTAGAATACAGGGATTGGATTCTAAAGACAAAATTGTGCCTGCTACCATCGATTTACACTGCCATTCTACCATTTCTGACGGATTGTTTTCGCCAGCGGATTTAGTTGCGCATGCGGCAGAGCGTGGCGTTAAAGTGCTCGCGCTCACCGATCATGATGACGTAGGTGGTCTGCAATCCGCACGAGAAGCTGCGCTTTTGCATAATATTAAGTTTATCAATGGCGTTGAAATTTCTGTGACATGGAAAAAACGTACATTACATATTGTTGGCTTGAAAGTGAATCCCGATTACGCCCCATTGAAAAACGCTCTGGATGCAGTAAGAACGGGTCGCGATGAGCGTGCGCGTGAAATGGGCGCAGATTTGACTAGAGTAGGCATTCATGGTGCTTACGAAGGTGCTAAAGCGCTGGCAGGTACCAGTATTATCACACGTACGCATTTTGCCAGTTTTATGGTGCAGGCCGGCCATGCAAAAGATAGAAAAACCGTGTTTAAAAAATATCTCGTAAAAGGCAAGCCCGGATATGTTGACCATGCATGGATGAGTCTGGAGCAGGCGGTAACTTTAATCCGTGATAGTGGCGGCATCGCTGTGATTGCACATCCCGGTCGCTACGATTTGGGCGTGATTAACATGCATTTGCTGATGCACGAATTTAGGACATTGGGTGGCGCGGCAATTGAAGTGGTGACCGGTAGCCACACGCCGCCACAATATCAACAATTCGCTAAAATCGCGCACCGATTCAGTTTAAAATCCTCGCTTGGCTCGGATTTTCACGGGCCGGGCATTTCGTTTATGGAAATGGGCTGCATTGCCAACCTGCCTGCTGACTGCGTGCCAGTTTGGGATGATTGGCCAGAGAAGCAATTCTTAAGTTGATGCAATTTTAAAACTGAATGGCCCAATACTTTGTTATTAATGCAGATAACCCGCAGACGAGACTGATAAAGCACGCGGTGGAGATTTTGCGTGAGGGCGGCGTGATTGCGTACCCGACAGACTCCAGCTATGCCCTTGGTTGCATGGTAGGATTTAAAGAGGCACAAGATAGAATCCGTCAAATTCGTCAGGTAAGTGAAGGCCAACTTTTTACGTTAATTTGTCGCAACTTGAGTGAGCTTGCAACCTATGCGCAGGTGGACAACAGTCAGTTTCGCTTACTCAAGGCGAATACGCCTGGAGCATATACCTTTATTTTAAAAGCCACACGCGAGGTTCCTAAGCGCTTGCAACATCCCAAACGCAGCGCTGTCGGCATACGCGTGCCGAATCATGCCGTAGTACAAGCAATACTGGAGGAGCTTGGTGAGCCGATGTTGAGTATGACGCTGCAAATTAGTGGTGATGATGAGCCGATGAACGTGGCATGGGAAATTCGTGATAGATTAGAGCATCAACTGGATTTGGTGATTGATTCAGACATCCACCATGTGGGTTTAACAACGGTGATTGATTTGACGGAAGCGTTGCCGATATTGGTTCGCCAAGGCGCAGCGAGTTCGGCACCATTCGGTTTATAGAACAGGTTAAAGAATAGGATAATGATGGAACTTAACATCGTACAAAAAATTGCTATATATGCACTGCCAATCATATTTGCCATCACCGTGCACGAGGCAGCGCATGGCTATGCTGCAAAATATTTTGGCGATTTAACTGCAGAAAAATTAGGTAGAATTTCACTTAATCCGCTTAAGCATATCGATCCATTCGGCACCATTTTATTGCCGGCACTCACGGTGATGCTAGGTGGAATTTTATTTGGTTGGGCTAAGCCAGTGCCTGTTAATTTTGCCAATTTGCGCAACCCAAAAAAAGATATGCTTTGGGTCGCGGCCGCAGGCCCGGCTTCAAATTTAGTCATGGCAATTTTTTGGGCTTTCGTCATTAAATTTTCATCTGCTGCCGGCGCGTATGCGCTGCCGATGGAGATGATGGGCAAGGCAGGTGTATCCATTAACATTGTGCTGATGGTGTTGAATTTGTTGCCGCTGCCGCCGCTTGATGGTGGACGCATTGCGGTGAGTTTGCTGCCAAATCATTTAGCACGGCCATTCTCAGAAATCGAGCGTTACGGCTTTATTATTTTAATCGCACTGCTTTTTACAGGCGTGTTGAATAAAATTTTAGACCCGTTTATTGGGTTTGCTTACCGCATCATTTTTGGTTTGGTGTAAATAAGTCAGTGTCACTTGCTATAATAAACATAATTCAATTAAGGTTTTAATCCATGGCAATCGAACGCGTTTTATCGGGCATGCGTCCAACAGGGAATTTGCATCTGGGGCATTACAATGGCGTACTCAAAAATTGGATACGCCTTCAGCATGAGCAGGAATGTTACTTTTTTGTGGCTGATTGGCATGCGCTTACCACGCACTATGACACTCCCGAGATTATAGAAGAAAGCGTGTGGGAGATGGTCATCGATTGGCTGGCAGCGGGCGTTGATCCTGCCAATGCGACTATTTTCATTCAAAGCCGCGTGCCGGAACATGCCGAACTTCACACATTGCTTTCCATGATTACGCCGCTAAGTTGGCTGGAACGTGTGCCGACTTACAAAGACCAGCAAGAAAAACTCGCCAGCAAAGATTTATCCACCTACGGCTTTTTGGGCTACCCGCTGCTGCAAAGCGCGGATATTTTAATTTACAAAGCCACGCAAGTGCCAGTGGGCGAAGACCAAGTGCCGCACATCGAGTTTACGCGTGAAATTGCACGCCGTTTTAATCACATTTACGGCAAAGAAAAAGGCTTTGAAGAAAAAGCCGAAGCCGCGATTAAGAAACTTGGCAGCAAGCGCGGCGAGCTTTACGAAGAATTGAGAAATGCCTATCAGCAAAGCGGCGATGATGAAGCGTTAGACAGCGCGCGCGCCATGATAGAAGAAGCGCAAAATTTAAGTTTAGGCGATAAAGAACGTTTGCTGGGTTATCTGGAAGGCGGCGGCAAAATGATTTTAATCGAGCCAGAATACAAGCTGATGCCAGCCAGCAAAATGATGGGTTTGGACGGTCAAAAAATGTCGAAAAGCTACAACAATACGATTTCGTTACGCGAAGATTTGGACGTTGTCGCTAAAAAAATCAAAACCATGCCGACCGACCCTGCGCGTATTCGCCGCACTGACCCGGGAGACCCGGCAAAATGCCCGGTGTGGCAATTGCACGAAGTGTATTCGGACGACAACATCAAAGATTGGGTGCAAATCGGCTGCAAAGGCGCGTCGATTGGGTGCATTGAGTGTAAACAACCGGTGATAGAGGCGGTAATCAAAGAACTGAAGCCGATTCAAGAGCGCGCCGCGCAATATGCTGAAGACCCAGCCTTGGTGAAAAGCATCGTCGCAGAAGGCTGCGAAAAAGCCCGCAAACTCGCGCGTGAAACGATGCGGGATGTGCGTGATGCAATGGGTTTGAATTATAGCTAGAGCATGTTAGAAACTACCTTCAAAGCAAAAATCAAAGGCGAGAACTTCGGCGAACTGCCGCAGGATTTGTATATTCCGCCTGATGCGCTGGAAGTGTTTTTAGAGACTTTTGAAGGTCCGCTCGATTTATTGCTTTACCTTATCCGCAAACACAATCTGGATATTCTCGATATACCCATGGCGCAACTCACTGCGCAATACATGGTGTATGTGGAAAAGATGAAGGTAATTAAACTGGAACTGGCGGCAGATTATTTGCTGATGTCGGCGATGCTGATTGAGATTAAATCGCGCATGTTGCTGCCTAAGCCCGTTGAAATTGAAAGTGAAGACGATCCACGTGCCGAGCTGGTGCGCCGTTTGATGGAATACGAGGCGATTAAGCGCGCGGCTGAGCGTTTGGATGCCATGCCACAAGTGGGCGTGGATATTAGCGTTGCGGCTGCTTATTATCAGCATATTAGCGAGATTAAACCGCCAGAAGTGAGTGTGGATGAACTGGTAGAGGCTTGGCGCAATGTGCTCAAGCGCGCAAAATTGAATTCACACCACAAAATCGGTCGTGAAGAACTCTCGGTGCGTGAGCATATGAGCCAGATTCTGCGACGCTTGAAGCTTGATGGGATGTGTGAATTTTCAACGTTATTCGACATGGCGAGCGAGGGTGTGGCAAAACTTGTGGTGAATTTTTTAGCGATTTTAGAGCTGGCCAAAGAAGGTTTAATTCGCATCACGCAACAACAAGCATTTTCTCCAATTTATATACAAGCAAATTAGCGATGAGTGAACCTGAAAATATTGTCGAAATGAAGCAGATTATTGAAGCCGCACTACTAACTGCTGGCCAGCCATTGAGCTTGGATGACCTGTTGAAACTCTTTGCTGGCCGCATGGAGCGTACAACATTGCGCATGCTACTGGATGAGCTAAGACAAGATTGGGCTGACAAGACACTAGAACTAGTCACTGTGGCGAGCGGTTATCGCTTTCAAGCTAAGCCTCAGTTTAGTGAATTTATCATGCGCCTCAGCCCAGAGCGCCAAGCAAAATACAGTCGTGCGGTAATGGAAACGCTCGCGATTATCGCCTATCGCCAGCCGGTGACGCGCGGTGACATTGAGCAAATTCGTGGCGTTGCGGTAAACCCAAACGTGATGCGCCAATTGCAGGAGCGCGATTGGATTGATGTTGTGGGCACGCGCGAAGTGCCTGGCAGGCCATCTCTTTATGCCACAACGAAGCATTTTCTAGATGATCTCAATTTACGCTCACTTGCTGAGTTGCCGCCCATTGAAGATTTTGCTCAGAGCGAAATCCCGCTCGATTCATAACAATCTGCTGATAAGCACCGATGTGCGGTAAAATTGCACATTATCCATTAAAGAACTTTCATGGCACGCCCCTTTAAAAAACAGCACGATTCACAACGCGCAAGCAAAAAACCAGCGCCAAAACCACTCGCAGATGATGCGCTGGAAGGCAATACCTATGCGGATGCTGGCGAGGTTACTTCAACCGGCTCGCAGCGGTTACACAAATTGCTTGCTTTAGCAGGTTTTGGTTCGCGCCGCGATATGGAAAAGCTGATTGAAAGCGGTCGAGTGACGGTGAACGGGATGATCGCGACTGTGGGCGCGGCGGTGATTGAGAGTGATATTGTGCGCGTGGATAGCCGGCCAGTGAGGCTTTCCTTTGCCCCTGAGCTGCCGCAGATTTTGATTTACCATAAGCCAGAAGGCGAGATTGTGAGCGCTGACGACCCGGAAGGCCGCGCCAGCGTGTTTGATAAATTGCCGCGTGTTAAAGGTGCAAAATGGATTGCGATTGGCCGGCTGGACATTAATACTTCCGGTTTGCTTATTTTTACGACTTCAGGCGAACTCGCTAATCGTTTCATGCATCCTCGTTATGAAGTTGAGCGCGAGTATGCAGTGCGTATTTTTGGTGAGCTGACCGAAGGCCAAATGTTGCAACTCACGCAGGGCATCGAGTTGGAGGATGGTCCTGCCGCATTTGATGTGATTAGCCCGCAAGGCGGCGAGGGCGCAAATCATTGGTACCAAGTCATTCTGCGCGAGGGTCGCAATCGCGAGGTGAGGCGTTTGTTTGAGGCATTTCAGTTTCCCGTAAGTCGTTTGATGCGTGTGCGTTTTGGCCCGGTTAATTTGCCGCCGCGGGTTAAGCGCGGGCAAATGCTCAAGCTGGAGCCGAAAGAAGTGATTGCTATTTTGGAGTGGGCAGGGCTGGAAGCGCCTAAAGCAGCGCCACGTCAGTTGAGCCAGCGAGAAAAAGACAAACTCACAACGGTGTTTACACCCAAAGAACGCAAACAACGTGGCAGTGTGTTAAATCGTCCCCCAAGGGAGGGCCGCGTAGATATTGGCTCGCAGGACAGAGCGAAATCGAATGAATTTAAGCCAAAAGCGCCTAGAAAACCTTTACAGAATCGACGCGTGCGCGGCGATTTGAGCGCACCACAAAACACAGGGCCAAAGTTGCAAAAGAAAAGTGACAGAAATAGAGGGCGGGGTTAATCGCGTCCATCATGTTTTATGCGGACTCGCTAGAATTAGTTTTATTCAATTGGGATTTTCTATTTCCGTAATGGCCCAACCCCAGTTTTACTTGCACTGCAAGCGCGACAAGCTCTTCACATCCAGACCTCTCAGCCTCGACCAAGACTTTTTCTCGATATAGCGCGTCCGTCATCACTCTGGTTAGTTCCAGTGGCTCATAGACATGCTCTTGGAACAAAATTTTAAAATTAGCCAATATGCTCAATAAATCGTAACCCATCATTTTCTCTTTTCATGTTTCTTGTTGTTATTGTCAATTTTTCGACACTTTTTATATCAAACTTTTTAGAAATTCCCAATAAAAAACTAATAACTAATTGTTTTTATTAGATATATTAATTTTAAAATAGTGCGCCTATAGATATAATTGCAATTAGCATGCCTAAGTGAACTATTGGCCGGGTGCAGAGTGTTATGGATGGGCGATTCAATGGATGGCAAAGCTTATGGAAGCTTAGCGTGGGGTAAAGCTAAAACTTGTTTGAGCTAAGTTCTTCTTTGGTCAGTAAAAATACAAATTCGTTACCTGATGCTACCTCTAGCCAGGTAAACGGCAGATTAGGATACGCCGCTAAGAGGGCGTCGCGGTTATGGCCGATCTCAACGACTAAAACGCCGTTATCATTTAAGTGGCTAGCAGCTTCGCGCAGAATGGTATGCGTGTGATCTAATCCTGCCAAGCCCGCTGCCCAACGCAATTTGCGGTTCGTTTTGATACTCGCGTGGCAGGGTTGCCATGCTGGGCGCATCCACATAAGGCGGATTGCTAATGATAAGGTCGTATTGCCTACCTTCTAAAGCGTTAAACATGTCTGACTGAATGGCAGTAATCTGATCTTGCAGGCCATAGTTCGCAATATTGATATTGCACACGGCAATCGCATCGGGGGATATATCAACCACATCAATTGCTGCACTGGGGTAAGCCTGTGCCAGCAACACACCAAGGCAGCCGCTACCGGTACAGATATCCGCAGCGCTTTCAACCAGTTCCGGGTATTCAATCCAAGGCTGCAAGCCATCTTCAAGAAGTTCTGCAATAAATGAACGCGGCACAATGACACGCTCATCCACATAAAATTTTAACCCGCGTAACCAAGCCTCGCGCAGCAAATAAGCTGTTGGAATGTGTTCTGTGATGCGGCGTTCGATTAAATGTGCGAGTTGTTTGCGCTCGGCCTTTGTAATGACGGCATCGAGGAAATTGTGCAGCGTATCATGTGGTAAGTGTAGCGCACTCATAATGAGCCAGACCGCTTCATCGTAGGCGTTATCTGTGCCGTGTCCAAAAAAAATATCAGACTCTTCAAACCGGCTGACGGTAAAACGCAGCCAATCACGAATCGTGAAAAGTTCATCTACAAGGCGTGGATAATGCATCATTTGATGAGCTTTTCTAAGGTGCGCCTGTAAGTGTCTTTGAGTGGCTCAATATCATTAACGGCAACACATTCGTTAAGCTTGTGTATGGTCGCGTTAAGCGGGCCAAACTCGATGACTTGCTTGCAAATGTCAGCAATAAAGCGGCCGTCCGATGTGCCGCCAGTAGTTGAAAGCTCTGGTGTGACACCATAGCTTTCATGAATCGCTTCAGAAATCGCTTCTACCAAGTTTCCGCGTGGGGTGATATAAGGCGGCGAGTAGTCCCACTCCAAATCGTAATCTAAGGTATGTTTGTCCAAAATGGCATGTACGCGAGACTTTAAGTTCGCCTCTGTGCTGCCTGCGCCGTCAAGTTCCGGACAAAATCTAAAGTTGAATAAAATCTCTACTTCTCCCGGGACTACGTTAGTAGCACCCGTGCCACCGTTCATATTGCTTATTTGCCATGAGGTTGGCGGAAAGTATTCATTACCATTATCCCAAACAGTTTCCACCATGTCTTTAATGGCAGGTGCGACCATATGAATTGGGTTTTTAACCAGATGCGGGTATGCAATGTGGCCCTGCAAGCCTTTAACTACGAGCTTGCCGGAGAGTGAGCCGCGACGGCCGTTTTTAATCATATCCCCAACAACTTTGTTAGATGTGGGCTCGCCGACGATACAGTAATCAAAATGCTCGCCGCGGGCTTTAAGTGCTTCTACCACTTTAACGGTGCCGTTAATAGCTATGCCTTCTTCATCTGAAGTAATGAGTAAGCCAATCGAGCCTTTATGGTTAGGATTCTCGGCAACAAACTCTTCAATGCAAGTAATAAACGCAGCGCAAGAAGTTTTCATGTCTGCCGCTCCACGGGCATAGAGCATACCGTCTTTGATGGTTGGTTCAAACGGAGGGGTATACCATTTTTCGAGAGGACCAGTCGGTACGACATCGGTGTGCCCTGCAAAGACAAGTAACGGCCCCGCACTGCCTAGGCGTGCGTAAAAGTTATCAACATCACCAAAACGCATGCGCTCTATTTTAAAGCCGAGCGGCTCAAGGCGTCCAATCATGGCCTCTTGGCAACCTGCGTCTTCTGGTGTGTTAGACCGGCGTTTTAGCAAATCTATGGCTAGCTCAAGTGTTTTACTCATGTTTTTAGTTTTTCGTATTCAGATTCGACAAAGCCAATCGCCTCGATTTTATTGGCTCGCAGGGCAACCGGCCGTTTAATCACAGAAGGTTTGCTCATCATCAAGCGTATCGCGCTAGCGTTATCTTGTACCGCCGCTTTTTCGGCGTCGCTCAAATTACGCCAAGTCATACCAGCACGATTCACCAGCTTTTCCCAAGGATGCTGTGCCAGCCAGCCTTCAAGCGTTTTTGCATCAATGCCGAGCTTTTTAAAGTCGTGAAACTCGTAGGCGACATTGTTCTCTGCTAGCCAGTCACGCGCTTTTTTAACAGTATTGCAGTTGGGTATGCCGTATAGCTTCATAAAGTTTACCAGTTAAGTAAACCTCATTTTATCAGCTAGTGGAGAGGCTGTGCAGACGTTTGCTTATACAAAGCAAGCTAAACTTGATAATCTGCAGTTAAAAACTGTCCTGTAGATTCAAAATCAATTTGCCCTTGTTTAAGCTGTAGCGATTTGTAGAGTGCTATCAATTTTTCTTCAGAAACGGGTTCTGAGAAGAGGTGACCTTGCATGTAGTCGCACCCTAATTCCATCAGAGCATCACGCTGTAGTTCTGTTTCTACGCCCTCTGCGACCACTTGTAAGTTGATTGCATGCGCCAGTTTAATGACGCCATTGATGAGATCTCTTGAGGCTTGGTTCTCATTAATTACAGCCACAAATACTTTATCTAGTTTGAGCTCTTTCACATCCAATGTCTGCAGGTATGTGAGGCTGATCGGGTGTAAACCAAAGTCGTCCAGCACCACTTTAATACCGGCTTCATTAAATTTTTTAAGCAAGTCTTTAAACTGTGCCTGGTTTTTAATGGCGACGGTTTCTTTGATTTCAAATGTCAGAACACTTGCGTCTAAATCATAATATTTAATCGTTTTTAAAATATCTTTAACTAAATTGGGGTTTCTAAACTGGTGGCTGGACAAGTTGATAGAGAGTTTTAAGTCAATATTTGATTTTTTAGCATGTGCAATGGCGCTGCAAGAGACATCTATTACCCTATCTGTAATTTCATTGATAAGCCCGAATCGTTCTGCTGCAGGGATAAATGATCTGGGCAAAATCATACCTTTGGTAGGATGATTCCAGCGAATCAGTGCCTCGGCACCTACTGGGGCTAGTGTTTTACAATCTATCTTTGGTTGGTAAACCAAGCTGAATTCATTTTTCTCTAGTGCTAGGCATAAATCACGCTGCAACTCGAGCATGACATCTGAGGCTGATTCAATCTCAGCATCATAAAATCTAAACTGATTTTTACCGTTCTCTTTGGCTTTGTACATGGCTGCGTCGGCACAAGTGGTCAGTTTGTCCAAATCTCCATCTTTGGGGTAAATCGCGATACCCATAGAACAAGAGATTTCAATCGTAAAGTTTCTGACTGTAAAGGGTACTTTGATTGATTGTACAATACGGTCCGCAATGGGGCTGATGTCATCGTCAGACTCAATTTGCTCAAAGATTGCAACAAACTCATCGCCACCGATACGTGCAACAAAGTCACAACCGCGAATTGAAGCGTTCAGTCTTTCTGCTACAGTGGAGAGTACAATATCGCCGATATGATGTCCGTATAGGTCATTGATAGGCTTGAAGTGATCTAAATCAATATAGGCAAGCGCAAAGGTAGTGCCGGCGCGCGTGCTACGTTTGGCTGCACTATCCAAATACTGCTGAAAAGACGCACGGTTAGGTAACTTAGTAAGGCTGTCCAGCATTGCGTTAGATTGCGTTCCATCATTCTTGTTTGTATTGAAGAAGCTGAAGGCAAATAGTTGGTTACCGTGTTTCTCAAAGAATAGTGTAAAGATAAACAACATCATAAAAAGACATATCATACCCAAACCAATTGCTATGCCGGTCATCTGGTGGTTATCTTGATTTGCGATAGCGCTTGGCAGATCTGCTTCGTGCAAGATGCCACTTTCAAATACTAAGTGGATTGCTAAAATACCAATGGCTATGCCAGTGGCAAGCAGTGCTTTCACAAAATTGGGGCATTTTCCTGCATAGCTTCTAATCCAGTAAAGCAACATGGCGATAATGGCAGTAATTAGACCGGAGATACCTGTAGCAACAAATGTGATAGCAGGGGCGAATTTAAAACTGCCCGCTTCATGAAGTGAGCTGGTGCTGCAATAAAAAAGCGCCAAGTCAAAAAAGCTCGAGATAAAACCATAAAGCATGAAATGCCAGACTTTGGAATAATTTCGGCTGGAAACATAGAGTAATCCGGTTCCAATAACAAGTGCTAGGGGAAGCCCCATAAGCGCTTTTAGCGGCGAATTTAGTGCAGCGTCAACATGGAAGCCTAGAGATAATAGAAAATGGTTTGCCCAAATTGCAGTCCCAACTGCAAATGAGTAAACAGGCATCAATATCTTTTTCGAATTAGCAGTGGATAGATAAAGGCGCCTTACGAACGCAAAGGTACTCACTAGCGAGGCGCTAGTCGCAATAATAGAAACTACGAGTAACCATTTGTCGATGTCTAGATTCATGAAGTTGCTTTATTAATGCCTAATTTGTCTTTAAGCATAATAAGCAATTGCCATGCCCATATTTAAAGCAATTCCCCTGTGTTTTTATTGAGACCTCGTAAATTCACTAACTGGCTGTTTTAACTTATTTTTCTACATGATTTAGAACGGCTAATAGAGCCTTGTTTGGAAGGGCGGTATTGAGTTGAGACGTAAAAAAGGTGACGATATTTCGTCACCCTGTAGGACTGTATGCTAAGAGATTAGCTAGTCATCAAATGCCGCGGAGCAGCTCGTTAATGCCAACTTTTCCGAGTGTTTTTGCGTCAACTTTTTTAACAATCACTGCGCAATAAAGACTGTAACTACCGTCTTTTGAAGGGAGGTTGCCCGAAACTACTACCGAACCTGCAGGCACCCGGCCATAGAACACTTCACCGGTTTCACGGTCATAAATTTTTGTACTTTGGCCGATATAAACACCCATCGAAATCACGCAATTGTCTTCTACCACTACACCTTCCACCACTTCAGAACGCGCACCAACAAAGCAGTTGTCACCAATAATGGTTGGACCAGCCTGTACTGGCTCTAATACGCCACCAATGCCCACGCCACCGCTCAAGTGCACGTTTTTGCCGATTTGTGCACAAGAGCCCACTGTTGCCCAAGTGTCTACCATTGTACCTTCTCCTACGTAGGCGCCAATATTGACGTAAGAAGGCATTAGCACGGCATTTTTAGCAATGAACGAACCGCGGCGCACAATCGCATTAGGCACAACACGGAAGCCACCAGCTTTGAAGTCTTCTTCGGTATAGTTTGCAAATTTTGGTGGTACTTTGTCAAAGTAGCGAGTGACGCCATCGTCCATTAAACGGTTATCTTCCAAGCGAAAAGACAGCAACACAGCTTTTTTAAGCCATTGGTGCGTTTCCCACTGCTGCGTGTCAGCGATACGTGAAGCAACACGTAATTTACCTTGATCTAAATCGTTTAATACGCTGGCAACGGTTGACTTAATTTCGCTTGTTGCATTTGCTGGGTTGATGTTGGCGCGGCCTTCAAACGCCGCTTCGATAATGCTTTGACGTGGGTCCATGTGGTTCTCAAGTTGGTTAAATTAGCAAAAGCGCTATTTTAACCTAAACACCTTGTTTTGATAAATTGAATGTTATGCATAATAAAAAAGCGCGCCAATTGGCGCGCTTTTGAAAGCCACTAAATTTTACGACTGTTTAGCCTTTGCCGCCTCGTACAAAGGGCGTACTTTTGGGGCTAGCGCTTGCAAATCTTTAATACGATTTTCGCTGGCTGGGTGAGTACTTAAAAACTCTGGGGGAGCACCCTTATTATTTGCGCTCATTTTTTGCCATAACGTCACAGCAGCATCCGGGTTATAACCAGCACGTGCTGCAAGCTCCAAGCCCATTTTATCAGCCTCACGCTCTTGTTCGCGGCCATTTGGCAAAGCAAAGAAAAGTTGCGTGCCCATGCCTGCGCCTTGTGCGACCGCACTGCCGGCTGCGCCACCCACGAATGAGGCAAGGGCTTGCAAGCCAAATTGTTGCACATAAGCCTGTGACATGCGCTCACGCCCATGCTCACGCAATGCGTGGCTAATCTCGTGGCCTATCACTGCAGCAAGCTCGTCATCAGTCGCATTCAGTTTTTCGACCAAACCTGAAAGCACCATGATTTTACCGCCAGGCATGCAGTAAGCATTGAGTTGATCATTTTTCTCGACATTGACTTCCCATGCCCATTTTGTAGCATCTGGACGGAACACACCGACTTGCGCAATCAGCTTGTTAGAAATGCCGCGCACACGCTCCAACATAGCCTTATCCACATTGAGTGTTTTTTTACCTTCAGCTTCTTTGATTGTTTGTGTATATGCCTGAGCAGACATTTTATCGACCGATTTAGATGGCAATAGCATAAATTGCGAGCGGTTTACACCTGAGACGCTATCTTTGGTGGTAGTGGCACAACCGCCAAGTTGCAGAACAAATACAGCAGCTAAAACGGAAATAATTTTTTTCATTCTGAGTCCTTGTATATTTCAACAGTTCATTTCAAAAAAACTAATTCATACTAACGCATGAATTTTAAATTGGTTGATACCAGTTTAGTTAAAATCTAACTTGTGCACCAAGCTCCACAACTCTATTTGGCGGCAACTTGAATTGGTTGGTTATAGTTTCTGCCGAGCGGAAGAGGCCAATAAAGATTTTTTTGCGCCAGTATGACATGCCAAGTGGGCCGCTCGCTTTTAAGATTTCCTTACCGATGAAGAATGATGTGTCCATTGGGTCTAAATCCAGACCATATTCCCTGCACAAAAGCAGATCGCGAGGCAAATCCGGCTCATCTTTAAAGCCATAATTAATCGTAACCCTGTTAAAACCATAGGGTAAAGGTTCCACAGCGACGCGCTCTTCCCCTATAGTGTGGGGATAGTCCATAAATCGAACGGTCAAAATCACCACTTTTTCATGTAATACCTTGTTATGTTTTAGGTTATGCAACATGGCGTGTGGCACACCTTCTGGATTAGGGGTCATGAAAAGTGCTGTGCCTGGGACTCGAGCAGGAGGGTGCGCGCCAATTGCTTCAATAAAAGGTTCCAGCGCCATAGCTTCGCTCTTTAAACGGCTATACAGAAGGCTGCGGCCAGTTTTCCAGGTGAGCATTAAAGTAAAAATCACAATACCAATGAGTAGTGGTACCCAACCGCCATCAGGGATTTTGAGCACGTTTGCGCTAAAAAACGCTAAATCGATAACCAAAAATATTGATACGAGCAAGGCGGTGCGTAACTTGCCCCAACCCCAGATTTCACGAAAAACGATTGAAGCTAATAACGTTGTAATCACCATGTCACCTGTAACGGCAATACCGTAAGCCGCGGCAAGATTGCCAGAACTCTTGAAGCTGATGACTAAGACCATCACCGCAATCATCAAACCCCAGTTAATGCGTGGCATATACACTTGGCCCTGTGTGCTTTCTGAGGTATGTTGAATATGCATGCGTGGTAGGTATCCCAGCTGTAAGGCTTGTCTGGAGACCGAAAAAGCGCCGGAGATGACCGCTTGTGAGGCGATGACGGTTGCAAGGGTTGCCAGTACAATTAAGGGAAACAATACCCATTCTGGTGCAAGTAGGTAAAAGGGATTTTTTATGGCTTCAGCATTGTGCAAAATAAGTGCACCTTGCCCGAAATAGTTCAGCAATAGTGCGGGCAACACAAAGCCGAACCACGCAAGTCGAATTGGGAACCTACCAAAATGCCCCATGTCTGCATAAAGCGCTTCTGCACCGGTAACCGCCAGCACCACGGCACCCAATGCGACAAAGGCGAGCCATGGCTGATGCATAAAAAAACCAACTGCATAGGCGGGATTAAGTGCATTGCAGAATAGTGGTGTCATGGGCAATATTGATAACACCAAGTACCGCTAAGGTGCCAAACCACAGTAGCATAATAGGCCCAAAAAAGGCACCCATAACCGCAGTGCCTTTGCTTTGGGCCCAAAAAAGGCCAAATAAAACAACGAGGGTAATGGGCACGATCGCGTGGTGTAAATGTGGTGCCGCAACCTCCAGGCCTTCTATGGCTGACAGCACGGAAATCGCCGGTGTAATCATGCCATCGGCATAAAACATACACGCACCTAAAATACCCAGCAGCATGATGTATCGCTGTTTATCAGAGCCCGGTTTTGCATTGCGGCTGGCCAGTGCGAGCAGAGCCATAATGCCGCCTTCGCCGCGGTTATCTGCGCGCATAATAAAAGCAACGTACTTTACAGAAACAATCAGAACTAGTGCCCAAGTGATGAGCGACAAAATGCCGTAAACGTTACCCGTGTTGAGCGCGACAGGATGATGCCCAGCAGAAAAAACTTCTTTCATGGTGTAGAGCGGGCTGGTGCCAATGTCACCAAAAACCACGCCCAGAGCAGCAAGTGCTAAGGCGGGCAGTTGAGGTTTGTGGGAATGATTATTTTCCATGAGTTAAAGCATCAATTCGAACTTACATTATCGAACAATCTCGCATACAAACCAATAGTTATTTGTTAATTAGCGTTTATTAGTAATATTGGCTTCTATTTCGCCAGTATGTAGTTGGATTAATATTTCTTGCCCAACTTCAAGTTGATTTGCACTGGTAATTACTTTTTCCTGATGCGAAACAATGGCATAACCTCGCGCCAATACTGCTTTTGGGCTTAGCTGCTCAATGCTCGATTTAAGCCGCAGAATCGTTTGCTGGTGTTTTTGCAACAGTTGTTGCATGGCAAAATTTAAGCGATTCTGTAACTGTCTGGTTTGGCTAGAGTGAATTTCGAGCTGCTGCAATGGTGAAATTAAGCGGCGAGACAAATAATCCAGCTTCTGTGCATATGTCTGCAAGCCATTATTCATAAGCCTTTCCAGCCTATTTCTAAATTGCTCTAGCTGCAGTTGCAAATCCGCAAGACTAGAGCTGGCAAGCTCAGCGGCTGCCGTTGGCGTGGCAGCACGGGCATCCGCAACAAAGTCGCAAATCGTAAAATCAGTCTCGTGACCAACACCTGAGATTATAGGTAAGCTGCAATTTGCAATCGCATGTGCAACAATCTCTTCGTTAAATTGCCACAAATCCTCCAGGCTGCCACCGCCTCGGCAAATAATCAGCGTATCTACTTCATTGCGCTTGCCAGCTGTGTCGATGGCCTTTGCAATTTTTTCCGCAGCACCTTTGCCTTGCACGGGAGTTGGGTAAATGATAATGCTAATACTCGGGTTGCGACGTTTGAGTGTGGTGAGCACATCACGAAGTGCTGCGGCATCGGGTGAGGTAATAACGCCGATGGTTTTAGGATATTTTGGAATCGCCAGCTTGGAGGCTGAGTCAAACAGACCTTCTGCCTGCAGCTTTAGCTTAAGTTTTTCATAAGCTTCAAATAAAGCGCCTAAACCTGATTTTTGGATAAATTCGATGGTGAGCTGAAAATCACCGCGCGCCTCATATAAGGTCACGGTAGCGCGCGCTTCAATTTTATCGCCTTCGCGCGGACTAAAATCCACATAGGCGTTACGGCCTTTAAACATCACACAACGCACCTGTGCGCCACTATCTTTTAGCGAAAAATACCAGTGTCCGCTGGCTGCTTTGGTAAAATTGGAAACTTCGCCCGACACCCAAAATAGTGGAAAGCTCATCTCCAGCACTTCGCGCGCCAAGTGATTTAATTCACTTACCGTGAGAATTTTTTGCAAGGGAAAGATGTCAGATTCAGCCACAGCAGCTATTATCCATTACAATTTGATTTAATAGAATAAGGAAGACCCATGAATCTGTTTTCGCATGATTTTTACAAAGGCAAAACTGGCTATCTGATTGGCTTTGCGGCCTGCTTTGCCACGGTTATTTTGGCTTTAGTGATTCAAACTGTTTATAAACTTGAGCCTTGCCCGCTGTGCATCACGCAACGTATCGTGTTTATGTGTTTGGGGATTTTGTTTTTAATTGCAGTCTTTGTGAAGCCGGCGACGTTGTTTGCCAAATTGCTCATGGTTGCGCAATTAATCACTGCGCTAATCGGCGCTGGATGGGCGATTCGCCACTGGTGGATTCAGGCGCATCGTGAAAGCATGATAGTGGATTGCGGCGTTGGGTTTGATTATATGTTTGAGAACTTTCCGCTCAAAAAAGCATTCTCGCTTATATTTAAAGGCACGGGTGATTGTGCGGCAATCGACTGGACATTTTTAGGCCTGAGTCTGCCACAGCTTGGGCTGATTGCATTTATCGCGCTTTGGAATTTACGCAATTTACTTATTTAAAATAAATAATAAATGAAGACTATTAATGATTTTATCGGCAACACGCCACTAGTGGCCTTGCAGCGCATGCAAGGCAAAACTTCACAACACGATTTTGCTCAAACTGGAAGGCAATAATCCTGCGGGTTCGGTAAAAGATAGGCCTGCGCACAGCATGATTATGCATGCTGAGGCACGTGGCGATATTAAGCCGGGTGATACGCTGATTGAGGCGACAAGCGGCAATACTGGCATTGCGCTTGCCATGGTAGCGGCCATGCGCGGCTATAAAATGGTGTTGGTAATGCCGGAGAATCAAAGTATAGAGCGCCGTCAAAGCATGAAAGCTTATGGCGCAGAGCTTGTGCTCACGCCGAAAGATGGCAGTATGGAACTGGCACGAGATGTTGCAATGAAAATGCAGGCCGAAGGTGAGGGCATTGTGCTCGACCAGTTTGGCAACAGTGATAATCCGCTCGCGCATTACGAGGGCACGGGGCCGGAGATATGGCGTGATACCGAAGGAAAAATCACGCATTTTGTTTCCAGCATGGGCACTACAGGCACGATTATGGGTACTTCTCGTTTTTTGAAAGAAAAAAATCCAAACATTAAAATCATCGGCGTACAGCCAGAAGAGGGTGCGCAAATTCCCGGCATCCGCAAATGGCCAGAGGAATATATGCCATCAATTTTTGATGCAAAACGTGTGGATGAATTGATTTATGTCGGTCAAAAAGAGGCAGAAAACACGACACGTAAACTCGCGACAGAAGAGGGTATATTTGCCGGAATTTCCAGTGGCGGTGCGCTTTATGCGGCGCTTCAGCTTAGTAAAAAAGTAGAGAATGCGGTTATTGTCAGCATCGTATGCGACCGTGGCGATCGCTATTTATCTACTGGGGTCTTCCCAGCCTAGCATGCAGTTATGGCGCTTTTCTGCGTTTGTTTTATTCATGTTTTGCCAGTCTGTGCATGCGATTTCCAGCATCCAAATTTCGGTGGATTCTGTCGATGCGCCTGCCGGCCAGCTTAAAAATGCAAAATTTCAGGTAGATTTAAAAGGTAAAGATCCTACGCTAAAATTAAGGGCGGAAGTTAAGCCCACCAACGAGCCAGCGTTTATGCCATTCGAGCTGCAATGCGGTTCTTTCGAAAATGATCAAATTGGCATTATCGATTGTAATGATGGCAGCATCACTTCCAAGCATCTTAAAGCGCCGTTTTCGGTGCACTTTGTGAGCTTTCCCAATAATTTTTCTGCCAATATCGATTTCAAACAAGCCAATTTTAGTGATGAGTCTGGCTTGCACGCGGGTGAAAAACTCACGGGGCAAATCAGGCTGGCTGCTAAAAAAGAGAAAGATACGTGGTACTGGGGCGGACTATTTAGCTGGACTGAAGGTGAGCTATATTGGCAGCCATTTTATTTTGGCAAGGCGGGTAATGAATTTGCGATTAACGGCACTTTCAAACAACCAGATTTATATATTCAGGATGCGAGCCTCCAGGTGAATGAGGTAGGCAAGATGAGCGCTAGCGCGCACATCAACACACAAAGCAAGGTGATTGAGGATATTAAAGTCAGCGCACAAGAAGTGGATTTTGCCGGCCTTTATAATATATTTTTAAAACCGACGTTAGAGAAATCCGCATTTGGAAATCTAGAAGTTTCCGGCAAAGCCAACTGGCAATTTGAGATTAAAAATCTGCAACCAACCAGTTTTGAGCTCAATTTAACCGATGCGAATATCACAGATAAAGCTGGAAAATTCGCGTTTAACCGCGTTAATGCGCATATCCCGTGGGATTACGACAACCCAAAAAATATCACACTGGGCTATCAAAGCGGCTATTTACTCAATTTGCCGTTGCCCGAAACCAAACTGAATGCTGAAGTGAACCGCTATTCATTGACAGCACCAGAACTCACGCTGCCTATTTTAGATGGCGCTTTGCACTTTCAAGATGTCTCCGCCGCGTGGCTGGGCGAGAACTGGGTGTGGCATTTGCGCATGGATTTAAAACCCATCACCATGAACGAGTTCAGTAAGGCGCTGGGCTGGCCTGAAATGCAGGGTAAAATCTCAGGCCAGGTTCCTTTGATTACTTATGCAAACAAGCAGCTTAATATGGATGGCGTCATGACCTTTAACGCGTTTAAAGGCTCGGTGAGCATGAGCAATCTGAAGATTGATGACCCGCTGGGCGTGGTGCCCAGAATGTATGCCGATTTGGATATGCGCGACATCGATTTGGGCGATTTAACCCGCACTTTCAACTTTGGCGCGATTGAGGGCAAGCTGGAAGGCGATGTACATAATATGGAGCTGGAAAACTGGAAGCCTGTGCGTATGGATGCGCGCATACAAACTGCGGATGGCAAACATCTGAAAAAAATCTCGCAACGCGCCGTGGAGAATATCACTGCACTGGGCGGCGAGGGCACTGCGGCTGCCTTGCAGCGTACTTTTCTGCGGTTTTTTAAAGAATTTAATTACGAAAAAATCGGCATGAGCTGCAAATTGCGCGAAGATATTTGCGAAATGGGCGGTGTGGAGTCAACCCCAACAGGGTTCGTTATCGTTAAAGGTAAAGGCATCCCTGCAGTTACAGTGAATGGTTATACAAAATATGTAAGCCTCAATGATTTATTGGGTAGAATAAAACGCATTACCGATAGCAACACCAAAATGATAGTCAAATAAGGACAAGAAAGATGAAACGAAACATAGGGTTACTTTTATTGGCAAGCATGCTGGCGGCATGCGTCACCATTAATATTTACTTTCCTGCAGCGGCGGCAGAAAAAGCGGCAGACCAAATTATTGATGATGTTTGGCAGCTTAAAAATGGCCAAAACAAAGACGAGCCAAAAGCCGCACCACAACCCGCAGCGCCGCACCTGCGCCAGAACCTAAATAAGGGGTAACACAATGAATAAATTAATAGTTTTTATATCGATGCTGCTAAGTTTGATTTACTGGCCAATTGGGCAAATGCAGCAGCAGATTTAGATATCAACACGCCTGCCATCAATGCGCTCAAGGCCAGCATGCAAGCGCGCCACAGCCAACTTGCACCGCACTACAATAGCGGGGCGATTGGGCTCACTAAAGATGGCTTAATTGCCGTGCATGATGCGACTGCGGTGCCGCTAAAAGATAGGCAAGGTATCAACGGCTTGGTGGCAGAAGAGAACGCAGACCGCACCAAACTTTATAAAGAAATCGCCAGTGCCAACAAACACCCCGAGTGGGAAGGAAGCATTCGCGATTCATTCGCAGGGCGCTGGATAGATAAGGCGCAAGCGGGTTGGTGGTATCAGGGCGCGGGCGGTTGGGCGAAGAAGTAAGCGTCTAAATTTGCTAATAGGTTGATTTTATTAATCTTTAGAAACAACAAAGCTTTCAATATTTAAGGGCTATGAATGTATTCCGCAACATTTATTTTTGATAAAAAACAGTTCGATGAAGACTTTTATCTGCTTGACCGAGCAATAGCTGAAGTGGCAAAACAAACCCAGGTTACTTGGTGAGGAAACTTGGAAAAACCCTGAAACTGGACGGGTCTCAAACGTTTACTATTGGCAATCAATGGATGGACTTCATGAGCTAATGAGACATCCCAAAAATCTGGAAGCTAAAGCAGCACAATCTCAATGGCTAAATGGCTATCAGGTCGTAATCTCTCAAGTTTTGCGACGCCTACGGCGATGGTGTAATTCCTCATCCAACGGCATCATTTATTAATAGTTAGTACAATTTGTACAATTAGTATTGCTTTACCACCCCAATATCCATGCGCCTTTCAGGGCAGTTATTTTAAATAGTTTCATCATAATTCCTTGAAATAACCCATAAATTCCGTCTTTTTCTTGGCTTAATTTTTGCTAGTGTTGAAATACACTAAAGCTAAATTAACGCTAGTTAAGGAGTGTTAGATGGAAAGTAACGTCTTTGTATTCCCCACCTTTGGTAAGGCAATTACCTTGGATGACCAAGGCATTTACTACACCTTAAACACCAGTACCGGCAAGATTCACAGCGTTTTTCAGCTGGTTTATGAAGATGACTGGTACCTGTGCAAATTGCAGAACGATGGCGAACAAGACGAGGCGCGCTGGGCCGTGATGACAGAAAGCGCCGATTACACGCTGCAAAGTATGACCACCGACGAAATTAGACGACATTTCGCCAAACCTGAATATGCAGAACCCAAAGGCGCTTGGCAAGTGCTAAGAAACTCAAAGTTCGGCTTTGGAAAATTTACTCCCCTTAACCCAGATGAACCTGTGAGCTACGCCATGCTTTTGTTTACCGGTAACGAGATGCGCATGCCAATGCTGGTGCATAAGGTAGAAGAAGGTGCGCTAGAAATGCTGGAAGACGTGCCGGCACAAGAAATGGAATTTGCCTAAAGCTTTACCGGCTAACCATGCCGTCTATCCATGCCGCGCGACATTTGGTATGCTGTGCGCATGACGCCAACGCTTGTTTTTGATATTGAAACCATTCCCGATACCGATGGCCTACGCGCCTTATTAGATGCGCCTTCTGGCGCATCGGATGAAGATATCGCCAACATCGCTTTTCATCAACGCCGCCAAAAAAACGGTACGGATTTTCTGCCGTTACATCAACATAAAATCTGTGCGATTTCTTGCGCGCTGCGCGAAGGCAATCATTTTAGAGTGTGGACGCTGGGCGATGAAAATTCGACCGAGGCGGAAATTATTCAGCGTTTTTATGATGGAATTGATAAATATACGCCACAAATTGTGAGCTGGAATGGCGGCGGGTTCGATTTGCCTGTGCTGCATTATCGCGGCTTGATTCATGGTGTGAACGCCAGCCGCTATTGGGATTTGGGCGAAGACGACAAAGACTTTAAGTGGAACAATTACATCAGCCGCTACCACATGCGCCATACCGATTTGATGGATGTAATGGCGATGTACAACGCTCGCGCCAATGCACCATTAGACGAAATCGCCAAGCTGTGCGGCTTTCCGGGCAAGCTGGGTATGGATGGCAGCAAGGTTTGGGATGCTTATAAAGCAGGTAAGCTAGCCGAGATTCGCGATTATTGCGAGACTGATGTCGCTAATACGCACTTGGTTTTTCTGCGCTTTCAGTTGATGCGTGGACATTTGAACGCACAATCGTACGCGCGCGAGATTGAATTGGTGCGCGAGACCCTCGCAAGCTATAGCGGTAAACATTGGCAAGAATTTCTTGCCGCTTGGATTTAAGTAGCTTGGCGAGCGTAATCAGCTAAAATAGCGCCTTTATCAGTTCTAAGGCATCAAGTGGCGCGTCGTAATCGTAGAAAATCCGAGCAAGCAGCTCTTCCCGTTGAAATTCAACCCGCAGTCATTGTTGAGTCGCTCGACCAAGAAGGCCGCGGCGTTGCGCACGTGGAAGGCAAAACCATTTTTATTGATGGTGCATTGCCAACTGAAAAAGTCACCTACCAACTTACCCGCAGCAAAAGTACTTACGCGTTTGCCAACGTGGTAGAAGTTCTCAAGCAATCCAATTTACGCGTGACCCCTCAATGCCCGCATTATGGCCTTTGTGGCGGTTGCAAGCTTCAGCATTTGGATTTTGCAGGGCAAGTCGCAGCCAAACAACGTTTGCTCGAAAATGATTTAAAACATATCGGCAAAGTTAAACCGCAAAATATGTTGCCACCGCTGTATGGTCCTGCTTGGGGCTATCGTCACAAAGCGCGTTTGAGCGTGAAATTTGTGGCCAAAAAAGAGCGCGTGTTGGTGGGCTTTAACGAGAAGGCCACACGATTTGTTGCGGATATGAATAGCTGCGAGGTGCTCACACCCGCTGTTTCTGCGCTCATTGTGCCGCTTCAGGAATTGATTTTGCAATTGAGCTTGCGCGATAAGATTCCGCAGTTGGAGCTGGCGGTTGGAGAAAATCAAACAATCGTCTTGATTTTCCGCATTATGGATGCCCTGCAGCCCAATGATGAAGAGCTTCTTAGAGCATTTGCAGACGAACATCAAGTAAACATTTGGACGCAAACCAAAGGCCCGGAAACAGTTAAACCGCTTTACCACGAATGCGGCAAATTGCAATATTCATTGCCGGAATTTGGTTTGATTTATCCTTTCAAACCCAACGAATTTACCCAAGTGAATCCGCAAATCAACCAAGTGATGGTGCGCCGCGCCATGCAGTTATTAAGCCCGCAAGCAGGCGAGCGCATCGCTGATTTTTTCTGCGGCATTGGCAATTTTACTTTGCCAATTGCCCGTAGTGGCGCAACAGTATTGGGTTTGGAAGGTTTGCAGAATTTGGTCGAACGCGCAAAAGAAAGCGCAAGCTTGAACAAGATTACGAGAAAAACACGCAATTCGGTGTTTCGGATTTGTTTAAAATGACACCGGAAGCCCTGACAGGCTTGGGTAAATTCGATAAGTGGCTTATTGACCCGCCACGCGATGGTGCGTTTGAGTTGGTGAAAGCGATTACCAATGAAAACGCACCGCAAAAAATCGTCTATGTGTCGTGCAACCCTGCCACATTGGCGCGCGATGCGGATATTTTAGTCAATGAGAAGGGCTACAGCCTAAGCGCAGCTGGTGTGATTAATATGTTCCCTCACACCACGCATGTGGAATCTATTGCCTGTTTTGAGAGAAATTAATCCTGACGAGTGCCAAAGAAATTAGCGTTCTTTTTCTTTGCATCAAGGCTATAAGCTGTTGTGCTGCCAACCGCCAGCAATAGCAGACCGCCCGCGATGGCGATATCTTTTAAGAACATAATCATTTGCATTTGATCGCCAAAGTTTTTGTGGAAAATAACCGCAGCGACGATACTGAAAATTGCCAGTGCTAATGCTGCAAGGCGTGTATGAAAGCCAATCGCAAGCGCTATTCCACCTAGCACTTCTAGGGCAATGGTAGGCCATAACAAAATGCCGGGGACGCCCATCGACTGCATATAGCCTGCTGTACCAGCAGGATCTTGAATTTTACCTAAACCAGCAAGAACAAAAATAATTGCCAACATGATACGACCTGCGAGTTGAATAAGTCCGTTCACCATTTGCTCCTAGTTAGGCTGATTTAAGTTAAAGGCATCATAAACTTATCTAGCCATTATCGCAATCATCGCTGCCGTTGGCGATATTCATTACATTTGGCTATTAATACTTGCAGTAAATTAAAGAGTTTTTAGATAAGTGAATATTCAAGCGCACATCTGGCTTATTTATTGCTTTTACGTAGCGGAGTATTCTGAACCACGCTTAATTAAATTGCTGTTAAGTAATTTTATGCGAATAAATATAAACAGTAATTCCAATTAATCTATCAACTACATTTATTCCAGAGGAACCTTTATGCCGCGAATCTGCGCGACGTCTTGCCTGTTATTTCTAGCTTTTTTCATTTTCCCAAGTATCAGTTTTGCCGCAGATGCATTGCAACCAGAAGTTTCCCACACCATATGGGTAGCCATTACTGGCGCGATGGTGTTTTTAATGCAGGCAGGTTTTGCTTGTCTAGAAGGCGGCATGGCGCGTTCCAAAAACGTGGTCAACGTGATGATGAAAAACTACATGGATTTGTGCGTTGGCACATTGCTTTTTTGGCTGGTGGGCTACGGATTAATGTTTGGCTTGAATCCAAGCGGCTGGTTTGGTACCAGTTATTTTGCACTGGCGCGTGCACCAAATTGGGATTACACGCTCATTTTCTTTCAGATCATGTTCGCGGCTACTGCCGCTACGATTGTAAGCGGCGCAATGGCGGAGCGCACCAATTATTTTGGCTATTTGATTGGCGCATGCATTATTACCGGCTTTATATATCCGATATTTGGCAGCTGGGCTTGGAATGAGCATGGCTGGCTAAAGCAAATGGGTTTTATTGATTTTGCTGGCTCAACCGTGGTGCATTCGGTGGGCGGGTGGTGTGCGCTCGCAGGCATTATTTTGCTTGGGCCACGTTTAGGTAAATTTGGGGCAAGTGGCGAAGTACGTAGTCTGCCGGGTCACAATTTGAGCTTTGTAGCAATTGGCGGTTTTTTGCTTTGGTTTGGTTGGTTTGGTTTTAATGCAGGCAGCACTTTGGCTGCAGGCACTGACTTGGGGCATATTTTGCTTAATACGCATATGGCTGGTGCGGCAGGGGCGGTTGGTGCGGTATTGATGAGTGTAATCGTGCGACAACCGATACTCATGACCAGCGCAGTGAATGGCAGTATTGCTGGCTTGGTTGCGATTACAGCGGGTTGCGCATCAATGGAAATTCCTTTTGCCACATTAACGGGTTTGGTTGGCGGCGCAGTATCTGTGATAGGCGTTATTTGGTTAGAAAAACTGCGCTTGGATGATGTGGTTGGTGCAGTAGCTGTGCATGGCATTTGTGGCGCATGGGGCACGTTAGCAGCAGGGCTCTTTTTAACGGGAAATTTGTTTAATGCACATCAAATAATAGTACAGCTAATTGGTATTGGTGCTGCGTTTCTATGGGTGTTTGTTACATCTTACGCAATGTATTGGATTATTTCAAAAACGGTTGGTTTACGTGTGAGTGCAATGCACGAACAGCGTGGGTTGGATATTACTGAACATGGTGAGATAGGTTACCCGGAATTTAATTACGAATCTGCTTATAGTGCAGACAAAATGAAAGATTTAGGAAAGCTATGATTTTTGGTGTTAAAGGAATTGAGAGCGAGCTAAAAAACCGTCGACGTGCAATTTATACGGGATTACGCCCATATTTTGATGATGCTGAGTTGATAGCTGTTGTGAAACTTTGGGAAGAAAAATATTCAGCAAAGCCCAAATATGCGTTTACCGAGTTTTTGTCTGTGATATGTCAAAACAAATCGTTAAAGGCACAGCGTACGAGTATTTTAAGTTCGATATTAGCAGCAGTAGATTTGCCTCTCAATCAGTTATTGCCAGATCCTTTTGATGAAAATCAGGCAGATCACTACTAAAGTTAATGATGTGGCATCCAGCTCAAATCAATGAGGTGTTTGCAGTGTTTATGCAAAATCTGTTGCAAAAGGTGAGCGAATCGCAAGAGGCTGGCGTTCGTGCATTTATAGTTACGCATAGCGAAAAATTGACCATTGATTTAAGACGCAAAGCACATTTAAAAGGCTGGCTTGAGAAAAAAGACGCCAGCTTGTCAGTAAATTACGATTTGGCAACGATTAGAAAAGTGGTTAATTTTGCCTACGTAGCGTTGTGCGAATATCTTGGCCCAGTCAAAACTGATCAATTGCTGGCACAGACTATCAAGGATACTGAACCATTTGCTAAGGAGCATGCAGTTAATTTACACGATTTTCTGTAGTTTTTTTGCAGTATTATTTGTGTCGGGTTTGTTGCACTAGGAGATTGTGCATAGAAATCAAGTAAACTTATTACGATGAAAGTAATATGCTTTATTTTATTCGTTGTTGCTATTTGCTTGGGTGGTTGTGATGCCGCCAAACGTGCATCTGAGCAAGAGGCTATCAATTTTGCCATTGCTCAGGCGCCAATAAATCTTGATCCGCGCTATGCGACAGACGCTGCCTCAGAACGCGTAAATCGCCTAATTTATCAGAGCCTCGTGGATTTTGACTCTGCCTCAAAACCCGCTCCCAGCTTGGCATCCTGGACAACAAGCAATTCTAAAGATTATCGCTTTACCTTGAATAGAAAGCGCTTGCCATTTCATCATCACGCATTGTTGACGGCGGCAGATGTAGTCGCGACTTATCAATCGCTAATAGCGTTAAAAGACTCACCGCATGCGGCAGAATTTGAGAACGTTGCAGAAATTAAAGCGCTCAATCAGGAAACTGTCCTGTTTAGCTTAAAGCGAGCGGATTCGCATTTTCCTGCAAAGTTGATCATCGGTATTTTGCCTAAAAATCTGGTTGAACAAGGGCATGATTTTTCGCACCATCCAGTTGGTAGCGGGCCACTAAAATTTGTGAGTTGGCAGAATAAACTGAAGTTTTGCAGCGTGTAAAAGATAGCCAGATTGATTACGCTGCAAGAAGTGAAAGATCCGACGGTACGCGTACTTAAACTATTGCGCGGCGAGGCAGATTTGTTGCAGGGCGATTTGCCGCCCGAACTGGTGAAATATTTGCAAAACAAGCCAGAAATAAGCGTGAGCACGAATGTAGGCGCTAACTTTTCTTATCTTGGTTTAAATATGCAAGACCCAATGTTGCGAAATCTCAAAAGTGAGGCTGGCTATTGCGCATGCGATTGATAGGCAAGCGATTATCGATAAAGTGATGGTGCAAAGTAGTCGCATCGCAGGCGCGATTTTGCCGCCCGAACATTATGCGGGCAATGGAAAACTACCTGCTTATGATTACAATCCGGCGCTATCTAGAAAGCTATTGCAAGAGGCGGGTGTGAAGCTGCCACTGAAACTCGTATATAAAACCTCTACCGATGCCCAGCGCGTGCGCTTTGCAACCATTTTGCAGGCACAAATGGCAGCAGCAGGTATTCATTTGGAAATTCGCAGTCTCGATTGGGGCACGTTTTTTGAGGATGTAAAGCAAGGTAATTTTCAATTGTTCGGGCTTACATGGGTGGGCATCAAAACGCCTGAAATTTATGCCAAAGCTTTTGGCTCGGATAGCTTTCCACCGAATGGTTTTAATCGTGGACAATATGCAGATAGCCGAACTTGATAAGTTGCTTACAAAAGAAGATTGGCCTGCAGCTACAGCGCGCATTCACGACAGTTGCCTTATATTCCGCTCTGGTACGAAGGGCAATTTGCAGCGATGCGCAAAAACATTAAAAATTATTCGCCAAAACCTGATGGCAATTGGGATGATTTAGCGACAATTGAAAGGTCGGCTACAATAAGCAACCATGCAGATTGAAATCTCAATTTCTAAACAAACGCTCACCGTTTTAGATGACGATGGCGAGTTGTTATGCTCAGTACACGGTTTCTACCGCAGCAAATGGCGTGGGTTGCGAAAAAGATAGCGGCTGCACGCCGTTGGGACAACATATTATTCGCGCCAAGATAGGTGATGGGGCAGAGACGAGTGCCGTGTTTGTGGGGCGACGTGCAACAGGAGAAATTTGTACGCCAGAGTTGATGGCACAATTTCCTGAACGCGATTGGATTTTAACACGCATTCTTTGGTTAAGCGGCATGGAGCATGGCGTCAATCGATTAGGTAATGTAGATACCATGCAGCGTTATATTTACATTCACGGAACGCCAGACTCGACCGAGCTGGGTAAAATCGGCTCGCATGGCTGCATACGTATGCGTAACGATGATGTAATCGCCTTGTTCGATATGGTGCCTGTTGGCACGCCAGTAAGCATTAGC
The DNA here is from genome assembly GCA_963752495.1 of uncultured beta proteobacterium. Taxonomy (GTDB): domain Bacteria; phylum Pseudomonadota; class Gammaproteobacteria; order Burkholderiales; family Methylophilaceae; genus CAVVYJ01. The sequence goes on from CAVVYJ010000002.1 coordinate 667,254, forward strand.
AATGATTAGGCGTTTTTTGAGTATTATCCCCGTGATTTTTGGGGTGTTGTTACTTACTTTCTTGCTGATTCATCTTGTGCCGGGCGACCCAGTCGAGGTGATGTTAGGCGATTCTGCAAGTATTGCAGACCGCGCACAATTGCGAGACGAGTTAGGTTTGAATCAACCTGTTTTTACGCAATTCGGCACTTATTTAAGCAAGCTTGCGCATGGAGACTTGGGTCAGTCCATCCACACTAAAACCCCTATCATCGAGATGCTTAAAGCGCGCTATCCGGCAACCCTTAAACTCGCCTTATTGTCACTTGTCATCGGTTTGACAATTGGAATTCCGCTTGGTATTTTTGCCGCACTTAAAGCTGGGCATTGGCAAGATTTTGTTGTCACCATTGTGAGCGTGCGTTTTTCTGCCATGCCTGCATTTTGGCTGGGGCCGATGCTTATGCTGCTATTTGCAGTGTGGCTGGGTTGGCTACCGGTGAGCGGCATGGATGAGCCGCTGTCTATTATTTTGCCCGCACTCACATTGGGCTTTGGCTTGAGCGCAATTCTCACCCGCATGACGCGTACCAGCCTTTTAGAAGTGTTGAACGAGGATTTTATCCGCACCGCGCGCGCCAAAGGCTTAAGCGAAAATACCGTGATTGTGAAACACGCATTGCGTGCAGCATTGTTGCCGATTGTAACGATTGTTGGCCTGCAAATGGGCAGTTTGCTGGCGGGTACGGTGATAACAGAAACTATTTTTAGTTGGGATGGCATCGGCCGTTTGTTGGTAGAAAGTATAGAAAAACGCGATTACCCAGTCACACAAGCCTGCGTGCTGGTGGTGGCGCTGAGCTACGTGCTCGTCAATCTGGCAACAGATATTTTTTATGCCTTGGCTGACCCTCGTGTGAGGCATTCTGAATGAGCATTTGGGCAAAGCGTATCCCCGCATTATTACTGCTATTTTGGCTGGTAGCCGTCATTATTGGCCGTGCGTTAGATTTGCATGGAAACAACGTTGACCTTAACGTTATTCTTACCACGCCAAACTTAAGCGCATGGTTTGGTACAGATGATTTAGGACGCAGTATTTTAGCCCGCACGTTACGCGGGGTAGAAGTATCGTTTGTGGTAGCAGTGCTGGTAACACTTGTCACGATGACGGTTGGTGTTCTCGTCGGGCTTTTAGCGGGGTTTTATGGCGGGAAATTAGACAAACTTTTAATGCAAATTACCGATATCTTTTTGGCTTTTCCCGGCATATTGTTGGCAATCGCATTCGCCGCCGTGCTTGGCCCTGGAATGACAAATCTGATGATTGCCTTGTGCGTTACGGGCTGGGTGAGCTACGCACGCCTCACGCGCGGGCAGGCATTGAGTTTGCGCAATCGCCAGCACGTGCAAGCGGCAGAATCGCTTGGTGCAAGCGTGCCAAGGTTGCTGCTCAAACACATTTTGCCCCTGCTAAGCTCCATTTTAATTGTTGAGGCGACTTACAGCTTAGCGAGTATCATGATCGCCGAGGCAAGCTTGTCGTTTTTGGGCTTGGGCATTCAAGCCCCAAACGCAAGTTGGGGCGCCATGCTGCGCGATGGTGTGCGTTATATGTTGGTCGCACCGCATTATGTGTTGATTGTGGGCTTGAGTTTGATGAGTTTAATTTTAGCCATCAATCTGCTCGGCGACCAACTGCGTGATCGTTTAGATGTTAAATCAACTATTAATTAATATGTTAGAAAGAAATTTTGGAAGATACAATTACAGTTACCTGGCAAGAAAAAGATAAACCGCAAACGGCGCGCTGGCAATCGGTTGCGGGCAATCCTACACCAAAAAAAATCACGCCGATTAACGACACTTTAAAGGCAGATGCGGCTTATAAGCTTGCTTGTGAAGGCACGGCGCTACTGTGGCGCGGCGATTTTCAAAATGCTAAGCATTTAAGCCAAGCCATTTCGCGGCGAATTGATAACCGCACCACCAAGCCAAAAGCGCAAAAGTTTGACCCCGCAAAAGCTGCACTCACACCTAAGGACCAATTTCATTTATATCGTAAAAGCCAAATTGAACGTGCACGCACTTTGGGCATGTTGCTGGTCGAGCTTTCCAGCGATTACAAACTGCCCTATGACCGTGCGCCAGATGTGCAAGCGGCGTGCGAACATGCTTACGGAAAATATCCAAGCAAAGACAAAATTGTGGTTTCGTTGCGCGAGCTGCTCGGCGTTATCGGCGCTTACGAGTGGCACAAAAAAGGCGTAGAAATTCCCGAACTGGAAGTGACGATTACGCCCAGCTACGGCGTATATTCGCCAGTACGCGGCGAATATATTGCGCTTGTAAATAATACGCCAATCAATAATGTTAGCGTGGCATTTGATATTGGCACTGGCACTGGCGTGTTGGCGGCAGTTCTTGCCAAACGCGGCTTAAAAAAAATTATCGCGACCGAAACTGAGTCGCGCGCCTTGACTTGCGCGAAGGAGAATATCGAAAAACTTGGGTTCGCAAATCAAGTTAAAATCGTCAATGCCAATTTGTACCCAAATGACGATGCTGGTCTTGCGGATTTAATTGTCTGCAACCCGCCATGGCTGCCTGCCAAAGCCAATTCGCCGATTGAACATGCGATTTACGACCCAGATAGTAAAATGCTAAAGGGTTTTTTAGCAGGCTTAAAAACGCATTTAGCGATTAAAGGTGAAGGTTGGCTTATTTTGTCTGATTTAGCAGAACATCTAGGCTTACGTACTCGCGAGGAGTTATGTGCATGGATTGCCGCTGCAGGCTTAGAAGTGGTCGAAAAAATTGATACCAAACCGCACCACGCCAAATCGCAAGATGTCAGCGACCCCTTGCATGTTGCACGCAGTAAAGAAATCACTTCGCTGTGGCGGCTAAAAGTTGCTAATATTAAAGCTGCAAAACAATAGAGAGTTAGTATGACCTTAGGCCCAGTTATGCTCGATGTGGTTGGCACAGAATTATCCGCCGATGACATCAAACGATTACAACACCCACTGGTCGGCGGGGTGATTTTATTTGCGCGTAACTTTGAAAATTGCGCACAATTACGTGCGCTAACAGCCAGTATCCATGCGGTTCGTAGCCCACCTTTATTGATTGCTGTAGACCATGAAGGTGGTCGTGTGCAGCGCTTTCGCGATGGATTTACCAAAATTCCACCCATGCGCGAGTTTGGCAAAATTTGGGATACGCACCCTAAAAAAGCACGTGAGCTGGCAACAGAAGCAGGCTGGGTTTTAGCGGCTGAGTTGCGCGCACATGGCATCGATTTTAGCTTTGCACCTGTGCTGGATATGGATTACGGCGATAGCTTGGTGATTGGCGACCGTGCTTTTCACCGCGACCCACAAGCGATTAACGAGTTGGCTTTTTCTGTTATGCAAGGCTTGAAAAAAGGTGGCATGGCGGCGGTGGGTAAGCATTTTCCCGGACATGGTTTTGTGGTGGCCGATTCACATGTTTCGATTCCGATTGATGAGCGGCCTTTTGATGAAATCGCGCAAAATGATATGCAGCCTTTCCGACAAATGATAGATGAAGGTTTGCCAGCGATTATGCCCGCGCACGTGATTTACCCCAAAGTAGACGATAAACCTGCGGGCTTTTCAACCAAATGGTTGCAAAAAGTGTTGCGTGAGCGTTTAGGTTTTAACGGCGTAATTTTTAGCGATGATTTGAGTATGGAAGGCGCAACCGTTGGCGGTGATGTGACAACACGTAGCTTAGCTGCACTGAATGCGGGTTGCGATATGGTGCTACTCTGTAACCGTCCTGATTTGGCAGATGAACTTTTATCGAAGCTCGATTGGAAAATGTCGGCCTTAAGTATTGCGCGTTTAGCGCGCATGCATGGTGGGCGTCATCCACAAGATATGGACCATTTGCATGAAAGCGCAGAATTTGTTGCTGCGCTTAAACGTATTGGTATGGTGGGTGTTAGCGAAGTTGATTTATTCACATAGATTTAACAATTTGTTACTTGAAACTTTTGCATAAAATCGCTATCTTAACCATGTTGCCATTTGGCAATTTTATTTAAAAGGGAAATGTAATGTTAGATGATATTCAAGTTTTAGGTCGTGAAGGCAGTATTGCCACGCAAAACAAAGTATTGCGCAACACTTACGCCTTGCTTGGCATGACCATGATTCCAACCGTAATTGGTGCGATGATTGGTATCAATACGAATTTTTCATGGCTGGCAGCAAGTCCTATCATGGGTGTGATTGGCATTATGGTGGCTGTGTATGGCATGTCTTGGCTGGTAGCTAAAAATAGCAATAATGCCGCAGGTGTTTGGTTGTTGTTTGGCTTTACCTTTATTTTGGGTATGTTGCTGGGTCCGATTTTGCAGCATGCATTACACCTTAATAATGGTGGCCAATTAATCGGTTTGGCAGCTGGCGGCACGGCAGCTTCATTCTTGGCGTTGTCTGCAATTGGCAGCTCTGCCAAACGCGATTTTAGCTATATGGGTAAGTTCTTAACAGTTGGTATGGTGCTGGTGATTTTGGCAATTGTGGCAAACTTGTTCTTTCAGGTGCCTGTATTGTCGCTCACGATTTCAGCGATTGTTGTGTTACTGATGGCTGGTTTTATTTTGTATGAAATCAATCAGATTGTTCGCGGTGGTGAAACCAACTATGTAATGGCGACAATGAGCTTATATATGAGTTTGCATAACATGTTTACAAGCTTGCTTCACTTGTTGATGGCATTTGCCGGCAACAGGGATTAAAACGTAATCAAGATAAAAACCCGCTTCGGCGGGTTTTTTTGTTTTATAAGCATTAATAAATTCTTTGGCTTGATTTTAGTCAAAGTACTTGTGATTAATAAAGCATATACTGTCCTCGTATACAGAGTATGTATTTAATTTATAGGGGAAGTTTATGTCTGCATTACATCATGATTTGGTTCACGAGTTGCCTGAGCACCGAGAGAAAATTCATCAGATGAAATTGGAGAACAGCCACTTTGCCAAGCTGTTCGATGAATATCATCAAGTCAATAGTGAAGTATTACGGCTAGAAGCGGAAAATATCCCTGTTACTGATGAGGCGTTTGAAGTACTGAAAAAACAACGCTTACATCTAAAAGACCAGCTCTATAGCCTTTTAACAGCTTAGTTTGCTCTGTTTCTCCGCGCTTTAAAAAAATCAGACAATATTGCGCCACATTCCTCAGCCATCAAGCCGCCAATCACTTGGGTGTGATGGTTTAGTTTGGGCTCGTTCATCAAGTTAATTACGCTGCCACAAGCACCTGTCTTGGGGTCGGCAGCGCCATACACGAGCCTTGCGATTCGCGCATGCTGAATTGCCCCTGTGCACATGGCGCATGGCTCTAGTGTAACGTATATCGTGCAGTCGACTAGCCGATAGTTACCGAGATGCTCTGCGGCTTGCCGCATGGCAATAATTTCTGCGTGTGCAGTCGGGTCGTGTAGAAAAATCGGCGTATTGGCGCCGCGACCAATCACGATGCCATCCTTGACTATAATCGCGCCTACAGGCACTTCTCCCGCAGTTGCGGCATTCTTAGCCAGTCTCAATGCAAGCTGCATAAAATCAATATCAGTTGACATGTTTAGTCAGATTGACTGCTTTTATCTGCCCAGCGCACAAGTACATAGATCACACCTAACACAAAGGCGCCGCCCACCCACATTGCAATTTCGTCTACGGTTGGAGTTGCGTCTTGCACAGGCAGAACGATCAATTTACGCAGAAACAGCACAAGAACAACTTCAATGAAGGTTTCAACTTGTAGCTTGCTGCCCATTAAATAGCGTATTTCGGCCGAAATAAGCGCTGAAATAGACCACAGCAACATTAGCGTGCCAAGCGCATGTAAAAACCCATGTACAAGGTTGTGCGCATCGGCAGCCTTAGCAACATCCTGAAAAAACAGCCACGTGAACATCAGCACAGAAACTGCGAGCGCTAAGCCGATAATGATATGCGCAAAGCCATTTAACCAAAGCATGGCTTTTATGGCCACTTTATTAAGTGACCCGAATTCCCGTGGGAGCTGGTCTTGTGTCATTTGTTTCTCCAAATTACTAAACCTTGAATTTATCACAACTTGAATTTATCACAATAGGCATCATCTTTCATTACAGGATACAATTTATCAACCAAAATATTGGATTTAATTATGCAAATTAGAAAATCAAACGAACGTGGATATGCTAACCGCGGCTGGCTTGATAGCTATCATTCTTTTTCTTTTGCTAACTATTACGATCCAAACTGGATGGGGTTCTCGGTGCTACGGGTAATTAACGAGGACAAGATTGCCCCAAAAAAAGGGTTTGGCACACATGCCCATCAGGATATGGAGATTATTACCTATGTGCTTTCCGGTGAGTTGGCGCATAAAGATAGTTTGGGTAATGTGGAAGTGTTGCGTGCTGGAGAGGTGCAACGCATGTCCGCTGGTACGGGAATCGAGCACAGCGAATATAATGCATCCGAAACCACACCAGTACATTTGCTGCAAATCTGGATAGAGCCTGAACGCCTAGATTTACCCCCAAGTTACGAAGACAAAGTTTTTACAGATGAACAGAAATATAATCAATGGTGCTTACTGGCTTCAGAAGCTACGCATGAAGGGTCATTAAAAGTTCATCAAAATATGGCACTCTATGCTACAAAGCTTTCTGAACGAAAACAGCTGACGTATGCTCTTAAACATAACCGTAGCGGCTATCTGCAAGTGGTGGCAGGCGAGGTGGAAGTTAACCATCAGCACTTAAATGCAGGCGATGCGGCGCTTTTTGTCGATGGTGAAGCCATTGAAATCACGGCGATTAAAGCAGCGGAGATGTTGCTTTTTGATTTGCCGCCAGCTTAATTTTTAGGAGAATAATATGAATATAGGTTTTAAAGTAATTGGCTTGGGAGCATTGTGGTTGTTGGCTTCTGGCCATGTGCTTGCAGCCCCTGAAGCATACAAAATTGATGAAGCGCATAGTTTTGTGAACTGGAACATTCGTCACGTCGCATCTAAAACATCCGGTACGTTTAGCGACGTGAAAGGTAGCCTTCAGATTGATAAAGATAATTTAGCCAACTCGAGCATAGAGGCAAAGATCAATTTACTGAGTGTAAATAGTAGCAACGCCAAACGTGATGATCACATTAAAAAACCAGAGTATTTAGACGTAGAAAAATTTGCTGAAGCGACTTTTGTTAGCCAAAAAATCGAAGCGAAAAATAACAGTGAAGGCGTGATTACCGGTGCTTTTACACTGCATGGCGTTACTAAAACCATCTCATTTCCATTTAAAGTGCTTGGCTTTGGCACTGACCCGTGGGGCGGCTACCGTCTGGGACTGGAGGGGCATACCTCTATAAAGGCGAGTGATTTCGGCTTCACTTGGCCGCTTAAGCCCAATGCCCCTGTGGGTGATGATGTTGAAATCACTTTACTGATTGAAGGCGTTAAATTGCCTGTTGTTACTAAGCCCTAAAAAACTCTTTCAATTACTAAGGAATCAACAAATGGCAGATTTATTTAGCCCAGTTAAACTAGGTGCAATAGAGCTTAGAAATCGCATGGTGATGGCGCCACTAACGAGAAATAGAGCGGGCTATTGGAGGCGTTCCTCAAGACTTAAACGTGACATATTACGAGCAGCGTGCGACAGCTGGGTTAATCATCACGGAGGCTACTCCGATTAGCGATATGGCGCATGGTTACCCTGCACTGCCGGGCATTTATACTGAAGCGCAAATCGCGGGTTGGAAAAAGGTGACTGAGGCCGTGCATGCGAAAGGTGGCAAAATTGTATTGCAATTGTGGCACGTTGGGCGCATTTCCCACCCGAGCTTACTACCGAATAAAGCGTTACCGGTTGCTCCTTCTGCTATTAAGCCAGCAGGCCAGGCCTTTACTTACTCAGGCCTGCAAGACTACGTGACACCTCGCGCACTAGATGTAACTGAAATTCCAGCGATTATTCAAGATTATGTCCGCGCGACCAAGTGCGCCCTTGCAGCGGGATTCGACGGTGTGGAAATTCATTCTGCAAACGGCTATTTGCTTGATCAGTTTTTACGAGATGGTAGCAATAAACGTGGAGATAATTACGGTGGTAGTATTGAGAATCGCGCACGATTACTACAGGAAGTAACCAAGGCTGTTGTTGAGGTCGCCGGCGCAGACCGTGTAGGTGTGCGGCTATCCCCCGTAAATCCATTCAATGATATGCATGACAGTAAACCGCAAGCGCTATTTAATTATGTTGCAGATATGCTGAGTCAATATAATTTGGCATATTTGCATGTTTTAGAAGGTAATGTTGGCGGGGAGGCAGAAGAGTTTGATTACGATGCACTTCGCAAGCATTTTAAAGGCCCTTATATGGCAAATTTGGGTTACGATAAAGCCCGAGGAAATGCCGCTATTGCTAGCGGCTATGCAGATTGCATTGCATTTGGTGTACCGTTTTTAGCTAACCCGGATTTAGTTGAGCGCTATAAAACTGATGCGCCCTTGAATGCCGCAGACCAGAGTACCTTTTACGGCGGCAACGAAAAAGGCTATACCGATTATCCATTTTTAAAGGGCTAATGTGAAAAAACCTGCTATTACGCAAACACCTATTGCTGAAATTATTGCAAACCGCTGGAGCGGCCGTGCTTACGATGCCAATCAAATTGTCTCACGTCAACAGTTAATCGCTCTGCTAGAGGCGGCACGGTGGGCTCCAAGCTGTTATGGAGATCAGCCATGGCGGTTTATTGTTTGGGATAAAAATGCTGACAATAGCGCCTGGCAGCAAGCACTGAACTGCATAGTGCCAAATAATCAAAGCTGGGCAAAAGATGCTCAAGTTTTAATGTTGGTATGCGCCAATAGTGTTTTTGATCATAATGGCAAGCCTAATCGCTGGGCACAATATGACACAGGTGCGGCGGCAGAGAACGTATGCTTGCAGGCAGAACACATGGGTTTAATGGCGCACCAAATGGGTGGATTTGACGCGGATTTAGCACGTGAAAAGTTTAGAATCCCGGTTGAATTCACTTTGATGGCGATGCTTTCTGTCGGATTTCCTGCGGATATTGAAACTGTTACTGGCGAGGCGCTGGAGCGAGAAACTGCGCCACGTAAGCGCAAGCCGCTAAGCGAATTGTTTTTTGATGGAAACTGGGCCAAGCCAGTTAATACATCAGCTTAACGAAGTGGTATGTATCTGATAGAATCTCGCATTCGTTAAATTTAAGGCAGATTATGGCAGTTGTCGCACTTACCAAAGCAAACTTTAAAGAAACCATCGAGAAAAATGATTTTGTCATTGTCGATTTCTGGGCGCCGTGGTGCGATCCATGCGTTGCTTTTACTCCCACGTTTGAAGCGGCTGCTGCAAAGAATCCGGACATTGTGTTTGGCATGGTGAATACGGAAGCTGACCCTGAAATTAGCGAGTATTTTGAAGTGGCTCAAATTCCGGGGATTTTGATAATTCGCGAGCAAGCCGGTATTCACACGCAAGTGGGCGAGATTGGCGCGCCTGCTTTAGATGCGCTTATCGAATGGGCGAGAGAACGCGATATGACAGCAGTGCGTGATCATTATGCGAGAGAAGCTGCAAAAAACAAGTAAATTTGTGATACAAAAAGCCGCGTTTAGCTAAATCTAAGCGCGGCTTTTTTATTGCTGTTTCTAGCTAAAAGCCACCAGTAGTGATAATTCGGTAAACGTAATATGCTCCGACGATTATCATGAGATACATAGGGATATTGCCACTTTTTTTTGTTTCGGATTTTGACGGGGTAGAAAACCAGCGATTTAACAGCCAAAGTGCTAGCGCAATGACAGGAATAAACATCATATGCGTTGTGGAATCGAACAGCCATGCAAGCGCTGTTTTAAGCCAGCCTTCATCCTTAAAAAGCTCCATTGCCAGACCAACAATGCCAATAAACATGAGTATCATGGAGCCAACCGATGTGACTGTTTGCAACAAAGTATCTGGGCGGATATCAGCGTTCTTTTTGTACTTATTTGGATCAGCAGCCATATTGAGCTCCCTGTTAAATGGATAAGTTAATTTTGCGGCAGATATTTCGCAGGGTCAACTGATTTGCCTTGTCTGCGAATTTCAAAATGCAGTTTAACCGCATTTGCATCGGTGTTGCCCATCTCTGCAATTTTTTGGCCAGCCACAACATTTTGCCCTTCTTTAGCTAGGATTTTACTATTGTGGGCGTACACAGATAAATAGGTTTTGTTGTGCTTAACAATCACCAGCTTGCCATAGCCGCGCAAATCAGATCCGGTATAAATCACTTTGCCGCCAGAAGCCGCGTTGATGCTTTGTCCTGCCGTACCCGCGATATCAATGCCTTTGTTGCTGACTTCGTTAAAGTTGGAAAGAATTTTGCCCTGTGTCGGCCATGCCCAAGTTATACTTTCATCGTCCACAGGTTTTGATTCGGCAGTTTTTGTATCAGATGGTTTAGTCTCTGCTGATTTGGTTTCAGTTGGTTTTACATCACTTGGCTTGCGGTTAAGTGCCTCTAAGCTATAAGGCTCGCGAGTCGCTCTGGGCTCAGTTAAAACCGGAGTAACTGCGGATTCTGCTGGTTTTACTTGTGTTCCAGCCACTGTGCCAGCGCCCTCTGTTTTAATGGGGGTTACCACCACACCATCTTCATCTTCAATCGCAGATTTAGGCTCAGCCCCGGATGTTTTACTATTTAAACTGGCAAAACTCAATTTCTGGCCGATTTTAATGGGATATGGCGGTGCAATATTGTTGGTAGCAGCAATCTCTTTATAGTCATAACCAAACTCTAGGCCAATGCCAAATAGCGTATCTCCCTTTTTTACAGTATAACTATCTGGGCGCCAGTCTTTAGCATTAGGGGTGCTACCATCAGCGGATTTTGCCGATGGGTTTGCAGAGGGCTTGCTGGCAATAGGTGGCGCGGGTTTGCTGGATTGTGGAGCACGTTCAATGACTGGGGCGGGTGGACTGCTTTCGCAAGCCACTAAAAACAGGGAAATTAGAGTAAAAAATATATAACGCATTTAACTTGTGCCGCTACTTTAAGAAATGCCACCTAGAAGCGGTACAAATTTTACTGCCTCTAGTTTGGTTTGTATGTATTCTTTGGCCTGGCGCTCAATCACATAAAGTGTTTGTGCGCTGGTGCCGATTGGGATTACCAGACGTCCGCCAATCGCCAGTTGTTCCAATAGCTCTTGGGGCACGTGGCTCGCTGCAGCGGTTACGATGATGCCATCGAACGGTGCGAACGCGGCAAGCCCTTCACTGCCATCTGCGTGATCAAGCTTTACATTTGTGCATTTGAGTGTGCGCAAATTGCTGCGAGCTTTCATGACGAGTGGTCGAATGCGTTCTACTGATAAAACCTCTTTGGCGATGTGTGACAGAATCGCAGTCTGATAACCGCAGCCCGTGCCGATTTCCAGCACTTTGTTCAAATCTGCTCCGTTGCGCAAGAGTTCTGTCATGCGGGCTACGATATAGGGCTGCGAGATGGTTTGGCCAAATCCAATTGGTAGCGAAACATCTTCATAGGCGCGAATTGACAACGCTTCGTCGACAAAAATATGGCGTGGGACTTCGTTCATGGCGTGCAAAGTGACTTCGTCTTTAATGCCTTGCTCGCGCAGACGCGAAATCATTCGCTCGCGCGTACGCAGCGAGGTCATGCCAATACCAGATTTTGTGCCGAGTTTGCTTAATGCCATTTTTTATTCAAGCCACTTTCCAAGAGCCTCAAGTTGGCTATGTTTGGTTAAATCAACTTGAATTGGTGAGATGGATACTTGGTTATGCGAAATAGCATAAAAATCTGTACCTTCTCCGCCGTCATTGGGTGCGCCTGCTGCACCCACCCAGTAAACTGTTTCACCACGCGGCGTTTTTAACTGAATAACAGGGTCAGCTTTATGGCGTTTGCCCAAACGTGTGATTACTCGCCCGCTGATCTGGTCATAAGGCACATCGGGAACGTTGACGTTAAGCAAAGTGGGGCTTGTAAAACTAGTTTTTAGATATTTTTGCACCAGTTCCACAGTGATGCGCGCCGCCGTTTCAAAGTGCACGGCGTTATGTTGTGACATAGAAACCGCCATGGACGGAATGCCCAGTAAATAACCTTCCATCGCCGCCGCCACTGTGCCGCTATAAATCGTGTCGTCACCCATATTGGCGCCATCGTTAATGCCGCTAATGACCATATCCGGCATTTTGTCCATCAAGCCGGTTAGCGCGATGTGCACACAATCGGTTGGGGTGCCGTTGACATAAAAAAAGCCATTATTGGCCTTGCGTACGCTCAATGGACGATCCAGCGTGAGCGAGTTACTGGCGCCACTTCGGTTACGTTCAGGTGCCACAACTGTAATTTCTGCTAATTTGGAGAGGTGTTCAGCTAGAACGCTTAAGCCGGGGGCAAAATAGCCGTCGTCGTTGGAGAGTAGTATTTTCATACGTGAATCAAATTAAGCATTCGCATAATGCTTATTATAAATTACGCAGAAGCTTTACGTGTGAGCCTTGCATAAAAAATTGCACAGATAAAGAAAATTAGGCTTAAACCAATTTCTATTGTTGCTAAATTCGCAGAAAGGCCTTGATCAGACCATGCTCTAACTACACCTTCAGTAAAATAAAACAAAATGAGCATGCCCGCCCATTGGTAGGTGTAGCGCTTGCCTTTGAGAATGCCGAAAAGTGGAAATAAAAGTGGAATGGCTTTTAGAATGAGTAGTGAACCATTTGGTTTGAGTGGCGCTAAAAAGCCTTCCCAGGCAAGGCACAGAAAGATGAGTGCAATCAAGCTGCAAGCCGCGCCAATTCTTAATGCTGGCTGCATGCTACTTGGCAAGCTTTAAAGCAGTTTCGGCCAGACGTTTACCTAGCGCGATGCACAATTTGCGCTCGTCATCGGTAATGGTTCTATCGTCTGCAGCACCGCCAATATGACTTGCACCGTAAGGTGTGCCGCCGCTTTGTGTGGCAGTGAGTGCAGGCTCGGAATAAGGTAGTCCGACAATGATCATGCCATGGTGCATGAGCGGCAACATCATTGTGAGTAATGTCGTTTCATTTCCGCCGTGCATAGAGCCTGTGGATGTAAACACGGCTGCGGGTTTGCCAATGAGCGTGCCTTTTAGCCATTGCCCGACTGTACCATCCAAAAAATACTTCATCGGCGCTGCCATGTTGCCAAAGCGGGTCGGGCTGCCAAGCGCCAAGCCGGCGCATTCTTCCAAATCGCTTAACTCCACATAAGGGTCGCCTTTGGCGGGAATCTCCGGTTCTGTTGCCTCGCAATTGGCAGATACTTTCGGCACGGTGCGAATGCGCGCTTTTGCACCGCTCACACTTTCGATTCCGCGCGCAATCAGCTGCGCCATTTCTTTAACAGCGCCGCCTTGAGAATAATACAGGATTAAGATTTCATTCATTTGATATGTTTAATGGTGAGCTTTGGCGCTTTACCAATATAGCTTGCAGGTGTCATTTCTAGCAGCGATTTTTTTGCATCTGCCGGAATATCAAGTGTTTGAATAAACGCATGTAACGAAGCTTTGTTAATGCCGCCTTTGCCGCGCGTCAGTTCTTTTAGCTGCTCGTATGGGTTTTCAATTCCGTATCGGCGCATCACAGTTTGGATGGGTTCTGCGAGCACTTCCCAGCTGTTGTCTAAATCTTCAGCCAATTTTTCAAAGTTAGCTTCAAGTTTATTCAAGCCACGCAAGCACGAATCATAGCCGAGCAGTGTGTACCCAAACGCTACGCCCATATTGCGTAGTACAGTGGAATCAGTTAAATCGCGTTGCCAGCGTGAGATTGGTAATTTTTCCGCCATGTGACGCAATACTGAATTAGCCAGACCTAAATTGCCTTCACTATTTTCAAAATCAATCGGGTTAACTTTGTGCGGCATGGTGGAAGAGCCAATTTCGCCTGCCTTCACTTTTTGCTTGAAGTAGCCGACCGAGATGTAACCCCAAATATCGCGGTTTAGATCAATCAAAATCGTGTTGATGCGGCTTAAGCAGTCGTACAGTTCCGCCATATAGTCATGCGGCTCAATCTGGATGGTCATTGGGTTGTAGGTTAAGCCTAAATTCTCTACGAATTTCTTCGCAAAACTTTCCCAATCAAAATCAGGATATGCGGATAAGTGTGCGTTAAAGTTACCGACCGCACCATTAATCTTACCTAGAATTTCATTGTTCTTTAGCTGTGTTTGTTGTCGTTGCAGGCGATATACCACATTCGCAAGTTCTTTGCCCATAGTGGTGGGCGATGCGGTTTGGCCGTGTGTGCGGCTGAGCATGGGCGTGTCCGCAAGTTGCGTTGCAAGCTCAGTTAAACGTGCAATCAAGCTCGCCAAAAAAGGTAGCATCACAGCATCACGCGCAGTTTTTAGCATTAAGCCGTGCGATAAATTGTTAATGTCTTCTGAAGTGCAAGCAAAATGAATGAATTCGCTAGTTTTTTGTAGCTCTTGGTTGCTTTGGAACTTTTCTTTCAGCCAGTATTCAAGCGCTTTTACATCGTGATTAGTGCGCGCTTCAATGGTTTTTACTTGTGCGGCATCAGCTTCAGAAAAATTAGCAATTGCGCTATCTAACTCTTGAATCGTTGCCGCGCTAAATGGCGCAATTTCTTGTAAATCTTTGGCAGCGGCAAGTGCTTTAAGCCACTCCACTTCCACCCAGGCGCGATGTTTAATTAGCGCGTATTCACTAAAATATGGGCGCAGCGAGTCAAGTTTGGCTTGGTAGCGGCCATCTAGCGGACTTAGTGCATTTAGAGTGGTCAAAGACATAGCGAGTAAACTTTCAAACATCAATCACAAGCTCTCATTTTACCTTAAATTGCGCGACATGAATTCGCGGTTTAGACTTTAAGCTGGCTATTAAGTATAATCGCAATTTTCTCATACTTGGCAACAAGCCACAATCTTATGTCTTATATAAGATATAAAACTATGGACAACATCATTTGTGTTGTGGTATAAATATCTTAAACGCGGAATGTGTTATTTGATGCGGCGATTGTAAGGTTGCATTTGCTTTACACTATCTTTATCTTGAAGCTATAAAATAGAAAGTAGAAACACATGGACTTGAAAAAAGCGGCGCTTGACTACCATCAGTTTCCAAAGCCAGGCAAGTTGAGTGTCGATTCAACTAAACCTTGCGCCACACAAGATGATTTATCTTTAGCATATACACCTGGCGTGGCCGAGCCGGTGCGTGAAATAAACGCTGACCCCGCCAATGCTTACAAATATACCAATAAAGGTAACTTGGTAGCCGTGATTACAGATGGCACTGCTGTGTTGGGTTTGGGTAATATGGGGGCTCTGGCTAGCAAGCCAGTGATGGAAGGCAAGGCTGTTTTATTTAAGCGATTTGCCGGTATTGACGTTTTTGATATTGAAGTTAATGCCCCAACACCTGATGCTTTTATTGAAACGGTTGTTAATATCGCGCCCACTTTTGGCGGGATTAATTTGGAAGATATTGCAGCGCCGCATTGCTTTTATATCGAGAATGAGCTAAAAAAACGTCTCAATATTCCAGTGTTTCATGATGACCAACATGGTACGGCAGTGATTGTTGCTGCCGCACTATTAAACGCTTTGGAGCTGCAAGGTAAAACGTTGCCAACGGCAAAAATTGTGTTTTTGGGTGCGGGCGCTGCAGGATGTTCTTGTGCGAAGCTCTTAAGACGAATGGGCGCTACTAACATTACTATGACAGATAGGGCCGGCATTTTAGATAGCAATCGCAAAGATCTGCACGATAACAATCGCGAATTGGCAGTACAGGCGAGCGATAAAAAATCCCTCGCCGATGTAATGCCAGGAGCTGATGTTTTTATTGGCGTTTCTGCTAAAAATGCACTTGACCCGGAATTGATTAAGGGGATGGCAAAAAACCCGATTATCTTTGCCTTGGCGAATCCAGATCCGGAAGTATTGCCAACTGTTGCACACGCAATTCGTGATGACATCCTCATGGCAACAGGGCGCAGCGATTTTCCAAACCAAGTGAATAATGCGCTGTGTTTTCCATATTTGTTCCGTGGTGCGCTTGATGCCAAAGCGAAGCAAATCACCGAGGAAATGAAAGTGGCAGCTGCCCACGCATTAAGCGAGCTCGCACGCGAGCCAGTACCTGCAGATGTTTTGGCGGCGTACAATTTAACCGAGTTAAAATTTGGTAAAGAATATATTATTCCTAAGCCGTTCGATAAAAGACTGCTGGAGAAAGTAGCCAGCGCAGTTGCAAAGGCAGCTAAGACTTAATTTACAGAATATGCAAAAAAAGCGCCCACAAAACAGACCTAAGAATCTAAATCTATTTACTATCCGCTTGCCAATAAATGCGGTCGTGTCGATTTTGCACCGTGTCAGCGGGATGGCGTTGTTCCTGATTTTGCCATTTGCGTTGTGGGTATTCCAGATTTCCTTGAAATCTGAAACAAGTTACTTAACGCTCTCAGCTTTGCTGCATCATTGGTTTGCAAAGCTCATGCTTATTGGGTTGGCATGGGCTTTTTTTCATCACTTTTTTGCAGGGTTACGTCATTTGGGACAGGATGTGCATTGGATGACCTCTCTACAAAAAGCACGCTTTTCTGGCCGTGTGGTGTTATGGTTGGTGGCGATTTCTGTCGCTATTTTCGCTTGGTTTGTTTGGTGATACTTAAACTTTAAAATCATGTTAATTGAACTTCTGACCAAAAAATATCCCGGCATGCGTCAATGGCTTACACAGCGCCTTACCGCAGTTGTGATGGCGTTTTACATTGTATGTCTGATTGTTTATATGATTGCTCTACAACCTAATAACTATGCGGATTGGCTGGCAGCCATAAGCCCTTGGTGGGTGCGCTTGGCGACATTTTTATTTTTTTTTGCCTGTGTATGCATGCATGGCTTGGCGTGCGCGATGTGTTTAAAGACTATGTGTTTAACCAAAGCATTGCGTGGCTATATGCAGGCGGCGGTGGATATTCTTGTTGGTTGCCTATGTGGGTATGGATGGGCGTTATTTTGTTGAGTATTTAGTGGGAAATTTTATAAAATGGCTTTAGAAAAACATCAGTTTGACGCGGTAATTATCGGCGGCGGTGGCGCAGGCCTGAGAGCCGCACTGCAACTGGCTGAGAGTGGCGTTAAAGTGGCGGTGCTGTCTAAAGTCTTTCCGACACGTTCTCATACAGTTGCCGCTCAAGGTGGGATTGCGGCAGCTTTAGGTAACGTGGCAGATGACAAATGGCTGTGGCATATGTATGACACTATCAAAGGATCGGATTTTTTGGGTGACCAAGACGCGATTGAGTTTATGTGTAAAAACGCGGCAAAAGCGATTATCGAGCTGGAGCATTTTGGTATGCCGTTTGATCGCTTGGAAAACGGCAAAATTTACCAACGCCCGTTTGGTGGCATGACACAAAACTTTGGCGAATCACCTATTTCGCGCACTTGCGCAGTTGCAGATAGAACCGGCCATGCCATGCTACATACGCTTGTATCAGCGTAATATACGTGCAAATACGCAGTTTTTTGTAGAGTGGTTTGCGCTCGATTTAATTCGCGATGCAGAAGGCGATGTTCTGGGCGTGATTGCGATGGAAATCGAAAGTGGTGAAATTCATATTTTTCAGGCGAAAACTACGCTTTTGGCTACCGGCGGCGCAGGACGTATATTTCAGGCCAGCACTAACGCCTTTATTAATACGGGTGATGGTCTGGGCATGGCGGCACGTGCTGGAGTGCCTTTACAGGATATGGAGTTTTGGCAATTTCACCCGACTGGTCTGCAGCACGTAGGGGTGCTGATTACTGAAGGTGTTCGCGGCGAAGGCGGCTATTTGGTGAACAGTGAAGGTGAGCGCTTTATGGAGCGGTATGCGCCGCACGCTAAGGATTTGGCCAGCCGCGACGTGATTGCGCGTGCCTCTGCCACTGAAATTAAAGAAGGTCGTGGTGTTGGAAAAAACAAAGATGCCGTGTATTTGAAGCTGGATCATCTTGGTGAAGAGCGCATTAAGAAAAGCTTGCCAGGGATACGCGAGATTGCTAAAACGTTCTGCAATGTAGATCCAATCAATGATCCAATCCCTGTGGTGCCGACTGCGCACTACATGATGGGCGGCATTCCTACCAATTTGGATGGCCAAGTTGTGATGCCGGACGGTAATGGTGAAAAAACGATTAACGGCTTATACGCAGTGGGTGAATGCGCTTGCGTTTCAGTGCATGGTGCGAATCGTTTGGGTTCCAATTCGTTGCTGGATCTGGTTGTATTCGGCAAGGCAGCGGGTGATCATATGGCAGCGGCAATTAAACAAAATAATACACAAAAACCTTTGCCAGAAAGTGCCGCCGAGCCAACCTTAGCGAGGATTGCAAGACTATCAAATGCGCAGGGAGAAAACGTGGTTGAAGTTGGTGATGCCATGCGTAGAACCATGCAAACACATTGTGGTGTATATCGCTTCCCTGATTTGCTGGAAAAAGGGGTTGGTGAGATTGATGCAGTAGCAAAACGTGCAAAAAATATTGTGATAAAAGACCAAAGCCAGGTGTTTAATACAGCGCGTGTAGAGGCGCTGGAGCTCGATAACTTAATTGAAGTAGCGGTTGCGACGATGTACGCAGCACACAATCGAACTGAGAGTCGTGGTGCGCATGCGCGTGAGGATTTTGCAGAGCGGGATGATAAAAAGTGGCTGGCACACTCGCTTTTTTATAAAGAAAATAATCGCTTAGCTTATAAGCCAGTACGTTTGAAACCACAAACAGTAGAATCGTTTGAGCCGAAGAAGAGAGTTTATTAACATGAAATTTTCTGTTTATCGTTATAACCCGGATGTTGATAAAAAGCCTTACATGCAGGATTACGACATCCAGCTTGAAGATAGCGACCATATGTTGTTGGATGCGCTACTTCGCATTAAAGAATTTGATGAAACTTTAAGTCTACGTAAATCCTGCCGTGAAGGCGTTTGCGGCTCGGATGCGATGAATATTAACGGTAAAAATGGCTTGGCATGTATCACACGGCTTGCTGATCTAGAAGAGCCTATCGTGTTGCGACCCATGCCGGGTTTGCCAGTGATTCGCGACCTGGTTGTGGACATGACCCAGTTTTTTGAGCACTACAACTCAGTTAAGCCTTACTTGGTGAACAATGACCCATTGCCGGAAACTGAACGTTTGCAAAGTCCAGAAGACCGTAAAAAACTGGATGGCTTGTACGAGTGTATTTTGTGCGGGGCTTGTACAACTTCGTGCCCGAGTTTCTGGTGGAATCCTGATAAATTTGTAGGTCCAGCTGGCTTGATGCAGGCTTACCGTTTTATTGCCGATTCACGCGACCAAGCCGAAGAAGAGCGTTTGGAAAACTTGGAAGATCCTTATCGCTTATATCGCTGTCACAACATCATGAATTGTGTGGAAGTGTGCCCGAAAAAGCTGAACCCTAATGCGGCAATTGCAGCGATTAAGGATTTAAAAATAGAACGGGCTAAAGAAGCAAAGAGTACGAAAAAGACGATTGAGATTAAGACCATATAATGCTGAACGCTGAGAATATCAAAGATGCAGAGCAGCGCCGCCTAGCATGGCGTTGCAGACGCGGCATGCTAGAGCTGGATATTATGTTGCAGCGCTTTGTGGCAAATCATTTTAATGGGCTAAGTTTGGCTGAAATGCACACTTTTGATGAAATGCTGGAACTGCCTGATAATGAATTTTGGGCATTGTTGTCTGCACCAAATATCTCGAATTTGAGTGAGAGCATGCGCGCTGTGATTGCTAAAATGACAAGGCAAGAAATATGAGCGTTATTAAGCAAGAAGACTTTATTCAAAGTGTAGCGGATGCGCTGCAGTATATTTCTTATTACCATCCTCAAGATTATATCGAGGCATTGGGAGCGGCTTACAGTCTAGAAGAGTCTCCAGCAGCGAAGGACGCTATCGCACAAATTCTCACTAACTCTCGTATGTGTGCCGAGGGCAAACGCCCGCTTTGTCAAGATACGGGCATTGTGGTCGCATTTGTTAAAATAGGCATGAAGGTGCAATTTGAAGGCTATTTAACGGTTGAAGAGATGGTGAATGAGGGGGTGCGCCGCGCCTATTTGCTGCCAGAAAACAAACTGCGTGCATCTATTGTGATTGACCCGGCGGGTGCTCGCAAAAACACGCGTGACAACACGCCAGCAGTGACGCACATTGAAATGGTGCGTGGTGATAAGGTGCAAGTAACGGTTGCGGCTAAAGGTGGCGGTAGTGAAAACAAAGCCAAGCTGGCAATGCTTAACCCAAATGACAGTATTGTGGATTGGGTGCTTGAAGTGGTGCCGCAAATGGGCGCAGGCTGGTGCCCGCCAGGCATGCTGGGTATTGGGGTGGGTGGTAGTGCAGAAAAAGCGATGCTACTTGCCAAAGAATCATTGATGCAGCCCATTAATATGCACGAATTGAAAGCGCGTGGCGCACAAAATAAGCTCGAAGAATTACGGTTGGAAATTTATGAGAAAGTGAATAATTTAGGAATTGGCGCGCAAGGTTTAGGTGGCTTGACGACGGTTTTGGATGTGAAAATTCTCGACTATCCAACCCATGCTGCAAGTTTGCCTGTGGCGATTATTCCAAACTGCGCAGCCACACGACACGTACACTTTGAGCTAGATGGCAGTGGCGTGGCGGAGCTCGCGCCGCCAGATTTAAACACTTACCCCGATGTGCATTGGCAAGCCAGTCCCAATGCTAAACGCGTGAATTTGGATACAATATCGAAGGCAGAAATCGCCAGTTGGAAGGCTGGAGAAACGCTGTTGCTAAATGGAAAATTGCTTACAGGCCGCGATGCAGCACACAAGCGGATTGCAGGTATGCTGGCAAAAGGCGAAAAATTGCCAGTGGACTTTTCTAATCGTTTTATTTATTACGTAGGGCCAGTAGATGCGGTGCGCGACGAGGCCGTTGGCCCTGCAGGCCCAACGACTGCAACAAGAATGGATGATTATACGGAAACGATGCTGGGCCAAACTGGATTAATTGGCATGGTAGGCAAGGCAGAACGCGGCGAAGCGGCAATTCAAGTTATCGCTAAACATCACGCGGTTTATCTTACTGCTGTGGGCGGTGCAGCTTACTTGGTTTCTAAAGCCATCAAAAAATCGCGTGTGATTGCATTTGAAGATTTGGGTATGGAAGCAATTTACGAATTTGAAGTGGTTGATATGCCGGTGACGGTCGCTGTTAGTGCACAGGGAGACTCTGTGCACAATTCTGGCCCGGCGGAATGGCGTGAAAGAATCGCCCAGCGCCAAATTATTCATGTGACGAATGTGCCTTAAGTCACCGATTTTATTGCACTATTTGACGAATAATGCGTCATAATTCATATTGGTATGAAAGGTGCTTAAAATGAAATTAGCTTTGTTTGGGGTTGTCATCTGCGTTGCATTCAGTGCTACAGCGCATGCCGAAGATGTCCTGAGTTATTTAACCGATAAAAATGGCAAATATATTGGCCCAACGGTTGAAGAAAATGTGGTTAAGATGGATACAGATAAAAACGGGTTTGCCGATGTGGATGAAGTGCGTGCTTTTCTGCAACTAAAACATGGCAAAGATTATGAGAAAGATGTGTTAGACCAATGGCTTGTTGCCTCTAAAGGCCATAGCTGCGGTACTAATTTTGCGAAAGATTTAGCTAATTAAATCTAGTTTCGCAAAAGATTTTGCAAACTAGAAGAAGCAAGGAAACATGATTACAACTTACCAAATTCACGTTCAAGAGCGCGCTGCACTTGGGCTTCCGCCATTACCACTCAATGCAGAGCAAGTCGCCAGTGTGGTCGATTTACTTAAGCACCCACCTCACAACTTGGCGGCGGGCGAGGGTGAGTTATTGCTTGATTTGCTTGAAAACCGCACCCCTGCAGGCGTGGATCAGGCAGCTTATGTAAAAGCTGCATTTTTGGCAGACCTTGCAAAAGGCACCGCAGTTTCCCCACTTATCTCGCCAAGCAAGGCTGTGCGATTGCTCGGTACAATGTTGGGTGGCTATAACGTACAGGCGCTTGTGAGCCTGCTTGATACCAATATGGCGGCAGAAGCCGCCAATGTGCTTTGCAATACCATTTTGATGTTTGATGCTTTTCACGATGTCGCAGAAAAAATGAAGGCGGGAAATCAACACGCTAAAAAGCTGATTGAATCATGGGCGAATGCCGAGTGGTTTACGAACCAAACCGTGATGCCAAAAGAAATCAAAGTAGTGGTATTTAAAGTGGATGGCGAAACCAACACTGATGATTTAAGCCCTGCGCAGGAGGCGTGGAGCCGGCCGGACATTCCGTTGCATGCTAAAGCGATGCTGGTCAATAAAATGCCAGATGGTTTGAAAACGATTGAAACGCTAAAGCAAAAAGGTTTGCCACTGGCCTATGTGGGCGATGTGGTGGGCACAGGCTCTTCACGCAAATCGGCCATTAACTCATTGCAATGGTATATGGGTAACGATATCCCGAATATACCCAACAAGCGGACTGCAGGCGTGATTTTGGGTGGAAAAATTGCCCCGATTTTCTTTAATACGGCTGAAGATTCTGGCGCATTGCCGATTCAATGCGACGTAGGCAAAATGAAAACGGGTGATGTCATCACAATTTACCCCTATGACGGCAAGGTGCTGAACGAAGCGAGTGAAGTAATCTCCACATTTGAGTTAGCGCCATTAACTATGCCGGATGAAGTACGCGCTGGCGGCCGCATTCCGCTCATTATTGGCCGTGGTTTAACGCACAATGCGCGCAATTTATTAGGTTTGCCAGCTTCTGATATTTTTATTAAACCTATTGCCCCAAAAGATACGGGTAAAGGTTATACACTTGCGCAAAAAATGGTTGGACGTGCTTGTGGGGTAGAAGGCGTGCGCCCCGGCACTTATTGTGAACCCAAAGCAACGACTGTTGGTAGTCAAGATACGACCGGCGGCATGACGCGCGACGAGCTTAAAGAGCTTGCTTGCTTGGGCTTTAGTAGCGATTTAGTGATGCAAAGCTTTTGCCATACCGCGGCATATCCAAAACCTGTGGATATTAAATTGCAACATTCGCTGCCAGATTTTATGGCAACGCGCGGCGGCGTGGTGTTGCGCCCGGGTGATGGCATTATCCACTCATGGTTAAACCGTATGTTACTTCCTGATACCGTTGGCACTGGTGGCGATTCACATACCCGTTTTCCGATAGGTATTTCATTCCCCGCGGGTTCTGGCTTGGTGGCTTTTGCCGCCGCCATGGGCGTGATGCCGCTTGATATGCCGGAATCTGTATTGGTGCGCTTTAAAGGCACCATGCAGCCGGGCATTACGCTGCGCGATCTGGTCAATGCCATTCCATACGCGGCGATTCAAAAAGGTGAATTGACCACGGGCAAGCAAGGCAAAAAGAACGTATTTAACGGCCGCATTTTAGAGATTGAAGGTTTGCCAGACCTTAAAATCGAACAAGCCTTTGAATTTGCCGATGCCTCTGCCGAGCGCTCTGCCAATGGCTGTACGGTGCGCTTGAATAAAGCGCCTGTGATTGAATATCTGCAATCGAATATTGCATTGCTGGAAAGCATGATTGAAGGCGGCTATTCTGATGCGCGGACGATTCGTCGCCGTATTGAGGGCATGCAAGCATGGCTGGCGGCTCCGGAACTTTTAGAACCCGATGCCGATGCTGAGTATGCTTACGTGCTGGAAATTGATTTGAATGAAATTAAAGAGCCGCTGGTGGCTTGCCCGAACGATCCGGATGACATCAAACCTTTATCTGCCGTGGTGGGTGACAAAATCGACGAAGTGTTTATTGGTAGCTGCATGACTAATATTGGCCATTATCGCGCTGCGGCAAAAGTGCTGGAAGGTTCAAGTGGCATTCCCACACGCTTGTGGATTGCACCGCCCACGCGCATGGATGAAGACCAATTGCGTGACGAAGGCGTTTACAGCGTGTTTGGCGTGGCGGGAGCGCGTACCGAGGTGCCGGGTTGCAGCTTGTGCATGGGCAACCAAGCACGCGTGGCGGATAAAGCCACAGTGTTTTGTACCAGCACGCGCAATTTCGACAACCGTATGGGCCGAGATGCGCGTGTTTACTTGGGTTCAGCCGAGTTGGCTGCAGTGTGTGCTAAGCTTGGCCGTATGCCAAGCGTCTCAGAGTATTTGGAAATTGTCGGCGATAAACTCGCAAAAAATGCCGATAGTATTTACCAGTATTTGAACTTCCACTTAATGCCGGAATATAAAATCTTTGCAGAAAAAGCAAAGAAAACGATTCCGATTGCCGAAGTAGTCTAATTCAATTAGTGATGGTGTCCGCCAGCGCCGTGTACGTGCTGGTGGCTCACTTCTTCACCGCTGGCTGAACGCACGTCGGTGATGGTAGCTTTGAATACTAAACGCTCACCTGCCCAAGGATGGTTGCCATCTACCACAACTTTGCCATCGGCGATGTTGGTGATGGTGTATAAAATCACTTCGCCTGTTTCGTCTTCGCCCTCAAACTGCATGCCTTCCTTTAAGTCTTTGGCGGGGAAAGCGCTAGCAGGCTCAATCTGTACCAGCTCTTCGTCATATTCACCAAACGCATCGGCGGGTTCCAAGTTCACTTCTACCACATCGCCCACATTTTTGCCGTGCATGGCTTCTTCAACTTTTGGGAAGATATTGTCATAGCCGCCGTGCAGGTAAGCAACAGGTTCTTGGCTTGATTCCAGCACCTCGCCATCAGAGTTTTTGAGTTCGTAAGTCATGGTAACAACGGTGTTCATGGCGATTTGCATGTGAGTTCCTAAAGCTTGATGATGTGAAAGTTGAATTTTAATCTATTTTGCATAGGTGTGTGGGTGCTTTTTCCGCCAAACCCAAGGCGAAATCGGGCTGTTTTCTGCCCAAAGCCCGCGTTTTTTCTTGCGTGCTTCATTTTCTAGCAATTTCAGTGCGGCGTCTGTGGAATAACGCGTGTTGAACCACGCATGACCGTATTTGATCATAAAAACGCTCACATCTTGGCCGTTGCAGCTAAGTTTTCCAAGCCTGCGCTGATATTTATCTATACCGCTAAGCGCCGCATGGATATTGGCTCCCAGACATAGTTTTATGAGTGCGCGGCGCGATTTTTTGCCATAACTTTGATTGCGCTCAGGCGCGTCGATATCGGTGATGCGGAGTTTGTATTGGGCATTGCCGTCTTTGATTTTGACGGTGTCGCCATCGTAAAAGTAGCTGATGCTTTCTGCATGCGCGCTAAAACTCAGCGCGAACAACAGATAAAAAAATGCGCGCTTCAATTGTCGAGCAGGCTGTAGCCAAGGCCTTTTTCAAGATTCGGCTCCAGCACGGTTGGCACCGCATCCGGCAACAAATCAGGATAATCTTTGCTGTAATGCAGGCCGCGGCTTTCGTGCCGCTCAATGGCGCTTTTTACAATGAGTTCAGCCACTTGCAGCAAGTTTCGCAGCTCGATTAAATTATTGCTCACTTTAAAGTTGCGATAAAACTCATTGACTTCATCACGCAGCATATCAATGCGGTGGAGCGCGCGGCTTAAGCGCTTGTTGGTGCGCACAATTCCAACGTAATTCCACATAAAGCGCCGCAGCTCGTTCCAGGTATGCGTAATCAGCACCTCTTCATCTGCATCCGTCACACGGCTTTCATCCCAATAAGGCAAGCTGGGGAGCGCATAGGGTTTGGCTTGCAGAATACTCTGAGCGGCGGCTCTGCCAAAAACCAGACATTCGAGCAGCGAATTGCTGGCTAGCCGATTTGCGCCATGCAAGCCAGTACAGGCTGTTTCGCCAATCGCATATAAATTGGCGATATCGGTTAAGCCTTTATCGTCTGTCATGACACCGCCGCAACTGTAATGGGCGGCAGGCACGACTGGGATGGGCTGCTTGGTGATATCAATACCAAGTTCCAGACAGCGTGCATAAATATTGGGAAAATGTGCTTTGATGAACTTTGCACCCTTGTGGGTGATATCCAGATACACACAATCAATCCCGCGTTTTTTCATCTCAAAGTCAATGGCACGTGCCACTACGTCACGTGGGGCAAGCTCGGCACGCTCATCGTGTTCCGGCATGAAGCGTGTGCCATCAGGTAACTTTAAGAGGCCGCCTTCGCCACGCAGCACTTCGGAAATTAAAAAAGACTTTTCTAATGGATGGTATAAACAGGTGGGGTGAAACTGGATAAATTCCATATTCGCCACGCGGCAGCCAGCGCGCCACGCCATGGCAACACCATCGCCAGTACTGACATCCGGATTGGTGGTGTAAAGATACACCTTACCTGCGCCGCCTGTTGCTAAAATCGTTTGCTGCGCGCCAATGGTAATAACCTTGCCAGTGCTGTTATCCAGAATGTAAGCGCCTAAGCAAGCGTTGCCATTAGTCTTTTTGAGTTTTTCGAGTGGTGATTAAATCGACTGCAATATGGTTTTCCAAAATGGTGATGTTGGCATGCTCACGAATTTTTTGTACCAAAGTTTTTTGTACCGCATGGCCTGTCGCATCTGCTACATGCGCCACACGGCGGTGACTATGGCCGCCTTCACGCGTGAGATGCAGCGAGTTGTCGCCCGCCTCGCGCGTAAAACCAACGCCTTGAGAAATCAGCCATTCCACCGCTTCGCGGCCTTTTTCTGCCACCATGCGCGTAATCGCTGCGTCGCACAAGCCTGCGCCGGCAACGAGCGTGTCATGGATATGCGCTTCGACGGAATCCTCACTATTGAGAACGGCTGCGATGCCACCTTGTGCCCAGCTGCTGGCGCTATCGGTAATTTCACGCTTGCTTACCAGACACACTTTTTTGTTGTCAGCGACTTGCAGAGCGAGTGTCAGGCCAGCAAGGCCGCTACCGATAATTAAAACATCAAAAACTTGCGCCATATTTAGGATAAGAATTAGTGAACGAATCTGAATGAACTAATCACAGTTTAACCGTGTCTTTAACCTTAGGCTAGTAAAGAAAAAGCATGCATTTTTACATTAGGCTGGGAGGCAAGATGTTACAGACAAGGAATATTGAGGAATTAACCCGTACGAGCTTCGTAGAACCTGCGCTAAAGTCGTATAATAGCGACCAAGCCTTGAATAATAAAGGCGAAATAAAAACAGGGAGCGTTGCCTCGATGGCGGATAAGCCAAACGATAACCCAGTCAATGGGAACCGCGAGCTTGACCAGATTCTGGTCGAACGCGCGCAGGCGGGTGACAAAAAAGCGTTTGGGCTGCTGGTTGAAAAATACCATCGCAAGCTTGGTCGGTTGTTATCACGAATGATTCGTGACCAAGCAGAAGTTGAGGACGTGGTACAGGAGTCTTTTATTAAGGCTTATCGTGCACTGCACAATTTTAGAGGCGATAGCGCGTTTTACACATGGCTCTATCGCATCGGCATTAATACTGCCAAGAATTATTTGGTTTCGCAAGGGCGCAGACCTAAGGTATTGCAAGAAGTCGAGATTGAAGATGTTGAAAATTTCGAAGATGGCAATGAAATGCGTACCATGGAAACGCCGGAAACTGCGATGATGACCAAGCAAATTGCACAAGTGGTGAATGATACCGTGGCGAGTTTGCCTGAAGAGTTGCGTACGGCGATTACATTGCGCGAGATGGAAGGGTTGAGTTACGAGGAAATTGCTGACATTATGCAATGTCCGATTGGCACAGTGCGTTCGCGTATTTTCAGGGCGCGTGAAACTATATCAGGCAAGTTAAAACCATTGCTAGACACGCCTGATGGCAAGCGCTGGTAAGATTAAATTAGGGAAGTAAGTTAGGGGTAATTTATGCTAGAGGTGACAAAATGAAAGATCAATTATCAGCACTTATTGATGGTGAGTTTGAGATTGAGAGCTCGGAACATATTATTACGTCAGCCAAATCAGGCGGCGAGCTAAGAGAAGCTTGGCAGCATTATCATTTAATTGGTGATGCAATGCGTGGCAATTGTCAGATGCGCTGCGATTTTAGCTCTCGCGTGATGCAAGCTTTAGATACAGAACCCACCGTGCTGGCGGTGAACAGAGCAGATGCTACAGAAGCATTAGTTAGTGCTAAACCGAAATTTAAAACACCTTTCTTCAAAAGCACTAAAATTTGGTCTGTTGCCGCATCGGTTGCTGCGGTGATGTTTGTGGGGTTGATTTTATTGCAACATCAGTTCTTTAGCCAATCTGAAGACATGTCCCCTGTAGAAATCGCACAAAATCTTCCTGTTGAGTATCTTGCTGCACACCAATCTGCTGCGCCTAGTAGCGCGGCATATTATATTCAGGCGGCTAGTTTTAGTGGTGCGGAGTCGCAAAAGTAATGTTGCGGTTAGCTTCAGGCCTAGCGGTACTTTTTGTTGGTATTAGTGGACTTAGTTTTAATGCCCATGCGGCAGAAGACCCGTGGCAAATGCTCGAAAAAACGGCCTATGCCGCACGAGAGCTGAATTATGAAGGCCAGTTTATTTATCAGAACGGCAATCAGGTTCGCACCGTACAAATTACACACATGAATAACGGCGGGCGTGAAATGACGCGCAATATGGTGCTGGATGACAAGCCGCGCGAGGTGTATAGCCAAGGTAGCGATATTGTTATTTTTCAGCCCAGAAACCATAAAGTGATGATAGAAAAGCGTCGAGGGCAGAATCTATTTCCTGCGATGTTGCCGACGAACCTAACACTTATTAAGACTAGCTACACCGCTCGCTTGGGCGCTGCAGACTACGTTGCTGGGCGTCAGGCGCAGATTATTGAGCTAGTGCCTAACGATGCATTTCGCTACAGCTATAAAATCTGGGCTGACACTGAATTTGGTTTGCTTGTTAAGATGGCTTTGCTCAATAGCCAAAATGAAACGCTTGAGCAAATTTATTTTAACCAGCTAAGTTTACTTAATTCGCAAAGCGCCGATTGGTTTCAACCAAAAATTGATGTCAGCAAAAGCTATGAGATGGAAGAAGCTCCTGCCATTACGCATGTCACGGATGATTGGATTGTGGCTCAGTTACCAGCAGGATATCGTAAAATAGACCATATGCAACGCGCTGTACCGGGCAAAGTTGGTCTTGTGAATCAGGTAATTTTTTCTGATGGGCTAGCCTCAGTTTCATTGTTTATCGAACCGATTACTAAAGGTAAGCGTCCTAAAACGGGACATATGCTGATGGGATCAACAAATATTTGTGCCAATGTGATTGATGGACATCAGATTATAGTGGTGGGCGAAGTGCCAGCCGAGACAGTGCGCCAAATTGCCAAAGCAGTCACTTTTAAAAAACAATCCGCTGCCAACAAATAAATCGTAAAAGTAATACGTTAATATTTAAGTTATATGATTGAAGCCATATGATAGAAGAGCACGCCGTCATTCTCACGCTAGAACCCCAGATAGAAAGCCAATCCGTAGCGACCTTAGAAATTGTACGCAAAACCGCTTGTGGACTTTGCGGGCAAACCCGTGGTTGCGGCAATTCGATTTGGGGAAAACTTTTTAGTCACAAATCAACGCAATTCAAAGCGCAAAATGATATCAACGCAAAAGTGGGTGACAGCGTTATTGTGGGTATAGATGAAAGCGCGCTAATGAAAAGCGCGCTGCTTTTATATATGGTGCCACTAGTATCCATGCTACTTGGTGCCATATTAGTTTCATCAATGACAAGCTGGGAAGCCGCGCCGATATTGGGTGCTGGCGCGGGTCTTTTGTTAGGTTTTGTTTGGGTAAAAGGGCATACCTCTGGAAAAGTTTATTACCAGAATAATCAACCCAGAATTTTACGGTTAGATGATGCCCGCCAAGGTGAAAAAATAGTTCAATTTCAATAAGTACTAGTAAAGGTGAATAGATGTTTAGAAACTTATTTTTAGAAAATAATACGTTAAAACGCTGGATTTCAAATATTGCGGTCACAGCCTTAATGAGCACGAGTTTGGTAGCAAAGGCAGATACTTTGCCAGACTTTACATCGCTCGTCGAAAAGCAAGGGCCAACAGTGGTCAATATCAGCATCACACAAGTGATGCAGGGCAGCAATGCTGGCATACCGTTTGGAATGCCAGATGACCCAAATTTACAAGAGTTTTTTAAGCGTTTTGGTATTCCGGGTGTGCCCGGGCAGCCGGGACAGGGCGGGCAAGAATATAAATCGCAATCGTTAGGTTCGGGTTTTATTATTGGTGCAGATGGCTACATTTTAACCAATGCGCATGTGGTGAATGAAGCGGATGAAGTGTTGGTTAAGTTGTTTGACAAGCGTGAGTTTAAAGCGAAAATCATTGGTGCGGACAAGCGTACAGATGTGGCACTGATTAAAATTGAGGCTACGAACTTGCCAAAAGTAACTATTGGCGACCCGGCTAAACTAAAAGTGGGAGAATGGGTGGCAGCGATTGGCTCTCCGTTTGGTTTGGAAAATACTGTAACGGCAGGGATTGTGAGTGCTAAAGGGCGCGCGCTCCCACAAGAAAATTATGTGCCATTCATTCAAACTGATGTGGCGATTAACCCGGGGAACTCAGGTGGGCCGCTTTTCAATTTAAGCGGTGAAGTGGTTGGCATCAACTCGCAGATTTATAGCCGAAGCGGGGGTTCTATGGGTCTGTCATTCAGCATCCCAATCGATGTGGCGATTGATATTTCTAATCAGCTTAAAGCCAATGGAAAAATCACACGTGGCTGGCTTAGGGGTTGCGATTCAGGAACTTACTAAAGAACTTGCTGAATCGTTTGGTATGAAAAATACCAATGGCGCTTTAATCGCGGGCGTTGAAAAAGGCGGTCCCGCAGAAAAAGGTGGTTTGGAAGCGGGTGACGTGATTACCAAATTTGATAATAAAGCAATCATGACTTCTAGTGACTTGCCGCGTGCGGTCGGCGCAAGCAAGCCTGGCAAAGCTGTGCCGGTTGAAATCCTGCGTAAAGGTGCAGTGAAAACACTAAGTTTGACTGTGGGAGAAATGCCATCGGATGGTGTTGAAGTTGCCCAGAACAGCAAAGCGCCAGCAAAGGCTGAGTCAAATAAAATTGGCTTAACATTAAAAGAACTCACACCGCAACAAAAGAAAAAGCTGAATGGTAAAAATGGTTTGGTGGTCGTAGAAAGTACGGGTGCTGCAGCGCAAGCAGGGATTCGTCGCGGTGATGTGATATTGGGCTTAAATAATAGCGAGACACAAAGCGTGGAACTCTTCAACAAGCAAATCAACGCGGTCGCAGCAGGTAAAACTGTTGCAGTGTTAGTGCAGCGCGCTGATAGTACGCTATACGTGCCTATCAAAGTGCCGAAATAGCAAAATTACTAAAGAACAGGCATTTGTTGTAAAATGCCGGGTGTATAGATAAGGCGCTAAATGCGCCTTATCTATTTGTAAAGTATAAATTGCAGTAAAACAAAAAACTGAATATGAAAAACATCCGTAATTTTTCCATTATCGCGCATATTGACCATGGCAAGTCTACTCTGGCAGACCGCATTATCCATTTATGTGGGGGGTTGGAAGACCGCGAGATGGAAGCACAAGTCCTTGATTCTATGGATATTGAGCGTGAGCGCGGCATAACTATCAAGGCGCAAACCGCAGCATTGAGTTACAAGGCGAACGATGGCCAAACCTATCAATTAAACCTCATTGACACACCTGGTCACGTC
Organism: uncultured beta proteobacterium; assembly: GCA_963752495.1. Taxonomy (GTDB): domain Bacteria; phylum Pseudomonadota; class Gammaproteobacteria; order Burkholderiales; family Methylophilaceae; genus CAVVYJ01. Next base: position 699,023 of record CAVVYJ010000002.1, read on the forward strand.
GATTTTAGCTACGAGGTATCACGTTCGCTATCTGCTTGCGAAGGCGCGTTGCTGGTGGTGGATGCCAGCCAGGGGGTAGAGGCGCAGAGTGTGGCCAATTGTTATACCGCGATTGATCTTGGGGTGGAAGTGACGCCGGTGTTGAATAAAATTGATTTGCCTTCTGCAGACCCCGAGCGCGTTTGCCAAGAAATCGAAGATGTTATTGGCGTGGATGCAAGCGATGCAGTACGTTGCTCTGCCAAGACAGGGGAGGGCGTGCGCGATGTTCTGGAAGCCGTTGTTGCAAAAGTGCCGCCACCAAAAGGTAATGTGGATGGGCCTCTCAAGGCATTAGTGATAGATGCCTGGTTTGATAATTATGTCGGCGTAGTGATGCTGGTGCGCATGGTCGATGGCGTGTTGCGCCCGAAAGAAAAGATTCGGTTGATGGCTACAGGTGCACAGCATCTGTGCGAGCAGGTGGGTGTGTTTACGCCCAAATCATTGCAAAAGACAGCGCTTTCCGCAGGTGAGGTGGGCTTTGTGATTGCCGGCATTAAATCATTGGCGGATGCCAAGGTGGGCGACACAGTAACCCATGCGGACAAGCCAGCAGCTGCGCCTCTGGCAGGCTTTAAAGAGGTGAAGCCGCAAGTATTTGCAGGGCTTTATCCGGTGGAGTCGAATCAATTTGAAGCACTCAGAACTGCGCTGGAAAAACTGAGTCTGAACGATTCAAGTTTGTTGTTTGAGCCAGAAAACTCCACGGCATTGGGCTTTGGCTTTAGGTGTGGATTTTTGGGCTTGTTGCACATGGAAATTGTGCAGGAACGCCTAGAGCGCGAGTATGACATGGACTTGATTACTACTGCGCCAACAGTAGTGTACGAGCTTTTGCTTAAAGATGGTTCAGTCCAGCAAATCGAGAATCCTTCGCGTTTACCCGATTTATCGCGCATTGAGGAGATACGTGAGCCCGTGATTAACGTGCATTTGCTGATGCCGCAAGACTACGTTGGCCCAGTGATGACGTTATGCAATAACAAACGCGGCATTCAAAAAAATATGCAATACTTGGGCAGGCAAGTGATGTTGAGTTACGAGATGCCGCTCAATGAAGTGGTGCTGGATTTTTTTGATAAGCTCAAGTCTGTTTCGCGCGGTTATGCCAGCATGGATTATGAGTTTTTGGAATTTCGCGCGGCCGATTTGGTAAAGCTTGATATTATGGTGAATGGTGAACGCGTAGATGCGCTGAGTTTGATTGTGCACCGCGCCAATAGTCGCTACCGTGGCGGCGAAGTGGCGGCGAAAATGCGCGAACTGATTCCGCGCCAGATGTTTGATGTGGCGATTCAGGCTGCAATTGGCGCGAATATCATTGCGCGTGAAACGGTTAAAGCGATGCGTAAAAACGTGATTGCAAAATGTTACGGTGGCGATATTACGCGTAAACGCAAGTTGTTGGAGAAACAAAAAGAAGGCAAAAAACGCATGAAACAAGTGGGCAATGTGGAAATTCCGCAAGAAGCGTTTTTGGCGATACTTAGAGTTGAAGACAAATAAGGATAGAGAACAAATAATGGAATGGCTATTTTTTGGATTGATTGCATTGGGTTTAGTGGGTGTGTTCTACAGCATCATCAGCTTTCCACTGTTCATGATTTTAATTCTCGTCCTTACAGGTGTTATTTGGCTGGTGGATTATCTGTTTTTTCAGAAAAAACGCTCAGCAGGCTTCTGCAGACCCCGTGGCAGTAGAATACGCTAAAAGTTTTTTCCCCGTGATTTTGTTGGTATTTTTAATTCGTTCTTTTGTTGCCGAGCCTTTCAAAATCCCGTCTGGCTCTATGATGCCAACCTTGCTTGCTGGAGATTATATTTTGGTGAATAAGTACACTTATGGGTTGCGTGTACCGCTCATAAACAGCGTTTTTTATGAGGTTAACCAACCCAAGCGTGGTGATGTCATTGTGTTTCATTTTCCTCCGGAGCCGAAGGTGGACTATATCAAGCGCATTGTAGGATTGCCGGGTGACAAGATTCAATATAAAGATAAACGCTTGACGATCAATGGCAAAGCGCTTCTGGTGGATGAGGTGGGTAATTACGACTATGCTAAAGAGGGTGCTAATGTTGTGAGTGCGCATCATATGCAAGAGCATCTTGGTGAAGTAAAACACAGTATCCTTATTGAAGATGGTTATAATTACTACTATCCAGGTAGTCTTGGCGATAGACTAATGAATGGTGAGGTAATTACCGTTCCATCAGGGCACTACTATGCAATGGGGGATAATCGCGACAATAGTTCTGATAGTCGTGTGTGGGGATTTGTCCCAGATAAAAATCTCGTTGGTAGGGCATTTTTTATATGGTTTAATTTTGATAAGTTTGGCAGAATCGGCAGTTCAATCCATTAAATTTAACGGAGAAAATGATGAATAAATATGATTTTAAAAAACAAGATGGTATGACATTTATGGGTTTTATCATTGTTGCTGCTTTTCTAATTTCGATCATTCTTGCAGGCGTAAAAATTGTGCCTGATTACATTGAGTTTGCCGGTGTTAAGAAGATTGTTCAGCGAATTGCCAGTCAACCAGAGTTTGATCAAATGAGTAAAAAAGACATTATTGAGGCTTTTGATAAAGCTGCAATCGCAGGTTATGTCACAGTAATTAAGGGCGCTGACTTGCAGATTACTAAAGACGCAAACGGAAAACAAGTGGTCACTGCTGAATATCAAGTGGTTAAGCCATTGGCGTTTAATTTGAGCGCACTGATGGACTTTAAGGCCTCTACTGAGAAATAATAATCTTATGGCACTCGATAGTCTTCAGCAGCAACTTGGCTATCAGTTTAAAAATCTCGCGCTAATAACGCAAGCGTTAACACACAGAAGCTACGCAGCGAATAACAACGAGCGGCTCGAGTTTTTGGGAGATGGTGCACTCAATTATATTATTGCGCATCAACTGTTTGAGCGTTTTCAAAAGTTGTCAGAAGGTGATTTAAGCCGTTTGCGCGCGCAGTTAGTCAAAGAATCTACTTTGTATGAAATTGCACAAACGTTAAACCTTGGAGAATTTCTCAAGCTGGGAGAGGGCGAGCTCAAGAGCGCTGGCTGGAGACGCCCCTCCATTTTGGCAGATGCCTTGGAAGCTTTAATTGGCGCGGTTTATCTGGATGGCGGGCATGAAGCCGCAGAGCAGCTTGTTATAAAGTTGTATACGCAAAAACTAACTACGATAGATCCGACAATTATCGACAAGGATGCAAAATCACTCCTGCAGGAATATTTGCAGAGCAGAAAAATTGATCTCCCAGATTATCAGGTTGTTAATATTGAAGGCGAAGCACATGCGCAAACGTTTCAAGTCTCTTGCAATATCATCAATTTAAAAATCCATACCACAGGCGAAGGCACTAGCCGGCGTGCGGCAGAGCAACATGCCGCACAACTTGCTTTAGCACAAATTATTAAGTGAAAAACAATTGATTAAACAAACATTCAGATGTGGCACAGTCGCCATTGTTGGCCGTCCTAACGTGGGGAAATCCACCTTACTTAATCACATTCTTGGACTTAAACTCAGCATCACTTCACGCAAGGCGCAAACTACAAGGCATCGCTTGCTGGGTATACACACAACGGAAGATACACAGTTTTTATTTGTGGACACGCCAGGGTTTCAGCAAAAACATCTGAACGCACTTAACAAAAGTTTAAATAAAACTGTCACACAAGTGCTCACTGAAGTTGACGTAGTTTTGTTTGTGATTGAGCCGATGAAATTGGGTGATGCTGACAAAAAAGTACTTGAACTATTGCCAAAGAATAAGCCTGTGTTGCTGGTTGTAAATAAAGCGGATTTAATGGGAGACAAAAGTAATTTGTTACCACTCATTCAAGATTTTGATTTGTTACATGATTTTGCTGCCATTGTTCCTGTCAGCGCCAAGAAAAATCAGCATCTGGATGAGCTTCTAGCGGCAACTAGAGTTTATTTGCCTGAGCAACCTGCGATTTATGGTGAGGATGAATTAACAGATAAAAATGAGCGTTTTTTAGCCGCAGAAATGATACGTGAAAAGATCTTTCGCCTGCTTGGTGACGAAGTGCCTTATTCAGTTGCGGTGGAAATTGAAAAATTCGAAACGGTTAAAAATCTGCGCCGTATTTTTGCTGCAATTATTGTAGATAAAGATAGCCAGAAACCAATGATTATTGGCAAAGGTGGCGAAAAGCTTAAACAAATTTCTACAGAAGCAAGACAAGATATGGAAAAGCTTTTTGGTAGCAAGGTGTATTTAGAAACTTGGGTAAAAGTAAAAGGCGGTTGGGCGGATGACGAGCGCGCGCTGAAATCGCTAGGTTATGAGTAGCCAAAGTTAAGCCAGATTTTTATGGCAATCAATTCAACGCATCGTCAAGATAACCAATCGGTGTATGTGCTGCATACCTACCCGTTCAAAGAAACTAGTTTGGTGGCAGAGCTCTTCACCAAGCAATTTGGACGCGTGGCTACGGTGGCAAAAGGCGCGCGTAGGCCGCGTTCTGCCATGCGCGGACAGCTACAGTCATTTCAAATGTTTGCGGCTACATGGTCTGGTAAAAATGAGCTTAAAACACTGCATGGCTTGGAGTGGTCGGATAGCTTGGTTTCTCTGCAAGGCGAGGCGCTGATGTGCGGCTTTTATTTAAATGAGTTGTTACTGCGTTTATTACCACGTGAAGATGCACATGAGGCCTTATTTGAGTATTATCAAGCGACCATTAAAACGTTGGCAAAGGGTAGGGATCTAGCCACACACCTGCGCCGCTTCGAGCTGAAACTGTTGCAAGAAATGGGCTATGCTGTGCCACTTACCACGGATGAAAATAACGAGGCAGTTTTACAGGATAAGTTATATCGTTATGAGGCGGAATATGGTGCCAGCGCATTTAACAAAACCAAAAATGGCGTACAATTGAGCGGAAAAACCTTGCTAGACATGGCGAACGACGATTATGGAGCACACAAACGCAACAGCAAAGTAAGCAATTGATGCGTTATTTGCTCGCACACTATTTGGGTGATAAACCTTTGCATACAAGACAATTACTCATAGATTTACAGGGTTTATAGGATGATTAAATTAGGTGTCAATATCGACCACGTTGCAACGCTTCGGCAGGCACGTGGCACAAAATATCCAAGTGTGATTCAGGCAGCACTGCGCGCTGAGCAATCGGGCGCAGATAGCATCACGCTACATCTGCGCGAAGATCGCCGTCATATGCAAGATGCAGATATTTTTGCATTGCGCCCGTTGCTACAAACTAAAATGAATCTGGAATGTGCAGTGACGGACGAGATGATTGGTATCGCCCTTCAAGTGGCGCCTCAGGATGTTTGTTTAGTGCCTGAGCGGCGTGAAGAGCGCACCACTGAGGGTGGACTTGATGTGATTGCGCATTTCGATAAAGTCGCTGCTGCTACAAAAAAATTGGGCGATGCAGGCATTCGCGTCTCGCTTTTTATTGCGCCGGATATCGCACAAATTGATGCTTCCAAAAAAGCGGGTGCACCAGTGATTGAATTGCATACTGGCACTTTTGCTGATGCGGAGGACGAAGCTGCCCAATTGCATGAATTAAATCGCATCAAAGCCGCTTTGCAACATGCATTAAGTCTAGGTTTGGTAGTAAATGCAGGCCATGGATTGAATAATCACAATGTTCACAAAATAGCCGCATTAAAAGGCATTGAAGAGCTGAATATTGGTCATGCCATAGTTGCGCATGCGCTGTTTGTGGGTTGGGACAACGCTGTGCGCGAGATGAAAACTTTGATGCGCGAAGCTGCGAAATGATTTTTGGAGTAGGCACTGACATCGTCGAAGTCGCGCGCATCGAAGACTCTCTCAATCAATTTGGTGATGCGTTTGCAGAGAAAATTTTGGCGGAAAGCGAGTTTGCGAGTTATCGCGAATCACGCATTAAGGCGCGCTTCTTAGCCAAGCGCTTCGCGGCAAAAGAAGCCTTCTCTAAAGCGCTTGGCACTGGTTTGCGTGCGCCAGCGACGTTTCAGAATATCGCAATCTCACATGATAAATTGGGTAAACCGATTTTGCTGCTGGCGGCCGAGTTGCAGACCTTTTTAACCTCCAAAAATATCCAAAATATGCATATTAGCATTAGCGATGAGAAGAACCTCGCGGCTGCGTTCGTCATACTGGAAACATGACAGAAGCGCCAGATTTTGAGCGTCGATTTGCTGGCGTACGTCGTTTATATGGCGAAGCGGGCTTGGATAAATTTCAGGCTACGCATTTGGTTGTGGTCGGCATAGGTGGAGTTGGCTCTTGGGCGGCCGAGGCACTGGCGCGCAATGCCGTTGGTGCGATTACCTTGGTCGATTTGGATAATATTGCAGAATCTAACGTCAATCGTCAATTGCATGCTGTAGATGGTGCGTTTGGTAAAGCCAAAGTGACGCGCAATGCGTGAACGGATTTTCACCATCAATCCAAACTGCATGGTGACGGAGGTTGAAGAGTTCATCACGCCTGAAAGTATCGAAAAACTACTTAATTTTCACATAGATGGAATAGTGGATTGCATTGATGACGCCAAAGCTAAAGCCGCACTGGCAGCGTTTTGCAAAGCAAAGAAAATCCCGCTGGTGATGACAGGCGGCGCGGGTGGGCGTTTGGATGCGACACGTATCAAAACGGCCGATTTGGCCAATGTAACCAATGATAAGTTGTTGGCAAAAGTGCGCAATATTTTGCGTAAGGATTATGGCTTTGCCAAAGGTAAAGATGGCGTCAATATTAAGCAAAATAAGATGTGTGTTTTGTGCGTTTATTCAGATGAGACAGCGATGATGCCAGAAGCTAGTAATGGCAAGGCTTGCGAGGCTGATGACGCAGACATTGCAATTACGGGTTTAAATTGCGCCGGCTATGGTTCCAGTGTTTGCGTCACCGCGCCGTTTGGATTCGCTGCCGCGGGTTTAATGTTAAGCCAATTGCTTGATTGAGCTTGGTAGCGCCGAAGCGAACATTTCGTTCAATATTTCACCGCCTTTTTCTAACATAAAATATCGAAACGCTTCGGCCGCTTGTGACGTATTGCGTTTATTTAGTGCGACCACGTGCCAAGTGCGGATAATCGGCGTATTTTGAATATCTAGAATAGCGACCTGCTTGTGAGTAAGCTCGCTACCAATGGTGTGCAGCGACACGAACGAAATACCCAAATTAGCCATGACGGCGCGTTTGATGGTTTCGTTGCTCGACATTTCCATGCTGACAATTGGTGCAATATTGTGCTCAGAGAAGTATTTTTCCATTATAAATCGCGTCCCAGAGCCTGGCTCGCGCGAAATCATTTCATATTGCGTTAGAGCATCTGCTGGTATGTTTACTTTGTCTACAAGCGGGTTATTGGGGCTAGCAATAAATACGTGCGGATGTTTAGCAAATGGTTCGGCACGCGTGTCAATTTCTTTTGGTGGCAAACCCATTATCGCAATATCAATTTCGCCATCTCGCAATAGTTCAACTAACTGCTGGCGGTTACGCGCTTCAATTTTAATCTGCAAGTTCGGAAAGTCTTTTTTAAACTCTAACAGCATATGTGGCAGAAAGTACTTTGCCGTACTCACCACACCGATTTTTAATTGCCTGATCTGTGTGCCGCGAAAACGCTCCATCATGGTTGCAGCTTCGTTAAGTGTGCTGGAAACACGTCGCGCATATAGTAAAAAGTACTCTCCGGCGGAGGTAAGCTCTACTTTGCGCTTCTCGCGTGTGAACAAGCTTACTCCAATATCATCTTCCATTTCCTTGATTTGCAGCGAAACCGCAGGTGCGGTGATGTGCAATTCCTCTGCGGCACGTGTAAAGCTGGCATGTTTAGCAGCACTCATAAAGATTCTGATTTGGCGTAGCGTGAGGTTTCGCATAAGAAATACTTAATCATACATAAAGAATTTATTAATATAACTTAACTTTAAAGTTTAATAAAGTAGCGTATCGAAACCTAAAGCTGAAAGGTGAAAGTATGATGGGCAATCAAACCATGAAAGAGGGCAAAGAACGCTACAAGGCTGGCGTGTTGCCCTATAAAAAAATGGGCTATTGGCAGCCCGATTATCAACCCAAAGATACCGATTTACTTGCCATGTTTCGTATTACCCCACAACCAGGGTCAGACCCCGAAGAAGTTGCGGCAGCTGTTGCAGGCGAATCTTCCACCGCGACTTGGACGGTTGTGTGGACAGACCGTTTAACTGCTTGCGAACTCTATCGCGCCAAAGCTTACCGTGTTGACCAAGTGCCAAATACTGGCGAAGGCACAAAAACTGAAGCGCAGTATTTTGCTTACATTGCTTATGAATTAGATTTATTTGAAGGCGGTTCAATCGCAAACTTAACAGCGTCCATCATCGGTAATGTCTTCGGTATGAAGGCAGTGAAGGCCTTGCGTTTAGAAGATATGCGTATTCCGGTAGCTTATCTCAAAACATTTCAAGGCCCAGCCACAGGTGTGATTGTTGAAAGAGAAAGGCTAGATAAGTTTGGCCGTCCTTTATTGGGTGCTACGACTAAACCAAAATTGGGGCTTTCTGGCCGTAACTACGGCCGCGTGGTATATGAAGGCCTTAAAGGTGGCTTGGACTTTATGAAAGATGATGAAAACATCAATTCACAAGTATTTATGCATTGGCGCGACCGTTTTCTGTACTGTATGGATGCCGTGAATAAGGCTTCTGCCGCGACTGGGGAAGTGAAAGGCCATTATTTAAACGTGACCGCAGGCACCATGGAGGAAATGTATCGGCGTGCAGAGTTTGCCAAAGAACTAGGCAGCGTCATTATCATGATTGACTTGGTTATTGGCTACACCGCAATACAAAGCATGGCGCTGTGGGCACGTCAAAACGACATGATTCTGCATTTGCACCGCGCTGGCAATTCGACTTATTCGCGTCAAAAGAACCACGGCATGAATTTCCGTGTGATTTGTAAGTGGATGCGTATGGCGGGGGTGGATCATATTCACGCAGGTACGGTGGTGGGTAAGCTGGAAGGTGACCCTGCGATGATTAAAGGCTTTTACGACACATTGCTTGACGACCATACACCGCAAAATTTGGAGCATGGTTTGTTCTTTGAGCAAGATTGGGCGTCGCTCAACAAATGTATGCCCGTGGCATCTGGAGGTATACACGCTGGTCAGATGCACCAGTTGCTGACCTACTTGGGTGACGATGTAGTATTACAGTTTGGGGGTGGGACAATAGGTCATCCACAAGGCATTCAAGCGGGTGCTGTGGCTAACCGTGTGGCGTTAGAGACGATGGTGCTAGCGCGTAACGAAGGCCGTGATATTTGGAACGAAGGTCCGCAGATTCTGCAAGATGCGGCCAAATGGTGCGGCCCACTCAGAGCTGCGATTGATACGTGGAAGGATATTACTTTTAACTATGAATCAACAGATACAGCCGATTTCGTGCCGACCGCGACAACCAGCTTTTAGGAGAAACTATTATGATGACTAACCCGAATGGAATCGTAACGCAAGGCCAGTTCTCGTTTCTGCCACCGCTCACCGATGCGCAAATCACCGCACAAATTAAATACGCCTTAGGTAAAGGCTGGGCGCTATCGGTAGAGTATACCGACGACCCACACCCACGTAACACTTATTGGGAGATGTTTGGCGCGCCGATGTTTGATTTGAAAGACCCAGCAGGCATTTTGATGGAAGTGAATAATTGCCGTAAAACGTTTCCCAAATCACTATATTCGCGTGATGGCTTTTAGTTCGGTGCGCGGCGTAGAAAGTCCGACGATGTCGTATATCGTGAATCGTCCTAAAAATGAGCCAGGCTTTGGGCTAGTGCGTCAAGAAGCCGAAGGGCGTAATATACGTTATACGATTCATTCCTACGCGACTGATAAACCAGAAGGTGAGCGCTACTAAAGCATGGCCGAAAAAATCGATATTCAAGCACTGCTAGAAGAATCTCATATCAATGAGGTGCTGGACAAGCTTGACCAAGATTTAGTCGGCTTGATGCCTGTGAAGCAACGCATACGAGAGATAGCGGCCTATTTGCTGATTACCAAAGCGAGATTGCAATTGGGGATTGAAGCCACCAAACCGAGCTTGCACATGTGTTTTACGGGCAATCCTGGCACAGGAAAAACCACAGTCGCCTTGAAAATGGCGGATATTTTGCATCGCCTCGGTTATATTCGGCAAAACCATGTGGTGAGCGTGACGCGCGATGATCTAGTCGGCCAATATATTGGCCACACAGCACCAAAAACTAAAGAAGTGATTAAAAAAGCCATGGGCGGCGTGCTATTTATTGATGAGGCCTACTATCTCTACAAACCAGAAAACGAGCGCGATTATGGACAAGAGTCGATAGAAATTTTATTGCAAACCATGGAAAACCATCGCGATGATTTGGTGGTGATTTTGGCGGGCTATAAAGACCGAATGGATACTTTTTTTCAATCGAATCCAGGTATGTCGTCACGTATTGCACACCATGTTGATTTCCCAGACTATGACGAGAGTGAGCTATTACAGATAGCCAATTTGATGGCGGCAAGCATGCACTATAATTTGGATAAAGATGCGGCCATCGCCATGAAAGATTATATTCAGAAACGTAAGCAGCAACCACATTTTGCTAATGCGCGCTCGATTAGAAACGCTTTGGACCGCGCTAGGTTAAGGCAGGCGAATCGCATATTTAATGATGCTATTAAGCATAAAAAAGACACGACGGCCACGGATTTATCATCGATTTCCGAGGTCGATATTCGCGCTTCGCGTGTATTTAAAGGTTAGTTTATGAATAAACAACTTACATTAAGTGATTTTTTAGGCGAGCAATTAGGCGACGCCTTAAATGGACCTGCGATTACTAGCTTATTGCTTGAGATTGCTGGAATTTGTACAAAAATTTCAACATTAACCTCAAAGGGTGCATTGGTCGATATTATGGCTAAACTAGAAAGCCAGAATATTCAAGGCGAGACACAAACAAAGCTCGATGTTATTACGAATGATTTATTCATCAATGAGTTGAGTCGTTGTGATTTGGTAGCAGGACTAGCTTCAGAAGAGCTGGATGAAGTGACGAGCATTAGAGCGGCCAAATATTTGGTTATATTTGATCCGCTTGACGGCTCATCAAACGCGCCAATTAATGTGTCAGTAGGCACAATTTTCTCTGTACTTAATGCGCCAAAAGATCGTATTCCAGCAGAGCCCGATTATCTTCAAGCAGGAAAACATCAGGTGGCTGCAGGTTATGCGCTTTACGGACCATCAACAATGCTGGTAGTGACGTTAGGCAAGGGTACACATGGATTTACGCTGGATCCAGATAAACAGACTTTTATTTTGACACATCCGAACATGCGCGTGGCCGACAGCGCAACGGAGTTTGCAATTAATGCGAGTAATGAACGCTTCTGGGAGCCTCCCGTGACTCGGTATATTGCAGAATGTAAAGAAGGTGCTACAGGCGCTAGAGAGCGAGATTTTAATATGCGTTGGGTAGCGAGCATGGTAGCGGATATCCACCGCATTTTAATGCGCGGCGGTGTGTACCTTTATCCAAAAGATAATAAAAAGCCTATTAAGGCTGGGCGTCTTCGTTTGATGTATGAAGTCAACCCGATGAGTATGCTGGTAGAGCAGGCAGGGGGAAAAAGCTCGACGGGCAGAGAATGTATTTTGGATATTGTGCCTGAAAATATCCACCAGCGTGTGCCTGTGATTATTGGTACGTCGCAAGAAGTGGCCTTAGTTGAGCGTTATACAAAAGCTTATGATCTGGGAGAAGGGCAGGAGGATATTCTGCCTTTTTTTGGCGAGCGATCTCTTTTTCATAAGAAACAGTAACACTCTCAGCAGTAACAGCACGTTTTAAGTAACACAAAGCTTAATTAAAAATAAAAAATACTTTAGGGAGTATGCATGTCAAAAAAGTATCCTGTCATCGCGATTACTGGCTCTTCTGGCGCCGGTACCACGTCAGTTATGAATAGTTTTCAGCATATTTTTAGGCGTGAAAATGTTAAAGCGCAATTTATCGAAGGTGACTCAATGCACCGTTACGCGCGAAAAGAGATGGACGAATTGCTGGCAAAGTACAAAAAAATCCCAGGAAGTCATTTTAGCCACTTTGGCCCGGAAGCTAATTTAATGCCAGAACTTGCAGACACCTTTAGGGAGTTCGGTAAAACGGGAAGATGCAAGGTGCGAAAATATATTCATACAGATGATGAAGGTGCGCCATACGGTCAAAAAGGTGGAACTATCACGCCTTGGCGTGATTCTGACCCGGATGCTGATGTGCTGTTTTACGAAGGTTTGCACGGCGGTTATGTGGGGCCAGAAGCAAATGTGGCAGAACATGTGGATTTGCTGGTGGGCGTTGTACCTATCATTAATCTGGAATGGATACAAAAAATGCATCGCGATAAACGTGTGCGGGGATATAGCTCGGAAGCGATTATTGATACGATTATTCGCCGCATGCCTGATTACATCGAACATATTTGCCCCCAATTCTCCCGCACGCATGTTAATTTTCAGCGAGTGCCGACAGTAGACACATCAAATCCGTTTGTCGCTCGTGATATCCCTACGCCTGATGAGAGTATGGTCGTAATTCGTTTCTCTGACTCTCGTGGCATCGATATGTCATACTTACTCAGCATGTTGCATGGCGCTATGTTGACGCGGCCAAATACGCTTGTGGTCCCCGGTGGCAAAATGGGCCTAGCCATGCAACTAATCTTTACGCCGATGATACTAAGATTAATGAGCATCAAAAATGGCCAATAAGGAAAAATAATGGCACTAATATCACTAAGGCAATTGCTTGATCATGCTGCTGAGCATAGTTATGGCTTGCCGGCATTTAATATTAACAATATGGAGCAGATTCACTCTATATTAAAGGCGGCAGATGAGGTCGATAGCCCAGTGATATTACAAGCCTCCGCAGGTGCGCGTGGTTATGCGGGCGAGCCGTTTTTGCGCAAAATGGTCGAAGCAGCGATAGAGCAGTATCCACATATTCCTATTTGTATGCACCAGGATCATGGTGCATCGCCAGCTGTGTGCCAATCTGCCATTCGCAGTGGCTTTTCCAGTGTGATGATGGATGGCTCTCTGCAAGCCGATGCGAAAACACCTGCAAGTTATGAATACAATGTTGACGTTACGCGCCGTGTGACTGAGTTTGCCCATGCGGTTGGCGTTTCAGTAGAAGGCGAGCTTGGCGTATTGGGTTCGCTAGAAACCGGCATGGCAGGCGAGGAAGATGGTAGCGGCGCAGCGGGTGTCTTAGAGGAGTCACAACTACTCACCGACCCTGACGAAGCAGCAGAGTTTGTGAAAGCCACGCAAGTAGATGCGCTTGCCATCGCGATTGGCACTAGTCATGGCGCTTATAAATTCAGTCGCCCGCCTACTGGCGATACTTTGTCGATTGCTCGCATAAAAGCCATTCATGCACGCATTCCTAACACGCATTTGGTGATGCATGGCTCATCTAGCGTATCACAAGAGTCGCTGGAAACTATTCGCCAGTACGGCGGAAAAATCAAGGAAACTTATGGTGTGCCTGTGTCGCAAATAGTAGAGGGCATCAAGCACGGCGTGCGCAAAGTCAATATCGACACAGACATTCGCCTCGCTATGACTGCTGCTATTCGTGAAAGTATGGCACTGCATCCGGAAGAGTTTGATCCGCGCGTGTATTTTAAAGCGGCTATTGCTGCGGCCCAGCAATTATGTAAAGAGCGTTTTGAAGCATTCGGCAGCGCGGGGCGTGCAAACCAAATAAAAGTTATTCCAATGGAAATCATGGCTGAGCGCTATACCAGACGTGAGCTCAACCCGATTGTAAAGTAGAACTCGATTTGCAAAGTAAGGGTAGGCATCATGCGGCGTAAGCTGGTTGTTGGTAATTGGAAAATGAATGGCAGCATTGCCAAAAACAAAGCCTTATTAGAAGAAATCATTAACGGTGTGCGGGATTTGCACCACGGGGATTTTGTGGTGTGTGTGCCCTACCCTTACATCGCGCAAGTGCAGGTTTTAGCACAAGGTACCAATGTTGGTTGGGGCGCGCAAAACCTTAGCGCACAAGAAAATGGCGCACTCACTGGGGCGGTTTCTGCCGACATGTTAAAAGATTTTTTATGTGGCTATGTGTTAATTGGCCACTCAGAGCGAAGATTACTTTCGCACGAAACAGATGATACTGCAGCAGCTAGATTTAATGCGGCGATAAAAGCAGGCATAACACCTATTTTTTGCATGGGCGAAACTAAAGAAGAGCGCGATGCAGATTGGACAGAATATGTGGTTGGACGTCAGCTCGATTCAATTTTAAGGCGCTTTGGTGCTGATGCCATATCTAAGGCAGTATTGGCATATGAGCCGCTCTGGGCCGTGGGCACAGATGTGCCAGCCACGCCAGAACAAGCACAAGAGGTGCATAAGTTTATACGTAAACGCATTGCTAGATGCGACTACAGCGTCGCAAGAAATGTACGCATTCTTTATGGAGGTAGCTTGCACCCGAGCAATGCCGCAGCCTTATTTGGAATGCCTGATATTGATGGGGGCTTGGTGGGACGATGCTCGCTGGATGCAAAAGCTTTCATCGAAATTTGCAAGGCAGCTTAAGCTTCAAAGTTTAAACAACTAAAGGTTAAACATGAAAGTTGGCATTCCTACCGAAATCCGTGAGTACGAATACCGCGTTGCTGTTACACCAGAGACCGTAAAAAAAATGGTGAAAATGGGTTGCGAGGTACTTGTCCAAAAAGGCGCAGGCGAAGGCGCAAACTTTCAGGATGCAGCTTTTATTGAAGCTGGTGCAAGTCTAGGCACAGCAAAAGAGGTATTTGCATGTTCGCTGATACTGAAGGTGCGCGCACCGGAACCTAAAGAAATACAAGTCATGAAAGCGGGTACTGTGCTTATCGGCATGCTAGAGCCATTCAATCAAGCTAATTTACAGGCTATGGCAAAGCAAGGACTTACAGCCTTTGCGCTTGAAGCATTACCACGCAACAGCAGGGCACAAAGTATGGATGTGCTGTCATCACAGGCTAATATTTCCGGCTACAAGTCGGTACTGCTCGCCAGTCATTTTTATCAGCACTTTATGCCAATGCTAATGACTGCGGCGGGCACCGTAAAGGCCGCGCGGGTATTGGTTCTTGGCGCAGGTGTTGCGGGCTTGCAAGCAATTGCTACCGCTAAAAGATTGGGCGCGGTTGTTGAGGCTTCCGATGTGAGACCAGCTGTTAAGGAGCAGATTGAGTCTTTGGGGGCTAAATTCCTAGAGGTGCCATATGAGACCGAAGAAGAAGCAAAAATAGCAGCTGGCGAGGGCGGTTACGCGAAACCTATGCCAGACTCATGGATGAAGCGCCAAGCCGAGCTGGTTGCCACGCGCGCAATAGAATCAAACATCATTATTACTTCCGCCCTTATTCCTGGCCGTGTACCGCCGATTTTATTGCATGCAGAAACAGTTGCAAAAATGAAGATGGGCTCAGTTGTTGTAGATTTAGCAGCTGGGCTAGGCGAAAACGGTTCAGGTAATTGCCCGCTGACAGAAGCAAATAAAGTCGTGGTAAAACATGGTGTTACGCTAGTAGGCTATACCAACCTTCCTAGTATGGTGAGTGCAGATGCCTCATCGCTTTACGCAAGAAATGTATTTGAATTTATGAAGCTGATTATAACGCCCGAAGGCAAATTTAATTTGCCAAGCCAAGATGAGCTGGTTGCCGCATGCTTGTTATGTGCACAAGGTCAAGTTAACAAAAGATAGCCTACAAAAAAATCCTAAGGAAAGCGCCATGAATGATTTATTAACGATGCAGAATGTGACAATTTTTGTGTTGGCGATTTTTGTTGGCTACCACGTGGTCTGGAATGTAACGTCCGCCTTGCATACGCCGCTGATGTCGGTGACTAACGCAATTTCGGGTATTGTGGTTGTAGGTGCAATACTGCAAACCGTGAGTATAGATGGCAGCACATTGAATCTCACCAGCGTTTTAGGGGCAATTGCGATTTTTCTCACGTCCATTAACATTTTTGGCGGATTTATGGTGACACGGCGCATGCTGGAAATGTTTAAGAAAAAAGAAAAGAAACAAGAAAAAGAACTGAAAGAAGTTAAGTGATGAACGCAAATTTCATAACAGCTGCTTACCTGCTCGCTGCGGTGCTATTTATTTTCTCACTTAAAGGGCTATCTTCTCCAAGCGGCGCGCTGCGTGGCAATGCCTGCGGTATGGCGGGCATGCTGCTTGCGGTGCTTACTACGTTTTTTGTTGGGCAGAATCTTGTTTTACCCCTCATTTCTGTTGCGATAGCATTGGGTGCAATTGTTGGCATTGCTGCAGCAAAACGTGTGCAGATGACTCATATGCCAGAACTCGTAGCACTTATGCATTCGTTCGTTGGATTGTCGGCTGTGCTAATTGCTATTGCTGCAGTGTTTAACACCGCAGAGTCGCATACAAGTGTGCAGCGCATTGAATTGTTTATCGGCGCATTTATTGGGGCCATCACATTTACTGCGTCGGTCGTCGCATTTGGCAAGCTTTCAGGAAAGTTTGGCGCAAAAGCTGTGACGTTTAAAGGTCAGCATCTACTCAATCTCATACTTGCATTGTTGATGCTTGGCTTTGGTATTTTGTTTTATCTTAACCAAAGCCACACCGCATTTTTAGCGGTGTGCGCAGTCGCCCTGATTTTAGGCGTGCTGCTGATTATACCTATTGGTGGTGCAGATATGCCCGTCGTCGTTTCTATGCTTAATAGTTACTCGGGTTGGGCAGCTGCAGGTATTGGTTTTACCCTTAATAATTCCGTTCTGATTATTGCAGGAGCATGTGTTGGATCATCAGGCGCGATATTGTCATACATCATGTGCAAAGCCATGAACCGCTCGATTCTCGCAGTTTTGCTTGGTGGGTTCGGTTCAGAAACAGCAACCGCAACAACGGGTGGCGAACAAAAAACCGCTAAATCTGGCTCAGTGGATGATGTGGCATTTTTAATGTCGAACGCAGACTCGGTGATTATTGTGCCGGGCTACGGCTTGGCTGTAGCACGTGCACAGCATGCCTTGCAGGAACTTACGACTAAGCTTATTCATAAGGGCATCCATGTGAAATACGCCATTCACCCCGTTGCAGGGCGTATGCCTGGACATATGAATGTTCTACTGGCTGAGGCGGATGTGCCTTATGAGCAAGTGGTTGAGATGGAAGACATCAATAGTGAGTTTGGTCAAACTGACGTGGTGTTTGTGATTGGCGCTAACGACGTGGTAAACCCTGCGGTTAAAAACCCGGAAAGTCCGATTTTTGGCATGCCGATTTTGGAGGCTTACAAGGCAAAAACCATTATTGTAAATAAACGCTCCATGGCGACTGGTTATGCCGGCGTGGATAACGAATTGTTTTATCTGGATAAAACCATGATGGTGTTTGGAGATGCTAAAAAAGTGGTTGAGGATATTGCGAAGGCGCTGGACTGATTGTTTTCGATATAGATGATTTAGGTTAATAAAGGATTCACCTAAGTCAATTAGGTAACCACCATGTTAAAGTGGGTGATTATGAATTGTCACAAATTTGACACAATGGGTTGTTATATTCCATTGCTATGGCGGATAAAAAAGTGCAGTACACCTTTCTGGATCGTGACCTCAGTATTCTAAGCTTTAATCAGCGAGTCCTTATGCTGGCACAGCGAGAGGATTATCCTTTACTCGAAAGGTTAAGGTTTTTGTGTATTGTCGCGTTGAACTTAGATGAGTTCTTCGAAGTGCGTATGATGCAGCAGCTAGAAGCGATGCGCGGCGGAGATTTATACGGGCCAATCAATGAGCATACATATCTTGAAGTGAGTGCTAAAGCACATGAGTTGGTGGCGCAACAATATTACATTTTTGAGAATGAACTCATGCCAAAACTGGCTGAAAAAGGCGTATTGCTGATATCCAGCACTGTCCGTTCTCCTGAACAAAAGCGCTGGGTAGCCAAATATTTTGAAACCGACGTTAAGCCGCTACTTGTGCCAGTAGCATTAGACCCTTCGCATCCTTTTCCACAAGTCGCTAATAAATCACTTAACTTTATTGTACAACTTGAGAACAAGTCACAAAAAGAACAGACAATTGCAATCGTACGCGTGCCCCGTGTACTGCCAAGACTTATTCGCTTGCCAGATAGACTTTGTGATAAGCAGCAAGGATTTGTGTCGCTGACCAGCGTAATTCGCGCACACTTGAACGATTTATTTGAAGGCGCAAAAATATTGCATTACTCCCAGTTTCGTGTCACGCGCAATTCAGAGTTGTCGGTAGATGAAGATGATGTAAGTAACTTGCGCACTGCGTTGCGCCAGGAACTCGCGCACCGTCAATATGGCGAAGCTGTGCGTTTAGAGGTGACGTATGATTGCGAGGAGTCACTGGCTTCGTTTTTACTTGAGCAATTTTCATTGACAGAGTCCTCACTGTACCGTGTGCACGGACCGGTTAATTTGGGTAGGCTAATTCAGTTACCGGACTTAGCTAGCAGAGCCGATCTTGTATTTCCGCCGTTTCATTCCGCATGGCCGAAAAACCTTCTACCTAAAGAGTCTATCTTTTCTCAGTTAAAAGAAAGAGATATTTTAATCCATCAGCCTTTCGAAAGCTTCGAGGCAGTGTTGCAGTTGCTACAAGAGGCGGTGCATGATGATAACGTGCTGGCAATTCATCAGACGATCTATCGCACGGGCGCTGATAGACGTATGCTGAATCTGCTGCAAGAAGCTGTTAGACGCGGCAAAGAAGTGCTGGTAGTGGTGGAACTTAAAGCAAGATTTGATGAGGAAGCAAATATCAATTGGGCTGAGGCGCTGGAGTCGATTGGGGCGCAAGTGGTCTATGGCATTGTGGGCCTTAAAACACACGCCAAAATGCTTTTAATTATGCGGCGTGAGGGACGTGTGATTAAGCGTTATGGACATCTATCCACGGGGAATTACAATCCGAGAACCGCGAAACTTTATACAGATGTTTGTATGTTAACGAGCGATCTTACGCTGACGAGGGAAATGGAATACTTGTTTCGACACCTCACTAGCAACTTGCCCATGCCGGCTATGCGTCGCCTGTTGGTGGCACCTTTTCATTTGCAAGATGCTATGTTGCGAAAAATCCGCGAAGCAAGCATTGCTGCCGCTAAAGGCAAGGCCGTAAAGATTATTGCTAAGATGAATTCGTTAACCGACGAGAGGTTGGTGGTGGCATTGATAGAAGCTGCAAAAAATGGTGTGCAAATTGACTTAATTGTTCGTGGCGCATGTATTCTTCCGCTTAATGCGCCAGCAATCGAAGGTCGCATCCGCATACGCTCTGTCGTGGGGAGATTTTTAGAACATTCACGTGCATTTTATTTTGAGATTGATGGTAAAGTGAATTTGTGGCTTGCCAGCGCCGACTGGATGAGTCGAAATATGATGCGTCGTGTTGAAGTTGCATGGCCAATTCTTGATGCTGCTCTTCAAGAACGTGTCGTTAAAGAATGCCTGACGCCTTATTTGCAGGATAACGAGGATGCTTGGGTATTAAGTCCAAATGGTCAATATTCGCCCATTGCGAAACGACACCCTGCTGATAAAAGTACCAAAACGATTTCTGCGCAAACGATGTTGATGCAAATGTACGGTGGAAAATGACTAAAAAGAATTTAATACTTTGGCGACATGCAGATGCTGAAAATTTACTATCTGAAGATGGTATGGACAGTGACCGTGCATTGAGTTTAAAGGGAGTGGAGCAATCCAAAAAGATTGCAAGTTGGCTGAAACAGCACTTGCCAAAAGATACCTTAATTTTGAGTAGCCCAGCGGTTAGGGCAGAACAGACGGTAGTTGCTTTGAAGCGTGATTATCATATTATCAAAGGGCTAAACCCCGAGGCTAGCCTCGATGATGTGTTGGCTGTCGTGCAACAATCCAGCGCCACTAACATTATGCTTGTTGGGCATCAGCCATGGATAGGATTGCTTGCAAATCATTTAATGCGTGCACCCACTAAAGTCAAAGGTGCGGCAAAAATGGCCAATATTAAAAAATCTGCGGTATGGTGGTTTAAGCGAGCAAGTATCCAACAACAGGTTGTGTCACACGAGCCAATTTATAAGCTTGTGGCCGTGCAACATCCTGATTTTATATAAGAATCATTTCTTTTTTGGTCTGCCAGTTTTAATCACTGGGATTTTGGCCATGGTCGTTTTCAGGGTGTTATCGCTCATTGCAACAAGTAATTTGATACCGGCGCGCAGTAATTCGCTTTTTTTTGCGGGCTGACCCAATGCATTCAGACGGGCTTTAAGCAGTGTAAGTTGTGCGTATTCGTCTTTTGGCATGGTAAAGCTATCGCGCTCCATTTTTACTTTTTGTGGTTTTGTTTTATCGGCTTGTTTTTTAGCAGGAGCAGCTTTGACAGCAGGTTTTTTCAAAGGCGGTTTTTTAGCAGAAACAACTTTGACAGGAGGCTTGCTCACAATCGCCTGAGAGACTGGCTTTGTGGTTACCGACTTTTTTATGGCAGGCTTTTTTGCGGCAGGTTTAGCAGCTACTTTAACGGTAGTTTTAAGAGCTGTTGCTTGTACAGGGGCGATTTTAGACATTTTAACGATCTCCTTTTTAACGATATAAACAGTTTATACTGTTTATATCGAATTACAAGTATTTAGAAGTTTATCAATTACTATGCAGGCGTTGTGGTAACCATTAGCCCCCAATTGATTTTTTGCCAAGAGATGACCTCTTCCTCCAGTAAGTACGCGGTTTGCGGAAACTTTTGTAGCCAGGCTTGAGTTGTATTAAGCTGAATCAAGTTGTCGTGCAGGTGCAGACTTAGTTCTTTGAGGACTGGCTTGTTGCGTGAGTGGCAAAGAATAACGGCTAACCTTAGACATGCTAATTGCACGACTAATAAGGTATCGTTGAAAACGTTCTCAAGTTTCCTAATTTTTCCGTAGTGGCCCAGTACGAGCAGGCTTAGACGATGCAGCTCAGTATGTGAAAACCCCATTAATTCAGCATGATCCAGTATATAAGCGCCATGCCTGTGTGCCTCAGTATGTGAAATCGCACTACCAACTTCATGCAGTTGCGCTGCCCAACCTAGCATCTTTTTTTGTGCCTCTGTATCAGAGTCTGATTGGTCTAGATCATCTGAAATGCTTTCAAACAAAAAAGTGGCAGTATCTTTAACATTTGTAGCATGTGCGGCATTAACCGAAAAACGGTTTGCAAGTAGTTTAACTGACGCCTCTCGGATGTCGCTCATGTCATCATTATCTTCTGCAATCATGTCGTAGAGTACGCCATGGCGGAGCGAGCCTCGTGCAACTTGTAGCTCGTCCAAATGGAATAAATCAAATATCGCAAGTAAGATACTTAGGCCGCCGCCAATAACCGCTTTGCGGTCATCCTTTAAGCCGTCAAGCTTCAGGCGGTCGGTCTGTTTGGCACGTATCAGCTCCGCGCGTAGCCAATCCAAACCTTTTTTTGTGATACAGTTTGGCTTATAACCCTGGTAAGCCAATATGTCAGCAATCGCACCAACCGTACCAGAAGCGCCATAAGCAACATCCCAGAACCGGTGCTCATAACTGTCTGTGACAGCATCTAAAAAAGACTCTGCGGCAATTTCGGCACGATAAAAATGCGCTTCAGAAAGTTCGCCATTAGGAAAATACTTAAGTGACCATGCCACCGATCCAACGCGCAGAGAGTCTGTGGTTTGCGCGTTAAATCGCTGGCCTAAAATAAACTCGGTAGAGCGGCCACCAATATCAATAACCAGTCTACGTTCGTCTGATTGGGGTAAGTAACGGCTAACGCCCTGGTAAATAAGCCTTGCTTCCTCTACCCCTGAAATTACTTCAATATCGTAACCTAGCGCTTTGCGCGCTAGTCCAAGAAAGTAGTCACGATTTTTTGCTTCACGCAAGGTTTGCGTAGCAACTGCACGCACGTATTGTTTTGGAAAGCCTTTAAGGATTTCGCCAAAACGTGCTAAACATTTAACACCGCGCTCAATCGCCTCTGGCTTAAGGTTGCGGTCTGCGTCCAAATCACCCCCTTGACGCACAGTTTCTTTTATATAGTCAACGGATTGAATTTGGCCACCATCATAACGGCCAATTTCCAGGCGAAAACTATTTGAGCCTAAATCTACAGCGGCAAGCAGGGTTTCAGAATTGATTGCGGTATTGTTTTTCATGCGTTATTTATAACACACTAAAAACACTCAATGATGACAGACATAAAAATAATATTATTGTTTTTTTAAATCACAGCCGTTTAATTATTTCTCGCTCGTATTCTGGAAAATAATTTGCAATCACGCTTAAATCAAAGCGGCGCAGAATGCTGCTGTTAGATTCGCGCTCCAGTAAAAACTCAAACGATTTTTTCACCAGCTCCACTGTGGTAATTTTTCCGCTCGTAAGCTTTTGAGCGTATACCGGTTCCACGCTGACTTCGTGTGTCGTCGTAGCGCTTGAAGACACGGTCACCTGATAGGTATTCCCATCAATTGCGGTTACACTGATTTCCGTCATGGCATACCTCGTTTTTTGTATTTTTTGCGCTTGAAATTTGTAATTTCAACCCAAAATACTATCAAAGTTTAAAGATATAAGGGAAAAATTATGGCAAAAAACACATCTGAAAAATTAGCATTTCAAGCAGAAGTTAAGCAGCTTCTACAGTTAATGATTCACTCTCTGTACAGCAACAAGGAGATTGTGCTGCGTGAATTGATTTCGAATGCAAGCGATGCGGCGGACAAGTTGCGTTTTGAAGCGCTGGCTGATGCTGGCTTGTATGAAAACGACAGCGAACTGAAAATCCGTGTAGCGTTTGACAAAGCGGCACGTACACTCACCATCTCAGATAACGGCATTGGCATGACGCGTGATGAGGTGATCAGCAATATCGGTACGATAGCAAAATCCGGCACAAAAGAATTTTTCAATGCGCTCACTGGAGACCAGGCGAAAGACGCTAATCTGATTGGCCAATTTGGGGTTGGTTTTTACTCATCTTTTATTATTGCCGACAAAGTTACTTTAATTACTCGCCGTGCTGGCAGCAAGGACGCCGTTAAGTGGGAATCAACAGGTGAGGGTGACTATACGCTGGAAGCGGCTGATAAGACCACACGCGGTACGGATATTATTTTGCACTTGCGGGAAGGCGAAGACGAGTTTCTAAATGATTGGAAACTTAAAACCATCATCCGTAAGTACTCCGATCACATCACTTTGCCGATTTTGATGAAAAAATCGGAATGGAAGGATGGTGAGCAAGTGCCAACGGATGAAGAGGAAACCGTCAATAAGGCTTCTGCGCTATGGGCTAGAGCCAAAAGCGATATTACAGAAGAAGAGTACCAAGAGTTTTATAAGCATGTTTCGCATGATTTTGAGCCCCCACTTTGCTATGTACACAGCCGTGTAGAGGGTAAACAGGAATATATTTCTTTGCTATATATTCCCAATAAGGCGCCGTTTGATTTGTACGACCGAGAGCGCAGGCATGGCATTAAGCTCTACGTGAAGCGCGTGTTTATTATGGAAGACGCTGAAAAGCTGATGCCGCAATATCTGCGCTTTGTGCGCGGCGTGATTGACTCTGCTGATTTGCCGCTAAATGTGTCGCGCGAGATTTTGCAAGATAGCCGTGATGTAGAAGCGATTAAAAATGGCTCAGTGAAGAAAGTGCTTGGGTTACTGGAGGATTTGGCAAAAGACAAACCTGAGGAATATACAAAATTCTGGGCAGAATTTGGACGTGTGCTAAAAGAAGGCCCAGGCGAAGACTTTGCCAACAAAGACAAAATAGCCGGCTTATTGCGTTTCGCCAGTACCCGCATGGATATTGACTCTCAGAGCATATCTTTAAAGGATTATGTAAGCGCTATGAAAGAGGGTCAAGAAGCGATCTACTACATTACAGCGGATACTTTTGCTGCTGCGCAGCATTCACCACATCTTGAGATATTCCGCAAAAAAGGCATTGAAGTGTTGCTGATGTCAGACAAGGTGGATGAATGGTTGCTGGGTAGTTTGACCGAGTTTGAAGGCAAAAAACTGCAATCGATTGCTAAAGGTGATTTGGATTTAGGTAAATTAGAAGATGAAGCCGAAAAAGAAGCACAGAAAAAAGTAGAGGATGAGGCAAAGGACTTGATAGAGCGCATTAAAACAAGTTTAGGCGAAGCAGTGAAAGAGGTGCGCGTAACGCACCGTTTGACGGATTCCCCAGCTTGCTTAGTAGCTGGTGAGCACGATTTATCGGGTAATTTGGCCCGCATCCTTAAGGCAGCTGGTCAAAAAGCACCTGAAAGCAAACCTATTTTAGAGGTAAATCCTGAACATCGCCTAGTGAAGCGATTGAAGACAGAAGCCGATGACGAAAAGTTTTCTGACTATGCGCATGTGTTGTTTGATCAGGCTTTGCTGGCAGAAGGTGGGCAGTTAGAAGACCCAGCAAGTTTTGTAAAACGTATGAATGCATTAATTACGTAACAATTTAAAGGTAGTCTAAGAGCCTGTTGCAAGATCTGCAGCAGGCTTTTTTGTTGTTTGCCATAAATGTTGGCTTGCTATTTGCTAAAATACACGACATCATGAAGTAAAAGGAAAGCAAAAAATGGACGCTCCGAACAAAGAAAATATTATATTGCCCAAACTCACGCCGATTAAACAGGCATTGCAGAACCATCTTGTGTTTTCCTGCTTTAAGGTAAGCTCGGTCGCAACGCCCAGAGATTGGTATCACACGTCGGCTTATGCGGTGCGCGACCATGTGGTTGAGCGGTGGATTAGAACATCTTCATCTTATTATGATCAAGATGTAAAGCGAGTGTATTACCTTTCGCTCGAATTTTTAATTGGCCGTATGCTGACCAATGCTGCACTAAATTTGGGCATGAAAGAGGAATTGAGTGATGGTTTAAGTGCATTAGGCCGTAATTTAGAGAATACAGCCGAGATGGAACATGATGCGGCGTTAGGGAATGGCGGTCTGGGTCGTTTAGCCGCATGCTTTTTGGATTCCATGGCGACGATGGATATTCCCGCGACAGGTTATGGTATACGCTATGAATACGGCATGTTTAAGCAAGTCATTGAGCAGGGGCAGCAATTAGAAACGCCGGATAATTGGCTTCGCTATGGAAATGTGTGGGAGTTCCAACGACCAGAAGCAACCTATCACATCCGGTTTTTTGGGAAAGTAGTACAAGTAGAAACACTTAATGGCGTAAGAAGTCATTGGGTGGATGCTGAGCATGTGGTTGCCATGGCTTATGATGTGCCCGTTCCCGGATATGGCACAGAAACAGTAAATAACCTTAGATTGTGGTCTGCTAAAGCAACGCGCGAATTTGATTTACGTCATTTTAATGATGGCAATTACGAAAAGTCGGTGGAAGAGCGTAACGATACCGAGAGCATCTCTAAAGTGCTTTATCCGAATGATGCTTCCGCTTCTGGCCGCGAGCTGAGATTAAAGCAGCAATATTTCTTTGTTTCAGCTTCTATTCAAGACATCTTGCGTCGTTTTACCAGCACACGCGAGGTTAGTAAAACAGCCGATTGGCTTGCGCTGCCTGATAAAATTGCTATCCAGCTAAATGATACGCATCCTGCGATTGGTGTAGCGGAGATGATGTATCAACTTGTCGACATTCATGAACTGAGCTGGGACATTGCATGGGACCTTACTAATAAAATATTTGCTTATACCAATCACACATTGATGCCAGAGGCCCTTGAAACTTGGCCTGTAGAGCTTATGGGCACATTATTGCCTCGCCACTTGGAAATTATTTATGAAATTAACCACCGCTTTTTACTAATGGTAAATCATAAGTTTCCGGGTGATACCGAGCTTTTGAGTCGCGTGTCGATTATAGATGAATCCGGCGGTCGCCGTGTGCGTATGGCGCATCTGGCGGTGGTGGGAAGCCATACGGTCAATGGCGTTGCGGCATTGCACAGCGAATTGCTAAAAACCACTTTATTTGCTGATTTCAATAAAATTTACCCTACCAAATTCACTAACATGACCAATGGTATTACGCCGCGCCGCTGGCTGAATCAAGCCAATCCCGGCCTAACGGAGCTCATTCGTAAAGCAATAGGCGACGGCTTTCAAAAAGATTTAACGCTAATCTCTAAAATCACACCCCTCGCCAAAGATAAAGATTTCCGCAAGGCGTTTAGAGTAGTTAAGCGCGCTAACAAGGTGCGTTTGGCTAATAAAATAGAGAGTCTCACAGGGGTTGCGCTCAATATCGATTCGTTATTTGATGTGCAGATAAAGCGTATACATGAATACAAACGCCAGCTTTTAAATATTTTGCATGTGGTTACGCTTTATAACCGGATTCGTGCAGGCGCAAAAGATATCACGCCGCGTACGGTGATATTCGGCGGCAAGGCTGCGCCGGGTTATTGGATGGCGAAGCTTATTATTAGGCTGATTAATGACGTGGCCGCGATTGTGAATGAAGACCCAGCTGTTGGTGACATGCTTAAAGTGGTGTTTTATCCAAACTATGAAGTCTCGGCGGCGGAAATTTTGTTTCCCGGTAGTGATTTGTCCGAGCAAATATCTACAGCAGGTACAGAAGCCAGCGGCACAGGCAACATGAAAATGGCGCTTAATGGCGCATTGACGATTGGTACCCTAGATGGCGCCAATGTGGAAATTATGGAAGAAGTGGGTGAAGAGAATATCTTTATTTTTGGCCTGACCACGCCACAAGTAGTGGAAATAAAGGCAAATGGTTACAACCCTTGGGATTATTACAACCAGAATGCAGAGTTGAAGCAGGTGCTTGATATGATAGGCTCAGGTTTTTTCTCTGTGGAAGAGCCCGGCCGCTATCAAGCCATTGTGGATAATCTCCTCAACAATGGCGACCATTACTTGCTTTTGGCAGATTATGCGAGCTATATCGCCAAGCAGGATGAAGTCGGCAAGGTATATCAAGATCAGGAAGAATGGTCTCGCCGCGCAATACTTAACGTTGCGCGCATGGCAAAGTTCTCTAGCGATAGAACCATTGGCGAATATGCCAGCCAGATATGGCATGTGGATGCAGTGAGTGCGAAGCCTGATAAAAAACAAAAGCCAGCGTAAACTTAATCTCTTGTTGTAACGTTGTAGGTGTGCACAATAACTATATTTTTTAGGGGAGTTTTATGAGTAAATTATTAACTGCATTGCTTTTTACGCTATTTATGAGCCATGCAAATGCTTTAAGCATGTCGGATGTTAAAGATGCACTAAAAACTAACAAGGACACAACGGGCAGCACGAGCAGCAGCACTACAAGCAGTTCAGGCACTTCTGGGGTTAGTAGCCTCAGCAATGCGGAAACCTCAGATGGCCTTAAGACAGCACTGGATCAGGGCGTGACAAAAGCTGTGGCAGCCCTTGGCGCAACTGATGGTTTTTTTGGCAATAAAGAAGTCAAAATCCCTTTGCCAAAATCACTTAAGAAAATCGAAAAAGGTATGAAGCTCATGGGCATGGGCAAGCAATCGGATGAATTGGTGCTAAAAATGAACCGCGCAGCAGAAGCAGCCGTGCCCGAGGCTAAGGCCTTATTGGTAGGCTCCATCAAGCAAATGAGTCTAGCTGATGCCAAAGCGATTTTGACTGGCCCGAATGATGCCGCTACGCAATACTTTAAGCGCACAACTTCTAAGCAAATGGGCGAGAAGTTTTTACCTATCGTGACTAAAGCCACAGAAAACGTGCAATTGGCGGAAAGTTACAATAAGTATGCCGAAATGGGCAGCAAGTTTGGCGTAGTGAAAAAAGAAGATGCCAATATTAATCAATATGTGACTAATAAAGCGCTAGATGGCTTGTATTTGATGATTGCCAAAGAAGAAGCGGCGATTCGTAAAGACCCGCTCGGCCAATCCAGTGCGATACTCAAAAAAGTATTTGGCTCAGTATTTAGTAAGTAAGGTATTTAGTAAAAGTTGGCTCAGAGGCTTTATTAGTAAGCCCCTGAGCCAAGTCATTTAATGTACGCCCGTCAATTGAGTATGGGTTGACCACATCATCCCTGCATAAAAAACCTAACAAAATCCCATAATAAGCATTGCGTAGATAGGCAAAACTTGCTATAGTCTCACCTCTCGGCGTCACATTTATTAAATGCGTTGCCGAATCGGACGCGGGATGGAGCAGTCTGGCAGCTCGTCGGGCTCATAACCCGAAGGTCACAGGTTCAAATCCTGTTCCCGCAACCAGTTAATCGCTAATTTAAAATAAGTTTTAATTTGGTTGTTGACGTAATAGTTTAGGTCTGTATAATGCGCGCCTTCGCTTGATGTTTAAGTGAAAGCCGCAACAAAAAAATACGGTTAAGAAATAATTTAAAAAAGATTTAAATTTAACCTTGACCAGCTCGCAAAGCTCTGTATAATGCGCGCTTCGCTTGAGACAACGTAATAACAAATGATGTTTCAAGCACTGCTCTTTAACAATTTGAATGACTGATAAGTGTGGGTGTTTGTGGTCAGGACAATCGATAAATTATTCGTAATTTATCGACTCAGAAAACAAACGCTTACACTTTAAATTTATGACAAGACTTATAGCAATATAAACCTTGAAAATGAATTTGAGTGACTTAGATATATATTTAAGTAAATTAAGCATAAGCGAAATACCACCTTGGCCTTAACGGGTTGAGGAATAAGTAATAGTTGTGAATTAAACTGAAGAGTTTGATCATGGCTCAGATTGAACGCTGGCGGAATGCTTTACACATGCAAGTCGAACGGCAGCACGGGAGCTTGCTCCTGGTGGCGAGTGGCGAACGGGTGAGTAATATATCGGAACGTATCCAATAATGGGGGATAACTAATCGAAAGGTTGGCTAATACCGCATACGCCCTGAGGGGGAAAGCTGGGGATCGTAAGACCTAGCGTTAATGGAGCGGCCGATATCGGATTAGCTAGTTGGTGGGGTAAAGGCCCACCAAGGCGACGATCCGTAGCTGGTCTGAGAGGACGACCAGCCACACTGGAACTGAGACACGGTCCAGACTCCTACGGGAGGCAGCAGTGGGGAATTTTGGACAATGGGGGCAACCCTGATCCAGCCATTCCGCGTGAGTGAAGAAGGCCTTCGGGTTGTAAAGCTCTTTCGCAAGGGAAGAAACGTTACGAGCGAATAACTCGTGATAATGACGGTACCTTGATAAGAAGCACCGGCTAACTACGTGCCAGCAGCCGCGGTAATACGTAGGGTGCAAGCGTTAATCGGAATTACTGGGCGTAAAGCGTGCGCAGGCGGTTTTGTAAGTCAGATGTGAAATCCCCGAGCTCAACTTGGGAACTGCGTTTGAAACTACAAGGCTAGAATATGTCAGAGGGGGGTAGAATTCCACGTGTAGCAGTGAAATGCGTAGAGATGTGGAGGAATACCAATGGCGAAGGCAGCCCCCTGGGATAATATTGACGCTCATGCACGAAAGCGTGGGGAGCAAACAGGATTAGATACCCTGGTAGTCCACGCCCTAAACGATGTCTACTAGTTGTTGGTGGAGTAAAATCCATGAGTAACGCAGCTAACGCGTGAAGTAGACCGCCTGGGGAGTACGGTCGCAAGATTAAAACTCAAATGAATTGACGGGGGCCCGCACAAGCGGTGGATTATGTGGATTAATTCGATGCAACGCGAAAAACCTTACCTGGCCTTGACATGTACGGAACTTTCCAGAGATGGATTGGTGCTCGAAAGAG
Source organism: uncultured beta proteobacterium (assembly GCA_963752495.1). Lineage (GTDB taxonomy): Bacteria > Pseudomonadota > Gammaproteobacteria > Burkholderiales > Methylophilaceae > CAVVYJ01. The sequence goes on from CAVVYJ010000002.1 coordinate 728,928, forward strand.
AACCGTAACACAGGTGCTGCATGGCTGTCGTCAGCTCGTGTCGTGAGATGTTGGGTTAAGTCCCGCAACGAGCGCAACCCTTGCCAATAATTGCCACCATTTAGTTGGGCACTTTATTGGGACTGCCGATGACAAATCGGAGGAAGGTGGGGATGACGTCAAGTCCTCATGGCCCTTATGGCCAGGGCTTCACACGTAATACAATGGTCGGTACAGAGGGTTGCCAACTCGCAAGAGGGAGCCAATCCCAGAAAGCCGATCGTAGTCCGGATTGAGGTCTGCAACTCGACCTCATGAAGTCGGAATCGCTAGTAATCGCGGATCAGCATGTCGCGGTGAATACGTTCCCGGGCCTTGTACACACCGCCCGTCACACCATGGGAGTGGGTTTTACCAGAAGTAGGTAGTCTAACCGCAAGGAGGACGCTTACCACGGTAGTATTCATGACTGGGGTGAAGTCGTAACAAGGTAGCCGTATCGGAAGGTGCGGCTGGATCACCTCCTTTCTAGAGAACAAACCTTGGCCGCAAGCATTCACACTTATCAGTCGTTCAGAAGTAGCAGCATCAAAGATTGGCCATATTAGGCGTACAAGCCTTCAGGGTCTGTAGCTCAGCTGGTTAGAGCACCGTCTTGATAAGGCGGGGGTCGTTGGTTCGAGCCCAACCAGACCCACCAGATTCACCTCGACACATGGGGGATTAGCTCAGCTGGGAGAGCACCTGCTTTGCAAGCAGGGGGTCGTCGGTTCGATCCCGTCATCCTCCACCATTCTTTGATGTAGTAAAAAACTAGAAGCAAGTCTTGTTGATGCAAGATACAACAGTATTTGCTTCTAGCTTTTTAGCTAGACTGTTCTTTAACAAAATGGAAGAAGTAAAGAGAATATACAAGTTGTGATGACTTGATATATTCAAATGGGTAGTAATTGATTGCAAAATCGAAACATTTTGCTCGCATGAGTTTCAAGAACCAATTTGTTGCAAAACAAAGGCGTTCTAAAACAAATGTAAGTGAAATAAACCATGTCATGTTGTACAACCTTGCAGCATGACAAAAGTTGCTTTAGAAAACCTATAGCGGGCGTCTCATGCGCCACGAGGTCTGAATTTAAAAGGGTTCAGGTTTTAACGTTATAGGGTCAAGTGAATAAGTGCATATGGTGGATGCCTTGGCGATTACAGGCGATGAAGGACGTGATAGCCTGCGAAAAGCTTCGGGGAGCTGGCAAATAAGCTTTGATCCGGAGATGTCCGAATGGGGAAACCCACCCGCAAGGGTAACCGCTCCTGAATATATAGGGAGATGGTGGCGAACTGAGTGAACTGAAACATCTAAGTAGCTCAAGGAAAAGAAATCAACCGAGATTCCGTAAGTAGTGGCGAGCGAACATGGAACAGCCTGTTATTTTTAGCACATGCGATAGTAGAACGGAATGGAAAGTCCGGCCATAGAGGGTGATAGCCCCTTATACGAAATCCCGTGTGTGGAACTAGGGTAACGAAAAGTAGGGCGGGGCACGAGAAACCTTGTCTGAACATGGGGGGACCATCCTCCAAGGCTAAATACTCGTAATCGACCGATAGTGAACAAGTACCGTGAGGGAAAGGCGAAAAGAACCCCGGGAGGGGAGTGAAATAGATCCTGAAACCGTATGCATACAAACAGTGGGAGCCTCGCAAGGGGTGACTGCGTACCTTTTGTATAATGGGTCAGCGACTTACATTCAGTAGCAAGCTTAACCGATAGGGGAGGCGTAGCGAAAGCGAGTCCGAATAGGGCGTCCAGTTGCTGGGTGTAGACCCGAAACCAAGTGATCTATCCATGGCCAGGATGAAGGTGCCGTAACAGGTACTGGAGGTCCGAACCCACAAATGTTGAAAAATTTGGGGATGAGCTGTGGATAGGGGTGAAAGGCTAAACAAACTTGGAGATAGCTGGTTCTCTCCGAAAACTATTTAGGTAGTGCCTCGTAAATCATTGCTGGGGGTAGAGCACTGTTATGACTAGGGGGATCATAAGATCTTACCAACTCATTGCAAACTCCGAATACCGGCAAATGCAATTACGGGAGACAGACCATGGGTGCTAACGTCCGTGGTCAAGAGGGAAACAACCCAGACCGACAGCTAAGGTCCCAAATGACGTGCTAAGTGGAAAACGAAGTGGGAAGGCATAGACAGCTAGGAAGTTGGCTTAGAAGCAGCCATCCTTTAAAGAAAGCGTAATAGCTCACTAGTCGAGTCGTCCTGCGCGGAAGATGTAACGGGGCTAAGCACGTAACCGAAGCTTCGGATACTAGTTTACTAGTATGGTAGGAGAGCGTTCTGTAGGCCTGCGAAGGTGTTCTGTGAGGAATGCTGGAGGTATCAGAAGTGCGAATGCTGACATGAGTAGCGATAAAGGGTGTGAAAAGCACCCTCGCCGAAAGCCCAAGGTTTCCTGCGCAACGTTCATCGGCGCAGGGTGAGTCGGCCCCTAAGGTGAGGCAGAGATGCGTAGCTGATGGGAAACAGGTTAATATTCCTGTACCTCGATACAATGCGATGTGGGGACGGAGAAGGTTAGGTCAGCCGGGTGTTGGATGTCCCGGTTCAAGCGTGTAGTCAGATTCCTTAGGCAAATCCGGGGAGTTAATGACGAGGCGTGATAACGAGTGCACTTGTGCATGAAGTGATTGATACCAAGCTTCCAAGAAAAGCCACTAAGCTTCAGTTGTATCAGACCGTACCGCAAACCGACACAGGTGGGCAGGATGAGAATTCTAAGGCGCTTGAGAGAACCCGGGAGAAGGAACTCGGCAAATTAGCACCGTAACTTCGGGAGAAGGTGCGCCCTGGTAGTGTGTAGCGATTTACTCGTGAAGCACGATAGGGTTGCAGTGAAAAGGTGGCTGCGACTGTTTAATAAAAACACAGCACTCTGCAAACACGAAAGTGGACGTATAGGGTGTGACGCCTGCCCGGTGCTGGAAGATTAATTGATGGGGTGCAAGCTCTTGATCGAAGTCCCAGTAAACGGCGGCCGTAACTATAACGGTCCTAAGGTAGCGAAATTCCTTGTCGGGTAAGTTCCGACCCGCACGAATGGCGTAACGATGGCCACACTGTCTCCTCTCGGGACTCAGCGAAGTTGAAATGTTTGTGAAGATGCAATCTACCCGCGGCTAGACGGAAAGACCCCATGAACCTTTACTGTAGCTTTACATTGGACTTTGACAAGATTTGTGTAGGATAGGTGGGAGACTATGAAGCGGCGTCGCTAGATGTCGTGGAGTCAACCTTGAAATACCACCCTGATGTTGTTGAGGTTCTAACCTAGGTCCATAATCTGGACTGGGGACCGTGTATGGTGGGCAGTTTGACTGGGGCGGTCTCCTCCCAAAGAGTAACGGAGGAGTGCGAAGGTAACCTAGGTACGGTCGGAAATCGTACTGATAGTGCAATGGCATAAGGTTGCTTGACTGCGAGACGGACAGGTCGAGCAGGTGCGAAAGCAGGTCATAGTGATCCGGTGGTTCTGTATGGAAGGGCCATCGCTCAACGGATAAAAGGTACTCTGGGGATAACAGGCTGATTCCTCCCAAGAGTTCATATCGACGGGGGAGTTTGGCACCTCGATGTCGGCTCATCACATCCTGGGGCTGTAGCCGGTCCCAAGGGTATGGCTGTTCGCCATTTAAAGTGGTACGTGAGCTGGGTTTAAAACGTCGTGAGACAGTTTGGTCCCTATCTGCCGTGGGCGCTGGAAATTTGAAGGGACCTGCTCCTAGTACGAGAGGACCGGAGTGGACGTATCTCTGGTGGACCGGTTATCATGCCAATGGTATAGCCGGGTAGCTAAATACGGAAGAGATAAACGCTGAAAGCATCTAAGCGTGAAACTCGCCTTGAGATGAGATTTCCCTGGGGTTTAACCCCCTAAAGAGTCGTTCTAGACCAGGACGTTGATAGGTCGGATGTGGAAGCGCAGTAATGCGTTAAGCTGACCGATACTAATTGCTCGTGAGGCTTGATCCTATAACCTTAAGACTTGAACTAAAATTCAAGACAAAAGGATAGTTCTAAAGCTCGATTTATAACAATCAATCTACAAAAAACCATTAATCTTTACTTCTTCCAATTTGTTAAGGCACTTCTCCTTAAAACGAGAAAAAGCACAACATTACCAGTTATGCTTGGCGGCCATAGCGGTTTGGACCCACCTCTTCCCATCTCGAACAGAGCCGTGAAACGAACCTGCGCCAATGATAGTATGCTTTTCGCATGCGAAAGTAGGTCACTGCCAAGCTATTTATTCAAACTAAAAAAGCTCCCTTGTGGAGCTTTTTTAGTTTGTAACTCCTCACTTTAGTCGTGACCTAATTGAGTTTACGATAACGAGTGAGAGCGAAGTTGCGGCGTAGGCTAACTCGCGTAGCGATGTTAAGCGCAGCGGCCGAAGCCAAAGTAGGTCACTGCCAAGCTATTTATAAATGCAAAAAGCCTCCACATTGGAGGCTTTTTGCATTTGCACAAGCTTCTGTCGTAAACTGCATCCATGCTTAAAAATTCTATGTTTAACCAATTTTTTAACTCGGAAAAGTCGAGCGCTGTCTTACTCATTTTCTGCACGGTTATTTCTCTAAGTGTTACAAATACCTCATTTGGTCCGTCATACTTGGCTTTTTGGCAAACCAACTTTGTTGGGTTGAGCCTAGAGCACTGGATTAATGATGCACTAATGGCTATTTTCTTTTTACTGATAGGGCTGGAACTAGAGCGCGAGCTATATGTAGGTGAGTTATCAGATTTCAAAAAAGCACTTTTGCCAATTATTGCAGCATTAGGCGGCTTAACGTTACCAGCTATCATCCATTTTTATTTCAACAATGGTACGCCCACTCAGGCGGGCATTGGCATACCGATGGCAACCGATATTGCGTTTGCGCTAGGGGCACTTGCGTTGTTGGGAAATCGAATCCCCACTTCACTAAAAGTGTTGCTAACAGCAATTGCAGTTATGGATGATTTGGGCGCCATAATCGTGATTGCTGTGTTTTATACGTCTAAATTATCAATCTCCTATTTAATTGCTGCGATGGTAGTTTTTGCTATTTTAATTATGTTGAACAGGTTGCGCGTGATGAGATTGCTGCCTTATATATTGGGTGGGATTTTGATGTGGTTTTTGATGTTAAAGTCGGGCATCCATGCCACGATTACAGGTGTACTGCTGGCTTTTACAATTCCCTTTACTAATAAATCGGAAGACGAAAAGTCGCCTTCTTATAATTTGGAACATTTTTTGCACAAGCCTGTAGCTTTTATTATTTTGCCTATTTTCGCATTAGCAAATACGGGTATTATCATCGGTGCGGACTGGCTTCAAAGTATATTTTCTGCAAACTCCATGGGCATATTGCTAGGACTGGTATTAGGTAAACCGATAGGAATCACGCTATTAAGTTTTCTGGCCGTATTGACAGGTGTTTGTCGCCTACCGGGTGACTTAACTTGGCGGCACGTTATTGGTATTGGTATGCTCGGCGGAATTGGTTTTACGATGTCCATTTTCATCACTAATCTTGCTTTTGCAGATGCGCCCGATATCATCAATAGCTCCAAAATGGCGATTTTGCTCGCTTCCTTGTGTGCGGGCTTCTTCGGGGTTGTATGGTTAAAATTCACTTCGGCAAAGCCTTCTAGATAGCCAATTCTACTATGACGATTGCTGGCTACAAAAAAATGGTGTTTTTTTCTATCAATCGTTGTATAGTAAACCATGCATTTCCTAGAGAAAGTCAAATGAAACAAGTAATTACGTTTATTTTTATGTTTGCCTTGAGTGGCTTTGCGATGGCTGAGGATGACACTATCGTCGCAAAAGAGTCCACCAAGGGTGATGCTTGTGCGACGCCGGATCTGGAGCGCGGAAAAGAAGATGCACGTTTGATAAAGGGTAAAGATGACCCGCAATTAACACGCGGAAAAGAAGCCCCCCGCCTGAATAAAGGTAAAGATGACTGCCAATTATCGCCTGGTAAAGAAGACCCGCGCCTAACAAAAGGCAAGCAAGACGAAGGGCTGGCGCGCGGTAAGGAAGACCCGCGTCTGGCAAGAGGCAAAGATGCTGCGCAATTGGGGCGTGGTAAAGAGGATTCAAGACTAGCGCGTGGCAAGGATGCTGACCAGCTTTCGCGTGGTAGGGAAGATAACAGTTTAAGCCGCGGTGCGAGGGATGACGAACTGAGCCGTGGCAAAGATACCGAATCTCTAAAACGTTGCTGTTGGGACTAGGTTAAATATAGAGCCTAGTCTTCTTCTATGACTAAATCTGGCACATGTTGAAACGCAATGCGCATGGGTGCATTTTTTAGTGCGGCGTGTGCGCCACCCAAATACACTGTATTTTTTCCATATTTCAAATTCAGCAAATCCAGTGCTTTGTTCAAACGCTTTTCATTTGCAGAAGGCTTTTCTGCAAACAAATCATAAGCAGCTTCTTCCGCGCTACTTAGCGCCGTAAAGTTTACTCCAACTGCTACTGGCTCCAGTTTTTTGTATGTGCCAGAAAGCTCATGTAATAAGGCTTCCAGAGCATCAGTTAGTTTAAGCGTATTGTCGGTTGCGCTTATGCCGCTCTCACTATAAAAGCGCGTTGTTTCTTTAGTTTTGGGGTTTCTCAGTTTAATTTTTACGCTGATGTGTGCGGTGAGTAGCTCATAACTGCGCATGCGCATGGCGGCTTTTTGTAGCAAGCGGTGCAGCACGGCTTTGGCGCCTTCTATGCTGCGCTGTTCTGGCGGCAGCACGTGGCTGTGCCCAAGGCTGCTGCGCGTACTTTTAACATAATAAGGCTCTATGCCGCGCAGTTTGTCATAAAAGCGTTCACCCTCAATGCTGCCCCACGCCGTTCTGAGCTGGTCACGATTCGCCGCGTAAAGTTCCTGAATAGTGGTGATGCCATATTTAGCAAGCCGTGCTTCCATCTGCCTGCCGATGCCGTTTAAGTCGCGCGGTTTTAGTGTAAATAACTTCTCAGGGATTTCATGTTGTTCAATCACCACGCAGCCATCTGGTTTTTGCATGTTGCTGGCAACTTTTGAGAGGAATGTATTGGGTGCAATACCAATAGAACAGCGGATGTATGGGTATTGTTTGTTAATTTCGCGTTTGATTTTTGATGCGAGTTTTAACGCGTTTTCTTTCACTTGTTGGCTGCCGGTGAGCTTGCATACCATTTCGTCGATTGAGCGCACTTCTTCCACATGTGTGCAGCTTTCTACAATCTCTATGAGCTTGTGATGGAATTCTACGTAAAGCGGAGGCCGTGCCTCGACAAGAACGATATCTTTGCACAGCTTGCGCGCGTCACGCACGATTGTGCCGGTTTTAATGCCAAAGGCTTTGGCCTCGTAACTCGCGGCGATACAGCAGGTGGTTTCTGCCATTACTGGCAGCACACCAATCGGCTTGCCTCGCAGCTCTGGACGTAGTTGTTGTTCTACCGAGGCGAAGTAGGAGTTAAAGTCAACGTAAAGTGCCTGCAACATAGAATTTTGTAATTTTTAACACGGAGAACAGACTAAGTATCATACTCTTGTACGAGAGAATTTTTGAGGAAAACAAGTAATGAATAGCGACAAAATTGCGATTTTCGCAGGCGGTTGTTTTTGGTGTACCGAGCCTGTATTCAGCCAGCTAAAGGGCGTTAAAAAAGTTGTTTCCGGCTACATTGGCGGGCACACAACAAACCCCACATACAAAGACATCTGCAACGGCGATACAGGCCATGCAGAGGCGATTCAAATCACGTTTGATTCCGCCCAAATCTCGTTTGAAACCTTGCTGGAGATATTTTTTGTTTCGCATGATCCAACCACACTAAACCGTCAGGGTAACGATGTGGGTACGCAATATCGCTCTGCTATTTTCTGTCAGGATGACGCACAATTTGCTGCAGCACAAAAAGTGATTGATGAGTTCAACGCGGCTTACATCTATAACGCGCCGATAGTCACGCAACTTAACGCACCAGCGCCATTTTATGCGGCTGAGGATTATCACCAGTATTATTATGATAAAAATCCTAATCAGCCTTACTGCATGGCGGTTGCAGGGCCAAAAGTTGCCAAAATCAGGCAAAAATATAAGCAGCTGCTGAAATAAGACCTAGGGTTTATTCTGCCCGCAATGCTTCGATAGGGTCAAGGCGCGCAGCGCTTCGGGCGGGCATGACCCCTGCCAATAAACCAATCACGGCGGATGTTACCAGTGCACCAATCGCAAAACTCCAAGGTGTGTGCACAGGCAGATTGGGCAGCACCAGCCGCAAAGTCTGCGCAAGCCCAGCTCCCAATATCAGGCCAAAAACACCACCCACTGCGGCTAGCATAACCGATTCACTCAAAAACAGACCCAGCACAGTGCTACGCTTGGCGCCAAGGGCCATGAGCAATCCTACTTCATTGGTACGTTCAGTCACTGAGATCGTCATGATGGTGACGATGCCCACACCGCCTACCAGCAGAGAAATACCACCCAACGCCCCTACGGCCATGGTGAGTATGTTGAGAATATTGGAAAGCGTTTCCAGCATATCTTCCTGCGTGGTGATAGTGAAGTCTTCCGCACCATGACGCAAAGTAAGGATTTTTTTAATCTGTTTTTCTATCGTGGCAGAATTGGTTGTTTCATCATAAATCACATGGATTTCCATTAAGCCATCGCGGTTATAAAGTTCCAGTGCCCGTTCTGCAGGGATGAACGCGGTATCATCCAAGTCAATTCCCAGAAACTGGCCTTTTGGCGCCATCACGCCAATCACGCGAAAGTGCAATCCGCCAATGCGTACGCGCGCACCAAGCGGATTTTCGTTACCAAAGAGCTCGCTGCGCAGCTTGCTGCCCAATACGACAAGATTGCGCGCACTGCCTGCGCCTTCCCTTGGTAGAAAGTTGCCGATACGCACGGTGGCGCTCAATACATGGGTAAACGCTGCATCCACGCCGTAAATCGTGCTACGCCGAAGTCGTCCGTTGCCTTCTACCTCGGAGTTGCCGAAGACGGTGGGGGATGATGCGGTGACATGTGGTATTTGTCTGAGCGCCTTAGCGTCTTCCATCGTAAGCAGGCGTGCGGTCGTTGGGATGCCAGTTGGCGCGCCGCCAGTCTTGACTTTACCCGGCGAAATGCCAATCACGTTGGTACCAAATTGCGTAAATTCAGATAAAACATATTGATGCACACCCTCACCGATTGAGGTGAGCAGAATCACTGCTGCTATGCCAACTGCAATGCCGAGCAGCGTGAGAAAGCTGCGCATGCGATGTGCATTGATAGCTTGAAAGGCAAATTGAGTGGCGTCTTTGAGCAGCATGATTATCGCTTCGACAATGCTTGTATCGGGTCTAATTGCGCCGCGCGGCGCGCCGGCATCACGCCAAAAATCACGCCGGATGCCATAGCCGTGCCAAAGCCGGCCAGTACTGCCCACATGGGAGGATATGCCGGAAAGGTTGGGTAGAATTGTCGCAACACGCCAGCACCAAGATACCCCAAAGCGGTGCCAATCACCGCACCTGATAATGACAGCAATATTGCCTCAACCAGAAACAGTTGCTTAACCGCGCTGGATGTCGCCCCTAGCGCCTTCATCAAGCCGATTTCCGCAGTGCGCTGGGTGACTGATACCAACATCACGTTCATTACCAAAATGCCGGCAACTGCCAGACTAATCGCTGCAATGCCCGCTACGCCCAGCGTTAGTACGCCCAGTATCTTGTCAAAAGTCTGTAATACCGCATCTTGCGTGATGACAGTGATATCTTCTTCGCCTTCATGTCGTTGGGTAATCATTTTCAGCACACGCGCCTTTACCTCGCCAAGTTGGTCGCGACTGCGCGCCTCCACTAAGATGCGGAACAACGTATTGCTATTGAGCATCGCTTGCGCAAGCGAGACAGGGACAATCACCAGTTCGTCGGTAGACATGCCCATGCCATGGCCGCCTTCTGCCAGCACTCCTACAACGCGCAAGCGGCGGTCGCCTATGCGAACCATTTTCCCCAAGGGGCTTTCATTGCCAAAGATGTCTTGCCTAATCTTGTTGCCTAAAACAACTTCTGCCGCACCATGCCCAATCGATGCGCTACCCAAGAACCGCCCCAAGCCCATTTTCAATTGCCGGACATGGATAAAATCCGCATTCGTACCCACCATCATCGCTTCGCGCAACTTACCGGCAGCATTAATCTCGGTGGTGGCAACGGTAATTGGCGCAACGCGCATCACGCCGGGCAAGCGCAGTAGCGCATTGGCATCATCCACAGTCAGGTCGCGCGGGGTGTTGGTCACTAAATTGGCAGGGTTAAAACCGCGCGTTTCGGAACGGCCGGGCAGCACGATGACGAGGTTCGTGCCGATGGCTGAAAACTCGTTGACTACATAGCGGCGCGCACCATCGCCCAGCGCGGTGAGTATCACCACAGCTGCAACGCCAATAGACATCGCCAGCATCAGCAAGCCTGTGCGTAGCGGGGTGCCTGTGGCTGCCTGAGCGGCATAGCGGAAGGTGTCAGTGATTTTCATGGAGGTGTTTCGGTCGAGCTCATCGCATCACTAACGATGCCGCCATCTTCCATGCGGATCTGCCGCCTTGCGCGCGCACCCAGCGCGTGGTCGTGCGTCACTACAATCAGCGTCATGCCTTGTGCATTCAGCGTTTCCAGCAGTCGCACGACTTCTTCGCCAGTCGCTTTGTCCAGATTGCCGGTCGGCTCATCTGCCAGCAATACAGGCGGGCGTAAAATCGTGGCGCGTGCGATGGCCACCCGTTGTCGCTGGCCGCCGGAAAGCTCGTTAGAGCGGTGATGCGCACGTTCGGTCAGGCCGTATTCTTTTAAGGCCTGCGTCACGCGCTTGTTGCGTTCGCTCACAGGTAAGCCAGCCAGTGTGAGCGGTAGCTCGATATTGCCGGCGGCTGTCAGGCGCGGCACCAGATGAAAGCTCTGGAAGATAAAGCCAATGCGCTCGCTACGTACTTTGGCGAGTTCGTCAGGGTTGAGTGTCGTCACGTCGCGACCTTCTAACAGGTATGTACCTGCATCCGGCCTATCCAGCAGGCCTATCATATTAAGCAGCGTAGATTTACCAGAGCCGGAAGGCCCCATCACCGCAATATATTCACCGGGTTGGATTTGCAGGTTCACATCACGCAGCGCATGCACTTTGCTATCGCCCAGCTGAAAAGTACGTTCGATGCCTTGCAGCGAAATCAGACTGGCTTTGGGGGGAGTTGTCGAGGCTACGCCATCATCAGCCACAGTTTATTTAGCCTTTTCAGCTGTGTTGTTACCATTCTCTGGTTTTACCTTGGCGCCGGCTTTTACGCCTTCACGCTCAAGCGATGTCACAATCTGGTCGCCATCTTTCAGGCCATCTGTAACCTCGGTGTATTCCCAGTTACTCACACCGGTTTTCACGGCGCGCTCTTCCAGCGTTTTGCTTGTAGCGTTGTAAACCAGCACCTTATTGCCTTCCATCAGGGTCGATGTCGGCACGCGCAGTACATTGTCACGACTATCCAGCAGCACTTCCACATCGGCGCTGTAACCCACCAGCAGGTTTTTAATATCTTCCGGATTATCGAGTGAAACCTCGACATCTACCGTGCGTGCCTGTTTTTCAACTGCAACCACATAAGGCGCAACGCGCTTTACATGGCCAGCCAGCACCTTGTTTGGCAAGGCATCCAGCGTTACGCGGGCAATTTGCCCAACGCTGATTTTAGGCGCATCTACTTCATCCATCGGCGCTTCGATATACAAACAGCTGTTATCAATCAAATCAATCGCAGGCGGCGTGGCTACGCCGGGTGGAGAAGGGGTCGTGTATTCGCCAAGCTCGCCGACGATATCGGCTACGATGCCGTCAAACGGCGCAACCAGCACGGTTCTATCTTGTTCCACTTTGGTGACTTTTACGCGGGCTTGCGCTTGCGTTACATCTGCACGTGCTGCGTTGCAGGCGGCGCGGCGTGATTTTGCCTCGTAACGTGCTTTTTCTTCACCACCTTCGGAGATAAATCCTTTTTCGCGCAGCTTGGCCATACGTGCTGCTTCGCGCTCTGCGTTATCTGCCAACGTGCATACTTCGGTGATGCGTTTGCTGCTGGTGTTTACCTGTTTTTCTGCCAGATTACTTTGCGCTTGCTGGTCATCGTTCCACAGGCGCAGCAGTACTTGGCCTTTTTTTACGTGGTCGCCTTTTTTTACGCCAAGGTAGGCAATACGTCCGCCGATGATGGGCGAAAGGCGCGTGCGCAGGCAGGCTTCTACGCTGCCGGCTCGTGTGTTGGCAACGCTGGCTTCTACCTTGCCTATTTCTGCAACAGTTAAAGCTACGCTAATCGGGTTGGGTTTATTAAACCACCAGAATGCCGCACCAATAGCAGCGAGTAAAGCCAGAATAATGAGTATGCGGCGCATCGGGTTCCTTTATCTTCACTTGCAGACTAATACAACTCATATGAAGACACAAGCGCGGAAATCAAGCAGAGGTCAATCGTCGCCTTTGTGGAGTGAAAACATGCTGTGGTTAATCCATTGCCGACGCCAGAAAATCAAAATCATCATAAACGCGATGGCGCCCATAATGCCCAGCGCCCACCAAAAGCCGTTGTGCTCGTCTATCCATGGCATCCAGTGAAAGTTCATGCCAAATATGCCTGCAATCAGCGTGGCTGGCATAAACAGCATGGCGACTACCGTTAGCGCGCGTAGCTCAAGGTTAACGCGCTGGCTCATGCTCGCCATGTAGATATCCATCATGCCGCTTAAGGTATCGCGGATAGATTCCAGCGATTCGATAAAACTCACAGTGTGGTCGTACACATCGCGCAGGTAGGGGATAGTCGCGGGTTGAAAAAAGCCTTTTTCATTGCGCGCTAGGTTATTAATCACCTCGCGCAGCGGCCATACGGCGCGGCGCAGCTCAATGCTCACATGTTTTAGCTGATGAATCGTGTGCAGCTCGGCATTGCTGGGTTTGGCGAGTAGTCTGTCTTCTAAATCTTCGCTATCGTTGCCCACGTCTTCCAGCACATTAAAATATCTATCTACCACGCTATCCAGCACAGCGTAGGCCAGATAATCTACGCCCAAGTGACGAATCTGCGATGCGCTTGCACGTATGCGCTCGCGTATCGGCTCAAACGCGCCGGTGGAACGTTCTTGAAAAGTGAGTAAAAAATTGCGGCCAAGCACTAGGCTGATTTGCTCAGAGCTGGCGTCCATATTGGATTTTTCGTAATAAAACAAACGTGTTTCGAGGAAAATATAATCCTCAAACTCGTCAATTTTCGGGCGTTGCTCGGTGTTTAAAATATCTTCAATCACCAATGGGTGCAGCTTAAAGATTGCGCCGATTTGCTTAATCAAATCTACATCGTGCACGCCATGCACATTAAGCCACAGGCGTTTACCTGCATCGGGTTTAAATTTGGCAAGCTCTTCTGCCGTGAGCACGCATTCCACCAGCGTATCGGCGTCATACACCATTTTGCTAATCACGGGTTTTACCAGCTTGGCGGCATCCATATCGCCCACATACACGGGCGCTTCTATCGGCGCGCTAGGCTTTTTTGCGTGGAGCTTTTTAATTTTATGCAGGCGTTTTTTCATGGGTTAATTGTGCGCTTATTTGCCTAAATAAATCAAGTTTTATATGCTCTGCGAGCCAATATCCATGCGGTGTTAATGGTGGTGTTACTAGCGATGCCGCATAATGGCTCCATATAATATTCAATTTAAGTCTCACTTCTTTAATTATATTTGCTTATACTGAATAAACTCTAATTCTTGAATTGTGGCTTTTTCATAATTCTTTTAAAATTTCTATTAATACACTATTTCAAATTATCATCAGGCCGTCTACCGCTTACATTTAATGGCAATTGGATTGCTCTACTTAGTAACAAAGGCTGCAGCCATGTTATCTCACTGCTATAGAACTAGTTCCACGTATTCGCCAAAATTTCATCTGATCATTTTTTGACTTAAAAGAATCACACTGACTTTATCTTTTAAAAATTCTATCTTGGCTGTAAGTGGATAGCTCAAACACTGAGTTATTGCGCAACTTGTCTAGTACTTGTGCTGAGGGAGCTTCAGACAATTCCCTACTAATTTTGTTAAATCTTCTTCAATATTTTTTGCAAGGTTTTCATATCGAAAAAAAACTAGTGACAGTGACTTTTTAAGTAGTCTCAGAATTTCTACCATAATATTGTACTTTTAGAGTTAGCGAAGTTGATGTTTTGCTAGTGAGATTGCCTGTATCGCAAAATTATCGTGCTTAGTAGGAGCGACAGAGTTGTATATGTCTTCATTCTATAAGATAAATGAGTGCATGAGGAGCTTAATTGCAGAGGCTTCTTACAGTATCTCTAGCTTGTGGTGAGCGACTTTCCAGTCTGTTTATCTACTAGAGCCATAGCAGCTATTTCCAAAAATTCCGACATAGACAGCTTGCCGTTCGAAGCTAATGCGTAAACATTCTAGTCTTTTGGAGTATCTGCGTATTTAGGCTCCAAAAATTTCCATTGCTATGTGAATTATGTCGGCAAGTCTGCGAAATAGTTTCGTCTGAACAAGCCTTCGGTTGACTCTACATCTATAAAGGTTGAGCTAATAAAAATTGTGAAAGGCATAAATTCAAATTACTTCTGCCAAGCATCCCGCAACGTCACGGTTCTATTAAACACGGGCTTGCCAGCCACGCTGTCTTTTCTATCGGCCACAAAGTAGCCGTGGCGCTCAAACTGAAAGGTCTCGCTTGGTTTTGCGTCTTTTAAACCCAGTTCAAGCTGCGCGGTAATGGTTTGTACCGAGTTTGGGTTAATGTCGTCTAAAAAGTCCCGCTCGCTTCCATCTGCGTTTTTGCCGCTGCCCGGGTTGGCTTCTTTAAACAATCTATCGTACAGGCGCACCTCGCACGCGTAAGCATGCTTGGCAGAAACCCAATGGATGTTGCCTTTTACCTTAACGGCATCCGAGCCCGGCGTGCCGGATTTGGTATCGGGCAGGTATTCGCAATGCACCACAGTTACGTTGCCTGCGGCATCTTTCTCGAAACTTGTGCATTTCACCACATAGCCATAACGCAGGCGCACCATGTTACCGGGGAACAGGCGGAAATAGCCTTTGGCAGGCTCTTCCATAAAGTCTTCGCGCTCTATCCAAAGCTCTTTAGAGAGTTGCACGGTGCGTTTGCCAAGCTCCGGTTTGAGCGGATGGTTAGGCGCAAAGCAATCTTCAGAGGTATTGTCATCGTAGTTATCAATCACCAGTTTAATCGGGTCTAGCACGGCAATGCGGCGCTCTGCGGCCTCGTTAAGCGTCTCGCGCATGCAGTCTTCTAAAATGGTGTATTCAATCCAGCTATCGGCTTTGCTCACGCCGATTCTATCTGCAAACAGCCTAAAGCCTTCCGGCGTATAGCCGCGGCGGCGCGCGCCAGCCAGCGTGGGCAAGCGCGGATCATCCCAGCCGCTGACGTGTTTTTCTTCCACCAGTTGAATCAGCTTGCGTTTAGAAAGCACCACATAAGTGAGGTTAAGCCGCGCAAACTCATACTGTTTTGGTATAGGCTGCGCGATTAAATTAGCCTCTGCAAGTTTTTCTAACAGCCAATCGTAAAACGGGCGTTGGTCTTCAAACTCCAGCGTGCAGATAGAGTGGGTAACGGTTTCCAGCGCATCTTCAATCGGGTGCGCAAAGGTGTACATGGGGTAAATGCACCATTTATCGCCCGTGTTGTGGTGGTGCGCACGGCGGATGCGGTAAATGGCAGGGTCGCGCATGTTGATGTTGGGCGATGCCATGTCGATTTTGGCGCGTAACACCATGCTGCCATCTGGGTGTTTGCCATCGCGCATCTCGCGGAAAAGCTTCAAGTTTTCATCCACGCTGCGGTTGCGGTAAGGCGAATCTTTGCCTGCCTCAGTCAGCGTGCCGCGGTTAACGCGCATCTCGTCTGCGGTTTGGCTATCTACATAGGCGTTGCCGTGTTCAATCAGGCTTTCTGCCGCGCGGTACATAAAATCGAAGTAGTCAGAGGCAAAATATAAATTACTTTCGCCATTGTTCTCCCAGCCAAAGCCAAGCCAGTGCACCATTTCAGAGATGCTATCGACGTATTCTTGGCTTTCTTTTTCCGGATTGGTGTCGTCAAACCGCAAATGGCAAATGCCGCCGTAATCGCGCGCCAAACCAAAGTTTAGGCAAATAGATTTAGCATGGCCAATGTGCAAGTAGCCATTAGGCTCGGGCGGAAAGCGCGTGCGGATTTTAGCGGTATCCACCTTGCCAGCCGCTTGATGCGCAGCATCACCGGGGCTCCCAGCCCATTTTTTGGCTGCGTATTTGTTCTCGGCCAAATCGCGGTCGATAATGCCGCGAATAAAGTTAGAGGCGGGTGCGATAGGTGTTTTTTCTGCTGACATGATGCAAATCCAAATGAATTACACATATTTTACACTAGCTTAAGGGTTGCTGGCTTTTGTAGTGGCTGTGCTAAACTTTGATTAAAATGAATAACTACACTTTCCCCATTTTAAAACAATTAGCAGACGGTAAATTCCACTCTGGCGAGGCGCTGGCAACACATTTTGGCGTAACGCGCGCAACAGTCTGGAACGCGGTGCAGCATGCGCAAAGTTTGGGTGTTGAGGTGTTTAGTGTGCGTGGTCGCGGCTATAAATTGCCACAGCCAATTGATTTTTTAGATGAAAACGAAGTGCTAAAAGCAATCGGCGAGCAGCGCGCCTGGTTTAACCTCGCCATTTTAGACGAAGTGCCTTCTACCAATACTTACCTCATGCAGCAAGCAACAAAAGGTGCGGCGCATGTTAGCTGCGTGGCGGCGCATGTGCAAAGCAAAGGCCGCGGCAGGCGCGGGCGCACTTGGGTTTCGGGCTTGGGGGCGAGTTTAACGTTCTCGTTATTGTGGCGTTTTCAATGTGGCGCATCGGCGCTTTCCGGCTTGAGTTTAGCGGTGGGAGTGGCCTTGATACGCGCTTTGGCAAGCTTGGGCGTGCATAGCGCCCAACTCAAATGGCCGAATGATGTGTTGGTCGAGAATAAAAAGCTCGCGGGCATCTTAATTGATTTGCAGGGCGATTTAGATGGCCCGAGTGCTGCAGTGATTGGCGTTGGTGTAAATTTTAATCTGCCGGAAAGTGTGCTTAAAAATATCGATCAGCCGGCGATTGATTTGGCGAGTGTAAGTGCAGAGCCGATTAACCAAAACGTTTTGCTGGGTACGTTGCTCAAACACATGGCAGATGCATTGAGTGATTTTGAGCAGCAGGGGTTTTTGGGTGTGCGTGACGAGTGGATGCGTTATCATGCTTATCAGCAGAAGAAAGTGCGCATGTTGTTGCCCGATGGCCGCGATGTACAAGGCATGGTGAGCGGTGTGGCGGAAGATGGTATATTGCTGGTAGAAACCGCGCTGGGTTTGCAGCGTTTTTCTGCCGGTGAGATTAGTTTAAGGAACGTGGAATAATGCTGTTAGTCATGGATATTGGTAATAGCCGTATCAAATGGGCAAAAGTGGACGCGGACGGTAAGTTGCAAGAAATGCAATCGTGCCTGAATACGGAAATTGTGGCGTCTGTGCTAAAGCGTGCATTAAAGGGTGTAAAAAAAGCCTTGATTGCCAATGTGGCAGGCGAGGCATTGGCGCAGCAGATTTTGGAATTTATGCCGCAGAGCACACAGGTTGTGTTCGTTACTCCGCAATTACACGCTTGCGGGGTTGGCAATAAGTATCAGCCCAATACCCTTGGCGCAGACCGCTGGGCGGCATTGATAGCGGCATGGCACATGCATAAGCAGCCGACAATCGTGGTGAACGCAGGTACAGCGATTACCATAGATGCGCTTGCGAGAGATGTCGCTACAAAAGGTGGTATGTTTGTTGGCGGCACCATTATGCCCGGCTTGCGTTTGATGCAAGAGGCGTTAAGTGACAATACCGCGCAACTTAAAACAACACTTGAGGGTAAAACCAGCGTGTTCCCCACCAATACGCAAGACGCCATGCGAACAGGGTGTTTAAACGCGATTGTGGGTGCGATTAACGTGATGATGCAGCAGCTTGAAAAGCATAGCGCTTATCTGCCCAGACTCATTATCAGTGGCGGGGATGCGAATAAAATTGCCGATGCTTTAAAACCGCATATAAAACGGGTTATCATTGCAGAAAATCTGGTGTTGCAGGGTTTGGTCTTGCTCGGCTTAGAGTTACGGGAGAAAGAAGTCGTATGAAATGGTGGGTGTGGGTTTTGTTGCTGGTCAACGTGGGTTTGTTTGCCTATTTTAATGTCAATGCACCTAAAACAGAGGTGGCTAACAAAGAGATTAGTCCTGAAAAGCTAAAAGTGCTTTCCGCAAAAGATTTAGAGGCAATGCCTAAAAAGGTAGCGCCATTGCCAGAGGCAGCACCAGAACAACTTGCGGTATTACGCAAGCCGCAACTTGCTATAAATGGGGGAACTTTACCTCGACTAATTTGCCTTCTGCTCAAGTGGTTTTGGTGAGACTGGGTTTGCAGGCAGAGGTGAATCCTGAACCCATCGAGCAGCAGGATAAACGCTTTTGGGTCTATTATCCGCCACTAAAAAATACTGAACTTGCTCGCCAAAAGGCTGAAGAAATTAAGGCTTTGGGTGTGGAAGAATTATACATAGTGCAGGATTCGCAATGGCGCAATGCGATTTCATTCGGTTTGTTCAGCGATGAGCAGCTGGCAAGCAGCTTGCTCACCAGCTTGCAGGAAAAAGGCGTAAAAGGGGCTACCAAAGCCTTGCGCAGCCCAGGCAAGAGCCTTAGCAGTTTGTTAATAAAAGCGGTAACAAGCGACGCGGCGCTGGAACTGCATAAAATCAAACCAGAGTTTGTGGGCACTGATTTAGCGCCAACTGCCTGTCCTTAAAACTTTATCGCTTCTTAAGGTACAAGTCCGTTATCGTACCTTCCTTCATCTCGGCTGCAAAGCACACAGTTTCAGATAACGTTGGATGTGCATGAATGGTTAAGCCTAAATCATGTGCATCAGCACCCATTTCAATTGCCAGCACTGCCTCTGCAAGCAGCTCACCCGCGTTTACCCCTACAATACCGGCGCCAATCACACGGTGTGTGGTTTTATCAAAAATCAGCTTTGTCGTGCCTTCGGTGCGGGCAACCGAAATGGCACGGCCGCTAGCAGCCCATGGAAAAGAAGCTTTCTCGATTTCTATTCCCTTGGCTTTAGCTTCAGTTTCCGTCATGCCCACCCAAGCAATTTCAGGGTCAGTATAGGCGACAGATGGAATCACGGACGCAATAAATTCTACTTTATGGCCTGCAATCACCTCAGCGGCCACTTTGCCTTCGTGGGTCGCTTTGTGCGCCAACATGGGCTGTCCGACGATATCGCCAATCGCAAAAATATGGTTCACATTGGTACGCATTTGCTTATCAACCGCAATAAAACCACGCTCGTCCACAGCAACACCTGCGTTTTCTGCGCCGATATTTTTGCCGTTGGGCTTGCGACCGATTGCAACTAATACGCGGTCATATACTTGAATTTCTTTCGGTGCTTCGTCACCTTCAAAGCTCACATGAATACCATCATTTTTGGCTTCCATTTTAGAGACTTTAGTGGAAAGCATAATGGCCTCAAAGCGTTTATCCATACGCTTCTGCAGTGGGCGTACCAAATCACGATCGCAGCCTGCAATTAAGCCATCCATAAATTCGACGATGCTCACTTTACTGCCAAGTGCATCGTAAACCGTGCCCATTTCCAGACCGATAATGCCGCCGCCGATGACTAATAAACGCTTCGGAATATCGGCTAGCGCCAGCGCGCCGGTCGAATCCATAATGCGGTCATCTTCTGGCGCACCGGGGAATTTGGTCGCTTGCGAGCCGGCTGCGATAATCGCACTGTTCAAAACCAATGGTTGTGACTTTGCCGTCACTGCCAGTCACTGCGACTTGGTTGGGCGAAGTGAATTTGCCCACACCCTGCACAACAGTTACTTCACGCTGCTTCGCCATTTGTGCCAAACCGCCAGTGAGTTTGCCTACAACATCATTCGCTTTCCAGTTCTTTAGGGCTTCCAAGTCAATTTTGGGCGCACCAAAACTTACCCCATGCGCTGCAGTTTCTTCAGCCTCGGTAATCACTTTAGCCGTGTGCAATAGTGCTTTAGACGGTATGCAACCGACGTTTAAACACACGCCGCCAAGCGTGGTATAGCGCTCAATCAGCACCACTTTCAAGCCTAAATCTGCTGCACGAAAGGCAGCCGTATAGCCGCCTGGGCCGCTTCCAAGCACAACTAACTGCGTGGTAATGTCATTATTTCCAGTTGCGGTCATTGGCTTGGGAGCTAATATTGGCGCGGGTTCTGTGGCAGGTGTTTTTGCTTCTACTTTTTCGGTAGCTTTTGGCGCGCTCGCGCTGGCTTCAGCATCCAGCAATAAAATCAGCGAATCTTTAGCGATTTTATCGCCGACTTTCACTTTTACTTCTTTCACAGTGCCTGCTTGCGGCGCAGGAATATCCATCGACGCCTTATCAGATTCGACGGTGATGAGTGAATCTTCTTTGGCGATTTTGTCACCCGCTTTCACCAACACTTCAATCACATCTACGCTATCGAAATTGCCGATATCTGGCACTAATACTTCAACTAAGTTGCTCATTCAAAAACCTTATAGTAGTAAGCGACGGACATCGGACAACATCATCCGCATGTGGCTCGTAAAGCGTGCGCCATCTGCGCCATCGACCACGCGATGGTCGTACGAAAGTGAAAGTGGAAGTATCAGTCGAGGTTCAAACTCTTTGGTTTGGGCATTGTAAACCGGCTGCATGGATGAGCGTGAAACCCCAAGAATAGCCACTTCCGGGCAGTTTATAATTGGGGTGAACAATGTACCGCCAATGCCGCCAAGGCTGGATATAGTAAAGCTACCACCTTGCATTTCTTCAATTTTTAATTTGCGCTCACGGGCTTTGGTTGATAAATCCATTAAATCGCGCGCGATATCCAATACATCTTTATTCTGCACATCTTTCACCACTGGTACTACTAAGCCATCAGGCGTATCGCAGGCAAAGCCGATATTGT
This sequence comes from uncultured beta proteobacterium, assembly GCA_963752495.1. Classification (GTDB taxonomy): domain Bacteria; phylum Pseudomonadota; class Gammaproteobacteria; order Burkholderiales; family Methylophilaceae; genus CAVVYJ01. The sequence continues at coordinate 750,103 of CAVVYJ010000002.1, forward strand.
AGTAATTTTTCATAATCAAGCTATCGCCATCTGGCGCGAGAGAAGAATTGAAATTAGGGTAAGCTTTGAGCGCATTGACCGAAGCTTTGATTAGGAAAGCCAGCATAGTCAGTTTCACGCCGCGCTTCTCTGCGTCCGCCTGCATGGATTTGCGGAAATCTTCTAAATCGGTAATATCGGCCTCGTCAAATTGCGTGACGTGCGGTGCGGTTACCCAATTGCGATGCAAATTTGCACCAGAGATTTTCTTGATGCGAGAAAGTGGCTTGGTTTCAACATCACCAAACTGGCTGAAATCTACTATAGGCATCGGCAAGGTTGCAAGTGCTCCTAAGCCTGCGCCCATGTTCTCGCTACGTGGTTTGGCAAGTTCGCCCTTAACATAGGTTTGCACGTCTTCTTGCAAGATGCGATTTTTCGGACCCGAGCCGCTAACGAGGCTCAAATTCACGCCTAACTCGCGTGCGAACTTACGCACAGAAGGACTTGCATGCGAATTTTTGCCGCCATTAGCGATAACACTTTCACCGACTGGCAAGGGTTGGTGCGCAGGTTGTACCTGCTTTGGAGGTTCAGGTGCAGGGCGGCTTGGCTCTGGGATGGCCGCCTTTGGTGTTTCTGCTTTTTGCGCCTCTTTCGCAGGGGAAGGGCTAGAAGCCGCTTCCTGCTTTGGTTCTGGCGTAACAGAACTTTCACTGGTCTCCAGCATTAAAATCAAATGGCCTTGTGCGATTTTGTCGCCTACTTTTAGCTTAACCTCTTTTACCACTCCCGCAAATGGTGCGGGAATATCCATAGAGGCCTTATCAGATTCGACGGTGATGAGTGAATCATCTTTTGCGATGGCGTCACCGGCTTTTACCAAAACCTCAATGACATCGACTGAATCAAAATTGCCAATATCGGGAACTAAAACTTCTTTTAAACTCATTATTTGCTCCGCCTCAACCTAGACCGTTGTCGGGTTAGGTTTGTTAGGATTTAGCTTATATTTTTTCACTGCTTCTGCCACTTTAGCCGCTGGTAATTTTCCTTCATCACTTAATGCTTTAAGCGCTGTTACTACGACATAGTAGCGATTCACCTCAAAGAAATCGCGTAAAGCCTCGCGTGAGTCTGAACGGCCAAAACCATCCGTGCCTAAAGCGACAAACTTGTTTGGCACAAAGCGCTGAATTTGTTCTGCAAAGCTTTTCATGTAGTCTGTCGATGCGATAACCGGACCTTGAGCCTCTTTTAAGCATTGCGCTACATAGCTCACGCGTTGCGGCTTGTCAGGGTTTAGCATGTTCCAGCGCTCGCAATCTAAACCTTCGCGGCGCAATTCGGTAAAGCTGGTGGCGCTCCATACATTGGCTGCGATGCCCCAATCTTTTTGTAATAACTCAGCAGCAGCAATGACTTCACGTAAAATCACGCCGCTTCCCATCAGATCAACTTGTGCATTTTTGGCTTTACTGAAATTGTACAAGCCTTTCAAAATGCCGTTTTCAGCGCCTTTTGGCATTTCAGGGTGGCTGTAGTTCTCGTTCATCAAGGTAATGTAGTAGTACACATCTTCCTGATTTTGCACCATGCGGCGCAAGCCTTCCTGAATAATCACTGCCAGCTCATAAGCAAAAGTTGGATCGTACGAAATGCAGTTCGGAATTGTTGCTGACATCAAATGGCTATGACCATCTTCATGCTGCAAGCCTTCACCATTTAGCGTGGTGCGGCCAGCAGTGGCGCCAAGCAAGAAGCCGCGCGCACGACTGTCGCCTGCCGCCCAAGCTAAATCGCCAATACGCTGGAATCCGAACATGGAGTAAAAAATGTAAAACGGGATCATCTGTACGCCAGTCACGGAGTATGATGTGGCTGCCGCTATCCAGCTGGAGAATGAGCCTGCTTCATTAATGCCTTCTTCGAGTATTTGACCGTCTTTTTGTTCTTTGTAATACATCACTTGGTCGGAGTCTACTGGCTCATAGAGCTGGCCTTGGCTAGCGTAAATGCCCAATTGACGGAACATGCCTTCCATACCGAATGTGCGGGCTTCATCGGGCACAATTGGCACGACATACTTGCCAATCTCCTTGTCGCGCACTAAAGTTGAAAGGATGCGCACAAATGCCATGGTGGTGGAAATCTCTCGCTCCCCAGTGGCAGTGAGCATGTTTTCAAATGCGGAAAGCGCAGGAACATTTAGAGCGTTACCTTTACGGCGGCGCTGTGGTACAAAACCACCCATCGCAGCACGGCGTTCGGACATATATTTCATTTCCGGCGAGTCTGGCGCTGGTTTATAAAAGCTTAAGCTCTCGACCTGCTGATCAGTGAGCGGCAGATCAAAGCGGTCGCGGAATTTTTTGAGCGATTCCATATCCATGCTTTTTTGTTGGTGCGTTGTGTTCTGGCCCTCGCCAGCCTCGCCCATGCCATAACCTTTTACTGTTTTAGCTAACACTACGGTTGGTTGACCTTTGTGATTGACAGCGGCGTGATAGGCGGCAAAAACTTTGTGTGGGTCATGTCCACCACGATTTAGACGCCAAATATCTTGGTCGCTCATGGCGGCAACCATCGCCTTAAGCTCAGGATACTTGCCAAAGAAATTTTCACGCGTATAAGCGCCACCTTTTTGTTTGAAGTTTTGGTATTCGCCGTCCACGCATTCTTCCATGCGTTTTTTCAACACACCATCTTTATCCATAGCCAAGAGCGGATCCCAATAAGAGCCCCAGATGACTTTCAATACGTTCCAGCCAGAGCCGCGGAAATCAGATTCCAGCTCTTGAATGATTTTGCCGTTGCCACGGACAGGGCCATCCAAACGCTGTAAATTGCAGTTAATGACAAAAATGAGGTTATCAAGCTTTTCGCGAGAAGCGAGTGAAATCGCACCAAGTGACTCAGGCTCGTCCATCTCGCCATCGCCGCAGAACACCCAAACCTTGCGGTCGCTTGTGTCTGCAATGCCACGGTCGTGCAAGTATTTTAAGAAACGCGCCTGATAAATGCCTTGTAATGGCCCTAACCCCATAGACACGGTAGGGAATTGCCAGAAATCTGGCATTAGCCACGGGTGCGGATAGCTGGATAAACCTTTGCCATCAGTTTCCTGACGAAAATTATCCATTTGCTCTTCGGTGATGCGGCCTTCTAAGAAGGCGCGGGCATATACACCAGGCGAAGAGTGGCCTTGGAAATACACACAATCACCACCAAAACTTTCATTGGCAGCGCGGAAAAAGTAGTTAAAGCCAGTATCGTATAGTGTGGCAGCAGACTGAAAGCTGGCGATGTGGCCACCAACACCGGGGGATTTTTCGTTTGCACGTAAGACCGTCATGACTGCGTTCCAACGGACAAGCGCACGAATGCGGCGCTCCATTTCTGGGTCGCCAGGCAATCTTGCCTGTAAATGTGTGGGAATGGTATTTACGTAGGCCGTGGTCGCATTGTAGGGCAGGTTGCTGCCAGAACGGCGCGCCTGATCGATCATTGCCTCTAGTAAGAAGTGGGCACGTTCTGTGCCTTCGTTTTCAATAACAGAGATAAGTGCTTCTAGCCATTCCTGTGTTTCTTGTGCGTCAGTTTCAGTCAAGCCAGTTTGCGAATTCATTACCATGCGTGAGAGTTCTCCGTCGCGCAAATTTGCGCGTAATTAAAGCAGAAGTACGATTGCTATTTGGTAGCATTTATTTTACAAGTCATTTATGCTACAAACGAGCAACGATTGAGTTGCGTCATAAAGACGCCCATAAAGGTATAAGTGTCGCTTTTTTAAGCTTTTTGGTCAAGTTAAACTAATGGCTTTGATGAGCAAACCATTAAGATTTGCTATGGTTGGTTTAGGTTTTATATAAGAGTTAAGGATGATTAAATGTCGTTAAAGTTAATACAAAATGCTGAAATAGGAAGCGAAAAGCTGCTAACTTCACAAAAACATATACTATTGGTATTGGATGAAAAAAGTAAAAAAGACATACCCTTTATAGAAATTCTGCAAAATAAAATCAAACGCAGCAAAAGTGAATTTAAAGACCTGAATAAAAAACCGATGAGCGTGGATTTGCCCAATGGCGGTTTGGCAAGCTATGTGGTTTTGGGTGCTAATTTGACTATGTTTCAGAAGCATACCCTGTTGCGTAAGGCTGTTAAACCCTTGTTGAGTGAAAGCCCAGAGAGCCTTGCGCTATGTGTGTTTGGCGACGATGCGACACGAGAAGCTAATGCTTGCGCTAGCTACTATGTGGCGACGGTGAACGCAGCTGACTTGCCAAACAGAAAGAAAAAAGAAACTAAAGCTACCCAGCTTAAAAGCATCAGTATTTATGGCTATAAAGCTCCGCATGATTATGGTTATGTCAATGCGCGCGTGGCTGGCAATACGCTTTGTCGCAGTCTCACAATGCTCCCACCTAATGAGCTAACACCGCTTATTTATCGCAAAAAAATATCAGCTTTGGCTAAGCAACATGGCTGGAAGCATGAAGAGTTTGATATGGCTAAGCTAAAAAAAATGGGCGCGGGCGCATTTGTGGCAGTAGGGCAAGGTTCTGACCCGCAAGATGCGGCGATAGTACATCTGACCTACTCGCCAAAAGACGCAAAAAAACATGTTGCGCTTGTGGGTAAGGGCATTTGCTTTGACACGGGCGGACATAATCTGAAGCCAGCAAAGTATATGCAAGGTATGCATGAAGACATGAATGGTAGCGCGGTTGCGCTTGGCGTTTTGCTGGCCGCGAGTCAGATGCAATTGCCAGTGAAGCTAGATTGCTGGCTTGCTATCGCACAAAACCATATTGGCCCACTTGCTTACAAACAGAACGATGTGGTCACAGCGCTTAACGGAATGACGATTGAAATTGTGCATACCGATGCGGAAGGGCGGATGGTGTTGGCCGACACATTAACGCTCGCTTCGCGCGCCAAGCCGGATGTGATTTTGGATTACGCCACGCTCACTGGCAGCATGGCGGTTGCCGTGACAGATCGTATGAGCGGTGTCATCGCCAACAGGCCTGAGTTGGCCTGCAAGGCTGTTGGTGCAGGCGCTTTGGCAGGCGAGCGCATTGTGGCTTTTCCTTATGAAGAAGACATGGACAGTGATTTGGATAGCGATATTGCCGACATCAAGCAATGCACGCTTGAAGGCGGTGGCGACCACATGCATGCGGCACGTTTTATGGGAAAATTTATTGAGAACGATGTGGCTTGGCTACATGCGGATTTGTCGAGCACTAATCGCAAAGACGGTCTGGGCGCAGTGCAATCAGACGTAAATGGCTTTGGCGTTGGTTTTGGGTTAGAGATGCTTAAAGCGCTATTGGATAAATAGTTTTAAATATTTAATTGCTAGCATTATCGCAACAATTAATGCCAGCACGGCAAATGCTCGACGGCTGTTTTTAGGGGTTATTTTAGCTGCAAACCTTCTGCCAATTAGCATGCCTGCCAAAGTGCTAAGCCCAAACGGCAGTGCAATTTTCCAGTCAATCGCAAAATGCCACATATAAGTTAAAAGGCTTGATGTGGAAATTAGTGCGATTACAGCGAGCGATGTTGCAATGATTGTTTGCAGCTCTAAATTGCTGACTTTTCGTAGTGCGGGCACAATTACGAAGCCGCCTCCGACGCCCAGTAATCCCGAGAGCAGACCCGCCAAGCTTCCAGCTGTTCCCAGCCGCGCTGTGCATGGTGCAGTCCAGAATAGTTTGGAAGTTGCGGGATTGATTTGACACGGTGCTGCTTCTATATTTGTTGATTCTGAATATGTTTCATGCAACATACGCCACGCCACATAGGTTAATACGCCTGCAAACAAGATGCCGACAAGATTGATTGGCAGGGCGTGGCTAAGCCATACCCCAACAGGTGCAACTATTATTCCGCTGGCAGCCATTAACGCCGCTGCCTTGTAGCGAACTATGCCTGCCTTTAAGCCGAGTAATGCGCCGATTCCTGCAGATAATGCTAGTGCGAAAAGGCCAATCGGTGCAGCTTGTGTAATACTGAGATGCAAAAAGAAAACAAGTAATGGTATAGATAAAATTGCGCCACCTGCGCCTGTTATCGCTAGTATCAGGCCGACGAAAAGACCTAATACGACTGGAATTAAGTCAAGAGGCACGGTTTATTTATGTTCTGGGTTGGTAGACTCTGCAAGCCATTCGCGACCTTTTAGCATGCCGTTCCAGTATAACCAAGGGAGAATTGTTTTTTTAAGCAACCAATTTATTCTTCTCGGTTTAGTGGAGTCTAGTGGAAAGGTTGGGAGTAACTTGCCGCCATAACCAAACTCAGCCAAGATAACCTTGCCGAGCTCTACAGTGAGTGGGCAAGAGCCGTAACCATCGTAAGTGGTGGTGAGGGCTTCCCCAGTGCGTAGGGCAATTATGTTTTCAGCCACCACCACAATTTGTTTGCGTGCGGCTGCTGCTGTTTTTGCATTTGGTGATGAGCATACATCGCCAAGGCTGAATATATTTGGGTAACGTGCATGCTGCAAGGTGGTGTGATTCACTTCTACCCAGCCAGCGCCATCGGACAGAGTGCTCTGTTTAATAAAATCTGGCGGGCTTTGTGGGGGCACAACATGGAGCATGTCGAATGACTTTTCTACTTTTGTGATGTTGCCTTCAGTGTCTTTTACGTTAAACCAGGCTTTTTTGTTTGCACCGTCTACTTGCACTAGTGTGGAATTAAAACTAAGTTTCGCGTTATAGCGTTTGATGTATTCCATCAGTGGGGGCACATAAGTCGCCACACCAAACAATACAGGACCGGCATTGTTGAAATCTACTTCGATATTTTTTAAAACACCGGATTTTTCCCAATTTGAGCAAGATAGATACATGGCTTTTTGCGGAGCGCCAGCACATTTAATTGGCATAGGGGGCTGCGTAAAAATCGCTTTACCGGACTTTAGACCTTGTACGAGTTGCCAGGTATAAGGCGCTAAATCGAAGCGATAATTAGAGGTCACGCCATTTTTGACCCAAAGTTTCATTTAAACCAGGAATTGCATCCCAATTAATTTTTAAACCAGCAGCAACTACTAATTGCTGGTATTCAATCGGTTCGGCATTTTCAATTAAGACTAGATTTTTTTCCGGGTCAAAACCGGTTGCTTTAGCTTGTACCCATTCAGCGCCGCGGGGAATGCAATCAGCCATATTGCGCTCGGTTTTTGCCACATCAAACTCGCCGCCGCCTACCAATGTCCATGCGGGTTGGTAGTAATGCTTGCCTGAGGGTTCGATAATGGTGACTTTTAAATGTGCCTGGCGCTTGAGTAAACTTGCAGCCAAGCCAATGCCAGCAGCACCTCCACCAACTATCACAACTTCACGTGCACCTGTCCAATTGCATGCTGCTTCCATTTGATTTCCTAAATAATTAAATGTGTCTACTTGCTGCTAAGTTTGCGTACCAATTTAGTAATTAAGCATTTGTTTTTAAAAAAATTACAAATTTTTTGCATTAGCCAGTTTTGTTTTGCGGAGCTCGTGCTGCCATGACTATTTTTATTTGATGCTTGTTGATACAGATTGCTCGCTCGATTACCTGTTCTGCAAAAACCTAAAATAGGGGTTGGTACATTAAGTAAAAAGGTTGCACATTCGGCCACATTGGCTTCAGTAATGTTGCCCGGAATCACTGGGATATGAACATATGTTAATCCAGCGCTTTCAGCGGCAGCCTTAATAGCTTCGCTAAGTGGTTGTTCCACACCGCCTTCACCATCTGGACGATTGTTAATAATTGTCTTGAACCCTAGCGCGGCAATTTCTGCCACATCGTCTACGGTAATTTGTGGAGAGGTGCTAAATTTATCTGAGATGCGAGTGATGATGAGTGCCATGATAGTTTTCCTAGTTTATTTACTGATGTTGCAAAGCTGTTGCGATAGCACGCGCATTATCGCAAGCGCGGGTTCGCTGGATATGCTGTAGTAAATATTTTTACCTTCGCGTCTTGTTTTAACGAGCTCTGCCTCGCGCAATACGGTGAGCTGCTGCGATAAGCTGGGTTGTCGAATGTCTAAAATTTCCTCAAGCTCGCCTACCGATCTTTCGCCTTGGGAAAGCTGGCATAGCAACATTAGTCTGTCGGCATTCGCCATGCTCTTCATGAGGCTGGATGCTCTATCTGCAGACGTTCTTAAGTCGTTAAAATTAATTCCGCCGGTTTGTATCAGGGTTTCAGCCATCGTTTTGATTTATCTCAATAGGGGTTGAAGTAATGATTGCATATAGTATATAAATATATATAATATAATTTGTTAATATATTATAGGATATTTTATGTTTAAGCAAATGTTTGATATTGAGTCATCTACATTCACCTATTTAATTGTAGATGACGAAACGCGCGATGCTGTGTTGATTGATCCGGTGGACACTCATTTGGATAGTTACTTGGCCATGTTAAAAGAGCTTAATTGCAATCTTAAATACTCGTTAGAGACACATGTACATGCTGACCATGTCACCGCTAGTGGCATGCTACGCAACGCCACACAAGCGCAGACAGGGGTAAATCAGGCCTGTGGAGCTGAAGCGGCGAGCTTGCAACTAAAAGATGGCGATGAGCTTATCTTCGGCACACAAAAAATCTATGTGATTGCAACGCCAGGCCATACGCCAGGCAGTACCAGTTTTTTGTGGCATGACAGATTATTTACAGGGGATGCATTATTGATTAATGGTTGTGGGCGTACGGATTTTCAGGGAGGAGATGCCGGGGCTCTGTATGACTGCATTACAAATAAATTATTTACGTTGCCGGATGATACTTTGGTTTATCCGGGGCATGATTATAACGGCAGGCGCGTAAGCTGCATTGGTCAGGAAAAAACCATAAATCCAAGATTGGCTGGTAAAACGCGCGATGAGTTTATAGCGATAATGAAATCGTTAAATCTTCCCAGACCTAAAATGATTGATGTTGCCGTGCCTGCAAATCGTATGTGTGGAGTGACTGAAGAAATGATGCCGCAAGGGTAAAATATTGAATAACCCCATGATTAAAAAAGGGTTATTCAAGTAGATATAGACATTGTAATTTTTCGCGTTACAATCCAATTAAATTGATAATAAGATTTATTTGGGGATGTAATGCAAAACGCAAATAGCCTTGCCTGGCTGGAGCAATTTCCGCCGCTTTTACATTTAGAGCAAAGTGCACGTGACCTGCTAGCCAAATCAACACGCGTGGTGGAAGCGCCCGTTGGTACCGTTGGTTACCGGGAAGGTGGCCCCTGCGGGGCATATGTAATGAGGCTTGCAGGGCAGTCGCGCGTGTATAAAATGTCGTCAGGCGGACGTGAAATTTTGCTTTATCGCGTTGGTCCTGGCGAGACTTGCGTGATTACCACGACATGTCTTTTGGGCAACAGCGATTATCCAGCCTCAACAGTTGTGGAAGAGCCTATTCGCGACGTGATTATTCCTGCCGCTGCATTTAATCAATTGATGGTCGATTCTAAAGTGTTTCGTACTTTTGTGATGACCAATTACGGCGCACTGATTAGTGATTTAATTGTGTTGTTGGATGAAGTGGCTTTTCATAGCCTTGATGCGCGTTTAGCTAAACTGCTATTGGATGCAAACGATAAAACAATTCACCGCACACATCAGCAGATTGCCGATGAGCTGGGTACGGCGCGCGAAGTGGTGAGCAGGCAATTAAAACGTTTCGAGCAAAAAAACTGGGTCACACTTGGCCGCGGCCAAGTCGAAATACTTGACCGCGAAGCACTCACAAAGCTAGCCAGCACTTAACAGTCTGCAGCATTTTCTGATTACTTTTGAGGCAGTGCGCAGTTGTTGCACTTACCCTTTACCGTATCAAAACCTTTTACGGTGTCGAGCCCTTTTACATCTTTAAAGTTTGCAGCGTCAATTTCGGCGTTGGTTAAATCTGCACCGGTTAAATCTGCACCGGTTAAATTGGCACTGTTTAAATCAGCCCGATAAAGATTGGTATTGCGTAAATTTGCGCCACTTAAATCGCCAAAGGTGAATGCAGCAATGTTTAAATCAGCGCCTTCAAAATTTGCACCTGCGAAATTACCGCCAACAGAATCGAATTTCATCTGCCCCATAGGCTGATTTCCTACGTCGAGACCAAAACGGCCTTTGGTTGCATTAATGCCGCTCATATCCACCTTGCCTAGCGTGCCGATAACGCGTGCATTGCTAAGGTTAGCGCCTTTAAAAATGGTTTTATCGAAAATCGGCTGAAAAATCGTCGCGTTACTTAAATTGGCGTTACTAAAGTCTGCATTTTCTATGCGCGCAAGGTTTAAATAGGCACCTTGCATATTTGCGCCAATGAGTTTTGCACCTTTAAGTTCTGCGCCAAAAAAGCTCACGTTTTGCATGTTGCAGTGACTTAGATCCATGCCATTAAATATTAAGTAGCCAAGATCTTTATTCGTTAAATCACAGGTTTTGCTGTTAATTTGTGCCAATGCATCAGCTTGACTCATTTTAACGCGTTCGGGCTCAGCGTTCTTTGCATAAAATGCTGCAGCCTTGGCGATGACTTCTTTTGGGTTTTCTAAAAATGTATCTTTACCTTCTTCACTGCCAAAACAATAAGTTTTGCCTTCGTATAAACTTGTAATCAAACATTGTGTTTTATGTACCTTACCCTGCGCCAAGCTTGCTGTGCAGTGGTCACCAAACTCGCCTGCAAAAGCCATGTTGCTAAATAGTAGCGTGATGCAGGCTAATATCAATTTAATTCGTTCCATGATGTTTCTCCACAAAAAATTATTATTAATATAGACCGCTTACAACAACGGATGTTTGCAGTATAGGCGCTATTTGGCGAGCCTCAGTAACTCTGGTCACAAAGCATATAAGTAGCATTAGCAGCCTTCTAATGAAAATCATGAATTCACCCTAATAATGTCTTTTTGCGTAGGCAAACTTTTTTTTGCGGCGTTATGTGCTCATCTGCCCAAAATTAAAAGCAGAGAAAACTCAAAGAGGAGAGTTAAAGTGAAAAACGTATTATTAGTAGGTATGGTATTAGCAACAACATCAGTGAGTGCATTTGCAAATCATGATGATTATGAAGACCGTGCACGTGTAATTTCCGTTGCACCGCAATTTGAGCGTGTGAATACTCCACGCCAGGAATGCCGCACTGAGTATGTGCGCGAGAGTTATTACGAAGCGCCTAGACGCTCTGTTGGTGGTGCCATTATCGGTGGCGTAGCGGGTGGTCTGTTAGGTAGCACGATTGGCCGTGGTAGTGGCCGAGTAGCTGCAGCAGCTGTAGGTGCTGGTGTAGGTGCTATCGTAGGTGACCGTGTAGATAATAGTGGCCGTGATTATCGTGGCCGTGAACGTGTGGAAACACGCCCTGTGGAAACTTGTCAAACGGTTGATAACTGGCACCAAGTTCCAGCCGGTTATTTGGTGAACTATGAATACAATGGTCGCCAATACTCAACCGTGACGCAAGAAGATCCAGGTCGTTTTATTCCCGTGCATGTGGAAGTGCGTCCAAGCGGTTATGTGACAGATGTTGTTTACAGACCTGGTCGCGATGATGATCGTTGGAAACACGGACAGGGTTATGGACATCGTAAACACGAACGTAAATACTGGTAATTAGTTAATTAGTTGTATCAAAGCCGCCCTAAGAGAAATCTTAGGTGCGGCTTTTGTTTTGGTATAATTTGGCATCGTGCCATTCCAATTTCTCACTCGCTTATTTTCAAAAACATCCAACGCTGCAATTGCATTCAGGCAAGCGGGCGGTAGCGCGCAGCATGCCTATTGGCTATTCGCCGCACCTGTGCACATGCAACTTGGGCAGACTAGTTGCTTTCTTTCCAACCCCGCGCCAATATTGGCTTCTGGCGATGCTGCGCTAGCACTTGTTTTAAGTTTAAATCAGCATTTCAACCAAGATGGCTTGTATTTTTACCTGCAAAATGACATTTGGTTTTTAGGCTTAGATGCCGACCCAAAAATTACTACAACATCCATTGAAAAAGTAGTGAATAAAGACGTCGCACCTTATCTGCCTAAAGGTGAGGGCGCTTTGGCGTGGGCAAAGCTGCAAAATGAAATTCAAATGCTGTTGTTCTCACATCCTGTGAATGGCGCGCGTGAAGCGCGTGGTGACCTGCCGATTAACAGTTTGTGGTTTTACGGATTGACTGCTTCGTGAAAATTGTTCAAAGAACCATTAACACTGAAATTCAAAATCAGTTATTAGAGGTTGGAATTTCGCCTCTGTTAGCCAAGCTTTATGCGGCGCGTGGCGTTGTAAGCGTAAAGGAACTTGATGTTTCTTTAAGCAATTTGATTCCGCCAGAACAGCTTACCAATGCCAGCACTATGGCGAAACTGCTTGCGGATGCGATTGATTCAGAAAAATCCATTTTAATCGTGGGTGATTATGACGCCGATGGCGCAACGGCGACTGCAGTTGCCATGAAGGGTTTGAAAACTTTTGGTGCGAATGTCGATTTTCTAGTTCCGAATCGGTTTGAATATGGCTATGGATTAACGCCCGAAATTGTCGCGCTCGCGGCGCAGAACAAGCCAGATATCATCATCACCGTCGATAACGGCATTGCGAGTGTCGATGGTGTTGCAGCCGCCAATCAGCGAGGCATTCAGGTGCTGATTACCGACCACCATTTACCTGCTGAAGTCACGCCAGAAGCCGCATGCATTGTGAACCCCAATCAACATGGTTGTATTTCCCAAGTAAAAATCTGGCGGGTGTCGGGGTGATGTTTTACGTGTTGCTGATGTTGCGGGCGGAGCTACGTGCACGTGGTGCTTTTGCAGATATAGCAGAACCCAATTTAACCGAATTGCTTGATTTAGTGGCTTTAGGAACCGTGGCAGATTTGGTCAAGCTGGATGCTAACAATCGAATTTTAGTTGAGCAAGGCTTACGTCGCATCCGTGCTGGTGTTTGCTGTGAGGGTATTAAGGCGCTGCTACGGGTTGCCGGACGCGATTTAAAACAAACTAACGCGCAGGATTTGGGTTTTTACGTTGGGCCGAGGTTGAATGCGGCTGGTAGGTTGGATGATATGCGGCTTGGCATTCAATGTTTGCTTGCCGAAACGCCGCTTGAGGCGCAAAAAATCGCGCAAACACTACACGACTTAAACTTGGAGCGCCGCAATATCGAGGCTGATATGCAAGATGGCGCATTGGCGAGCTTGGATGAGATTGAAGTCGAAAATCAATTCAGCATCAGCTTGTATGAGCAAGGCTGGCATCAAGGTGTGGTGGGCATTCTGGCCTCGCGCATAAAAGAAAAATTTCACCGTCCCACTATAGCCTTTGCACAGGCGGGGGATAATGGCGTTTTTGCAGAAGCGGGTGAAGGCGTGCTTAAAGGTTCTGGTCGTTCCATCGCAGGCTTACACTTACGCGACGCTTTGGATTTGGTCACTAAACGACATCCTGATTTAATTTTAAAATTTGGCGGTCATGCGATGGCTGCGGGTTTGAGCATCAAACAAGCAGATTTTTTGCATTTACCAAGCGTTTGAAGGCGGTGGTGAGCGAGTTGCTGAGCCCTGCCGATTTGCAGGCGATGATTGAGACAGACGGCTGTTTGGATGTGAGTGAAATGCGGCTAGAGTCCGCACAGTTACTGGCGTCTAGCGTATGGGGTCAAGGCTTTGCGCCGCCTTTGTTTGCGGATGCGTTTGCCGTGGTGAATCAACGCATTGTCGGTGAAAAGCATTTGAAGCTCTATTTAGAAAAACAGGGTAAACGTTTCGAAGCGATATTTTTCGGCCAAACCGAATTTTTGCTCCCCAAAAAAATACACGCAACTTTTGTGTTGGATGTAAATGAATATCAGGGACTAATAAAACTTCAACTACAATTAAAGAATGTGTATGGATTAGTCAGTTAATGTATCGCAGTGTCGCTTGCTTGAAGTGAAGTTATTTGAAAATAAACTTTGATTAGTCGGTCTTTGAGATACGCCATACAAGTCTAACAAAGTGAATTGAATTTTTTCTAAAGAATATGGTTTGTTCAAGTTGTTCCTAAAATTAGCTAAATCTAAGTTTAGCGGATTAACCTTATCCTCATTTAGCCAAAAAATAAGTGGCACATCAAATCCTTGCCTCGGTCCGTTATACAAGCTGTGCCCGATAAAGTCAGAATTTTCTCCTAAATTTTGACCGTGATCGGAAAAGTAAGTAATGGAAGCAGCATTTTTTGAGATCGCCATATCTAAAACTTTAGAAATGATGAAGTCTGAGTAAAGAATTGAGTTGTCATATGCGTTATATATATCTTCCCGAAAAAGCGGGTCATTTTTCCGCTTTACTGTGTTAGGAACTTCTGCATTTGATTTCCAGTATTCAAAGTTTTTTGGGTAACGTTGTTTGTAATCTGGATGCGACCCCATAAGATGAATAAATATAACTTTGTTGGGTTCAGAGCCTGCTAGAGCCTTTTCAATTGCAGGAATGAGTTGCTCATCAAAATCATAACCCATACGAAAATCTCTTTTATTTACGAAATCAGAATAGTCGGCAAAGACAAACCAAGCTGATGATGCCGAGAAATAGCCAGCACCACCTGGCTGATTAGATATCCAATATGTTTTGTAGCCAGCATCTTTCAGTTTTGATATTAAGTTTGGATTTGTAAGGCCATGTTCAAATGTTAGCTTCCCCCCACCCAACATGATGTCTGACAAGGAAAGTTGAGTAAGCGGTTCTGTTGAGCAAACATCAACGCCTTGAAATCTATTTAGATGATTTATTTTTTTCATTAATGGATTCGTTTCTCTCTGATAGCCATATAGCGACATATGGCTTCGGGTTGCTGACTCTCCAATAATTACGATATGCAATGAGTGATTTTTAGGGAACAGCATTTTTGCATCGCTATATTTAGCTTTCATTGACTTTAATGCATCGAACTCTGCTCTTTTGGAGAGCACTTCGCTTCCAACAGTGTATGTAAAAGCTATGGGGTTATTAAAAGCAAAGGTTAGCTTATTTTTCCCTATTCCCCCAAGCGCCAGCAAGATGGCAAGCGCAAGAAAACTGATTGCTTTGCTGTTATGAAGGATAGAAACTTTGCTCAATAACTTCCAAGTGAAGATGGCAAGCAGGCTTAAAAATATAAAAGTTACAAGAGTGAAAAATACTTTGGCATATGTGGATTGAAAAATTAGATATTCGCTGGCTTCGGTAATGTTGGAATCGAGCAGGGCTGTAACAGAAGGGGACGCTATGAGTTGACCATATGTTAGCATGTGAAATAACGACAAAGCGCTAAAAGTTGTGCAAATCAGACCAAAGAGAAAGTAACAGACCACTCTTGGCGCTTTGGGTATTAGCATTAGTGCGAAAGGCACGCAGAAGCTTATTACAATATTAAAAACTAATGCTAAAAAGAGCCTTTCGTAATACTCGTTGCCCACGAGCATGCCGGATGCCGAAAAAAAATCAATTAAAAAAACTGGTGAGGTAAGAGCTGCAAAGCAAATTCCCAGCAAAAACTTGGGGCGCCAATGTGTCATCAAACTGCAATCCTATTGTAATAATCGTCGATAATAGCAAAAGGTACTAAAGTTGTAATTAATAATATGGTGTTTAGAGAAACGGGTGTTTATTAATTTTAAATATATATTTGACCAGATGAGATTGCAATTGGAGGCAGCTTGGCAGTCAACCATATGAGCCTAGAAGCCTCACAAGTATTGGTTTCTGGCGCACGAGGTCAATGCCCCCAGCCTTTGTTTGCAGATGCGTTTACCGTGGTGAATCAGCGCATTGTCGGCGAAAAGCATTTAAAACTGTATCTGGAGAAGCAAGGTAAGCGATTTGATGCGATATTTTTTGGCCAAACCGAGTTTTTACCCGAGCAGATCAATGCGGTGTATCAGCTACAAACGAATACTTATAATGGATTACAAACACTGCAGTTACAGGTGCTCAATGCATCGCTTGCTTAAGCTATAATGTCACGATATGACACAAACGAAGAACTTTGCAAAAAAAATCGTTGTTGCTAACTGGAAAATGCATGGCAACCTTAAGAAAAATCAAGCTTTATTGCAGGCTTACATCAAAACATTAACCAACCTTAAGCACACGCAGGTCGTGGTATGCGCGCCGTATCCTTACCTCGCGCAATTGCAATCCTTGCTAGGTAATACGGATATTGCTTGGGGCGCGCAGAATATGGCTAAAAACGAGATTGGGCCATTTACAGGTGAAGTTTCAGCCGAAATGTTGCGTGATTTTGGTTGTGAGTATGTGATTCTCGGCCACTCGGAGCGCGCTACGGCGTATTGCGAAAGTGACGAGAATATTGCGCAGAAATTTATGACTGCCAAAAAGAACGGCCTCACGCCGATTTTATGTGTGGGTGAAACGCTGATTGAGCGCGAGGCGGGCGTGATGGAGATGGTGGTGGGCAAGCAACTTGATACCATCATTAAGCTTTATGGTGCTGAGGCGTTTGCCGATGCGATTATCTCTTACGAGCCGATTTGGGCGATTGGCACAGGCTTGGCTGCGACGCCGGAGCAAGCTAAATCGATGCACAAATTCATTCACAACAAAATCGCTGCGCTGAATATCGAGGCGGAAAATCGCCTAAAAATCCTCTACGGGGGGAGCGTAAACCCGCAAAATGCGGTACAATTATTTGAAGTTGAGAATATTGATGGCGGACTAATTGGTAAATGTTCGCTTAATGCTAAAGAATTTGAAAATATCTGCATTGCAGCTGAGTCGGTCGCGGCACAAATTTAACAATTAAAATATTCTCGAGAGAATATTTATAGGTAAAAATTATGGAAAATTTAGTCACAGTCATTCATGTGCTGGCAGCGGCTGGCGTGATTGGCTTGGTGTTATTGCAACACGGCAAAGGCGCTGATATGGGCGCGGCATTTGGTAGTGGCGCATCAGGCAGTTTGTTTGGTGTGAGCGGCTCATCTAACTTCTTAAGCCGTGCAACGGCCGTTTGCGTTGTGGTGTTTTTCATCACAAGTCTCACGCTTGCCTATATGGCAAGCCATCGCGCTAGCAGCGGCAGTGTGATTAAAGCGGCTACTCAAGCTAGCCAAGTAAAAACAGACGCAGCTCAACCTGTTGAAAGCAAACCGACGGAAACAACCCCTGCTGAAAGCAACCCGAGTTCTGGTGCTGCGAAAGATATTCCAAACTAAAGCTTAGGTTTTTGAGGGAATGCCCTAAACACAATGCCGTCGTGGTGGAATTGGTAGACACGCAGCCTTGAGGTGGCTGTGACGAAAGTCGTGAGAGTTCGAGTCTCTCCGTCGGCACCAAATAGTAAAAATTTAAAGTATTAAATACATGTTTGAAGTGTATAGTTTAAAAATAAAAACCTCTTAAAACATTAGTTAGGGACCTCTGTGCTGGAAAATTATTTTCCAATTTTGATGTTCATCTTAGTGGGCCTGGCAGTTGGCCTAGGACCACTTATCCTCGGTAAAATCCTGTCACCTCATCGGCCGGACTCTGAAAAGAACTCCCCTTATGAATGCGGTTTTGAGGCCTTTGAGGACGCGCGCATGAAGTTTGATGTGCGCTATTACCTTGTCGCTATTCTGTTTATTCTGTTTGATTTGGAAATTGCGTTTTTATTCCCATGGGCTGTAGTGCTGAGAGAAATCGGCCTATTCGGCTTTCTGGCTATGATGTTTTTCTTGTTCGTGCTCGTGGTTGGTTTTGTCTATGAGTGGAAGAAAGGTGCGCTGGAATGGGATTAGAAGGCGTGATGGAAAAAGGCTTCGTTACCACGTCGCTCGATACGCTTATCAATTACACTCGTACAGGTTCGCTTTGGCCCATGACATTCGGCTTGGCATGCTGTGCGGTGGAAATGATGCATGCGGGCGCTTCGCGCTATGATCTTGACCGCTTCGGTATCGTGTTCAGGCCAAGTCCGCGGCAATCGGATGTGATGATTGTAGCCGGCACACTTGTAAATAAAATGGCGCCTGCATTGCGAAAAGTATACGACCAAATGGCTGAGCCGCGCTGGGTGATTTCTATGGGAAGTTGCGCCAATGGTGGCGGATATTATCACTATTCATATGCTGTAGTGCGCGGTTGTGACCGTATTGTGCCAGTGGACGTATATGTGCCGGGTTGCCCGCCAACAGCAGAGGCGTTGCTGTTTGGCATTATTCAGTTGCAGAAAAAAATCAGACGTACCAATACGATAGCGCGCTAAGGTTATAAAATAAAAATCATGTCAGCTAAATTAGACCAATTATCCGCACAACTTAAACTGGCTTTAAACGACAATCTGGAAGAAATCAGTGTTGCGCTAAACGAAATTACTATTCAATGTAGAGCGGAAAATCTGGTCGAGGCTTGTCTTAAATTACGTGACCACGCTGAATTGAAGTTTGAGCAGTTGATAGACTTGTGCGGTGTGGATTATGCCGAACATAAAGACGGTCAATGGCAAGGCCCACGCTTTGCTGTAGTGCTGCATTTACTTTCAGTTTCACTGAATCAGCGTGTTCGTGTGCGTGTGTTCGCGACGGACGACGATTTTCCCATGCTACCAACGTTGGTTGATGTTTGGCCTGTTGCCAACTGGTATGAGCGTGAAGCCTTTGATTTGTTTGGAATTATGTTTGAAAATCACCCAGATTTGCGTCGCATTCTAACTGACTACGGTTTTGTTGGTCATCCGTTCCGCAAAGATTTCCCGATGATTGGTAATGTGGAAATGCGCTATGACCCGGAACAGCAGCGCGTGATTTATCAGCCAGTTTCGATTGAGTTAAGAAACAATGTGCCGCGAGTGATTCGTGATGAGGGCAGTCATGGCTGAAATAAGAAATTACACCATGAATTTTGGCCCGCAGCACCCTGCGGCGCACGGTGTTTTGCGATTGGTGCTGGAGCTTGATGGCGAGGTAATTCAGCGTGCCGACCCGCATATTGGTCTTTTGCACCGCGCAACTGAAAAGCTTGCTGAGAATCGTACTTATCTACAATCTGTGCCTTATATGGATAGGCTGGATTATGTGTCGATGATGGCAAACGAGCATGCTTATGTGATGGCGATTGAGAAGATGCTCGGTTTGGAAGTGCCGATTCGTGCGCAATATATTCGCGTTATGTTCGATGAAATCACCCGTGTTTTAAACCATCTTCTTTGGCTGGGTGCGCATGCGCTGGACGTGGGGGCAATGACCGTATTTTTGTATGCCTTCCGCGAGCGCGAAGACTTGTTTGACTGCTATGAAGCGGTTTCTGGGGCACGTATGCACGCGGCGTATTATCGTCCTGGTGGCGTATATCGTGATTTGCCAGAACGTATGCCACAACATGAAACTGGTAAATTTCGTGCTGCAAGCCAAATTAAGAAACTTAACGAAAATCGCCAAGGTTCGTTGTTAGATTTTATTGAGGACTTTACGAATCGCTTTCCCACTTACATTGATGAATATGAGACTTTGCTAACGGATAATCGAATCTGGAAGCAGCGTACAGTGGGCATTGGCGTCGTAAGTCCAGAACGTGCACTGGCGCTTGGTATGACAGGACCGATGCTGCGCGGTAGCGGCATTGAGTGGGATTTGCGCAAAAAGCAGCCTTATGAAGTTTATGACAAGATGGATTTTGATATCCCTGTTGGTGTGAATGGTGATTGTTACGATCGTTACTTGATTCGTATGGAAGAGTTTCGCCAGTCAAACAAAATCATCAAACAGTGTGTAGCGTGGTTGCGCGCAAACCCAGGCCCGGTGATTACGTCTGATAACAAAATCGCACCACCAAATCGTGAGAGCATGAAAACCAATATGGAAGACATGATTCATCATTTCAAGCTATTTACTGAAGGCTTTCATGTGCCTGAGGGCGAAGCTTATGCGG
This sequence comes from uncultured beta proteobacterium, assembly GCA_963752495.1. Lineage (GTDB taxonomy): Bacteria > Pseudomonadota > Gammaproteobacteria > Burkholderiales > Methylophilaceae > CAVVYJ01. The sequence continues at coordinate 769,988 of CAVVYJ010000002.1, forward strand.
CTGTGGAACATCCAAAAGGTGAGTTTGGAATCTACATGGTTTCTGATGGTGCGAATAAGCCTTATCGATTAAAAATTCGTGCGCCTGGTTTTGCGCATTTAGCTGCGCTGGACGAAATGGTCAAGGGGCATATGATTGCTGATTTGGTTGCAATTATCGGCACGCAAGATATTGTTTTTGGCGAGATAGATAGATAGATATGTTAAGCGCAGAAGCCATTAAAAAAATTGATTACGAATTGACCAAATACCCTCAAGATAAACGTGAGGCGGCGGTGATGAGCGCTTTGCGCATCGTGCAGACGGAGATGGGCTGGTTATCACAAGAGTGCATTCAGGATGTTGCTGCATATTTACGCATTCCCGAAATTGCCGCGCTGGAAGTCGCAACATTTTACAATATGTACGACTTAGCGCCAGTTGGTAAATATAAAATCGCTATTTGTACCAACATTTCCTGCATGCTGCGCGATAGTGACGGCATAGTAAATCACCTGCAAACCAAACTGGGTGTTGGCTTTAATGAAGTGACTGCAGATGGGAAATTTTGCCTGAAAGAGGGCGAGTGCATGGGCGCCTGTGGCGGCGCGCCTTTAATGATTGTGAACAACACCGAAATGCATGAATTTTTAACCCCTGAAAAAGTAGATATGATTTTGAAGGATTTGAAATAGTGGCTGCGACAAAAACAACCAAGTCGAACTTTAAAGGCCAGACTCTGCTGACGTTACGTACACTCACAGAAAAAGATCCATCGTCATTGGCAACTTACGAAAAACTGGGTGGCTACGCACAACTCAAACGTATCGTGACCGAAAAAGTAAAAGCAGTAGATATCATTAATCAGGTTAAGTTATCTGGGTTGCGGGGGCGTGGGGGCGCGGGCTTTCCTACAGGGCTTAAGTGGAGCTTTATGCCTCGCTACTTTGACGGAACTAAGTATTTGGTTTGCAATACCGATGAGGGTGAGCCAGGAACATTTAAAGACCGCGATATTATTCGCTACAACCCACATCAGCTGATTGAAGGGATGGCGATTGCGGCCTATACACTTGGGGCTAGAGTCGGCTACAACTATATTCATGGTGAGATTTGGCATGAATACGAGATATTTGAGCAGGCCTTGGCAGACGCACGCGCTGCTGGTTATATTGGCGAAGCGTTGTTTGGCACTAATTTCAGTTTTGATTTATACGCTGTGCATGGCTACGGAGCCTATATTTGTGGCGAAGAAACTGCGCTGATTGAATCGATTGAAGGCAAAAAAGGCCAGCCGCGCTTTAAGCCGCCATTTCCTGCAAGTTATGGTGTTTTTGGTAAGCCAACGAACGTGAATAATACAGAAAGTTATGCGAGCATTCCCTGGATTCTGCAGTATGGCGGACAAGCGTTTGCAGATTTAGGCGTGGCGAATGCGGGCGGTACAAAGTTATTTTCAGTGTCTGGTCATGTAGAAAAGCCTGGTAATTATGAGGTTAAAATGGGCACGCCTTTTAATGACTTGCTTGAGATGGCGGGCGGTGTCTGGAAAGGCCGTAAACTCAAAGCGGTTATCCCAGGCGGACCGTCAACACCGGTAATGCCAGCTTCAGCGATTATAGGCGCAACTATGGACTATGAAGGTTTGAGCAAAGCAAGGTCCAGCTTGGGTGCGGGCTCCATGATTGTGATGGATGAAACAACATGTATGGTAAAGACGCTCAAACGCCTCTCATACTTTTTTTATGAAGAAAGCTGTGGCCAGTGTACGCCTTGTCGTGAGGGAACGGGCTGGGTATATCGTGTGATTAAACGCATTACAGAGGGCAAAGGCAAAATGGAAGATTTAGATTTGCTAAGCGATGTAAGTAATAATATCTCTGGCCGCACGATATGTGCGCTGGGTGATGCTGCAGCAACGCCAGTACTAAGTTTTATTAAGCACTTCCGCCCAGAGTTTGAATATTACATTCAGCATGGCAAAAGCATGGTTGATGGTAAATAGCATATGTTAAATATTGAAATAGACGGCAAACAAGTCGAAGTCGAGCACGGTTCGACGATTATTGACGCTGCAGATAAACTGGGCGTTGCTATCCCGCGTTTCTGTTATCACAAAAAACTTTCGGTCGCCGCTAATTGTCGCATGTGCCTGGTGCAGGTAGAAAAATTTGCCAAACCTCTGCCTGCCTGCGCAACCCCCGTGGCTGACGGCATGAAGATTTATACACGTAGCAAAGAGGCTGTTGAAGCGCAGCAAAGTGTAATGGAGTTTTTGTTGATTAATCACCCGCTTGATTGTCCGATATGTGACCAAGGTGGAGAGTGTGATTTGCAGGATATTGCAGTTGCCTATGGTGCGAGCGGTTCCCGCTACACCGAAGAAAAACGCGTGGTGTTGAACAAAAATATCGGACCGTTGGTTAGTACCGATTTGACGCGCTGCATTCAATGTACACGCTGCGTACGTTTCTTAAAAGAAATCGGCGGCATGCAGGAGTTGGGGCTGGTTGGACGTGGCGAGCATGCGGAAATTAGTGCTTATGTTGATAAGAGCGTAAATTCCGAGCTTTCTGGAAATATCATAGATTTATGTCCAGTTGGTGCGCTTACGAGCAAGCCTTTTCGTTACTCTGCCCGCAGTTGGGAGCTTGTGCGCCGCCCGAGCATTGCGCCACACGATGGACTCGGCTCGCATATTGAAGTCCATGTAAAAGATAATAAAGTCATGCGCGTCTTGCCGCGTGAAAAAGAAAGTATCAATGAATGCTGGCTTTCGGATCGAGATCGCTACTCGTACGAAGGCCTCAATAGTCCGGATCGTCTGAAAGTGCCGATGATCAAACATAATGGCGTGTGGCAAGAAACTGATTGGAAAACGGCGCTGGAGTTTGCGGCAGGACAATTGAAGGATATTACCAAACAGCATGGTGGCGAATCTTTAGGCGTTTTGGTTTCACCCAACAGCACCATGGAAGAAGGTTACTTAATCAAGCAATTGGCGAGTGGCTTGGGCTGTGGTAATGTAGATTACCGTTTGCGCCAGACCGATTTTAGATTGGATGGCAAGCGCGTTGGAACCCCATGGATGGGTATTAATATCCACGAAATTGAAGAGTTGGACCGCATTTTACTGATTGGCTCGAATCTGCGTAACGAGCATCCATTGCTTGCCAAGCGCTTCCGTCAGGCTGTGGATAATGGCGCTGAGCTAAATATTATAAGCCCGCTTGATAATAACCCGCTCATGCCTGTCGCCCACAAGATTATCGTTACGCCAAATGATATGGTGAATGTGCTTGCACAGATTTTAAAAGCATTATCGCAGGTGCAGCGCCTTTCATTATGTTTGCCGCCTTCGCTAAGCCAGCTTTTAGAAAAAATTCATGTGCGTCCCAATACGGAAATTATGGCTGAAAGTTTGGCCGGCTTGAGTAAGACGCTAGATTTAATTGCGCCAAAAGTGGGTATATTTTTGGGCAATATGGCACTAAGCGCACCCAGATTTACTGAGATGTACAGTCTGGCTGAAGCGATTGGCGGTATTTGTGGTGCCAAAGGCGGTATTTTACCCGCTGCTGCAAATAGTACAGGTATGCATTTAATGGGTGTAATGCCCAGCGCAACTGGCATGCATGCGCGGGCAATGATCGAGATACCTCGCAAGGCCTATTTACTGCTCAATATTGAGCCTGAATTAGATTGTCAGCACGCTGCATTAGCCAAGGCGGCAATGGCGGAAGCTGAGTGTGTGGTCGCCTTGACCGCTTTTAAATCAGAGGCGCTGGATAATGCCGATGTGCTCTTGCCTATTGCACCTTTTACCGAGACTTCCGGCAGCTTTATGAGTATGGAAGGGCGTGTGCAAAGTTTTGAAGCCGTGACCAAACCGCTTGGTGAATGCCGCCCTGCATGGAAGGTGATTCGCGTGTTGGCGAATACCCTTGGTTTGCAAGGTTTTGATTACAACAGCAGTGAAGAAGTTAAAAACGCGATTTTTGGTGGCGAAAAACCTTCCACTGTTGTATGGCGCAGCCTTAATAACAATTTAAAAGAGTTGGTAGAAATTGAAGTTAAAATTAAATCACCTGGCTTGCAGCGTGTTGGTGAGGTGCCGCAATATGAGTCTGATCCAATCGTGCGCCGCTCTGCGCCGCTACAAAAAACCAAATATAACATTAAGCCAATGGCGCGCATGAATGCAGATGATATGCGTGAGTTAGACCTGCGCGAAGGTGATACTGTGCTGGCAAAGCAAGATAAAGGTAGTGCGATACTCACCGTGAGATTGGACAGCCATGTAGCAAAAGGCTGCGTACGCGTTACTGCTGCGCATGAAGATACCATTGGATTGGGTGATTTAATGGGAGACATTTCCGTGGAAAAAGTCAGACAAGAGCAAATTTGATGGATTTCTTTATACAATTTTTTGGTAGTTATTGGCCTGCAATTGAGCTGACGGTCTGGACGCTGCTTAAGATTATTGCCATCGTGTTGCCGCTAATGATTGCTATCGCCTACTTAACATTGGCGGAACGCAAAGTGATTGGCTATATGCAGGTGCGCATCGGCCCAAACCGTGTCGGGTATTTTGGTTTGCTGCAGCCAATTGCGGATGGCGTTAAGTTGCTCTTTAAAGAGATTATATTACCTTCCGAATCAAACAAAGGTTTGTTTTTCTTGGGACCGGTGTTAGCGATCGCGCCTGCATTTGCTGCTTGGGCGGTGATTCCATTTGATGCAACTTTGGTTCTGGCGGATGTTAATGCTGGTCTGCTTTATATCCTTGCCATGACATCTGTAGCAGTATACGGTGTGATTATTGCGGGCTGGGCATCCAATTCCAAATACGCATTTTTGGGTTCACTTCGTTCTGCGGCGCAAATTGTTTCTTATGAAATCGCCATGGGTTTCGCGCTGGTGGGGGTTCTGATGTGTGCGAATTCACTTAACCTTGGCAAGATTGTAGAAGGCCAAACGGGTGGGCTTTTACACTGGTATTTCATCCCATTATTTCCGCTGTTTATCGTCTATTTCATTAGTGCTGTGGCAGAGACTAACCGCGCACCATTTGATGTGGCAGAAGGTGAATCAGAAATTGTTGCAGGCTTTCATGTGGAATATTCTGGCATGGCATTTGCACTGTTTTTCTTGGCAGAATATGCCAACATTTGGTTGGTATGCGCGTTGGCTACAGTCATGTTTTTTGGCGGCTGGCTGTCGCCGGTATCTTTTTTGCCAGATAGTATTATTTGGTTTTTCGCGAAAATGAGTTTTTTTGTATTCTTCTTTTTGTGGTTTCGTGCGACATTCCCACGTTACCGCTATGACCAAATCATGCGCTTGGGCTGGAAAGTGTTTATCCCGATCACCATTGTTTGGATTGTATTTGTTGGCGGCATGATGCAAACACCTTGGGCTTATTTATTCCATTAACGCTATGATTAATAAAATTAAAAGTACATTAGGTAGTTTGATGCTCTGGGAGCTGCTTAAAGGCATGGCGCTCACGGGTCGCTATTTTTTCGCGCGCAAAATTACCATTCAATATCCAGAAGAGCGCACACCACAATCCAACCGGTTTCGTGGACTTCATGCGCTGCGTCGTTATCCAAACGGTGAGGAGCGTTGTATTGCTTGCAAACTCTGTGAGGCGGTTTGTCCGGCCATGGCAATTACCATTGAATCGGAGCAGCGTGAAGATAATACGCGCCGCACCACACGTTATGACATTGACCTAACTAAATGTATATTTTGCGGACTGTGTGAGGAGTCTTGCCCAGTCGATAGTATTGTAGAGACGCGCATATTCGACTATCACGGAGAACAGCGCGGTGATTTGCTTTATACAAAACAGATGTTATTAGCCGTCGGCGATAAATATGAGGCGCAAATCGCCGCCGACCGTGCTCAAGATAAAAAGTACAGATAACTTAACTATGATTTTTACTGACTTCATTTTTTATACGCTTGCAGCCATCCTGCTTTTATCGGGTTTGCGCGTAATTACCACGCGTAACCCGGTGCACGCAGCCCTGTTTTTAGTGCTTGCTTTTTTTACTGCAGCTGGCATTTGGCTATTGCTAGAAGCTGAGTTTTTAGCAATCGCTCTGGTGTTGGTTTATGTGGGAGCAGTAATGGTGTTGTTCTTGTTTGTCGTGATGATGCTCGATATCAATATTGACAAATTGCGCGAAGGATTTTGGGATTATCTGCCGATGGCAGGATTTATTGGGCTGTTAATGGCTGTGGAAATGGTTATGGTCTTGGGTGGAAAATATTTCTCTGCTACTAAGGTAGCAGAGAAACCTACAGACTACAGTAACACGGCTGAACTTGGACGTGTGCTTTATACGGATTATTTCTTGCCTTTCGAGCTTGCTTCTGTTGTGCTGTTAGTGGCAATTGTAGCTGCGATTATGCTGACACTACGTGACAGAAAAGACAGCAAATCAATGAATGTTTCAGACCAAGTGAAGGTGCGTAAACAAGATCGTATGCGTATCGTAAAGATGGCGTCCGAGGTAGAGGTTGAAGCAATTCCACCAACAGAGGAGCAGAAATCATGACGGTTGGACTGCATCATTACCTCATATTAGGCGCGCTCTTATTTGCTATCAGCGTTATCGGAATATTTTTAAATCGTAAAAATGTGATTATTCTGCTAATGGCAATTGAACTGATGCTTCTTGCAGTCAACCTCAACTTTATTGCGTTCTCGCATTACTTAAATGATATTGCAGGTCAAGTATTCGTCTTTTTTATACTCACCGTTGCAGCGGCAGAGTCAGCCATCGGATTGGCGATTTTAGTCGTGCTGTTCCGCAATTTACGTACAATAAATGTAGATGACTTGGATAGCCTCAAAGGATAATGAATATTTAATGATGAACATCGAGTCACTTTTAATTTGGGTTCCTTTGTTACCACTGATTGCTGCGGCGATTGTGGGGCTTGCAGGTAACAAATTACCACGCGAAGCTGCGCACTGGATAACGATTGGTGCTGTTGGCACTTCATTCATGCTGTCCTGTTTTGTGCTGAGTGCTACGGTAGATGGCTATACCTACAACGGTAATATCTACACTTGGCTTACTTCAGGGGCAATTCAGTTCAGTGTCGGCTTTCTTATTGATAACCTGTCAGCAATGATGATGGTTGTGGTTACTTTCGTCTCGCTCATGGTGCATATATATACAATTGGCTATATGGACGAAGATCCAGGCTACAGGCGCTTCTTCAGCTACATCTCTCTCTTTACGTTTGCCATGTTGATGTTAGTTATGAGTAATAACTTCATGCAGCTATTTTTTGGATGGGAAGCGGTTGGTTTGGTTTCCTACTTGCTGATTGGTTTTTGGTTTACACGGCCAACAGCGATTTATGCAAACTTGAAAGCTTTTCTGGTGAATCGGGTGGGCGATTTCGGCTTTTTGCTGGGTATTGGACTCGTACTAGCTTATTTTGGCAGTCTGGATTATCAGACGGTATTCCAAGCAGCACCAGCCATGGCAAACATGGAGATTAGCCTACTGACAAACCATCCTTGGTCACTTATGACGGTGACTTGCATTCTTTTGTTTGTGGGCGCAATGGGGAAATCTGCACAAGTTCCCCTTCACGTATGGCTACCAGACTCAATGGAAGGTCCAACACCAATTTCAGCGCTGATTCATGCGGCAACTATGGTGACGGCAGGTATTTTTATGGTGGCGCGCATGTCCCCGCTCTTCGAGCTTTCCACCACAGCACTCTCGTTTGTGATGATAATTGGCGCAATTACAGCATTATTTATGGGCTTTCTCGGCATTATTCAAAACGATATTAAACGTATAGTGGCTTACTCTACCTTATCGCAATTAGGCTACATGACGGTAGCGCTTGGTGCTTCGGCTTATTCTGTCGCGATTTTTCACCTAATGACGCATGCATTCTTTAAGGCGTTATTATTTTTAGCGGCAGGCTCTGTGATTATGGCGATGCATCACGATCAGGATATCCGGCAATATGGGTAATTTAAAAAAATACCTGCCGGTGACTTGGATTACATCCCTCATTGGCTCGCTTGCACTGATTGGTACGCCATTTTTCTCTGGGTTTTACTCGAAAGACAGCATTATAGAGGCCGTTGAAATGTCTAATCTTCAGGCCAGCCACTTTGTACATATTGCGTTGCTCATTGGTGTTTTTGTAACTGCTTTTTATTCTTTCAGGCTGTATTTTTTGGTGTTTCATGGCAAAGAAAAATGGCGTGACGCAAAACACCATGACCATTCGCACGATGCACATCACCATGGATTAGGGCCAAAAGATAATCCGCATGAACCTGGCTGGGTGATAAAGCTACCACTCGTTTTGTTGGCTATACCGTCAATTTTTATCGGTTACATGACGATTGTGCCAATGTTATATGGTCATTTCTTTTCGAGTGCGATTTTCGTAAATAAAGAGCTGCACCCCGGCATGCATGAACTCACTGCGCACTTTATTGAACATATGCATACGCCGGCAGGTATGGCATTACATGGTTTTTTAAGCTTGCCATTTTTACTTGCTGCTTCGGGGGTGATGCTGGCCTGGTTCTTCTATACAAAGCGACCTGATATTCCAGCAGCGATTCAAAAGCGCTTTGGATTTATTCATCGTATTTTAGAAAATAAATATGGATTTGATAATTTTAATGAGCGCGTGTTTGCGGGTGGCTCGCGCTTAATCGGCAGTAAGCTTTGGCAAATTGGTGATGTCGAGTTGATTGATGGCGCGATTGTAAATGGTACAGCGCAGCTTATTGGTAGATGGTCCCGCGCTGTGCGCCAGCTTCAGTCCGGGCTTATTTATCATTACGCTTTTGCGATGATTATCGGCGTGTTCTTGTTCCTAACTTTTTTTAATAAAATCCAATAGAAACTAATATAAGACAATGTTACAAGCCTATACCTTAAGTTTATCAATATGGCTGCCTATATTATCAGGCGTGCTAGTGCTACTTATTGGTGATGATAGCAAGGCAGCGCTAACGCGGTGGGTGGCATTAGCTTGCAGTATCGTCGCTTTTTTTGCGACATTGCCTTTGTACACACGCTTTGATTTGGCAGATGGTGGGTTCCAATTTCAGGAAATGCAGCGCTGGATTCCAGCATTTAATATCAATTATCACTTGGGTGCAGATGGTATATCCGTGCCGCTGATATTACTCACAAGCTTCACTACGTTGATTGTAGTGATTGCGTCTTGGGAAGTGATTACTAAAAATGTTGCACAATATATGGCGGCTTTTTTGATTATGAGTGGCCTGATGATTGGCGTATTTAGTGCCCTAGACGGTATTTTATATTATGTGTTTTGGGAGGCAATGCTGATTCCGATGTTCTTGGTGATTGGCATATGGGGCGGGCCAAATCGCGTGTATGCAACCATCAAGTTTTTCTTATATACCTTGCTGGGTTCACTCCTTATGCTGGTTGCGTTTATCTACTTGTATCATCAAACTGGTAGTTTCGAGATTAGTGATTATTACAAGTTACCCCTCGCTTTAAAAACCCAAGTGCTTATTTTTATGGCATTTTTTATGGCATTTGCGGTAAAAATCCCGATGTGGCCAGTACATACTTGGCTACCGGATGCGCACGTGGAGGCTCCTACTGGCGGATCTGTAGTGCTAGCTGCAATTATGTTAAAACTGGGCGGCTATAGCTTCTTGCGCTTTGCGATGCCTATTGCACCAGATGCAGCACATTATTTGACAGGTTTTATGATTACCTTGTCGCTTATTGCAATTCTTTATATCGCCCTGGTGGCGCTTGTGCAAAAGGATATGAAAAAGCTGATTGCTTATTCTTCTATTTCGCATATGGGTTTTGTGACGTTGGGATTTTTCTTATTCAGTCAATTAGGGCTGGAAGGTGCAATTGTACAAATGATTTCACATGGTTTTATTTCTGCGGCCATGTTCCTCTGTGTAGGTGTGTTGTACGACCGTATGCACAGCCGTCAAATTGCTGACTATGGAGGTGTAGCAAACACAATGCCGACTTTTGCTGCGTTTGCGGTATTGTTTGCCATGGCAAACAGTGGTTTGCCAGGTACTTCGGGTTTTGTCGGTGAGTTTATGGTAATTTTAGCTGCAGTAAAATACAACTTCTGGGTCGCGTTTATTGCTACAACCACCTTGATATTTGGCGCTGCTTATACGTTGTGGATGGTAAAACGTGTATTTTATGGGGCAATTGCCAATAGTCATGTGGCTGAACTGAAAGATTTAAATCCACGTGAAGGATTGGTTTTAGGTGCGCTAGCATTGATGGTGATTGGATTTGGGGTTTACCCACAAGCAATCACCGAGCTTACGCAGGCAACATCTGTACAGTTTTTGAATCATATGGCGATTAGCAAGTTGCCAGTTGTGGGACCGTAGGCATGGAAAATATTCGATTAGACCTCTTGACTGCGCTACCAGAAATTACTTTGCTATGCATGGCAATGGTGATTTTAATTATGGATTTATTTTTAAGTAAAAAAAATAAATTCTTGATTTATGCCCTAGCACAGGCGTCTCTGTTGCTAGCAGTTTATTTTAGTTGGGGCACATCCACATCATCTGTGAGTTACGCCTTTTCAGGCATGTTTGTAAATGATCCGCTCAGTCATGCGCTTAAGCTCGCAACCTTATTAGGTAGTGTGATGATGTTGGTTTATACGCGCCAATACATGCAGTTGCGCAATATGTTTAGGGGAGAATATTACGCGTTGCTGCTGTTTGCGACGCTTGGCATGTTAGTGATGATTTCAGGCCAAAGCATGCTCACTATTTATATCGGATTAGAGTTGCTCTCGCTATGCTTGTATTCATTGGTGGCACTGAATCGTGATAACGCACAATCAACCGAAGCCGCAATGAAGTATTTTGTACTAGGCGCATTGGCTTCGGGCATGATGCTATACGGGATGAGCATGATTTATGGCATGACAGGAAGTCTCGATGTTACTCAAATTGCTAACGTATTAAGCGGTGCTAACACCAAAAACCCAGTGCTGATTTTAGGGCTGGTGTTTATTGTAGCTGGCCTGGCATTTAAATTTGGTGCCGTGCCGTTTCATATGTGGGTTCCAGATGTTTACCAAGGTGCGCCAACGCCTATTACCATGCTCATAGGTTCTGTGCCTAAATTCGCTGCATTTGCCATGACCATACGACTGCTGGCGCAAGGCTTACAGCCCCTAGCAGTGGATTGGCAAGATATGCTATTGCTGATGGCAGTGCTTTCAATTGCCATTGGAAACATTACGGCAATCGCACAAACCAACTTAAAACGCATGTTGGCATATTCAACGATTTCTCATGTCGGGTTTTTACTGTTTGGCATGATGAGCGCTAGTTTAAATGGCTTTGCTTCGAGTATGTTTTATATTGTTGCTTATGTTTTAATGACGCTGGCAGGGTTCGGCATGATTTTATTGCTATCTAGACAAGATTTTGAGGCTGATAATCTAGATGATTTAAAAGGCTTAAATCAACGTAGTCCTTGGATGGCATTTATGATGCTCATCACCATGTTTAGTATGGCAGGTGTGCCACCAACGCTTGGGTTTTATGCCAAATTTACCGTATTGCAAGCAGCGTTACAGGCAGGATTTTTAGGTGCGGTGGTATTTGCTGTGTTAATGGCGGCAATTGGTGCTTTTTATTATTTGCGCATTGTTAAGCTGATGTATTTTGATGCGCCGCAAGGAAGCTTTTCAATTACTGCACCAGTTGATATGCGTGTGGTTTTGAGTTTGAATGCGCTAGCGTTGCTAGTAATAGGACTAATGCCACAGCCTTTGTTGAATGAGTGTGCAAAGGCAATATTTATGAGTTTGCAATAATGAAAAGTTTACACTGTGTGACATGTCTCTGAAGTGAAATAAAAAAGCCAGCATTTAGCTGGCTTTTTAATGCGACCACTAAATAAAGCAATGTTAGTTGTAAATGTCATCCATGTACCGATTATCACCAAGCTGGTTACCTTCACAGTCTTTAGCTGCTTTCAGGCAGTTGTCCACAAACTTCTTACTCAGGGTTTCATCCCAGCCATTCATCCAGTCACCATGCAGGGAATTCCCTCCAGCGCCACCAGAGTAGTTATCGCTTGCCAGTCTCCAATTAGAAGTGCCAGCGGCAGTTGTAACATCGTAATTAACATTGAACGCAATCTCTGGAATTCTGACAGGGTGGCTGGCTGGGCATGCTTGTGCATAGCCAGAGTAAGCCATGTGAGATTTATGGTCTGGGCTATCTAAATTAACGCCATCCCAGCAATTTGGGAATTCTAGCGTATACTGCATCGTAGAGCCTTTGCTGCAACTTGGAATACTTTGTTTGTTTGTATTGCCATCATCATTACAACTAAATACTAATAGCTGCTACTTTGTGGTATGGTAGACTTGCTGTTTCCAGCAATCATGCGCAATCCTTTTGGTAAATAGGTTACCTTATTAGACAAAGTAGTCTTATAGTATATGATGTTGCCAGTAGGCTTCAAGCGGCGTCTTCGTGGCAGTATCAATTATGCTAGGTACCCAGTATGCAGAACGGTTAGCAATACCTCCGTTGCAGGTACCATTCCCGACAGTGCTTAAAGTATTTAGATTGCTTTTATAGTTAGTTGAGGTATTGCCAAAGAAAGTATGGTGATGTGCTGCACCTTGTTGATTTGGGTAAACTATAGGGTCATCATTACTCATATGGCTATATCGACAATTCATTCTAAATTGCCCTGTGTTTGGCTCACCATTTTTGAAAACTGCGAGTATTGGGGCTAAACTTCATCGTAGATGCGCCAACTGCAGGAGCAGGTTGTTTGCTGAGATCTACCGCTGGTTGTAGACCCACTTGAATAATATTAGGTGAGCCGCTCGTCGGAGTCGGAGTCGGAGTCGGAGTCGGAGTCGGAGTCGGAGTCGGAGTCGGAGTCGGAGTCGGAGTCGGAGTCGGAGTCGGAGTCGGAGTCGGAGTCGGAGTCGGAGTCGGAGTCGGAGTCGGAGTCGGAGTCGGAGTCGGAGTCGGAGTCGGAGTCGGAGTCGGAGTCGGAGTCGGAGTCGGAGTCGGAGTCGACAGTCGGAGTCGGAAGTCCAGCCAGCATTAATGGAGTACCAATGCTCTCCAGTCGCCATACCACCAAGGTTTAGCACCAGTGAGGTCGGAGTCGGTTTCGGAGTCGGTGTAGGTGCTGGCGTCGGTGTTGGTAGTCGGTGCTGGCGTAGGAGTCGGATTGGTGCTGGCAGTTGGAGTCGGTTTGGCGCTGCTGCAACTACGTACTGGTTTTGGTGCTGTTGTAGGCAATACCGTTTACCAAGTGAGCTGATACCAGTAAAGTGCTTGATATAAATTAGCACTAAATTTGCTCGATGCTTTTGTTGCCGTTACTGCGCACTTTTTTGTTGGCACAGCACATAAATCTTTAGCCTGCAATGAGTTGACTAGCTCGGCAGGGGTGGCTTTGGCCGCATTTGTTACAGGCGGTTTGTCGGAGTATTGCATGACGCCTCTGTTATCGCGCCATTTATAAATTTGTGCGACGGCAGATGGAATGGGTAATAGCATTGCTGCTACAGGCATAATAAGCAAAAGTTTCTGCTTACGGTTCAATAAAATTGACATAATTCACCTTAATATTTAGCTTAGATTACCCTGAGCTGACAGTTTAGTGAGATGTAGATTCCTAAGTCAATGAATTAAAATAAAATATTCTAATAAAATAAGATTAAATAAGCATTAGCTATAAACGGCATATGGATATTGCTGGCATTCATAGCCGTTTTGATTTATAAAGTTATCTATGTTTTCAATGTATTGAAAGATAAATTATGCGATTAGATAACGAACAAGAAAGCGTTAATGTTGAGGATAGGCGCGGCAGTGGCGGAGGAATGCTTGGTGGTCGAGGTATAGGCATTGGTACGATTGTGCTTGCGCTGGTGGCGATGTATTTTGGCGTAGATCCCTCGCTTGTCATGAATATTGGGCAAGGCATGAGCCAGAACGCGCCTGTAGAATCTAAGGCGATTCCCGTGGATGATGCGGAAGCTAGGTTTGTGGCCAAAGTGCTGGGCAGTACCGAAAGCACTTGGAGTAAGATTTTTCAAAACTCCGGGCATGAGTACCCAGCGCCTAAGTTGGTATTGTTTAGCGGCCAAACACCTACAGCGTGTGGCGGCGGTCAGGCGGCAATGGGTCCGTTTTATTGCCCGGGTGATCAAAAAGTGTATATCGATTTAACATTTTATGATGAAATGAAAAATCGTTTTCATGCACCTGGTGATTTTGCGCAAGCCTATGTGATTGCGCATGAGGTTGGTCATCATATTCAAAATCTGATGGGCACATCAGATAAGGTGCAGCAAGCGCGTCAAAGTGCGCGTAGCGAAGCGGAGGCTAACCAGTATTCTGTAAGGTTGGAGTTGCAGGCCGATTGCTATGCGGGCGTTTGGGCGCACCATGCAGATGGCGAAAATCGTATTTTAGAGGCGGGTGATGTGGAAGAAGCGATGACGGCTGCTGCTGCCATAGGTGACGATGCGCTACAAAAGCAAGCGCAAGGTTATGCTGTACCAGATAGCTTTACGCATGGCACATCGCAACAGCGGATGCGCTGGTTTAATCAAGGGTTAAGCACAGGAAACGTGAATAAATGCGATACTTTTAGCGTTGCAAGCCTTTAAATAATGGCGGAAATTGATTTGACTGAGCATTTGATAAGCTCAGAGACAATAGCTTCGGGTGGCATGTTAACAGTCAAACGCGATCAGGTTCGCTTACCCAATGGGCACACCAGTCAACGTGAGTATGTACTGCATCCTGGCGCTGTAGTGGTTGTTCCTTTGCTAGATAATGGCAATGTGGTGCTTGAGAAACAGTTTCGCTACCCATTACATCAAGTGTTCATTGAACTGCCAGCAGGCAAAATTGACGCATCAGAATCAGTTTTAGAGACAGGTCAGCGTGAACTTTTAGAAGAAACAGGATATTGCGCCAATGATTGGGTTAAATTGGGCGCTGTGCATCCCTGCATTGGTTACTCAAACGAAATTATTCACATTTACCTTGCGCGCGGACTCACTGCGGGCAGCCACCAAAGAGACGAAGATGAAACCTTGCATGTGTTTGAGGCGAGTTTCGAGGCTTGTTTAGAGATGGTACAAGCGGGCGAAATTACCGATGGAAAAACCATTTCCGCTCTATTTTTTGCAGAAAAATATCTCGCAAAGCATGGCTAAAGTATTGATTGTAGGCTGTGGTGATTTGGGTGGTGAGGTCGCGCGACGACTATTATTTAGCTGGGTATGAAGTGGTTGGCGTTCGCGCAAGCGATAAACCTTTGCCGCCTAATATTAAAAAGATTCAGGCAGATATCACACAGCCAAAATCGCTAACGGCATTAAAAAACATAAACCCTGATATTCTTATCTACTGTGTCGCAGCAAATGCGCAGACGGATGAAAGTTATCAAGCCAATTATGTAGAAGGTCTTAAAAATGCACTTGCTACACAAGCCAATAACCATGCGCTTCAGCATGTGTTTTTTGTTTCAAGCACACGTGTATATGGGCAAACTCATCATTCGCTCAACCCAGACACCATTCTGGATGAAGATACTCCCGCTGTGCCGAATGATTTTGGTGGGGAGCGTTTGCTGGAAGCAGAAAACGTACTAAAACAACTGCCCTGCAAGTCAACATCCATGCGCCTCTCTGGCATATATGGTCGTGGACGTTTATACTTGGTGAATATGGCAAAAGATCCTACTCGCTGGCCTCAGGAAAATAATTGGAGCAACCGCATTCATCGTGATGATGCGGCGCGATTTATCGTTTTTTTGTGCGATAAAGTGATTAAAAAACAAAAGATTGAAGATTGTTATATCGTCACAGATGACATGCCAACGTTGCAATATGATGTGCTGACTTGGCTTGCAAAACGACAAGGGGTCGAAACAACCCAGATCAACATCCCCACCACGCAGGGCGGCAAGCGCCTTAGTAATAAGCGCATGCGCGGCACAGGCTTTCAATTGCAATATCCTAATTACCAAGTAGGTTATAGCCGAGTTTTAGAAGAACAATGAAAAAATTAGTTGCATTTTTTCTCTTGGTTGTTTGTTTTACCGCACAAGCATATGACTCGCAAGATTTCTCTGTATGGCTGGAGCAATTTAAAGCAGAAGCAAAAGCCGAGCATATTTCGGCTAAAACGATTAAGGCCACTTTTAAAAAAGCCAAGTATCTGCCGCAAGTGATTGTGCAGGATAGGGCGCAACCTGAGTTTATTTCACCATTTTTAATTTATATAGAAAATCGAGTCACAACGACTAAAGTTGAGCGCGGAGTCGAGATGTTGCAAGAGCACGAAGCCTTATTATCGCGTGTTGAAGCGCAATACGGCGTGCCTAGACAATTGCTCGTGGCGTTCTGGGGTTTGGAGACTAATTATGGCGGAGATAAGGGCAACTTTGGTTTGCCTTCTGCCTTGATGACGCTGGCTTATGAAGGGCGTCGAGCTGATTTTTTTCGCAGTCAGTTACTTGATACCATGCGCATTGTCGATGCAGGCCATAATACTGTAGCAGGCATGCGAGGCTCATGGGCAGGTGCGATGGGGCATATGCAGTTTATGCCATCCACTTTGCTGAAATACGGCGTGGATGCTGACGGTGACGGCAAAATCAATATTTGGACATCGCTACCCGATGCGTTTGCTTCGGCCGCGAATTACCTCGCAAAAATCGGTTGGCATAAAGATGAACCAGTCATGTTGGAAGTGAAATTACCTGCTAATTTTGATTATAGTCTAGCGTATTTGAACAACCGTAAAAGTGTGGCGGATTGGGTGCGACTGGGGGTATTTAATATTGACGACAGCGCATTACCGGCGCTGGAAAACGCCGCGGTAGTGTTGCCGCAAGGCTGGAATGGCCCTGCGTTTATGGTGTTCAGCAATTTCGATGTGATTATGGATTGGAATCGGTCGGTCAATTACGCGCTTTCGGTTGGGCATTTGGCAAATCAGTTTGTGGCGGATAAGCCTATTATCGCAGGGTTGGAAGCTGAAAGTGAAGCGTTGACTTTCAACGAAATGTGGGCACTACAAGGCAAGTTGAATATGCTTGGATATGATTGTGGTGAGCCAGATGGTTTTCCCGGATTAAAAACACAAGCCGCGATTCGAAAATATCAAGCTACAAAGAATCTGCCACAAGATGGTTACGCCAGTCCAAGTTTGTATCAACAGCTCTTAGAGCAATAGTTTTTTGGGGGTGTTAAACCAGCCTGTGAGGCTTATTCTAGGCGTTTTGCGGGTAGCACCTCATGCCAGAATTTGGCAGATAAAAATAACACCAGCTTTCCACCCACAGGCAAAATATCAATGTGATTTTCATTTAGATAAAGCCGCAATTCACCACCGTCATCAGCTTGCCAGTCTTCATTCAGATATAAAATACAGCTCAACTCCCTAGTGTTTTCAACATTTGCAAATTGATCCAAATGTTTTTTGTATACATTACCAATCGGATAAATTGCCAGGTGTGCTTCTAGTGTATGTAGGTTCATAAACAAGTTCTGGTTGATTGCTTGTTTTAACGCATGCATTCTGTCGAAGTAAGCTTGAATACTGGGCTCTGCGTCAGTTTCATCCAGCCAGTCAATCAGGTCACCACGAGTATCCTGATTGAGGTTTTTATTGGTTTTCCCAATTTTTGCATTTTTCATTTCGTCACTGTCGTGACGTTTTATTGCAACGTTGGCGAGTAATTGAATTTGTTCTGCGGGCAAAAAGTTTTCATATACAGCAAAACCTTTTTCGCAAAGGCCGTCCAGAAGCGTTTCGAATGAAGAGTTGATTGGTGTCATATGTGCAAATTATAGCAGTGTCGGGTTTGCGCATAGGTCTGCAATAGGCTAAAATCCTGCCTTCGCGTTAATTTAACAAAACTAGGCGGTTAGCTCAGTTGGTTAGAGCACTTGGTCGACATCCAAGGGGTCAGCAGTTCGAGTCTGCTACTGCCTACCAAATTTAATTTTTTAAAGTTTATATATGCCCGTAATTCGTTTGCCAGATGGTTCACAACGCACATTCGACGCGCCTATCAGCGTAGCGGATGTCGCCATGAATATTGGCGCGGGCTTGGCTAAAGCCGCGCTTGCTGGCAAAGTAAACGATAAAATTGTTGATACCAGTTATGTGATTGAAAATGATAGCAATTTAGCGATTATTACCGATAAAAGTGACGATGGTCTTGAGATTATTCGCCACTCAACCGCTCACCTTTTGGCGTATGCGGTAAAAGAGCTTTTCCCCGATGCGCAAGTGACGATTGGACCCGTGATTGACAATGGTTTTTACTACGATTTCAGTTATAAACGCGCTTTTACGCCAGAAGATTTAATTGCAATTGAAAAGAAAATGGTGGAGCTGGCGAAAAAAGATGAGCAAGTGACACGCAAAGTATTGCCGCGCGATGAGGCGGTGGCCTATTTTAAAAGCATTAACGAGCATTACAAGGCGGAAATTATTGCCAGCATTCCTGCGGGTGAGGACGTTTCGCTTTACACTGAAGGTAATTTTACCGATTTATGCCGTGGCCCTCACGTGCCAAATACCGGAAAACTCAAGGCCTTCAAGCTGATGAAGTTAGCAGGCGCTTATTGGCGCGGCGATAGCAATAACGAGATGCTGCAGCGCGTGTATGGCACGGCTTGGCGCAATAAAGAAGAGTTAGACGCGTACCTTTTTCAATTAGAGGAAGCCGAAAAGCGCGACCATCGTAAGCTCGGCAAGCAGCTAGATTTTTTCCATATGCAAGACGATGCGCCTGGCATGGTGTTCTGGCATCCGCGCGGCTGGGCGATTTGGCAGGAAGTTGAGCAGTATATGCGCCAAATGTTTGTTGATTTTGGCTACCAAGAAGTGCGCACGCCGACAATCATGGATAAAACGTTGTGGGAAAAATCTGGTCACTGGCAAAATTATCGCGACAATATGTTTGTGACAAAATCGGAAAATCGCGATTACGCGGTGAAGCCGATGAACTGCCCTGGTCACATCCAGATTTTTAATAGCACGCTGCACAGTTATCGCGATTTACCATTGCGCTTGGCCGAATTCGGCTCCTGTCATCGTAATGAGCCATCTGGCAGTTTGCACGGCCTGATGCGCGTGCGCGGCTTTACCCAAGATGATGCGCATATTTTTTGCACCGAAGAGCAAGTCGAAGCGGAAGTTGCCGACTTTATTAAAATGCTTTACAAAGTGTACGATGATTTTGGTTTTAAAGACGTGATTGTGAAACTTTCCACTCGCCCCGAGAAGCGAATTGGGTCGGACGCGGAGTGGGATAGGGCAGAAACTTCGTTGGCGAATGCACTTAAACTTAATAAGTTAGATTTTGAATATCAGCCTGGCGAAGGCGCATTTTATGGCCCAAAAATTGAATTTACACTAAAAGACAGCCTAGGACGTTGTGGCAATGCGGCACCATTCAGCTTGACCCAAACCTGCCCGAACGTCTAGGCGCGGAATACGTGGCGGAAGATAATTCACGCAAACGCCCAGTAATGCTACATCGAGCCATCGTTGGCTCGATGGAGCGGTTTATGGGTATTCTCATCGAAAACTTTGCTGGTGCGATGCCCGTTTGGTTAGCGCCCGTGCAAGCGATGGTACTGAACATTTCTGAAAGCCAATCGGCATATGTGCTACAAGTGGTTGAAAATTTAAAGAAAAATGGCATTAGATGCGATTTTGACTTGAGAAATGAGAAGATTACCTATAAAATACGCGAACATAGCTTGCAGAAGATGCCTTACTTGCTTGTGGCAGGTGAGCGTGAGATGCAAAGTGGAAACGTGGCCGTGCGAACCAGAAAAGGCGAAGACTTAGGTTCTATGCCCTTGCAAGCGTTCATAGAGCGCTTAAAAGCAGACATAGCAACGAAAGTCTAACCGGTAGGTAGCGCGGCTTTTGATTTAATAATTTAGGAGATAGATATAGCTCAGGATAAAGATACACGCATTAACGGCGATATTACGGCACCACAGGTGCGTTTGATAGGCGTTGATGGAGAGCCGCTTGGTGTTGTAAGTTTGAAAGAAGCATTTGCCAAGGCCGAGGAAGTGGATATTGATCTTGTAGAAATCGCTCCTAATGCTGAGCCGCCAGTGTGCAGGCTCATGGATTACGGTAAATTTAAATACGCTGAAAGTAAGCGTATGCATGAGCAAAAGCTCAAGCAAAAACAGGTACAGATTAAAGAAATCAAGTTTCGCCCAGGTACTGACGATGGCGATTATGCAATTAAAGTACGCAATATCATTCGCTTTTTGGGCGAGGGTGATAAAGCCAAGATTACATTACGTTTTAGAGGTCGCGAGATTACGCACCAAGAGTTTGGTTTGGCTTTACTAAAACGGGTTGAAGCTGACTTGGCAGAACATGCAGTGGTGGAGCAGTTTCCAAAGATGGAAGGCCGCCAAATGGTGATGGTGTTAGCGCCTGCTAAAAAAGTAGTAGCAAAAAAAGTAGCTGAAAAACCAGTAGAAAAAACAGCTACAGAATAATTTAAGTTTTCTGAGTGATACGGCCAAAAACGGCATGCCTAGGCACTCTTAATCAACTCTTAAGGAGAAAAAAATGCCAAAAATGAAAACAAAGAGCAGCGCTAAAAAGCGCTTTAAGTTCTTAGGGAATGGCAAAGTGAAGCGTACGCATTCACATTTGCGCCATATCCTCACAAAAAAGACCACCAAGCAAAAGCGTAAATTACGCGGCACGGCGATCATCTCTGCAACCGACGTCAAGCGCGTTCGCGCCATGATGCCAACACAATAAGGAGACCGACATGCCTAGAGTAAAACGTGGCGTCATCGCCCGCGCAAGACATAAAAAAGTACTAAATGCTGCTAAGGGTTATCGCGGTCGTCGTAAAAACGTTTACCGTGTTGCCAAGCAAGCGGTAATGAAAGCGGGTCAATATGCTTACCGTGATCGCCGTCAGAAAAAACGTCAATTCCGCACTTTGTGGATTGCCCGTATTAATGCTGGTGCGCGTGAGTGTGGGTTGACCTATAGCCGTTTCATGAATGGTTTGAAAAAGTCTGCAGTGGAAGTGGATCGTAAAGTACTCGCTGATTTAGCGGTATTTGATAAAGTTGCATTTGCCAAGTTTGTAGAAATTGCAAAAACTGGTTTAGCTGCCTAAATTATCCAAAATAAAAAAGAGGCTGCGGCCTCTTTTTTTGTATCTTAATCAATTGTTTAAGTTAAAATAAGCCGATGACTGATTTGACCCATTTAATTGCCGAAGCGCAAACTGATTTTAACGCTTGTGCCGATATGCCGAGCTTGGAGAACGCCAAAGCGAAATATTTGGGCAAGACTGGCTCGCTTACCGATGCGCTTAAGGGTTTGGGCAAACTAAGCGCAGAAGAGCGGCCGGCTGCAGGGGCTGCGATTAATGTCGTAAAGCAGGCTATTGAAAGTGCATTGACAACTCGCCGCGAAGCAATTTTAAATGCGGCACAAGCACAGCAACTGGCGAGCGAGTCACTGGATGTTACCTTGCCTGCCCGTGCGCAGTCACAAGGTGCTCTGCATCCGGTGACGCTTACTTTGCGTCGCATTGAGCAGCTCTTTCATTCGATTGGTTTTGAGGTGGCGACTGGACCAGAAATCGAAACTGATTTTTATAACTTTACTGCGCTGAATATCCCCGAGAATCACCCTGCACGTGCAATGCACGATACTTTTTATGTGGATGATGCGAATGTGTTGCGCACGCACACATCGCCCGTGCAAATCCATTACATGGAAAACAAAGAACCTCCGCTTAAGATTATTGCGCCTGGTCGCGTTTACAGGGTGGATTCCGACGCAACGCACTCTCCGATGTTCCACCAAGTGGAAGGTTTGTGGGTGGATGAAAATATCAGTTTTGCCAACTTAAAAGGTGTGGTGCAGGATTTTCTGCAAAAATTCTTTGAGCGTGATGATTTGACTGTACGTTTTCGCCCTTCATTTTTCCCGTTTACCGAGCCTTCTGCCGAGATGGATATGAGCTGGAATGGCGGCTGGCTGGAGATTGGCGGCTGTGGCATGGTGCATCCAGAAGTGTTTAAGCACGTCAATATCGATAGTGAAAAGTATCGTGGTTTTGCATTTGGTTTGGGCGTGGAACGTCTTGCCATGTTGCGTTATGGTGTCAATGATTTGCGACACTTCTTTAATAACGACCTGCGCTTCTTAAGCCAATTCTCTAAGTAAAGATTAAAGTTATATGCAATTTTCAGAAAACTGGCTGCGTCAATTTGTAAATCCTGATTTAAGTACGGAGGCGCTTGGTCATGCCATGACCATGGCTGGTTTGGAAGTTGAAGATCAGCAGTCTGCGGCTGCCGTGTTTAGCGGTGTTGTGATCGGCGAGATTGTTGAAGCTGCAAAACACCCCGATGCCGACCGCTTGCAAGTATGTAAAGTGAATGTGGGCGAAGAAGGTATTGCAAATCGTGTGCGGCGCTGCAAATGCGCGGGTTGGTTTAAAAGCGCCGTGTGCCCTTGTTGGCGCAGAGCTTCCTGGCATTTCAATCAAGCAAGCCAAAGTACGCGGTGTGGAATCGTTTGGCATGATGTGTTCGGAAAAAGAGCTAGGGTTAGCAACAGAAGCAAGCGGTCTGCTGGAATTGCCTGCTGATGCGCCTGTTGGACAAGATATTCGAGAGTTTTTTCAGCTCAATGACACGATTTTTACGTTGAAACTTACGCCCAATCGGGCCGATTGTCTGAGCGTTTATGGTATTGCACGCGATGTAGCGGCGATGACAGGCGCACCTTTATGTATACCAAAGATTAAGCCTGTAGAGCAGAGCTCACAAGCTACGATGGCAGTACTTGTAAACGCGCCGGATGCTTGCCCCGCCTATTTCGGCCGTGTGGTACAAGGCGTGAATGCGCAAGCTAAAACACCCGATTGGATGAAACGCAATTTGGAGCGTAGCGGCATTCGCAGCATCAGTGCGATTGTTGATATCACGAACTACGTCTTGCTTGAGCTTGGTCAGCCTATGCATGCATTTGATTTAAATAAATTGGGTGATCATATTGAAGTCCGTTTTGCTAAAGCGGGCGAGCAGTTAAAGCTGCTGAACGATACGGAAATCAAGCTGAAGGCCGATGATTTAGTCATCAGCACCAATACTGGTGCGATAGCGCTGGCAGGCATTATGGGCGGTGACCCAACTTCTGTGAGCGAATCTACGGTAGATATTTTCTTAGAAAGCGCGTTTTTTACGCCAGACGCAATTGCTGGCAAAGCGCGTAGGTTGGGTATTTCCACCGACTCGTCATATCGCTTCGAGCGCGGCGTTGATTTTGGAGACACACTAGCCGCTTTAGAGCGCGCAACCGCACTGGTACTTGAAATCTGCGGTGGAAAAGCAGGTAATATCACACAAGCAGTGAGTGTTTTACCGTCGCGAAATACGGTTAATCTGCGTTATTCACGCCTGCTTTCAGTGCTTGGCATTGCGATTGCAAGAGACACGGTTGGCAAGTTGCTCAAACAGCTCGGTTTTGCTTATACAGAAAGTGCAGAAGGCTTTGCAGTGCAAGCGCCAACTTATCGCTTTGACATTGAGCGTGAGGAAGATTTGATTGAAGAAATCGCGCGCTTACATGGATATGACAAAATTCCAGCAATCGCACCGATTGCAAGCTTAAACATGCTTCCTGCAGCAGAGACCGCGCTAAATAAGGCTGTGCTGGCTGATGTGCTGTGCGCACAAGGTTACCAAGAAGTGGTGACTTATAGCTTTGTAGAAGAAAGCTGGGAGCGTGATTTGCTTGGAAATGCAAATCCCATTGCGCTAAAAAACCCTATCGCCAGCAATATGAGCGTGATGCGTAGCGGCTTATGGGGAGGGCTTCTAGATGCGCTTACCTACAATTTGAACCGCAAGCAAGAGCGCGCCATGTTGTTTGAAGTTGGTGCAACTTATCACAAGAGTAAACAAAATTATGCGGAAGAAACACGCATTGCTGGCTTGTTCTATGGCGCTGCAGAGCCAGAGCAGTGGGCCGCAGAAACACGAGATGTGGATTTTTATGATGTTAAAGCCACAGTTGAAGTGCTTACGCACGGCATGGCTGAGTATCTTGTAGAGGCGCATCCTGCGTTGCATCCAGGCCAATCGGCTCGTGTTTATTTGCATGGCAAAGCGATAGGCTGGCTTGGCAAGTTGCACCCTAAGTGGCAGCAACGCTACAGCTTACCGAAAAATACCGTATTATTTGAACTGGAAGTAGCACCGTTATTGCATACGAAGGTGCCGACATATCAAGAAGTACCAAAATTCTTACCTGTAAGACGAGATATTGCGGTGGTGGTCGATGCAAAATTGCCCGTCCAGACTATTCTTGATGCTGTGGCCGATGCTAAAATCCCTCTGTTGCAAGAAATGCAATTATTTGATGTTTATCAGGGAAAAGGTGTGGCAGAAAATAAAAAAAGCCTTGCATTTCTTATACTTATGCAAGATACTCATAAAACATTAATCGATACCGAAGCAGAGTCTGCGATTGCACAACTGCTTAAATTACTCGAAAAACAATTTGGTGCGCAGTTAAGAGCATAAGTTTTACAACTAAATAATAAACGAAAAGCAAGGCAGGGAGCATTTATGACACTAACGAAAGCGGATTTGGCCGATTTACTGTTTGAACAAGTAGGTCTAAATAAACGGGAAGCCAAAGATATGGTGGAAGCTTTTTTTGAAGAAGTGCGTGTTGCGTTAGAAACTGGCGACAGCGTAAAGCTATCAGGATTTGGCAACTTTGAGCTACGTAAAAAATCCGAGCGCCCAGGCCGCAACCCAAAAACCGGGGAGGAGATCCCGATTACTGCACGTCGAGTAGTTACATTCCATGCCAGCCAAAAATTAAAGACTAAAGTGGAAGAACATTACGCTTCATAATAAACATGATTGATCAAACGCAAAATACACCATTACCACCGATTCCAGCCAAACGTTATTTTACGATTGGTGAGGTAAGTGATTTGTGTGGCGTTAAACCACACGTGTTGCGCTACTGGGAGCAAGAGTTTACACAGCTTAAGCCAGTAAAACGTCGTGGCAACCGTCGTTATTATCAACACCATGAAGTATTGCTGATTCGTAAAATTCGCGAGTTGTTGTATGAGCAAGGTTTTACCATCAGTGGGGCACGTAACCGCTTGGATGGTGCAGAAGAGAAAGTTGCAGCAGTAGTAATACCACAAACAAGTAGTAAGGTTGAGCATACTTCCGACGATATGCCAGACAGTTTTGATCTGTCATCTTTCAGAGCGCAAATTAAAGAAGTCATTCAGTTGCTGCGCACGTAAAATCTAACGTCTCGCAATTAAACACCAGCATAATTAAATTCTAGGGCATTGGTTTAGACTGATGCCCTTTTGCTTTATAATGACACCTGCGGCAACCGCCGCGTTCGGGGCGTAGCGCAGCCTGGTAGCGTACTTGTCTGGGGGACAAGGGGTCGCAGGTTCAAATCCTGCCGTTCCGACCAATAACAAGTCATTCTAGAGGAATGTATTTTATTTTTTACCCAAAACGTCACTTATTTCAAGTTACGCTCGCATCAGCACTCTCTAATAATCCACAAGCACCCTTAGCGAAAGCCGCTAGATATTCCGAAGATAGGTGCCCGTAATTCAGCACCCAATCAAATTATTCCCAGCCTTCAACTTCATGCAAAACATGCAACGCTGTGCAGTTTTCTCATGCCAAATGGCCCATGTACAGCCTAAGTCATGACATCTAGAGTCAGTGAATAAATTTTTGTGGCTCAGGTGAGGCTCATATTTTATGTACTTATGACATCAATAGCTCCAATTGAAAAGTTGAGAAATATCCCAAAAATCAAAATAATTTAAGAAATTACAAAAAATGTACTTGACAAGTATTACAAAAGTAATACAATAAGCATACTTTAATAGTATTTATTGAGAACAACATGGCACTTAAACCGATTACACTGCGCTTGGATGAAGAAGAGTACGAGAAGCTCAAAGTACATCTTGAGGCGTTTGGGGATCCTGATATTAACGTGGCTTTCGTGGTTCGTTCGTATATTCGTGATTTAAATCGTTCATTACCATTTATGCTTAACTCAGGTTGGGATTTAAAAAATTACTTTGGCATGATGGGCTCATGGTTAAAACAGTTCAGCTCTATGTCAGATGTTGATATGTTTAAGATGATGAGCAATCCTTGGCAGTTTTGGAATAGTGCCAATTCGAGTACAACGCAGTCTGATAAAGGCACAAATGGTGCACCGAATGGACATAAAGAGAATATATAGCATGGAAAATCAATTTAAGAATATGGCGGATTTGTTTAACAACCCAATGTTTCAACAGGGTGCAAATGAGTACTTTAAGCTAATGCAGCAGCAAGGTTTGGAAGCCGCTAAAAAGTTTTGGGGCTCTTCAACTTCTGCTAGCGCCTTCCCCGATTCACAGCAGGTGCTAGACCAAATGGCTGAGTTTTCCAAAATGATGGGATTTGTGCCTATGGGTAAATATGACGAGTTGCAAAAAGAGCAAGACAAACTGCGGGCTGAGAATCAGTTATTGCGTGACACCATAAGCGAATTGCAGAAAACCTTTGCGTCAGAAAACAGCATTAAAGCACAAGAGGCATGGCAGAGCGTAGTGGACAAGCAGCTTGAAATGAGTCGTGAAGTAACACAGAGTTTTTTTGAAGCACTAAAGCAAACGCCAAAGTAATTGGCATATTTTTTTAATAGTAAATTAAGGAGCATTAAAATGGAAAAACAACTTGAGTATTTTGACGTATTAGCAAACACACAAAAACAAGTACTTAGCAATTTAGTTGCTGCGCAAAAAGATCTACGCGCACAATTATTGGATGGTATGGGCAAGGTTCAAACTACCCTAACTAGCATTCCTAGCATTTCAGAAACACCACAAAGCAAGGAAGCGTTAAATCATTTTAACTCATGGTTCAATATGATGATTTCCAGCACAAAGACTTTCAGCGATGAAGCTCTAAAAATGCAAGAAAACTTGAACTCTGCATTTGAAAAACAGTTGGATATTAGCCGTGATGTTGTAAAAAGTTTTTCAGAACTAGCTAAAACTGCAACTGATACTGTAGTTGCTGCAACTAAAGCTAAAGCAGCTTAAGCGCTAAACCTGCCGTCGACAGATTTTATCCTCTGTCGGCGGTACTTCTGCTTCGGCAGATTTTGATGTTGAAGAGGAGTAAATGTGGAAAGTACAAACGAATATTTTGATGCCTGGATGAAATCACAAACACAGGCATTTAATGTCTTGCGAGAACAGGGCGAACGTGTGATGTCATTTTATAAAGCGACTCCTGCTAACATGCAGAATCCTTTCGAAGCTTGGCGTGACGCCTCACTCAAGGCTTTCTCAGCTGGCACAGATGGTAATTCACTCAAAGATATCATGGCTAAAACTTTTGGCAGTACAGATGCTTTGCAGCAACTATATGACACTTGGCAACGCATGCAGTCTGCGATGCAGAGTCAGCCATTTGCCACCGAGGGCTATAAAAACTTTTTGGATCCAGAAAAAATTAAACAGTTAGTTGATCAGCTATTTAATTTTGACCTTAGCGCAATCACACAGATGCAAGAGTACGCAACGCAATTAGCTGCCTCTTTCCAGAATTTTAGCAAACCATGGTCGGATGCGACAACAGCAAACATGAAAATGTTGCCACAAGCTGTGGAGGGAAATCCACAAGCCATGCTTAAGATGTTTGAGAACATGACTCATGCTTTCAACAGCAGAGCCGGGCAGGTGTTTAACGCCCCTAAAGTAGGTAAAGATCGCGAAAAAGCAGAACTAATGTCACGCTTTGTTGAAAGCCTTTCAACTTATGCGACTTGCAATATCGAATACCAGCAACAGATGTATAAAACTGGTGCTGAAGCTATGCAAGAGGTGATGACTCAGCTAGCTGCCAAGGTACAATCCGGAGAGAAAACAGACAAGGAAGCACAAAGTTTTGATGCATTCTTTGAGCTGTGGATTAGTGTAAATGAACAAACCTTTAACAAGTTTTTTCAAACCGAGGAATTTTCTCGCCTTAGAAATGCAGTAACTGATTCCGGTTTTGCGACGCGCAAGCACTACTTTGCTCTCATGGAAATCCAGCTAGCAGATCTGCCTATTGCCCTACGTTCTGAAATGGATGACTTGTATAAAATTATCTATGAGCTACGTAAACAAGTTAAAAAGCTAGAATCACAAATGAAGGAAAAGCAAGCATGAATACGCCATTCTCGACATTCGACGCCAAAGCAATGATGAAGCATCTTGGCGAGCTAAACACAAAATTAATCAAGGGTAGCGAGTTTCTTAGCGAAATTGATGAGATAGATGTTGGCACAGCGCCTAAAACACTCGTATATGAAGAAGATAAACTTAAACTTTATCATTACAAACCAGAGGCCGATAAAGCTATAGGTGTGCCTGTACTAGTGGTATATGCACTAGTAAATCGTCCATATATGCTTGATATTCAGCCTGATCGTAGCTTTATCCGCAATCTACTTAAGTTAGGCTTAGATATCTACATTATTGACTGGGGCTATCCTGCTCAAGCTGACAGATATCTCTCTATGGATGACTATATCAACGGATATATCGACAACTGTGTAGATGTAATACGCAAGAAGTCCAAGTCAGAAAAAGTTACACTAATGGGCGTTTGCCAAGGCGGTACTTTCTCAGCAATTTACTCATCCTTGCATCCAGAAAAGGTACAAAATCTTATCACGCTTGTAGCGCCATTCGATTTTTCGACTAATGATGGTTTGCTGTTCAGTTGGTCGAAAACAATGGATGTTGATGCATTGGTAGATGCTTATGGCGTTGTGCCAGGTACTGTCCTAAACGAAGGCTTTTTGATGCTGATGCCGTTTAATCTTAATATCAAAAAATATGTTGATATGCTTGATGTTATGGAAGATAAGGAAAAATTGCTTAACTTCCTACGCATGGAAAAATGGATTTTTGACAGCCCAGGCCAGGCTGGAGAATGCCTACGTCAGTTTGTTAAAGATTGTTATCAGGGAAATAAGCTGATTAAGGGAAAGCTAAAGCTTGGCGATAAAATAGTGAATTTAAAGAACATCAGCATGCCAGTGTTGAACATCTACGCGTCTGCTGATCATCTTGTGCCGCCAGCTGCAACTAAGCCTTTTAATGACTTGGTAGGTACTGAAGATAAAACATTGTATGAATTTCAAGGCGGTCATATTGGTGTATTTGTTGGCTCCCGTTCTCAAAAGGAATTAGCGCCAGCAATTGCGAATTGGTTAACTAAGCGAGATGCACCAGCAAGTGTTAAAGTTGCTCCTCAACCAGCTGGCGAACCTGTGTTAGAAAAGACCATCTCGACCACAACTGCTAAGAAAGAAGCTACAAAAAAACAGGCTAAGAAAAAATAGCCCGTTTTGAAGCACACAAAAAGCCCCGCTAAAAGCGGGGCTTTTTATTAACACATGTGTTGACCGCCATTGATAGCAACGTTAGCGCCTGTAATAAAAGCGGCATCTTCCGAAGCAAGATAAGACACAAGTTTGGCAATTTCTTCTGGCTTACCCAATCGCCCAACCGGAATGCCTGAAACGATTTGAGCACGAATCTCTTCTTGAATTGCCATCACCATTTCAGTACCAATGTAACCAGGTGAAATTGTATTCACTGTGATACCTTTTGCGGCAGTTTCTTGTGCTAAAGCCTTAGTAAAGCCATGCATGCCGGCCTTTGCTGCTGAGTAATTGGTTTGCCCAAATTGCCCTTTTTGGCCGTTGATAGAAGAAATATTAATTACACGCCCCCAGCCAGCAGCTAACATATCGTCGATTACCTGACGCGTGACATTGAATACGCTATTAAGGTTGATATTTAGAACCGCCATCCAATTTTCTATTGGCATCTTTTTAAACATGCCGTCTTTGGTAATGCCGGCGTTATTGACCAAAACAGCTACTGGACCTACATCTGCTTTAATTTTGGCCATCATAGCGACGCAAGAGTCGAAATTTGAAACATCAGCCTCTGCAGTATGCATGTCATAACCAGCTGCACGTTGCTCTGCAAGCCATGCCTTAGCTTTGTCTGCTTCAGCTGAAATGTGGTTAGCAACTACCGTATAGCCATCTTTAGCTAGTTGCTGACAAATACATGTACCAATACCACCTGTGCCACCCGTTACTAGCGCTATACGCTTACTCATGTTTCATTCTCCTAGTTACAAATTGAATAATTTTAAATTTTAAGTTATCGCTCAATCGCTAATGCAACACCCATGCCGCCGCCAATACATAATGAAGCTAGACCTTTTTTGGAATCTCGCTTAATCATTTCATGTATTAATGTCACAAGTACTCTAGCGCCAGATGCACCGATTGGGTGGCCAATGGCGATAGCACCGCCATTGACATTAATTTTAGAGGTATCCCAGCCCATGTCCTTATTTACCGCGAGGGCTTGAGCTGCAAATGCTTCGTTAATTTCCATTAAGTCCAGATCGTTGATATCCCATCCGGCTTTTTTCAAACAGGCTTTAGAGGCTGAAACTGGGCCTATGCCCATGATGCTTGGATCTACACCAGAAGAAGCGTAAGCCTTGACTTGCGCCAGCACCTTTAAACCAAGTGATTTTGCTTTTGATGCACTCATCAGCATGACCATAGCTGCACCGTCATTAAGTCCAGAAGCGTTGCCGGCAGTGACTGTGCCTTCTTTGTCAAAAGCCGGACGTAGACTGGTCATTGACTCTAGTGTGCTTCCGTGCCGTGGGTATTCATCTGTATCTACGACGATGTCACCTTTTTTACTTTTGATGGTAAAAGGCACGATTTCGTCTTTGAATTTACCCGCATTTTGTGCAGCCTCAGCCTTGTTTTGCGAGGCGCAAGCAAATTCATCTTGCTCAAGGCGGCTTATACCATATGCCTTAGCCACATTTTCGGCAGTTGTGCCCATATGATAATTGTTATAAACATCCCATAGACCGTCGACAATCATGCTGTCGATCAATTTAGCATCACCCATGCGGAAGCCGTTACGAGAGCCATTTAACACATGTGGTGAAAGGCTCATATTCTCTTGCCCCCCAGCAATTACTATCTCGGCGTCCCCACATTTAATTGCCTGAACTCCGAGCATCACAGCTTTTAGGCTAGAACCACACACTTTGTTTATAGTTAACGCAGAAACCTCATGAGGAAGCCCCGCCTTGATTACTGATTGGCGAGCTGGATTTTGCCCAACACCGGCAGTTAGTACTTGCCCGAGAATAACTTCACTAATTTGATCGCCAGTAACCCCGGTTTTTTCTAACAAAGCTTGGATAACTGCAGCACCAAGTTCAGTTGCCGATGTGTTATTGAAAGCACCATTGAACTTACCAACAGCAGTTCTTGCTGCGGCAACAATTACTACGTCCTCCATAGGATTCTCCTCAGTTGAATTCTCTGTATATAATTTTTTTAAAAAACTATCTGGCCTTACTAAATCTCAGTGCCTTATCGCACCACTTCTTTCAGTTGCTCCAGAATTGCTGGGTTATCCAAAGTAGAAATATCTGAAGTGATTTCCTCGCCTTTGGCTAAACTGCGTAAAAGCCTGCGCATAATCTTGCCGCTGCGGGTTTTGGGTAAGTTGTCACCAAAACGAATTTCATCTGGTTTGGCAATCGGACCAATTTCCTTACCTACCCATTCGCGCAAGGTCGCAACAATCTTCTTCGCCTCATCACCTTCAGGGCGTTTGCCTTTGAGAACCACATAAGCAACCACGGATTCACCTTTAATATCATGCGGTTTTCCCACGACTGCAGCTTCAGCAACGAGCGGGTTAGCCACTAACGCAGACTCAATCTCCATGGTTCCCATACGATGACCAGAAACGTTAAGTACGTCATCAATGCGACCGATGATGGTGAAGTTGCCAGTGACAGCATCGCGCACTGCGCCATCGCCGGCTAAATAGGTTTTACCACCTAAATCAATAGGGTAGTAGCTCGCTTTAAAGCGTTCAGGGTCTTTGTATATCGTACGAATCATGGAAGGCCATGGTTTTTTAATTACTAACAAGCCGCCTGTGCCCCAAGGCACGTCATTGCCCGTTTCGTCCACAACATCAATATCAATTCCTGGGAAGGGCAACGTACAAGAACCAGGCACGAGAGGTGTTGCGCCCGGTAGCGGTGTAATGACATGACCTCCTGTTTCGGTTTGCCAGAAGGTATCCACAATCGGACAACGGCTACCTCCGATATTCTCGTAATACCACATCCATGCTTCTGGGTTAATTGGCTCGCCTACAGAACCGAGTAAGCGCAGGCTACTCAAATTATGTTTGCTTGGGTGTGTCTCAGGATCAGTCTCACCCGCTTTAATGAGCGAACGAATAGCAGTGGGTGCGGTGTAGAAAATCGAAACTTTATGTTTTTCAATCATCTGCCAAAAGCGACCGGCATTCGGATAAGTAGGGATTCCTTCAAAGATGATTTGTGTGACGCCCATTGCTAATGGACCATAAGCCACATAGCTATGCCCTGTAATCCAACCCACGTCGGCGGTGCACCAGAATACATCTTCTGGCTTGACATCAAAGGTCCAGCGCATGGTGTTCATGGCATGTAGCAAATAGCCGGCCGCGCTGTGTTGCACGCCTTTAGGTTTACCGGTTGAACCAGAGGTGTAGAGTAAGAAAAGAGGGTGCTCTGCACCCACCATCACTGGTGGACATTCATTGGCTTGACCAGCGATTAAGTCGTCCCAAGTCATATCACGCGCATTCCAAGCGACCTCCATACCAGTGCGTTTAAACACCACGACTTTTTCTACACTTTCGCAACCCTCCATGCTGAGCGCTTCATCAACGGCCGTCTTCATGGGCAGTGCTTTACCTCCCCTAAACTGGCCATCTGAAGTGATGATGACACGGGCTGCTGTGTCGGCAATACGTTCTTGTAAACTTTTGGCAGAGAACCCGCCAAATACAACCGTATGGGTGAGCCCTAAGCGCGCGCACGCTTGCATGGCAATCACTGCTTCAATGCCCATGGGTAAGTAAACCATGACGCGGTCACCTACATTAAGATTAAGCGTTTTTAAGCCATTAGCAAACTGGCATACTTGATGATAGAGCTCTTTGTAACTAAGAGTTGTGACATCGCCATTGTCCGCTTCAAAAATAATGGCTGTTTTATTTGGGATGGTGTTGAGGTGCTTATCTAAACAGTTAGCAGAAATATTAAGCTCGCCGTCTTCGAACCACTTATAAAACGGCGCTTCAGTTTCGTTGAGTGTTTGCGTAAAAGGTTTGTGCCAAACCAATAACTCACGAGCTAGCTTAGCCCAAAATCCTTCATAATCCGCAGCCACTTCAGCACAAAGCTTATGGTACTCAGCCATACCGGAAACAAAGGCCTTTTGTTTAAATGCTTCAGATGGCTCAAACACACGTTTTTCTTGTAAAACAGACTTAATTGACATGTTAAACTCCCCACATTATTTACTCAGAACATTTAGAGTGTCGAACTATTTATCTAGTTATTTTTATACATTGATGATACATGAAATTATTATATTAATACTTTATAAACGAATCTAATTTAATTAAATTATTCCTTTATAAACATATAGTTACATAAGTACTACCAATGTAAAACATTTGTAGTTAGAATCCAATATAAAACATTGGATCTGCTAAAAATATCAACATTGCCAATCTCTTTGAGTGCTGATTTATTACGAATGAATCATTATTTCGAAATAAAATGGCATCCCCACCAATATCGCCTAAGAGTTTAATATCGTCTTTGACCCAGATGGAATCAAGATTATTAACTCGCGTTACCGTCAACCAGCAACTTTACTTCCGTCATCACGTCACAAGGCGACTGAATTCAGGCTTTAGCTAGTATTGAGCTACACAAGTCGAGAATCACTGAATCGGCCTGCAGTTAGGCGCACTCTCGAGTTTATGGATGTTGCAGTCTGACGCATAAAGCATCGAGAGGCGTGGACGTAAGCTACATTTCATAAACAAAACTCAGCAAATCAATTCTACAGGCAAGTATTATATAAACACTTTTTTCAAAGTGTCAACATATATCTTATGTCTTATATAAGATATATGTAATGCAAGACGGACTTTTACCTGCTATCCTTTGGTGTTGGCATATAATTAAGCAGAGATGCATTTATTAAAATCCGCAATTGATTTGTGGAGAGGGCAATCAATCCCAGCTAAAAACAGAAAAAAAGTTCGCTTGGTCTCGCTAGTTGATGTTTAGAGCTCAGTAATAAAAACATCTAGTTTATGCATATGCACATCAATTGTGCATATAACTGTATTAATTATTACTTTAATTTGTAAAAAAATGTAATTTAAATAACAAATTCAATTGGTTATAGAATAATAAACTTGGCATAATGTTTGCATTAAAGTAATAAGCGTTACCTTAGAGAGATAAAGTAACGGTAACTATATGACCGCATTGGCTAATAGTAATTATGCGCATTGATTGTTTTACAAGGTTTTTGCATTAGTACATAAAGGAGAGATTGAAATGATGGAGTATCTCAATACTTATAATGAGTTTTGGATTAGATATGGAGCTTATTGCTACCAAACAATGTTTGGGGTTTTTAATAATTTTGTATTGCCTGAAATTGGGGAAAACAAAATGACTGAAATCCGCATTCAGGGAGATTGTCCAAACGAATGGCAGACCGGAGAGATGACCTTGTAAATCGGCCTTTTGGGATTGCAAAATAGTTTGGAAAAACTGGCAACATCTAGGGGACGAGGGGTCGTAGGCTCAAATCCTGCCGTGCCCACTAATTTTTATTGACCAAGCTCAAGTGATTGGGCTTTTTTTTCGTCTATAATCTTCGCTGGTGGTAGGGGATGCGAGGTTCGAACTCGCGACAAACGGATTAAGAGTCCGCTGCTCTACCAACTGAGCTAATCCCCCATTACAATGTCAGATTATAAGGCTCAAAGCCAAATTCGTGAACCATTAAAAGAGTTATTAATGCGCATAAACAATATTCAAACACAGCCGTTTTCTGATCAAAAGCCCGGCACATCGGGCTTGCGTAAAAAAGTGAAGGTTTTTCAGCAGGCGCACTACTTAGAAAATTTTGTGCAGAGTATTTTTGATACGCTTGAGCTGCCAAAAAGCGCAACGCTAACGTTGGGTGGCGATGGGCGTTATTACAATGCCCAGGCGATACAAATCATCATCAAAATGGCGGCAGCAAACGGTTTTGAGTGCGTCGTTGTTGGGCAGGGCGGTATTTTATCCACGCCCGCAGCATCACACATCATTCGCAAATATCAAACATTCGGCGGCATCATACTCTCAGCCAGCCATAACCCTGCTGGCCCAGAAGATGATTTTGGTATTAAGTACAACACAGCTAATGGTGGCCCTGCACCTGAAAAAATTACCGAAGCCATATTTGCAAAATCTAAACAAATCGCCGCTTATAAAATTGCTGACATTGCCGACTTTGACATCAACAAGCTTGGTGTAACAAAAATCGACGATTTTACTTTGCAAGTGATAAACCCTGTTGCCGACTACGCAGATTTAATGGCAACTATGTTTGATTTTGCTGCGATTAAAAAGCTTGTCACGACAGATTTCAGCACTAAATTTGATGGCATGCATGCGGTTACTGGGCCTTATGCGAAAGAAATTTTTATTAATCGTTTAGGCGCGCCGGAAACTAGTTTGATGAATTGTGAAGTGAGTGAAACCTTTGGAGGTGGGCATCCCGATCCGAATCTCACTTATGCGCATGATTTGGTTGATATTTTGTATGCGCGGGAGGTGAGTGGAAAGTCCACGCCAGATTTTGGAGCAGCATCAGATGGTGACGGTGACCGTAATATGATTTTAGGCAAAGGTTTTTTTGTTACGCCTTCTGATAGCTTGGCCATCATTGCTGCTAATGCCACGCTCATTCCGGCTTATAAACAAGGTGTTGCAGGCGTAGCGCGCAGCATGCCTACTAGCGGGGCGGTGGATAGAGTTGCGCAAAAGCTCAATATACCTTGTTATGAAACGCCAACAGGTTGGAAGTTTTTCGGCAACCTGATGGATGCTGATAAAGTGACGTTGTGCGGTGAAGAAAGTTTTGGCACAGGTTCGAACCATGTGCGCGAGAAAGATGGCTTATGGGCAGTACTTTGCTGGTTGAATATTATCGCGGCTAGGCAACAAAGCGTTGAGGATATAGTAAAAGCGCATTGGGCAGAATTTGGTCGTAATGTCTATTCGCGACATGATTACGAGAATATTCCAACCGATGCTGCCAATAGCGTTATTACGCATTTGCGTAGTAATTTTGGTGAAATGACAGGTAAAACTTTTGGACGCTATACGGTTAAAGTTTGCGATGATTTTAGTTATACCGATCCGATTGATGGCTCGCTTAGCACCAAACAAGGGTTGCGTGTGTTATTTACAGATGGCTCGCGAATTGTATTCAGGCTTTCGGGTACTGGCACAGAAGGCGCCACAATACGTATCTATCTTGAGGCGTATGAGCCTGATGTCACGAAACACCATTTGGATGCGCAGGATGCATTAAGTGAGATGATACAAATCGCTTTGCAGATTTCGCAACTGAAGGAAAGAACCGGTCGAGATAAACCGACAGTCATTACTTAGAGCTAGCAGGAGAAATATAAAGACAATGCCAGAAGGCTTATAGATATTAGCTTGCAGGGCATGTTTTAGTCGTTATTCGTTACTTGTTTAATCGTCATTTCGCCTTTATACAAGCGCACATCCATGCGTCCTAAAAAACTCATGCCAAGGAGCACGTCGCCTTCTAGGCCGGGTGCAATCATGGCAGAAACATTTTTAGCTTCTACGCCACCCAATTGAATAGTGTTAAGGCGTACCATATAGCCGATACTGTCCCCATTGGCGGTATTGGTGCGTATTGCATCAATGCTTTTGAGGTTGAGTTTATCGGCGACCCTTTGTGAAATCGCAACTCCTGTTGCGCCGGTATCCACCAGCACATCCACCTTTTCACCATTAATAAGCGCTTCCGAGCGGTAATGGCCATCCAAACCACGCTTAAGCACAACCTCGCTATTTTTTCCAAGGCTTTCTAGTTTATTGGGGTTTTGAATGTTTTCTACCAGATAGTAAATGAGTGCTGCCAGGCATAGCCAAATAAACGCCATCACTAAATTTTGCCTGGACATTATGAGTAATTTTTTAGCTAAAAAGGCAATTGAACGTGAGGAGCAGCTCTGAGAATGATGGTTCGAAATTGTTGCTGTATGCGCGCCAAGGCCGCTTGGTTGTTTGCTTCAAAGCGCAGCACAATCACAGGTGTGGTGTTCGAAGGGCGCATCAATCCAAAGCCATCAGGGTATTCAACACGTAAGCCGTCAATCGTAATGACTTCAGTTGCACCAGAAAACTCGGCTGTCTTTTGGAGCTCTGCTATCAATCTATGTGGCTCGCCTTCTTTCATATGGATGTGTTGCTCAGGCGTGCTCACACTATCTGGCAATGCGTTGAGCACTTCAGAAACATCGTTAAAATGACTTAAAATCTCCAGAAGTCGCGCGCCAGAATAAAGCCCATCATCAAAGCCATACCAGCGTTTTTTACCATTTTATCGGCGTCATTAAAGAAAACATGTCCGCTCATTTCGCCTGCCAAGGCGGCGCCGGTTTCTTTGATTTTAGCCTTTACGAGCGAGTGGCCCGTTTTCCACATCACAGGCGTGCCGCCATGCTCGCGTATCCATGGGCTTAAGTTGCGCGTGGATTTTACGTCAAAAATAATATTCGCTTGTGGGTTACGCGAGAGCACGTCCTGCGCGAAGAGCAGCAATTGGCGGTCAGGATAAATAATATTGCCGTCTTTGGTGACCACGCCAAGTCTATCGCCGTCTCCATCAAACGCGAGGCCAATTTCGGCTTGCGTGGTTTTGAGCGCATCAATGAGGTCTTTCAAATTTTCGGGGACGGAAGGATCGGGATGATGATTAGGGAAATGACCATCCACATCACAAAAAAGCTCATCTACATGGCAGCCTATTGCGTTATAAAGCTGCTTGGCAAATGCACCTGCCACACCATTGCCACAATCTACCGCAATCTGCATGGGTCTGGCTAAGTGGATGTCTCCCTGAATTTTGGCAATATAATCTGGTGCAATGTCGTAATCATGTTCGTTGCCTTCGCCATTGACGAGGCGGTTTTCTTCGACACGCTTACGTAAATCTTGAATCGTTTCGTTCGATAAGGTTTCGCCCGCCAATACCATTTTTAAGCCGTTGTAGTCAGGGGGATTGTGGCTGCCTGTTACCATTACGCCACAGTGTGTGTCCAAATGGTAGGCAGCAAAATACACCATCGGCGTGGCCACCATCCCTAAATTAATCACATCAATACCTGCTTTGCGTATGCCTCGAGATAGTGCTGCCGCAAGTTCAGGGCCTGATAGCCGACCATCGTAACCAATACATATTTTATGCTGCAGGCGATGCTTGGCCTCAGAGCCAAGCGCATGGCCAACTGCCTCAACAATTTCAGGTGTGAGCGTTTTTCCAACGATCCCACGAATATCGTAGGCTTTAAAAATTTCTTTGGGTAAATTCATTTGAGATGTTGAGTTATACAATTAATTTGGGTTACAAAATAAATGCGTAGTAGACGATGGCAAAATAGGTCAAATGATGCAGAAGTTGGTCGAGCCCAAGCAAAATCCAAAACCACTCGCTGTTATCCGGTTTAAGATCGTGAAGATGTGTAAGGTTCATTTTTGCCCAGTCGATGTGGTAGTGAATAAAGGTATCAAAGAGCGCGAGGCTAATGGCTGCAATGCCAACAAACGGGGCTAAAACAACAAACGTACCAAAACCATGAAGACCCGCATGCGCTATGCCGCCCGGGTGTAAATAAGTGCCTTTGTTGCGATACATCCACGGGTAGGCTTGTAAAGGAAAATCGCAGACAAAATGTTTAATGAACAGCCAAAAAAGCGGCAGAAAAGCGGTATTGCCGATAGTATATTCACCAACCATTTTAGGCGGCCTCTTCTATCCAGGCTAACTGAATGGCCTCTAAAATTTTTTCACCACAGTGCTGCTCGCTGTCATTAAAACCATCCAAAGCCATTACCCACGCCATTAAGTCAGTAAAACGTATTGTTTTTGGATCGATATCGGGATGCTTGTCATAGAGTTCTTCAGCAATGGTTTGTGTGTCTGTCCACTTCATTTGGTTTGGCTCAGCAATGTATGAAAGTTAGATTATAACGCGCTAATAAAGCTTACTGAAATTAGAACAAAAAAAAGCCCAACGCATGAGGTTGGGCTAAGGGGAGTAACTTTTGGAGAATACTAAGTACAATTTAACTATAGCAATTGGTGTGCCAGAAATTATATTTGTTTTAAAACAGCGAGTTATAAAAAATACCTTCTCAATACTGTTTTGATATTGAGAACAAATAGAGGCATTTCGCAATTTTTTGCACCAAATTTGTGCTTTGTGTTTTGATGTGTATAAGCTACGTCTTACTTTTATGGAACCGCACGACCGTGATAAAATGATGCGATCAATTACTTAAGCCTTTTGGGAAATTCATAACATGTTCAGCAAAACAAAAACACTCAATATCGCCGATCCAGCACTCGCTAAAATGATAGATGCAGAAGTGGTGCGTCAGGATCAGCATATTGAACTGATTGCCTCGGAAAACTACACCAGCCCTGCAGTAATGGAAGCGCAAGGTGGACAGCTCACCAATAAATATGCTGAAGGCTATCCGGGTAAACGTTTTTATGGCGGTTGTGAGTTTGTAGACCAAGTAGAACAGCTGGCGATTGATCGTCTAAAAGCCTTATATGGCGCGGAGTATGCCAATGTGCAACCACACTCAGGCTCGCAAGCCAATCAAGCCGTGTATTTTAGTATTCTAAAACCGGGCGATACAGTGATGGGGATGAATCTGGGCCACGGCGGTCATTTAACGCACGGCTCACCCGCAAACCTTTCTGGTAAGTTGTTTAATATTGTGGCATATGGACTCAATGACAAAGAAGAGATTGATTATGATGAAATGGAGCGTATTGCTGTTGAAGCAAAGCCTAAACTTTTAATTGGCGGTGCATCGGCTTATGCATTGCGTTTTGATTGGGCAAGGATGAGCGAGATTGCCAAAAAAGTTGGTGCTTATTTTATGGTGGATATGGCGCATTACTCAGGTCTGATTGCTGCAGGGGTTTATCCTAACCCAGTACCGCATGCGGATTTTGTGACTTCTACCACACACAAAACATTGCGTGGC
Organism: uncultured beta proteobacterium; assembly: GCA_963752495.1. Lineage (GTDB taxonomy): Bacteria > Pseudomonadota > Gammaproteobacteria > Burkholderiales > Methylophilaceae > CAVVYJ01. Next base: position 810,400 of record CAVVYJ010000002.1, read on the forward strand.
CCACGTGGTGGCATTATTCTAGCTAAGGCCGAACATGAAAAAATGTTGAATTCAACCGTGTTCCCAGGCTTGCAAGGCGGCCCGCTGATGCACGTGATTGCAGGTAAGGCAACCGCTTTCTTGGAAGCATCGCAGCCTGAATTTAAGACATATCAACAACAAGTGCTTAAAAATGCGGCTGCACTGGCAGAAGCTCTGGCAGCACGCGGTTTACGCATTATTTCTGGGCGCACAGAATCGCACATGTTTATGGTAGATTTACGTCCTAAAGGCTTAACCGGAAAAGCGGCAGATGCCGCGCTGGGTTTGGCGCACATTACTGTGAACAAAAACTCGATTCCTAACGATCCGGAAAGTCCTTTTGTGACTTCCGGCATCCGTATTGGCTCACCCGCTATCACTACGCGCGGCTTTAAAGAAGATGAGGCCAAACAAGTCGCAAACTTGATTGCCGACGTGCTGGATAACCCGACAGATGAGGCGGTCATTGCAGCGACTAAGGCTAAAGTGCATGCGCTAACTGCGCGGTTTCCTGTGTATGGAGCGTAATTCTTGAAATGCCCTTTTTGTGGCGATGCTGATACCCAAGTCATTGACTCTCGTGTCAATGATGAAGGGGATTCGATTCGCCGCCGCCGCCGTTGCGGCCATTGTGACAAACGTTTTACCACTTACGAAACTGCTGATTTGCATTTGCCGCAAGTGGTTAAAGGTAATGGCAACCGTGAAGAGTTTAGTGAGGAAAAGTTGCGCGAAGGTTTTCGCCGCGCATTACACAAGCGTCCAGTTTCTGTTGATTTGATTGATGAAGCGCTACATCATATTCGCAGTAAATTGCTGGTTTTGGGTGAGCGCGAAGTCGCCTCGCGCCAGATTGGCGAGCTGGTGATGAGCGAGTTGCGTAAGCTAGATAAAGTGGCTTACATCCGTTTTGCCTCGGTGTATCGTAGTTTCTCGGATGTGGATGACTTTAGTGATGTGATACGTGACCTAAACTCGCCACCTAAAAAAACCTAATTTTTAACTCACAAAAATACTGCCTATGAAACTGATAAAAATTTCTACCATCGTTTTTTCCATATTCACCTTATTATTAACTATCGTGTTTTTTGCGTGGTGGGCTATGGAAGATAAGCTGGTGTTCGGCAGCGAAAAGTTCGATCAAATAAAGTGGATGCAAGCAGCACAAACGGTTGCAACTGAATGCAAACGTGGAGATATGGCTTACGATTTGCAGCAACATGTGTTATTGCGTGGCTTCCCACGCGAAAAAGTGAGTCTGTTGCTTGGCCGCCCAACCTATGAGGACAATAACTCGGTTGCCTATGATTTGGGGCGCTGCATGTATATCTACCACAATTTGCGTTTGTTTTTTGACGAAAACGGACGGCTGGTTCTCAGCCGTATCTTAACGCGGTAAATCAGAATGTTCACCGCCAGCGATCATATTTTTATGACGCGCGCTCTGGGGCTTGCAGAGCAGGGTTTATACACCACCATGCCAAACCCGCGCGTGGGTTGCGTGATTGTTAAAAATAATGAGATTGTAGGCGAAGGCGCACACTTAAAGGCGGGTGAGCCGCATGCGGAAGTTTTGGCTTTACGAGCAGCGGGGGAAAAGGCGCATGGTGCGACGGCCTACGTGACGCTGGAGCCTTGCTGTCACCACGGAAAAACGCCCCCATGCGCAGAGGCGCTGGTGCAAGCCAAAGTGGCAAAAGTCATTGCGGCCATGCAAGATCCAAATCCTTTGGTCGCGGGGAATGGTTTGGCTTATTTACAATCGCATGGCATCGAAACTGCAGTAGGTTTGATGCAAACACATGCAGAAGCGCTAAATCCGGGTTTTATTTCGCGCATGACGCGAAATCTCCCGTTTGTTAGAAGCAAAATCGCCGCGAGTCTGGATGGCAGAACTGCGCTTTCAAACGGCGAAAGTCAATGGATTACGGGTGACGCAGCGCGTTTGGATGTGCAGCACTGGCGCGCGCGTTCTTGCGCCATACTGACGGGTGTTGGTACGGTGCTGAAGGATAACCCAAGCTTAACCGTGCGCGGCCTAGAAAGTGCAGGTGCGCTGGAACGCCAGCCACTACGCGTGGTTGTAGATAGTCAGTTGCGCACGCCGCTTAATTCTAAAGTCTTACAAGGCGGCCGCACATTGATTGTGTTTGCGATAGATGCTGAAAACAGGGCGGAGCAAATATTCGAAACTGGTGCAGAGCTGCTTTGCATTCCGAATGATGCAGGTAAAGTATGCCTAAAAACACTACTAAGCCACCTTGCAAGCAATGAAATCAATGAGGTGCTAGTTGAGGGTGGCGAAGGTTTAAATGGCGCCATGCTAGCGCAAAACTTGATAGATGAGTTTGTGCTCTACTATGCGCCAAAAATAATGGGGAGCGACGCAAAAGGGATGTTTGCAATGCCACCATTTACTCATATGCAGCAAGCGTTAAATTTACAAGTGCTGGATGTTCGCCAATTCGGCGCGGATATTCGGATTCGCGCTAAGCTAGCTTAGCGCAAATATTAAGATATGTTAATCGATACACATTGCCATTTAGACGCTGCGGAATTTGATGCAGACCGTGACCAAGTGGCCGAGCAAGCAAGAGATGCGGGCGTGCAGATTATTGTGGTGCCTGCGGTGGAGCCGAAAAATTTTCAAAGTGTTATTAACTTATCGTGCCAGCATTCGCATTGTTGTTATGCGCTGGGCATGCACCCGATGTATGTTGAGAATGCCAGTCCTAGCCATATCAAAGAGCTGGCTGAGTTGGTCGAAAAGACGTTACAACATGAAAATAAGCTGGTGGCGATAGGAGAAATTGGCTTAGATTTTTTTGTGAGCCAATCTAACCAGCAGCAAAACCGCGAGATTCAAGAGTATTTTTTTAGTGAGCAATTAAAGATCGCCAAAGAATTTGATCTGCCCGTAATTTTGCATGTGCGCCGCGCGGTTGATGAGGTGTTAAAGCATCTGCGGCGCAACAAAGTGCGTGGTGGTATTGCACATGCGTTTAATGGCAGTACACAGCAAGCGCACGAATTCATTAAACTTGGGTTTAAACTTGGGTTCGGCGGTGCAATGACTTATAGCCGCGCGTTAAAAATTCGGGAATTGGCAAAAAATTTACCATTAGAGGCAATTGTTTTAGAAACAGATGCACCTGATATTCCGCCGGAATGGTTAGGCACAAAAGGCAGAAATAGCCCAAAAGAGCTATTGAAAATCGCAGAAGTTCTAGCTGATATAAGGGGCATTCCGCTAACGCAAATCATTGAAATTACAAGCAAAAATTCGGTGCAGATTTTGCCAAAATTAGCCGCTTTATGCACACCACTTGAAGTATTACATTAAGAGTGGCAAAAAAACCTTATGAAACCAATGAGATGCTATAACCCATTGATTTATATAATAAAAAAATTAGATTAAAAAATGAACTTTTTAAAAAAAGCCTTATAAATTGATATGTTACGATTTGGAGTCACACTAATCCACAAAGTTATCCACAGATTTTGTGGATGGAAAAACAAGAAAAATAAAACGCCATATAATGCAACATTTTTATTTAAATATTTTTTAATAATTAATGGTAATAAAGCTTGAATTTTTTGTAAAAACGATGCTCGTAAATTCACAACATTTTCGTACCATTTGGCCTGATACACGCTGTCAGTTTGTGCGGATTATCGACCAGACCAAATTGCCTTTTGCGTTTGATATCGTCAAGATAGATTCATTTGCCATGATGGTAAGCGCCATCAAAACCATGCAGGTACGTGGTGCACCGTTAATTGGCGCGGCTGCCGCTTATGGTATTGCCTTGGCGATGCGTGAGGATGATTCTGACGTACATTTACAGCTGGCGGCTAAACAGTTAGTTGCCAGCCGCCCGACCGCAGTGAATTTAGCCTGGGCGGTAGACCGCATGGTTATTGGCTTGCAGAGCATATCAGAACGAAGAAATTTAGCTGCATGGCGTTTGGCGGCAGAGATTGCTGAAGAAGATGTGGCGCAAAATCAGGCGATTGGGCAGCATGGCTTACAGTTGATTAAAAATCTATATACAGATAAAACTTTTAATATTTTGACTCACTGTAATGCGGGCTGGCTTGCCACGGTCGATTTTGGCACGGCACTTGCGCCAATCTACGCTGCGCACGATGCGGGCTTGAAAGTGCATGTGTGGGTAAGCGAGACGCGGCCACGCAACCAAGGCGCGGCCTTGACAGCTTGGGAGCTGGTGCAGCACGGCGTGCCGCATACGGTGATTACCGATAACGCGGCTGGCCATTTAATGCAAAAAAATCAAGTAGATATGGTCATCGTTGGCGCGGATCGCGTGACGGCAAGTGGCGATGTGTGCAATAAAATCGGCACTTATTTAAAAGCGCTGGCGGCGTATGATAACAATATTCCTTTCTATGCTGCTGTGCCATCAGCCCGACAATTGATTGGAATATTAGCAATGCAAGCGAAATTGAGATTGAAGAGCGTGATAGTGGAGAAGTCGCCTCTATCAATGGCTTGGATGAAGAATGGCAAGCGTGCAGAACGTGAGGTTAATTCCGCAAGAGTCTGATGCCGCCAACCCTGCATTTGATGTCACGCCGGCGAGATTGGTGACGGGGATCATTACCGAAAAATGGCGTGTTTGCCCCTAATGATTTGAAACGGCTAAAAGATTAATCATGCAAAATGCACGCGAAGCGTTATTAAAAATCAGTCAGCAGCTTATCACGCTTGGCTTAAATAAAGGCACAGCGGGCAATGTGAGCGTGCGTGCCGAGCAAGGTTTTTTAATCACCCCAAGCGGCATGCCGGTAGATGAAATGACGCCTGCGAGCATGGTGCAAATGCAATTTTGACGGCAGTTTTGAAGCAGGGTAAAAAACCTTCGTCCGAGTGGCGCTTTCACCGCGATATTTTGCAAAGCCGGCCAGATGTAAACGCCATTGTGCACACGCACAGCATGTTCGCCACCACCTTGGCGTGCTTGCACAAAGACATTCCGCCTTTTCACTACATGATAGCCGTGGTGGGTGGTGATACGATTAGGTGTGCACCTTATGCGCTGTTTGGTTCGCAAGCCTTGTCAGATAACGCGCTAGCTGCACTTAATTGACCGCAAAGCCTGCTTGCTGGCGAACCACGGCATGATATGCGTTTGGGCGAGATTTAGATGAGGCTTTGGCGGTGACGGTAGAAGTGGAAAACCTGTGCGAGCAATATTGGCGGGCATTACAGCTTGGTGAGCCGCATATTTTATCTGATGCCGAAATGCGCGACGTGTTTCAGCAGTTTAAGGGTTACGGTAAGTGGGCGATTGAGTAACGTTTGAATTAAGGGGCGCCGTTAGGCGTCCCGCTTGAATGATGGGTTGGGCATTATTGCTTGACCAGTTTAGGTGACCACGTATTAGCCTCTTGCTGCAAGTGGTTAAATTTTACCAGATAAGATATTTTAATTTGTGGGTAGGCTCTGTCTAAATAGGACACTAGCTGTGGGTCTGTATTTCCTACATATTTTTGTGCGCGTACCGTCCAAAAGCATGCCATGAGCATATCGGGTTTACCAATTTGTCCTCCCCCATACATGATTCAGATGCCACATTGCTCTTGCATGTCCAAGATCACGCAGAGCGTGTATATAACTCAAAGCCTTTGTTACGTCTTGTGGAACACCAAGACCGAGGTCATAAAGTTGCCCATAAGCTGTTAGTTGCCATTGGATGGTTTTGTGCAAAAGCAATTCAACCATGATTTAGCTCTAAATAGTATTTCTCGGCTTGATATATGCTTCCTAAGCTATTTTGAGCTTCTGTGTGTCCTTGCTGAGCTGCCAAGAGATAGTATTTTTTTGCATTATCGCTGCTGCTTGGAGCGCCATTGCCTGAATCATAGGCAAGTCCAACCTTAAACTGAGCATCTTTATCGCCAGCATCTGCTTTAGCGATTAGTTCTTTTGTTTCAGAAGAAGTGAACCAGTCAGCTACGGAAAAGCTTGAGTCAAGTGAAAAGCAGTGTACTTAATAGAATGAACTAAATTTTTCGTGTGGCATTAAGCTATCCTTGTTTTTGAAATGCCCAACAGTTATTAAGCGGACGCGTGCGTCCGTATAATAATATTGTGAATATTGAATTTGTCATGTTATTTTTCTTTTTAAATCTTATGGTTAGGTGTTGCTCTGTCCGTATAATAATAAATAGCAAGTACGGACGCAAATAATATTATTTAATGCGAAACATCTTCCACATGCAAACCCGTATTCTGCCGCACATAAAGCTCTTCCCATAAGTCTTCTGCGCGTTTATCGCGTGTAAACAATGAGAACAAAATCACCATTAAAAAACCGAGTGGAATGGAAATAATGCCTGGGTTTTTAAGCGGAAACAGCGGTTTTTCCAGCCCCATCATACTGGTGGTTTGACTTTGATATTTAGCGGTATCTTCTTCTGCTTTTTTCAGTTGTTTTTTTAAGCCGACAATTTCTTTTTCAATATTAGCCACCGCTTCTTGGCTGCGGATGCGCATCAGCAACTCGCGATGCTCTGCAATCTTCTGCGGTGCGCTTTGCATCACTATATTGGCATCATTCAGCATTTTTAGCGGGTAAGTCATATTGGGTGAAACCAGCACCAATAAAATCGCGCTACCTGCGCCAATGAGCATGCCCATCACCACGCCGGTGGTGTTACATTTTTTCCAGTAAAGCGTTAAGAAAATCGCGGGTAAATTGCTGCTGGCGGCCACTGCAAACGCCATGCCGACCAAGTGCGCGACGTTTTGGCCTTTTGCTAGCATACCAATGATAATCGCGACAATACCCACGCCTATGCTTGCGATTTTAGCGGCTTTCATTTGCTGCGCTTGCGTGGCGTTGCCATCTTTAATCACGTTTACATATAAATCGTGCGCAATTGCAGATGCAGAAGCTAGCACTAAACCCGCCACCACCGCAACAATTGTGGCAAACGCCACTGCCGCTACAAATGCCAGCATAAAATTGCCAAGTAACGAGTTTTGCCCGCCGCCAAGATATTGCGCCAGCAAAGGCGCTGCCATATTGCCGCCTTTATCAATGCTGCCTATGGTTTCTGGCCCAACGTGCATCGCCGCGCCAAAGCCTAAAAACAATGTGAGCACATAAAAACCACCGATAATCGCCATCGCCCACACCACACTTTTACGCGCCTCTTGCGCGTTGGGCACGGTAAAAAAGCGCATTAAAATATGCGGCAAACCTGCCGTGCCAAATACCAGCGCCATGCCTAGGCTAATTTGGTCGATGGGGTCTTTTAAAAACAAACCGGGTTCTAAAAAGCGTTGGCCGAGTTCTTGTGGCGTCATGGTACTGGCCGCATCACCTAATAATTTCGCCACTTGCGCCTGCACATTCGGGTTATCCACCACCGCTTGCAAAAAGGCTGGCAGGCTAAATCCGTAAGGCATCCAGACCAAAGTGACCAATACTAAAGAGGCAATCACCAATAAAACCGCTTTAACAATTTGCACATAAGTGGTGGCGACCATGCCGCCAAACACCACGTAGGCCAGCATGAGCGTGCCCACTGCGATGACTGACACTTCGTAATCAATACCGATGAGCGTTTTAACCAGTACGCCGCCGCCGACCATTTGCGCGGTGAGGTAAAAAATTGAAACGGTGATGGTGGAAAGCGCGGCTATCATGCGCGCTTTTTTTGGGTCGTTTCTAAAAGCTAAAATGTCGCCAAGCGTGTATTTGCCAATATTACGGCAGGGCTCGGCAATGACTAAAAGCACGGCGATATAACCCATGAGAAAGCCGACCGAATACATAAAACCATCGTATCCGTAGAGTGAAATTAAGCCTGCAATGCCCAAGAAAGATGCTGCAGATAAGTAATCTCCCGCAATAGCCCAGCCATTTTGCAGGCCGCTGATGCTGTTATTGGCGGCGTAAAAATCGGCGGTAGACTTTACGCGTTTGCTCGCCCACCAAGTGATATACATAGTTGCAGCGATAATGCTGCTAAAGACTAAAAAAGTAAGCCAACGGTAATTATCTGTAACCGCGCCAGCAGCCAAGCAGGGCGGGCTTGTTAGGGCAACCAAAACAGTAATGAGTTTGTGCATGGGCTTAATGTTCATACAACGCCCTTAATGTTGTGCGCGTCATCTACCAAGGCTTTTGCACGCACATCAAACTCTGTATTTGCACGTTTTGCATAAATTACCGCAATGACCCATGCTGCAACAAATTGCGAAAGTGCAAAAATCAAACCCAAGTTAATCACACCCCAAATTTTTATTTTAAAGAAATCCTGAAAATAGGCTGTGCTAATTGGCAGCAGAAAATAAAAAACCAATGCAAACAACATCATGCGCCATAGAAATTTATTTTTATCGCCGTGCAATGCTTTAAAGCGAGGGTCGGCTTCAACGGCCTCCCAGTGAATGTTGGCTTTTTTCAAAAAATTTCCCCTGATTTTATTTAAATTTATGTGCTGAAAAAAGTGTAATTGCTCGTGATTTTACTGGTGATTGTACTGCCTTTACGGTAAAATTTCCTCCCGTCTGCAACAAATCTTGTAAAGCTTTTTCATGACCAAATATGTATTCGTTACTGGCGGTGTAGTTTCCTCTCTAGGCAAAGGTATCGCAGCGGCGAGCCTTGGCGCCATTCTCGAATCGCGTGGCATTAAAGTGACCATGCTTAAGCTTGACCCCTATATCAATGTCGACCCCGGTACGATGTCGCCTTTTCAGCATGGCGAAGTGTTTGTCACCGACGATGGCACCGAAAGTGATCTGGATTTAGGCCATTACGAGCGCTTTATCAGCGCGCGCATGGCTAAGCGTAATAACTTTACCACCGGCCAGATTTACGAAAGCGTTATTAAAAAAGAGCGTCGTGGTGAATATTTAGGCAAAACCGTACAGGTGATTCCGCATATTACCGACGAGATTAAAGCGCATATTAAACGTGGTGCAGAAGGCGCAGAAGTCGCAATCGTCGAGGTGGGCGGTACGGTGGGCGATATCGAATCGCTCCCGTTTTTAGAGGCCATCCGCCAAATGGGCTTTGAAGAAGGCCGCAACAATACATGCTATGTGCATCTCACATTGTTGCCATGGATTCCAACTGCAGGCGAACTCAAAACCAAACCTACGCAACATCGTGTAAAAGAACTACGCGAAATTGGTATTCAACCAGATATTTTACTGTGCCGTGCTGAGCGCCCGATTCCTGAAGAGGAGCGCAGAAAAATCGCGCTCTTTACCAATGTGCCGTTTGAAGCCGTGATTAGCGCAATTGATAGCGATTCAATTTATAAAATTCCGGGTTTATTGCATGATCAAATGATGGATGAGATTGTTTGCCATAAGCTCAATATTTTGGCTAAAGCGGCGGATTTAACCGAGTGGAAAAATATCACGCATGCTTTGGCAAACCCCAAACATGCGGTGGACATCGCCTTTGTGGGTAAGTATGTTGATTTAACTGAATCATATAAATCGCTTACAGAAGCCTTAATCCATGCGGGAATTCATACCAAATCCAAAGTAAAAATCCATTTCATTGATTCAGAAGTGATAGAACGAGATGGCACTTCGTCTTTGAATGGTATGGATGGAATTTTGATTCCGGGTGGTTTTGGTGTGCGTGGTACAGAAGGCAAAATTGCGGCGATTAAATATGCGCGCGAGCACAAAATTCCATATTTGGGCATATGCTTAGGCATGCAACTCGCAGTGATTGAGTTTGCTCGCAATGTAGCGGGCTTGAAAGATGCGAACAGTACAGAATTTAACGCAGATGCGCCGCATAAACTGATTGGTTTAATTGAAGAATGGCAAGATGCTTCAGGAAAAATCGAAAAACGTGACGAGAATTCTGACCTCGGCGGCACCATGCGTTTAGGCGCACAAAGCTGCCCGATAGAACCGAAAACGCTGGCAGCGAGCATTTATGGTGCGCAGGTTAACGAGCGCCATCGTCATCGTTTTGAGGTGAATAATCATTATGTAGAGCAACTTAAAAAGGCAGGGTTAGTGATTTCAGCGCGTACGCCGACTGAGCAACTGTGTGAAATGATTGAGTTGCCGCAAGATGTGCACCCATGGTTTGTCGCATGCCAATTTCACCCGGAATTTACGTCTAATCCACGTACCGGTCATCCGCTCTTTAAAGCTTATGTGCAGGCGGCAATAAACTACAAAGGTAAAAAATAAATGAAATTATGCGGATTTGAAGTTGGCCTGGAACGTCCGTTGTTCCTCATTGCTGGTCCGTGTGTCATTGAATCGCGCGAGTTTGCGATTGAGACAGCAGGCATATTAAAGGAAATGGCAGCAAGGGTTGGTGTTCCGTTTATCTATAAATCTTCATACGACAAAGCGAATCGTAGCTCGACCAAGACATTTCGTGGCTTTGGCATGGAAGAGGGTCTGAAGATTTTGGATGAAGTAAAACGCCAGATTGGTGTGCCTGTGCTGACTGATGTGCATACAGAAGAGCAAGTGCCGCATGTGGCAGCCGTAGTGGATGTATTGCAGACACCTGCTTTTTTATGCCGTCAGACAGACTTTATTGTGGCCTGCGCAAAATCTGGCAAGCCCGTCAACATCAAAAAAGGGCAATTTTTGGCGCCACATGATATGAAGCAAGTGGTGAATAAAGCTAAAGAAGCCAATGGTGGCGCGGATAACATTATGGTGTGCGAGCGCGGCGTTTCATTTGGTTATAATACGTTGGTGTCTGACATGCGTAGCCTTGCGATTATGCGTGAGACCAATTGCCCCGTGGTGTTTGACGCAACACACTCGGTGCAGCAACCAGGAGGACAAGGGGATAAAAGCGGTGGTCAGCGCGAGTTTGTACCTGTGCTGGCGCGCGCAGCGGTGGCGAGTGGCGTTGCCGGGGTGTTTATGGAAACGCATCCTGACCCATCAAAAGCTTTATCAGATGGTCCGAATGCATGGCCATTAGGTAAGCTGGAAGATTTGTTACACGTATTGGTAGATTTAGATAAACTAGTGAAAAGAGCAGGCTTTGCAGAGCAAAGCTTGTAAAGTCGTCGAGTAAACTTGATAAGTTAAGGAATAGTTATGAGCGCAATTGTAGATATCATCGCCCGCGAAATTATGGATTCACGCGGTAACCCAACTGTTGAAGCTGATGTATTGCTGGAAAGTGGCGTGATTGGCCGTGCGGCGGTGCCTTCTGGCGCTTCGACTGGCGCTAAGGAAGCCATGGAGCTTCGTGACGGAGATAAAGACCGCTATCTGGGTAAAGGCGTTTTGCAGGCCGTAGAAAATATCAATACCGAAATCACCGAGGCAATTATCGGCTTGGATGCAGAAGAGCAAAGCTTTATCGACAAAACGCTTATTGAATTAGACGGTACAGAAAATAAAGACCGCTTAGGCGCTAATGCGATTTTGGCGGTTTCTATGGCTTGCGCGCGCGCAGCGGCTGAGGAGAGTGGTTTGCCGCTATACCGTTATTTAGGCGGCTCTGGCGCGATGCAATTACCAACCCCTATGATGAACATTATCAACGGTGGTGCGCATGCAGACAATAGTGTGGATATGCAAGAGTTCATGATTATCCCAGCGGGATTGCCAACATTCCGCGAAGCCTTGCGCTGCGGGGCGGAGGTGTTTCATCAGCTCAAAAAGACATTACACAAAAAAGGTTTAGCTACAACGGTGGGTGACGAAGGTGGATTTGCACCAAACTTACCTTCAAATGAGGCGGCGATTCAACTTATTATGGAATCGATTGCAGACGCGGGTTACGAGCCGGGTAAAGATGTATATTTGGGCTTGGATTGTGCCAGCACAGAGTTTTACAAGGATGGAAAATATCATTTGGAATCAGAAGGGTTAGCGCTTTCTGCAGCACAATTTACGGACTATCTTGCGACATGGGTGGATAAATACCCAATAATTACGATTGAAGATGGTATGAGTGAGTTTGATTGGGATGGGTGGGATATCTTGACCAAGCGCCTGGGCAAGACAACGCAGCTGGTGGGTGATGATTTATTCGTCACTAATGCAAAAATCTTACGTGAAGGCATCAAGCGTGGTGTAGCCAATTCATGTTTGATCAAAGTAAATCAAATTGGCACGCTCACTGAAACATTCCAAACAGTTGAGGTGGCCAAGCGTGCAGGTTATACCGCGGTAATTTCACATCGTTCAGGCGAAACAGAAGATACGACTATTGCTGATATTTCAGTAGCGACTAATGCACTACAAATCAAGACTGGCTCACTGTGCCGCTCAGAACGCGTAGCGAAATACAATCAGTTGTTGCGTATTGAAGAAGAATTGGGTGATGCGACTAGCTATGCAGGTAAGGGCGCGTTCTACCAGCTTTTTAAATAAGTGAAAGCATTAACACTCATTTTTGTTGTTCTCATTGCTTTACTGCAATATCCGCTTTGGCTGGGTAAGGGGAGTTGGTTGCGCGTTTGGAATGTGAATCAGCAGATTTCACAACAAAAAGAAAAGAATGAGGGCGCTAAGCAGCGCAATGAAACTTTGAGTGCAGAAGTGCATGATTTAAAACAAGGTAATGCAGCGATTGAAGAGCGGGCTCGAAGTGAATTGGGTATGATTAAACAAGATGAAGTGTTTTATCAGGTTATCGACCAGCCTATCCCTAATAAACCTACAAACCAAGTACCGGAAACGCCAGTTAACAAACAACCTTAGTCGGTCGAGTAAGGCAATGATTTAAAATCGACCTGAGAGGTATTCCAGAAGACTTTTCCGTTTTGCCGCGCTTCAATGCGCAGTTCAATTAGCGCATCAAAGTTATTTTCTAGGTTTGGTGCTACGCGCACAATTTGGCCAACTTCATTTTGTGCATCATCAACAAGTTTGTCGCCTTCGCTTGGTGGATTTTGTGCAATGATGCTCGCCAAGTATGTGCGGCGCTTTACACTACCAAGATAATGCGTGCGCGCTACGATTTCTTGCCCGGTGTAGCAACCTTTTTTAAAGTTGATGCCATTTAGAATATCTAAATTAAGCATTTGTGGCACAAATTGCTCTTGTGTTTTTGCTGTAATATCAGGGATCCCCGCTTGAATCTCTAGCCAATCCCAGCAAGGCTTTTCAGCGACTTTACTCTTTTCTGCCAGCGCGTTCCATATTGCCAGCGCATTGGCTTTGTTTACAAAAATTTCGAAGCGCTGGTTGTTGCCGATTGTTGGCAATTTAATAAGCGCGCCATTATCCAAAGTCATTAATTCATACTCTTCTGTGGGAACGCTGGAAAATAATAGTGCGAGCATGGAAGCTGCTTGTGGCCCATTTAATCCAAACTTGGCAATCTCGTCTGAAACATCTTTTATCTCAACTTTAGAGCGCATTACGTACATTTTCAGACGCTTGGCAATCGGTTCAAGCAACTCGCGATTGAACTGCAAATGCACGTGATCAAAATGTGCGAAGGCAAAAAATAAAGCTAGCATGCGGCCTTTTGGCGTGCAGTAGGCGCTGTAATGCGCATTATTTCCCGTTAATAATTTGACATCATTGGTAACTTGACCTTGCAAGAATGTAACTGCGTCTGCACCACTAACTTCTAGCAAACCAAGATGCGATAAATCACACAGCAGATTGCCGTTGGCGCTTAGTTCAGTCTGCCAGTCTTTAGTTTGTAAATTTTGCGTTGTCATGCCACTATTAACCTTATATGAAGCCGCGTTTAATGCAAGCCATTGTTATTCAACTCAAACCATCTCGTTTATTATTGGGTCTATTGAGCTGTGTTTCAATCATTAGCTGTATCATTTTAGCGCAGTTGCCGGTTTTACCTGTTATTAAATGGCTGTTGATTACCACAGTGATGGTTTGGACAGTCTACTTGGTTTTGCGCGATGTGCTTTTGTATTTACCACAATCTTGGCAAAGCTTGGAGGTAAATAGTCTAGGACAGCTCAAACTTACCAATAAGCAAGGTCGGCAATTCACACTTGAGCTAGCGCGCACTACCTTCATACATAGCTTTATGATAATTCTGAACCTTAAAAGAGGTTTTTTAAGTATTGGCTTGCCGCCGGTGTTATTGATTACGGATAAAGAAAATGCTGAGTCACTCAGAAAGTTGCGTATTTGGCTGCGCTGGTGGCAGCATCATCATGAAACTGATTCAGTGGATACGTTAGAAAATGCTGCTTGAAAATCTTCTAGTTCTAGCGGTTGCTTCTTTGCTTTATTTCTTTTCAGTTTAAATCGACGCCAAGGTATATATGCGCTTAGCAAAGTGAGTCCCGCAAGTGACGCGAGTATCCAGCCGATTGGAAGGGGCGCCCATTCATGGCGCGCTGGTTTTTGTTTTTTCATTGCGGAAAGTAAAGTTTGCAGACTTTCACCACGCACGTAACTTGCACCAATCTCTTTAGCGGTAGCTTGCAAATATGATTCTGCCAGCTTGGAGACATAGCGATCTTGCGGGCTTTCTGCCAGATCGCTTTTACGTTGCAAAATACCAGCCGCAGCAATGGGCGCAGCACCAGGCGCCAATTGCATACTTTCGTGCGACCAGTAGCCAACTTGCTGATTTCTTTCGTCAAATTTTGGAATTGACCCACCCGCTTCAGAACCAACACCTACAACTAACCAGCCATCTGCTCCTTGGAATGTGCTTAAGTCGCGCGTGTTAAAGGCGTGTAATTTGGGGGCCTCTTCACCGTCAGTTAAATAAACAAGCTGCGCGGGTTCGGAAAAGTTATTCATCACCTGTGCGCTCGACAGCAGGCCTTCACGCACACGACTATCGGCTGTCCATGCGCTGCGCCAATTGATATGGTCGATGGTGTCTTGCAGGGATGCAAAATTAGCACATACATCAATGGGCAAATAGAGTGCCACAACATTCACACCGGAAAACATGCCGATTCCCACTTTTGTTCCACAAGGCAGCGAGGAGATTGTTTCATGCATCAGTTGCTTTGCGTGCTCGATACGTGTCATAGGTTTGCCTTTGCTGCCCATATCTGCCGTGTTCATGCTTTGGGTGATATCTACCACTAAAAAATAGCTATAGATGTTATGTTTAACGGAAATATGCGGGTTAATTATCGCAAGTGTGAGTAATGCAAAGGTGATAAGCAGTGTGTATAAATCTCTGCGTTGATTAAATCGTATTATTATTGTTTTTAATCGTTTGAGCATCATGCGTTACATGTGGGGCCACTAACTGAGATGGTTGTCGTGTGCGATTGCAGCTTCGTTTGCGGCGCGTTTGCGGGCGAATTCCTTTTTATAAAAGCGTAAGGCCTCGCCTATTTGTCTGATTGGATGCTTATTGAAATAGGCAGACAATAACAAAAGCCCGGCTAGTGACGCTAACACCCAATCTAAATCGAAAGGCGCGACATCACGACGCGCAGGTTTGTCACCTTTCATGGCATCAAGTATGGTATGTAAATTATCCCCAAGCACATAATGTGCGCCTATTTCTGCGGCTACAGATTTTAAGTATTCAGGATTGAGCTTTGACATGAATCGATCGTGAGTTCCAGTTGCAACATTATCATCACGTGTACCGAGTGTAGATTCTGAAATTTGTGCAATACCAGGCTGAAGCGCAAAGCTTTCATTAGACCAATAACCGATAATCTGGTTTTTATCACTGAGCTTTGGAATGGCAACCCCTTTTTCTGTGCCAATACCGACGAAAAGCCAGCCATCGCCGCCTTGAAACCCAGTTAGATTTTTGGTGTTAAAAGCATGCAATTTGGGCGCTTCTTCACCATCAGTAAATAAAACCATTTTCGCAGGTTCCGGCAGTGCGCGAATGGCTTTGGCCGCCACATAAAGGCTTTCCCTCACTCGGCTATTGCCAGACCATGCGGTGCGCCAGTCCAAATGGTCTATGGTGTCTTGTATGGCTGCAAAATTTCCACACACTTCAATAGGGTTATAAAGTGCAGCGATTGAGTTGCCGGCAAATAAGCCGATACTTACCTTGGTGTCACAAGGTAGTGAAGAGATTATCTTGTGTAGTAAATCTTGCGTATAAGCCATGCGTGTTGCTGGCTTGCCCTCTACCACCATATCCTTTGCATTCATGCTTTGAGAAATGTCTGCTACAAGAAAATAGGTGTATATATTGTGCTTGATGGGCACGGTGGGATGAAATAGTGCAAGCAATAAAAGCAAAAATGCGCTTGATAACAAAGCGGTATCTTTTTGCCGAATAAATTGCCTGAGTAAGGTTTTGATCATTTTGTTAATGCCAAATAAACGTTATGGCAAACCATTTGGGATATTACCAAGGATTAGCCCAGGAGAATCAGATTCTCCAACCCCTGGCGTTGGCGTCTCAGGTAACAATGTGATAACACGGTCCATATTGCGGCGGGTACCCCAATTGCTATTGTCGAGTTTAAGTGCTTGTTTATATGAGCTATGCGCCTGAGTGAGCAAATACTCAACTTCATCACGTATTTTAGGGTCGTTGCCACCACTGACCTGCAAACTTTTAAGAAAGAACATATTGCCAATATTGTGGTGCACTGCCGCGCGTTGGCTAGGGTCTCCTTTTTGAGTAAGTTGCGAGTAGAGCAGGGTTGATTCTTTGTAACGTTCATTACGTGCTAACCAGTAGGCAGTCGAGTATTTTGCCTCAAAACTTTGTTTGTCAGTTTGCGGGTTTTTTCCTGCAGATACTGCCTTATTGAAAGCATTGATTTGGCGCACACGGTTTAACTCAAAACTAATGGCGACTGCGCTACTGACAGCAATTACAATCAGCAGCCAAGATAGTTTTTTAACACTTAAAAAATTTAGGCGGAGCGCCATGTTCTAACCTCCAGATATTTCACGCTTAGCAGTAACGCTATCATCAACGCGGCAATTAAATAGCAAAGTTGAGTAAAATCTTTGCCAGGGATTTTTTCCATATATTTGATTGGCTTTTTTTCTTTTTGGTTAATGTCTGCAATGGCGGCAGCAAGGGACTTTGGGTTTTCTGCTTCATATGCCTGAAAAGGCGTACGCAACGTTTTAAAGTAGTCAAAAAGCTCAACTTCTGCGGGCAACGGGGTATCGTCGCGCACTTCGTACTTAGGGTCAAAAATACTAATACCACCCGGTTGGCGTAACACAACCCAGTAGAGGGTGATATTAAAGCGCTCTAACCAGTCTCTCAGTTTTTGCTGTGTATCTGCGCTTACGCGACCTGCACCGTCAGAAATCAGAATAATCGCGCGCGAGCCTGAGTCTGGCACCTTTTCAAACAAGCCAACCGCACTGGTTAGGCCGCCACCAATATTGGTTTGAAATAATGAGTTGCCTGCGGTCGCTTTAATGGCGGCGAGGATGGCCTCGCGGCTTTCGGATAAGCGGCAGTACATACATGGCAGAGTTGCTGAAGGTGATGATGCCTATCATGTCATTTTGGCGCGCGTTAACGAACTCTGTCATCAGTCTTGCCGCTGCAACAGATTTAGTTTCTCCTACTCGGCCTTCGGTAGTGCCGCCGGCGAAAGGGTCGTCCATACTTGCGCTACGGTCCAGCACCAAGCCAATCTGTGCGCCCACACCAATGCGTTCCACTTTTTGTTCAAGGCTGTGCGGACCAGATAACCCTAAAATAATACAGAACAAGCTGATTGCAGCGAGTATTTTGAGTAGCAAGCCAATCAAGTCAGACAATGGGTCTCTTGGCAGCATCTCAATCCAGGAATATGCACGTGTATGTGAGCGCTCAAGCAATATTGGCAGTAAAGCCAATGGCAATAACCACAACACCCATGGATGCGTAAAACCCATTACACACCTTTTTCTTTGGAAATGTTTGGTACGAGACCACGTTCGCAGTCACGCAGATGCTTGCAAAACTTCAAAAGCCATGTTTTAGGAGTTTCGCCCAGTGCCTGCTGAGCTTCTGGCTCAAAAAACACCTGACGTGACAAGCCAAAAAACTTCTCGATTTCTGTTTTCATGGGGGCAAAGCCTGATTTCTTTTCTAAGAATTGCTCCAGATTGTTGCTGAATAAGCTAGTGCCCGCAGTGTTGTTGAGTGATTGATGCATGCGCGACACGGCTTGCTGTAAGCCTTCTGGAGTATCTGCCATTTTGCGGATGTCCCGATAGGCTTTGGCAAAAGGCGCACCCATTCTAGGCAACCAGGCGCGCATACCAAAAATATAGAGCAGACCCAGCAGAGAAAGCGCCAGCAGCACTGACAAGACCTTAATGCGCGAGATTTCTTTGCTTGCATCTAGAAGCAGGGGAGGTGTAAACGGGCTCATCTCTTCTTTGAGCTTAACTTGACCAAACACTGATAACGGTGAAACGCGGATATTAAAGGCAGGTACACGATATTGCACAACTTCTTTATTTTTTGTATTACGTAACTTGAGTATCTCAGCCCTAAGCGCGGCGGGCTTCGCCACTCTGCCCGTGGTAAATACCTGATAGCTGAGATTTAATACATGCGTCGTACTATCACTATGCTGAATTTCTTTTGTGTCTGCTTTAACTAGCTCTATGCCCGAGATCTGGCCTTTCCAGCGGTGCTCGTAGCCAACAATAGGAATCGACTCTTTGACCAGCTCGTAAGGTTTTTTTACGGTAATTGTGACGGTTCTGCTAATTACATCGCCCACTACGTAGCCGACGTCACGTGCTGGATTTTCCTCTTTTAACGAGATATATTTTTCGTTAATAGAAGGCAAAATAACATCTGCAATCGCATCAGGTATGTTAAATGCACAACTTAAAACAACCAAAGCAAGCTGAAGGTATCTTGATAACATAGTTTGAATCATAGGGTTGTACTCATAAATTTAGGCCGCCACATACTGGTGGAAATAGTCCGTCAGCAAGTCGGCATCAAAGTGGTTTTCAACAAAAAAAGGTTGCATATCAAAACGCAAAAATAAGTCTTCAATCGCTTTACGTCTATCAGCGAAGCTTTGCAAAATGCGCGCCCTGTATTCTTTACGCAAAAACAGCGTACGTTTTGCACCACTTTCGGGGTCGGTTACATTGGTAATACCAAACTCAGGCAAATCTGCATATTCTGACGTATCCCATAGCACCACAGGGATAATGTGATGCCGTAGCATCAAAATCAGCGAATCTTCCAAGTCTTTCATTGGCATGTGGAAATCCGACACTAAAAATATCAGAGAACGTTCGCGTGGCAACATACGCACAGTATCAATAAGCGCGGTGCTACCAACTTCGGCAGGCTCATAACTTCTGAGATTTTCTGCCATCTCAATCGCTACGTGTGGCCTTGCAGAAAGCGTGCATAGCCAGTCTTCGCGTACTTCATCATCAAAGCCGATAAAGCCAACAGGGTCGCCATTATGAGTTACTGATTGAGCGATAGACTGTGCAATATCAGCAGCAACAGAAAGTTTGCGTTCCACACTTCCATATTGCATCGAGCCAGACATGTCGCACAATACAAACACGGGTGTAGCGCTCTTTTGGTTAAAAATACGCACATAGACTTGCTCAAGCGGGTCGCGAATGGTTTGGCGTATATCGATACGACGCGGATCTGGGTAGGCGAGCAGGGTGGTATGACCACGAAACTCCATGCCCATACCGCGCTGGTTGCTGCGGTGTCTGCCAGGTCTGCGCGAACGCGAGCGCCAATTAATATGGTAGCTGAACTCTTTTATATGATCAGGACGCATAAAGCCTGCTATGAATTAAGGGGCTGCAATCACATTGATAATACCGCTCAACATTTCGCGGGCGATTTCAGTGCGACGCATTTCATAAACTGGGCTAAATACCACACGATGCGCAATCGTTTCGTGGAATACCGCATGAATATCATCGGGTAGCACAGCCTCACGGTTGTTGAGCCACGCATTCACACGCGCAGCACGCAACAGCATACCCATGCCGCGTGGGCTGGCGCCAGAAAGCACCAAGCGGTTCATATCTACGCCAGAAACTTTAACACCAAAATCTAATGGTGTTTTTGTTGCGCGCCACAAATCTAGGGCATATTTACGCAATGTCGGGCTGGCTGAAATGCTGTTTTGTAAAAGTGCCGCAAAACCGTTAAGTTGGTCAAACTGCAGAATACTTTCAGGTACATTTGATACCAAACTATCAACATCATGAAAGCGTGTATCAAATACCAATGATTCCATGATTGCGGGATCAGTAGGCACTACAATGGGGATTTCCATCATAAAACGGTCGCGCGCAGCAGATGGAATATCAAACGTTTCTTCTTTTTCAACTTGGTTGCGGTCAGCAAACACCACCATATGCGGGAAATAGTGCTCTTTGTTGAATGCAGTTAACGTGCGTTCTGCCATCACACGCAACAATAGCGAGTGTACTTGCGGACGTGCACGGTTAATCTCATTAAAAAAGAATACCGAGAGATTCTCACCGGATTGCAGAAGCGGGCCGGGGCTCACATGCGGTTTGCCGTCTTCACCCAAATAGGTGTGGTAGACCAAATCGTTAGGCATCAAGTCAATGGTGCCTTCAATACGCTGGTATCCGCCACCAATGCCGCGCGTAATGGCGCGTAGCAAAGTAGTTTTACCAACACCCACATCGCCTTCAAGCAATACGTGCCCGCGTGCAAAAATTGAGGTGGTAATAAGGCGGATAGGCTTTGTTTGTCCCACCACTACCTTGTTCACTTCAGATTCTAAATTTAGCGCATGTTGACGCCAGTCGGCCAGTTGACGGTCGCTCATCGAGTTTTCCTTAAAGATTTGAGTGATTCTAAAGAGTTATCAATACTTACAAATTTCAAATGTAACTGTTCAAAATATTAAACTTAATATTACAAAAAGTATACAGATTTGTATACCACTTATTAAATTTAGTTTTGAATAAGGCTTTCGTTAAATTCAATTTCCAGCGAAAATAGCATAAATTCCATTATAAAAGTATAAATTAAATGTCTAAAAAAAGTAGCTATAGTAATGAAGAGTTGTTGGCATGTGGCAGGGGAGAGATGTTTGGTGTAGGTAATGCGCAGTTGCCATTGCCGCCAATGCTGATGTTTGATCGCATTGTGAGCATCACTGAAGATGGCGGAAAGTACGGCAACGGGCAGATTATTGCTGAACTTGATATCAAGCCTGACTTATGGTTTTTTGAGTGTCATTTTACGGGCGACCCAGTAATGCCGGGCTGCTTGGGTTTGGATGCGATGTGGCAATTGGTTGGCTTTTATTTGGGCTGGGCAGGAGGATTAGGTCGTGGTCGTGCATTAGGCGCGGGTGAAGTTAAATTTACCGGCCAGGTGCTTCCAACGGCCAAAATGGCGACATATACTATCGACTTGAAGCGTGTGATTTTGCGTAAATTGGTAATGGGGATTGCCGATGCGACGATGTCGTTAGATGGCCGCGAAATTTATGTAGCCAATGATTTGCGTGTGGGTTTGTTTACACGTACTGATAATTTTTACAAGCATTTTTAAGTAAAATTTTAGAATAATAAAAGTATGAGGAGCACGTAATGAGACGTGTTGTAGTAACAGGATTAGGAATTGTTTCTAGCCTTGGCAACAACAAAGCCGAGGTTAAGCAAAGTTTGTTTGATGGAAAGTCGGGCATTACCTTTCAGCAGGAATACGCAGATCGTGGGTTTAGATCGCACGTGGCAGGTAACGTAAAGCTGGATTTGGAAGGTCTGATAGACCGTAAACTCATGCGTTTTATGGCGAAAGGGCACGCTTATTCATGGATTGCCTTGCAAGAGGCGATTGCCGATGCGAATTTGCCGCCAGAGCTGGTTTCTAATATTCGCACAGGCATGATTGTAGGCGCAGGCGGTACTTCAACGGAGAGCATGCTGGAAGCGACAGATACTTTCCGCGAAAAAGGCGCGAAACGTGTCGGGCCTTATATGGTCACCAAAACCATGTCTAATGGCATTGTGGCTTGTTTGGCGACTGGTGCGCAGATTAAGGGCGTCAATTATTCTATCAGCTCTGCCTGTTCTACCAGCGCACACTGTATTGGCAACGGCGTTGAGCAAATCCAGATGGGCAAGCAAGATATTATTTTTGCTGGCGGTGGCGAGGAAGAGCATTGGACGATGTCTTTGCTGTTTGATGCGATGGGCGCGTTAAGTAGCAAGTATAACGAAACACCGGAAAAGGCTAGCCGTACTTATGATGCAGACCGCGATGGCTTCGTGATTTCCGGCGGCGGCGGTATTGTGGTGCTGGAAGAATACGAACACGCGAAAAAACGCGGCGCAAAAATCTATGCTGAAGTCGTAGGTTATGGCGCAACATCCGATGGTTACGACATGGTTGCGCCAAGCGGCGAGGGTGCTGTGCGCTGCATGAAACTCGCGCTAGAAGGCGTTGATAAAGTGGATTACATCAATACACACGGCACCATCCACGCCAGTGGGTGACACCAAAGAGCTCGAAGCGATTCGTGAAGTATTTGGCGCCAATAACCCTGTGGCAATCGCTTCTACCAAATCGTTAAGTCGGCCATGCGCTTGGTGCAGCGGGCGTGAACGAGGCGATTTATACCTTGATTATGATGGAAAATAACTTCATCGCAGCAAGTGCGAATATTGAAAATCTCGACCCGGCTGCAGAGGGCATGAATATTGTGCGCAAACGTATTGATAACGTCAAAATCGAAACCGCGCTCTCTAACAGTTTTGGCTTTGGTGGCACTAATGCTAGCCTCACATTAACGTTGCTGGATTAATCACATATTCTGCTATTATTCTGTTATGAATATGCATGACATTTTGTGACTAAATTAAAGAATAACAGTGTGGTGAATGTCGCAAAGCAAATTGACATTAAAGTCAAAGAAGTGGTAAAGCTGTTTGAAGATAAGCTCGCTCGAAAGCAATTTACGATAAAGCTCGACAAAGGCTTGGGTATAACACTAGATATTGCTAAAATTTTATCAATTTTAGGAATATTAAATTATCTGTTCTAAAGAGAATTTTACCAAAAACCTGATACATAGTGCTGGGGAGTTACTAAGACGGATTGCACAATTAGGTTTGCACAGTAAGCAACTTAATAAGTTTTTTATCCACGATGTCTACAAGATTTTTCAAAAATTGAATTTGCATCGTTTTTGAAAATTGATTTGCAAGTACTTCAATCGCCTGCTTGTCAATTTGATGTTCTTCATGGTCAAATCTACTAATAGCACTCAATAATTTTTGAACGAAATCTTTTAAATTACCGCACTCTACTTCACTAAAGCAGGGTAAGTGAAAATACTCTTTATTGCCTTCCCCAGTATAGCCAATGACATAATTACCACTCAAAGCAGCCATTACTGGTGGCATCGCTAGACCTTCAAACTCACTAAAAGATAGAAATATTTTTGATTCTGAGAGTATACGATAAACCTCTTCTTCGCTTACGCCATCAATCGGCTGCAGTTTCCAATTTTCTGGTAACTTATCGCCCAAAAAGAATAAAAACATTTGTGTATGAATTGCCAACTTTCTTGGCATATAGCAAATAATATTTTGTTTTTCTTGCAGTGGTTTAAAAGTGGCTTTATCAATAACATAAGATGAAGGGATGATTTTATTGGAGCATGCAGGAAAAATAAGCTCGATACACTCGGTTGTATCTTTAGACATGCTTATAATGAAAGCGGCATTCTCGTATGCCCTCTGCAACATTTTAAAATCACCTATTCCACTTTTCGTCTCCAAATTCATCAGATAACCATTCTGAACATTGATTGCATAGCTAATACCAGCTTCAAATAGCTTCGAGGCATTACGCAAGACTTGGACTTCGGTGAGCACAACAAAATCTTTTTTTGGATCAAGATTTAGGTTTCTTCTAATATCTGACTGGTGTTTGAATAGGCTAGGGCTGAAACTGGGCTGACTTGGATACAAAATTTGAGATTGAAAATTTTTATATTGCATCAGATTAATAGCATCTGAATGGCTGTGCGTCACAATATTTCCGCCACATGGATAACGGAGCGCAGGGAGCGTAAAGATAATATTTTTTTTGGCGTCGCTGCCAGCGTTTACAGGAACATACTTGATTTTTTTTTCAAGAAATCGCCAAAGTAGCGAGTTTTTCTTTTCGATGATTCTTTTAATAATTTTTTTTGTAATGCCCATTTTCACAATACTCATTGATAGTGCTGGTGTAAATAATGCCGCACAACAAAAACTAATCCCTAGTTGCTTAAGTCATGATATTTGGTATATCAATATAAAGCACTCAATGAATTGTATTTGATTGTACAATGTTCGTAAGCTTCGATTCAAACAATTTTAGGATGCGCAATTGCGCATCATATCAATTTGGAACGCCTCAACAAGTTCTCAGAAGGCTATAAATTGATTATAGATTAAGTTAATAGTAATGAAAATAAAATATTTTATTCTGTGGCTAATTTTAATAGCGCTTTTGGCTGTGCGAGCATTGGTGACCGCACGGTGAACGTCACGGGCGACCAAATCGCCAAAAAACTCAACGAGAAATTAGCGCTCCCCATCTCGCTTCTTAAAGTGTTCGATGTGAGTTTATCCAACTCTGTCGTTACTTTCGATAAAACCACCGGACGCATGATAACCACCATGGATAGCCAACTTTCTAGCGAGCTTTTTAATGAAAGCATCGCCGGTAAGTTGGGCATTTCTGGCAAGTTGCGTTTTGATGCGGCAACGAGCAGTGTTGTGCTGGATGAACCAAAAGTGGAAAACTTTAATATCGCAGGTGCAAACGGCAAATATAACGAGTTGCTAAACGCCATGGCAAAAGCCGTGGGCGGCGAGATGCTCAACGGCTTAACGCTCTACAAAGTGAAACCGGAAGATTTAAAATTTGGCGGCACCAGCTATAGCCCGAAAGACATGGTGGTGACGGATAATGGTTTGCAATTGACTTTAACACCTGCAAAATAGGCTACTCTAAGAAGCTCATGAGTGTCTGCTGGTGATTAGATGACTAATAGGTATATCTGCTGTATGAGAATTGACGTAAGCTATTTTAGATAGTTAATTCGTAGATTAGCGGTTATTAATGATACAGATTTTAATATTCCATAGTTGTCTATAAGCAATGAGTCATGTTAAAGCTGATAAATAGGCATTATCAATGTTGGTGAGATAGTCGAGTCGAATCATAGATACGAAAAAGTCATATTTAATTGCGGTTGAACTAGGTTGTAAGATCGGTATTCGGAATTAACGGTGCTATAGTTGCCGGGTTATGGAGTTGAAAACGGTTATGTACATTTAAAATAAGCATTAAGTAAAGGTATTTGATTCTAGTCTGACAAACTATAAAAATATTATATGTGATTGAAAGTGGTCTATTCGAGGTTGCTTGTCGGAATTATTGAAATGCGAGATAGACAGTAAAACAAACATTAAGCTAGTTAACAAAGCTGAGAAGTTTACCTAGTCCACTAAAGGAATTAAGTACGAATCAATGGCAATTATACACCTGGAATATTGAATTAGTTCAAATAACAACTATAAGATGTTTAACCCTAGAAAGCCAATATCCATGCGGCTTCGGAGTATCTTTAAATCAATAAAGCAGCCGCCACATTGCGGCCTTCACTCATTAAAAAGTTATAAGTTCTGCACGCTGCGGCGGTGGTCATGCATTCAAGCGGAATGCCGCATTCGGTGAGTTTTCTAAACACTTTAGGGTGCAAAAACTGGTGTTTTTCGCCAGTGCCCAGCAAAACCAGTTCCGGCTTTAAATCTACAATTTGTGCAAGATGCGCTTCATTCAAGCTGGCAAAATCAGTCGCCTGCCAATCCAAAATCAGCTTATCCGCCATCACAATCAAATTGTGCGTATAGCGTGCTTTATTGATTTCCACAAAGCCATGCGCCGTGGCCCGTAATTAAATAGTGATTTTCGGCAGTGGTTAAATGGAGTTTCATCTTGCTTTGCGTGCAGGCTTTCATTGAGTGAAAGGCTCATTCTAATGTAAACTAACGGCTTTACAAACCCAAGCTTTTAAAGCAAAAACCAGCCGTATGCAGCCACTCAATAAATCTAACAAGCTCAATAACGTTCTCTACGATATTCGTGGCCCGGTTTTGCAGCGCGCGCGGCAAATGGAAGAAGAAGGCCAGCGCATTATCAAGCTCAATATCGGTAACCCCGGTGTATTTGGTTTGGATGTGCCTGAGGAAATTCAGCAAGATGTGATTCGCAACATGAGCAAATCGGGTGTTTATACCGATAGCAAAGGCTATTTTGAGCCACGTAAAGCGATTATGCATTACACGCAAAGCAAGCATATCGCGAATGTGACGGTGGATGACATCTTCATCGGTAATGGTGTTTCGGAATTGATTGTTATGGCGATGCAGGGCTTGCTGAATAATGGCGACCAAGTGCTGATCCCTATGCCGGATTACCCGTTGTGGACAGCCGCCGCAACGCTTGCGGGCGGCACTGCAAGGCACTATTTGTGTGATGAATCAACAGGCTGGCTGCCAGATTTAAAAGATATTGAATCAAAAATCAATGCGAATACCAGAGCGATTGTGGTGATTAATCCTAACAATCCAACAGGCGCGCTTTATCCTGTCGAGACGCTCAAAGGCATTATCGAGATTGCTCGCCATCATGGTTTGGTGATTTTTGCCGATGAGATTTACGACAAAGTTTTATATGATGGCAACGTGCATACTTCAATTGCTTCTCTTGCTGATGATGTGTTGTTTGTCACCTTTAACGGGCTTTCAAAAAACTATCGTGCATGTGGTTATCGTTCAGGCTGGATGATTATTTCGGGCGATAAAGCAAATGCAGCCGATTATATGGAAGGCTTGAACATGCTGGCCTCCATGCGGCTATGCGCCAATGTGCCAGGGCAACTGGCAATACAAACGGCGCTGGGTGGTTACCAAAGTATTGATGATTTGGTGGCACCCAGCGGCAGGCTTTGCAAGCAGCGTGATTTGGCTTACGAGATGCTCACGGCGATTCCCGGTGTGACATGCGTTAAGCCAAAAGCCGCGATGTATCTGTTCCCCAAGCTTGATCCTAAAATGTATCCGATTGAGGATGATCAGCAGTTTATTTTGGATTTACTGCTGGAAGAGAAAGTGCTGCTGGTGCAAGGCACAGGATTTAACTGGAAAACCCCGGACCATTTCCGCGTGGTATTTTTACCCAATGTGGATGATTTAACCGAAGCAATTAACAGAATTGCGCGATTCTTAAAAAATTACAGAATGAAGTTTGGAGCAAAAGCTTGAAGCAATTGAATGTTGGACTTTTGGGCATCGGCACGGTTGGTGGTGGCGTATATACAGTATTAAAGCGTAATGCGGCAATCATCTCGCGCCGCACGGGCTGTGCAGTCAAAATTGTGCAGATTGCCGATAGAAATGTTGAGCACGCCAAGAAGTTGACTGATAACGAGGTGGAGGTTACTGGCGATGCGTTTGCCGTGGTGTCTAACCCCAATGTTGATGTGGTGGTTGAGCTAATTGGTGGTTATACGGTTTCAAAGGAGCTGGTTTTAAAAGCCATCGCAAACAAAAAACATGTTGTGACTGCCAATAAGGCGCTACTTGCCTTGCATGGCAACGAGATATTTGCTGCTGCACAAAAAGCAGGCGTGATTGTGGCTTTTGAGGCAGCGGTCGCCGGTGGTATCCCCATTATTAAAGCGCTACGTGAGGGCTTGGGTGCAAACAAAATCGAATGGATTGCCGGGATTATTAACGGCACAACCAACTTTATTCTTACTGAGATGCGTGATAAAGGTTTGGCATTTGCAGACGTGCTAAAAGAAGCACAGCGCTTAGGCTATGCAGAAGCTGACCCGACGTTTGATATTGAAGGCATTGATGCCGCGCATAAACTCACGATTATGGCGGCAATTGCTTTTGGTATGCCGATGAAATTTGATGCAGCTTTCACCGAAGGCATTACAAAACTTCAGCAGACTGATATTAAATATGCCGAAGAGTTGGGCTATCGCATCAAGCTCTTGGGCATTACCAAGAACACAGATAAGGGCGTTGAGCTTCGCGTTCATCCAACGTTAATTCCGGAAAAGCGGTTGGTTGCCAATGTGGATGGCGCGATGAACGCGGTTGTGGTGAAAGGTGATGCGGTTGGGCCTACGCTTTATTATGGCGCAGGTGCTGGGGCAGAACCGACGGCGAGCGCAGTGGTGGCGGATTTGATGGATGTTGCGCGCTTGAGCGGCGCAACCGTCGAGCAGCGTGTACCTTATTTGGGTTTTCAAGCAGATCAGCTTACCGATTTGCCGGTTTTATCTATTGAAGATACCAATAGCGCATACTACTTACGTATGCGTGCCTCAGACAAACCAGGTGTTTTGGCTGGCGTTACCAAGATTTTGGCGGATCGTAATATTTCGATTGATGCAATGCTGCAAAAAGAGCCTGCAGATAATGAAACCGAGGCCGATATCGTGATTTTGACCCACGTGACGCAAGAGAAAAATATGGATGCGGGTATCGCGCAAATCGAGGCCTTGCCAGCAATTGTTGGAAAAATCATCAAGTTACGCATGGAAGAACTCGGAAAGTAAAGATAAGGCACAAGTAGCTCAATGAGATATATTTCTACACGCGGGCAATCACCTGCATTAAGCTTTAGCGAAATTTTACTTGGTGGTTTGGCGCCGGATGGCGGCTTATATATGCCACAGCAATACCCGCAATTTTCAGATGCCGATTTAACTGCGATGCGCGGCATGCACTATCGCGATTTGGCGTTTGCGATTTTAAGTCGCCTAATCGACGATATTCCTGCGGCAGATCTCAAAGCAATCATCAATAAAACCTATACTGCTGAAGTTTATGGATTCACACGCCCCAATCAAAACGCTGAGGACATCACGCCTACGCTCAAGCTGGAAGATAACTTATATCTACTTTCACTTTCTAATGGCCCTACGCTGGCGTTTAAAGACATGGCGATGCAACTGCTCGGTAATCTGTTTGAGTATGTGCTCGCAAAAAAAGGCGAAATAACGAATATACTTGGCGCGACATCTGGCGATACCGGTAGTGCAGCGGAGTACGCCATGCGTGGTAAAAAAGGCGTACGTGTGTTTATGCTTTCGCCACACAAAAAAATGAGCCGTTTTCAAACTGCGCAAATGTTCAGCCTGCAAGACGATAACATTTTTAATATTGCCGTAAATGGCGTGTTTGATGATTGCCAGGACATGGTGAAAGCAGTGAGCAATGACGCAGCTTTTAAAGCCAATTACAAGATTGGCGCAGTGAATAGCATCAACTGGGGGCGTATCGTCGCGCAAGTGGTGTATTACTTCAAAGGTTATTTCTCGGTGACTAAAAATAACTCGGAGAAGGTGGATTTTAGTGTGCCAAGTGGCAATTTTGGCAATGTGTGCGCTGGACATATTGCACGTATGATGGGTTTGCCGATTGATAAATTGATTGTTGCAACGAACGAAAATGACGTGCTGGATGAGTTTTTCAAAACAGGACGTTTATAGACCCCGCGGCTCGGCCAATACCTATCATACTTCCAGCCCTTCCATGGATATCAGCAAAGCCTCAAATTTTGAGCGTTTTGTGTATGATTTGGTTGGTCAAGACGCTAGTAAAGTGCGTGACTTATGGAGTGCGGTAGATAGGGGCGGTGCGTTTGATCTTGGAGAGTTGATGCCAAAAGTGCGTGAATTCGGCTTTGTATCTGGCAGCAGTAATCATGCGGCACGTATGAAAACCATACGTGAAACCAAGCAGAAATATGATGTGGTGATTGATACGCACACGGCAGATGGTTTGAAAGTTGCACTTGAGCTGCGCGATTTAAGCAAACCTATGTTGGTGCTGGAAACCGCGCTCCCGGCGAAGTTTGAGGATGCCATCATGGAAGCACTTGGGAATGAACCGACAAGGCCTGAAAGCTTGAATAACATCGAAGCTTTGCCGCAAAAATTCACTGTGATGGACGCGGATGTTACACAGATTAAGAACTTTATCATAAGCCACGTATGAAACAATATCATGACCTGTTGAAGCATGTGCTAGCGCACGGGAATATTAAAACTGACCGCACAGGCACAGGAACCACATCGGTTTTTGGCTATCAGATGCGCTTTGATTTGAATGACGGTTTTCCACTACTCACTACCAAAAAACTGCATTTAAAATCGATTATTCATGAGCTGCTTTGGTTTTTGCAGGGCAGTACCAACATTGCATACCTTAAAGAAAATGGTGTAAGAATTTGGGATGAGTGGGCAGATGAAAATGGAAATCTTGGGCCTGTGTATGGCTATCAGTGGCGT
Organism: uncultured beta proteobacterium; assembly: GCA_963752495.1. Classification (GTDB taxonomy): domain Bacteria; phylum Pseudomonadota; class Gammaproteobacteria; order Burkholderiales; family Methylophilaceae; genus CAVVYJ01. The sequence goes on from CAVVYJ010000002.1 coordinate 840,661, forward strand.
AGTTGGCCCAAGCCAGATGGATCACATATCGACCAAATTACACAAGTGATCAATGCGATTAAAAAAACACCTGATTCGCGTCGCTTGATAGTTTCTGCCTGGAATGTGGCCGATGTAGACCAAATGAAGTTACCACCTTGCCATGCTTTTTTTCAGTTTTATGTGGCTGATGGCAAATTGAGTTGCCAGCTATATCAGCGTAGTGCTGATATTTTTCTTGGGTGTGCCGTTCAATATTGCTTCCTACGCACTTTTAACGATGATGGTGGCGCAGGTATGTGGACTTAAACTGGGCGATTTTGTACATACTTTAGGCGATGCACACATTTACAGTAATCACATGGAGCAGGTGCAGGAGCAGCTTTCACGTACACCAAAAGCGTTGCCACAAATGCATCTTAATCCAAACGTGGGAGATATTTTTGGCTTCAGGTTTGAAGATTTTTCGCTGGAGAATTACGACCCATATCCAGCAATTAAGGGTTTGGTGGCTGTATAAAGAAAAAGAGGCTGCCTCATGCTAGTAAGGCAGCCTCTACTTGTGATTCTCAGGGGTAAATCACAAGTAAGTTAAACGTTTTAATTTGTTACTGGCGTTACTGCTTCAGTGCCTTTTGTTGATAAAGCCATTTTGTAGTTGGCAAACTCATCCGCAGCAATCATGCCGTCATGGTTTGCATCTGTCGTATCAAACTGAGTTGCTAAAGATTTATCCTTTACGGCTTCCTTAAGTGAGATCTTGCCATCACCATTGCCATCTAATTTTTTAAAGTCTGCGTCTACAGGTGCTTTTGCAATTGGGTCTGCTGGTTTGGCATCTGCGGCTCTGATTTCGCCAGATTTAATTTCTGTTACAAGTTCCTGCTTACCATCAACCTTGCCGGTAGCATCTTTTAAAGCACTCTTGTTATCAGCAAACGCAGGTGCGCTGATTGCCGCTAGTAAATATGGAAGTAACGCTACTACTACGATATAGTTAATCGTTTTATTAGAAAAAATTGCTTTCATGCTTGTACTCCTAAACTCATTAAAATTTTTGCAATTGTTATTGCACTAGATAATTAGCGAGTATCGTGCCAACTTTTTTATTACAATAAAATCAATAAGTTATAGTTTTTAATGTTGTTAGCAACATGAAAAATTGTCGCTGATCAGCGACATGTCGTAGGTGATATATGTAACCGATTGAATATAATAGAGAAAATTCGTCGCTATTCCACGACAAATATTGAGATGTAACAAAAATCAGGTTTCTTCGTTGTTTTTAAAGGCATTTGCCTGAATATGGTGACGCTCTAGAAGCCGATAAAATTCGGTACGGTTGCGTTTTGCCAATTTTGCTGCTTGTGTCACATTGCCTTGAGTGGCTTTCAGCAAACTGACAAGATAGTTTTGCTCGAAATTTTGTCTTGCAGTGTCAAACGGAATAATGGACGTTGATTCGTCCTGTAGTGCTTTTTGCACTAAATTTGCAGGGATAATTTGAGTGGTTGCCAGAACAACGGTTTGCTCAACGATATTTTGCAGCTGGCGCACGTTGCCAGGCCACGGCGCTGTAATTAATATTTCCAGAGCTTCAGGTGCGAAACTGTGTGCATTTTTTTTGTGCTTTTTGTTGTAAGTTTCGATGAAATGATTCGCTAGCAAACTAATATCCTCGCGGCGGTTGGCGAGTGAGGGTATTTCTAGGCTCACCACATTAATACGGTAGAACAAATCTTCACGAAAGCGACCTTCTCGCATTTCTTTTGTTAAATCACGATGCGTGGCAGAAATCAAGCGAACATCAATGCTCACGTCTGAAGTGCTGCCAACAGGGCGAATTACGCGTTCTTGCAACGCCCGTAACACTTTAACTTGCAATGCCTGCGGCATATCGCCAATTTCATCTAAAAAGAGTGTGCCGCCATTTGCACTTTCGAACAAACCCACGTGATTTTTAACTGCCCCGGTAAATGCGCCCTTACTATGTCCGAACAGTTCGGATTCGAGTAGGTTTTCCGGAATTGCTCCGCAATTAATGGCAACAAACGGCTTGCTGTTACGTGCGCTGGCATTGTGAATGGCACGCGCTAACAACTCTTTCCCCGAACCACTCTCGCCTTGAATAAAAACACTGGCATCCGTTGCAGCAACCAGTTTGGCTTGTCCGAGCAGGCTTTCCATTTGAGGGCTACGTGTCAGGATGTCGGCGCGCCAGCTTGCATTCTCCGTATCATATTGGGAGGTATGTACGCCACTCAAACGCAAGGCTGAAGCTACGATTTGCAAGAGCTCCTGACTGTCAAATGGTTTAGTCAAAAAGCCAAATACGCCACGTTGTGTCGCGTGTACCGCGTCGGGAATAGAGCCGTGTGCAGTTAGTATGATGACTGGCAAAGTAGGGTGCGCATCGTGAATCGCTTCGAGCAACGCCATCCCATCCATGGCAGGCATGCGTAAATCACTGATTACAACATCAGGACGCTGCAAAGATATGGCTGACATTGCTTCTGCCCCATTGCTCGCAGTAGCCGTATCGTAGCCTGCAGACATAAGCCGCATGCTAATGAGCTTAAGAATATCTTGGTCATCATCGACAACAAGTATGTTAGGTTTTTGCATGTGCTATGGTTTACTATCGGTTTTGGTGCTGCGTTCGTTCATGGTTCTTTCAATGTTCTTAAGATCATTAAGTTTTTGCTCTAACGCCTCATTTTTTTGTAGGAGTGTTTCATATTTCTGCTGCGTTAACTCATTTTTTTTTGTTTCTTCACGCACTCTTTGCAACTGCTTGTTATCAAATACTGTGTACTCATAAAGCAAGCCTATTAAATCAGCATCAGAGCTGCTGAGGTTGTTTTCTTGTAATAAATCTTGTAATAAATTCTGAGCCTTTGTTGTATCGCGTAGGCGACTGCTTGGTAAGGCGAGCATAATCGCTTGCTTCGTGCGCTGCATCAAATCATTTTTATTGGCCGCAAGCGCCTGATTAGTGGCAGCAAATGCCTTTTTTTGCGCTTCGGGCGTAAGGTTAGAATATGTCTCGCAAAAAGCGAGCAATTCGAGCACACGGTCTTGCGAGCTGGAAAAAATTCTTATCCCGTTGCTCTGTGTACCAGAATCATGAATAGACGGTTTTGTAGCACAAGCACATATGGTTGCTGCGCAAGTAATAACAATGATTAAAGATTTAATATGCATTTTTTTAATTCAAATCAAGTATGGGTAACTGCACTACAAAGTGTGCGCCTGTGTCTGATGGGGCTAGTCTAATACTGCCGCGATGCGTTTCAGCTAGATTTTTTGCAATGGTCAAGCCTAGACCGCTCCCATTTATCAGGCCATTATGCACTGAATCTCCCTGATAAAATGGATCAAATAGTTTATTTTGATCATCTTTACCTAAGCCGGGGCCGCTGTCTTGAACTTCAATGATGAGCCATTTCTTTTCTTGTTTTGCACCGATTTTAATGTGTCCAGCATTGGGGGTATATTTTACTGCGTTAGAAATTAGGTTGTCTAAAATTATCGTCAACTTTTCCTCGTCTGCAACAATATTTTTATCTAGTTGATAAGCGGTTTCTATGTTGAGTGCTTTATTTCGTATACTAAGCGCATGTGCATGGATTACTTTATTCGAGACGTCAGCAAAGTTAAAATCTGCTAGGTTTAAGTTAGTTTGGATGGAGTCCATTTTGGTATAGTTCAGCAGATTCTCTATCATCTTTTGTAGGCGTACACTGTTATCGCGCAGAATATTGGTAATCTCATATTGTTGCTGAGTCAAGGCACCACCAATGCCATCGTTAAGTAGCTCGGTAGCCTCTCTGATAGCAGTGAGCGGTGTTTTAAGCTCGTGAGAAACATGCTGCAAGAACTGCTGCTTTTGTGTGTTGAGCTCTTTAAGCTCCGTGCGTAGCCAATCTAGGCGACGCCCTAAAACTCGCAAGTCACCAGGTCCATCAATCGCGATAGGTTCATCATATTTGCGTTCTCCCAAATCTCTAATTGCAGCATCCATGCGACGAATCGGCCGTGCAAGCAAGAATGTGATAATACCAGCCACCAGCAACGCCAGCGGGATAAGTACTAGACTTTGTAACAGTAAATTTTTCTGAGTTTTTTGTGCTGTTCTGGTGAGTTCAGATGAGGTGTTATCTATGGCATTACTGTTGTCTTCGATAATGATGTCTATTTGCTCTGCTAGCATGCTGAAATCATCCAGAAAGGAAAGTTCAGGCGTTTCAGTCAGCTTGGCATTTAAAATAGATTCGTTCAACTGCCCGCTTCTCTGCAGGAGCACCGCAAGCCTTTGCTGCTGAAGGTTGCTTGTAGCTAATTGCTGTAATTTTGATGTGGCGGTTAAATACTTTTTGTTAGCTTGTAGATAATTGCTGAATAAAATGTCGTCTTGCAGCACAAAATATTGCCTGATACTGCGTTCCATCAGCCGCAGTTGTTCTTGCGTGATACGGCTTGCACGCGTGGTTTCTACAGCGTTAGAAATTGTGAGTTCACTTTGTTTGGCGAGTCTGTCAAACGCAATATTTGCGTTGGCAAATGCCCATAGCAAAGGGAGAATTGCAAACGCAAAACCGAATAGCAGTAGCTTTAAGAATGAGCTTGGATAACGAAAGCGCATAGTTTAGTTTAACATGGCTGGGTCAAAAATAATCCGTATATAACTCCCAGATGTTTCATCCAGTATAATATCGACATGAGTCAGCTTTCTATTATCGTTGCAATCGCAAAGAACCGTGTGATTGGCCTAAACAACAATTTACCCTGGCATTTGCCGGAAGATTTAAAGCGGTTCAAGGCGCTCACCATGGGACATCATATCATTATGGGGCGCAAAACTTTTGAATCGCTTGGACGCTTATTACCTGGCCGTACCACAGTGATTGTAACGCGCAATAAAAGTTATCGAGTTGATGGCGCAATCGTAACTCATTCATTGCAAGAGGCTATTGATAACTGTGGAAATGATGACGAAGTGTTTTTGATTGGTGGCGCAGAGTTGTACCAGCAAAGTTTAAAGCTAGCCAAAAAACTTTATATTACAGAGATCAATGCTGAGTTTGAAGGCGATGCTTTTTTGCCAGAATTTGATTTAAATGCATGGCAAGAAGTTTGTCGCGAATCTCACACAAGCGAAAAAGGGCTGAGTCTTTAGTTATGTTACCTATCTGCGTGTAAAAAATTAGCTAGATATTTTTGCGCTCGCAAATTTCTTGCTTAGTTTCGCGCTTTCACTATATGGGTGGAACGGTTTTTTATAAAGCGATGCAATTTTTCTTACGTACTTTCTTGTTTCAGGATAGGGAGGTACGCCTTTGTATTTTTCAACAGTATTTTCACCCGAATTGTATGCCGCTGCGACCAGTTTCACATCACCTTCAAAGTACGTTAGCAGCCATTGTAAGTAGGCTAACCCGCCTTTGATGTTGTCTTCAGGGTCATAACTATTTTTAACATTAAATCGCGCTGCTGTTTCAGGGATAAGTTGCATCAATCCCCGTGCATTTTTGGGTGAAGTCGCTTTTGGGTTAAAGCCAGACTCTACTGCGATAAAAGCCATTGCCAGCTCGGTATCAATATTAAAGCGTGGTGCGATTTTGCTCACAAGCTTGTAAATTGGCCCCTTGGTGTAGAAGGGCGTGGATGCTATATCAGACGGACTTCCGAGGGAGTTGCTCGCCGATATTGTTGGCGGATCTGGCAACAGACATTTCGGTTGCGCGGCTTGTAAGGCATTGCCTTTAGTGCTAGCCAGCCAGTTTTTAGCACTTTCATGGCCTTGGTTAGCCGCTTTAGTAAAAAATAATGCAGCGACATTTTCATCTTTTTCCACACCGCGCCCATTCACATACATCCAGCCCAATGCAAACGCTGCATTCGCATCATTGCTGTCTCGTGTAGCTTTGCAATATTGTGCAGCAGCTTCGGCATAGTTATTTACGCCATTTACGCCTTTGCCCTTGAAAGCTAAGCTAACTAATTGAGAGTAGGGGTTTTTAGCGGTGCCCGTTGGCAAGCTTGTTGTGGCAGGTTTAGAGGCTTCAGTAACAACAGTCGTTGTGATTGCAGCAACTTCTTCGTGGTCGATTGTTTCAAGAGCAATGGCGGCGGTTTCAGAGAGTGTGTCTGTGACCATGTCAGAAACCACGTCACCAACCTCAGCCGAAGTTGAAACATTAATGTTAAGTTGGTCAGCTGCGCTCGAAAGCATATCTTCTGCCATGCTTTGCGCACACAAAAAATAGCTTAACGTAAAAGCTAACAATTTGATTAAAGCGGAATTTATTGACAACTTTGTATGCAAAATTAACCCTCAAAGACTTGAGCATTCGCATCGTTTTTGAAATACGAATAACTAATGCTGAGATAGTAAGTCTTGGGGGCTTGTTTTGCTATAGCCCATTGTGGCTAATGCTGGCTGTAATCCGCTTCAGTATTAGTTCTTAACGCAATCGACGTAGTAAGTGGATTTGCCGTGAACGACTTCTTTTACTAAGCCGTGAACATCGGTTTCAAAGCCTGGGAAGCGTTCGTTAAACTCTCGTGCAAACTTGAGGTAATTTACGATGACTTTGTTAAACTGTTCACCAGGAATCAAGAGCGGAATGCCTGGTGGATAGGGTGTGAGAAGAACAGCTGTAATGCGACCTTCGAGATTTTCAATCGCTACACGGTCAATTTCACGGTGTGCCATTTTAGCAAATGCATCTGTCGGCTTCATAGCTGGCACCATATCAGACAAATACATTTCGGTTGTCAGGCGTGCAACGTCGTTGGCTTTATAAACATCGTGAATCTGCGTACAAAGATCTTTAAGACCCACGCGCTCATAGCGCGGCTGTTTCTGCACAAATTCTGGCAACACTTTCCAAAGTGGTTGATTTTTATCGTAATCGTCTTTAAATTGTTGCAAAGCCGCTACCATGGTGTTCCAGCGGCCTTTGGTGACACCAATCGTAAACATGATAAAGAACGAGTATAGCCCCGTTTTTTCTACAATCACGCCATGTTCCGCGAGATATTTGGTCACAATTGCTGCGGGAATGCCAAATTTATCCGAAAAATCACCATTGATATCCAAGCCTGGTGTGATGATAGTCGCCTTAATGGGATCAAGCATATTAAAGCCTTCAGCCAAATTGCCAAAGTCATGCCACGCCTCATTTGCTTTCAATATCCAAGCGTCGCGTTCTTCAATGCCTTCTTCGGATAAATCATCTGGGCCCCATACTTTAAACCACCAGTCTGCGCCCCATTCTTCGTCCACTTTGCGCATAGCGCGGCGAAAATCCAATGCTTCTTTAATCGATTCTTCTACCAGCGCCGTGCCGCCAGGCGCTTCCATCATGGCGGCGGCAACGTCGCAACTCGCTATAATTGAATATTGCGGGCTGGTAGACATGTGCATGAGATAAGATTCGTTAAAAACATCGCGGTCAAGCTGGTGATTCTCAGCATTTTGCACCAATATTTGTGAGGCTTGGCTTAAGCCCGCTAGTAATTTGTGTGTGGACTGTGTGGAAAATACCATCGATTCATTGCAGCGTGGGCGGTCGGCACCAATCGCATGATAGTCACCATAAAAATCATGGAAAGTAGCATGTGGCAACCAGGCCTCATCAAAATGCAGCGTATCGATTTTGCCATCCAGCATTTCTTTAATCTCTTCCACGTTATAGAGCACACCGTCATAGGTGGATTGTGTGATGGTCAGCACACGTGGTTTTGCGTTTTTGTCAGTTGCAAAAGGGTTTTTAGCGATTTTTTTCTGGATGTTTTTCCATTCAAATTCGCTTTTTGGAATTGGCCCGATAATACCAAAATGGTTGCGCGTGGGCATCAAGAATACAGGTATGGCACCTGTCATAATGATGGAATGTAATACGGACTTATGACAGTTACGGTCAACTACGACTATATCACCTGGTGCAACAGTGCTGTTCCACACGATTTTGTTGGATGTTGATGTACCGTTAGTAACGAAATATAAATGGTCACAGTTATATATGCGCGCTGCATTGCGTTCGGATGCGGCAATTGGGCCAGTATGGTCGAGCAATTGCCCTAGCTCATCCACTGCATTACATACGTCTGCACGCAGCATATTCTCACCAAAAAATTGGTGGAACATTTGCCCGACGGGCGATTTTAGAAACGCCACACCGCCCGAGTGGCCTGGGCAATGCCATGAATATGAGCCATCGGCAGCATAATGCGTAAGAGCTTTAAAAAATGGCGGCGGCAGACTTTCTAGATAAGTTTTTGCTTCGCGAATAATCAGGCGGGCGACAAATTCTGGCGTGTCTTCATTCATATGAATAAAACCATGCAATTCACGCAGTACATCGTTTGGAATGTGCCGGCTGAAGTGCGGGTTTCACCATGCAAGAAAATAGGGATTTCCTCGTTGCGGTAGCGAATTTCTTGCACAAACCCACGCAGTTGTTCAATTGCTTCTGGTTTTTCTTCTACAATCTCTTCATCGTCAATCGATAGAATAAAGGCGGAAGCACGGCTTTGCTGTTGCGCGAATGAAGTTAAATCGCCATAACTGGTCACACCTAATACTTCAAAGCCTTCATCTTCAATCGCTTTTGCGAGTACGCGAATACCTAAGCCTGAAGAGTTGTCAGTGCGAAAATCTTCGTCGATGATGACGACTGGAAATTTGAACTTCATGTCATTTCCTTAAATTAAATCTTGGGTAATGTGACGCCGACTTGGCCCTGATACTTGCCGCCGCGGTCTTTGTAGCTAGTTTCACACACATCGTCGGCATCGGCTTCAAAGAACAACACTTGCGCACAGCCCTCATTGGCGTAGATTTTAGCCGGTAGTGGAGTGGTGTTGCTAAACTCCAGCGTGACATAGCCTTCCCATTCTGGTTCAAATGGTGTGACATTTACAATAATGCCACAACGCGCGTAGGTGCTTTTGCCCAAGCACACAGTTAGCACATTACGTGGAATACGGAAATACTCGACAGTGCGGGCAAGTGCGAAAGAGTTAGGGGGAATAATGCAAAAATCTGCATTCACTTCGACAAATGAGTTCGGGTCAAAGTTTTTCGGATCAACAATGGTGCTGTTGAGGTTGGTGAATAGCTTGAATTCTTTCGAGCAGCGAATGTCATACCCATAACTAGAAGTGCCGTACGAAACCATGCGTTGGCCTTCGGCATTCATTTTTACTTGATTGGGCTCAAACGGCTCTATCATGCCGTGTTGCTCCGCCATGCGGCGTATCCATTTGTCCGATTTAATACTCATATTCACCTACTTAACAAGATAAAAAGCGGAGCAAAAACCCCGCTTTATTAAAATTAAAAAATTAGCGCAAATAATAGCAACAAATGAGATCTTATTTGCAATTATTTTTAATGCTTTTTTAGTGTTTGTCACCACCCAATTCAATGCTATAGCGCCAGAATTGGTCTTTTGCTTCAAAAATTACACTGGACTCTTCAGGGTCTCGGTTCCCAGCACGATATTGATGTACCGCGCCTTTATCTTCCGCCCAAGCTTTTACAATCGGGTCAACCAGTTTCCATTGAGCTTCCACTTCATCAATGTGCAGAAATTGTGACGGGTCGCCTTCCATCAGGTTGAGCAGCAGAGTTTCGTATGAGTCTACGCTGTCATCTTCTGCGATACGCTGGGCTAAATCCATGCTCATGGTGCGCGTTTTAATGTCTAAACTTGGTACTTTCGATTCAATTTCAAGCTTTAAGCATTCGCGCGGTTGAATATTAATAATCAGCCAGTTTTGATGCTGATTTTCGGTTAGCATCATCGGCGCTTTTTTAAAGCGGATTGACACCGCCGTGTTGCCTTCGTGCATACGTTTTGCGGTGCGCAAGTAGAACGGGACGCCTTTCCAGCGCTCATTATCAACCCAAAGTTTAACTGCGGCATAGGTTTCAGTATTGCTTGCGGACATGCCATCACGTTTAAGCTCTTCTAAGTAGCCAGGCACGTTTTCACCATGCCCATCCCCCACACACACACGGCCTGAGGCATATTGGGCGCGGAAAGCCTGTTTGTTGATGTTCTTTACATCTATCGGGCGGATGGATTGCAGTAGTTTGATTTTGGCTGCACGCACGTTTGCTGGTTTTAAATCATCCGGCTTTTCCATAGCCACCATCGCCAATGTTTGCAACAAATGGCTTTGAAACATATCGCGTAAGGCACCAGTTGCATCATAGAACGTAGTACGTTCACCCACGCCGAGAATTTCATTGTTAGTGATTTGTACATGGTCGATATAGTCTTTGTTCCAAAATGCCTCAAAAATGCTGTTGGTAAAGCGGAAGAGCATGGCGTTTTGCACCGCAGCTTTGCCTTGGTAATGGTCAATACGGTAGATTTGGCTTTCTTTTAGGTGTTTAGTCAGCTTAACCTGCAAATCTTGTGCACTTGGCAAATCGGTACCAAACGGTTTCTCAATCAGAACGCGCCGCCAATATTTGCTTTCATCCAGCAGGCCAACACCGGACAAACGCTCTACGACATCAGCAAAGTCGCTTGGGCGTACACTTAAAAAATACGCCAAATTTTGCGGGAAAGTTTTTTCATTACCCAAAGTAGCAGCCATTTTCTTAAACGCATCCGGGTCGGTTGGGGGGTTGGCATGGTAGTAGTTACGCTCTAAAAACTGCGCAAATACATTTTGATCGTAGCCATCTTTGAATTTTGCGTCCATCATGCCTTTGATTTCAGCATGCCAAGCTTCACGGCTCATTTCACCGCGGCCAACCGACAAGATTTTCATATCATCATGCAGGCGGCCAAGTTTGTGTAGCTTAAATAAACCTGGCATCAGTTTAACGCGAGATAAATTACCGCTCGCGCCAAACAATACGAGGGTACAGGGATCAATTTTTTTAGTCATTTTTCAGCCGATAATCATATGATAACAAGTATAATTATAACAAATGCAGTCGCATCACTTCACACAATATTTATAGGTTTTTTGAATGACACAGCAACAAGCAACGCGTTGGCACAGTTTTAATTCCCAGCAAGAAATTAATCAGGCAGCAGTAAGCCGCATCTTAGCGGCGGCAAAAGCGGCCATAGAGCATCGTGGCTGCTTCTTAATTGTGCTGGCAGGCGGTAGCACGCCCAAGGCTATTTATAAAATGCTTAGTCAGCAACAAGCCGATTGGGCGAATTGGCATGTTTTTATTAATGATGACCGTTGTTTGCCGCCAGACCATGAAGAGCGTAACAGCAAGATGGTGGCTGAGGCTTGGCTCAACCACGTGCCCGTGCCACAAGCCAATATCTACAACATTCCCGCTGAGCTTGGTCCGGTAGAAGGTGCTAAAAAGTATGCTGAGATGATTAAAAATATAGGTATATTCGACTTGGTGCTGTTTGGTTTGGGCGAAGATGGTCATACTGCCAGCTTGTTTCCAGACCACGCGATAGATAATAGTGCGGACGTAGTGCCGGTATTTGATGCACCCAAACCGCCAGCAGAGCGCATTACCATGAGCCAAAATCGCCTGAATGACACGCACGAGGCTATATTTTTGGTAACTGGTGCTGGTAAGCAAGAGGCGGTAGATAATTGGCGTAAGGGCGTTGCAATTCCTGCTGCGCTTATTATGCCAAAATATGGCGTGGATGTTTATTGTTTTGGGGTTAATCTGGCTTAATTTAAGCCTGAAACTAGAGGAGCTAAAAGTGAAAGGTACTGTATTTGGTTTAACAGAGCAGCAACTTACTGATATCACCATGACTTATGGAGTACCGGCATTTATACTCTTTATGCTGTTTATCATCGGCCATCTTGCATGGGAATCCAAAGCGGGAAAATTTGGTACTTTCGTACTATTTTTAGGTTTGGCTGTGGGCATGCTGGGTTTCGGCATGAAGTACATCATTCAGGCGTTAATCGGCATTAAATAGCGCTAGGTGTTCTGAATCACAATATTCGGAAATTTGCTGCTGTGATCTAATCCTGGCATTGGCGATTTTAATCGCCGCTTTGCGCGCGATTTCTTTGTAAATATTGGCGATTTTTGAATCAGGTTCAGCAATTACGGTAGGTTTTCCGCTATCAGCCTGTTCGCGGATTTTAATATCGAGCGGCAAGACTTCCCAGCAAATCGACGTTGTAGTCTTTACACATCAATGCGCCGCCACCTGCGCCAAATATATGTTCTTCATGGCCGCATTGGCTACAAATATGCGTGCTCATGTTTTCGACAATTCCTAAAATCGGAATGCCGACTTTCTCGAACATTTTTAAGCCTTTGCGCGCATCCAGTAAGGCAATATCTTGCGGCGTGGTGACAATCACTGCGCCAGTCACAGGTATTTTTTGCGCTAATGTGAGCTGAATATCTCCCGTGCCAGGTGGTAAATCAATCACTAAATAATCTAAATCACGCCATTTCGTGTCGCGTAACAATTGCTCTAAAGCGCCCGTTACCATTGGGCCACGCCATACCATCGGTGTGTCGGTATCGACCAAAAAGCCGATACTCATGGCTTGTATGCCATGCGCCACCATAGGCTCCATGCTTTTACCATCCATGCTTTCTGGGCGGCCGCTAATTCCCAACATTTGTGGCTGGCTTGGACCGTAGATATCTGCATCCAGCAAACCAACCGTTGCACCTTCTGCCGCTAGAGCCAAAGCCAAGTTAACGGATGTGGTAGATTTACCAACGCCGCCTTTGCCCGATGCGACTGCAATCACGTTTTTAACGTTAGGCAACAGGTTTACGCCTTGCTGCGCCTTGTGTGCTGCGATACGGCTGCCGATATTTACCGTTACCTTGCCAATGCCGGAAACACCTTGCAAGCCGCTTTCTACCAGCGCTTTTACGCTATCCATTACCGAGTTAGCAGGATAGCCCAGCGCAATATCTACGCTCACATCGCTACCATTGATTTGAATGTTCTTGGCGGATTTTGATGTCACAAAATCACGCCCGGTATTCGGGTCAATCAAATTTTTTAACGCAGTTTGGATGGTTTCTTGGCTAATCGTCATATTGGTAACAATGCAAATAAAACGCCATTTTAGCAGGCTGATTTGTTAAAATGCGCGTATGACAAAAAAGATACTTGTAACTTCCGCACTCCCTTACGCCAACGGCAGCATTCACCTCGGCCATTTGGTGGAATATATTCAAACGGATATTTGGGTGCGTTTTCAAAAAATGCAGGGGCACACCGTGCATTATGTGTGCGCCGATGATACGCATGGCACGCCGATTATGCTGCGTGCAGAAAAAGAGGGTATCACGCCAGAAGCCTTGATTGAAGCGGTGCACAAGGAACATAGCGCAGATTTTAAAGAGTTCTTGGTGGAGTTTGATAATTATTATTCGACCAATTCTGAAGAGAATAAAGTAGCTTTCGCAAGGCATTTATAAAAAGCTGAAAGCCAACGGAAAAATCGCGACCAAAACAATAGAACAGTTTTACGACCCCGTCAAAAACATGTTTTTGCCGGACCGCTTTATTAAAGGCGAATGCCCGAAATGCCACGCCAAAGACCAATATGGTGATAGTGCGAAGTATGCGGCGCGACCTATAACCCAACTGAGCTGATTAACGCGTATTCCGCGGTTTCTGGCGCTGCACCAGTGCGCAAAGAAACCGAGCATTACTTTTTTAAACTTTAGCGAATGTGAAGATTTTTTAAAAGACATGGACACGTTCAGGAACCTTACAAGGCGAAGCCGCCAACAAAATGGGCGAATGGTTTGAAAATGGCCTGAACGATTGGGATATTTCGCGCGATGCGCCATATTTTGGCTTTGAGATTCCCGATGCGCCAGGCAAGTATTTTTATGTGTGGCTAGATGCGCCGATTGGCTACATGGCGAGCTTTAAAAACTTGTGCGAGAAAAAAGGGCTGGAATTTCGACGAATATTGGGCAAAAGGACAGCAAAACTGAGCTTTACCATTTTATTGGCAAAGATATTTTGTATTTTCATGCGTTATTTTGGCCTGCAACGCTTGAATATAGTGGCTATCGCAAACCTACGCAGATTTTCGCACACGGTTTTTTAACCGTAAATGGCGAAAAAATGAGCAAATCGCGCGGCACGTTTATCACCGCGCGCAGCTATTTAGACCACATTAAAAATCCCGAATATTTGCGCTATTACTACGCCGCTAAATTGAATAGCACGATGGAAGATATCGACTTGAATTTAGAAGATTTTGTCGCGCGCGTAAATAGTGATTTGGTGGGTAAGTACATCAATATTGCGAGCCGAACAGCAGGATTTATTACTAAGTATTTTGATGGGAAATTTTAGATAACTAGATCTAAGTATAGACATATGAAATAGCAAAGCTACCATTGATAGCTTTAGGTAGTGAAGATTGAATTGGCCGAATATTATCGAGGCTAGAGATTATGGAAGCGCATTTCGTGAAATTATGCGCGTTAACAGATTATGTTAACGAGTATGTTAATGAGATGGCACCATGGGTATTGGCTAAAGATCTAGCTCAACATCAGAATGGCTCTAAACTGCATGCTGTTTGTAGTGACGCGCTAAAAGCATTTAGAATTTTAAGTATTTATCTAAATCCAGTTTTACCTCAAATCAGCAGAAGAAGTGGCTAAGTTGTTTGGAGATACGGAGTTATTTTGGTAATTACAAAATGTACACTTGGAAAGATTTGGATTTCGCACCAAAGCATGTTCTTGATTATTCTCACTTAATTACCCGTATCGACCCGAAAGCAATAGAAGCTATGATAGAAGCAAATAAAGAGAATTTGACCGCTACAGCCAAGCAGCCGCGCCGATATTGCCTCCCAGCGATGCTGTTGCAGAGGCTGAATATATCAGCATTGATGACTTTGCCAAAGTAGATTTACGCATCGCCAAAATCGTCAATGCCGAGCATGTGGAAGGCGCAGAAAAGTTGCTAAAACTTACACTGGATATTGGCGAAGCACAGCCACGGCAAGTTTTCGCGGGGATTAAATCCGCTTACGACCCCGCACAACTTGTGGGACGTTTAACAGTGATGGTGGCAAATTTAGCGCCACGTAAAATGAAATTCGGAATGAGTGAAGGCATGGTGTTAGCCGCCAGTGATGAGAGTGGTGGCCCATTTATTTTAAGCCCAGATAGTGGCGCGCAAGCAGGCATGCGTGTGAAGTAAGTTCCAATAAAAAAGCCCCGCATGCGGGGCTTTTTTAATGTTAAAACTAAACTTATTTCTTTTCAGCAGCCTTTTTCTTGTCAGCTTTAGCTTTCTTTTCAGCAGCTTTTTTCTTGTCTGCGGCTTCTTTTTTCTCTGCTTTTTTAGCATCAGCTGCAGCTTTTTTGTCTGCCTTGTCATCTTTCTTGTCCGCTTTACTGTCTTTCTTATCGGCCTTAGCGGATTTTTTGTCTGCTTTTTCGTCTTTTTTCTCAGACTTCATTTCTTTTTTATCTTCTTTGGAAGATTTTTTATCTGCTTTTTCATCTTTCTTGTCAGCCTTATTTCTTTTTTCTCTTCTTTAGCTTCTTTTTTAGGTTTGTCAGCTTTCACTTCTTTGCTGTCAGCTGTTTTGCCACTTGCAGCAGCTTTTTCGCTACCAACCGATTTTGTTTCTTTCTCTTTTTTCGTTTCTTTTTCTTTTGCAGGTTTTGCATCAGAAGCTGGCGCAACAACCGTTGTTCTGCCGCTTACAGAAACATCTTTACGCACATTTTGCAACGTAACTGGACCTACACCATCCACTTTTTCAAGTTCGTCAACAGATTTAAAGCCACCATTTTTTTTGCGGTAGTCAATAATCGCCGCCGCCTCTAACTGGGCCAATGCCGTCTAATGATTCAAGCTCAGCTTGTGTCGCAGTATTTAAGTTAACTGCAGCAAATGCACTGATGCTGAATGCAAGTGAGGCCAGTAAAGCGATGAGTAGTTTTTTCATTTATTTCTCCCTAGGATAGTTTTTAATTAACAACGTGATGCATAAACGCTAGTGTACTGATTTGGTTGACCAGTGCCTAGTAATCAAGCGCAAGATTGAATTTCCTGCACAATGGCTTCTAAAACCTTAATTGGATTTTCCGCCTGCGTGATTGGGCGGCCAACGACCAAATAACTAGCCCCCATCATAATTGCCTGAGCTGGCGTAAGCACGCGACTTTGATCATCTAAGCTGGCCGTGGCAGGGCGTATGCCTGGGGTTACCAGAAGAAAATCATTTTTTAAATGTTGCTTTAATAACGCGGCTTCTTGTGCAGAGCAAACTACACCATGCAATCCGGCTTGCTGCGTAAGTTTTGCGAGTTTCAATACTTGGTTTTCTACACTGTTTTCAATGCCAATTTCGTTCAAATCCGCTTGATTCATGCTGGTGAGCACGGTGACTGCGATTAAATAAGGCTGATGTCGGCTTTTGTTTACGCCTTCCAACGCAGCCTGCATCATGGTGCTGCCACCGCAGGCATGCACGTTGAGCATCCAAACGCCTAAATTGGCGGCAGCTTCACAGGCTTTTTTAACGGTGTTGGGGATGTCGTGAAATTTTAAATCGAGAAAAACCTTAAAGTTTTTGGCTACAAGCTGCTCAACCAATTGCGGGCCAGCCGCAGTAAAAAGCTCTTTACCAATTTTGAGTTTGCACAAGTCTGGGTTGAGTTGATTGACAAGTTTTAGCGCAGATTGCGCCTCGGCGTAGTCAAGTGCGACAATTACTTTTGAATCCATCTGTTTTTGCTCTATTTTTTCACAGTCATTTCGCGGGAAATGGCCTCAGTTGGTTCCGCAGGGAGTGATTCCCAAGCATTGCATGCAGGACATTGCCAATGGTATTGTTTAGCCCGAAAGCCACACTGGTTGCAGTGATACGCAGAGCGATTGCCAATGGCGTTACGCACCGTTTGTTGCATCAGCTGGATATCCTGGGTGTTTGCGCTCTTACTTTTGCTATCAGCCATTGCGCGCGCTTGCAATAATTGGTCAAGTGTTTGCAGGCTGGGTTTGCGTATGAGTTCGTTTCTAGCGAGTTTTGAGGCTTCATCAGCGCCATTTTCTGCTAAAGTTGCTTCATACAAAACCGTCATGAGGGATGGCAACTTGTAGGTGTCTAAATAGGTATTTAGTTGCGCCATACCTTCTTTTAGTTTGCCGTTGGCAGCGTAACTTTTTAACATTTTACCTGCTACTAGACCCAAGTATTCTGGTTGCTGAAACTCAATGCGCTTCCAGTGCGATATTGCAGCTGAGTGGCTTCCTGACTGAACTTCCAAGTCACCGAGCAGCACATTGGCACGCACACAGTTTTTGTTCGCATCTAATGCTTTGGCTAGCTGAATTCTCGCTTCGTCAGGTTGTTGATTAATGATAGCGTTCATGGCGATTTCACAATAATATTGTGCGATTTCTTTTCTAAAAGGAACGCCAGATAATCGTTCCAGCTCAGTGGCGGTTTCAATGGCTTGCGCCCACTCACGCTCGCGTACATAAATTTCCAGCAGGGCACGTAGCGCAGGCTGACGATAGCGACTGTCATCTAGTGCCTTAAAGAGTTCTTCAGCACGGTCAAAAAGCCCAGCTTTTAGATAATCTTGTGCAAGTTCCGCTTTTACTGCATTTTTTTGATTTGGCGTAAGTTCTTTTTTTTCGAGCAAATTTAAGTGCATGTTAATGGCGCGGTCTGTCTCGCCCGTGCGTCTGAATAAACTGCCTAGCGCAAAATGTAGTTCCAGAGAGTCCGTGTTGGCATGTATAGCTTCAGAAAACGCTTCCACAGCTTTATCGTGCTGGTCGCTAATAAGAAAGTTTAACCCTTTAAAATAGGCTGCAGGTAGCGCAGTGGATTCTGAGATGAGCTGTTTAATATCAACGCGCGCGGCTATCCAGCCCAATGTAAAAAAGAGCGGCAGTATAAGAAGCCACCAGTATTCAAATTCTATCGTCATGCTTTTATAATTTATCTGGCTTAATTTTTAACGTTTGTTGCATTTTACCTAAGCAAGCTAGGTGTGGCTAATTATTCCGTATAAAAAGTACGAAAAAAAACGGCACAACAATTGCGCCGTTTTTTTAAGCCATTAAAACAACTAGCTGGCAGAATCAACACGATCACGTAACTCTTTACCCGCTTTAAAATGCGGTACGTGTTTTGCAGGTACCTGCACTTTGCTACCTGTCTTAGGGTTGCGACCTAAACGTGGCGGACGGTAATTTAGACTAAAACTACCAAACCCCCTAATTTCGATACGCTCGCCTGTTGCTAAGTTATCTGTCATTGCATCTAAAATCGCTTTCACAGAGAGCTCTGCATCCTTAACAACGAGTTGCGGAAAACGTTCCGCGAGTAAGTTGATTAATTCAGATTTTGTCATGGCTATAATTGCCTATCTTTATAATTGACGATTAATTTACTAAAAACTATTTTTTGCTATCCATTTTTGCCTTGAGCAATGCGCCCAAGTTGGTAGTGCCAGCAGATGCAGCATTTTCTTCGGCAGTTGGCGCTTCAGCTTTAGTTTTAGCAGATTTTGCTTTTGGCTTAGCTGCTTTTTCTTCGCTTGATATCGCTGGAGTTGCGCCTGTAGGATCTTCAGTGAGTTGTTTTACACCCAATGAGATACGCTCTTTTTCAACATCAATGGCAAGAATAACAGCCTGCAACTCATCCCCTTTTTTGAAGTTGCGTATGGCTTCTTCGCCAGCTTGTGTCCAAGATAAGTCAGACAAATGTACTAAGCCATCAATACCGCCTGGCAAGCCAATAAACACGCCAAAGTCAGTAATAGATTTGATTTGACCTGAAACTTTGTCGCCTTTGGCATGCGTTGCTGCAAAGTCATCCCATGGATTTGGTTTGCATTGTTTCATACCGAGTGACAAACGACGACGCTCTTCATCAATCTCAAGAATCATCACTTCAACTTCGTCACCCAATTGTGCGATTTTGCCTGGGTGAATGTTTTTATTTGTCCAGTCCATTTCAGATACGTGCACCAAGCCTTCAATGCCTGGCTCTACTTCAACGAATGCGCCGTAATCAGTCAAGTTAGAAACTTTACCGAATAAGCGTGTGCCTACTGGGTAACGACGAGCCCAATGAAGCCCATGGGTCATCGCCCAGTTGTTTGATACCAAGTGAAACACGGTTTTTCTCTTGATCGAATTTCAAGATTTTTGCTTCAACTTCTTCACCTACTGTGAGTACTTCAGATGGGTGCTTAACACGACGCCATGCCAAATCTGTAATATGTAGCAAGCCATCGATACCGCCTAAATCAACGAATGCGCCGTAATCAGTAATGTTTTTAACAATACCTTTTACAACTGCGCCTTCAGCAATGTGCCCATTAATGCTTCACGGTCTGCACCAGCTGAAACTTCCATCACAGCACGGCGAGAAACCACGATGTTATTGCGTTTGCGGTCTAACTTGATAACTTTGAAATCCCACTCTTTGTTTTCAAATGGGGTAGTGTCTTTTACTGGGCGTACATCAACAATGAACCTGGCAAGAATGCCATGATGCCGTTGACAGAAACGCGCAAACCACCTTTAACACGACTCGAAACAAAGCCTTTAACCACGCGGCCTTCGTTCATTGCATCTTCTAAATCTAGCCAGGCTTCCATTTTCTTCGCTTTATCGCGAGAAAGCTGGGTTGAGCCAAAACCATCTTCCAATTTTTCAATTGCATACTTTTACAAAGTCGCCAACAGCAACTTCAAGCTCACCTTGAGCATTTTTAAATTCGTTAGCGTCAATCACGCTTTCAGATTTGAGGCCTGCGTTAACAATCACATGATCGCTATCAATTGATATAACCTCGGCGGTGATTACCTCACCAGAGCGCATTTCTTGGCGCGCTAAGCTTTCTTCAAAAAGCGCGGCAAATGATTCCGTCGATGACGGGGTTGATTTAGAAGTAGAAGCCATTAAAAAAGTGTATCCAAATAATCCCACCTAGCAGTGGGCAAGTTAACTAAACGTTGAGTTGTTATTGAAACTCAACACGAACCGTGCATCTTACACAAAAAATAGCTTATGTTCAATGACTTATAAAGAATATTATTGAATTTTTATATAGGCAGAAAGAATAAACTGGGTGGCGTCTTCGATTGTGCGGTTTGAGGTGCTCTAATAAGATGGCATCTGGCGTTTTAATTAAAGGCGACGCACTGCGCTCACTATCTCGCAAATCGCGCGGTGCGCAGGTCTTCAGAATCTGTGCGTAATCTGCCTTTATGTTTTTGAACAGAAGCTGGTTATAGCGCCGCCTTGCGCGCATCTCCACGCCAGCGGTCAAGAATATTTTCAATTTTGCATCAGTAAAAACTACGCTTGCCATATCGCGGCCATCAGCAACCAAGCCCGGTGCTTGGCGAAAGCGATGTTGCAGATCAAGCAATGCGCTACGCACTTGCGGGTGAACAGCTACTTCCGATGCGCCACGGCTCATTTCTTCGCTACGTACCGTTTCGGTGATGGTCTCCGTGCCCATATAAATTTCGCCGTTATTAAACTCAATGTCGAGCGCTTTGGTAATTCTCCCAAGGCGTCATCCATCATCCAAAGCGACGTTATTTTTCTTAGCCGCAAGTGCCACAATGCGATACAGCGCGCCAGAATCTAAATAGTGAAATCCAAGCGTTTTGGCAACGCGCTGCGCAACAGTGCCTTTGCCAGAGGCAGAAGGGCCATCGATGGCAATAACGGGAATAGAATTAACTGACAATTTTGGCAAACTCCTCAAAATAATTGGGGAAGGTTTTAGCGACGCATTCGGGTCGTTAATGTAATTGGCACGCCACCTAAACAGACAAGCGAAAAGCACATCGCCATGCGATGGTCGTCGTAAGTGTCAATCACCGCATTAGGGGTGAGCTTTGCTGGCGGAGTGATTTTGATGTAATCCGCACCTTCTTCAACAATCGCACCTACTTTGCGCAATTCGGTTGCCATTGCGGCCATGCGGTCGGTTTCTTTTACGCGCCAGCTGGCGATATTGCGCAAGAGTAGTTGTGCCATCGGCAAAGAGTGCCATGATTGCGAGCGTCATGGCGGCGTCGGGGATATGATTGCAGTCTAAGTCAATGGCTTTTACTGTGCGGTAGGTTTAGTGGTGGACATGGAATGGTAGTTATATTCATACTTTTATCCCCATTTTTTTAATCTCTTCGGCAAACTTGATGTCACCTTGAATACTACTTAAACCTAACACCCTCAACAGTATATTTGACCTGCAATTGCACCAGCCGCCAAGAAGTACGAGGCGCTAGAAGCATCGCCTTCAACAAAGATTAACTTAGAACCTGAGTATTGGTTATTTGCAGAAACGATAAAGCGTTGCCAGTTTTCACGCTCTACTTCCACGCCAAAATGTGCCATTAAATTAAGTGTGATTTCAATGTAAGGTTTTGAAATCAATTCACCAACCACTTCAATCGTCGCTTGCTTTCCTGTCAGTGGCAGCGCCATTAAAGCGCTGTTAAAAATTGGCTGGAAACATCACCACGAATTTGAATCGGCTTACTGAAATCAATATTGGCTGGAGAGATTTTAAGCGGCGGAAAACCCTCATCGCCTAAATATTCAATATCTGCGCCAATTTGCCGTAGCGCATCGACCAAATCGCCAATCGGGCGTTCATGCATACGCGGGACGCCACTAAGCGTGTAATGCCCACCAGATAAGGCGAGTGCGGCAGTGAGCGGGCGAAAAGCAGTACCCGCATTACCAAGAAAAAGCTCGGCATTTTTATTCGGAAAATCGCCACTGCAACCATGCACACGCCAATCAGTTTCGCTTAACTTTTCTAAATTAACCCCAAGTTTTTCCAACGCTTCCAGCATGCGAGCGGTGTCATCAGAAACCAATAAATCACGAATTTCGTTGATGCCATTTGCCAGTGCTGCCAGTAACAATGTGCGGTTTGAAATACTTTTTGAGCCGGGGAGTTTTACTGTGCCTTCGGCGTGGCTAGCTGCGGGTAAATGTAATTGTTCCATGCGCTTTATTTCTTAGATTCCGCCCAGTTATTGCGTGCAATACTGGCACGTTCAAACAAAGCTTGTAAGCCTGCAGCGTCTTCATTTTTAACAAGTTGTTTTAATTGCGTTAATTCAGCTTCAAATGCGCTAATTTCGCTCAATAGTGCAGTTTTATTGGCGAGTGAAATGTCGCGCCACATTTCGGGGTGGCTGCCTGCAATGCGGGTAAAATCTCGAAAGCCGCTGGCAGCAAAGCTGAAAAGTTGTTCGGCGTTAGGGCGCGCGGCGATGTCATCTACTAACGCAAACGCCAGTAAATGCGGCAAATGGCTCACTGCTGCAAATATACCATCGTGCGTTTCGGCAGACATTTCAGTAACAACTGCACCGCAAGTCTCCCATAAATCTGTTACCGCTAACACCGCGTCCCTATTGGCTTCTGGCGTAGGTGTTAATACGACATTTTTACCGATAAATAAGTCACTTTTGGCGGCTGCAACACCAGATTTCTCTGCTCCTGCAATCGGGTGACCACCAATAAATTGGCTGAATTGTTCGCCCAACACTTCGCGCGCTGTCGCCAACACATCGCTTTTGGTACTGCCCGCGTCGGTGATAATGGTTTTGGCGTTCAAATGCGGTTTGATACTTTGCAAAATCGATTTGGTTTGTGCAACTGGCGCGGCAATTAAGATTAAATCAGCATCGCTGCAAGTCCTCATGGATATTGGTCTGCAGGGCATCGATTACACCTAGTTTTAAGGCTTCATTTAAGCTTTTTTCACTGCGCCCAACGCCCACAATATGTGCCGCACTGCCTGCTTTTTTTAAAGCCAGTGCAACCGAGCCACCAATCAGGCCCACACCAAATATGACGAGTTTTTTCAATGCAGAATTAAGCCAAAATTTTAAAAACGCAATTGTAACATGGTGACCATTCTCTTCATCTACCACGGATGTTGAGTTTTCCACGGGGGTGTCGTCTTGCCTACTTGTTAACTGCATGAGTCAGTGGTGTAGAGTGATTTTAACTACATGATTATAATCATTTTTTATTAATATTGCTTGCTGGCAAGGAAATTGCTTGTTGCTATTGGTATAAAGTAATTAGATTAGGTTAGATTAGTGGGAATATTAGAAATATTTAACAAAAATTTGATTTCACGTGCTGAAAATGCCCCTGAAATCTTGCCGAACATAGAAGGTGGCTTAGCCGGGCTAGACCTTAGCTTGGAGATGGATGCACACAGCGCTTGGAAAAGTAAGTTGCAAAAAGTGCTGGAGAGCGATGATTGTGAAGGTTTGGATGTCGTCTTGGCTTCGGCTGATTGCCATTGCTCTCTAGGTAGATGGCTTTATGGTAAGGGTAAAGCTTTCTATGGCGAAATCCCTGAGTATGAATCTTTACGAACTGCGCATGCAAACTTGCATAATTGCGCAGGCGATGTTTTAACTCAGCATATTTTAGGTAACGGTGAAGAGGCGAGACATTTGTTAAAGACAAAATTCAAATCTGCTTCTAACCGAAATCAGATAGAGTTAGTACGTTTTTTTACCGCCGTTAAACGCTAAGTTATTCCACCCATTTTTCATTTACCAGTTTTTCTTGTGGCTGAAAGTTCTCTTTGTACGCCATTTTCTGACTGTCTTTAATCCAATAACCTAGGTACAAATAAGGCAAGCTAAGGCTTTTTGTCCATTCGGCGAGCCACATGATGCTATGCGTACCGTAGCTCGCCTTGCTATCTTCAGTATCGTAAAACGTGTAAACCGCAGAGATACCATCTTTTACAACATCTACGACACTGACGATTTTGACTTGGTGTTTGCTATCCCTAAATTCGACCAGCAGGCTTTCCACATTGCTTTGGCACAAAAACTGACGATATTGTTCAGCATCATCCAGCTCATTGTTTTTATTGAAGTTGTCACTGTCGGAATGTCGTGCTGCCTGATAGCTTGCATAAAGCTCAAAATGACTCTGGTGATAATTCAAGGGCAAAATACGGACATCTAAATCCGCATGCAGTTTGAAAGCCCGT
Source organism: uncultured beta proteobacterium (assembly GCA_963752495.1). Classification (GTDB taxonomy): domain Bacteria; phylum Pseudomonadota; class Gammaproteobacteria; order Burkholderiales; family Methylophilaceae; genus CAVVYJ01. The sequence continues at coordinate 864,652 of CAVVYJ010000002.1, forward strand.
TTTTGGCTGCGTGTAGGCGTGAATTTATCGACAATCACCCTAACTGGCACACAGCCATTGCACATTTCGCAATGCGGGCGATACGCGAATTTTCCACTACGACGAAAGCCCTGATTGACAAGGCCGCTATAGACTTCCGCATTAATTAAATGTTGAGGAGCAGCGATCAGGCTTTGTGCAAGTTTACCTGGCAAATATCCGCATTTATACGGCGTAGTCACATAAAACTGTAACTTTTGAAGCGGTAATTCTTCGGGTAAGCTCATAAGCTAAAACTCTTTAATCTGCAGATTGCCGGTAAGCTAGTTTACCAATTTTGAGAGTATTTGGCTAAATTCTTCACGTGGAATTTCGCGACCGCCAAAGCTAGCTAAAAGTGGGGTTTTCATCTGGCAATCTATCATACCAACTCCTTGATTTTTAAGATGTTCTACTAAATGCACAAAAGCTATTTTTGAAGCATTAGTTTTTGTATGGAACATACTTTCACCATAAAACATGTTGCCGATGATGACGCCATAGCAGCCACCGACTAATGAATTATCAAGCCAGCACTCACTGCTGATTGTATGTCTGCGTGCGTGCAATTGGCAATAAGCATCAATCAATGCATCGCTAATCCATGTGCCACTTTGTTGTGGGCGTTTCGCGAGGCTACATGCGGACATCACTTCACGAAATGCTGTATTAAAGCGTACTTCAAATGGATTTTTTTTGAGTACTTTTTTGAGAGAGGCTGAGATTTTTAATTCATTTGGAAATAACACCATGCGTGGGTTAGGGCTCCACCACATGATGGGTTCGCCTTCAGAAAACCACGGAAAAATACCCTGTTTGTAAGCGCTCAATAAACGTTCAGCGCTTAAGTCGCCACCAATCGCAATTAGGCCGTTAGGCTCGGTAAGTGCTTGTTCGAGTGAGGGGAAAATAGCAGTCACCATCAACTGCAGCAACGCGCCCACCAGGAAGTTGGTAATAATAACCAGCGCTCAATCTAGAACAGCATCCACAAGGCCATACCAGCCATCAGTAAATCTTCGATAATGGTGACGGTGCTCATGGGTAAATTAAACACGGCACCTAAGCAGGCACAGCGAATTTTTTGCTTATTCATTACAGCCAAAATCACACCAATACTTGAGAAAGCCATGATAAAAAACGTGGCTAAATTGGTAAAGTAGGGATGCCAGTTGAGCAAGAACGCCAAACCTAAGCCCAGTTCAATGAATGGATAAATGTAGCCGTAAAGTGAAATGCGTTTGGCAAGCAAATCGTACATGGCATAACTGCTCGCAAAGCCGCGCAAATCGAGCAATTTAAAAAACGAGAACACTAAGAAAAAACCTGCCATAAAGTTCGGCATCCAGCGGTGTAGTACAAATTCACCATTCGCAACTTCCACCGTGAAAGTCACCAGTAAAATATAGCCAAAAACCAGTAATAACGGTTTATACGTAGCAAACCAGCCTTGCGGTTGAGCCGCATGGGTATTGGATACTGGGGAAGTGTCGATTTGGCTAAGTTGATACTTCCCAACTTTGCTAAGCGCACTATTGAGTGTGCTTAAGTCGGTTATCGGGTTAGTCAAAATGGCTTCTGGCGGATCGAGTGTTACTTCGACGCCTTCGGCATAATCCGCCAGCGTGGTTTTGACGCGATTCACGCAGCCACCACAGGTCATGCCACTCACTTCGTATTTGGTTATACTCATACTATCTACTATATGGCGATAAAGGTTCACTATGCAATATCTCATCCTTAAATATTTGGTGACTGCGGGTTTGGTGGTGGTGATTTCCGAATTGGCTAAACGTAGCGACAAACTCGGTGGTTTTATTGCAGCTTTGCCTTTGGTGACGCTGCTTACACTGATTTGGCTGTATGTAGAAAAGCAGCCGACCATAAAAATTGCGAATCATGCCTATTATACTTTTTGGTATGTGATTCCAACACTACCGATGTTTTTATTGTTCCCATTTTTGTTACCAAAATGGGGATTCTGGCCGACGCTGGGTGCGTGCGCCATCATCACGATGCTGTCTTTTTTTGCTTTTGCAACAGTTCTGAAACCATTCGGCGTGCAATTACTCTAAAAATAGCTTTTAAATCAAGTTATTAGCGCGTAAAATGCGCGGACTATAAATTCAGAATTTACCCGTGGAAATCTACACTGACATGCTTGCCAAACCCATTCACAGCTATCGCCCTTATTGGGCAAAGCGGTTTGGTGTTGCGCCTATTTTGCCAACTACGCGCGCCGAGATGGATGCACTTGGCTGGGATTCGTGCGACATTATTTTGGTCACGGGCGATGCTTACATTGATCACCCGAGCTTTGGCATGGCATTAGTAGGGCGCCTGTTAGAGGCGCAGGGTTTTCGCGTTGGTATTATCGCGCAACCTGATTGGCAAGATGCAAAAGCGTTCAAGGTGTTGGGCAAGCCGAACTTATACTTTGGTGTAACGGCGGGCAATATGGATAGCATGGTGAACCGTTATACGGCAGATCGCAAAATCCGCTCGGATGATGCCTACACACCAGATGCCGCGCCAAATAAGCGTCCTGACCGTGCTGTGCTTGTGTATTCGCAGCGTTGTCGCGAAGCTTATTCCGATATACCTTTGGTGATTGGTAGCATTGAGGCGAGTTTACGTCGCATCGCCCATTATGATTATTGGAGCGACAAAGTGCGTCGCTCGATTCTGCTGGATTCAAAAGCGGATATTCTGATTTATGGCAACGCAGAACGCGCGCTGGTGGAGTTGAGTCACCGTATCGCAAAAGGTGAAAAAGTTAACGAAATACAAGATGTTCGCGGCACGGCTTTTTTGCGTAAAAAAATTCCCGAAGGCTGGAGTGAAGTTGAAAGCACCAAGTTGGACCGTCCGGGCACAGTGGAAAAGCATGTTGACCCATATGAAATGAAGATGGGCAAGGCGGATGCAAGTTGTGCGACAGAAGAGTCTTCAGGTAAAGCGGCATTACCACAAGGCACAAACCCAATTCAGATTGTCCGTAAAGCTAAGGCCGATAGAAACAAGCAAGTTGTGCGTTTGCCTGCTTACGAAGAAGTTGCGGCTGATCCTGTTTTGTACGCCCACGCCTCGCGCGTATTGCATTTGGAGGCCAATCCGGGCAACGCTAGAGCATTAGTCCAAAAGCATGGCGACCGCGAAGTGTGGTTGAATCCACCACCGATACCGCTCACCACCAAAGAAATGGATTATGTGTACGATTTGCCGTATGCGCGTAAGCCTCATCCCATCTACAAAAACGCCAAAATCCCCGCATGGGAGATGATTCGCTTTAGTGTCAACATTATGCGCGGCTGCTTTGGCGGCTGTACGTTTTGTAGCATTACCGAGCACGAAGGCCGTATTATTCAAAGCCGTAGCGAAGAGTCAATCTTAAAAGAAATCGAAGAAATCCGTGACAAGGTAGATGGCTTTACCGGCGTGATATCAGACCTTGGCGGACCCACCGCCAACATGTACCGCATTGCGTGCAAATCGGAAACCATAGAAAAAGCCTGCCGCAAGCTTTCATGCGTATATCCGGGTATTTGTGAGAATCTGAATACCGATCACAGTGCGCTGATTCAGCTATATCGTAAAGCGCGCAATATCAAGGGCGTTAAGAAGATTTTAATCGGCTCAGGTTTACGTTACGATTTGGCGGTGAAATCACCAGAGTATGTGAAAGAACTGGTGCAACACCATGTTGGCGGCTATTTAAAAATCGCACCAGAACACAGTGAAGACAATGTTTTAAGCAAGATGATGAAGCCTGGCATGGGCGCTTATGATGAATTTAAAGCCATGTTCGAAAAATTTAGCGCAGAGGCGGGCAAAAAGCAGTATTTAATTCCGTATTTTATCGCCGCGCATCCAGGCACCACAGATGCAGATATGCTAAATTTGGCTTTGTGGCTGAAGAAATATGATTTCCGATTAGACCAAGTGCAAAACTTTACGCCAACGCCCATGGCAATGGCAACTGCGATGTACCACAGTGGTAAAAATCCGCTGCGTAAAGTTACCGCGGATTCTGAAGATGTGCCTGTACCAAAAGCCGGGAACATCCGTAAGCTACATAAGGCATTTATTCGCTATCACGACCCAGCCAATTGGCCGATGCTACGTGAGGCACTAAAAAGAATGGGGCGCGCTGATTTAATCGGCAATAGCAAAAAACATCTTGTACCGGCCTATCAACCTGTGGTTTCAGCGGTCATCAAGCAATCGGATGGTAGTGCATTTAAACCAAAACGACCTTTACCTAAAGCGTTTAACAACTTTAAAAATGCGGCACGACCAAACCGCGGTCGTTAGGATTCATTGAACTAATTCTTGATAAATTCAGTCACTCAAGTATCCATTACAAAAGAGACAAATATGCGCTTTAAATTACTTGTAAACTCTATTTTACTCATTGTTTTTATTGGTTTTTTTAGTTTATCCCAAGCGACCGAAAAAGGTTTGTTCTGGAAGATGGAATCGCCAGCAGGCATAACAAGTTATTTATTTGGCACAATTCACACCGATGATAACCGAGTCACGGATTTCTCTCCCAGCTTAAGAGAGACACTCAAAAATGTGGATGTTTTTATGATGGAAACTGCGCCCGGTGGCAACCCGAACCTGCTGATGATGGACAAGGATTTGAGCGGCTTTCTGACCGAGGCAGAGTTTGACCAAGTGCGAGAACTGGCTGAGTTTCACGTGATGCATATTGGTGCTGCCATGCGCATGAAACCTTGGTTATTGGCTGTCATTTTTGATTTACCCAAACCGCAAACACCATTTGCACAAGATAATTTGCTCATGACAACTTCGGAAGATTTATCTAAAGAGATTAAAGGTATTGAAACGGCACGTGAGCATTTTGGGGTGATGGATAATTTTAGCCTCGAGGAGCAGTTGGTGATGTTGCGTGCTGTGCTAAAGCGCACACCAGAAGAAAAAGAACGCGATTTTGAACGCCTGATGAAGGCTTATTTGGATGGCGATTCTGACAAAATTTCTGCGCTGGATGAGCAAATTACCGGTGGTATGTTGCCTAAAGAACTATGGGCGAAAATGCGCAGCAAATTAATTGATGAGCGCAATTTAGTGATGGCTAGTCGAGCTTTGGAAGCGACTGCACAAAAGCCAACTTTTATTGCAGTTGGCGCATCGCACTTGGCGGGAGAAAGCGGCTTGATTGAGGCATTTAAAAAAGCCGGGTACAAACTCACTCCGCAAGCTAAATAAAGTGCGGTGCTTATGAATTTAGTTGTGCTGTGGCACAACATGCCGCCCTGATTCATACTCAACTTGATTGGCCTGTTTTACAAAAATAAGTTTGTCGGTAGCAAATCCAAGCGCTTTGGCCTGCGACAAAAGCTCTTGCTTGATGGGGTAGGTGAGTTGCGGTGTGCGGCTCAAAATCCATAAATATTCCTTATTTGGGCCGCAAATCATCACGTAGTTATAAAAGTTTTTGTCTAGGGCAATAATGTTATATGCCCCATAAAACGGCCCAAAAAATGATACCTTTAGTTTGCCAGCGTATGTTCCATCGGCAGAGGGCGATTCAACAAAATAAGCTTTGCCTTCTGCCTCGTTCCAAGTTTGTTTTTCTGCATTAAAGCCGCGGTTAATCACTTTAATGCTGCCATCTGTGTTTTGGCTGTAATTGGCCGTTACTTGTTCTAAGCCACGCTCAAAGCTGTGATCTAGTCGCGCAATTTCGTACCAAGTGCCTAAATATTGGTTAGCATCCACGCCATTCACCACGGTTACGTTTTCTGGCACGCCTTGGCAAGCAAACAGGGGAAAGGCTAATAACAATATGAATAATTTTTTCATTTAATTTCTACTTTATCTCTTGATGATGCCCGTTAAAAATCGGTCTAATTGTGCTGCAAATGCTTGCCTGTCAGATTGATTAAACGTGCTTGGGCCATTTGTTTCAACACCGCTAGCGCGAAGTTCTTCCAATAAGTTTCGCATGCTCAAGCGCTGTTGAATGTTTTCTTTGGAGTAAAACTCGCCTCTGGGGTTCAACGCATGTCCGCCTTTTTCGATGACTTGCGCGGCCAGTGGAATATCAGCGGTAATCACCAAATCACCCGCTTCCAGTAGTTCAACTATTTTATTGTCTGCGACATCAAAGCCTTTTTCAACCTGCATGGCGCGGATATTGGGCGAGGGCGGCACATAGATCAGCTTATTAGCCACCAGCGTGGTCATGATGCCTGTACGATTTGCGGCTTTAAAGAGTATTTCCTTAATGACCACAGGGCAAGCGTCTGCATCTACCCAGACCTTCATTGGTTAACGCCCTCTGCCGCCACTGCGATGCCCTTGCGGCTTGGGATTAAATAAAGGTGTTTGCGGTTGCGCTTGGTGGCGTGCCGCTTCTGAAAGCGGCTTACCATTCTGTGGTGCCGGGGATATTAATCTACCATGACCATATGCTGTGGTGGGTTTGTTGTTAGATTGGTTGTTGGCATTGGGGTTGCGGCCTTGCCCATGTTTTTGACCCTGCTTTGGCTGGTTTTGCTTATTTTGCCTTTGATTCGATTGTCCCTGCTTTGGTTGTCCTTGCTTGGGCTGCCCTTGTTTAGGTGCTCCTGAGCGGTCAGGTTGTTGCCCACGGAATAATCTTGGTGGCTCAGGTTCTAATTTGGCGGGCGGCACAAAGCCTTCTACTTTTACTTTCGGGATTTCGCGTTTGATTAACTTTTCGATATCTTTTAAAAACTTGGTTTCTTCGATATCCACTAGGCTAATCGCCGCGCCAGTACTGCCTGCGCGGCCAGTGCGGCCAATACGGTGCACATAATCTTCAGGCACATTCGGCAGCTCAAAATTAACCACTTGCGGCAATTGGTCAATGTCCAAGCCACGCGCAGCAATGTCTGTAGCCACTAACACGGGGATTTTGCCAGCCTTAAATTCTGCCAATGCTTTGGTACGTGCGCCTTGGCTTTTGTTGCCGTGAATCGCCATTGCTGCAATGCCGTCTTTAATCAACTTATCTGCCAAGCGGTTTGCGCCATGCTTGGTGCGGGTGAATATCAGCACTTGCTGCCAATTGTTCTGCTTGATTAAAAAGCTCACCAAATCACGTTTGTGCGCTTGTTTTACCAAATGCACAGTTTGCTCGACGAGTTCGGTTGCCGTGTTACGGCGCGCCACTTCCACAAAGGCGGGGTTATGCAACAAGCTATCAGCCAGTTGTTTAATTTCATCCGAAAATGTGGCGGAGAACAGCAAGTTTTGGCGCTGCTTGGGCAACATGGCGAGTAATTTTTTAATGTCGCGGATAAAACCCATGTCCAGCATTCTATCGGCCTCATCCAGCACCAAAATCTCGATGCCGGATAAATCCACATTGCGTTGGTTAGCATGGTCAAGCAAACGGCCAGGGGTGGCGACTAGAATATCCAGAGGCTTCTTTAAACGAGAAGTTTGCGGGTTAATGTTCACCCCGCCAAATATCACGGTGGAGGTGAGTTTTAAATATTTGCCGTAAGTTTTTACGGATTCCTCAACCTGCGCGGCAAGCTCGCGAGTCGGTGTGAGAATCAAACAGCGCGGACGATGTTTTTCTGCCGGATATTTAACAGGTGTGTTGCTGAGTATGTGCAGCAAGGGCAGGGTAAAGCCTGCGGTTTTGCCTGTGCCGGTTTGCGCACCAGCCAGCAAATCGCCACCGCTTAACACTTGCGGAATGGCCTTGGCTTGAATTGGCGTTGGTGTGGTGTAACCCGCATCGCTAATGGCGCGCATAATGGGTTCAGATAAATTTAAGTCAGCAAACGTAATGTTTGCTGAGGGGGTTTCTAATAACAAAATAATTCCAATAAGATTAATTTAATGCGTTTTAAAAAAACGCATTTTAAAGTTGGTCTGTTGCGCTTAAGTTTTAATTTAAGACAGCAACACCAATCGAGACAAACAAGTAGGAGACAAAAAGTGGCTTAAATGAGTAAGCTAAAGCCGCTGCACAGATTGGTGTGGTGCAGGGAAAGCGCATTATACGCCCATTATTCGTAGATTCGTTAAAATCTAGAGTCGTTTTCACAAGGCACCCCGTCATTGTCGCCATCCATTCTTGGATTTGGGCAGTTTTTTAAAAAGTATTCAGCTTCTGCTCTTGATCGCATTTGGCTGCAATATTGTCTGCCATCACAGGAAAAATTTGTAGTTGGCTGCGCGCTTAAAGTTGTGGTCCCCTGAAGCGTTTGCAACTCTGACTGTTCCTCATTTCGTGTTGGCGCGAAATTCTTTTGGTAATAATTCCAGCCTATAGTGGCTGCCAGTGCATAAATTATTAGTTTTTTCAAAGTCTCACCTTTTTATCTAACAATAGAAAACTGTCGCACCACGCTTACCAAAGCACTGCTTTTCGCCAAATTTGAATGCGTTTAAACCTTCTTTACGCTTGCAAAATTACGTCGCTGCCAGTGCTTGTGATAAATCTTCAGTAATGTCATCGATATGCTCAATGCCAATCGATAGGCGAACCATATCTTCTGAAACCCCTGCTTTTACAAGCTCTGCAGGCGATAGCTGGCGATGCGTGGTGGACGCAGGGTGGCAAGCGAGTGATTTTGCATCGCCAATATTAACCAAGCGGGTGATAAGTTTAAGCGCATCTTGAAACTTAGCGCCGCCCGCAATTCCACCATGAACACCAAAGGTGAGAATGCCAGAAGCGCGGCCGCCCATGTATTTATCCACTAAATGTTTATCAGCATGGTCATCAAGCCCTGCGTAATTCACCCAATTCACTTTTTTGTGGTCTTTTAAAAATTTAGCTACTTTTAGTGTATTAGTGCAAATTCTATCCATGCGCAAAGCCAGTGTTTCGATGCCTTGCAGGATTAAAAACGAGTTAAAGGGTGACAATGCTGCGCCAGTATTGCGCAATGGCACCACGCGTGCACGACCAATATAAGCGGCAGCACCCAGCGCCTCGGTATACACTACGCCATGGTAAGACACATCCGGCTCGTTTAAGCGACGGAATCTGGCTTTATGTTCTGCCCATGGAAACTTGCCAGAATCGACAATGCAGCCGCCAATGGAGTTGCCATGACCGTTCATGTATTTGGTGAGAGAATGCACCACAATATCAGCGCCGTGTTCGATAGGACGGCATAAATAGGGCGACGGCACAGTATTGTCGACAATTAGCGGAATGCCGTGACGATGTGCAATTTCGGCCAATTTGGCTATATCGGTGATATTGCCGAGTGGGTTGCCGATAGATTCGCAATAAATCGCTTTGGTTTTAGCATCAATAAGTTTTTCAAAACTTTCGGGATTGCGGTAATCGGCAAAGCGAATTTCAATGCCATATTGCGGCAGCGTATGCGCAAAGAGGTTATACGTGCCGCCATAAAGCGTGGCGGATGAAATAATATTATCGCCCGCCTCGGTAATGGTCATAATGGCGTACGTAATAGCTGATTGACCAGAAGCTACGGCCAGCGCGGCTATGCCGCCTTCTAGCTCTGCTACACGCTTTTCAAGCACATCGGTGGTCGGGTTCATAATGCGCGTGTAAATATTGCCAGCGACTTTTAAGTCGAATAAATCTGCGGCATGTTGGGTGCTATCAAACGCATAAGCCGTTGTTTGGTAAATGGGCACAGCCACTGATTTGGTCGTAGGGTCTGGCGAGTAACCGCCATGCACAGCAATGGTTTCCAGTTTCATTTTATATCCTCCCACATTGATAAGTTCGCCTAAAATAGAGGCGTGTATTAATTTGTGATGCTATTTTGGTTTTTCTAAATTATATTAACTTAAGCTGCCATTATATTAAGCTCGCGACAAATCATCCGGCAACTCAACACCAGTTCAGTCTACTCTTGTTTTGCGTTTTTATCATTTGCCATCCAGGCAAAAAGTGAGAAGCGCATAACTTCTTCGGCCGACATTTCTACGGGGTGTAGCCAACTACGGGGAACAAACACGGTGTAGCCGCCGATGTTGTATCCCATAGGTAAAAATACTGCAACACGGTCACCTTGTGTAAACCCTTTAGGCAAGCCTTCTAAGCTTTGCTGCGTTATTAGCCCGACTATCTCAAGTTCTTGCCCAGGCAATCTTAGTATTACTGCTTGTTGAGTCGCTTCTTCTTTATGTGGATCAAAGTAATCGGCAAAATTCTTGAGCGATAAGTAAACACTTTTGATGACCGGCAAGTTCGTGAATGGAAATTCCACCATCGAGAGTAGCCTGTGGACGTGATGATGAGAAATAAGATAACCCAGCAGGATAATACCGCCAAGCCCCAATACTAGGCCCATGCCCGGGATGTAGGAATCTCCGATAAAAGGGCGTACCCACCATATGGAAAATGATTCTGTCCATTGCAGAAAGACATAGAGGAAATACACGGTTAACCCTAGGGGAAGTGCAGTGATTAAACCTCTAAAAAAATACTTATAGATTTGTTTCATGTTTTGATAGTTCTCATAATGAAAGCCATGACTTTTGGGTGGGCATGGGGTTAGGCTACGGCTACTTATTGTGACACTAAACGGCTAATTTTTTTCAGGTGTATTTAAACTTTTCAATTCAGATTCATTTAGCCACCGCCATCCGCCAACTTTCAAATCATCAGGCAATTTTAACTCGCCAATCTGTATACGTTTTAAGCCTTCTACTCGGTTGCTAATGGCGGCCACCATGCGTTTAACTTGGTGGTATTTGCCTTCCGCCAGCGTCATGTGAATCACGTGCTCGCTAATTTGTTTTACGTCTAATGCGGCAATTGTTTCAGCTTCATCAATTAATTTAACACCGCCAAGAAGCGCATGGATATTGGCTGGTACGAGTGCGTGTTTGCAAGTGACTTCGTAAATTTTTGGTACTTTGTGTTTGGGTGAGCTCATTTTATGAATAAATTGGCCATCGTCGGAAATCAATATCAAGCCAGTCGTATCTTCATCTAAACGCCCAATGCATTGCACGCCTCTTTCAACTAATGGAAAAGGCAGCAGGCTGTAAATTGTCGGGTGATGTTGCGTTTTGTGGGAGCATTCGTAATTGCTGGGTTTGTGCATCATCAGGTAGGATTTTTCTTTGTATTCCCAGCTTTCACCTTTAACGGTGAAAGCTTAAATTTTCAAGTATAAATTCTGCGTCAGGGTCATCGCACATCGTACCGTTCACAGTGATTTCTTCATTCAAAATCATAATGCGGCACAGCTTGCGTGAGCCGAAACCTTGCTTGTGCAGAATACGTTCCAAGTCTAATTTATTTGAAGAGCCGAGTTTTTTTGCCATGCGCTATTATAGCTTTAGAAATAAAAACGCCCACTTGCGTGGGCGCTTTAAAATTTAAAGTCGTGACTAATCTTTATTAACAAAGTTATAAAGAATCGCGCCAATCACCGCGCCAATAATTGGTGCCACCCAAAATAGCCAAAGTTGGTCTAGCGCAATACCGCCTTCAATCAAAGCTGGGCCGGTGCTACGTGCAGGGTTCACGCTTGTGTTGGTAACGGGGATGCTGATTAAGTGAATGAGCGTGAGCATCAGGCCAATCGCCAATGGCGCCAGACCTGCTGGTGCGCGCTTATCGGTTGCGCCCATAATCACAAACAAGAACATCGCCGTCATCACCACTTCGGTCACAAAGCCAGCATACATCGTGTAACCGTGCGGGGAGTGCTCGCCAAAGCCGTTGCTGGCCAGTCCGCCAGCAAAGCCTTCTGCGCCACTCGCAATGCATTTAATGAGTAGTGCGGCTAAAATTGCGCCAATCACTTGTGCGATGATGTAGTGCGGGAGTTCAGCCGCTTTAAAACGTCCGCCAGCTACCAACCCGATAGATACGGCTGGATTTAAATGACAGCCTGAAATATGACCAATCGCATAAGCCATGGTGACGACAGTTAAACCAAAGGCGAATGAAACGCCAAGATAGCCTAAGCCTAGTTCTGGTATGCCGGCTGCCAATACGGCGCTACCGCAGCCGCCTAATACCAGCCAAAATGTTCCAATGAGTTCTGCTACTGCGCGTTTAGTTAACGACATTTTGAAGTCTCCCTGAGTGATGAGTTTTAGTTTTTTAATGAAGCGAAAGATAATCTACGCCTAATTTTCAAAGATAACAAGTTACGCATAATAAGCGCGCACAAGTTAGAATAGCGGGATGAGCTACGATACGCACTTTAAACATATTATCTCGCGCGATAACGCGATTTTTAAGCAGCTAAAAAGGCTGAGTGAAAATGCGCGCGAGCGAGGTAAAGAAAACAAAACCTTGCTGGATGGCGTACACCTGATTGAAAGCTATTTACAGGCGTTTGGCGAGCCGGAGTTACTGATTATCCCCGAAGGCAAAAGCTCGCTCGAGGCAACTAACCTCATGCAGACTTTGTCAGACGTAAAAACGGTGATGTTTCCTACGTTGATGTTTGCTGAATTAACGCCGGTGGCAAGTAGTACTGGTATTTTGGCGCTGGTGAAAATACCGCAAATTGTGCCGCCAGAAACAATAAAATTTGCCCTAATATTAGAAGATATTCAAGATCCGGGAAATTTGGGCGGCATGCTGAGAACTGCATTGGGCGCGGGGATAGATGCAGTGTACTGCTCAAAAGGCTGTACTGATGTGTGGTCACCAAAATGTTTGCGTGGTGGGCAGGGCGCGCAGTTTTACCTGCCGATGCTTGAGAATATGAATATTGTAGAAGTGATTGAAAATTTTGCGGGCAATACTTATGCAACGACTTTAGATGGCGACTCTTTGTACGTGCAAGATTTAACAAAACCGACTGCGTTTGTGATTGGTAACGAAGGCGCAGGGTTAACTAAAGCAACAATTCAGGCAACAAGTCATCAGTTAAGCATTCCTATGAATCCGCAGCTGGAATCGCTGAATGCTACTGTGGCGGCTGCAATTTGTTTGTTTGAGCGTAAACGACAAACTGCAGATAAGTTTTAAGAAGGATATGAGGTTTTAACATGAAAATATGCAGAGGTTTTACTGTAGCCGAGATGATGGTGGTCATTGCTATCATCGCGATTTTAGCATTGATTGCCATTCCTTCCAGTCTAAATCGTATTGTGAGGGAGCAGGTAAATGCGGCGATTCCTCTGGCTGATACTGCAAAAGAGCCAATTGCTGCAGGCTGGAAAGAAAGTAAGACGCTAGCGGCAAGCAATACGGAAATCGGTTTGCCTGCACCACAAAAGGTGGTGAGTAATTTTGTCAGCTCACTGGAAGTGCAAAACGGAGTGATTCACATGACGTTTGGCAACAAAGCGCATCCAAAATTGATGGGAAAAGTACTTTCATTCAGGCCTGGTGTGATTGAGGAATCGCAGATTGTGCCAATTGCATGGGTGTGTGGCAACGCAGCCGCTCCCGCACAAATGGTGGTAAAAGGTGAAAATAGAACAAACGTGGCTGAAGAATTTTTGCCGCGGCTATGTAAATAATTGGCTCAGCTTACTTAGTGAATGGAATTGCCTGAATCCACTGTAGGCTCGCCGGCAAACAGGGCAGCGGCATCTACGGGGTCAAACAGATATTGTTTGTTGCAAAACTCGCAATTTACTTGAATGTTGTCACGCTCATTCAAAATGCTATCAATTTCTTCTTTACCAAGCGTAATCAGCATGTTAGCCACTCTATTACGGTTGCAGCCACAATAAAATTGTGTGGGTTTTTCTGTAAACAAACGCACAGTTTCTTCACCAAATAACCTGGTCAGCAAAAGCTGCGGCTCAAGCTTTATTAGCTCATCGTTTGTTACGGTATCAGCGAGTATGGTAATGCGATCCCAAGCATCAGCATCTTCATCAGGCAGTTCGGGTAACTTCTGGATTAGCATGCCAGCGGCATTTTCACCATCACAATTAAGCCAGAGTCTCGTATCGATTTGTTGCGAGCGCTGCATGTAATTTTCCAGCATTTCAGCAATCGTTTCGCCTTCTAGTGGCACAATGCCCTGATAGGATTCGCCAGCCTTTTGATCCAGAGTGATTACGCACTGACCATCACCAATCATCGACTTAAAATCAGCGGGAAGCTCACCTTCCCATTTTGCCGTTGCACGTAGCCCAAAGTCTGCCGTGCATTCCACCACCAATAGCTTTAATGCGCCTTTACCTTGAATTTGTAATATCAGTGCACCATCCATCTTGAGTGTGGCAGAGAGCAGTGCGCTTGCAGCCATAAGCTCGCCCAGCATCATTCTGAGTGGAGCGGGATAGTCGTGATACTGCAGAGCCTGTTTAAACGTGATATTAAGGTGCACCGTATTGCCGCGAATCGGTGTGTTTTCGAATATAAAACGGTGTAGAGAATCTCTTTGCATGTAATTAATGAGGCTAAAAAGTCAGCTAGATTAACGTAACTGTTGCCATCAATGCAAATTTACCTTGATTATGTAAATGAGAACTAATATCATTACCATATATTTTAGGAGTATCAGGATGAAATCAATATTATTTTTAGCTTTATTAGTGCCCGCGCTTGGTTTGGCGGCGGATAATGAATTTACTATCACTATTCAAAATCATCGATTTGAGCCTGCGGAAATTACGGTTCCTGCGGGTAAAAAAATCAAGCTGTTCGTTGAAAATAAAGATACAACGCCAGAAGAGTTTGAAAGTCACGAACTTAATCGAGAAAAAATAATTGCCGGAAACAGCAAGGCAACTATTTATCTGGGCCCCTTGGAGGCTGGCAGATATCCATTTTTTGGTGAATTTAATGAAGCGACAGCGCAAGGTGTCATTATTGCCAAATAAACAATAACAATAAAAAAGGAAATTACCGTGTTTGGAACTGCCATTATAGTTTTTCGTGAAGTGCTGGAAGCTGCGCTAATCATTGGTATTGTTGCGGCAGCTACGCGTGATGTACCGGGTCGCAGTCGGTGGATAGTCGCAGGGTTGCTAGCTGGATTAGTCGGTTCGGGTATTGTTGCAGCCTCAACAGATGTGATTGCCTCTTTTGCGAGCGGTGTGGGGCAAGAACTTTTTAATGCGGCAATTCTCGGCGTTGCGGTGCTCATGTTGGCATGGCATAACATTTGGATGTCGTCTCATGGAGCGGAGCTTGCCAGCAAAGCGCGTGTTGCAGGACAAAATATTCGTGAAGGTCGCAGTGAGTGCTCGGTATTATTGGCAGTCGTTGGTTTGGCGGTGCTACGAGAAGGTTCTGAAACCGTATTGTTTTTATATGGGGTAGCGGCTTCCAACGGCGCAAATGCATCATCTATGCTTACTGGCGGATTTGTTGGCTTGCTGGCAGGCGTTGTGCTGGGTTATGTTATTTATGCCGGATTATTGCGTATTCCGATGCGCTGGTTTTTTGCCGCAACCAGTACACTCATTTTGTTGCTGGCTGCAGGCATGGCTTCGCAAGCCGCCAAATATTTGATTCAGGCAGATATCCTGCCAGCTTTAGGTAATATGATGTGGGACACTTCTGCAATAATTCACGAGCAAAGCACAGCGG
This sequence comes from uncultured beta proteobacterium, assembly GCA_963752495.1. Lineage (GTDB taxonomy): Bacteria > Pseudomonadota > Gammaproteobacteria > Burkholderiales > Methylophilaceae > CAVVYJ01. Next base: position 880,136 of record CAVVYJ010000002.1, read on the forward strand.
GCATCTTGCTACACACATTAATTGGTTATGATGCCCGTCCGGCAGGTCTGCAAGTGCTGTTTTACCTTGCAGTGCTGGTCAGCATTAGTGTCGGCATGATGCTTAGCAATAATCCTAAAAATATTTCCACAGATTCTGCAGGGGCAGCTTAGTGATGCAAAAATTAAAAAAAATAACGACCAAACTAGCATTATGTCTTGGTCTAATTTATGGGAATAACGCAATTTCAGGCCCTGCTGATATTATCTATACTCCTAATGTAGAAGAGGGTGAGCGTGAAATTGAATTTAAATATGGCACTACGAGAGAGCAAGATGGCACACGCGTAAATGTAGGTGCTTTAAGCTTTGGCTATGGTGTTAATAGCTTTTGGTTTACTGAGGTGTATTTAAAACGAGAACGTGAGGGAAGCGAACACTTGAATTTGACCGAATGGGAAAACAAGTTTCAGCTCACAGAAACCGGAAAATATGCTGTAGATGTGGGTTTGATCACTGAAATTGAGGCGCCGCTGAGTGATGGTCATGCGCCATGGGAGTTCAAAATTGGCCCCTTATTTCAAACAGAGTTTGGCAAGTTGCAATTGAATGCAAATGTGTTATTTGAGCGAAAATTTGAAGGCGACGACGAGGAAGATCACATTACCGAGATGGGATATCAGTGGCAAGCTAAATACCGCTGGCATCGACAGTTTGAGTTTGGCGTGCAGGCTTTTGGCGAAGTTGGCGAGTGGAATCACTGGGAAGATTCAAGTGAGCAGAATCACCGCATTGGTCCGGCCATATTTGGAAAATTTAATATTGGACAAAAGCAAGCAATTAAATACAACACTGCATGGTTGTTGGGTGCTAGTAAAGCAGCCCCAGACCATACTTTCAGACTGCAACTCGAGTACGAGTTTTAGTGTTCATAAGCAATTGTTCGTTGATGCGGAATTTTTGCTATCGACCAGTTTTCTAAAGCCCAACGCCACAGTTCTGCAATATGGTTTTTATCTAAAGTAGCGTTTTGCATTTCTAGCGGTGGATTTTGCCCAAGATATTGCAAAGCGCTAAATAGTTGTTGCCCTGCAAGGCTTGTGGATATTGGCTCTGCAAGGGTCTGCTTACTCAGTTTTTCACCTGTGTTGTTAACTGCAATCGGTACGTGTGCGTAGTTTGGTATTGGAAATCCCAGCAATTGCTGCAGGTAAATCTGACGGGGTGTTGAATCGAGCAAATCGGCACCGCGTACCACATGTGTGACGCCTTGTGCAGCATCATCGACAACTACCGCAAGTTGATAGGCAAATAAACCATCCGCACGTTTTAGCACAAAGTCACCAATGTCATGCGCTAAATTTTGGGTTACACTTCCTTGAATGGTGTCTTCGAATGCAATGGGTTTATTAATTGCAATAACTCTGAAAGCCTTGCGGATGTTAGGTCTTGGGGCATGCTTTAAGCAGGTTTTTGGATATATTTTACCTTCAATGCCTACTTCTGTTGAAGAGTCCGCAATCTCTTTGCGGCTACAAGTGCAAGGGTAAATTACATTTTTATTTCTTAGCTTTTCTAGCGCTTCCTCATAAGCCTCTGCTCGCTGGCTTTGATATACGATTTCACCATCCCATTCAAATCCAAAGCCCTCTAGTGTGTGCAAAATATTAGTCACTGCACCTGTCATTTCGCGCGGTTTATCCAAATCTTCTATGCGTAGCAACCATTTTCCGCGGTGTGTTTTTGCCTCGCAATAGCTTGCTAGTGCAGCCACAAGCGAGCCGAAATGCAACGGACCTGTGGGCGATGGCGCAAATCTGCCGATGTATCGCATCAGTGTAAAGGTTGTAAATAGGGAGGAATATGCCAGCTTTGCAACTGCTTGCCCAGTAGTTGCAAGTTGCAGTCCAGACGGGTAACACCATCCGCACTTACTTCAAACTCATAAAGCCGTATGAACTGTGCATGACCGCGACTATCGCGTCCAAGCCAGATTTTATTGCAGGCAACTGTTTCATCTAGTAACTGTAAATTGCAGCGCGATGCCAACTCGCGGCCAATTTGGATGGCGATTTCGCGTTTTGCGATTGTGTCTAACCAAAACCATGCGATAAACAACAAAACTGCAAGCAAGAGTAGTTCGAACATATTTTTTTGACGATTTGCCTTGTTATTTTAATCGAAGACAATATAATTATCCGGTTGAATAATGATTGTTTTCAATAGATTATGCGGTAGAATTAAAAATATAGTTTAAGTAAATATTATATGACAATAGAAGAACGCGAACAGCAAGCACTAGAAGTCTATATCAAACTTTTAAAAAGCAAAGGGTTTGGGCCAGAAACTTTTGTGCCACGTATCAATTTTTTAAATAAATTGATGCCATTGCTTGCTGGTAAAACTCCAGGCGGGGGTGAATATCGTATAGCGCTGGAAACCATTATGGATACAGTAGCTGAGTCTGATTGGCCAGAAAGTCTAGTCATCGCGCGTGAGTATTATCCATTCTGGATGAATGATCTAAAAGCAGTTTCTAATTTAAGTAAAAACGTTCATAAAGACACTTTGCCGATTGAGTGGAAACCAACCGAAGTTGCACTGGTGACACTGTGGCATGCAGCAGACCAAGAAAAATTTGGCACAACTGATAGCTGGGCATTAAAAGCCTACACAAAAGCATTACGTAACGAAAATGCAGACCAGACACTAATAGATACACGCATGAAGCTTGCCAAAATATTGCTTATGCGCTTAAAAGATGCACCTGATAGAGACAATAAAGCTTATCGTACTGTCGTCGATGCTACGTTGCCATTATTTGAAATTAAAAAAAATCGTCGCCTTTTCTTGGTGGTGGTGCGCGAATTTTTTCACTTTTGGGCAGGCAACCCAGATGCAGAAAAGTATATTCTCAATAGCAATACTGTCAGCATGTTGTAGTTGCTGGTTATTTCGCATTATTTTGGTGCAACGCACTTTCAATAGCACTAAATAAGTGCATATTCACTCCATTTAAATCACCTATTTCCTAAGAAATCAAGCGCTTAGTTTTTGGCGTAGATTTTGCTATAAATTTCGATAGAATTCAGTAAGATGTATTCTAAGAATATAAAATAATTAATAGATTTAGGGGGAGTAAATGGAGCAATTAGTTTCAGCAAATGATGTGTTGTTCGTCTTGTTGGGCGCCATTATGGTGCTTGCCATGCATGCGGGCTTTGCGTTTTTAGAGCTTGGCACTGTCCGTAACAAAAACCAAGTCAATGCGCTTGTAAAAATCTTGGTGGATTTTTCAGTATCCACGATGGCGTATTTCTTTATTGGCTACAGTGTTGCTTATGGCGTAAGTTTTTTTAGTGGCGCGGAAGTGTTGGCCGCTAAAAATGGCTACGACCTCGTTAAGTTCTTCTTTTTGCTTACTTTTGCGGCAGCGATTCCCGCAATCGTTTCGGGCGGCATAGCAGAGCGTGCGAGATTTAATCCGCAATTAGCTGCCACGTTTGCGCTGGTGGCATTTGTATACCCGTTTTTTGAGGGCATAGCCTGGAACAAGCATTATGGCGTGCAAGATTGGCTTATCAGCAATTTTGGCGTAGCGTTTCATGATTTTGCTGGTTCGGTTGTTGTGCATGCAATGGGTGGCTGGATAGGTTTGATGGCAGTGATTTTACTTGGTGCACGTACAGGTCGTTATAGCAAAGATGGACACTTGCATGCTTACCCACCTTCAAACATTCCTTTTTTGGCGCTTGGCGCTTGGATTCTTACTGTTGGATGGTTTGGCTTTAATGTAATGTCTGCTCAATCCATTCAGGGTATTTCTGGTCTGGTAGCTGTTAACTCTCTTATGGCGCTGGTAGGTGGCACGCTTGCAGCTTTGGTCGTAGGTAAAAATGACCCAGGTTTTGTGCATAACGGGCCATTAGCAGGCTTGGTGGCTGTGTGTGCTGGCTCTGACATTATGCATCCGCTAGGGGCGCTGGCAACAGGCGCTGTTGCAGGTGCTTTGTTTGTTTGGGCTTTTACCTTAACCCAAAACCGCTTGAAAATTGATGATGTGCTGGGTGTGTGGCCGTTACATGGTCTTTGTGGTGCGTGGGGAGGCATTGCAGCTGGTATTTTCGGCGCAAAAGCGCTTGGCGGCATGGGTGGTGTAAGCTTTATGTCTCAGCTGATTGGCACACTATTGGGGATTGCCATAGCACTTATTGGTGGATTTATTATTTATGGCTTGCTTAAAAAATTCGTTGGCATTCGACTCGATGCCGAAGAAGAATTCAATGGCGCGGATTTGAGCATCCATAAAATCGGATCGACTCCTGGTGGTGAGGGCTGAGTGCCGATTTGAAATTAAAAAAGGCGCAGTTTGCGCCTTTTTTAATGCCTTAAAGTGTTTTAAAACAGCTCTATTTCGCCCGTGTTGTCACTGTGTTCTAGTATGCCGGAATTAATGAGATGCTCATGCTGGCACACTTGGTTTCTGCCGCTATTTTTGGCGTGATACAGCGCTACATCCGCACGGTCAATCAGTTTGGATGAAATGTCGAATGCGTCAATTTTGGTAAATCCAGAGCTGACGGTGACTTTCCCTGCCTGCGGAAAGTTATATTCTTCGATATTTTTTCTAAAGCGATTCAAGACGTCAGAAATTGCTTCGTCCGAAGGGCAGTGAAATACGCCAACAAACTCTTCTCCGCCAAACCTGAATAGTAAATCTTTCTCTCTAAATGTTCTGGACATGATTTGAGAAAAAAGCAGTAGAACTTCATCACCAATCAAGTGGCCATAAGTGTCATTGACGCGTTTAAAGTGATCGATATCAAAAATGGCAAGATATGCCGAATCATGATTGTCATCGCTACGTTTTCCGGAGTTGCCCTGTAAACTTGAAATAATGCCACTGATTTTTTGGTCAAAAGTCTTGCGGTTAAGCAAGCCTGTTAACGTGTCGCGCTCATTCTCATTCATTAAGGCAACAAAATTATGGTAGATTTTAAGTATCATGATAGTAAGCAAGTGGTCGTAGGAACCTTGCTCCGCCTCAACCTTAATCACTGCTATTGGGTGGTATCTAGAGCCCATCAGCGGAAATAAGATGATGTCTTTTTCATCCCGCTTTGCATAAATGGTATTGCCGCTGTGCAAACATTCTTTCAATGCAAACGAAAGGCCTTCAGGTATCTTTTCTGCTTCAATATGACTTATATCACTCAGGCGTTGAGTGCCATTGATATTGTCCGCTTGGTATAAAGTCATGCTTTCTGGCGCAGCAAGCTTTAAAAGTGTCTGTGCAAGTGCTAATTCCAGAGCGTCAGAGTCCCTCTCGCTTGTAAGCAAGATAATGTTTTCTAGAATTGCATGAATTTTGTTTTCTGGCATAAATCACTTTTTTATAGGCATGCTCCAAGCATTATCCGCATAAATGTAAAAACTAATTTGAAGATAAACGCGGGTAAAAATACTTAGATTTAAAGTTTGCCCTTATGTGCTAATTGCACGCCATGCTAAAATCCCAGGATGCAGAAATTTCACGTCATCATTCCCGCGGCTGGAGTTGGCAACCGAATGGCAAATGTGTTGCCCAAGCAGTATTTGCAACTTGCGGGCAAGCCGATGATTTCTCACGTTATTCAGGTGTTTTTTAACAATCCACGCATTGCTGGAATTTATCTGGCTTTGAGCCCTGAAGATGAGTTTTGGCGCACGTTAACGCTTAATCCGGAAAGCAAACTACATTTGCATTACACTGGCGGCGCAACACGATCAGAGACAGTATTGAATACGCTACAAGAAATTGATGCAGACGATCAGGACTGGGTTTTGGTACATGATGCTGCGCGTCCGGGGTTGAGCGCAGGTTTGCTGGATTATTTGCTGGATACACTTGAAAACGATGAGGTGGGTGGTCTTTTGGCGATGCCGGTTGCAGATACGCTGAAAAAATCGGATGAATTAAATCGTGTTGAAAAGACAATTTCGCGCCAAAGTCTGTGGCAAGCACAAACGCCGCAAATGTTTCGCTATGCGACACTTAAAAAAGGCGTTGAGCAACTTTGAGGGCACGCCCACAGACGAAGCGGAAGCGATTGAGGCAATCGGTTTGCAACCAAAATTAGTGCAAGGTGAATTGCGAAATCTAAAAATTACCTATCCGCAAGATTTGGCGTTGCTAGAAGCGCTGTTTGAAAAACAAAAGGATAATATCTAATGCGAATTGGACAGGGTTTTGACGTGCACCGCTTAGTCGCTGGGCGCAAGTGCATTATCGGCGGCGTGGAGATTGCATATGATAAAGGCTTAGATGGCCATTCCGACGCAGATGTGTTGCTACACGCCATTTGTGATGCACTGTTAGGCGCTGCAGCATTGGGCGACATTGGTAAACATTTTCCACCCACAGATGTACGTTTTAAGAATATAGACTCACGCGAACTGTTGCGCCATGTGGTTGATTTGGTTAAACAAAAAAAATATAAAGTTGGCAATATCGATGCGACTGTTATTTGCGAAGCGCCAAAGCTATCGCCGCACACTGCGCAAATGTGCGCCAATATTGCGGCAGATTGCGGCGTGGAAATCGACCAAGTTAACGTGAAAGCAACAACCACAGAAAAACTCGGCTTCACCGGCCGTGGCGAAGGCATTGCGGCAGAGGCCGTTTGCACACTCGTGTAATGTTGAACGCTCTGTTCAGAAGCTTCGAAAAGCTCGTTAATCCCTTTCCTAATCAATCGGTGAGCTACGCCACCCAAAGATTTCTGGGCGTTCGCTTGGCGCTGCACCGAGGGCATGCGCCCGCAAATTATCGGCATGACGTTGCTCACTGCGCTCATTGGCGCGTTTGAGGCGCTATTGTTTGCCATGATGGGTAAAGTGGTGGATTGGCTCGCAAAAATAGAACCCCAACAGTTCTGGGTACAAGAAAAAACGCATCTTATTCTTTTAGCCGTTATTCTAGTGGCAAGCACCGCATTTATGGCTGTGCAGAGCATGCTCAAGCATCAATCGCTTGCTGGCAATTTCCCCATGCGTATGCGTTGGGTTTTCCATCGTCTGATGCTCAACCAAAGCATGAGTTTTTATCAGGATGAGTTTGCGGGGCGCGTTGCTGCAAAAGTTATGCAAACCGCGCTGGCCGTACGTGATATGTGGTTTGTGCTCACCGATATTATGGTGTTTGTGGTGATATATTTCGCCACCATGCTGGGCGTGGTTGGTAGCTTTAACCCATTGATTATTTGGCCATTTTTAGGATGGATTACGTTGTACGCTGGCGCGCTTTTGTATTTTGTGCCGCGCTTAAGTGAGGTTTCGCGCAAGCAGGCCGATGCGCGCAGCTTAATGACAGGGCGCATTACGGATGCTTACACCAACATCAGCACGGTTAAGCTCTTCTCACACGCGGGGCGCGAGGCGGGGTATGCGCAAAGCGCAATGCATGAGTTTCTTGGCACGGTACACAACCAAATGCGCTTGGTGACGACGGTAGAAACCATTAATCATTTGCTTAATATGCTGCTGATTATCGCGAGCGGCGGCATGGCGTTGTGGTTGTGGAGCAAAGGCGAGGTGACGGTGGGCGGCGTGGCAGCGGTAACTGCTATGAGCTTGCGTCTTAATGGTATTTCGCATTGGGTGATGTGGGAGATGACATCGCTCTACGAGCAGGTCGGCACCGTGCAAGATGGCATTAATACGCTTTCGCAACCGCATAATATTGTGGATGCTAGTGATGCGAAAACGCTTAATGTGAGCAAGGGTGCGGTAAGTTTTAATCAAGTTGATTTTTCATACGGCTCGCAACGCGTAATTCTAAAAGGTTTTCAGCTTGATATTAAACCAGGCGAAAAAGTGGGTTTGGTCGGGCGTTCCGGCGCAGGTAAATCCACCGCTGTGAATTTACTGCTACGCTTTTACGAGGCGCAAAAGGGCGAGATTCTGATAGATGGTCAAAATATCACGCAAGTGACGCAAAACAGCTTGCGCGCGCACATTGGCATGGTCACGCAAGATACCTCATTGTTGCACCGCAGCGTGCGCGACAATATTTTATATGGCCGCCCCGATGCGACAGAAGAAGAGATGATTGCCGCGGCAAAACGTGCAGAGGCGCATGAGTTTATTTTAGAGTTTGCACGATGCAAAAGGCCGCACTGGTTACGATGCGCATGTGGGCGAGCGCGGGGTTAAGCTCTCTGGCGGGCAGCGCCAACGCATCGCGATTGCACGGGTGATGCTAAAAGATGCGCCTATTTTGGTGCTGGACGAAGCGACCAGCGCGCTGGATTCTGAAGTGGAAGCGGTGATACAGGAGAGCCTTTATAAACTGATGGAAGGCAAAACGGTGATCGCCATCGCGCATCGGCTTTCTACCATCGCCGCGATGGATAGGCTGATTGTGTTAGATGATGGCAAAATTGTGGAAGAGGGCACACATAAACAGTTGCTCAAACACAAAGGTTTGTATGCTTCGCTATGGCAACGCCAAAGTGGTGGCTTTTTAGCCGAAGATTAAACGCCGTGTAAGGCGAATTACGGCGTTGCGCGGTGCTCGAAATCCTCATGTACTTTGCGTACACTCTGGTTTCTGCGCGCCGTGCGCCTTGCACTTCATCCTAACACAACGTTTAATGGAGAGTTCTAATGACATCCGAAATTGAAGTTCGCCCACCAGTACCACCTTTTACCCGTGAGACCGCAATACAAAAAGTGCGCATGGCAGAAGATGGCTGGAACAGCCGCGATCCGCAGCGTGTTTCAATGGTGTATACGGTTGATTCGCAATGGCGTAACCGCGCGGAGTTTCCAAAAGGGCGTGCGCAAATTGTGGAATTTTTAACGCGCAAATGGGCGAAAGAGCAGGATTACCGTCTGATTAAAGAGCTATGGGCGTTTGAGGGCAACCGCATTGCCGTGCGCTTTGCTTATGAATGGCATGATGATGCGGGCAATTGGTTTAGAAGATACGGTAACGAGAACTGGCAGTTTGATGCCAATGGTTTAATGGAGCTGCGCTACGCCAGTATTAACGATTTACCGATTAAAGAGAGCTGAACGTAAGTTCTTTTGGCCACTAGGTCGCAGGCCAGATGACCATGCGAGTTTGAGTGAGTTGGGGCTTTAGTTCAGACTATAGCGTCAAGTATTACTGTATCTCATTTTAGCAGCAGCTCAATAATGGCTTGCGCGACCTGTTCATTGTAAGTAATGTATCGTGTATTTCAAGTGATGGTCTGCAATCACATGGTCTTTTGCAAGAATAAATTGATATACAAATTAATTATTAGTTTGCGTACCCTGATGTGCTTCGTCTAGAAATCTTCTGATTCTTGTATCTCCATGTAGGAATGCGTTAATGCATAAAATTCTCTGAACCAGAAAAGCTATCTATTAATCTTAACTCTTTGTAGAGCTGTTGCATAATTTGCTGTTCGCTTAAATAAGCAATAAGGTTGCTGTGTAAGGATAAGACTTGAACCTAGCACAATTATCTTTACAAGATGTTTTGCTGTAATTGATTAGCACTAATGGCTCAATTTCTTGTTATTTCGTTCTGGATAAAGTATGTCCCATTCCAGTTACGAAAATCCACCAATGTTTAAATGCCATCGTGCAGTACGCCAAATTCAATTTCATAACTGGATACCATGATAATTTTTGGGCTGCTAATTCGCTAAAACAGCTCTTTCCTGCGCACAGATATCCCGAGATATGAACCATAATTTCGGGTGCATGTTTTCTCATAAGTTATATTAAGCCTTCAACAACACAATCACCGCGCCGCTACCGCCATCTTCTGGCTTGGCTTGCGCGTAGGCGATGACTTCATCGCGTTGCATCAGCCAGCTGCGCAGTTTGTGTTTAAGCACAGGTTCGCGGTTGCGCGAGCCTAAGCCTTTGCCATGCACAATGCGCACACAGCGAATGTTGCGTTTTTTGCAGCTGTTTAAAAAATCTGCCACATAAAGCCGCGCTTCGTCCGAAACCAAGCCATGTAAATCAATTTGCGCTTGCACCACCCAAAAGCCGCGGCGTAGTTTGCTTAAAATACTGGGGCTTTGGCCTTCGCGCAGGTAAAGCAGCTCTTCGCCGTTTTCTATCTCATGCGCGGGGATGTAATGGTCGCTCAATGAATCAACAAGCGCTTGCTGTTCATCACGTAAAAATTGTTTGGGGACTGGTTTGGGTTTTGTGGGTGCGGTTTGCACGCGCGCCTCGGCTTCTAAAGGCCGTGCGCCTTTAATCGCCTCGTGAAAGAGGTGCAAATCTTCCGGTTTTTTGTCGTCCGCAGTCATGATACAAGATGTTAACCCACCTTGAGAGAATGGCAAAACATCGGCCTACAACCCAATAACCACGCGGGGTGTAGGCCGATTGTATTTGGGGCTTATTTCAAGCTTGTGAGATAACGCTCGGCATCCAACGCAGCCATACAACCCGTGCCAGCGCTGGTGACCGCTTGGCGGTAGATATGGTCTTGCACATCGCCCGCGGCAAATACGCCAGGTACAGATGTCGCCGTTGCGTTACCTGTGCGACCCATTTGCGTGACGATATAGCCGCCTTCCATCTCAAGCTGGCCTGCAAAAATATCGGTGTTCGGTTTATGGCCAATGGCAATAAACACGCCTTTTAGCGGAATGTCTTTGGTGCTGCCATCTTGCGTGTTTTTAATGCGCATGCCAGTTACGCCGCTGTTGTCGCCCAGCACTTCATCCAGCGTATGGAAAAGCTGCAACTCGATTTTGCCTTCAGCCACGCGCGCCATCAATTTATCTACCAAAATCGCCTCGGCTTTAAATTTATCGCGGCGGTGTACAAGTGTTACTTTGCTGGCAATATTCGCTAAATATAGCGCTTCTTCCACCGCGGTATTGCCGCCGCCAATGACTGCAACTTCTTGATTACGATAGAAAAAACCATCGCAAGTGGCACAGGCAGAAACGCCTTTGCCGCTGAATTTTTCTTCACTTGGCAAACCTAAATATTGTGCAGAAGCACCTGTGGCGATAATGAGCGCATCGCAGGTGTATTCGCCGCTATCGCCTTCTAGGCGAATCGGTTTTTCGTTTAAGTGTGTGGTGTGAATATGGTCAAAAATCATCTCGGTGTTAAAGCGTTCCGCATGTTTTTGAAAACGTTCCATCAGTTCTGGGCCTTGCACGCCATCTACATCGGCAGGCCAGTTATCTACCTCAGTTGTTGTCATCAATTGGCCGCCTTGTGCGATACCGGTGATGAGCACAGGCTTTAAGTTTGCGCGAGCCGCGTAAACGGCTGCAGAATAACCTGCTGGGCCTGAACCTAAAATGAGAAGATGGACATGTTTTGATGACATTTTGATGCTTTCTAGTGATGAAGTTATATAACGAAGATATGGTGCTAATTTTCTTGATTTCAAGCGTATTTGTATCGCTTAAAAAACATGTTGAAAAGAATGTTGATATTTTAGTTTTTACAGGTACTTTGCGCAATTTGAATTTGTTATAATCGCCTATTAAACGAAAACTATTTTCAAGGTCTAGCACAGCTTGTTTTTCAAAAAAAAATCTTCGACCATGAATGGTCGCGTGGAAGCTCCTAAAAGCGCTAAACAATTGCAGCATGCACATTTAGTGCGCGAGGCTTGGTGGCTTGTCTTGGTGCTGGCTGGCGCATACCTTGCTGTCATTTTTATTACTTACAATCCGCAAGATCCTTCGTGGTCACACATCGCGAGCGTGGGTGCGCCAATTTACAATGCTGGCGGTGCTGTTGGCGCTTGGGTGTCGGATATGTTGTTGTATTTATTTGGTTTTTCTGCATGGTGGTGGGTGGTTTTGGCGTTCTACAGCATGTGGCTCGTGTATCAGCGCTTAGAGCTTACGATAAGCGAACGACCATTTCTGATATTCAATCTGGCTGGTTTTGGCATGTTGATTGCGGCTTCCAGCGCATTAGAGGCGGGGCATTTAATTAGCCTGCCTGCTTCGCTACCGCTTGATTCGGGTGGCATGATTGGCAATGCTTTGGATGATGTTCTGCGTAGCATGTTCGGTTATGCGGGTTCTACCATGTTGCTACTGTTGTTGTTTGCCATTGGCTTCAGTCTTTTCACAGGTTGGTCGTGGATTATGATGACGGAAAAACTTGGCTCTGGCGTTATTAATGCTTACCAATGGGCTTGGAACAAATACCACGATTGGCAAGATAGAAAAGCGGGCGAACTGGTAGAGCAAGAACGTACAGAATTTGTTGAGCAGGAACGCAAACGAAATGAAGACCGTGCGCCGCTGCAAATCAAACCGGCGCAGACAGAAATTGCAAAAAGTGAACGAGTTTTGAAAGAAAAACAAGCCACACTATTTGCATCAGACCCTGATTCTACCTTGCCGCCATTGCATCTGCTCGATGAGCCAAAAAATGATGTCGATTTGCCGTCAGTCGAGACGCTCGATTTTACTTCGCGGCTGATTGAGCGAAAGCTTACTGATTTTGGTATTGAAGTCAAAGTGATTTCCGCACAGCCCGGACCCGTCATTACCCGTTTTGAGTTTGAGCCAGCAGCCGGTGTGAAGGGTAGCCAAATTACCAATCTGGCGCGTGATTTGGCGCGTGCATTATCTGTGGTGAGCATCCGCGTGGTAGAAACGATTCCCGGCAAAACGTGCATGGGTTTGGAGATTCCTAATCCAAAACGGCAAATCGTGTATTTATCTGAAATTATGAGTAGCCAAGTGTATGCAGAGATGAATTCACCTATTGCGATTGCCATGGGTAAAGATATCGCAGGCATGCCGGTAGTCGCAGACCTTGCCAAAATGCCGCATGTGCTGGTTGCCGGTACAACGGGTTCGGGTAAATCGGTTGCGATTAATGCGCTCATTCTGAGTTTGCTTTATAAATCTGAAGCCAGCAAAGTGCGCATGATTTTAATTGACCCAAAAATGCTGGAACTTTCGGTTTATGAAGGTATTCCGCATTTGTTGGCGCCTGTCGTCACCGATATGCGTCAAGCGGCCAATGCGCTCAATTGGTGTGTGGCCGAGATGGAGCGCCGCTATAAGCTGATGTCTATGTTGGGCGTGCGAAACTTGGCTGGTTACAACCAAAAAATAAAAGAGGCCGAAAAATCAGGCGAAAAAATTCCGCATCCATTCAGCCTAACGCCAGATGAGCCGGAACCGTTGGAAGAAATGCCGCTCATTGTCGTCGTCATTGATGAGCTGGCCGATTTAATGATGGTCGTCGGCAAAAAAGTGGAAGAGCTGATTGCACGTTTAGCGCAAAAGGCGCGCGCTTCCGGTATTCACTTGGTGCTTGCCACGCAGCGCCCTTCGGTGGATGTGATTACTGGCTTAATCAAGGCCAACATCCCAACACGCGTGGCATTTCAGGTTTCCAGTAAAATAGATTCGCGCACGATATTAGACCAAATGGGCGCTGAAGCGTTATTAGGTCAGGGCGACATGTTGTACATGCCGCCGGGCACGGGATATCCGCAGCGTATTCACGGTGCGTTTGTGTCGGATCATGAAGTGCATCAGGTGGTGAATCACTTAAAAGCGATGGGTGAACCTAATTACATTGAAGGTATCTTAACTAATGCAAGCGAAGAGGGTGGAGATATTGGAAGTTATAGCGATGGCGGAGGAGAAAAAGATGAACTTTACGATGAAGCGGTGGCGATTGTGCTAAAAAGCCGTAGAGCGTCGATATCTTCTGTGCAGCGCCAATTGCGCATTGGTTACAACCGAGCAGCACGCTTGATTGAAGATATGGAGCGAGCAGGGTTGGTATCTGCCATGCAAAGCAATGGCAATAGAGAAGTGCTGGTTAAGGCAGGTGGCTCGCATGACGAGTAAATGCGCGCTAAATGTACTTGCAGGCATCATAATATTCTTTTCTAGTGTAGCCAGAGCGGACGGGGTATCAAGCCTTAAAGATTTTTTCAACAACACGCAATCCATGCGTGCGAAGTTTCACCAAATGGTGAATGACAATAAGGGCCGTAAAGTGCAAGAAGTTGATGGCACCATGCAGTTGCAGCGCCCGAACAAGTTTCGCTGGGATTATAGTAAACCCTATGAGCAGCAGATTATTAGCGATGGCAAACAAGTTTTTTTATTTGACGCCGAGTTACAACAAGTAACGATTCGCGATTTGAGCAAGGCGATTGGATCAAGTCCTGCAGCCATGCTTGCAGGCGGTGAAGCAGTGGAAAAAAGTTTTACGCTAAAAAATGCGACCCGCAAAGACGGCCTTACATGGGTGCTGGCACTACCAAAAGACAAGGATAGCGGCTTTGACCGTGTATTGCTTGGCTTTAAGGCAGAAAAACTACGCAAGATGGAAATGTATGACAGTTTTAATCATGTCACGCTGATTACATTTGAGGATGTAGAGCGCAACCCGGTTTTGCAAGAATCGACATTTTTATTCACCACACCAAAAGGTGTGGATGTAGTCGGTGAATAGCAGTTTCACATTTTACTTTATTAATTGAATGTAATTAGTTATTATTATTGGATTAATTCTATTTAACTGAGTACATTTTGCGGCTTTTTTTATACCGTCTCAAGCTTGTTTCTATATTTTTTGTTTCGGCTATGCTGTTGTCATTTAGCGTTTTTGCGGCTGATGATAGTGTGCTGGTTGAGGCAGATAATCTTATCCGCCAAGGTAACTTCACTGCCGCCTATCAATTGTTAGAACCCTTAGAAAGTACGCGCGCAGGTGATATCACCTATGATTATCTATTGGGTGTTGCAGGGGTGGAAAGTGGCAATGCCACGCGCGGCGCATTTGCACTGGAGCGCGTGCTGGCAATTGATCCCAATCATAAAGATGCGCGCGCTGAAATGGCAAAAGCACATTATCTACTAGGCGAAACGGATGCTTCTAAAGCGGAGTTCAACAATGTTTTGCAATTGGATCCGGATGATGAGACAAAAAGAACAATCGAGAAATTACTGACCTCTATTGATAAGCTCGAGGGCACAGCAACAACATTTGGTGCTTATCTGGATTTCGGACTAGGCTGGGACTCTAACGTGAGTAGTGCGCCAGATGTAAGCGCCGTGCGCATTGCTGCAGGTGTGCCTGTTTTTGGCGGTTTGCTCGTTCCGCTTAATAACAGCTCGCGTGAAAAATCGGATAACTTTTTTAATTTCGGCGGCGGCCTTTCTTTTCGTCATCCCTTGACTAGCAATTTAGCCATGTTCGGCGCGGTTAGCGGTAATAGTAAAATTAATGGCTCCGAAACCGAGTTTGATACCAGCATGCTCGATTTTAACTTAGGTCTAGATTATCGGATTAATCAGCATAGCTTTACTTTGGCAGGGCAAGACAATCAGTTTGATTTGGGGGGTGAAAAATTCAGGCGCGCTTTTGGAGCAACGGCGCAGTGGCTTTTTAACATCGATGCGTTTAACCAAGTGGGTGCCTACGCACAATATACTGGCCTTAAATATAATGGTAATCGCGAGCGTAATGCAGATAGACAGGTTGTGGGCATCAATGCTGGACATGTGTTTCAAGGCGATTTAAAGCCTGTACTTTTCGCAAGTATTTATGGCGGTATAGAAGATGCGCGTGCTTCAAGTGTTGATTTTTTAGATCAAGATATATTCGGTTTGCGCACCGGTGGTCAGTTAAGCTTTAATCACAAATGGCAAGCTTTTGCGAGTTTGGGATACGAGCAACGTAATTCTGATGAAAAAGAACCTGCATTTTTAATTAAACGCAAAGATCAACAATACGATGCAAGTGTTGGGCTGCGTTTTATTCCAGTGCGGGATTGGTCGATAAAGCCGCAATTTAGTTATACCAAGAACGATTCCAATGTCCAATTGAATGATTTTGATCGCAGCATAATTTCTGTGACCGTTCGTAAAGATTTCAACTGGTAATTCAACACAAAACTTAAATGTTAGAATAAGCGATGAGCTTATTTCAGCCAATAGAACCTCAAGCACCGCTAGCCGAACTGCTTCGTCCTAAAACGTTGGACGAAGTCGTTGGGCAATCGCATCTGTTGGGTGAAAGCAAGCCGCTACGCCTTGCATTTCAATCCGGAAAGCTACCCTCGATGATACTTTGGGGTCCGCCAGGTGTGGGTAAAACTACCTTAGCACGATTAATCGCAAATACTGCAGATGCCGAATTTATTGCAGTTTCGGCGGTGCTCTCCGGCATTAAAGATATCCGTGACGCTGTCGAGCGCGCCGAACTTACTTTGCAGCAACATGGTCGCAAAACAATTTTATTTGTGGATGAAGTCCACCGCTTTAACAAAGGTCAGCAGGATGCATTTTTACCGTTTGTAGAAAGTGGCTTGATTACTTTTATTGGCGCAACGACTGAAAACCCCTCGTTTGAGGTGAATAGTGCGTTGTTAAGCCGTGCACAAGTATTTGTGTTGAGCGCCTTAACTGAGCCTGAACTTGGTATTTTGCTTGAGCGCGCACGGTTGCTGGTTGCAGAAAATATAACTTTGGATGAAGTGGTAAAAGAACAAATTCTGGCTTATGCCGATGGCGATGCACGGCGTTTACTCAATTTCCTGGAAGGCTTATTTAATGCGGCTTCTGAGGCAAATATAAAAAAAATAGACGAAGCCTTTTTACAAACGACTATGGCAAGTAAACTGCGCCGTTTTGATAAAGGTGGCGAGGCGTTTTACGACCAGATTTCTGCGTTACATAAATCGGTGCGTGGCAGTAACCCTGATGCTGCGCTTTACTGGTTTTTGCGCATGATAGACGGCGGCGCGGATCCGCTTTACTTGGGGCGGCGCATTATCCGCATGGCGATTGAAGATATTGGCATCGCAGACCCGAAAGCGCAGACGATGGCGCTGGAAGCCTGCCAGATTTACGAACGGCTTGGCTCGCCAGAAGGTGAATTAGCACTCTCGAATGCAGTGATTTATTGTGCCGTGGCGCCCAAGAGCAATGCGGCTTACAACGCCTATAATCAGGCCAAAGCGTTTGTCGGGCAGGATAAATCGCGCCCTGTACCACTGCATTTACGTAATGCGCCAACTAAGCTGATGAAAGCGTTAGATTACGGCAAAGAATATCGCTACGCGCATCACGAGCCGGAGGCTTATGCAGCGGGGGAGAGTTATTTGCCGGACGATATGCCGCCGCAAGCGTTTTATATTCCCACGCCGCGCGGCTTAGAAGGTAAAATTAGCGAAAAATTGCAGCACCTAAAAGAACTCGATAAAAAAGCGAAAGTAAAGAAATAGCATGTTAGATATTCAAGAATTAAGAAAAGATTTAGATAGCGTTGTGGCGCGCTTGAAAGCGCGTAAGTTTGATTTTCCTGCAGACGAATTTCGCAAGCTAGAGGCAGAGCGCAAAACGATTCAAACTAATACTGAGGCTCTGCAAGCAAAGCGCAATGCGGCTTCCAAGAGTATTGGCATGGCAAAAGCTAAAGGTGAAGATGTAGTCTGCCATCATGGCGGAAGTTGCCGGTTTAGGTGAAGCAGTAAAGGCGGGTGAAGCGCAGGTCTGAGTTGAATTGCAAAGCAAGTTGCAGAACTTTGATGCTGAACGTACCCAATTTGCCGCATGAGAGCGTGCCACAAGGCAAGGATGAAACAGCGAACGTGGAGGTGCGCAAAGTCGGCACGCCGCGTACGTTTGATTTTGCAATTAAAGACCATACGGATGTTGGTACGCCACTGGGTTTGGATTTTGATACGGGCGCGAAGCTTTCTGGCGCGCGCTTTACTTTTATGCGGGCGGCATTGCCAAGCTGCATCGTGCGATTTCGCAATTTATGCTGGATACGCAGACAGAACAGCATGGTTATGCCGAATGTTATACGCCATACATGGTAAATGCCGAGACTTTGATGGGAACTGGGCAATTGCCAAAATTTGAAGCGGATTTATTTAAGTAGCTATGGCGATATTGACTCAAAGGCGTGATCAAGATAGGTGAAATGTGAGGCACTGTTATCACGTTAGATTCCAACTTCTATCCACCTCGAAGTCACGCTCACCAACACCGTGCGCGATGAAATCGTGCCGCTGGAAAGCCTTGCCAATCAAGCTTACTGCGCATACGCCATGCTTTAGAAGCGAGGCGGGCAGTTACGGTAAAGATACCAAAGGGATGATACGCCAGCACCAGTTTGATAAGGTCGAGATGGTGCAGATTGTGCATCCTGATAAAAGCTACGAAGCGCTGGAAGAGATGGTCGGCCATGCGGAAAACATCTTAAAAGCACTTGAGTTGCCATATCGCGTGGTATCACTTTGCACGGGTGATATGGGCTTTGGCGCAGCTAAAACCTATGATTTGGAAGTGTGGCTACCTGCACAAAATACCTATCGTGAAATTTCATCAGTGAGCAATTGCGAGGCTTTTCAGGCACGTCGTTTGCAAGCACGTTTTAGAAATGCGCAAGGCAAAACCGAATTTGTGCATACACTGAATGGCTCGGTTTGGCGGTAGGGCGCACGCTGGTGGCAGTGCTTAGAGAATTATCAAAATGCTGACGGTAGCGTAACTATCCCTAAAGTGCTGCGACCATACATGAATAATTTAGAGAAAATCTCGGCAAAGTAAATTAATCGTTTTGAGCTAAAATCATTTTACTGGTTGCAATTTTGTAAGTGTCCTCAGGCGCGTTATAGCTGGGTTCGAAGCGCGTTAAGATGTTGTAATAACTGCGAATAGATTCCACGAAAATTACTGGCGCACCGCCGCTGCAATATCCATACTTTGCGCTCGAATAGTATTTTGGGTCATTTAGCATCACCAGTGTTTTTTTCACATCAGCCCAGCTGTCGGGGTTCATCTTTAAGCGTTGTGCCAGCACGCGCGCATCTTCTACGTGCGCATAGCCGATATTGTATGATGCCAAAGCCATAAACGTGCGGTCTGGCTCGGGTACGCGATCGGGGACAGTTTCAACGAGCTGGGTAATATACTTAGCGCCAGCAGGAATACTCTGTTTTGGATCTAATCTGTCTGTTACACCCATTCTATCTGCAGTAGATTCTGTGAGCATCATCAGACCGCGCACGTTGGTAGGCGAAGTGTTAAATGTATCCCAATGTGACTCCTGATAACTGATAGCCGCTAACAAACGCCAATCTAGGCCGGTGATTTCCTGTGCTTGTTGAAACAACCGCTTATACTTTGGCAACAATGTGCGAGACCTGCTTAAAAATGTTTCAATATCAATGGGTTTTAAGCGCTTTGCATTACCGTGGTAGCGGTCGATTAAGTTGCGAAGTGTGCCATCTTGCTTAATCTTTTTGAAAAAAGCATTGGCTTTTGCCTTTAATTCCGGTTTGCCGTTTTTTGGAAATCCCCAAGCGATTTTTTCGGAGTTTCCTAACGAAAATGCAACCCCTAAATTTGGCAGATAATTTTGCAAAACTGAGACTAAATGACTATCTGCAATCGTATAGTTAATGTCACCAGCTGCCACTTCTTCCAGCAATTTCTCGGAGTGAACGTCATTTCGCTCTTCCCACATTAAATTGGGTTCGGATTTTTTTAATTTCACCAATCGCTCTACAAAGCTTGTTGCAGATGGCACTACAACATGTGCATTGGCTAATTCTTTGATATTTTTTGGCGGGTTATCATTGGTTTCTCTGTTGTAGATAACTTGCTCCTGTACATCTTGATATGGCTCTGAGAAATCAATCAGTGCTTTACGTTCATCTGTGATGGTTAAATCAGAAGCAGCGATATCTGCCTCGTGATTGATGAGATTGGCAATCACTTTTTCGATACTATCCGCCACGATAAATTTCACATGGATGCTCTCACCCAAATACTCCGAAAATAGCAGGGCTAAGTCATATTCCAAGCCTGCAAACTGTTTGTCACTATTAACGTAGTAGGTGTTTGGGCTATTCAGCGTAACAAAAGTGATGGTGTTTTTTTCTGGCGCTGGAGGAAGTGGCACTTCGGCTGTGTTTTCGGGGGAAGAGCGTTTATCGCAGGCGTTAATAGCCAGCAGCAATACACACAATATTAGAATTTTTTTAAGCAAAAATTTTCCCAATTCGAAAAACAAAAATAACAAGCGACTTTGTGGAATTGCTAAAAAACCTTAGTTCCATTTTTCTTGAACAGTGCCGCTATCAGCAACTAAAATGGCGCTGGTGAGACCATAAAAAATCCCATGTTCAATCACGCCAGGTATGTTGTTGAGCAGTGCATTAAGCTCATTTTCGCGGATAGATTTGTCAAACGTCATATCCAGTACTAGAGCTACCGTATGAAGTGATAGACAAGCCATCTTTGGCGGCGTTCTGACGCAAATCGCCGCGCCCACCAAGCGCTTCTATGCTGCGCTTAGCGGCTTTCCAGGCGAATGGCATGACTTCAATGGGAATGGCGTAGTTAGTACCAATTCTATCGACCAATTTTGATTTATCGGCGACAACCAAAAACTGTTTGGCGGCTTTTGCCAGCAACTTTTCCATGACCAAGTCATAACCTCGACCTTTTAACAGTGTCATGTCTGGTGTGATTTCATCTGCGCCATCGACATACAAATCGATGGCATCTACTTGTTGCAATGAAATAACATTAAGCCCCAAACCTTGCGCCTTAATCATGCTGATGTTAGAGCTGGCGATGGTGGTAACTTTGAGGTTTTCTTCTGTTTGGCGACGCGCGAGTTCTTCGATAAAAAAATTGGCTGTCGAGCCTGTGCCTAACCCAACTAGCATGCCATCTTTCACGTACTTTGCTGCATGAATCGCCACGGCCAGCTTATCATTTATGGGCTTATCGCTCATGATGCCTCACCCCTCAACTTTTTTAATTTTTTATCATTTTTATCAAAGTAACATTGCTTAATTGATGAACTCTGCTTAAGGGTATAATAGGTAAATTCAAAGGTTAAACCAAGTCATTTCCATCCTATTTTATGCAGTTTTTACCACCGACCATTGGTCACCCAAACCGTTTTTCTTATGCTGCCAATGGGTTAGATAGCTTATCTCTAGCATCACTTGCATGTCGTTTAAAAACAACATCAAAATCTCAAGCAACTCCCTTGGTCATTGTCACCTCCAGTGCCTTTGAAGCACAAAGATTGATGGAGGAGATTCCATATTTTGCAGGGAGTGCTGATACACAGGACAAGCTAAAAGTACACATGCTGCCTGACTGGGAGACGTTGCCTTATGACGTGTTCTCGCCACACCCTGATTTAATTTCAGAGCGTCTCGCAACGCTTTACCAGATCAGTCAGAACCAATGTGATGTCGTGATTGTGCCCATTGCTACTGCCTTACTCCGCCTGCCTCCTGTGTCCTATCTTTCGGCACATACATTTATGCTCAAAAAAGGGCAAAAACTTAACTTGGACGCGTTGCGCGGACAATGCGCGCAGGCGGGTTATCACCATGTGAGTCAAGTAATGTCTCCCGGAGAGTTTAGTGTGCGTGGCGGCTTGGTCGATTTGTTTCCAATGGGTAGTGCACTGCCATATCGTATTGATTTATTTGATGATGAAATTGAAACTATCCGTACTTTTGATGTGGATACGCAACGTAGCCTTTACCCGGTTCCAGAAATCAGATTACTACCTGCACGTGAGTTTCCATTAGATGAAGCAGGAATCAGTACTTTCAGGAGCAACTTCAGAGAGCAGTTTGAGGGCGATCCACAGCGGGCCAAGATTTACAAAGATGTGAGTAAAGGCACTGCATCTGGCGGCATTGAGTGGTATTTGCCCTTATTTTTTACTGAAACTGCGACGATTTTTGATTATTTCTCAAGCGATACCATCATTTGCCTGCATGGCAATCTGGATAAGGCGGCGCAGCAGTTTTGGTTCGAGGCAAACTCGCGCTACAAACTGCTGGCGCATGATACTGAACGTCCAATTTTAATACCAGAAGTTTTACTTATTAAAACCGACGATTTTTTTGCAAAAACACATCAATTCGCGCTGTTAAATGTTTTATACGAGGCTAAGAATCTACTTCCTGCGCTTGATATTGATAGGCGTGCAGAACAGCCACTGCATAAGTTGCAGACTTATATACAAACAGCAAATCAACGCGTGCTGATTGTTGCAGAGAGCTTAGGCAGGCGAGAAACCATGACGCAGCTTTTTGCCACGCATGGTCTTAATATTCCGGTTTGTGAGACTTGGGCAGATTTTCTGGCAAGCAGTGAACCTGTCATGCTCGGTGTATCCACCTTACATAGCGGCTTTGCAGATGAATTTGTAGTGATTACCGAAGCGGAGCTTTATGCCGCTACCGTTCGGCAACAGCGCCGCCGTGAAAAAGAAAAGGCGCGCAGCACGGAAGGTATGCTCAAAGATTTATCAGAGCTGCGAATGGATGATCCAGTGGTGCACGAGCAGCATGGGGTGGGACGCTACAAAGGTTTGCAGAATCTGGATTTTGGTGAAGGCGAGACAGAGTTTTTACTGTTGGAATATTATGGTGACGACAAGCTCTACGTACCTGTTTCACAGCTTTTCCTGATTTCTCGATATTCAGGTGGACCGCCAGAAAGTGCGCCATTGCACCGTTTGGGAAGCGGGCAGTGGGAAAAGGCCAAGAAAAAAGCGCTCAAGCAAATCCGTGATACGGCTGCAGAGTTATTGAATCTATATGCGCAGCGTGCAGCGAGGCGAGGCCATGCCTTTACCTTAAGCCTGCAAGATTACGAGGCTTTTTGCGAAGGCTTTCCGTTTGAGGAAACTCCCGATCAGTTGGAGGCTATTGAAAACGTGATTAAAGACATGCAGTCTGGCCGCCCAATGGATAGGTTGGTGTGTGGTGATGTAGGTTTTGGCAAAACAGAAGTTGCCTTACGCGCTGCCTTTGTTGCGGTAATGGGCGGCAGGCAAGTCGCTGTGCTGGTACCAACCACCTTGCTTGCAGAGCAACATTACCAAAACTTTACTGATAGATTTGCTGATTGGCCGATTAAAATTGCTGAAATCTCACGCTTTAGAACAGCAAAAGAACAAGCTGAAGCTTTACGTGGCTTGGCTGCAGGCGAGATTGATATCATCATCGGTACGCACAGACTCATCCAAAAAGATGTGAAATTTAAAAATCTGGGCCTCGCCATTTTGGATGAAGAACATCGCTTCGGTGTGCGGCAAAAAGAGCAAATGAAAGCCTTGCGAGCCGAAGTAGATGTGCTTACGCTCACAGCAACGCCGATTCCGCGCACACTTAGCATGGCAATGGAAGGATTGCGCGAGTTTAGTGTGATTTCCACCCCGCCACAAAAGCGTTTGAGCATTAAAACTTTTCACACCGATTACTCTGAAGGCATTATTAAAGAAGCTGCCATGCGCGAATTTAAACGCGGCGGACAGGTGTATTTTCTGCATAATGAAGTGGATACGATACACAGCATGCGCGAAAAATTAGAGCGTATTTTGCCGGAGGCGCGTATTGCTGTTGCCCACGGCCAACTACGCGAGCGCGAGCTGGAGCACGTGATGCGCGATTTTTATCATCAGCGCAGTAATGTGTTGCTATGTACTACGATTATTGAAACGGGCATTGATGTGCCTACTGCCAATACGATTATCATGAATAAAGCCGACATGTTTGGCTTGGCACAATTGCATCAATTACGCGGGCGGGTAGGGCGCAGTCACCACCAAGCTTATGCTTATTTGTTGACTGATCCGGACCGTAAAATTACGCCACAAGCACAGAAGCGTTTGGATGCGATTCAATTACTGGAAGATTTGGGTGCAGGGTTTCACTTGGCGATGCATGATTTGGAAATTCGCGGCGCGGGTGAATTGTTAGGGGATAATCAAAGTGGTGAGATGCAGGAAATTGGCTTTAGTTTATATTCCGATATGCTGAATCACGCCGTTAAACAGTTAAAAGCGGGTAAAGAGCCAGATTTAAACGCACCGCTAGGAGTAACGACAGAAATTAATCTTCATGTGCCTGCACTGCTAACCAACGCCTACTGTCCTGATGTGCACGAGCGGCTGGTGATTTACAAACGTCTCGCCAATTGCAGTAACGACGATGAGTTGGATGCGATGCAAGAAGAGCTGATTGACCGCTTTGGGTTGTTGCCGGAACAGGGTGAAGCGCTACTGGCATGCCATCGATTGCGTGTGGCTGCCAAGCCGCTGGGTATCAATAAAATTGATGCCAGTGACAGCGCAATTCAACTACACTTTAGCCCGAACACAGAGTTAGATCCCATGAAACTCATAAATTTACTACAACGTGATCGCCGATGTCGCATGAATGGACCTGATAAACTAAAAGTTACAGTGCAGTTGGGCAATGTGGCACATCGTGCGATTTTGTGAAAACCTTGTTGAAGGAATTTGTTTGAACGCTAATTTAAAACTAAAATAGCTACGATTATTAAGCCTACGCTCGCCCAGCCAATCCTGTCTACGTACTTATGCAGATTTTCTTCCATGCGCGGGCCACCCCATTTCATCAGGCCTGCAACTATGAAAAAGCGCGCACCTCTGCCTATAAGTGATGCGAGCGTAAATGGAAAAAGCGCCATTGATACTGTTCCCGCTGCAATGGTGAAAACTTTGTAGGGAATAGGTGAAAAGCCTGCGACAAAAATCGCCCAGAACCCCCACTTTTCGAACCATAGTGAAGCGGTTTGAAAATGCGCCCAATAGCTGCTGACTTTTAAGTGCGGCTCGATGATGTCAAAAGCAGTAACGCCAATCAGATAGCCAAATAGTCCACCCAATACTGATGTTACTGTCGTGATAAGTGCGAATCGCCATGCCTTGGATGGATTGGCTAAACTCATTGGTGCCAGCATAACATCTGGCGGGATAGGAAAAAATGAGGATTCTGCAAAGCTGAGCATGCCTAGGTACCAAGGGGCATTTGGCAGCCTTGCCCATTGCATTGTGCGTTGATACAAACTTGAAAAAATTTTCATAAATTTGCGTCTATAAAATGACTAAACGCCCAATGTGAATAAAAAAGATGGCACATTTTACATTAAGTCCTTCATTAATGAACAAGTTTGCATAAGCCTCTAGTTGATCACGAAAGGGCTCTGCTAATAGTTTGAGTTCCTCAGCAGAAACATTATTCGCTACTACTGTAGTTTTGTAGTCGATAATCCATCGTACATCCGCTTCGGTAAACGTGCGGTCAATCACTTTTTTAGCTACCGTATTGTTATCCACAAAATCAATTGCATATTCATTCACCTCATCTGGTCTGGCTTGCAACACCCATTTTCCATCATCACTTTTAATTGTAGTTAATAGCGCGTTAGCCACTTCAGCAGCTGCATGCGTTGCAATTTCTGCAGCATGTCCGCGCTGTTGCAGCCAAAAAACCATCGCTGGCAAACAAGCATTGATGCGGCTCTCAGGCCATTGGCCCAACCCTGTATTTGCAACTAGCTCCATGTACAAATGCGCGAGCGTGCCACAATCGGTAGCCAAATTCAAAGCAGTCTCAGGGCTTGAGGTTTGCGGGGGATTTGTTTTCGTAGGCGCGTTTGCAATAGCTGTAAGCGTTAGCGGTATGCCAACTTGCGGTAAACGCATAAGCTGTGGCGTAAACTGGGCTAATGATTGGGTTGAGTCTGCTTCTACGCTACTGGTCTCCGCGCTTAAAAATTCGGCTGACAGCTTAGGCCAAAGCAATTCTAAAAAAGAATTTTTTACTAGAGAAATCGTTTCATTCTTGCGTTTTGCTGTTGCTACCAAATGCAATTTTCGCATGGTGCGTGTGGCCGCAACGTAGAGCAGGCGCGTGGTTTCATTGTTCTCACGCGTGGTTTCCAAGACTTTTGATGTAATCGTAAATACTGGGCGATATTTGTTTGGCACCATTTTTTTTCTTAGCATAGGGTGCAGCTAAGAGTTGCAGTTTGCCGTCAATCTGCACTTCTTCCCACAACATCAAGGGTGAGTCAGGATGACGGGGTTTACGGTTGAGTGCGGGCAAAATCACACAATCAAATTCCAGCCCTTTAGATTTGTGGATGGTTAAAAACTGTAGTGTATCGTTAGCGGCAATGTCGGGTTCGGCATATAATTTTTGCATGCCTTCTTCTAGTTGTTCAAAATCCAGCGAATAGCCAACCGATAACTTTTCCACCAAATCAAAAAAAGCTTGTACATCACGATTATCTCCCGCGTTAATCAACGTATTCGCACCACCTAGCTTGAGCCAAGTGCTTTCTAGCCAGCGCCTCAGCGGCATGCGACCTTGCTGGTTAAACGCTTCGGTAAATACATTTTTTACATGGTTTAATCGTGCTTGACCGTTTACGCTCAAGGTTTTTTCATGCATTAATTGCCAAATTGTGGCTTGATGGTCGTCAGCGCATAGTGTGTGCAAATCCGCCAGAGTGAGGCCGCACCAAGGCGCGCGCAATACGTTAAGCCAGTGCACACGGTCGGCGCGGTGGAGCAGGGCGCGCGTCAGTGAAAGTGCGTCCTGCACGGTTTGACGGTGGCTTAGCTCTTCAATTTCTACTGCCTGAAATTTTAACTGTGTATAGTTGCGGCGAATTTCAGAAACCAGTTCGCGTAAATGGTTGCGCGAACGCACTAGCACTGCAATCTTTTGCAGCGGGGCGTATTCTTGCTCTTTTGTAATTAAATCAGCCACATAGTGCGCTTCTAATGCTCTTGTGTTTTCGCTTTCCTCATCGCTATCCACGACTAACGCATGTGTTTCTACACCTTCATCATCACTCATTGCTTTGGTCGCTATAAAATCACGATATCGGATAGCGGCTTCAATTTCATTATCTTCTGCGGGAAAAATAGTCCTAAAGGTTTGATTGATCCACTCCACGACTTTGGGCTGTGAGCGATTATTCAGTGTGAGTTTCAGCGATTTGAGCGGAATATGCCCGATGCCATTTTCTGCAGCCTGCAAAAACAAGCTCACGTCTGCTTTGCGGAAGCGGTAGATAGACTGCATCGGGTCGCCCACGCAGAATAACGTCCTGCCATCATGCGGTTCCCAGCCTTGAGTGAGCTGTTGCAAAAGTGCGAGTTGCGTTGCGTTGGTGTCCTGAAACTCATCCACTAGAAGATGGGAGATTTTGTAATCGAGCTTCAATGCCAAATCCGTAGCGCCTTGTTCGTTTTCCAGCGCGCGAATCGCTGATTGCGCAATTGCCACAAAGTCCACTTCGTTCACTGACTGAAACACCGTCCATAAGTGTGCAGCAGCACGTTGCAGCAATTGTGCAAAGGCCTGCACAATGGCGCTGTTGGCATGCAAATCGATTTCAGTGACGATAGGCAGCTCGCCTAATGCGTCCAGTGTGCTTGGCTCGCCAATTAGTTCGCAAACATCGGCAAAATTTCTTTGAATATGTGATCACGTTCACCACTTTTGTCAGGCGGAAAACCTTCATCAGCGGTCAGTCTTTTTCTGAAAGTGCCTTTGTCCGTGAGCAAAAATTGTCGCAAAGCCAACCAGCTGGGAAGCTGGTCAATATTGGCTTCCAGCGGCATATTCCAATCACGCAAATTTGCATAAATATGATTTTCATCTAAATTGCTGGCGGCAAAACGCGCCACTGGCATGAGCATGCTTTGGACACTAGCTGGTAGAGCTCGCAAGGCGGCAGTGAGTTTTTCTTGTGCGCAATTTTCAATCACAGCAAGGCATTGTGCAGAAATTTCGTCCGCATTAAATTGCGTATGTTGTCCCGCCAGCAACAGCCATTGCTCACGCTTGGCAAGCATTTCTGCGAGCAGTTTGCTGAGCTTTTCGATGTCATTGTTCATAAAGCCAAGCACAGCACTAATAGGCGCTTGCAGGCTGGATTCACCCGCAACTTCAGCCAGTGCCAACTGCGCAGCTTCAGCATAATGTATGCTGGAATCTTCACTCACCATCGGCTGTCCACCCAATCGGCTCAGCAAAGGCATTTGCCGCGCAAGGCTGCTGCAAAGGGCGTCCATCGTCAAAATACGCAATCGCGATGGTTGCGTGAGCAGTTGCCAGCCATGCGCTTCTGCCTGCTTGAGCGCGGCTTCTGCCAGCGTGCGT
Organism: uncultured beta proteobacterium; assembly: GCA_963752495.1. Classification (GTDB taxonomy): domain Bacteria; phylum Pseudomonadota; class Gammaproteobacteria; order Burkholderiales; family Methylophilaceae; genus CAVVYJ01. Next base: position 908,105 of record CAVVYJ010000002.1, read on the forward strand.
GTTTGCTGCTTATGTGCTTGGGTAATCTCAGTACGGTTTGTGCAGTCCAGCAAGCTTTGTAAAATGCGGTTACGCATTTCTGCCGCGGCTTTGTTGGTAAAGGTGAGCGCAATAATTTCTTCAGGTTCGTTTACTGTAGATAACAATTTTAAATAGCGTTGTGTGAGCAGCTCGGTTTTACCCGCGCCAGCGGGTGCTTCTACAATAAACGATTCAATCTCGAGTGCGCGCAAGCGACTTTCAGCATCGAGTTGTTTAAGGTCGCTCATGGTCGCTTTTTCTGCTCAAATTGCAGCGCGCGCTCAGGCAGGCGCAGCAAGGGTTTTACATCGCAATACATTAAATCATTTTCGTCATCCACAATAACCGCGGCCACCCCAGTTTTGATTTCCTTGGCAATGGCCTGCAGGCTGGTTTGCCAGTGCGCAATGAGCGCATTAAAGTGATCGAACGCCAAAAATGGTGAATCGCCACGCAGCTTGCCAAATGCTGATGCACCAGGAACAAGTTCTGGAGCGGTTGCCAGGCCATTAAACTTGGGTTCGTCTATATGGACTCTGGCAAAGCATGCAGCAACTACCTGCTCGTTTTGCAGCGCGAGAGATGCATAGAGGGGTAGTTGCGGCTCAAAAATACGAACATCTGCCCAGGTTTTGAGCGCTGGCAGGCTGCCGGTTTTGTAGTCAATCACAACTAAACCGCCACTTTCTAAAGTATCAATGCGGTCAATCCGACAAGTGATTTCGAGGCCTTCAATATTCAACGTGTGCGTAGCCTCACAATCTTTAACTAAAAAGTCAGCCCGCAACTTTTCTTCTTGCAGCCAAACTTGCATCAGCCGTTGCAAGCGGTGGCGCTCGATTTGAATGATTTGTGCCGGTAAGTTGATACACATTTCATCTTTTAGTGCTTGTAACGCTTTGCCAATCGCCTCGTCGATATTGGCTTCCAGAGCCGTTTCTGAAAGAGATTTCAGGGTCTTGGAATCTTTGCAAGTCAGCCAAAAATGCTGTAGCACGGCATGTACCAAATTGCCGCGCGCCATGCTGTCTAAGCCTTCAGTAGGAGTTTCCAATTTTTTTGCGCCCAGTCGATATTGGTAAAACGCCCAAGCTGGGCAAATGGCTTGGGCTTCAAATAGTTTGCTACCGCCGCGCACTTTCTCGTTATCGCTAATTGGCGGTGCGGCACAGTCGTCTAGTATTTCCATGGTGGCAGGAATTGCCAACTGCTCCGCCAGCGTTTGAATGGTGAAGGTATTTTGTGTAGCTGAAATACCCGCCAATAGTGGAGAAGCCCGCAAATCACGCTCACCCTCTTTGCGCGACCAAGAGAACATAACCTCTGTCGCACTGCTACACAACCTAGAGTGAATTTTTTTTGCAAAGGCAAACTGCGCATGTGGATTAGCGCCAGGCGTTTGTAACTCGCGCTGTAGCGAAGCCGGCAACAATGCATTGGGAGTGGCTGGTGGTGGCCAGTGCTGGTCGTTCATCCCCAGCACCCAAATGGCATCGGCAGGGCGGGCAAGGTTTTCCAGTATGCCTAACACCTGAATGCGTATGTTCTCGCTAGCCTCAGGTTGAAACATGGTGGCAGCGCACAATTGCTGCAGTTTTTGTATGGCATCCGAGGCGCTAGTCATGCCAAGTAGTTTATCGAGTGCGGAAAAACTTATTAGCACTTCATGCCACTTTAGCTTAGCCTGATGCTCATGGCTACTGAGTGGACGCGTTAGCGCCCAATTAAGTTGTTGCAAAGCCTCGTTAAACTGTTGTGCCCAAACTGACGGAAGTTGATTTTTTGACCAGCTTTCTTGCACGGATAACATCTGCTGAATGTAGCCAAGCAATGGGTTTTCGTTCACTAAGGCAGCTAACTGCCGTAACTTGAAGGTGCGTGTCAAAGTTTTTCGCATGCGCGCATCCAGCAAACTGCGCGCATCCAGCTCAGTCAAGTTTCCCCAATAAACGTCTAATAAAAGCGCACTTAAGTTTGGCTGTTCCGCAGAGTTGCGTGAGGCGCACAGACGCAGCAAATTGAGCGCGGTGCGAACCATGGGAACCTCGCTTAGCGCCAAGCCGAGCGAAAAATCATAGATGCGATCTGCCTCGTAGTCGTTTAGTGACTCCAGATGAAAAGTGTCATCCAGTAAATCTGCCAACTGGCGACGGATGTTCCCTAAATTTGGGCTATAAATGGCTAAATTGGCATGCGGATTCTCACTCAGTTTTTGCTTTGCCCATGCAACTGCAGCACGGCATTCTGCGTTTAAGTCGTCGCAGGCCAATTGAGTAAGTTGCTGGTTTTTGGTTTGTGTTTGAGCAACTTCAACACGCACATTTTTGTTTTTTAAAATATCTATGAGGCTTTGCTCAAGCGGTGTGATGCGATCAAAACCCAGCCACACCATGTTTTTTGGTAAAGGCAACTGCGTCGCCTTAATCACATCTATCTGTAGCGCCAATAATCGTGAGCCTTCCAAGGCATTGTGCTTTTCACATAGCTTGCGAAAAACAGCACGCCAACGCAGAAATTGTCGCGTTTCGCTACTCATGTAATCTGTGTTAATTTGAGTATCATGAATTTTCCAATCAAGCAGGCGCTGATTAGCTTCCATGGCTGATTGAGCAAGGTTCTGTACGTCAAACAAATCTTTTAATTCGTGCTTTTCCAAGCATTGCCCAATTGCTTCTTGCCATAATAATTTTTCAGTAAAATTATTGAGTGTGCTTTCTGGAAAAAATGCCGCCGCTAGTTCGCCACTTAACAACGCAGTTTCACTGATTTCTTGTAGCCATTGCTGCAGAGTGAGAACTTTTGGCGATGACCACTGGGTTTGTCCGGCTGCGAGCTGCGCCTGATTTAATGCGGTTTGGTATGAGCGTGCCAACCTTTGCGTGGCGCAAATTTGGACTAAATTTAAATCAACTAGCATGCTGCTATTGTAGCTTGTGACTAGAATTATTAAGGTTAAAAAATTAGCTCAAAAGCCAATTTTTTGTTGGATAATGTGGAATGTTAAAAAAGTACTGCAAAAAATAACGAAAGTGAGCATCAAATGTGGTCAAAACTAGGCAAACTACTTAAATTTTCACTCTGGCTTTTGGTTATTCCAATCGGTTTATTTGCACTTTATACCTGGGCGACGCTTAGTTGGGTTTATTCTTCAGGCGAACGTGCTGGTTATGTACAGAAGCTTTCTGAGAAAGGATGGCTGTGCAAAACTTACGAAGGCGAATTAGTGCTGGTTTCCATGCCAGGTACGCAGGCGGAGAAATTTCCATTTACAGTTAAAGACAAAAATGTGGCGAAGAAAATCAATGATACCGTAGGTAAACGTGTGCGGCTCATTTACGAAGAGCATAAAGGCATTCCGACTGATTGTTTTGGTGAAACCGGCTATTTTGTGCATGACGTTCAGCTACTCGACAAGATTGAAGCTCAATAACTTGTGGCTGACGAAAAAAATTACATCACGCCCGAAGGCTTTGCCGAACTGCAAGGCGAATTTCATCAGCTTTATAAAATAGAGCGTCCGGAAGTGGTGCGCACGGTTTCTTGGGCGGCGAGCAATGGCGACCGCTCTGAAAATGGTGATTATATCTATGGCAAACGCCGCTTGCGGCAGATAGATTCACGGCTTAAGCACTTGATGAAGCGTATAGATTTAGCTGAGGTAGTCGATAGCAGTTTGCAGCAAGGTTTGGAGAAAATATTCTTCGGTGCTTATGTCACGCTGTATGATGAAAAATCGGAAGCAGAAGTTGTTTACCGCATCGTCGGCAAAGATGAAATTGCGCCAGCCAAAGGATATATCAGCTGGATTTCACCCTTAGCCAAAGCGATGCTAGGTAAAGAAGTCGGTAGCACGATTAAAGTACAAACACCTACAGGCGAATCGCAATTTGAAGTGATTGACGTCAGCTACACGCATCCGGAATGAATAAAAACTGGGATATTTTCTGCAAAGTTGTTGATAACTTTGGTGATATTGGTATCTGTTGGCGGCTTGCGAGGCAACTTGCGCGCGAGCATGGTTTGCAGGTGCGTCTCTTCGTGGATGATTTGTCTGCTGCACAAAAAATCATTCCCGAACTCAATCTAAACAATAAGCACCAGTTTAATGAGTCTGTTGAAGTTATTCATTGGCTATCTGACCTTCAATTCGATTGTGCAGCGGATGTAGTGATAGAAGCGTTTTCCTGTGATTTGCCAAAAGCGTATTTGGCAAACATGCAAGCCAAAACGGTTTGGATTAATTTAGAATATTTGTCGGCAGAACCTTGGGTGGCAGATTTTCATGCGAAACCTTCCACACGCTGCCAATTAACGCGCCATTTTTACTTCCCTGGCTTTACAGAAAAAACAGGCGGTTTGTTGCGTGAAAACAGTTTGATTGCTAACCGTGATTCAGTCCAATCGCAGTCGGCGATAAAGAATACGGATGCAATCACAATTTCTTTGTTTTGTTATGAAATGGCACCGCTGCAAGCCTTATTCCATGCGCTTTCACAAGGCATTAAAAAAACGAAAATATTTGCGCCGATAAGTGATTTTTTGCAACCAGCCGCCACTTATTTTGGCAAAAAAAGTTTTGAAGTTGGTGACAAGTTTACACAAGGCAATCTAACATTAGAAATTTTACCGTTTTTATCACAGGCAGATTACGACAAGCTTCTGTGGACATGTGACATTAATTTTGTTCGTGGTGAAGATAGTTGGATACGGGCGATTTGGGCCGGAAAGCCATTTATTTGGCAGCCTTATCCGCAAACTGAAGCAACACATATCAAGAAGTTAAATGCATTTTTAGACGTGTTTTATACAAATAGTCAATTGGCTAAAAGTGCGGTTGTTAATGCGCACTTGGCCTGGTCCACAGGCAATCTGACAAGTGAAATCTTGCAGGACTACTTGCGAGAGTTGCCAATTATTCAATCAGTCACGTTGGAGCAATCAAACATACTTGCCAAACAGATGGACTTGGCGGCCAAGCTGGTGAATTTTTGCGAAACTCACATGACTTAGCGTATAATGCGCTTCTTAAAATTTTTGATATTAATCTTATGAAAATAGCACAAGAACTTCGCGTTGGTAACGTGATTATGATTGGTAACGATCCTTTGGTCGTTGTTAAAACTGAATATAATAAATCTGGCCGCAACACGGCTGTGGTTAAAATGAAATTTAAAAATTTGCTCACTGAAGCGCCGAGTGAACAAGTTTATGGCGCTCAGGACAAATTCGATGTCATCGTGTTAGAAAAAAAAGATGTGACATATTCTTATTTTGCTGATCCGACCTATGTGTTTATGGATACTGATTACAATCAGTATGATGTAGATGCTGAATATATGGTGGATGCGCTGCCTTATTTAGAAGACGGTATGGAATGTGAAGTGAAGTTCTATAACGGCAAAGCAATTTCAATTGAGTTGCCGAACAATGTAATCCGTGAGATTACCTATACAGAGCCGGCAGTAAAAGGCGATACTTCAGGAAAAGTGATGAAACCAGCTAAGATTGCCACTGGTTTTGAGTTGCCTGTGCCGCTATTTTGCGCTACTGGCGACAAAATTGAGATTGATACTAGAACCGGTGAATATCGTAACCGTGTGATGAAGTAATTTTTGTAGCTATAAAAAAGGGAGCACTGCTCCCTTTTTTATTGTCTGGCAATTATTTCCCAATCACTTTTGCAATCTCAGCTTCAGCTGCTATCCAGTAATCTGTAGAGCTACCCTTGAAATTATTGCGCTCTGCAATATAGTAGGCGGCAACTTCAATCATTCTGTAGCGTTCTTCCCCGCCAATACTGCGCGCTTTGGTGGCTTTCTTGCTCACCGTTTTTTTTGCTGGGGTTTTTTTAGGCGCCGCAGTTTTTTTAGCGGCAGGTTTTGCAGTAGTTTTTTTTGCAGTTGTAGCTTTTGCCTTTGTGGTTGCCATGATTGTTCCTTTGTAAAAGTAGAAGCATGTATGTGCTTAGGTTCTTAAACCTAACGTATATATCATATTCAATCCAGCTATCTAACGTCAAGCGCATCGACAACATTACGCAAAATATAAATTTTAGAGATATGCTATACATGGGTAATTTTCCCATGTATAATTTAAAACATGGGAACTTATCCCATTTTATGTTTAAATTAAGGAGATTCGTATGATTAAATCTAAATTCTTGAAAGCGATGCTTGGCTTGGCTTTAGTGGTAGTTACGTCAGCAGGTTATGTTTCCACTGCTTCAGCAAAATTAAGCGGCCAAGTTAGTCAAGGTAAAGGTATTAAATGCTATTTTGTATCAACAACACAGCCAGATGGCACTATTGTTCATACACAAGTATGTCGTAAAGTAGGCGTATAAGCACTATTTGCTCAGGTTAATATTGATTTATTAACCTGAGTATTCATCACAACCGCGTAGCAAAGTACTAAATTCTTGAAAACAAAATTCATTTTATGTGCAGTAGTGATCCAATTAAATGTGCCTGCATCTTTTGCCAACCAATTCAGTGCGAATGTAAGTACAGGTTATGAAACAATTACATCACCATTAGTGCGTATTGATATAGATAGTCCGCTGATACTAGTAGAAGGTCGATCTAAACTTGCTGGAAATTACAACCAAGTGAACATCAATGGCGTAAAAGATTGGCAACTGGGCAACGATACAAGCATGGATATCACTGCAAGTGCGTATGTGAAACAAGCGCCAAAAGCGGAAGATTTAAACTTTAGCAATTTTTCGATTGATGCGAGCTTGCGAAAAAATCTGGATCAACTGAACATTGGATTTGGCCCATCTGTACAGCGCATTTGGATTGCAAACCAAGAGTTTAGAGATAGCGTTTCTCTGCAGTCAGATTTTACCTATGTTAAATCCAGTGGCGGCTTTACTAATTTATACTTCGCAATAGCTAAAAGCTTGTATGTTGATGAATTTGATTTTTTAGACAGCAAAACTGTAACTGCCTCACTCACACACCATATCAACAATGTTGGGCTTGGTTTTAGTGCGTTGGACATACAATTGAATGCGAATAGGGATAAAAATACGCAACATTTTGATGATTTATCGAATTATGCTTATTACGGTCGTATTTCGATAGATAGAGAGATGCTAGGCTTAACTTGGTCGGTGGGCGCATCCATTACCAAATCCTACTTTGATGCGCCATTTTTCGAGGGTTTTGATAAACGGCGAGATTCTTACGTAAGCTATGAGTTTGGTATAGAGCGCAGAATTTCTGACAAGATGCAACTTAGTTTGGATTTTAATAAAGCCAAAAATAGCTCAAATTTAGTATTGTTTGAGTCCAATTATCGCGCACTGAGCGTTTCATTAAATTACAATTATTAACACCAACGCTCATGGGTTTGGCGTCGTGATTAGGCGTTCGTTCCGCCTACCGTCAAGCCATCAATCTTTAAGGTGGGCTGCCCTACGCCAACGGGAACGCTTTGTCCTTCTTTACCACATGTGCCAACACCAGAATCTAGCGACATATCGTTACCTATCATTGAGACGCGCGTAAGCACATCCGGCCCGTTGCCTATTAGCGTTGCACCTTTTACTGGGTAAGTGATTTTGCCATCTTCAATCATATAAGCTTCTGCCGCGCTGAATACAAATTTGCCACTGGTGATATCCACTTGACCACCGCCAAAGTTGGCAGCGTAAAGGCCTTTTTTAACCGATTTAATAATTTCAGCAGGGTCCTTGTCGCCGTTCATCATATAAGTGTTTGTCATGCGTGGCATAGGAATATGCGCATAGCTTTCACGTCGTGCGTTACCAGTAATCGGCATACCCATTAGCCGTGCATTTAAAGTGTCTTGAATATATCCGCGTAGGATGCCATTCTCAATAAGCACGGTTTTACTGGTTGGGTTACCTTCATCATCCATGCTAAGCGAGCCTCGACGGTCTACAATCGTGCCATCATCGACGATGGTGATGCCTTTAGCGGCAACTTGCTTGCCAATCATGTTGGAGAAAGCTGAGCTGCCTTTGCGGTTAAAATCGCCTTCTAGACCATGCCCAATCGCTTCGTGTAATAGAATGCCTGGCCAGCCAGCGCCTAATACTACCGTCATACTGCCAGCTGGGGCAGGGCGCGCTTCAAGGTTCACCAATGCTTGATGTACAGCTTTTTGCGCGTAGTCTTGTAAAACATCATCAGTAAAATAACTATAATCATAGCGCCCACCACCACCCGAAGAGCCTTGTTCTCGGCGACCGTTCTGCTCAGCAATGACTTGTATACCTACTCGCACTAACGGACGCACGTCGGCCGCCATGACGCCGTCACTGCGTGCGACCATGACCACTTCGTATTCACCAGCAATTGATGCTGTGACTTGCGACACACGCGGATCCAATTTTTTGGCAAACTTTTCCAGGCGCTCAAGCAGTTTGACTTTGGCGTCTGCAGAAAGCGATGCAATAGGATCTTGTGGTAAGTAAAGTTGAGTTGCTTGAGGTGTAATAATACCGCTGGCCGTTTGCGTGTTGCCCAGTGCGGCAATTGCTTTAGTAGCATTTGCAGCTTCTTGTAAGGCAGGAAGATTAATCTCATCTGAATAGGCAAACGCTGTTTTCTCGCCGCTTACGGCACGCACGCCAACGCCTTGGTCAATATTAAAATTGCCTGATTTGACCTGTCCTTCTTCTAAGCCCCAAGATTCACTTCGGCTGTATTGAAAATATAAGTCGGCATAATCGACTTTATGCGACATGACATTGTTAAGCACGCTTTGCAAGGCCTCTGTATTTAGGCCGGTTGGTGCTAGCAGTACCTCATTTGCTGTTTCTAGATGGTTTGCTTGCTTCACGAGATTGGGTTCAGTTTTCATCCTATAACTATACCAGTGCACAACAATTGCGGGCGTAAGTATATTCTTGAATTAAACGATTAAACTTGCTTAATCGTTTTGTGTTTGAGGGCAGGCAAGCTGTTACGCAAACTTTGTTGATAGTGGGTGTTGATGCTTGCAATCACAATACCTGAGCCACGCGGTAGGCGATCTAAAATCACTCCCCAAGGGTCAACAATCATGCTATTGCCATGCGTTTCACGGCCAGATAAATGATAGCCACCTTGAGCCGAAGCAATGACGTAGCATAGATTTTCGATGGCGCGAGCGCGTACGAGCGTTTCCCAATGGGCTTTGCCTGTGGTTTCAGTAAACGCAGCAGGAACGACAATCATATCTACCTCACCCATCGCGCGGTAAAGCTCGGGGAAGCGTAAATCGTAGCAAATCGACAATCCAATTTTTCCATATGGCGTATCAACTACAACGACTTTGTCGCCAGATTCAATCGTGTTTTCTTCGTGATAATGTTCCGTGCCCAAATCCAAGCCAAACAGGTGGATTTTGTCATAACGCGCAACTTGTTCGCCTTTGTCGTTGTATACCAGGCAACTGTTGCGTACTTTGTTTGGGTAATTACTGGCGATTGGCACTGACCCACCGATGAGCCAAATTTTATGCTGCTTCGCCATTTTAGATAAAAAGTGCTGAATGGGGCCATCACCTGCCTTTTCACGCACGGCGACTTTGTCGGTTTCTTTAGTGCCCATAATGCAAAAATATTCGGGCAATACCACGATTTTCGCACCTTCTTTTGCGGCCAGATCAATTAAGCGTTCCGCTTCAACCAGGTTTGAAGACACGTGCGGACTAGATGCCATTTGGATACCAGCGACTTTAACGGTGTTTTGCGTTTGCATATTTACGGATGTCATGATTTTTACTTAAGTTTATTGTGTTAATGGAGAGCTGCTATTCAATTGCTTAGGTTCTTCTTTTTCAACATTTATTTCTTGAGGATTGTCCCAGGTGCCCGCGATGACATATTCACTTTGCACAATCTTATTAAAAGGGTCTTTAAGTAATTTTTGGGCTACAAATGCAGCAGCACCGGCAATCGGTCCCCCAGCTAGTGCTGCTAGGGAAAGGCTGTCGCTAATGTGTGGAATCACCTTTATCCGCAAGTTTTGAGTTTCTTTTTGTAAATTGGTTTCACCTTTAATTTTTGCTTCAGCGGCTGGCCCCGTCATAAAAAAGTCATTGCTACGCATAATGCCATTATCAATTTTTGCTGTTGCGCTGATTTTATCAAAAGCAAAACCTTCGCTGAATAAATCTCTAAAATCCAGACTTAAACGTCTGGGCAAACTTTGCAAACTCAGCAAACCCAGCAATCTGCCAACGCCAGGCTGTGCCTTCAAAATTTGGCCTTTCGTGGCCTCCAGCTTAAAGTTTCCTTCCAGCCCATTTGTTTCAAACTCATGAGGGCTGCCAGGCCAGCGCAGTTGCCCGGAAATTTCAGCGACGCCATCTTTTACCATGTCAGGCTGGCCAAAACGTTTTAAAGTTTTGCCAACGTTGTCTGCTTTCAGGGTAAATTTAAAATTGGTGTTTGGATTACGTGTCCAATTGTGCCATGAACCATCCGCAGCAAGCGTGTAATCGGGGTTAGTGATTTTTAATTTTTGTATCACCCAGTCCTCATTGCTCTCAAACGCGTTAAGTTCTAGCGCACCCAATGATTTGTTGCCAATTTGGAAGCTTTCAGCTGAGACATCTAAGGCAGGATATTTACTATCAAGTTTTTTAATATCCTTTTTTGCTACGCTACTTTTAGGCGCTGCGTTGCTAGGAATCGTTAAGTTTTTTAGGCGCGCAATAATTTTCCCATCAACTGCACCTTGTTTCGCACTTTGCCACTCTGCGTTACCCGTTATTTCTTGGCTTTCAATGGCCATCTGCAAACCTGTGTTACTTGGCTTCGCTATGACTCTGAGTGCGTTCAGTTTGCGATTGAAAATTTCTAACTTCTGCACATAAAAATCTGCTTTGCTGATGGTGAAAGGAACATTGTCCGATTTGCTATCCGACTTGTTAAATATAGCCAGCCACTCGTCGGCATCAATGTAGTCTAGCTTTCCACGAATCGCGAGGCCAGGCTCGGAGGGTTGTTCAACCGCTCTATTAATGGCAATGTCTCCGCGGTCGAAAGCTAGGGTGCCAGAACGGTCGTTGCGCAAAATTTTTGCGGCAAGTATGCTGTCATAGCTAATATCCATGGTGTCTTCGTGTGCGTTCAATTGCTTTTTATCAATTTCAAGCTGTATTTGCTGAGAGGCGGATTTACCAAGCGGTGCCGGTAATTGTACAGCCATGCCGATTAGGTTGGAGCGTATGTTCAGATCGACCAACGGCTTTTTAATGGTGATATTGCCTGTCCAGTCAGTGCTGCCTTGTAATGCACTAGTAAATGCGTTCGACACGACCTTTTTGATTCCTGCGTCATTGATACGGCCACTTGCGTTGATTCGGATTACTTTGTCTGAACCGGTGTTTAAGCTAAATTGTGCAGGCCCACCTAAAATTTCAGTGCTTACGTTTTGTGCGCTAAGGTTTTTTTCAGTAAAACTCAATGTGCCGTTTATTTTTCTGAGCTCTGGCAATCCAACGTCTGCATTGGCGTATATCGTACCATCTGTAATTTTGTATATCCCTTTATATTTAGCGGCCTCCAAATCTTGCATGGGAATTTTGAGATCTAAATGCAATTTACCCTTGCCTGCGGTTTTTAAGCCATCGGTAAAACCGAGAGTCACTTCTTTTACAGGACTCTCGTTTACAAAACGAATTCCATCCACTACGGTGCCTTCAATCTCGCTTGTAATGAGTAGCATTGGCCAATCTGCATCCAATTGAGGGATTTCTGTTTTGCTTTTAATGATTTTGTTGGAAAAAATGTGACCTTTATACGCATTGAGCTCCATGCGCTTTCCTTCAAAAAGCATATCTAGCGCCAACCCTTCAACTAAAGGCCAGCCGGTGCCATACTCCAGTAATGCATCACTGATTTTTGCAGTTACTTTAAAAATACCTAGCTTTGGATCAAGTTTATTTTGTTTTGTGACATAGGGGAAGTCAGCTAAATTTCCTTTGACTGTGAGAAGTACGTCTTCCGCCTTGCCTTCTAGAATAGAGGTGTCCAGCCAATGCAATGTAGGTGTGCCTAATATGATGGGATAGTAAAAGGGTGCATATTTAGCATTGCCTTTACTAAACTTACCAATTAAATCCAAATAACCACCTTTAGCGCCGCTCATGTCGTAGCTTGCATTTACCGTGCCAGTAATGTGTGGGCTGGTAATAAACAAATCATTGGTGATAATTTTTGCTTTGTTGTTATTAATCTTCCACGAAACTTTACCTTTAAGCTCTTTAGCAGGAATAGGCCAGCGCAAAATGTCTTTTAAATCGAGAGATGCATTGGTTGAGGCGAGGTCAAGCCTGCCATTGTCTTGATCAGCATCTATTTGACCGCTTAAATTTTCAAAGCCCGGTATTTTTTCATGCGCATTGATACCCAGTCCCTTGAACTGAGCTTTAATGCGATAGCGTGCCGTTGTTTGAACTTTTTCTGACCATTCTCCTTGCCAGCTCAATTCCACATTTTTAAGCTCGCCGCGCGGCGAAAAAGCAGTTAATTTTTCTGCGTAGGCTTGTGGAACAGGGGCAAAAGCTTGGAGCTGTTTGATTGATGCTAGATTGAACTGGTTAAGGTTTACTGCAACGTCTAGCCATGGTTTATTATTTTTGCTTGTTTGCTTAATATGCCCTGACCCCCCCTCAATATTGAGACCTCCGCTAGCTTTAAGTTTGACATCTTTTGCCGTAAAGACGCGAGTTTGCTTGCTAACATCCCAAGTGATTTCACCTGAAAACTGGTCTGCGATAAAGGGTTCGGTAGAACTCTTAAGCTTTGTAGTAAGCTTGCTGAGTGCCACATGCGCTTTAACATGATTGATTTGACTATCCGAAAATTCCAACCAGATTTTGGTATTTCCAGTGCCGCTTTTCAGCTCAAATGGATAATCCAGCCAAGGCCCCCAGGCCGTTAGATCAGTTTCTTCGGCTTGTAAGTACGCTTTGCCGTGCCAAGTATTTATTTTGCTGACATCACGACCAAAAAAACTCCCATTTGCTTCAATTGGGTGCGCTGTCCCCACTGAAGGAGATGCAGACAGCGTAAAGAGATGCTGACCAAACAAAGTGCGCCATGCAGGATTTTTTAGGGTTACATCCAAATTATTGAGCGAGAGTGCAGGGGCTTTTCGTAACTCATCCAGCCAAATGATATTCGCATCTTTTACGCTAACTTTCGGTTGGCTCAATAGCCAATTGGCAAAATCGGGATTACCTTCACCGGCAAGACTGATGCCAGCAAGATAAATGGTTCCGTCAGCCTGTCGGCGGATTGTGAGCTCTGGTTTGCGAACAACTAAATGTGCCAGGCGAGGCTGCATGAGCGGTAAGCTTGTCCACGAAACGGTAGCCTCTACGTCATTAAGATGCAAAGCAGGGCGATTTTCTGCATCAAAAACATCAATATTTTTTATTGCGAAATGTGGCGATATGCCATTCCAGCCAGTCTGTATGGTACCGATGGTTACTTTTTGATTGAGTGATTTTGTGGCTTGCGCGGCGATGTCGTCTTTATAGCTGTCGATATTCGGGTAGATGACAAATCTTATGATTGCGAGCAATCCAACCGCTAACATCAATACGAGTGCGATTGCATAAAGTATCCAACTAGAAATTTTCTTAATGACGACCATGACCAATCTTGCGTATGTTTTAACGCGTTGATAATTATTGTTATTTTACTTGAATTTCATGCGATAACTTACTATTAATGCAAAGAAATTTAACTAATCGCAATACTTTCGCTGATTTCTATTAAAATAACGCCTTTTGGCCATTCTGGCTGACATGTAGGCAAGTTTGATTCAATTTAGAAACATTACGGTCACACGCGGCGTCAAAGTTTTAATCGAGGCGGCAACACTGCAACTTCATCCCGGACATAAAGTGGGCTTGACGGGCGCAAATGGCACAGGAAAATCTAGCTTATTTGCCATGTTAAGAGGGGAACTACACGCCGAAAAAGGCGATTTGGAGATGCCGGCAAGCTGGGTGATTGCGCATGTCGCGCAAGAAACACCAGCATTACTTGCATCTGCGCTAGATTTTACGTTAGATGGTGATGTGGAGTTACGGGAAATCGAAGCGGCGCTTAATAAAGCCGAGGCAAATCATCAAGGTGAGTTAATTGCGGAATTGCATCAGCGTTTAAGCGATATAGGCGGATATTCCGCTAAAGCGCGCGCAGCCAGCTTGCTAGATGGTTTGGGTTTTACACAAACGGATTTAACACGTGCGGTGCAGGATTTTTCCGGCGGGTGGCGAGTGCGGCTTAATTTAGCGCGTGCGCTGATGTGCCGCTCAGATTTGCTGCTGCTCGATGAGCCAACAAATCATCTGGATTTAGATGCTGTGATATGGCTGGAAAACTGGCTGCAAGCGTATCGTGGCACATTGCTACTTATCTCGCATGACCGCGATTTTCTAGATAACGTAGTTGATAATATTCTGCATATCGAGCAGCAGCGCCTCACGCTTTATCGCGGTGGCTATAGTGATTTTGAGCGCCAGCGTGCAGAAAAACTAGCGTTGCAACAGGCGATGTTTGAAAAACAGCAGCGCAAAGTCGCGCATCTGCACAGTTATATCGATCGCTTTCGCGTACAGGCGACTAAAGCACGTCAGGCGCAAAGTCGCATTAAAGCGCTGGAGCGCATGGAGATGATTTCTGCAGCGCATGTCGATTCGCAATTCAATTTTGAGTTCAGAGCCCCGTTAGCTGCGCCAGATCCTTTGCTGGTGCTCGATAATGTGGATGCAGGCTACAACGATAAAATCATATTGAACAAGGTGTTAATGACGATTCGCCCGGGCGAGCGTATCGGCATGCTCGGTAAAAATGGCGCTGGTAAATCAACACTGATTAAATTGCTGGCCTCAGAGTTAAAACCTTTAAGCGGCAAGCGTGTTCAGGGTAAAGATCTGCAAATCGGCTACTTTGCACAGCATCAGCTTGAGCAGCTTCGTCCAAATGAATCACCGCTACAACACATGTTGCGCTTAGACCCTGAGACTCGCGAGCAGGAGCATTTAAACTACCTTGGTGGCTTTGATTTTAAAGGCGAAATGGCTAAAACCCCTTGCGAGAATTTCTCCGGAGGTGAAAAATCGCGCCTAGCGCTGGCGCTGCTGATATGGACGCGTCCCAATTTATTGATGCTGGATGAGCCCACTAATCATCTCGATTTAGAAATGCGCCATGCTTTAACGTTGGCGCTACAGGATTACGAAGGCGGCGTAGTGCTGGTCTCGCACGATAGAGCCTTGCTACGCGCCACATGCGACCAATTTTTATTGGTGGCAGATGGAAAAGTTACACCGTTTGATGGCGATTTGGACGATTATAAAGAGTGGCTCAACAAAACAAGATTGGCCGAGCAAACACAAGTTAAACAAGACGCCGCACCGAAAAAAAATGATTACACACAAAGCAAGCTGGAGCGGCAAGCCAGCGCCGCCGCGCGCAGACCTTTGCTAAAGGAACTTGAGCAGATTGAAAAGAATTTAGCCCAAAATCAGGCAGAAAAACAGCAGTTAGATACTGCGCAGTGCAGAGGCAACATTGTATGATGCGGCTAATAAAACAGAATTGCAAAATCTGCTTAAGCGTCAGGCAGAACTGGCTGATTTGATTGAAGCGGCCGAATCGCGCTGGCTAGAATTACACGAAACATTAGAAACGTACTCTTAAGGAAAACTCAACATGCAGGAAATGAACTACTCACAACGCCTTAAACTATTGCATGGCATTTGCCTTGCAGAAACGCATGCCGATGGCGCTAAGCCCAGCACGGATTTGGCGGATTACAATGCGCTGGACGCAGCCAACTACTTAGCGAGTTTTATTGTGTTCAGGGCGATTCAGAACGCCGCTAGACAGCCAGCCCAAGAGCTTAAAGAGAACTTTGATATGCTAAGTGTGTATCAGGCCTATGGCTTGTTGGCTTACGCCTTTTTAACCGCGCCTTTGGTGCAGGAAGATATCAAACCCGATTTTCAGGCGGCGCAATTTACCATTGCGAAAACTTTGTTTGCAGGCATCAGTGAAGAGCAGCTGATTGAAATTATCGATTCCGGCTTAAACAAAGCAAAACTGATTGGTGATGCGGAAGTTGAGCACTGGAGCGAGTTCCGCGAGAATTTAGATAAACTTACCGTGAGCTTTGTGATTGCAGGTACTGATGATGAAAGCCCGCACAGCAAAGAAGAAGTATTGCCGTTGTTTGGTCAGTTATTAAGCCAATTATGTGAAGCGTTTGAAGCGGTTTGAGTTAAAAATAATGGCTCTGCAAGGCGCATGGATATTGCGTCCTACGCGGACAGTGAGCTAACTTCAAAACCTTATTCGATTTTCCCGTCAACGTAAAACCAAGCGCCATTTTCTCGCATAAAGCGGCTAATTTCATGCATCTTCTCGGCGCGCCCGCCGCCGATGCGATAACGCGCCACAAATTCTACTGTGGCAGTGTCGCCTGTTGTCTCGGTGTGTTTCACGCTAAGCCCCAACCATTTAATCGCGTCTTGCGATAAATCCAATTCGGCAGGGCGGGTGCTTGCATGCCATGTTGCCAATAAATAGCGCTCTAGCTTGAGCACATAAGCCGTATAACGCGAGCGCATCAACGCTTCAGCGGTTGGTGCATCAGCGCCATCGTGAAATGGTTTGCAACAAACGTCGTATGCGCGGCCGCTTTCACACGGACATGTGTTTGGAGTGTCAGGTTTCATGGATTAATAATATGCAAAGGCCGCATGGATATTGGCTCGCAGGCTTATGGTTTTGAGTGCCTTGCCTTGTATGTATGATAACAATCGGTACATACCACACCCATATCGCAAAACTCCCTGAACGTCTCGGTCAGTTCGCCTTCTTGTAAAAATAACGCCTCGCAGGCATCGCACCACGCCTGCAGGTCGTTCGGGTCGTCGCTGTTTTCCACAAAGCCCACCACGCTGTCTTTGGCGTTAATCATGTGGCGACAGACAACCGCAGCAATTTGGCGGCCGTGTTCATAGCATTCAACCGTATAATCTAGAGAAGCAGTCATAAGTAGCGCGTATTCCCTAGAACAGGGATATAGCTGAGTCCAACGGGACTCTCAATCCAATTACAAGTGGAATTGGCGTTTGTTCAGGGGGAATGATAAAGGTTGCCCTTTCTCTCCGGTTAATCCGATATTCGTGCTATTATGTCAACATCTAGATATGAACAAGTTTTTCATCGGCTTTAAGGGCGAGGAATAAATCCATACAATATGGTTGTTTGAAAGCAGCAAAATAGAAAAATACGCGGTTTAACTTGAAGGCTGGAATGTTGTAACTGATGCACTGCGTTGCATTCGGCAGTTTTTCTTGTATCAATGTCTGTATTTGTTCAAGTGCTGAGCGTTTTTCAGGTGATAGAGTAGCAAAATATTGTGCATGGTTTCAAAAGAAACTCTAGAAGCCATTAAGCAATCTCCCTTGTTTCCGCAAATTGTAACTCAGGGTAACGCTCTTGTGCCATTTGCAGATTCACGCGATTAGGGGCAAGGTAAACATAGTCATCCGCGCTATCTAAACCCACATTAAAGCCATATTTGTCGGCAATCGCTTTTAAATCGGCATCAGAGCCTTTTAGCCAGCGCGCGGTGTAGCAATCGTAAGGCTCAAACACCATATCTACGCCGTATTCGTGCTCTAAACGGTGCGCGACCACATCAAACTGCAGCATACCGACTGCGCCAAGAATCAAATCGTTGGAAAGTAGCGGGCGAAATAGTTGTGCCGCGCCTTCTTCTGAGAGTTGTTTTAAGCCGATTTGCAGCTGCTTCATCTTCATCGGGTTTTTAATGCGCGCACGGCGGAAAAACTCCGGTGCAAATGAAGGGATGCCGATAAATTTGAGGTTTTCGTTTTCGGTAAACGTATCGCCCAGTTTAATCGTGCCATGGTTGGGAATGCCGATAATGTCGCCGGAATACGCCTCATCCATGGTGGTGCGGTCTTGCGCCATAAAAGTGATGGCGTTGTTTACCGCGAGTGTTTTACCGCTGGCGACTTGCTTAATCTTCATGCCGCGCTCAAAACGGCCGGAACACACGCGTAAAAATGCGATACGGTCGCGGTGTTTCGGGTCCATATTCGCTTGGATTTTGAATACAAAGCCGCTAAATTTTGGCTCGTCCGCTTTCACTTCGCGCGTTGCGGTGTTGCGTGATTGCGGCGGCGGTGATAAATCCACAACCGCATCCAGCAAGCTTTGCACGCCAAAGTTGTTAATGGCGGAGCCAAAATACACAGGCGTTTGTTTACCGCTTAAATAGCGTGCTTTATCAAAACTGTGCGAAGCGCCGCGCACCAGCTCAATATCCACGCGCAGTTCACCAGCCACATGGCCGAGCAACTCATCTAAGCGCGGATTATCTAGTCCTTTGATGGTTTCTGACGTGCCTTTTTCAGCGCGCGGATCAAAAAACGAAACAGTATCCGTATACAAGTTATAAACGCCACGGAAGCTTTTGCCCATGCCAATCGGCCATGTCATCGGCGCACATTCCATACCGAGTGTGGATTCAATCTCATCCAGTAGCTCAATCGGCGCGCGGCTTTCGCGGTCGAGTTTGTTGATAAACGTGATAATCGGCGTATCGCGCATGCGGCAAACGTTGAGCAGCTTGATGGTTTGCGCTTCCACGCCGTTCACTGCTGTCAATCACCATCACGGCGGAATCCACCGCGGTCAAGTGTTCTATAAGTATCTTCCGAAAAGTCATCGTGGCCGGGCGTATCCAGCAGGTTAATCATATGCTCGCGATACGGGAACTGCATCACGCTTGAGGTGACCGAAATGCCGCGTTGTTTTTCCAGCTCCATCCAGTCAGATGTTGCATGGCGTGCGGCTTTACGGCCGCGCACTTCGCCCGCTACTTGAATCGCACCGCCAAACCACAGCAGTTTTTCAGTAAGCGTTGTTTTACCCGCATCCGGGTGCGAGATGATGGCAAAGGTGCGGCGGCGGGAAATTTCGTCTTGAAGGGAGCTCATACTAGAGAATTTTGAATTGCAAAGGCTGCATTTTACAGTACTGAGGCAGCTTTTGCTCAGGAATGCGTGAGATTACTTATTGCCGCGTTTTGTAAGGACTTTAGCGTCAAATTTTGATTTATTGATAACAACACGTTCATGCGTGCCTTTAGAAATCAAGTCAATGCCGTCATGGGCTTCTACGGTGAATAGCAGTTTTCTACCTTCTACCGCTTGCAAGGTTACCGTAGCGGTCACCTCAAGGCCGGGAGGCGTTGCAGCTTCGTGGCTCACGTTGATATGCGTACCAACGGTTTGCTCCTCAGGCCAATCGAGATGAGGGTTGATGGCCATAATGCACGCCCATTCTAAAAACCCCACCATAAAGCCGGTCGCAAAGACTTCTGGCATGACCAAAAACTCTGGTGATTCAGGGTAAAGCGCCGGCACCGTTTTTGATTGTGGCACAGTAAATTTGTGCACATAACGAATGCCGGGTTTAAGCGTAGCTTTCATGCGCCAATCAATTTAGCGAACGACTTCTTTCAACTGCTCTAAAATCGCTGGATTGTCCAAAGTCGAAATATCCGAAGTAATCTCTTCGCCCTTTGCTAAACTGCGTAAAAGTCTGCGCATAATCTTGCCGCTGCGGGTTTTGGGTAAGTTGTCACCAAAGCGAATTTCATCTGGTTTTGCAATCGGGCCAATTTCTTGGCCAACCCAATCACGCAAATTAGCGACAATCTTTTTTGCTTCATCGCTTTCCGGACGTTTGCCTTTGAGCACCACATAAGCGACTACAGATTCGCCTTTAATATCATGTGGTTTACCCACCACTGCCGCTTCTGCTACCAGTGGATTTGAGACAAGTGCAGATTCAATTTCCATTGTGCCTAAGCGATGACCAGAAACGTTTAAAACATCATCGATACGCCCCATGATGGTGAAGTTACCTGTTTTAACATCGCGCACAGCGCCATCACCGGCAAGATAGATTTTGCCACCTAAATCAACTGGATAATAACTTTTCACAAAGCGTTCTGGGTCGTTATAAATGGTACGTATCATCGATGGCCAGGGTTTTTTAATCACTAACAAACCGCCCGTGCCCCACGGCACTTCTTTGCCAGTTTCGTCCACAACATCAATATCAATACCAGGAAAGGGTAATGTGCATGATCCGGGCACCAGTGGTGTTGCGCCCGGTAGTGGTGTAATGACATGCCCGCCAGTCTCTGTTTGCCAAAATGTATCGACAATCGGACAGTGGCTACCGCCTACATTTTCAAAGTACCACATCCACGCTTCTGGGTTAATTGGTTCGCCTACAGAGCCAAGCAGGCGCAGGCTGGATAGGTTGTAGTTTTTTGGGTGTGTTGCTGGATTGGTTTCTGCGGCTTTAATAAGAGAGCGGATTGCCGTAGGTGCAGTGTAGAAAATCGAAACTTTATGTTTTTCAATCATCTGCCAGAAGCGACCGGCATCCGGATAAGTGGGAATGCCTTCAAATACAACTTGTGTTGCACCAGCGGCTAACGGACCATAAGCCACATAGCTATGCCCTGTAATCCAGCCCACGTCGGCCGTGCACCAAAAAACATCGTCACTATGGATATCAAATGTCCAGCGCATGGTGTTAATTGCATGTAACAAATAACCTGCAGAGCTGTGTTGTACGCCTTTGGGTTTGCCGGTTGAGCCCGAAGTGTAAAGCAAGAAAAGCGGATGTTCTGCGCCAACCATCACAGGTGGACATTCGTCAGCTTGACCTGCAATTAAGTCACTCCACCAAATATCATTTTTATTCCAAGCGATTTCCAGCCCGGTTTTTTTCAGCACGACAATCTTTTGTATTGATTCGCAGCCACCCATGGCGATGCCTTCGTCCACGGCTTGTTTGAGTGGTAAAGTTTTGCCGCCGCGATATTGCCCGTCAGAAGTGATGACTGCCACAGCGCCTGCATCGATAATACGTTCATTCAAACTTTTTGCAGAAAAGCCACCAAACACAACTGAATGCACCAAGCCTAAACGCGCGCATGCTTGCATTGCAACCACAGCCTCTATGCCCATGGGCATGTAGATAATGACACGGTCGCCAAGTTTGAGATTAAGCGTTTTGAGTCCATTAGCAAACTGGCAAACTTGATGGTACAGCTGCTTGTAGGTGACAGTTTTAACCTCACCATTGTCGGCTTCAAACAAAATTGCCACTTTGTTGGGAATCGTGGCAAGGTGTTTATCAAGGCAGTTGGCAGAAACGTTCAGCTCACCGTCTTCAAACCACTTATAAAAAGGTGCTGCGCTATCGTTTAATGTTTTGGTAAAGGGCTTGTGCCAAACCAAAAGCTCGCGCGCGAGTTTTGCCCAAAAACCTTCATAGTCAGCTGACGCTTCAGCACAAATCTTGTTGTATGCTTCCATGCCAGAAACTTTGGCGCTTTTCTTAAAGGTATCACTTGGTTCAAATATACGGTTTTCATGCAAAACAGACTCAATTGCCATGCCACTTCCCCAATTAATCGTAAAGACGTTTAAAATGTTTTTTTATAATAATTGCAATATTACCTTAAAAATTTAATGCAAACACTGCTTGAATCTGCGAAAAACCTTGAGCTATCCACTTTGCAAATCTCTTATTTGCAAAGGCTGGAAGACTGTAGTCCTTTTGTTGCGAGATTACTCGCCAAAGATGCGGAGTTGCTTAAGTATTTACTAAAAAATTTGCATAATTCGTATGGCTTAGAAGAAATGCGACAGTTTCTGTCGACAAGTAAAATTATTGATGAGCTCACATTAAAAAAATCTCTTCGTAAGCTCAGGCAACAGGTTTTAGCGCGCATGATTACCCGTGACTTAAATGGTTTGGCAGATTTAAACGAGGTGATGCAGACGACAACGCAACTTGCCGAAGTTGCAATCCAAACCGCAGTTATTTGTCATCAGTCATGGCTGGAAGCATTATTTGGAAAGCCTCTTGGAGTAGATAATAATCCGCAACAATTCATCGTCATTGGCATGGGCAAACTGGGCGGCGGCGAGTTGAATGTTTCATCCGACGTGGATTTGATTTTTGCCTACGAGCAAGATGGCGAAACGTCTGGCCCAAATTCGATTTCAAACCAAGAGTTTTTTAACAAACTTGGGAAAAAAGGTAATTGCAGCTTTAGATGAGTTGAATGAAGACGGTTTTGTGTTTCGTGTGGATATGCGCTTGCGGCCGTTTGGTAGCGAAGGCGTGCTGGCATCTAGTTTAGATGCCATGGAAGATTACTATCAAAACAATGGTCGCGAGTGGGAGCGTTATGCCTGGATTAAAGGCCGCGTGGTTATTGGCTCTCAGGGTGGTATTACACAGTTACTAAAACCTTTTGTTTTTAGAAAATATCTGGATTTTGGTGCGTTTGCCAGCATGCGTGATTTAAAAATACAAATTCAACGTGACGTTGTTAAAAAAGGCTTGGAAGACAATATCAAGCTGGGGCGCGGGGGTATTCGGGAGATTGAGTTTATCGCACAGGTGTTTCAGCTAATTCGAGGTGGGCAAGACGCTAGCTTGCAGGTTCGCCCAACCTTGCAAGTGCTGCAACTTTTGAAAGATAAGGGTCTGTTGCAGGAAAAAACTGTGCAGGAGTTAACCGCCGCCTATGTGTTTTTGCGCAATCTGGAACATCGGTTGATGTATCTAGAAGATGCGCAAACGCAAGACTTGCCTAAAAATGAAGCTGCGCAAACTCGCATTGCAAAGGCGATGAATTTTTCGAGCTGGCAGGATTTTATTATTGGATTGAATCTGCATCGTGAAGTTGTGCAGAGTCATTTTGACGAAACATTCAGTGATGGCGCTGCAGACCAAAGCGATAGCGACGCCTATATGCTTGCAAAAAGCATTTGGAATGGTGAACTTGATGATGCCGTCTCGCAGGCTAAATTGGCTGCGCTGGGGTTTAATGAAGCGCAAGGTACGTTAAATCGCATTCAACAATTACACCAGAGCCATCGATATAAGCAATTGCCGGAATTAAGCAGGCAGCGATTTAACACGTTGCTACCGATGTTGATTGAAGCGACAAGTAAACAATCTCATCCGGATGTATCAATCGCGAGGGGAATGGATTTGCTGGAAGCCATATGTGGCCGTGCAAGTTATCTAGCGCTTTTGGCAGAATATCCGAGTGCTTTAGATTTGGTTGTGCGCTTGTGTAATGAAAGTAGCTGGTGCGCACAATATCTTACACAGCACCCGATTGTTTTAGATGAATTGTTAGACGAGCGTACTTTGTATGCAATGCCGGATTTCTTGGCTATGCGTAATGAGATAGAAACCAGTATGGAAGAGCATTCTGGCGACACTGAGCAGCAAATGAACCTGATGCGCCAATTCAAACATGCGGCTGTATTCAGATTTGCGGCACAGGATATTGCCGGACAATTGCAGCTGGAAACGCTCTCTGATTACCTGAGTGCACTTGCCGATTTGATTTTGGATGTAAGTTTGCAAACGATTTGGCAATCACTCAAATTTAAGCATCGCGAAGTGCCAGCATTTGCGGTAATCGGTTATGGAAAATTGGGTGGCAAAGAGCTTGGCTACGCCTCTGATTTGGATATTATTTTCTTATACGACGACGATGCAGAGGGCGCAGGTGAGATTTATGGGCGCTTTGCGCAGCGCATCAACAACTGGTTCAACAGTTTAACTGCCGCTGGGTTGTTGTATGAAACAGACTTGCAACTACGCCCCGATGGGAATAGCGGGCTACTAGTAAGCTCTGTAGATGCGTTCCATGATTATCAGCTAAACCGCGCTTGGACGTGGGAGCACCAGGCGCTCACGCGGGCAAGATTTGTTGCGGGAGACGATGCGATAGGTAGAGCTTTCGAAGCGACTCGTACTGAGGTGATGCGCCAATCGAGAGATTTAAAAAGACTGTATGCTGATGTCATCGAGATGCGAACTAAAATGCGAGATGCGCAGCATTTAACTGGTGATATGTTTGATTTAAAGCACAGTCACGGCGGAATTATTGATGTGGAATTTATTGTGCAATACTTGGTGTTAGCGAACGCGGCGCTTTACCCCGAATTAACAAACAATTTTGGCAATATTGCAATACTTAAAACGCTAGGCGCTTTAGGGATTATTGATGCCACACTTGCACAACATGTTGCCGATGCTTACCGTGAATACCGTCGCTTGCAGCATGCGGCAAGACTACAAGGCAATATGCAGGCTAAGGTTGAAAATTCCGCAGTAAAAACGCACGCCGATTTTGTTGTAAAACTTTGGGGGAAAGTGTTTATTTAAACACCCCAACGCAGTGCAGGAGTATGTACGGGGCTATCCCAATGCTGTTTAATTTCATCATCCAGCAAGCAAACCGTAATGGATGCACCCGCCATATCAATTGCGGTGGTGTAGTTGCCAACCAGTGAACGCGCAATTTTAATATCATGCTGTTTGAGTAGCGTGGCGGCGCTGTTGTAAATCAAATAAAGTTCCATAAGTGGCGTTGCACCTAACCCATTTACCAATAACAATATTTCTTGGTTTTTCTGCGGGTTTAAATCAGCGAGAATCGCATCCACCATATCTTTTACAATTGCATCGGCCTCGCGCATGGCTTCGCGCCTGCGTCCTGGCTCACCATGAATACCCACGCCCATTTCTAGCTCATTATCAGTAATATCAAAAGTAGGGCGGCCGGCAGCGGGCACCGTGCAACTGGTGAGCGCAACGCCAATGCTTGCTGTGCGACTATTTATTTTGTCACCCAGTGCCTTGCAGGTTTGTAAATCTGCACCGGTTTCTGCCAAGCTGCCCACACATTTCTCGACAATTACCGTGCCAGCCACGCCGCGGCGGCCAGTCGTATAGGTGCTGTTGATTACAGCGCAGTCATCCGATGTTAAAATTGTGGCATGTTCAAAGGGCAGCATCTCAGCTGCCATTTCAAAATTCATCACATCGCCCGCGTAGTTTTTGACAATGAATAAAATGCCTTTGTCTGCATGTACAGCTTCAGCGGCGGATAGCATTTGGTCTGGTGTGGGTGAGGTAAACACCTGGCCAGGGCAGGCGGCATCAAGCATACCATAGCCGATATAGCCGGCATGTAATGGCTCATGACCTGAGCCGCCGCCAGAAATAATCGCAACTTTGTTCTTTGCCTTATTCTTGCGCGTTAAAAAATTGGGCTCAAGATGGAGTTCAACTAAGTCAGCATGCGCGGCTGCAAAGCCGGACAGGCTTTGCAGCAGCATGGCATCGATTTTGTTAATAAATTTTTTCATAGCTAGATAGCCTTTAGATTAGTAACAAATCACATACTGCATGAATCATCACTTGGCAGCTTTTTGCGCCTGCATCTAAATGGCCAATCGCACGTTCACCCAAGCCAGCAGCGCGACCTTTGGTGGCAACTAAATTGCGCGTGCTTTCCAAGCCCTGATCTGCCGCAGCTTTTATTTCGGTGCAAATTTCTGTCAGGTTTTTGCCCGATGCGGCGCCGAGGGTGAATGTTGTAGAAACCGGAATCAGCACATCAAGCATCGTTTTCTCACCCAAGCCAGCCTTGCCGCGGTGAATAATACCTTGTACCCCTGCAGCAAAAGCTGCAGCAATCTCTAGTGAATTATTCGCATTATTATGTTTCACGACTTTTGCCATTTCCATAAAAAAACTGGCAAAGAGCGGTCCTGCAGCGCCGCCAATCGTGCTGAGTAACTTCATGCCTATTTTGTTTAGCGCTTCATCTGGCGGCAGATTTTTAAGCTCATCCACCATGGCAGCAATCGTCTCGGTACCGCGTTTCACGTTGATGTAGTGATCGCCATCGCCAATTGCGCGATCCAGCGATTCGATATCTGCCTCGTGGCCTAGAATCGCATCACGGATGGCGGTAGCAGACTCACAGATAAAACTTGTTTTTAGACTCATGATTTAAACTATGTTGTGTTTTTACTAAACTTGTTAAACTCTACACACATGAATCTTTTATTTCAATGCCATTGAGTCATTCACAATGAGTTTACGCTTACGTTTAAATCTGCTGATTACTGCGCTGATGCTGGTGTTTATGATCGCTGTGAGTGCGATGATATTGCGTGGCACAAAATCTTCCATTCAAGAGGGCGTTGAAGCCGCAACGCGCGTCACAGTGCAGTTGCTTGATACAGTCGTTGTGAGTTCGACACAGAACCCAGAGTGGGGCTATACGCATGATGTGATGCAGCGTTTTTTAGTGCATTTGGGGCATGTGCGTAGCAATGAGATTTATTTGTATAACTTGAACGGCGCATTAATTTATAAATCACCACCCTCAAAATATCGCGCGGAAGAGAAGCCACCGCAATGGTTTTATGAGATGCTTAACCCACATGAAAAGTCAGTGACACGTTTCATTCGTTATGGCAAATTGGTTGTAGAGCCAAACCCGGGTGGTGCGATTCGCGAAAGCTGGCAAATTATGAGCCGCTTATTTTGGATTGGCCTTGCTTTTTTTGTGTTGCTTAACGCGCTAGTCTATTGGTTGCTAGGGCATTGGTTACAACCTTTACAGCCAATGATTAAAGCCATTAATCAAATGGAACGTGGCGATTTGAGCGCGCGTTTGCCCCAGTTTGATTTGCCCGAGTTCGAAATTATTGGACACAGCTTAAACCGCATGGCTGAGTCGCTCGCCGCCGAGCGTCAGCTCGAAGAGAACAGACAACTAACGCATTTGATACAAAAACATATCGAAGACGAACGCCGAAGCCTAGCGCGCGAGTTGCACGATGAGTTGGGACAATATGTAACGGCGATTAAGACATTTGCCGTGGCAATTGCAAATAAAACCAAAGAAAAAGCCCCCGAGGTAGAAGCGAGCGCACAAACCATTGTAGCTGCAGCCAACCACATTTATGACGGAATGCATAACATTATCAAGCAGCTGCGCCCTGGGTCGCTGGATAATCTCGGGTTATCTGAAACTTTAAAAGATTTGGTCAATAATGTACAAAAGCAGCAGAAAAATTTAGCGATTCAACTCAAACTATCCGGAGAGCTTGGTGCGCTGGGTGAAACTTTAAACATTAATATTTATCGAATCGTGCAAGAAGCTATTAATAACGCGGTAAAACATGCAGAAGCTACAAAAATGACGATTGACCTTGCCACCACTAAAACGGGTGCTTTACAGCTCACCATTCATGACAATGGCAAGGGTATGGACATTAATGCGGTGGATCAAAGTAACCACTTTGGCTTGCTGGGCATGCGCGAGCGCATACAGGGCTTGCACGGCAGCTTTAATATCGATTCTGAACAGAGTGTAGCCAAAGCAAACAACCGAGATGCAAAAGGCTATGGCACTACGATTTATATTAATATTCCACAAGCCATAAAAATAGACGAAAGTTAAAAAGGACAAGACGCATGAGCCAAATTAATGTGATGCTGGTAGATGACCATGCGGTGGTGCGCATGGGATTTAAGATGCTGTTGGAAACGGCCAGCGATATTAAAGTGATTGCAGAGGCGGAAAATGGTGAAGCTGCGATTAAATCTTATATGGAATACAAGCCCGATGTGGTGGTAATGGATATCACCATGCCCGGTATCGGCGGCATGGAGGCGATTGAGCGCATTTTGGCCAAGGAATCGAACGCCAAAATTCTAGTGCTTTCTGCACACGAAGACTCGGTACACCCTAAGCGGGTACTCAATGCTGGCGCGATGGGATATTTAACCAAACGCTCTGCTGCCGAAGAGTTGATTAAAGCCATCCGCACTGTTGCGGGCGGCAAAAAGTATATCGAGGCCAGCGTTGCGCAGCAAATGGCGATTCAGCAGCTTAGCGGTGAGCAAAACCCGGTAGATGTGCTGAGTGAACGTGAGTTTGAGGTGTTTATGTCGCTGGCAAAAGGCAAAACGACCAATGAAATTGCTGAGACCTTGTTTTTAAGCCCGCGCACGGTGGGTACACATTTATACAATATTAAGCAAAAATTAAATGCCAATAACTCGGCGGAGATTGCACTGATTGCGATGCGGAGTGGGTTGATAGATCCTTGATTTAATTCAATTTATAACGTGCGATATTCAAATCACCGGGGCTTGCCAGCTCGACTACGGCAAGCGCGCCGCTCGGCAGTTTGCCAAATTCCGGTGGCAGCAAAAAGGTAATAAGCTTTTTATCTTTTTCCGTCATGCCGGTTGCCACGTTCCAGCGCGGCCATTCTTTGCGGTCAGGCAGGTTGAGGGCGCCAACAGCACGCGCCTTTTCAAACACAGCTATTTTTTCATCACCAATCAGCAGGTTAAATAACTCCACCCGCACAAGTGAATTGGTTTGCAGGATTTGTATTTGTTCGTCTTCTGGCAAGACTTCAGGCAAAGGCTCAGCATTCGGGTCAACGGTTCTAAAGCCCGAAGTTGCCATTGCCATCCACACATCATCAGGCTCGGTGTCTTTACGCTCAACTTTTCTATTGCTTGGACCGTCTTGTACATCCAGCGCATTGGCAACGGCGTGATCTGCAATTCTGGTAGCAATCGAGCTGGCGATTTGCATTGCAATAGGCCCACCCACGCAGCCACTAAGCTGGCAGGCAAATAGTACAAACAAAATGTGTTTAATGAGTTTAAGCATCAATCACTTACTTAACGTTTTTAACGCGGAAAGTACAGATTACTGCTAGCAAAATTAAATGTCTAGATGCTTGTGATTTTGTTTGCCTGAAACCTGCTATTTTGTGGAATTTGTTGTTTTGATGCTAATAACACCACTTAATATAACCAAACTGATTGCAGCCCATTCCGTGGGTGATAAATGCTCATGCCAAAAGAACATACCAAATAAACTTGCAATCACCACCGTAACATAAGCTAGGCTTGCAACCGTTAAGGTTTTACCGGTGCGATAAGCGCGCGTCATGGCAAGCTGGGCAATCGTTGCAGATAACCCCAAGCCGGTTAACAGCGGTAAATCCGAGAGTGCAATTGGCGTCATATGGTGAATAAGCATCCAAATACCTGCGCCGATTGTGGAAATAAGCGTAAAGTAAAATACCGTGCGCCAATCCGGCTCGTTTAAATTACCGAGCTGTTTAACATGAATATAGGCCATGCCAGCACCTGCCCCAGAGGCCAATCCCAACGCGCCTGCCAAAGCATCGTTTTTGGTGAAAGTGGGTTGTAGCAAAAGCACAACTCCGATAAAACCTAGCATCACCGCAAAATACAATATTTTTTTTGGTTTTTCGTGCAGCATAAACGGCACAAAAACCGCTAAAAATAATGGTGAGGTGTAATTAAGAGTAATTGCGGTTGCCAGCGGCAAATGCGCAATCGCATAAAAAAATAGCACGAGTGAGGCAAAACCAACGAGTGCGCGCGACATTTGCTTGGCAAGAACTGGTGTTTTGAGCGGTAATTTTTTGGCAAAAATAAATGCATAGATGGCGATTAAGCCAAATAGCGAACGATAAAACACGAGCTCTGCGCTGCTGAATTTAGCTGCACCCACCTTGACGAGTGCGCCCATAATGGCAAAGCCAAGCGCTGCGACCAGCATCCAGAGGCTGCCTAGTTGGGGGAGTTTCATTTGAAAAAATGCTTTAGTTGTTGAACTGCTATTTTAACTTGTAGCAGATGATTTAGCGATATGCGTTCAAAACCAAATTGTCACGCGTAACACCTTGCAAAAACACAGGTTTTGCGCTAATCTCCAGCCTAGAACACAAATAAATTTTATTAAGGGGCGGTCGCAATGAAAAATCCATTAGAATCAATCACCGGCACGATAGTTTCAGGGCTGATCCTCACGGTAGTTCTGGTATTCTTTCTAAAAAACTTTTTATTGGCAGGGGCGTAAATTATGGACTTTTTACCTGGCATCGCGCGTTGGCTACACGTAATTTTCGGCATTACTTGGATTGGTCTGCTATATTATTTTAATTTGGTGCAAATGGCCGCACTTAAAGACGCAGGTGCTGATGGCACCGCGGCAGGTATCAGCAAACACGTTGCACCTCGCGCATTGTTTTATTTCCGCTGGGCTGCGGTAGGTACATGGTTGGCAGGCGCATGGTTATTGGGCGCTGGCTTTATGGATGCTTTTATGTTGCGTAACGGTTACGAAGGTATCGGCATTGGCGCATGGTTGGGTACGATTATGTTGTTTAATGTTTGGGTGCTGATTTGGCCGAATCAACAAAAAATTCTGGGCATGAAAACAGCAAGTGATGATGAAAAAGCAAAGGCGCGTCGTGTGGCAATGCTGGCATCACGTACAAATATGATGTTGTCGATTCCTATGTTATTTTTCATGGCGAACGGATTAACGCACCGAGCAGCAATCGGTCTATAAACTTTGTAAGGCTCTACAGGCGGCCTTAGCCGCCTTTTTTATTTTGTGGTATTAGTTTTTTGGAATTTTATGTCGCAACATTTGATGGATACATACAATAGAAACCCTGTTACTTTTGTAAAAGGTGAGGGTATTTGGTTGTGGGACAATAAAGGTGAAAAATATCTCGACGCGCTTGCAGGCGTAGCGGTGAATGGTCTCGGTCATGCACACCCAAAATTGGTGGAGGCATTGAGTTCTCAGGTTGCTAAACTCATTCACGTTTCAAATTTATACCACATTGCTGAGCAAGAGGCGTTGGCAGATAAGTTGGCAGAATTGTCTAAGATGGACAAAGTCTTTTTCTGTAATTCCGGTTGTGAGGCAAATGAGGCGGCAATTAAATTGGCGCGTCTTTACGGCCATAAAAAAGGCATTGAAAATCCTGAAATCATCGTGATGGAAAGGTCGTTTCATGGACGTACTATGGCAACCCTTTCTGCAACTGGTAATCGTAAAGCGCAGGCTGGGTTTGAGCCACTGGTGAGCGGCTTTGTGCGCGTGCCGTTCGATGATTTGCAAGCTATCGCACAAATTGCCTCGCGTAAAAATAATGTTGTTGCGATATTGGTTGAGCCCGTACAGGGCGAAGGTGGAATTTACATTCCTGCTGATATGAAAGCGTACTTTGAAGGCTTGCGTAAATTGTGCGACGATAACGGCTGGCTTTTGATGTTGGACGAAGTGCAAAGCGGCATTGGCCGCACAGGCACTTGGTTTGCGTTTCAGCATACAGATGTTTTTCCTGATGTGATGACACTGGCAAAAGGTTTGGGTTCAGGCGTGCCGATTGGTGCTTGTGTAGCCAAAGGTGTGGCTGCGGAGGTATTTACACCCGGTAAACACGGATCGACATTTGGCGGGAATCCGTTGGCGACGACAGCAGGTCTAGCCACATTAAATGCGATTGCGGATGAAATGCTACGTGAAAATGCGCAGAAAATGGGCGATTTGATTGTAGCAGGCTTAAAAAACGAACTCGCCAGCGAAAAAGGCGTACAAGTCATACGAAATGCAGGCTTGATGATTGGCATCGAGCTGGATAGGCCATGTGCTGAGTTGGTGAAAATGGCACTGGAAACCAAGTTGCTGATTAACGTGACTGCAGATAAGGTGGTACGTTTACTACCACCGCTAATCATAAATGAGGCAGAAGCGAAAGAGCTGGTGACGAGACTAGCTAAATTGATTAAGGTATTTTTGAACCAGTAACACTGGAAAGACGCTAAAAATATGGCGATTAAACATTTTTTACAATTTAACGATTTAACAACAGATGAGTTGAATCATGTCTTTGCGCGTGCTGCATGGATAAAAAGCCAATTTAAAACTTATAAGCAGTACTGGCCATTGCAGGACAGAACGCTTGTGATGATTTTTGAAAAAGCCAGCACTCGCACAAGATTGTCATTTGAGGCGGGCATGCACCAACTAGGTGGTAGCGCAATTTACCTGAATACACGTGATTCGCAGCTTGGCCGCGGAGAACCGGTGGAAGATGCGGCGCAAGTCATTTCGCGGATGTCGGACATTGTGATGATACGGACATTTGAGCAAAGTATCATCGAGCGCTTTGCTGCCAACTCTCGCGTGCCGGTGATTAATGGACTGACCAACGAATATCATCCATGCCAGATTCTTGCAGATATTTTTACATTTATTGAGCATCGCGGCTCGATTAAAGGCAAAACGGTCGCGTGGATTGGTGACAGCAATAATGTATGCAATACTTGGCTGCAAGCGGCAGAGGTGCTGGATTTTAATGTGCATGTATCGACTCCGCAGGGCTACGAAGTGGAAATGGAGCGCGCTAATTTATATGGCCATGATCATTTTGAAGAGTTTGCTGACCCAATGGAAGCCGCGCGCGGCGCGGATTTGGTGACAACGGATGTGTGGACCAGCATGGGATTTGAGGCGGAAAATGAAGAACGCCTACGTGACTTTGCTGATTGGCAAGTGGATGCGGATATGATGCGTGTTGCCGCTAAAGATGCGCTCTTTATGCATTGCTTGCCCGCACATCGGGGCGAAGAAGTCGCTGCAGAGGTAATTGATGGCAAGCAAAGCGTGGTGTGGGATGAAGCGGAAAATAGGCTACATGTACAAAAGGCGCTGATGGAATATTTATTATTAGGAAAAGTAGCGTAATGAGCAATGTGAAAAAAGTGGTGTTGGCCTATTCTGGCGGTTTGGATACCTCGGTAATTTTGAAATGGCTACAAGATGAATACAAGTGTGAGGTGGTAACTTTTACCGCTGACTTAGGTCAGGGTGAAGAGCTAGAGCCTGCGCGTTTAAAAGCTACTGCAGCAGGTGTTAAAGAAATTTATATTGACGATTTACGCGAAGAGTTTGTGCGTGATTTTGTCTTCCCGATGTTTCGCGCCAATACAGTGTATGAAGGCGAGTATCTGCTCGGCACCTCGATTGCGCGGCCTTTGATCGCAAAGCGCCTAATTGAGATTGCTGCTGAAACCAATGCAGATGCGATTTCACATGGCGCGACCGGTAAGGGTAACGACCAAGTGCGTTTTGAGTTGGGTGCTTATGCGCTTAACCCGAATATCCAAATTATTGCGCCGTGGCGTGAGTGGGATTTGCTCAGCCGCGAAAAGCTGATGGCTTATGCAGAAACACATGGCATTCCTGTAGATATGAAGCACAAGAAAGGCGGCAGCCCATACAGCATGGACGCCAACTTGCTGCACATTTCATATGAAGGTCGTCATCTGGAAGACCCTGCTGCCGAAGCTGAAGAGAGCATGTGGCGCTGGACGGTGAGTCCAGAAAAGGCGCCGGACGCTGCGGAATATCTAGACATCGAATATGTGAATGGAGATCCGGTTGCGCTGAATGGCGAAAAAATGAAGCCGCACGATGTCTTGGCGCATCTGAATAAAATTGGTGGCAAGCACGGCATTGGTCGCTTGGATTTGGTGGAAAATCGCTATGTAGGCATGAAATCACGCGGTTGTTACGAGACGCCGGGCGGCACGATTTTGCTCAAAGCGCATCGCGCGATTGAAAGTATTACTTTGGATCGTGAAGTTGCGCACTTGAAGGATGATCTGATGCCGCGCTACGCCAGTATGATTTACAACGGATACTGGTGGAGCCCTGAGCGCATTGCACTGCAAACCTTGATTGACCATACACAAAGATCGGTCAACGGATGGGTGCGCGTAAAACTTTACAAAGGCAACGTGATTGTCACTGGTCGCGATAGCAAAACCGATTCGCTGTTCGATTCCAGTATTGCGACATTTGAGGACGACAAAGGTGCATACGACCAAAAAGATGCGGGCGGCTTTATTAAATTGAATGCTTTAAGAATGCGCATTGCGGCAAATTTAAGAAACAAGAAGAAATAAGCAACGATGAATCAAGTGGTTATTTATGATTCTACCTTGCGAGACGGCGCGCAGGCGCAAGGCGTTTCATTTACGGTGGAAGATAAACTTAAAATCGTCCAACGCTTGGATGACCTAGGAATTGGCTACATCGAGGCGGGAAACCCAGGCTCAAACCCCAAAGACTTGGCTTTTTTTGAGCGGGTAAGTGCGCTTAAATTGAAACATGCAAAAATCATCGCGTTTGGCAGCACACGCAAAGTAGGCATCAAAGCGTCTGAAGACCGTAATTTGCAATCGCTTTTGAGCGCAAAAACGGTAGCTGTAGCGATTTTTGGCAAGAGTTGGGATTATCAAGTGACCGATATTCTGCGCACGACGCTAGAAGAAAATTTGAGCATGATAGGCGACACGGTGGCTTATTTGACTAGCCAAGGTAAAGAAGTGGTGTTTGATGCAGAACATTTTTTTGATGGTTATAAAGCCAATACTGATTATGCGCTAAAGACGTTGCAAGCTGCTGCCGATGCTGGCGCCAGCGTGTTGTGTTTGTGCGATACCAATGGAGGTACGTTTCCAGACGAAATCGCTGAAATCACCAAAAAGGTGGTGGCACTGTTCAAGGTGCAGGTAGGGATTCATTGTCACAACGATTGCGAAATGGCAGTGGCCAACTCGGTTGCTGCCGTGCAGGCAGGTGCTAAGCAGGTGCAAGGAACGATTAACGGCATAGGCGAGCGTTGCGGGAATGCGAATTTATGTTCGATTATCCCCAATTTGCAGTTGAAACTAGGTTTGAAATGTATACCACAGAATAATGTATCGGAGTTGACTTCCGCCGCGCGTTATGTGAATGAGATTGCCAATATGGCGTTTAATGACAAGGCGCCTTATGTCGGCAATGATGCCTTCTCACACAAAGGCGGCATGCATATTGATGCGGTGAGTAAGAACCCGATTTCTTATGAACATATTAATCCGGAACAAGTTGGCAACGTGCGACATATTCTGGTGTCTGAGGTAGCAGGACGTACTGCATTGCTCGCGAAGATTAACGCGGTAGATCCGACTTTGAATAAAGATTCGGAAGAAACCAAACGAGTATTGGATCATCTAAAAGCTGATGGAACATGAAGGATACCAATACGAAAGTGCGGAAAGTTCGTTTGACTTGCTTGTGCATCGATTGCTAGGGAAATATAAACCATTTTTTACGCTTAAAGAATACCGGATTGGCGTTTATGAATCATCAGAAGAAGGCGCCAATTCTGCGGCAACGATTAGAATTGCCGTGGGTGATCAAGAAGAGACAGCCACGGCCGATGGTGACGGGCCAGTGAACGCACTGGATAAAGCAGTAAGGCAGGCGCTAGAGCGATTTTATCCGGCGATTAAAGACGTCAAGCTGGTAGATTACAAAGTACGTGTGCTGGACTCCGACAAAGCGACTGCAGCAAAGGTGCGCGTATTGATTGAATCGGCTGACCATCGCGAAAGCTGGACGACGATAGGTGTATCGACGGATATTATTGATGCCTCTTGGCGAGCGATGCTAGATGCGATTGAATACAAACTTATGCGAGATGCGCAGTTGAATTGATTTAAAAGGGAAACATGATGGCAGGAAAAACGCTTTACGATAAATTATGGGAGTCGCATGTCGTTCGTGAGGACGCAGACGGCACTTGCTTGCTTTATATTGACCGCCACTTGGTGCACGAGGTGACAAGTCCGCAAGCTTTTGAGGGTTTGCGTATTGCAGGCCGCAAGCCTTGGCGCTTTGGTTCGATTGTGGCCAACCCTGACCACAACACACCAACCAAAGATTGGGATAAAGGCATTGAAGATCCGGTTTCACGTTTGCAAGTGGAGACATTGGACGACAATATCAAAGAATTCGGTGCGTTGGTGTATTTTCCATTCAAAAACGCGAACCAAGGCATTATTCACGTGATTGGACCAGAGAACGGCACGACATTGCCTGGCATGACCGTGGTTTGCGGCGATAGCCATACTTCCACACATGGTGCATTTGGTGCGTTGGCGCATGGGATTGGTACGTCGGAAGTGGAGCATGTATTAGCGACACAAACTTTAATTGCCAAAAAATCTAAAAATTTGTTGGTAAGCGTGGATGGCAAGCTTGGTGCGGGAGTAACCGCCAAAGACGTGGCTTTGGCCATTATCGGCAAAATAGGCACGGCGGGTGGCAATGGTTGCGCGATTGAATTCGGCGGTGAAGTGATTCGTTCACTTTCTATGGAAGGCCGTATGACGGTATGCAATATGGCGATTGAAGCCGGCGCACGTGCTGGAATTATTGCGCCAGACGAGAAGACCGTCGCTTATCTGAAAGGCCGCCAGCACGCACCAAAAGGTGAGAGCTGGGATAAAGCGGTTGCCTATTGGCAGACATTGCACTCGGATGCAGATGCTAAATTCGACAATGTGGTGGAGTTGCGCGGTGAAGATATTGCGCCGCAAGTCACTTGGGGCACATCGCCCGAGCAAGTATTGCCAATTAGCGCGCGTGTACCAGACCCCGCCACTGTGGCTGATGCAACAAAGCGCACTAGCATGGAGCTGGCGCTTAAATATATGGGCTTGGCGCCGAATACGCCGATTGATGAGATTAAGTTGGACAAGATTTTCATTGGTTCTTGCACCAACTCGCGCATTGAAGACTTACGTGCTGCCGCAGGTGTGCTAAAAGGCAAAAAAGTAGCAAGCAATATTCAATTAGCGCTTGTGGTGCCTGGCTCTGGCATAGTGAAACGCCAGGCAGAGTCGGAGGGTTTGGATAAAATTTTTACCGAAGCCGGTTTTGAGTGGCGTGAGCCTGGCTGCTCCATGTGTCTTGCCATGAACGCAGATAAACTCGCCCAGGCGAGCGTTGTGCTTCGACCTCTAACCGCAATTTTGAAGGTCGCCAAGGACAAGGCGGACGCACTCACCTTGTCAGTCCAGAAATGGCTGCTGCAGCTGCCATAGCGGGTCATTTTGTTGATGTTAGAACTTTAAATTAAGTAAAAGAATTAAAGAGAAAAATATGAAAGCATTTACGCACCTAAACGGCTTGGTTTGCCCGCTCGACCGTGCCAACGTTGACACTGACGCAATTATTCCTAAGCAGTTTTTAAAGTCTATTAAACGCTCTGGTTTTGGCCCATATCTGTTTGATGAATGGCGCTACACAAACCATGGCGAGCCTGGCATGGATTGCAGCACACGTCCGCTAAACAAGGATTTTGTGCTGAACTTACCACGTTACAAAGGTGCGCAAATATTATTGGCGCGTGATAACTTTGGCTGTGGTTCGAGCCGTGAGCATGCACCGTGGGCGATTGAAGACTTTGGCTTCCGTGTGATTATTGCGCCTAGCTATGCAGATATTTTCTTCAACAATTGCTACAAAAATGGCATGTTGCCGATTGTGGCAAGCCACGCTTTGGTGGATAAATTGTTTAACGAGTGTGCCGCCAAAGAAGGTTATGCGTTAAGTGTTGATTTGCCCTCACAAACCGTGACCTTGCCAAGCGGTGAAACATTTACGTTTGATATTCACCCGACATCAAAACATAACTTATTGAATGGTTTGGATGAAATAGGTCTGACACTGCAACACGCAGACGAGATTGCAGCGTTTGAAGCCAAACGCAAAGCCGCTCAGCCTTGGTTGTTTAGTTAGAAATATTGGTTAATTTTTAAATTTAGGAAATTAGAATGAAAATTGCAGTTCTGCCAGGTGATGGCATTGGGCCGGAAATTATTGCACAAGCCATGCGTGTGCTGGAGGTTTTAAAAAAAGAAGGCCTTAACATGACCTTTACTGAGGCGCCGTTGGGTGGTCAAGCGTACGACCAGTATGGACATCCTTACCCTGAGTTTACGCAAAACATCTGCCGTGCTGCCGATGCCGTGTTGCTTGGTGCTGTCGGTGGTCCGCAATATGATAATTTAGACCGTCCATTGCGCCCTGAGCGCGGTTTGTTGGGTATACGTAAAGACTTAGGTTTATTTGCAAACTTGCGTCCGGCGGTGCTTTATCCTGAGCTTGCGAATGCATCTACACTTAAGCCGGAAGTAGTCTCTGGTTTGGATATTATGATTGTGCGCGAATTGACAGGTGATGTGTACTTCGGCCAACCACGTGGCATGCGAGTAAATGAGCAAGGGGAACGCGAAGGCTTTAATACCATGGTGTATGCGGAATCAGAAGTGCGGCGTATTGCCCATGTGGCGTTTGGTATCGCCATGAAGCGTAAGAAAAAGCTATGTTCCGTGGACAAAGCTAACGTGCTTGAAACGACTGAATTCTGGAAAGAAATCGTGATTGACGTTGCTAAAGAATATCCGGAAGTTGAGTTGAGCCACATGTATGTGGACAATGCAGCGATGCAGCTCATTCGTAACCCAAAACAGTTTGATGTGATGGTCACCGGCAATATTTTTGGCGATATCTTGTCTGACGAAGCCTCTATGTTGACAGGCTCTATCGGCATGTTGGCATCAGCTTCGCTTAATGAGACTAAAAAAGGATTGTATGAGCCTTCACATGGCTCTGCACCGGATATTGCAGGCAAAAACTTGGCAAACCCAATTGCAACAATTTTGTCTACAGCAATGATGTTGCGCTACACTTTTGATAATGAGGCAGCAGCTAGCCGTATTGAAAATGCGGTGAAAAAAGTCTTGGCAGCGGGTTATCGCACGGGTGATATTTTTGAGGCGGGTACTAAAAAAGTAAGTTGCTCCGAAATGGGCGATCAAATCGTAGCGGCAATGTAATAATAAGCAAATTTTGAGGATTTAATATGGCACAGTTTGACAATGTAAGCGTAAAGAAAAAAGCCAACGTGTATTTTGATGGCATGTGTGTAAGCCACACGGTAATGTTTCCTAATGGCACGCGCAGCACCATTGGTGTGATTTTTCCGAGCAATTTGACTTTTAACACTGCAGCACCCGAGTTAATGGAAATTAATTTGGGAAAATGCAAAGTGCGTTTGAATGGCGAAACTGAATGGAAGACTTATGGAGCGGGTGAGAAATTCACCGTACCGGGTAATTCAAGCTTTGATATTGAAACGATTGAGATGCTGGATTACGTTTGTCATTTTGAATAGGGGTTTGCGATGCCTAGCTTTGATATTACGTCAGAAGTTGATATGGTTGCCTTAAAGAACGCAATTGACGTTGCGGGCAAGCAAATTGCCAATCGTTATGACTTCAAAGGCACATCTGCCAAAGTTGAACTCAACGAAAAAGACAGCCTCATTACATTGCTTGGCGATAACGATTTTCAGCTCGACCAAGTGAAAGACATTTTGCTGCCAGGCATGGAGAAAAAAGAGCCGGACTCTTCCAAACGGTTGGAGCACAAAGACGTGCAAAAAGTCGGCGGCAATAAAGTGAAGCAAGAGCTGAAAATTCGCGCGGGTATTGATGCGGAGCTAGCCAAGCGCATCACCAAGCTCATAAAAGATTCTGGAATGAAAGTGCAAGCGAGCATTCAGGGCGATACGGTGCGGGTAAACGGTGCTAAGCGAGATGTGTTGCAAGATGCGATTGCGTTTGTGAAAAAAAATGTGACGGACTTTCCATTGAAATTTGGAAATTTTAGAGATTAATTGATATGTTAAGAGTTGGATTTGTTGGCTGGCGCGGTATGGTGGGCAGTGTGCTCATGCAGCGCATGATGGAAGAAAATGACTTTGCGGATATCGAACCGCAATTTTTTACCACGTCGCAAGCAGGAGGTGTTGCGCCTAATATAGGCAGAGACTCGCCTGCGCTCAAAGATGCGAAAAACATCGCCGAATTAGCAAAGATGGACGTGATTGTTTCCTGCCAAGGTGGTGATTACACCAGCGAAATATTTCCGAAGCTGCGCGCCCTGAGAATTGGCAAGGACATTGGGTTGATGCAGCCTCTAGCTTGCGTATGAACCCAGATTCGGTAATTATTCTTGACCCGGTAAATATGCATGTCATCGAAGATGCATTACAAAAAGGTGGTAAAAACTGGATAGGTGGAAATTGCACAGTTTCGCTCATGCTGATGGCTTTGAATGGTCTTTTTAAAGCGGATTTGGTCGATTGGGTCACTTCCATGACTTATCAAGCGGCTTCTGGCGCTGGCGCGCAAAACATGCGTGAACTCTTAAACCAGATGGGTGAAGCGCATCGCGTGGCAAACTCCTTGTTAGCTGACCCGGCTTCAGCGATTTTGGATATTGATCGCGAAGTTGCGGGCACCTTGCGTGATAGTAGCTTTCCAACGGCTAACTTCGGTGTGCCTTTGGCGGGCAGCTTGATTCCGTGGATTGATGTTGACTTGGGTAACGGCCAAAGCAAAGAAGAATGGAAAGGCGGCGCGGAAACCAACAAGATTCTCGGTCGCGAAGACAACCCAATTCCAATTGATGGCCTTTGTGTGCGCATTGGCGCCATGCGATGCCATTCGCAAGCGATGACGATTAAGCTCAAGAAAGACGTACCTTTGGATGAAATCAGTCAAATGTTAGCTGAAGCAAACCCATGGGCAAAAGTGATTCCTAACGAGCGACAAGCCAGTATGCGCGAGCTTACGCCTGCTGCTGTGACTGGAAAATTGGTAACACCAGTTGGACGTTTGCGGAAATTGAATATGGGAAATGACTATTTGTCTGCATTTACCGTTGGTGACCAATTGTTATGGGGTGCGGCCGAACCGCTACGCAGAATGTTGCGTATTTTGGTAGCGCAAACATAAAGAAATCGTGAATAAATTTTGATTTTTTTGAAAAAAAGCCACACTATTCACTAACAATCACATAGCTACTGAATATAATGTGTATTATGAGCTTGCATCTCTAACTAATTGATGTTATTTTTGTTATTGCAATCGTTTAGTTAATTAAGGGTGGAATAGTGCACAACTTAAAATTCAAAAAAATCTCCATTGCGTTATGCATGGCGTTGTTGCCAACATCGTTGTTTGCAGCTGGTTTAGGCAAGCTCAATGTGGATTCTGGAATTGGTGAGCCACTTAGAGCGGATATCGAGCTCATCTCAGTGAGTGCTGAGGAGCTAGCATCTATTACTGCAGCAATTGCTTCGGCCGAAGCCTATGCATCGCAAGGAATAGAGCGTCCAGCCTCACATAACAACATCAAAGTTGAAATTGCAAAAAATTCTAGTGGCGCACCCATCCTAAAATTAAAATCAAATCAACCTATCAGTGAGCCATTTTTGGATATGCTGATTCAAGTAGATTGGAATTCTGGCCGATTGCTTCGTGAATACACGGTGCTGTTAGATCCACCAGGCTATACCGGCGAGACAGATAGCGCCTCACAGGATAGCCAAACCACACAATTACCACTAGTAAAATCCAACGACATGCCTGCAGATGCGGTTGTGATGTCAACAGGCGATTCTACACCGGTTAAAAAAAAGAGTCGTAAAAACAGAGCTAAAGTAGCACCGGAAACAGAATCTAGCACAGAAGTCGCGAGTGCGTCAGGCGATGAGTACATGACGCAAGGCGGTGATACGCTTGGCAAAATTGCACGCAACATGAAGCCGGAAGGCGTGAGTCTTGATCAGATGCTGGTTGGCTTGTTCGAAGCCAACAAAGAGGCCTTCAGTGGTAACAACATGAATAGACTCAAGGTCGGTCAAATTCTTAGACCGCCATCAGAGGAAGCTTTAAATGCTATATCGCAAAGGGAAGCTTCACGAGAAATCAAAGTTCAAACAGAAAACTGGAACGAATATCGTAATAAGCTGGCAGGTATCGTTGCCGATGCTACGCCCGTAGACAGTGAGACAGGAACTCAGTCCGCAAGTGGAAAAATTAAGCCAGCGACAGAAGATAAGTCGATTTCAGCGGCTACCGGACCGAAAGATGTTGTAAAGCTCTCAGCAGGTGATGCAAATGGATCCGCAGAAACAAAGTCATTACAAGCTAAAGTTGCAGCCTTGCAAGAAGAGGTTGTTGCGCGTGAAAAAGGGCTGAAAGAGGCGCAGGACAAAACAGCGGCGCTTGAAAAGCAAATTGCAGATATGCAAAAATTGCTGGAACTCAAAAGCGGTGCAATGGCGGAAATGCAAAAGCAAGCTGAAGCTGCAACTGTAGAGCCTCCTAAACCTGCTAGAGCCACCGAAACCGATTGAGCCAGCGGCTACTACAGCTGAGCCCTCCAACCCCGTCCAAGCCACTACAGATAACAAGTCGCCAGTTACAGAAAAACCAGCTGTTCAGCCAGCGCCTGCCCCAACTCCAGTTGAAGAACCTAGCTTTCTATCAGGTTTGCTAAACGTATTTACTGGGCAAGACAGCACCTTAATGGCAGGTGCGGGTGGCTTGTTGGCAGTATTGGGCGGCGCGTGGTTTTATCTGCGTAACAAACGTAAGAAAAACCTTGCTGATTTCGAGCAGGGCATCATGACTTCTGGCGGATTAAAGGCCAATACAGTATTTGGCAACACTTCTGGAGCCAGTGTAGATACTGGTGATACGTCATTCTTGACTGACTTCTCGCAAAGTGCGAATGGGGGCATGATTGACACTAACGATGTTGACCCGATTGCTGAAGCTGAAGTGTACATGGCCTATGGCCGCGATGCGCAAGCTGAAGAAATTCTAAAAGATGCGATTTCAAAAGAACCGAAACGCTATGAATTGCATTTGAAACTTCTCGAAATGTATGCAGCAAGCAAAAATATGTCTGCATTTGAAACGGTCTCTGGTGAGCTCTACACCACATTAGGGGCGAGCGATCCTACTTGGGCAAAAGTTGCTGAGATTGGTATTAAGCTAGAACCAAACAACCCACTGTATCAAGTAGGCAACACACCAACTGGCTCTACAGGCGGTACAGAAGGTAAGTTAGATGCGTCAGATTTCTCGGATTCTCCACTTGCAGCAGCAGCGGATTTAGATTTTTCACTAGATAGTGAGGCTCTGGGGGCTGATACTGCAGAAATTAAAGTGGATGAAAGTTTTGACTTGAATATTGATGCGACTGCAATGGATGATGTTGCGGAGGCCGCTCCTGAGGCTATCGATTTCCCACAAGAAACGTCACTTGCAGCAGAAACAAACGATGCATTTGAAATGCCATTAGAGATGCCAAAATCAGAAGAGGCGAGCCTAGATTTCGATATGGGTGGCTTGGGTGAAGCTTCAAGTGATGAAGCGCCATTGGATATGTCGCCTGGATTTGCGCATACCATGCCCGACTTGGATTTTCCGAAACTCGACACTGCTGAAGCAGATATTGGCACTGATTTGTCTTCAATGGCAGATACAGTAACCACCTTCGGAACTACTGTACAAAACATGGCAGAGGAAAAGTTTGAGTTACCACAGGTTGACA
The DNA here is from genome assembly GCA_963752495.1 of uncultured beta proteobacterium. GTDB lineage: Bacteria > Pseudomonadota > Gammaproteobacteria > Burkholderiales > Methylophilaceae > CAVVYJ01. The sequence goes on from CAVVYJ010000002.1 coordinate 951,232, forward strand.
TGGCTTCCAGTGAATCGGTTTTGGAAGATAGCATGGTACCTACTTTAGATGTTGAAAGCAGTCTGCCTGATGATACAAATAACTTTGGCTTTGATATCACCACAATTTCTCCGGACATTCCTTCTAGTTCATACACCCAAGGCAGAGGCAAATACGCTGGACCTAACTGGAATAAGCCTTAATATGGACGAAAGCGCTGAAGCGCCTGCAGATATGGAATTGGCTGCAGATGAGCCAGCTGAAGTGGAAACCAAACTGGAACTCGTAGCGGCTTATATCGAAATGGATGATAAGGAAGGCGCAAAAGAATTGCTAGACGAAGTGATGCGAGAGGGCGGAGCCAATCAACGTAAACGTGCTGAAGCGCTATTAACTCAAATCAGTTAAAGCTTTTGAGGTGCTTTAAAAAACCGGACAGTTGTCCGGTTTTTTGTTTATATTCTCGACTTGGCTAATATATGGATACAATTTAGCTATGCCTTCAATCAATATTATTACTCAGCTACTGGCTTTTTTCCTCTTTGCCATTGCGCTAAATGTGTTTAACTTAAAGGCATTGCTTATTGCACTTGTCTTACTTCTCTTGGCGCTGATGAGGGTAAAAAACCATCAGTTTTACCGATTGATAAAGCGTTTAAAGTGGTTTTACCTTGTGATGTTTTTAATTTTTGCACTCAATACACCGGGCGAATATGTTGCCAACTGGCCTTTAAGCGTTGGCCCAACCTATGAAGGAGTAAGGGAAGGCTTTGCTCAGCTACTAAGGATAAGCTTAACGTTGGGGGCGCTGTCGTTGATATTAGCAAACAACAACAAACAAAGACTAATATCTGGATTATATTTTTTGTTATCACCGCTCAAGATATTGGGGTTAGATGTTGAACGCTTTGCAGCAAGATTATGGCTTACTTTGCATTATGTTGAGTTACAGCAAAAAGCACCTAAAAATCCAAATTTTATTAATAGATTGGGCGAGCATTTAAACGCAATATTTAACGAAAATCTGTTTGAAGAAGTTACGATTACATTGGAAAAACCTAATTTTACTTTGCTTGATTTTGGATTAATTATCTTGATGCTAGGTTTGTTGACACTTTTACTGCTTAAGGCATTTGCATAATGCGTATTGTGCTTTGCGTAGAGTATGACGGTGCGAGTTTTTGCGGCTGGCAAAGTCAAACAGGCGCATGCGGCGTGCAAGACGCATTGGAAAAAGCCATTCAATCGATTGCAGAACATGAAATACGTATCCATGCGGCAGGCCGCACCGATGCTGGGGTTCACGCCATGTGCCAAATAGTACATTTTGATACTGATGCAGATAGGCCAGAAAGTGCTTGGGTGCGCGGTGTTAATGCATTTTTGCCAGAAACTGTGCGTGTAATTTGGTCAAAAACAGTGGATAAAATTGAGGGGCACGATGATTTTCATGCGCGCTTTTCAGCCATTCGCCGTAGTTATCAATACTTGTTGATTAACGCACCAGTTGCGCCAGCCATTTTGGCAACCAAAGCCGGTTGGTATCATTTACCGTTAGATGTTGAAGCTATGCAAAAAGCCGCAACTTATTTGCTGGGAGAGCATGATTTTAGCGCATTTCGAGCCAGCGAGTGTCAGGCAAAGTCACCGGTTAAGACTTTGCTAGAAGCCAATATCTATGCGGTCGGTAGCCATGTTATATTTAACTTTAGCGCCAATGCATTTTTACAACATCAAGTGCGCAATATGGTTGGCGCGCTTATATATATTGGCAACGGTAAACACTCACCGGAATACATGCAAACTCTCTTAAAAAACCAGAATCGTACCGAAGCACCACCGACTTTTTCTGCCAGCGGCTTGTATTTAACGGGAGTTGAATACGATAAAAAGTGGAATTTACCAAGTACGCAAAGACCAATTGCTCTGATTTAACTGACATCAGCGTGCGTTTGCGTTACGCTTACGGTTTAACTGAAAAAACTTATGAGAACTCGCGTTAAAATTTGTGGCATCACCCGTGTTGAAGACGCCTCTGGCCGCCGTGCAGAGCGGCGCGGATGCGATTGGACTGGTGTTTTATAAAGAAAGTCCGCGCAGCGTAACGATTGAAGCAGCGCGTGCAATTGCGGTTGCTTTGCCGCCTTTTGTAAGTGTGGTAGGTTTATTTGTTAATGCCTCTAAAGCCAATATTGACGACGTGTTAGCACAAGTACGTTTAGATATTTTACAGTTTCATGGCGACGAAACGGCAGCTGATTGCATGCAATTTAATTTACCCTATTTCAAGGCAATTCGAGTTAAGGGTGATACAAATTTGGTACAATACGCGTCTGAATTTAGTGGTGCGAAAGCGTTGTTGCTGGATGCGCATTCTGACGCGGCTTATGGCGGTACCGGGCAAACATTTGATTGGAGTTTAATCCCCAAAAATCTGCCAAAACCAATCATTTTAGCGGGTGGATTAACCCCGCAAAATGTAGGTGAAGCAATTGAGCGTGTGCGGCCATATGCGGTAGATGTGAGCGGTGGTGTTGAGCAAAGCAGGGGTATTAAAGATGCGGCGAAAATCGCGACATTTATGAGTGCGGTAGCACAAACGAGGAGTTAGTAGATGCAAATGTATGACATGCCCGACGAGCGCGGTCATTTTGGGCAATATGGTGGGATTTTTGTCGCAGAAACCTTGGTGGAAGCGCTTGAAGAACTACGCTTGATGTATGAAAAATATCGCCATGATCCGCAATTTTTAGCTGAATTTGCTTATGATTTAAAACACTTCGTTGGTCGTCCAAGCCCAATCTACTTTGCTGAACGACTGACTAAAAAAGTTGGTGGCGCACAAATCTACTTAAAGCGTGAAGATTTAAACCATACTGGCGCACACAAAGTAAACAATACAATTGGCCAGGCTTTGCTGGCAAAACGCATGGGCAAGCCGCGCGTGATTGCGGAAACTGGGGCAGGACAGCATGGCGTTGCTACGGCGACGATTGCTGCACGCCTGGGTCTAGAGTGCGTGGTTTATATGGGTAGCGAGGATGTGAAACGCCAAGCACCAAACGTATTTAGAATGAAGTTGCTAGGCGCAACTGTAGTCCCAGTCGAAAGTGGCTCCAAAACGCTTAAGGATGCGCTTAACGAGGCAATGCGTGACTGGGTGACCAATATCGAAACCACGTTTTATATTATTGGCACTGTGGCTGGCCCGCATCCTTACCCGATGATGGTGCGCGACTTTCAATCGGTGATAGGCACAGAAGCCAAAGTGCAGATGATGGAGATGGTGGGTCGTCAGCCGGACGCGATTGTGGCATGTGTAGGAGGTGGTTCGAATGCGATGGGTATTTTTTATCCATATATCGATGTGCCGAACGTACGTTTGATTGGCGTTGAAGCTGCAGGCCACGGAATGGAAACAGGTCAACATGCTGCGCCATTGACCGCGCACAGCCCAGTGGGCGTTTTACACGGCAACCGTACGCGTTTGATGCAAGATGCAGATGGCAATATTATCGAAACGCACTCGATTTCTGCAGGCTTAGATTACCCTGGCGTTGGTCCGGAGCATGCATGGTTACAAGATATTAAACGCGCCGAATACGTGGCGATTACTGACGACGAGGCAATGGCAGCTTTTCATAATTTGTGTCGCACAGAGGGCATTATTCCCGCCTTGGAATCCAGTCATGCTTTAGCGTACGCCGAGAAAATGGCGAGAGATATGCGTAAAGACGAAATTATTTTGGTCAATCTTTCTGGTCGCGGTGATAAAGACATCAATACCGTAGCAAAATTAGCGAATATAACTTTATAAATCAATCATATGTCACGTATTAAAACTGTTTTCTCAGCATTAAAATCCAATAATAAAAAAGCACTCATCCCGTATATAACTGCTGGCGATCCGGATCCTAAGCACACGGTCGCACTGTTGCATGCTTTAGTTAACAATGGTGCCGATATGATTGAATTGGGTGTGCCATTTTCTGACCCAATGGCAGATGGGCCTGTCATACAAAGAGCAAGTGAGCGTGCGCTCAAGCACAAGGTAGGTTTGCGTAAAGTGCTGGAAATGGTGAAAGAATTTAGAGAAAAAGATACAGAAACGCCCATCATATTAATGGGTTACGCTAACCCGATAGAAGCAATGGGCGCTGATAAGTTTGCCGCAGCGGCTAAGGATGCCGGAGTGGATGGCGTGTTGACTGTGGATTATCCGCCGGAAGAGTGCGAGGTTTTTATTGCTGCGCTCAAAGCAAATAATATGGACAGTATTTTCTTGCTTTCGCCTACCACAGAGCCTGCCCGCGTTGATTTGATTGTGAAGCAGGCAACTGGCTTTTTGTATTATGTTTCGCTAAAAGGTGTTACAGGCGCTGCTAATTTGGATATTGAAGAAGTTAAGTCGCGTGTCAAAGACATTCGCCAGAAAACGGACCTACCTATAGGTGTTGGCTTTGGTGTAAAAGATTCTGCGACTGCCAAATCTGTTGCTGCTTTTGCGGATGCAGTTGTTGTAGGCAGCCGCATGGTGCTTGCCGTCGAGAACTCTACGGATGAAACGCTGGTTCAGAATGTCAGCAAACTCATGCAAGAGTTGCGCGTTGCGATTGACTAGGTGACTAGGTAAAAGTAGGTTAGGGGAAAAGTATGAGCTGGTTAGATAAAATTCCACAAAAAATTAAGCGGGTAGTGGGTACGGTACAAAAACGCAATGTGCCAGAAGGTCTGTGGAGTAAGTGTGAGGCTTGCCAAACGGTGCTTTATCGGACCGATTTGGAAAGTAATTTGGAAGTATGTCCAAAATGTAATCACCACAATCGTATTTCCGCACGAGGCCGTATTAACTTTCTTCTTGATCCAGAAAATCGCAGTGAAATTGGTGCAAATGTGCAACCGATAGATGCGCTCAAATTCAAAGATAGTAAAAGTTATGTAGACCGTATGAAAGCTGCGCAAAAGGAAGTGGGCGAACACGATGCGCTGATTGTGATGCAGGGTACAATTTACGGTAAACCAGCGGTTGTAGCTGCCTTTGAGTTTAAATTTATGGGCGGCTCGATGGGGGCAGTAGTTGGCGAACGCTTTGTGCGTGGTGTTAATGCTGCGATTAAAGCTAAAGCGCCATTTATTTGCATTTCTGCCAGTGGCGGCGCGCGCATGCAAGAGGGTTTGCTTTCGCTCATGCAAATGGCAAAAACCAGCGCCGCGCTTACTAAACTCTCCGAAGCTGGTTTGCCATTCATATCAGTTTTGACTGACCCAACCATGGGTGGTGTTTCAGCCAGTTTTGCTATGCTGGGTGATATCATCATTGCAGAACCAAATGCATTGATTGGTTTTGCAGGCCCTCGCGTGATTGAGCAAACAGTGCGTGAAACATTGCCCGATGGGTTCCAGCGCGCCGAGTTTTTACTGGAGCATGGTGCGATAGATATGATTGTAGATCGACGTGAAATGCGTCAAAGATTGTCCAGCTTACTTGCAAATTTAATGCGCACAGCCCAAGTTAGCGAAACTAAAGCAGCTTAATTTAGGTGATTGTGACCAGTTCAGCGCCTATGCCAGTTACGCTTGATGCCTGGCTGGCTTACATAGAGGCTTTGCATCCAAAATCTATTGCCATGGGTTTGGATAGAGTCAAAAGTGTTGCTAATCAGCTTGAATTAAATCCAAACTTCCCAATTATTACGATTGCAGGCACCAATGGCAAAGGCTCCACTTGTGCCATGCTAGAAGCTATTTACATGCAATCTGGTTACCGCATTGGTTGTTATACCTCGCCACATCTGGTTCGCTACAACGAGCGTGTGCGCATCAATAATCAGGAGATTTCAGATAAGGATTTATGTGATGCTTTTAGCGCAGTAGAACAAGCGCGTGGCGGTATCGCGCTCACTTATTTTGAGATGGGAACACTTGCTGCAGTATGGCATTTTATGAAAAGCAATTTGGATATCGCGATTTTAGAAGTTGGTATGGGGGGCAGGTTGGATGCAGTAAATGTCTTCGAGCCTAGCTGCTCGATAGTAACGAGCGTGGATCTTGATCACATGGAGTACTTAGGAGATACGCGCGAAAAAATCGGTTTTGAAAAAGCAGGGATTTTCCGCGCAAATAAATTGGCGATTTGCGGAGATGCCAATCCTCCCAAAACTTTAACTGATTACGTTGAACAAATTGGTGCAGATTTGCAGTTGTTTGGACGAGATTTTAAGACAGAAAAAACGACTGAAGGCTGGACTTATACCACTAAAAATAATCAAATGTCTTTTCCTTTTTTGGCGTTACATGGCGATTTCCAGCTTAATAATGCTGCGTGTGCTATTCGCGCCGTGCAATATTTAAATGAAGTTCTGCCTGTAACTGAAGTCAATATCGGCGCGGCACTTGGGGCAGTGACCCTAATGGGTCGTTTTTATCAAATTCAGGTAGATCCGACTGTTATTGTAGATGTGGCGCACAACCCGCAGGCTGCGAAATCACTTGCGCATAATCTGCAGACTACGCCATGCAAGGGTCGCACTATTGCAGTTTTTGCCATGTTGGCCGATAAAGATATTGAGGGTGTAGTTAATGAGCTGACGCCGCATATTTCGGCTTGGTATTTGGCTGATATTCATAATCCACGTGGTGCAAAGGCTCAGGATTTGGCACGCCAGTTAGGCAATACGCTCAATGTTACGCAGTTTGGTAGTGTGTCATCGGCGTTACAAGCAGCCTGTATAGATGCGGCCAAAAATGATAGAATAGTCGTGTTTGGTTCGTTTTACACAGTTGCAGATGCGATTGCATGTTTGATAGATTAAAACTTTAGGGCTTAGGAATGCAAAGAGATCAATCCGACCAAGAATTAAACTTTAAAAAGCGAGCGCGCCGAAGGCTGGTTGGCGCAATTGCTCTGGTCTTACTGATGGTGATTATATTACCTATGGTGCTAAAAGACCGTGCCGCCAGTACCCCGCAAGAGAAAATCGCTATTACCATGCCTAGTGATCCCATCCCAAGCGTAGCAGCCCCTTCCGACTTCGATTCCAATGTTGTTCCCAATGAACCAATTAATCCTGATGTGGGTATTTCAACAGAAACAGTGCCTGCAGAGCCAGTTGCTGAGCGGCCTGCAGAGACGCCAGCCCCTCCGGCAGAAGAAAAAATTGCATCGACACACAAGTTTTATGTGCAAATCGGGGTGTTTTCAGATGCTGCGAATGTTAAGCAATTACAGGCAAAACTAGACGGCTTGGGTTATAAGTCGCGCACGGAAAAGATCAAAACTGATAAAGGCGAAAAGATACGTTTAAAAACACAAGTTTTTGCAGACCGCAATGAAGCGGCTATTGCGCTAGAAAAGATAAAAGACGCAGGCTTAACCGGCATGGTGGTGAGTCAGCAATGAGGATATCTGCTTAGTTGACGAGTTTTGATTACACTGTCTTAATTATTATCGGCATTTCAATTGTCGTAAGTATGATGCGCGGTGCTGTTAGAGAGGTGCTAGCAATTGCGGGCTGGGTTGCTGCGCTATATGTGGCAAAAACTTACGCAGGTCAATTAGTGCCTTTGTTGCCACAAGATATTCCATCCGAGCCTTTAAAAGTGTTGGCAGCGTTTATTATTTTATTACTTGGCGTGTTGCTGGTTTGTAGCTTGCTATCGATAGCATTATCCAGCCTTATAAAAAAAATAGGCCTAAATTGGTTAAATCGCTTTGCCGGTGCTTTGTTCGGATTAGCGCGTGGGCTGTTGATTGTGTGCATACTGGTTTTTCTGGCTGGACTGACGAGCATCCCCAGAGATGTCAGATGGACCAACGCCATGTTTAGCCCGCCGTTAGAGGTGTTGGTCAAGAGCGCATTTCCTTGGTTGCCACCAAGCGTTACAAAGTACGTAAAGTATGATTAGTTTTTATGGTTTAATAACAGTATTGTTTAAGGACAACACCATTTATGTGTGGAATTTTAGGCATTGTAGGTAAAAATCCAGTCAACCAGTTGTTATATGATGGTTTGCTGGTTCTACAACATCGCGGGCAAGATGCTGCTGGTATTGTAACATGCGATGGAAACACATTTTTTATGCATAAAAACAATGGGTTGGTGAAAGATGTATTTCACACCCGACACATGCGCAGCTTAATTGGCAACGCAGGTATTGCACATGTGCGCTATCCTACTGCAGGTTCATCCAGTGCTGCAGAGGCTCAGCCATTTTATGTCAACTCTCCGTTTGGTATCGTGTTAGGCCATAACGGCAATCTTACCAACTCGGAGCAATTAAAGTCTGAAATGTTCCGCCAAGATTTACGGCACATCAATACAACCTCTGACTCAGAAGTGCTCTTAAATGTGCTTGCGCACGAGATTGAAAAAACCTCAAAAAGTGCTGTACTCAATACAGATATGGCCTTTGATGCGGTTGCTGGCGTGCATCGCCGTTGCAAGGGGGCTTATGCTGTGGTGGCGATGATTGCCAATTTTGGTTTGTTAGCATTTCGTGATCCATACGGCATTCGCCCGTTGGTGATAGGTAAATTGGAAACTGAAAAAGGCACGGAATATATCGTTGCGTCAGAAAGCGTCGCGCTAGATGTGCTGGGGTTTAAGCTTATTCGTGATGTCGAGCCTGGTGAAGCAGTTTTTATCGATATGGAAGGTAATTTCTTTAGCCGTCAATGTGCTGAAAAGCCAAAACTCACCCCCTGTATTTTTGAATATGTTTATCTTGCGCGTCCGGATTCAGTAATCGATGGCGTTTCGGTATATCAAACACGCCTTGATATGGGTGCGAGTTTGGCAGAGAAAATCAAGCGTGAATGGAGCCATCTTGATATTGATGTGGTTATTCCTATTCCTGACACAAGCCGACCTAGCGCACTACAAGTTGGCATTGCATTAGGCGTTGAATACCGCGAGGGCTTCATTAAAAATCGTTATATCGGCCGCACCTTTATTATGCCAGGACAAGCTTTACGTAAAAAATCGGTGCGACAAAAACTAAACCCGATTGGTATTGAGTTTAAAGACAAAAATGTTTTGCTTGTGGATGATTCTATTGTGCGCGGCACGACTTCGCAGCAAATCGTCCAAATGGCACGTGACGCAGGCGCTAAAAAAGTATATTTTGCTTCTGCAGCGCCACCAGTTCGTTTCCCCAATGTGTATGGCATTGACATGCCGAGTCGTGATGAGTTGCTGGCAACAGGACGTTCTGACGATGAGATTTGCAAAGAAATTGGCGCAGATGGGCTTATTTACCAAGATTTGGATGCATTGGTCGAGGATATAAAGACCTCTAATCCAAAAATCAAACAGTTTGATTGTAGCTGCTTTGATGGCAAGTATATTACTGGTGATGTGGATGCGGCTTATTTGAACCGCATTGAGACAGCCCGTGGCGATATCAATAAAAACCAAAAACCACGCTAACTCCAGCACGCAAATGGATTTAAACCTGATTGATAGTGAATTAGCTACACTAGATTAGGATGGCCCTAGTAGGCCATACCATTTTGCTGCTTTTTTGCATAATATGGACCCATACTTTAAATAAACTGAGTTTTTAGAAACTGCCCTATGATTCCATTCAACAAACCTTATTTCACCGGCAAAGAGCTCGACTACATTCGCAAATCGCATGAAGTTGGTAATTTGTCGGGCGATGGTGCGTTTACGCATAAAGTTAACGCTTGGTTGGAGAGCCAAACCAACACGCAAAAGGCCTTACTAACTCATTCGTGCACCGCTGCGCTAGAAATGGCAGCAATACTGGCGGATATTCAGCCAGGCGACGAGGTTGTCATGCCTTCTTACACCTTTGTATCTACCGCAAATGCTTTTGTATTGCGTGGTGGCGTGCCGGTTTTTGTTGATATTCGACCTGATACGCTAAATATCGATGAGAAACTCATCGAAGCTGCTATTACGCCGCGCACCAAGGCCATTGCGCCAGTACATTACGCGGGCGTGGGTTGCGATATGGATACTATTTTGGCCATCGCAAATAAGCACAATTTGTTGGTGATTGAAGATGCCGCGCAGGGTGTGATGGCGAGCTACAAAGGCAAAGCGCTCGGCACAATGGGGCACTTGGGTGCATATTCATTTCACGAAACAAAAAATATTATTTCAGGCGAAGGCGGCGCATTGTTGATTAACGATGAGCGGTTCTCATTGCGAGCAGAGATTATCCGCGAAAAAGGTACCAATCGCAGCCAGTTTTATCGTGGACAGGTGGATAAATATACATGGCAGGATGCAGGTTCGTCTTATTTGCCGGGTGAGGATGTTGCAGCATTTTTGTATGCTCAATTAGAATGTGCGCAGGAGATTACTAACAAGCGACTGGCGATTTGGAAAACTTACCATGATGCGTTTGAGTCGTTGGAGCAAAAAGGCGAGCTCAGGCGCCCGATAATTCCTGAGGAATGTAAGCATAACGCACATATGTACTATATTTTGCTCGAGTCGTTGGAGCATCGCACTAAACTGATTGAGAATTTTAAAAAGCGAAATATTCACCCAGTGTTTCACTACATTCCGCTACATAGTGCACCGGCAGGCAAAAAATTTGCACGCGCACATGGCGATTTAAAATACACCAACGATTTGTCAGATCGCTTGCTACGTCTACCATTGTGGGTGGGGTTGGAGAGCATGCAAGGCGAAGTACTTAAAGTGATGGGTGTTTAATATTTCTTGACACGATATTTTAAAGGCGTTAAATATAATTGCGCTGATTTGAGTGGCCAATCTTAAACAAAGCCTTACTCAGCTTGCGAGCGCATAATAAATTCTGCTAAAGCGAGGAAAAAAAGAACCCGTTTTAGCTTATTCTTAGCTTCAACGGGTTTTTTAATGCCTGTTATTTATGTGATGTGAGAAGTGTAATGACTAAAAAACAATATCATCCTGAAACCTTATCTGTCCGCGCAGGCAGTGAGATGACCGAGTTCGGTGAAAATTCAGAAGCACTGTTTTTAAACTCCAGTTTCAGGTTTAAAAATGCGGCTCAAGCCGCAGCGCGCTTTGGCGGCACCGAGTCGGGTAATATCTATTCGCGTTTTACTAATCCAACCGTGACAATGTTTCAAAATAAACTGGCGGCGCTAGAAGGTGCAGAGCAATGCGTAGCAACTTCTACCGGCATGTCCGCTATATTGGCTACTGTGATGGCTTTATGCAGCGCTGGCGACCATGTGGTGGCCTCGCGCAGTATTTTTGGCACCTCGGTACAATTATTCAGCAACATTCTTGCGCGCTGGGGTTTGCAAGTGACATTTGTTTCTTTAACAGATACAAACGCATGGCAAGCTGCGATTACGCCTAAAACCAAACTATTTTTTGTGGAAACACCATCTAATCCGCTCACCGAAGTTTGCGATATTCGAGCCTTGGCTGATATTGCCCACAAGGCAGGTATTTACTTGGTTGTAGATAATTGCTTTTGTACACCGGCCATTCAGAAACCACTAGATTTTGGCGCAGATATTATTATTCACTCCGCGACTAAGTATATTGACGGGCAGGGCAGATGCTTGGGCGGTGCGGTGTTGGGCTCAAAAGCGCTGATGGAGCCTGTGTATGGATTTTTGCGCACAGCAGGCGTTACCATGAGTGCTTTTAATGCTTGGGTGTTTTTAAAGGGCTTGGAAACCTTGCATGTGCGTATGGAAGCACATGCTAAGCGCGCGCTTGAATTGGCAACTTGGCTAGAAACACAACCGCAGGTAGCGCGTGTGTATTACCCTGGCCTGAAATCGCATCCGCAACATGCGCTTGCTATGAAGCAGCAAGTTAACGGCGGTGGTATTGTAAGCTTTGAAGTTAAACCAAAAGTGGGTCAAACGCAGCAGCAAGCCGCGTGGGCGCTGATAGATGCGACCGAGCTGATTTCGATTACCGCAAACTTGGGCGATGCCAAAAGCACCATCACGCACCCGGCTACCACTACGCACAGCCGCATCACGGCTGAGGCGCGGGCAGAAGTCGGGCATCAAAGATAATTTGGTGCGTATTGCGGTGGGTTTAGAACATGTGGATGATTTGAAAGCGGATTTGAGGTTTTAGTAAAATTTCGGGTGAATAAAAAATGGGGCATTAGCCCCATTTTTTAATTTTCAAGATGAATTACTACTGTAAATTATAAGTCTTTTGCGTTTTCTGCCAGATATTTGGCTACACCTTCAGTTGAAGCACCCATGCCTGGCTTACCTTTTTTCCAGCCTGCAGGGCAAACCTCGCCGTGCTCTTCAAAGAATTGAAGCGCGTCTACCATGCGCAACATTTCGTCAATATCGCGGCCTAATGGCAAATCGTTTACCACTTGGTGCACCACTACGCCGGCTTTGTTGATGAGGAATGAGCCGCGATACGCTACGCCGCCTTCAGCTTCCACATCATAGGCCTTGCAGATTTCGTGTTTGATGTCTGCTACCAATGGATAGCCAACTTGACCAATACCGCCGTTGTTGATTGGGGTGTTTTTCCAAGCTAAATGAGTAAAGTGTGAGTCGATAGAAACGCCAATCACTTCTACGCCACGACTTTTGAAATCAGCCAAACGGTGATCAAATGCAATCAGTTCAGATGGGCACACAAAAGTGAAATCGAGCGGGTAAAAGAAAATGACCGCTTCTTTGCCTTTGATAAATTTTGCCAGATTGAAGTTTTCATCAATACTGTTGTCGCCCATAACGGCTGCTGCGGTAAAGTCTGGTGCGGGTTTTCCTACTAGTACTGCCATTTAAATCTCCTGATTTATTGTTTGTGAATTAATTCATATACATCAGGTATGTGAGGGCTTAAATGGCTATTTCAAGCCCTTTGGCAGCAATTTAGTAGAATCTTCAGTTTAAGTCTTCGCGAAGCGATTCCAGCTGATTAACAGGGATGACGGTACTCACGTTGTAATTCGGGTGGTCGCAGCCCAATGTGACTTTAGCGCCATACTTAATGGCGTTTTTAGCTGCTTCATTAAATTCAAAGCGGCAAAAATGCACAGCGCTGGTTTTGGTTTCGTTTTCTCGCGCTAAATCTTCATCTGCAATGGCATATACGCGCTTAAAACCATCGACTTCGATGTAGACTCTGTCTTCAATACCAATGAGCTTGGTAAGTGCAACCTTGCGTTCTTCCACATCGGTATATTCAATGAGCATGGTGGCTTTCCAGTTATCTCCGTCGGGTACCAAAGGCGAATAAGCTTCAATTTCATCTAAGATGCCTTGCTCTTCAAATTGTTTTTCTACGCGTAAAATCTCTTGAATTTGGTAGCGAATTGTAAGCTCGCTTTCAAACTGCATCGTCATATGATCGCCAAGCGCAACCGAGCGAAGACGGCGTAGAGCCATAATTTCTGCTTTATTTTCTTTACGGTATTTGCTATAGGCTTCCAGCGTCATAATATTTTCGCGTGTAATGCTCATTTTACTTCCTTATAAATTCAAAATAGATGCCCTGAAAACCAATATCCATGCGGCCTTAAGGGCAGGTTATTCAATACCATAAGCCATGCGCGCAAGGCTTAAAGGATGCGCTAATTCGGCAGGTTTTTGTGCGTTGACCAAGTTATTTTCTGTCATCATTTGCTCAATGTGATGCCCCGCCAATTGGCAATCAGAGCTGATGTAATCTGGCTCGTTATTCGCCATCAGTTTAGCTACTGGTTTACCGATTTTTTTCGCCATAGCATGATGTGCCTTCTTAACGCCGTAAGTACCTGCGTGACCAGAGCAGCGCTCGACTGTATTAATGCTGGTTTCTGGAATTAGCTTCAAGAACTCTTCCGTTTTTTTGCCAATATTCTGCACGCGTCCGTGGCAGGGGATGTGGTAACTAATCTTGCCAAGTGGTTTTTTAAAGTCGGTTTTGAGTAAGCCGTCTTTTTTGCGCGCGATTAAGTATTCAAATGGATCCCACATCGCTTCTTGGACCGTTTTAACATCTGCATCATGCGGAAACATGAGCGGAATTTCCTGTTTGAACATCAGTGTGCAGGAAGGTATGGCAGAAAGAATCGCATAGCCTTCTTTGGCATATTTGGCCAGATGGGGAATATTAGCTTCTTTGCTTTTTGCGACAGATTCCAAATCGCCAAGCTCGAGTTTCGGCATGCCGCAGCATTGTTCTTTATCCACTAAAATATATGGAATCTCATTGTGATCGAGCACTTTGAGCAAATCGTGGCCAATGCCAGGCTCATTATAGTTGACGTAACACGTTGAATATATAGCAACTTTACCAGGTGTACGTTCCCCATCTTTCGCTGCAAATTCTTTACTTTTTTCTGCGCCATGACGGAATTTCTCAGTCGCAAAACTTGGCATCCAGGCGTTTTTATCTACGCCTAAGGTTACTTCCATTACGTTTCGCATGAGTTTGGTGCTATTCACCGCGTTAATGGTTTGCACTACGATAGGAATGCCCGCAAATTGACCATGTACATCGGTACTGGCTAGCAGCTTTTCATTAAAACCTACTTCACCTTTTTTAAATTTCACCGCTTTGGCACGAAGCATCGTATGCGGAAAGTCCAAATTCCACTCGTGTGGCGGCGTATAGGGACATTTGGTCATGTAGCAAAGGTCGCACATATAGCACTGGTCAACCACTTTCATAAAATCTTTTTTGTCGACGCCTTCTACTTCCATGGTGGGATTGTTGTCGACCAGATCAAAAAGCGTTGGGAAACTGTTGCATAAGCTTACACAGCGGCGACAGCCATGACAGATGTCAAAGATGCGCTCTAGCTCGTGGTTTAAGCTTTCTTCGTTGTAGAAGTCTGGATTTTGCCAATCTAAGGCATGACGGGTAGGTGCTTCTAGATTACCTTCTCGGCTCATTGCGTTCCTTTGGATAATTTATGGATGATGTGAATGCGTAAACGGAATTATGTTGCGCATTCACATCATCCCCCTTCGAAAGAGGGATGATAAAAGTTAGTCTACTAACTCAGTAAGCGCTTTAGCATAGCGGTTTGCGTGTGAACGCTCCGCTTTTGCGAGTGTCTCGAACCAATCGGCAATTTCGTCGAAACCTTCTTCACGTGCTGTTCTGGCCATGCCTGGGTACATGTCCGTGTACTCATGTGTTTCACCGGCTACTGCAGATTCCAAATTTTGGCGTGTAGGGCCAATCGGTAAGCCAGTTGCTGGGTCACCAGAAGCTTCTAAGAACTCCAAGTGACCGTGTGCGTGGCCGGTTTCACCTTCCGCAGTAGAACGGAATAGCGCTGCAACGTCATTTTGACCTTCAATATCAGCTTTGTTCGCGAAATATAGATAACGACGATTTGCTTGTGATTCGCCCGCAAAAGCGTCTTTTAAGCTTTGCTCGGTTTTTGATCCTTTAAGTTGCATGATGCTCTCCTTTGGTTATGTATTTAATATGCGCAGATTTACCTGAACAGTAGATTAATTTTACGCTTTAGGTAGCGCACGTCTAGTTTAATATTTTTATTGATATGATTAGTAAAATTAATCATATCTTATATTTAAGATAAATAATTTTATAGCATAATTATGCTCTTATTGCATTAATAAATTTATTGCTAATTAACCTATTAAAAAACATGCAATAACACTGCTTTAATATGCCAAATATGTTAAGATTTAACGATTAAAAATCCTATAAAAACGCACTTCAAAAAGTAGCAAATTCACAGAAAAATACGGAATAAATAATGGATCAATTCGCCAAAGAAACCCTACCAATCAGTCTTGAAGATGAAATGCGCCGCTCATACCTCGATTACGCGATGAGTGTGATTGTGGGCCGCGCACTACCTGATGTGCGTGATGGCTTGAAGCCTGTGCATAGGCGTGTTCTTTATGCGATGCATGAGCTTTCAAATGATTACAACAAGCCTTATAAAAAATCTGCACGTATTGTTGGCGATGTGATTGGTAAATATCATCCGCATGGCGATACTGCAGTGTATGACACGATTGTGCGAATGGCGCAAGATTTCTCATTACGCTACATGCTTGTAGATGGTCAAGGTAACTTTGGTTCCGTAGATGGTGACAATGCAGCTGCGATGCGTTATACGGAAATTCGTATGGCGAAAATCGCGCATGAGTTGTTGGCTGATATTGATAAAGAAACCGTGGATTTTGGCCCTAACTATGATGGCTCGGAACACGAGCCACTTATTATGCCGGCGCGCATTCCTAACTTACTGATTAACGGCAGTTCTGGCATTGCAGTGGGTATGGCGACCAACATTCCGCCACACAATATAAGCGAGGTGTTGGATGCGTGTTTTGCTTTGCTTAAAGATCCTGAAGTGGACGTTGAAGCGCTGATTGAGCTGGTGCCTGCGCCAGATTTCCCGACTGCAGGCATTATCTATGGCACGGTTGGCGTTAAAGAAGGTTATCGCACAGGCCGTGGACGTGTAGTGATGCGCGGCAGAACGCATTTTGAGGACATGGACAAATCTGGTGGCCGCCAGGCTTTGATTGTGGACGAGTTGCCGTATCAGGTAAACAAAAAAACCTTTGTTGAAAAAATCGCTGAGTTAGTCAACGAGAAGAAAATCGAAGGTATTTCTGATTTGCGCGATGAGTCGGATAAGTCTGGGATGCGTGTGGTGATTGAGCTGAAGCGCGGCGAAATCGGCGAAGTGATTTTAAATAATCTGTATAAACAAACGCAGTTGCAAGATACCTTTGGTATGAACATGGTGGCGATCATGGATGGCCAGCCACGTCTGCTCAACTTAAAACAAATGCTGGAAGCGTTCTTACGCCATCGCCGTGAAGTGATCACGCGTCGCACAGTGTTTGAATTACGTAAAGCGCGTGAGCGCGGCCATGTGTTGGAAGGTTTGGCCGTTGCGCTCGCAAATGTAGACGAGATGATTGCGATTATTAAAGCCGCGCCTACGCCACCAGAGGCTAAAGTAGCTTTAATGGCAAAAACCTGGCATTCGACTGTAGTTGAGGAAATGCTTAAACGTGCGGCGATGGAGGCATCTCGTCCTGATGGTCTGGGCGATGAGTTTGGTCTGACAGAAAAAGGTTATCGATTATCGGAGGTTCAAGCGCAAGAAATATTGCAAATGCGCTTGCAACGTTTGACTGGACTTGAGCAAGACAAAATTGTCACAGAATACAAAGAAGTCATGGACGAGATTGCAGATTTGCTTGATATTTTAGCGAATGCATCGCGCGTGACAACGATGATTACTGACGAACTGACAGAAATCAAAAAACAGTTTGGCGATAAACGTCGCAGTGAAATCATCGAAAATGCGCAAGATTTATCATTAGAAGATTTAATTACACCGCAAGACGTTGTCGTGACGCTCTCGCATACGGGCTATATTAAATCGCAACCGCTTGAGGAATACCGTGCGCAGAAACGCGGCGGTCGTGGCAAGCAAGCAGCCGCAACCAAAGAAGATGACTTTATTGATAAGATGTTTGTTGCAAATACGCATGATTACATTTTGTGCTTTAGTAGTCTTGGGCAAGTCTATTGGCTAAAAGTATATGAAGTTCCGCAGGGAAGCCGTATTAGCCGTGGCAAGCCGATTGTGAACCTCTTCCCATTGGAGGAAGGCGAAAAAATCAATGCCATTTTGTCAGTTAAAGAGTTCACTGAAAATCAATATATTTTCATGGCAACTGCACAAGGTACAGTGAAGAAAACTTCACTCTCTGAATTCGCCAATCCACGCAAATCAGGCATTATCGCCATCAAGCTTGACGATGGCGATTTCTTGATTGGGGCTGAAATTACCAGTGGTGCAAATGATATTGTTCTGGTTTCGAATGGTGGCAAAGCCGTCTGGTTTACTGAAGATGATGTGCGACCTATGGGACGTGCTACGCGCGGTGTGCGCGGCATGAAACTAGCACCTAAGCAGCAAGTGTTGTCATTATTAATCGCAGAAAGTGATCAGCAATCGGTGCTGGTGGCAACTGAAAATGGTTTTGGAAAGCGCACTGTACTTGCTGATTTCCGTCATTCAGGGCGCGCTACACAAGGCGTCAAAGCCATTCAGACCAGTGAGCGAAATGGCATCGTCGTTGCTGCCAAGCTCGTGAATGATGAAGATGAAATTATGCTGATTACCACTGGTGGGGTATTGATTCGTACGCGCGTAAAAGAGATTCGTGAGCTCGGCCGTGCAACTCAAGGTGTAACGCTGATTAATCTTGGTGAGGGTGAGAAGCTTTCCGGTTTGGAAAAAATCGTCGAAACCGATGATGAAATTGTTGATGATGTAAAATAACGACTTTAATTTTTTGCTTTAAATTTTGGAGAGTTTTTAGATGACGCAGATTTATAATTTTTCCGCTGGTCCAGCTGTATTGCCAAAAGAGGTGTTGACGCAAGTGCAAGCCGAATTGCTTGACTGGCATGGTTCAGGCATGTCTGTGATGGAGATGTCGCATCGCGGCAAAGAGTTCATGAGCATCGCAGCTGAAGCTGAAGCAGATTTGCGCGAATTACTGACAATTCCAGCTAATTACAAAGTGTTGTTCCTGCAAGGTGGCGGTTCAGCACAGTTCGGAATGATCCCGATGAATCTGCTACGTGGTAAAAAGACAGCAGATTACGTAAATACCGGCGAATGGTCGAAGAAAGCCATTTCAGAAGCCAAGAAATATTGCACGGTGAATGTGGTGGCGACTTCGGAAGATAAAAACTTCAGTTATGCGCCTGCTATCATCTGGCTGGAAGCTCAATCCTGATGCGGCTTATGTGCATTACACATCAAACGAAACCATTGGTGGTGTGGAAATTTTTGAAACGCCCAGCACTGGCAATGTACCTTTGGTTGCAGACATGTCTTCGCACATATTGTCGCGTCCAATCGATGTGTCTAAATATGGCCTGATTTATGCAGGTTCGCAAAAAAATATCGGCCCAGCAGGCTTGGCAATTGTGATTGTACGTGAGGATTTAATAGGCGAGACCATTGCAGGCACGCCGAGCATGTATGACTATAAAATTCATGCAGATAATGAGTCAATGTATAACACACCACCAACATTTGCGATTTACGTCGCTGGACTTAGTGTTTAAGATGTTGAAAGCCAAAGGCGGTTTAGCTGCAATGGAGAAAACCAATATCGTAAAAGCTAATTTGGTTTACGATTATCTGGACAGTACAGATTTTTATCGCTGCCCAACCGCGAAAGAGAACCGTTCGCGCATGAACATTCCTTTTACGCTAAAAGACGAAGCTCTAGACGAAGCTTTCCTCAAAGGTGCTAAAGATAAAGGCTTGTTGCAACTCAAGGGTCACCGTTCTGTTGGTGGTATGCGTGCTTCTATCTATAACGCTATGCCAGTTGAAGGTGTGCGTGTGTTAGTGGAATATATGAAAGAATTCGAAAAAAATAACAGTTAATAAGCTTTAAGGGGAGTCGCTTGAGTAAACGTCAGATACAAGTACTTAACAAAATTGCATCGGTGGGAACAAAACGTTTTCCGGCCGAAAACTATGAAGTGAGCGCTGAAGTGACAAAACCGGATGCAATTTTAGTCCGCTCGGCGAAAATGCATGACATGGAACTCCCCGCAAGCGTACAGGCGATAGGCCGCGCGGGTGCTGGCACTAACAATATTCCTACTGCAGAGATGAGCAAACGCGGCGTGGTGGTATTTAATACGCCGGGTGCTAATGCCAATGCGGTAAAAGAGTTGGTATTGGCGGGCATTTTGATGGCAGCGCGTAATATTGGCCCCGCCATGAAGTTTGTGAGCACTCTGGAAGGCGATGATGCGACGTTGTCTGTAGTGGTGGAAGATGGTAAAAAGAACTTTGTTGGTATCGAGGTTCCTAATAGAACGCTTGGCATTGTAGGTTTGGGAGCAGTCGGTGGCATGGTGGCTGATACAGCGCTTAAACTTGGTATGAAAGTACTGGGTTACGATCCGGAAATCACAGTAGATGCGGCTTGGCGCTTGTCTTCGGAAGTGAAGCGCGTGATGAGCGTGGATGAACTGATTAAGCACAGTGATTTTATTACGCTACACGTCCCACTCATTGATGCAACCCGGCATTTGATTAATAAAGAGCGCATTGAGATGATGAAACATGGTGCGGTTTTGATTAATTTTGCACGTGAAGGTGTGATTGATGAGCAAGCCGTGATTGACGGGCTGGATAGTAAAAAGTTGCGGGCTTATGTGTGCGATTTTCCTACAGCGCGCATGAAATCACATCCAAATGTAGTCGCTTTGCCGCATTTGGGCGCTTCAACACAGGAGGCCGAGGATAATTGCGCGGTGATGGTGGTGGATCAAGTGCGCGAGTTTTTAGAAAACGGTAATATTAGCAATTCGGTTAATTTTCCTGCGGTGCATATGCCGCGTGAAGCCGCACACCGCGTGGCTGTGGCGAGTGCGAATATTCCGAATATGGTCGGACAAATTTCGACAGCAATGGCCGATGCGGGGATTAATATTCACAACATGGTCAATAAATCGCGTGGCGATATTGCTTATACCATGTTAGATTTAGACAGCCCTGCACCAGAGGCTGCACTAAACAAAATTAAAGCGATTGAAGGCGTGATGAACGTGCGCCTGCTTCCGCAAAGGCAGGACTAGCCAAGGGAATGAACGAGTAGCGAATGAGTGATGAACTAAAAAATTACCGCGACAAAATTGATGCAATCGATAATCAATTACTCACACTCGTCAACGAGCGGGCTAAGCTTGCGCGTCAAATCGGCAGTCTGAAGGAAGACGGTGTTATCTATCGCCCAGAGCGCGAGGCGCAGATATTGCGACGTTTACAAGCGCAAAATACCGGCCCGCTTGAAAATGAAGCCGTAAGTTATATTTTTCGTGCAGTGATGTCTAATTGCCGCGCATTAGAAAAAGAGCTCTCTGTAGCCTTTCTGGGGCCATTGGGTACGTATTCAGAAGAAGCCGCGCTTAAACAGTTTGGGCAAGGTCGTACTGCCGTAGTGTGTGGCTCGATAGATGAAGTTTTTCGCACATTAGAGGCAAATCAGGCCGATTATGGTGTTGTTCCGGTAGAGAACTCAACAGAAGGGGCGATTGGCTTAACGCTAGATTTGCTACTTTCCAGCCCGCTTAAAATTTGCGGCGAAATCACTTTACCCGTGCATCATTGCTTGCTCTCAAAGCAAGCGGAAATCACAAAAATTCAGCATGTGTTTTCTCATGGGCAATCGCTGTCGCAATGTCATGAATGGTTGAATAAAAACCTACCTAAAGCTCAACGCGAGGCAGTTACCAGCAATGCCGTTGCCGCACAAATGATACATGACCTAGTATCCGCGGAGGGTACTTTTGCGGCGGCAATCGCCAGCAAGCGCGCTGCGGAATTGTTTGAATTGAATGTGCTGGCTGAGAATATTGAAGATGATCCAAAAAATACCACGCGTTTTCTAGTGATTGGTAAGCATGAGGTTGCGCCTTCTGGTAATGATAAAACCTCATTGGTGATTAGCACCAAAAACAAGCCAGGCGCGATGGTCGAGCTTTTAGAGCCGTTGGCACGACATGGCGTGAGCATGACTAAACTGGAGTCGCGTCCGTCGAAAATCGAAATATGGAATTATGTGTTTTTTGTGGACATTGAAGGGCATCAAGCTGACAAACAAGTTGCCGCGGCGTTGCAAGATCTGCGTGAACGGGCTTCTTCGGTTAAGGTGCTCGGTTCTTATCCTGTTGCAATCATTTAGTCATGAATCTTAGAGAATTAGCACCTGATTACATTCGGGCGATTGCCCCGTATCAAGGCGGTAAGCCGATTTCTGAGCTTGCGCGAGAAATGGGCTTGAACGAAGCTGATATTGTAAAACTTGCCTCAAACGAAAATCCGCTCGGTATCAGTCCAAAAGCACAAATGGCGATAGATGATGCGATTGCAGATATTGCGCGCTACCCGGATGGCAATAGCTTTGCCTTGCGCGAAGTGGTAAGCAGAAAGTTTAACGTCGCTGCAAATCAAATCGTTTTTGGAAATGGCTCGAACGATATACTGGAGCTTGCTGCAAGAGCATTTTTGGGTCAAGGTGCTGAATCCATTTATTCTCAACACGCGTTTGCAGTTTATCCTCTGGTGACGCAAGCCGTTGGTGCAAAAGGCATTGTTGTACCTGCTAAAGATTACGCACATGATTTGGCGGGTTTTGCAAAGGCAATTTCACCTAAAACCAAGCTTATTTTTATTGCCAATCCGAATAATCCGACAGGAACACTCATCAAAAAAGATGCCCTGCGTGCCTTTATCCATGCGGTGCCTGGCAATGTGCTTATTTTGCTGGACGAAGCGTATGACGAATACTTGAGTGATGAGCATAAATCGGAAGCGATTAGTTGGTTAGCAGAATTTCCTAATTTGATTATTTCACGTACTTTTTCTAAAGCATACGGTCTAGCTGGGTTGCGTGTGGGCTTTGGCTTGATGCATGCAGAGGTTGCGGACATGCTTAACCGTGTGCGGCAGCCGTTTAACGTCAACTCCATCGCGCAAGTGGCGGCGATTGCCTCGCTCGCGGATGAAGATTTTGTTGCGCGCAGTTACGCGGCAAATCAAGCTGGCATGGCGCAACTGACGCAAGGTTTTCAAAAACTCGGGTTAGAATACATTCCCTCGCACGGCAATTTTGTAAGCTTTAAGGTAAAAGATGCGGCTCAGGTAAACCAGAAACTGTTGCAAAATGGGGTGATTGTGCGGCCGATTGCCAATTACGAAATGCCGGATTATCTGCGCGTAAGTGTAGGATTATTCAGTGAAAATTCAAGATTTTTAGAAGTTTTAGAAAAAATTATTAATGACTGAAGCAGAAAAATTGAAATATGAGAAGCTCGCGACGGATGACGTCCGTGTTCGCGAAATCAAGCCACTAATTACGCCTGTGGATCTCATTGCACGCTTAAAAGAAAGTGCGACCAGCACACAAAATATTTTAGCCACGCGCAAAGCCATTCACCATATTTTGCACGGCAAAGATGATCGCTTACTGGTGATTATTGGCCCGTGTAGCATTCACGATACTAATGCAGGGATTGAATATGCAGAGCGTCTGGTTGAATTGCGTAAGCGGTTAAGTAAAGATTTATTAATTGTGATGCGCGTGTACTTTGAGAAACCGCGCACTACAGTAGGCTGGAAGGGTTTGATTAACGACCCGCATCTTGATGGAAGTTATGCGATTAACGAAGGTTTGGAAAAAGCACGTAAATTTTTATTGGATGTGAATGAAATCGGTATGCCTGCCGGTATGGAATTTTTGGATTTAATCACTCCCCAATATACGGCTGATTTAGTAAGTTGGGGCGCAATTGGTGCGCGCACCACAGAATCGCAAGTGCATCGTGAGCTGGCCTCTGGCCTATCTTGCCCAGTGGGGTTTAAAAATGGCACCGACGGCAGTGTAGCAGTGGCAATTGATGCAATTAAAACGGCATTAAGGCCGCATCATTTCTTGTCGGTAACCAAAGAGGGTCAATCTGCGATAATTTCAACTTCTGGTAATGATGACTGCCATATTATTTTGCGTGGCGGCAAAACACCAAATTACGATGCTGCTAGCGTTGATGCAGCTTGCAAGAGCATTGCCGCAAGCGGCTTAGCGCCAATGCTTATGGTGGATTGCAGTCATGCCAACAGCAGCAAAAAATATGAACAGCAAATTGAAGTGGCGCGTGATGTTGGCGTGCAAGTTGCGGGGGGTGATGTGCGTATTATTGGCGTGATGGTGGAATCGCACCTGAATGAAGGGCGTCAAGACCATGCGCCTGGCTGTGATTTGGAGTATGGCAAATCGATCACTGATGCATGCTTGGGTTGGGAAGATAGTGTAAAAGTGCTTGAGTCTCTAGCAGGGGCGGTGAGGGCGCGTAGGCAGAAACAATCTAGCAATTGAGTCTGTTGAGAAATAAAAAAGCCGCAGTGAACTGCGGCTTTTTTTATTTTCGCTTAAGAATTAAGCACGACCACCACGGCGTTGGCGGTGATTGTCACCTGGACGCTCTGTACCTGGAGGGTCGTCTGCGCCACGACGAGATAAAATCATGCTTTCTGTATCAATCATGTTACGGCCACCACGGCGTTGACGGTGGTTGTCACCAGGAGCCTCTGTACCTGGAGGATCATCTGCGCCACGACGAGATAAAATCATGCTTTCTGTATCAATCATGTTACGGCCACCACGGCGTTGACGGTGGTTGTCACCAGGAGCCTCTGTACCTGGAGGATCATCTGCACCGCGACGAGATAAAATCATGCTTTCTGTATCAATCATGTTACGGCCACCACGGCGTTGACGATGATTATTGTTATCTGCCCCACGAGGAGCTTCTGACGCCTCACGTGCTACCACTTCATCTTGTAAAGAGGGTTGTTGTGCTGCAAACCCTTGTGCTGATATTGCCAATAGTGCTCCACCGAAAACACTTAATATAAGTTTTTTATTTAGCATGCTAATTCTCCTAAGTTTGAATTAAACGGAATAAATTCCCGTTAGTTGAATAATAAATGGGAAAAATACCCATGTCAACAACTATTTTTAAATATTTATTTGTTGTATTTATTTGAATGCAATAAAAAAGCCGCCTGCAAATAATTGCAAGCGGCTCTTGGCTGTATATTTATTATGGTGTCGCTGGTGTCACAGGCGTTGTTGGAACATCTTTGCCGCGACGGTGACGGCCATGGTCATCTCTGCCTCTATGTTGGCCACGTCTGTCATTTGACGCAGAACCGCCTCTGTTCTGCATGTTCGTTTGCCTCGTGTCCGCCAGCATGTTCATTAGCTTCATGTCCAGCAGCGTGCTCGTTTGCCTCATGGTTTGGGCCATCGTCTGCACCATGACGTGCTAATGCGTTTGTAGATGCGACTGCTACTAGTGTGCAAAATATAGTTGCAAGTAATTTCTGACTTGTCATGATTGCTTCTCCTTGTTAAAGTATTTTCTAAAAATACCCTGATAACTGAATAATAAATGGGAAAATATCCCTTGTCAATAAATAAATGGAAAAAAATCCCTTAATTTGTTATGCTAACGTTCAGGGGAAAATTTTTATATATGGAAAATGGATTTACAAAGAAGCAGTCACTAGTTGCAAGCGCCATGAAGCGAGTACTTAGGCCGTTTGTAAAGCTGATGCTTGCAAATGATTTGGGTTATACATTTGCGATTGATTTATTGAAGACACTTTTTGTAGAAGTTGCAGATAATGAATTTATGATTGATGGTAAACGCCAAACAGATTCGCGTATTAGCTTGATTAGCGGTGTGCATCGTAAGGATGTGAGGCGCTTGCGTGATAACTTGCCTGATGTGGATGAAGTGATACCACAAAATATATCTTTGGGGTCACAATTAATGGCTATCTGGAACACTAACGCAGCTTACTTGAATCAGGAGGGGATGCCCAAGCCTTTGCCAAGATTGAGTTCAGAAGCACAAGGCGAATCTTTTGAAAGCTTGGTTCGCAGTATCACTACAGATATCCATCCAAGGGCAGTATTAGATGAATTGACAAGACTAGAACTGGTAAGAATCGATACTGACAATTACGTACATTTGGTGACGGATGCATTCATACCGCAAGAAGGATTGGAAGAGAAAGCTTTCTTTTTTGGGCATAATTTGCATGATCATGCCGAAGCAGCGGTCGCTAATATTTCAGGTCAACAGCCAGGCTATCTTGAGCGTTGTGTGCACTATGACCAATTAACTAAAGCTAGCGTAGAGCAAATTAGCGAACTCGCAAAAAAACAAAGTATGAAAACGCTTCAAGAAATATTTAAACTGGCTGACGCGCGTGCTGAGCAAGACAAATCTAGCCAAGATGCAAACATGCGAATCACCTATGGCGTTTATTTCTACCATGAGCCAGTGCAAACGAATGACAAGGACGGTAAGAGTAAGAAATGATTAAGCAACGCAACTTACTGCTGCTGGTTGTTTTTAGCTTGCAACTGTCTTCCATAACAGCATATGCTCAAAGTGATGGCATATGCGCTAGAGCTTCACTTAGTAACCCTAATGCTATAGAAGGTGGCATTGGCGGAACAAACATCGCGGTTGAAGGCGGTATTGTCGGCACGGGCGCCCCCGTTGCAGAAGGCGGCATTGGCGGAACAAACATCGCGGTTGAAGGTGGAATTGACGGCACAGGTGCGCCAGTTGCACAAGGTGGCATCGGTGGCACAAGTGACGCTCAAAAAGCAGCAATCCGTGGCGTAGGGGGTACTGGTGCGCCGGCTGAACGCGGGGGCATAGGTGGTACAGGAGATGCGCTCACTCAAAACACACTATTACCAATAGAAGATCAAGGTGGAATCGGAGTGGTGGGCGTTATTACCGGCTTCGCCAGCATTTGTGTTGGCGATGTAGAAGTGCAGTACGAGAGTGCGACGCCAGTATTTGAGAATGGTAAAAAAGTCCAATTAGCGAAACTTGCGGTTGGGAAAATGGTGATGTTAAAAGCCGAACGCGTTGCTGGCAGGCTACAAGCAAGAGCAATTGGTATGTTTGATGCGGTTGCTGGCCCAGTCGGGCGCTTAGATATCGCTCGCCAACAGATGCACGTGATGGGGCAGACTGTACGATTAGATAAAATTGCCATGCAGCAGCTTAAAGGTGTGACCGCAGGCACCAATGTGCAAGTAAGCGGCCATAGGTTGAATAACGGTGAGATTGTTGCCACCAGGGTAGATGCCGAAAAAACCACTGGCAATGTAGGTACCTTGGGCTCCGTTACGGCAGTTAACAGAGATGGCTTTGTTGTAAACGGCACAAGTGTGGCGTTAGAAAATAAGGCATTGCTGGAAAAAATCAAAGTTGGCAGTGAAGTGCGTGTTGACGGTAGTTGGAACGGCAAAACGATTAAAGCGGGTCGCGTAGAAGCACAACCAGTTAAAAACCTAGTAGATCGTTCGGATACGGCTATTTTAGAAGGCTTTGCCAGACTGCAGTCTCAAGGTACTGTTTCAATCGCAGGCACGGTGGTGAAATTAACAGGATCTGATGCGGCTCAGCAAGCTAATAATTATAACGGCAAGGTCGTCAAGATTGAGGTGAGTCGAGGTAAAAATGGTGATTGGGTGACAGACCGCATAGAAGAAAGACAAGGTAAGTTATTTGATCGAGGCGCGCAGCTCAAAGATAAGAGTGATGGCAGCGGCTCATCAGGCAATAGCAATAATGATTCGAATTCTAGTGGAGATAATGGAAAGTCAGAGTCAAGTCATCTGGTGGACATGGCTCATCAAGCGGTGGCTCGAACTCATCTGGCTCTTCTCACGAGTCGGGATCGTCTGTAAAAGATAGCAGTAGTTCGGGCGGTTCAAGTCATGGGGATCGTATAGAATCACCCAAAAGCTCCGAGCGTGTCAGAGTTGAGTCGCCTCGAAGTGCTAGCGATTCTAAGCATTTAAATAAAATAGAAAAAGTAGATAAACCAAGCGGTTCGCATGGTAAATAGTTTTGCAGGTTGTGAATATTTAATTAAAAGGGGGAATTGATGCAGTTCATAAAAAAAATAATGGTAGTGTCAGCAACTTTATTAGCCACGCATGCCTATGCAGATGGCTTTAGCGCTTCTGTAGGCGCCGATTACTCTACAGGTAAGTACGGCACTCGAGATTCCACTGACGTGTACTACTTGCCACTTGTTGCGACATACCAAACTGGTGCATTTACTTATAAATTAACAGTGCCATACATTAGAGTGACAGGCCCTGGGGATGTTGTTCCAAGTGGTTTTGGAGGCTCAGGTGCAGGTTCTGGCGCCACAAGCAACGTTGTTTGTACCGTGACGAATAGCGGCAAAGGAAACAACAATACGGTGTGTAACACAGTTACGACAGGCACAACCACCACTACGACAACCACGACTACAAAGCGTAACCGCACAACCGAATCTGGCCTTGGCGATATCATTGCTTCCGCCGCATATAATGTGCTTGATACAGGCGGTGACTCTGCCGTTGTGCTCGATGTTACAGGGCGAATTAAGTTTGGCACAGCGAGCGAATCTAAAGGACTTGGCACTGGCGAAAACGATTATGCTTTGCAAGTAAATCTGGATAAGTATTTTGGATCACCTTATGTTTCATTGGGTTTGGGCTATAAATGGCTGGGCGAGCCAAGGGGAATTGACTATAAAAATGTTGTTTATGGCTCTTTGGGCGGAGGGTATAAGGTATCCAGCGCAACAGATATCGGAGTTTCATACGACTGGGCAACTTCTTCTGTAAGTGGTGGCACAAAACCGCAGGAGATTTCTGTTTATGCATCACACTATATCAACGATCAGTTTAAACTGAGTGGTGTTTTATATACTGGTTTAAGTAATGCAAGTTCTGATGTTGGTGGTGGTCTTACTCTGGGATATTATTTCTGATAATAAGCAAATGTAAGCTTTCATGATGCCCGCATCATGAAATTACTTAGTAGCTATTCGGTATCTTAGCAGTGTTGGTGTGTTTTAAAATGCGCGCACAATTCGTTTCACGTTGTGGCAATGCAAGTAATTCAGATGTAACGCAGCGTTAGCTTAATTAACATAACTTTTAAAAAGGATATTGATCATGTGGACAACACCAGCAGCTACAGAAATGCGTTTTGGCTTTGAAGTAACAATGTACGTAATGAATAAATAATTCGTTATGTCTCAAAGGCTGCCTCATGGCAGCCTTTTTTACATCTATAATTTGTTTTTAACTGTAAAGTAGATTTTATGCACGTTCATGTTTTAGGTTCTGGCGCAGGCGGCGGGTTTCCGCAATGGAACTGCAATTGTTTCAATTGTGATGGCTTGCGTAAAGGCACCATCAAGGCCACAAAGCGCACACAGTCTTCCATTTGCGTGAGTGGTGATGGCATCAATTGGGTGCTTTTTAATGCATCTCCCGATGTCTTGCAACAAATACAGGATTTTGCGCCACTGCAGCCTGGTCGAGCAGTACGTGATACTGGCATTCAGGCCATCATTTTAATCGACGCACAAATTGACCATACCACGGGTTTATTCATGTTGAGAGAAGGTACGGTCAAGCGCGAGATTTATTGCACCGATATGGTGTATGAGGATTTGACTAGCGGCAATCAAGTTTTGAATATTCTTGGCCATTATTGCGGCATCAACCACCATCAAGTGCCGATAGATGGCAAAACCAGCTTTGAAATTCCGAATGTGCCGAATTTACGATTTACTACTGTGGCACTCAAAAGTGCTGCGCCACCTTATTCGCCGCACCGTAATAACCCGCAGCCTGGCGATACGATTGGTGTGCTGATTGAAGAAATTAGCATCAGGTAAAAAATGCTGGTATTCACCGGGTTTGGAGCTCATCGAGCCACATTTGCCTGCATTGATGAATCAGGCAGATTGCATTATGGTAGACGGCACCTTTTGGACGAATACCGAAATGATTGATATGGGACTTGATGACAAAAACAGCCCGTAGCATCGGGCATAATCCGCAATCTGGTAGAGGCGGCATGATTGAAAAGTTAGACGAGTTTGGAGAATGTGCGCAAGGTGTTGATACACATCAATAATACTAATCCAATTTTAAGAGAAGATTCCGCCGAGCGCGCCGAGCTTACCAAGCATGGTATTGAAGTGGCGTACGATGGCATGGATATTATTCTTTAGGAGAACAGAATGAATGCAATTACAAAAAATCAACTTGCCTTGGACTCGTGAAGAATTTGAAGAAAAATTGCGTGAAAAGGGTAAGGGTTACCATATTTACCATCCATTTCATGTGATGATGTACGAAGGTAAACTTAGCTAAAGAGCAACTGCAAAGCTGGGTAGCTAATCGCTTTTACTACCAAATTGTGATTCCGCATGAAAGATGCGGCGATTCTTTCAAATTGCCCAGATAAGGAAGTGCGTAAACAATGGATTGTCCGCATTACCGATCACGATGGCGTGGATGGACAGTAGGGGGTATAGAAGCTTGGATTCAACTGGGTGAAGCGGTTGGGTTAACGCGTGAGCAAGTGACTCAGCTTGGAAATGGTGAGCCCAGGTGTACGTTTTGCGGTTGATGCTTATATTAACTTTGCCAAACAACGCCCTTGGCAAGAAAGTGTTTGCTCCAGCCTGACTGAGCTATTTGCACCACATATTCACCAGCAGCGCATTAGCTCGTGGCCAGCGGTGTATCCTTGGATTAAAGAAGAGGGTTTAATCTACTTCAAAAAACGCCTCACAGAAGCACGCCGCGATGTGGAGCAGGGCTTAAGTGTGACTTTGGATTACTTTAGCACTTCTCGCGAAATGCAAATGAAGGCTTTCGATATTTTGCAGTTTAAGCTGAACGTACTATGGGTGATTGCAGATTCCATTATGTTGGCCTCAACGCGATTAGATAGAAGGTCGCGATTACTTGCGCCAGCCTGTGATTGATATAGAGTAACTTTAAGATAAGCTCACATGGAAAATAATATTCAAGAATCAGATGTTTATGCGCTTGCCTTCCACCACAGATTTCAGTGGGAGGAAGCGCAGCAAAGTTATGTGATACTTTTTCCAGAAGGCATGGTCAAACTTCATGGTGGTGCGGGTGAAGTGATTAAGCGCGTGGATGGAAAAGCAAGCGTAGGAGAGATTGTGGCAGACTTAAAAGCCGAATTTCCTGATGCCAAAGAGATAGAAAAAGATATTTTGGGGATGTTTGAGATGGCGCGTTGGCAAAGCCTGGCTGCGCGAAAGTCAGCTAATTAGGAGCAACAAAATGACACAAGCATCTTTAGGCGAATCAGTTGTACAAAAAGTGGTGCAGGCACAAAATAATGGCGTGGCCGCTAATATTACCAAGACACAGCCATTATGGCTGTTGGCTGAGGTGACTTATCGCTGTCCATTACATTGTGCATTTTGTTATAACCCCACTGATTACGATAAACATACTCAAAACGAACTTTCGACCGAACAATGGATAGAAGCACTGCGCGATGCGCGTAAATTGGGTGCGATTCAGCTGGGTATTTCAGGCGGAGAGCCATTGCTACGCGATGATATCGAGGAAATTGTTGTTGAAGCCCATAAGCTGGGTTACTACAGCAACTTGATTACTTCCGGTGTTGGACTTACAGAAAAGCGTATTCAAGCTTTTAAAGAAGGTGGTTTGGATCATATTCAGCTTTCCATGCATGATATTACGGAAGAAATTAACAACTTCATCACAAATACCAAAACCTTTGAGTTGAAGAAAAAAGTGGCTGCCATGATTAAAAACCATGGTTATCCGATGGTGCTTAACGTGGTGATTCACCGCTATAACATTGGCCATATGAGAGAAATCCTCGAGATGGCAGACGCTTTGGGGGCAGACTACATTGAGCTTGCCAATACACAGTATTACGGCTGGTCGCTGGTCAACCGTAGTCAATTGATGCCAACAAAAGAACAAATTGACGAGGCAGAAAAAATCACCAACGAGTTCCGAGAAAAAGTCGGTAGCAAGATGAAGATTTTCTTTGTGGTTCCCGATTACTTTAGCAATCGCCCCAAAAAATGTATGAACGGTTGGGGCGAAGTGTTTATGATTGTAACTGCAAATGGTGATGTGTTGCCTTGCCATTCTGCACGCGTTTTACCTGGGCTGGAATTCCCCAATGTGCGTGAAAATGGCTTGGAATGGGCTTGGAAAGAATCACCGGCTTTCAACAAATACCGTGGCGATGAGTGGATGAAAGAGCCATGCCGTAGCTGCGACGAGAAAGAAAAAGATTTGGGCGGCTGTCGTTGCCAATCCTATTTGCTCTCCGGTGATGCCGAGGCGGCTGACCCCGTTTGCACCAAATCGCCAAATCGTCATTTGATAGATGAAGCGATTCGCGATTCACAAAATCCGCAGTTGCGTGAACAGCCGATTATCTTCCGTACGGATAAAAACTCCAAAAAATATGTAGAAGGCGACAAGGAACGCGTTGAACAATTCCATGCCTTGCCGTAGTATGAACACTTAATCAATTGTAGATTAAGCGGAGGGGCGCAGATGCACGAGTCTAGTAAGTCGGTAATGCGGCGTTTGCATGACAGCCGGTTTGCAACACGATATCTTGTTGGCAATGGCATTGATATTGGCTGCGGACCAGATTCCATTTTTAATTACATTGAGCAGTTTCCGCTGATGCAAAGTTGCCGAAATTGGGATTTGCCCGATGGTGATGCGCAGTTTCTTGAGACGGTGGCTGACGAAACATTCGATTTTGTCCATTCCAGCCATTGCTTAGAACATATGCATAACCCCAAAGAGGCTATGTACCACTGGTTGCGGGTCTTAAAGCCCAATGGTCATTTGGTGGTGATTATTCCGGACGAAGATTTGTACGAGCAAGGCATTTTTCCTTCCACCAATAATCTTGATCACAAATGGACGTTTACAGTCTTCAAAGAAAAAAGCTGGTCCTCGAATTCGATTAGCTTGATGAGCCTGTTGGCAGATTTTTGCAGCATTGCTCAAATTTGCAAAATTGAGCTTCTAGATGCGACTTTTCGATATGGTTTGCCTAGATTCGACCAAACACTCACGCCGGTCGGCGAGTGTGGCATCGAATTTATTATGCGCAAATTGCCAGCTGAAGAAATAGAGCGCATGGGGCGCTATCCAGACCCGAGAGCATAATTTCATTCTTAAAATAGGCAGTTCACCATTAGCCACCAAACGCAATCTGCGGCTTTTTTAAGTGTCGTCCTCGCTATGCTAGCAGCGTTGGCGCCGTTTGCTATCGATACCTACTTGCCTGCTTTCCATGCGATGGGTGCGAGCCTACATGCTTCCGATTTGCACATTCAGCAGAGCTTGGCAGTTTATTTGCTGCCTTACGCCATCATGACGCTGTGGCATGGTGCAATTTCTGATTCTATTGGTCGCATTGCAACCATCAAGTGGGGTCTGGGCATTTTTGTGTTGGCGAGCATCGGTTGCGCGTTTGCGCCAAATGTCGAAACACTGTGGTTATTTAGGGCGCTACAAGGCGCATCGGGTGGGGCGGGCAACACAGTTGCACGTGCCATGGTGCGTGATCTGTTTGAAGGTGCGCAAGCACAGCGAGTGATGGCGACAGTGCAGATGTTATTTGGCTTAGCGCCTGCCGTTGCGCCCATTATCGGCGGCCTTTTGCTGGGTTTTGGCTGGCAATGCATTTTCCTCTTTTTGGCGCTGTATGCCGCAATTACGCTATGGGCGGCGGTGAAGTTTCTGCCGGAAACCATGCCGCCGGAAAAACGCCTCAAACTCTCTGCACACAATGTTCTCGTAAGTTACAAGACGATTTTTAGCGATATGGAATTCGCTAAACTTTGTATTTCTCTCGGTGCTGTTTTTGCGGCATTTTTTGTGTACGTGCTGGGTAGCCCCACGTTTCTGGGCAAGTTGCTCGGCTTTTCGCCGCAGCAATACGGTTATTTCTTTGTTTCCACAGTCACGGGCATGATTATCGGCTCGTATTTATCCAAGCGTGCGGCAGGAAAATACGCGGCTAAAAAGGTGTTAAATGTTGCCTACGCGTGGATGTTCGCGATTGTGGTTTTAAACGTGGTTGTTTGCACCACTCTGCCGATAAACCCGATTTACAACATCTTGCCAGTGGCTTTGTTTAACATCGGCATGGGTTTAGTCATGCCGATTATCTCGCTCGCCGCGCTGGATAGACACCCTAAAATTCGCGGCACAGCCGCTTCTGGTCAAGCGTTTGTGCAGATGTTATTTTCCACTGTTTCCGCAGGTATTATTGTGCCGCTGGTATGGATCAGTGTGTTTGGTCTTGCGAGCGCGATGCTGGGTTTTTGGTTAATAAGTTGTCTTGCGATTCGACAAACCAAGCTTTGGAAGGCTTAAAATAAACTGCTCTGCTGACCAATATCCATGCGCCTTCCAGAGCATATTTTTTGAATAAATACTAAGCTTTTGTTACTTTTCCGATATTCCCCAGCACCGTTCTTATCCCTCGCCACAGCTTGGGGATAAGCCAAATCATAACAAAAATAAACGCAGCTAAAACACCTAAAAACACCATGGGGTGGGCGAGGGCGAGCCAGCCACCGCCCAGTAACAAGCCTTCTTCTCCAAATGAAGTCGCGATATTGCTGACCGGTTCCGGTGATGTATTGATGAGCGCGCGGCTACCTGCTTTGGTAGCATGCGTCATGCCGGTGAGAGAGCCGCCTAATAAAGCGGCCAAAGTTGCAATTATCGGGTCGGCGCTGTTCATGGCACCCATGGCCAGCAGCGCACCGGCGGGGATGCGTATAAACGTTTGAATTCCATCCCAAGCGCTATCCACGTAAGGGATTTTGTCGGCTAAAAACTCAACAGTCATAAGGACGCCAGAAACGCCAATAACGACGGGGTTACTAAGGATATTTAAGCTCTCAGGCAAAGGGATATAGCCAAACTTGGCCAATATGCCGACGATAAATACCGTAGCATATAGCCTTAGTCCGCTCGCCCAGCTTAGCCCGCCGGCGAGTGCAATGCTCGAAATTGCGTCCATTGTCTTAAATTCTCACTTAGTCAACTTTAAGTATAAATCAATTGGCTGTGGTTTATTATCCATAACGAATGCACATTTTCTATCAAAAACTCATGCTGGCGGTGAAAAACTGTACTAATCGTATAAAAATTAGTAGGATACGATTAGGTTGTCTAAACATAAAAATAAGAAAAATTAGAATTCATATAAATATTACAAATTTTTGGGGTTTAGGGGATTTCATGAAGAAAAACAACTTTATACAGTGTGCGGTTCTCGCTGCATTGGTTTCAACGGGCTCGAGCGTGCAGGCGGCTGGTTTTGCATTGATAGAACAAAGTGCAAGCGGCATGGGTAATGCCTATGCTGGGGGTTCTGCCGTAGCAGAAGATGCTAGCACGATATTTTTTAACCCGGCTGGCATGACTTATATTGAGGGTACACAGGCTGCAGGCGCTTTGCATCTGATTAACCCGAATGCGGAGTTTCATGACAAAGGGTCTATTGGCGCACAAGGCATTCCAGCTGCAGTAGTTCCTAAAGGTGGGGAAGGCCCCAATGCAGGGGATTTGGCATTTGTACCAAATTTTTATGTGATGACGGATATCACGCCTTCTATAAGAGTAGGTCTGGGGATTAACGCTCCGTTTGGTTTGAAAACCGAATATGATGATGAGTGGGTGGGGCGCTTTCAGGCTGATAAATCGGAAGTTAAAACGATTAACATCAATCCATCTATTGCTTTCAAAGTAAATGATCAGCTTTCTTTGGGTTTTGGCGTATCGGTAATGCGTGCGGAGGCAACACTTACGCGTCAAGTAAACCGTGTAGTTGCTACAGAATCAGACGTAGAAATTAAGGGCGATGACTGGGGTTATGGGTTCAACTTAGGCGCTATTTACCAAGCGACAGCGGATACGCGCATTGGTGTGGCGTATCGTTCTAAGGTTGAGCAACACTTAGAAGGTAAAGCTAAATTCGGCACTGCTTTGGCGGCGGGGAATACAGATGTTAAAGCCGATGTGACTTTGCCTGAAAACTTCTCAGTAAGTGCGTTTAGCCGTCTCAATGATAAATGGGACTTGATGGGTGATGTAACTTGGACACGCTGGAGCCAATTTGAAGAGCTCAAGATTGTGCGTGATAATGGTACTACGCTTGCGCTCACGCCCGAGAACTGGGAAAACACTATGCGTTATTCTGTAGGTGTAAACTACCATTACAGCGATACAGTAAAATTGCGCGCAGGTTTGGCTTACGATGAAGAAGCAATCAAAGACGAGTTTCGTACTGCACGTATTCCCGGCAATGACAGAAAATGGTTATCACTGGGCGTTGGCTGGCAAGTGGCGCCAGCCTCAAAAATTGATGTTGGTTACTCACATTTATTTATTAGCGATGCAAAAATTGATGATGACCAGACGGCTCCAGCTGATGGACGTAATGGACGCTTACGAGGCGACTTCGAAGGCAGTGTAGATATTTTAAGTATGCAATTCACACACAACTTCTAATTTGCAAAGATAAAAAAAGGAGGCCAAGGCCTCCTTTTTTATTCACTTAAAACTATTCAATTAATAACTCAAGCTTGCCTGGTACGCCATTCATGGCGTCTGCATCTTCCAAGCCCGGTTTGCGGCTGGTAATAACAGGCCAAACCTTTGCCAAGCGTGCGTTTAACTCGATAAATTGCTGTTGGTCTGCAGGCACATCATCTTCTGCAAAAATCGCTTCAGCAGGGCACTCTGCCACACATAAAGTGCAATCAATGCACTCATCAGGATTAATTGCCAAGAAGTTTGGACCTTCTACAAAGCAATCTACAGGGCAAACATCTACACAATCAGTATATTTGCATTGAATACAGTTTTCGGTAACGACATAGGTCATTTTTTGTCCTTCATTTAAACTTAATTGAATTTTAATCTATTCTTTATTTTTTACAATCTTGAATTTATACGATCATACCCGCACCGACGGTATTGTTGGTTGATTCATCGATTACGATAAACGCACCAATCGCCCGGTTTTGCGTGTAGCTATCCACCATCAATGGTTGCGCAAGTTTGAACGAAATGCGCGCAATGTCGTTCATTTTCAGGTCGGTAGTAGTTTGTTGTTCCAGCGTATTCACATCGATTTTGTATGAAATCGTGCCGACTTTGGCTTTAGACTCCCTTGTCGTATGACGAATAATGTAAGTGCGCGCGGTTGAAAGAGGTGTCTCTGAAAGCCAACAAACATGGGCTTCTATCTGTTTCACAGGTTCAATTGCGCTACCGGTTTTTACAATCATATCGCCGCGCGAAGTGTCGATTTCATCTTCCAAAAGCAAGGTGATGGATTGCTCGGTTTGCGCGCTAGGTAACGACGTTTCGCCCAGTAAGATTTGCTTTCACTTTGCTAGTGTATCCGTTTGGCAATACGGTAACCGCATCGCCGACGGTAATATCGCCGCTTTCGACGCGTCCCATAAAGCCACGGAAATCGTGTAAATCAGCATCTGCGCTAGCGTGCGGACGACAGACGAACTGCACAGGAAAGCGAAACTCTTCGTTGGCTTCAGTATGCGCAGCAGGTGCTTTTTCTAGCATCTCGAGTAGCGTTTCGCCAGTGTACCAAGGCATATTTTCAAGTCTATCTACCAGCATGTCACCATTCAAAGCGGACATCGGGATAAAGCGTATGTCTCGCACCTGCGCGAGCCCAAGTTCTTTGGCAAACGCCAAATAATCGGCACAAATCTTGTCGTAAATGGCTTGGTCGTAATTCACCAAATCCATTTTATTCACTGCAACCACAATGTGCGGAATGCCTACCAAGTGCGCCAAATAGGAATGGCGACGTGTTTGTGTAAGCACCCCTTTGCGTGCGTCAATCAAAATAATTGCCAAATTGGCGGTGGAAGCGGCAGTGACCATGTTGCGCGTGTATTGCTCGTGGCCAGGTGCATCGGCGATAATATATTTACGCGTGCCTGTGCTGAAATAACGGTAAGCGACGTCAATCGTAATGCCTTGCTCGCGCTCGGCTTGCAAGACCGTCCGTGAGTAGAGATAAATCCACCGCTTCCATGCCACGCTTTTTCGAGGTGTTGGAGATTTGCGTGAGCGTATCGGCCAAAATAGTTTTAGTATCAAAAAGTAGGCGGCCAATCAGCGTGCTTTTGCCATCATCGACTGAGCCGCAGGTCATAAAGCGCAATAAGCTATCGTTTTGATTGCTAGCGTTTTGCATTAAAAATACCCCTCTTTTTTGCGTTGTTCCATGCTGGCATCCGAGGTTTGGTCATCCAAACGTGTAGCGCCGCGCTCTGTGATAGTCGTCGTTGCGGTTTCCAGTACGATTTTACTTACATTGTCCGCATCAGATGGTACTGGTGCAGTGCATGTGATATCGCCCACCGTGCGGAAGCGCACCTGCATGTTAATGACTTTTTCATTTGCTTTGGGCTGCATAATCACTTCACCGCTGGCAAGCGGCACGTTTACGGGCACAATCGCACCACCGCGCATTACGATATCTCGCTGATGTGCGAAATAAATGCTTGGTAGCTCAAGATTTTCGCGCTCAATGTACTGCCAAACGTCCATTTCCGTCCAGTTAGAGATTGGAAATGCGCGGATATTCTCGCCTTTATGTGAGCGGGCATTATATAAATTCCATAATTCCGGACGTTGATTTTTTGGATCCCACTGACCAAATTCATCGCGAAAACTCATGATGCGCTCTTTTGCGCGCGCTTTCTCTTCATCACGTCTTGCACCACCAATACAGCAATCAAAGCCATGTTCTTCAATGGCCTCAAGCAAAGTGACTGATTGATGTTTATTACGCGGCTCGTCGGCTGATTTCAACACCACTGTACCGCGCTTCATGGAGTCTTCTACCGAGCGCACAATCAGGCGCTCCCCAAGCTCGGCAGCGCGCTGGTCGCGAAAATCTACGACTTCTTTGTAATTGTGACCCGTATCAATATGCATGAGAGGAAAGGGGAAGCGACCTGGACGAAATGCTTTTTCTGCAAGGCGCAAAATACAAAGCGAATCTTTGCCGCCAGAAAACAGCAGTACTGGATTTGAGCATTGACCGGCAACTTCGCGCAGAATGTGAATGGCCTCGGCTTCTAGCCAATCTAGATGTGAAAGAGGGTTATGGTGTGGTTGATTTATATTTGACATTTCAATAACTTAATTTAATAACCTAATAATTTACTTTAACTTAAGATTTAACTTTTAACATGAAGACCGCATTCCTTGCTATCTGCGTTCTCCCACCACCAACGACCAGCACGCACATCTTCACCCATGGCAATTGCGCGTGTGCAGGGTGCGCAACCAATGCTGGGATAAAACTGGTCATGCAAAGCATTGTAAGGCACGCCGTGCAAGCGAATATATGCCCAGATTTCTTGCTCCGTCCAATCACTTAATGGATTGAATTTCTCTAGTCTATTGCCTTCATCATATTCCTGCACCGGCAAATTGGCACGCGTTGTGGCTTGTTCGGCACGCATACCCGTAATCCAAGCTTTTTTGCCATTTAATGCGCGCTGCAGTGGCTCAACTTTACGCATATGGCAGCATTTTTTACGCAATTCAATAGATTCGTAAAAC
Source organism: uncultured beta proteobacterium (assembly GCA_963752495.1). Taxonomy (GTDB): domain Bacteria; phylum Pseudomonadota; class Gammaproteobacteria; order Burkholderiales; family Methylophilaceae; genus CAVVYJ01. The sequence continues at coordinate 990,278 of CAVVYJ010000002.1, forward strand.
GCATTAATCCCATGATTTTTCACATAAAACTCAACAGTTTGAGCCTGCGGAAAATACACGTTTAATTTAGTGTTGTAATGCTTTTCGGTTGCGCCCATCAAATCGTAAGTTTCAGCGGGAAGGCGGCCAGTATCAAGTGAAAATACCTCGATATTGAGCTTGTTTTTCAAAATAATGTCGGTCAGCACCATGTCTTCTGCACCAAAACTATTGGCAAACGCAATGGGTTTGGAACGTTTGTTGAGCATTTTTTAGCAGAGCCAGAGCCGCAACAGTTTTGGCTTGCACGCTGGATTTCAGCGTATCCGTTAACGTCGGATTGGTTGCTGGGTTGCTAGCGCTCGGCTTTAAAAAGCTGACTTCACCAGACATTGTTTAGGCGCCTCGGTTGTAACGCGCAAACACTGGACGAGGCTCATCAACAGCGCCTTGGTAGGGTGCGGTGAAATCGTTTAAGCTGGCAATCGCGTCTTCTGCACTACGGTTTGCGCGGATTTGGAAACTGTTAAAGCCAGCACGTTTTAAAAAGAACAACTGGTCGCGAAGCACGTCGCCAAAGGCGCGTAGCTCATTTTTGAAACCATAACGTGTGCGTAACAGAGTGCCCAGCGAGAAAATACGCCCGTCCGCAAAGCGTTCGACAAACACGGCGATAATCGGTAAATGGTTGATGTTTCCAACCGCGTGAATTAAGTCTTCCAGCACTTCATGCGTGGCGAGCCATATGCCTACAGAACCAATATCCATGCGATTCTGCAGTTCATTCTTTCTTGCAATATACACGCTTAAAGGTACAATAATTTTGCCGCTTGCAGGAATCTCTGTTTTGGCGATTTGCTCGTCTGTTACGGTTTTTTCACCGGTGAGTTTAAACAGCACGACTTTGCCTGCTTGTTTGCGTTCTTCTACTTGGCTGGCAGGCAATTGGACAATCGTCCAATCGTCTGTAGCCAGAGAAGCTAGACCATTTTTTAGTTGAATTAAGTTGCTCACGCCACTTCCTTTGCCGCATAAACATTGGCTTTAAACGGCTCTAATCCTAAGCGGCGCACGGTGTCTATAAAGCGCTCTTCAGGTGTGCGCTCTTTAACGTACACATCAATCAATTTTTGTACCACGCCTGGCATTTCATCTGCGGCGAACGAGCGGCCAATTACGGTGCCGAGGCTAGCGTCGTTACCTTGCTTGCCGCCAAGCGAGACTTGGTACCACTCTTCACTGTCTTTATCTACGCCTAGTATGCCGATGTGGCCAACATGGTGGTGTCCGCAGGCGTTCATGCAACCGGAGATGTTGATTTCGATATCGCCGATGTCGTGCAGATAATCGAGATTGTCGAATTGCATTTGAATTGCTTCGGCAATCGGAATAGATTTTGCATTCGCTAGACTGCAGAAATCGCCGCCTGGGCAGCAAATGATATCTGTCAGAAGACCGATATTAGGTGTTGCTAAGCCATTTGCGCGGGCTTTTTCCCAAAGCGCAAATAAGTCACTCAGTTTTACATCGGCGAGAATTAAATTCTGCTCATGCGAAACGCGTAATTCGCCAAAACTATATTGTTCTGCCAAGTCCGCAACCACGTGCATTTGTTCGCTCGTGGCGTCACCAGGCGCTTTGCCGTGAGGTTTTAAGGATAATGTAATCGCGCGGTAGCCCGGCTGTTTGTGCGCATGCACACAGCGCTTAACCCAAGCAGCAAAGGCGGGGTTGCTAGCAATTGCGCTATCAAAACTTGCGTCATTTGCGGGCAGGTTTTCATAAGGCATCACGTCAAAATGCTTGCCAACCCTCGCCAATTCGGCTTCGGTGATGGTGTTTGGTGCATCTTTCAAGTACGCCCATTCGGCCTCCACTTGTTTTTTAAACTCATCAATTCCCAGCGCTTTCACCAAAATCTTAATGCGCGCTTTATAAATATTATCGCGGCGACCATGCAGGTTATACACGCGAATAATCGCTTCGCAATAGGTGAGAGCGTGTTGCCACTCGAGATGCTCGCGTATCACCACGCCTAGTATTGGCGTGCGCCCCAGACCGCCGCCTACCCACACTTTGATGGCCATTTTGCCTTGAGCGTCAGGATAAAACTCCATGCCGATATCGTGCATTTGCACTACGGCGCGGTCTTCTTTGGTTCCGGAAACCGCGATTTTGAATTTGCGCGGCAATAGCGCGAACTCTGGGTGGAACGTGCTCCATTGACGCATGATTTCAGCCATCGCGCGAGGGTCGATAATTTCGTCAGGCGCGATGCCAGCAAATTGGTCGGTGGTAATGTTGCGAATACAATTACCAGAAGTTTGAATCGCGTGCATTTCTACGGTGGCTAGTTCAGCCAAAATTTCTGGCGTATCTTCGAGCTTAGGCCAGTTGAGTTGCAGGTTTTGGCGTGTAGAAAAGTGGCCGTAGCCTTTATCATATTTTGTAGCGATATCAGCGAGTTTATGTAGTTGCCTACTAGATAGCATGCCATAGGGTACTGCGATTCGCAACATAGGCGCGTGGCGTTGAATATACAGGCCGTTTTGCAGACGTAGCGGACGAAACTCATCGTCTGTTAGTTCACCAGCCAAGTAGCGCCGCGTTTGGTCGCGGTATTGCGCAACGCGTTCATCAACGATTTGTTGATCTATTTTGTCGTATTTGTACATATTGGTTTTATAAAATCCTAACAACCTGCCATTTTAATTCAAAAAACTGCTTGTCGTTTAGACTTTTCTTGGTGCGAGTTGCTTTAAGGCGACAATTAAAAGTAGAAATGAAACACCAAGCAATTGATTAAATTGAGGAAAAGCGAGTTTTTGCCCCACATAAACTAAAATAAGTGCCAGCGCAGTGCGCACCCAGTGCTCTGCTACTTTTGAGCTCAAATGGCTACCAATCCATATGCCTGGAATTGAGCCAATCAGCAATGTGCCTAGTAGCGGGTAATCGACCGTGCCTAAACTTACATGTCCCAGACCAGCAACAAGCGTTAACGGCACCGCGTGTGCAACGTCAGTGCCCACTATGCGAGTGATGGCCGCTTTGGGATAGAGTATAAGTAAAGCAGTAACACCAAGCGCGCCTGCACCGACGGATGTAAGCGTCACTAAAAATCCCAGAACGATACCGAGAATAACGGTTAATGCAGGCGTATATTTCGGGCTAACCCAGTGTCCTGTTTTTGAAAGCTTTGCTAATTGATGGCGGAATAAAACCGACAATGACGTAAGCAATAGTGCAATGCCTAACCAGAACTTAATCTCAGTTACTGCGCTATCTGATGTCACGTCCAAGCCGCGCAGATATAGAGTGGTGATGATTGAGGCTGGGACGCTACCATAAGCCAGTAAGCGCACGATGTGCCAGTCGATGTTGCCTAGTTTGCCATGCGCGAAAATGCCTGCGGTTTTGGTGATAGACGCATATAGCAGGTCTGTGCCTACGGCTACTGCTGCTTTCACATTGAAAAATATTAACAAAATGGGCGTCATAAGCGAGCCGCCACCAACGCCTGTCAGGCCAACTAATAAGCCTACAACAAATCCAGCTAAAATATAATAAAAGTCCATTTGGGTAGTTACATTGGTTTGAATTAACGGCGTAATATAGCAGGTATTGATATAATTATTTAATACCAATTTATTATTTTGGTATATTATTTAGTTATAATGAATGCATTCGCAACATTAAGGTAATCAATGAAACTTCACCAGTTAAAATACGTGCATGAGGTGGCTCGCCAGGGCTTGAGTATTTCGGCTGCTGCTGAGGCTTTACATACCTCTCAGCCCGGAGTGAGTAAGCAAATCCAGTTGCTTGAAGACGAGCTCAATCTGCAGATTTTTCAGCGCAATGGTAAGCGGCTTACAGGCGTGACAGAGCCTGGCAAACACATTATCAAGCTGGCAGCGACAGTCATGCTGGAAATGCAAAATATCAAGCGCGTTGGCGATGAGTTTAGTAAAGTTGAAACTGGCACATTTACAATTGCCACGACACACACGCAAGCGCGTTATAAATTGCCAGCTGTGGTGAAGCAGTTTATGGAGATGTATCCTCACGTCAAACTTAACATTCATCAGGGCGATCCTAGTCATGTAACGGCTCAAGTAGCCAATGGCGAAGCGGACGTTGGTATCGCAACCGAGGCAATCAGCCAAGATGAAAAGTTGCTATGTTTGCCTTGCTATGAGTGGAATCGTTGTGTGGTTGTGCCAAAAGGTCATCGATTGATTGATGCGTCACCACTCACTTTGGCAAATATTGCAAGCTACCCGCTTATTACTTACGATTTTGCTTTTACCGGCAGTACCACAGTCTCTAAAGTGTTTCATGATGCAGGCGTGATGCCAAATGTCGTCTTAACAGCAATCGACGCAGACGTGATTAAGACTTACGTCAATTTAGGTTTGGGTATCGGATTGATCGCTAACATGGCTTACGATGAAGAGCGTGACAAAGACTTGGTGCGGCTTGACTGTAGCCATCTGTTCCCTCCCAGCACCACTTATTTGGGTGTACGTAAAGATGCCTTTATGCGCGGCTATATCTATGGATTTATTGAACTACTATCGCCAAAGTTTAATCGAAAAGCGGTGGATGAAGCATTTAAGATAACGAGAACTACTTACTAGGCGAATAAATTGAAAGTTTATGCTTAGGTTACACACTTTTGTCTTATGTCTTGCGCTTGCGGCATGCGCCAGCAAGCCACCAGCAGCAATTGAAGCGACGCGACCTAATGCCTCTGATGCCAATACTGCTATTTACGAGGTTGCGGTCAAAGAAGGAGTAAGCTATCAAGACGTTATTGATAGCTTAAAGTCTGTTTCTGAAGGCATGAATTTTGTAAATCCTGCCAATTTCCCAATAGGTGAGCACATCAAACAGCGTGGCATTAATCCGCAAGGCGTTAAAGAAGTCCATTCCTTTTGCAATTTAACCATGGGCACTGATATATTTTTAGATCACCCAGAGTTTCTGGTGTTTGCACCATGCCGTGTCGCACTCTATGAGAAACAAAATCAATTGTTTTTGGGGTTGGCACGACCAACTTATGATTTAAAGAGCATTAAAAACCCAACTCCCCGAGCACAAAAAGCTGCCCAACAGTTAGAAGAGGCGCTAATTCAACTTCTTAATAAAGCGAGTAAAGGCGAAATTTAGCATGCATAAACGATTTAGTCGCGAATGGTTTGCCGATCAGATTAAATCGAATAGCGTGGCGGTCATCAGCTTGATAACGGCGATTTCTGGCTTTACTTACAATACTTGGCAAGATCATCAAAATGAGATCAATCAAAATATGCGTGTCGCCTCGTTTGAGGTGTTAAAAAACCTGGGTGAAATGCAGACAATCGTGAATTATGCGCATTTTGAAGAAGACAAATCGCGCGGTAATCCGATTGATGGCTGGAAGCATGCAACAATGGTGCGTGACCTAAGCCGATTGCTTAATCCAAGCGCTGCAAAAGAAGGACAGCGCTTATTTGATAATTGGCAGCAGAACTGGGAAAAGCTAGAGAGTGACAATCAGATAGAAGTCCAGATTAGCGAACAAATTGCAAAGACAAGACAAGAAGTTTTAAGTAACATAGATGCATTAGAATAATCAAGAGAATCAGATCATGGCAGACCCGATATTCGTTGCAAAAAACAGCGATACCAGCAGTTTTATTTTACCCAAAATGGCGAATCGTCATGGTTTGATTGCTGGTGCGACAGGTACGGGTAAAACTGTAACTTTGCAAAGTCTCGCAGAAGGATTTTCTAAGCTGGGCGTGCCAGTTTTTATGGCTGATGTTAAAGGCGACTTGTCTGGAATGAGTCAGTCGGGGGGCGGTAATCCCAAAGTGGATGCACGCGTTGCACAACTTGGTTTGACAGACTATAAACCGCAAGCGTCACCCGTGACGTTTTGGGATGTTTTTGGTTTAAAAGGGCACCCAGTACGTACTACCATCGCAGAAATGGGGCCGCTGTTATTGGCACGCATGCTTAATTTGAATGATGTGCAGGGCGGCGTACTCAATTCCATTTTTAAAATTGCTGATGACAAAGGCTGGTTGTTGCTGGATTTAAAAGATTTGCGTGCGATGTCGCAGCATGCGGCAGAGCATTCTGCAGAGTATCAAACTGAATATGGCAATATCTCCGCCGCCAGCGTGGGTGCGTTACAGCGTGCTTTGTTGCAGGTAGAAACAGAAGGCGGAGATGTGCTTTTTGGCGAGCCAGCACTTAATTTGGATGATTTGTTGCAAACCGACAGTCAGGGTCGTGGTGTCATTAACATTTTGGCATCAGACCGCTTATTCAATTCACCGCGCGTATATGCCACGTTGCTATTGAGTTTGCTTTCCGATTTGTATGAAAAACTGCCTGAAGTTGGCGATTTGGAAAAACCAAAACTGGTATTTTTCTTTGATGAAGCACATTTGCTTTTTACTGATGCTCCGCAAGTGTTGATGACAAAGATCGAACAAGTGATTCGTTTGATTCGCTCTAAGGGTGTTGGCGTATATTTTGTGAGTCAGAACCCATTGGATATTCCTGATATTGTACTTGGCCAGCTAGGTAACCGTGTGCAGCATGCATTACGCGCCTTTACGCCGCGCGACCAAAAAGCGGTTAAATCTGCGGCGGAAACCTTTAGAACAAATCCCAAAGTAGATGTTGCGACTGCAATTACAGAGCTTGGTGTCGGTGAGGCGCTCGTCTCATTTTTGGATGAAAAAGGCATTCCAACACCAGTTGAGCGCACGTTTATTTGTCCGCCACAAAGTCGTATTGGGCCAGCCACCGATGCTGAGCGTGCCGCTGTAATCAGTAATTCGATTGTCCGTGGTGTATATGAAAAAGAGGTGGATCGCGAATCAGCATATGAAGTGCTCACCAAGCGCGCGGCAGAATCTGCAACGCAAGTCGAGGAAGATAAAGGCTTTGATTGGGGTGGCATGCTTGGTGGTGGCAAAAAATCGAGTCGTTCCGATACTATTCTAGAATCTGCTGCCAAATCTGCTGCACGTTCTATTGGCTCACAACTTGGGCGCAGCATCATTCGTGGTGTGCTAGGCTCTATTCTAGGCAAGCGCTAATCTATGTTGAGTGACATCGAAATTGCGCAAGCAGCACAGCTAAAGCCAATTTCAGATGTTGCAAAAAAACTTGATATCGCTGCTGAAGATTTGATTCCATACGGCCACTATATGGCCAAACTCAGTCCCGCGTGCATCGCTAAAGTTCAAAACAGACCCAATGGCAAATTGGTGCTAGTCACCGCCATAAGCCCTACGCCAGCTGGGGAGGGCAAGACAACGACAACCATTGGCCTTGCAGATGCACTCAATCATATCGGTGAAAAAGCTGTTGTTTGTATCCGAGAGCCCTCTTTAGGGCCAGTATTTGGCCTTAAGGGCGGGGCTACGGGTGGCGGCTATGCGCAAGTTGTGCCTATGGAGAATATCAACCTGCATTTTACTGGTGATTTTCACGCAATTACGGCAGCCAATAATCTGCTGGCAGCATTGGTCGACAATCATATTCATCAGGGTAACCAGCTTGATATTGATGTTAAATCAATCAGTTGGCGACGTTGCATGGATATGAATGACCGCGCTTTGCGTCGGGCGACACTTCACCAGCAGCGGCACGAAACTGAAACGGGTTTTGATATTACGGTCGCATCGGAAGTGATGGCAATTTTTTGCTTAGCGGAAAATCTGGAAGATTTAAAAGTGCGTTTAGGTGAAATTCAGGTTGCAAAAAATATGGCTGGAAAACCAATACTGGCGAGGACATTGCTGGCGAATGGCGCAATGACTGCGCTATTGAAGGATGCGTTTCAGCCTAATATTGTGCAAACACTGGAACATACACCTGCAATTATTCATGGCGGACCTTTTGCCAATATTGCCCATGGTTGCAACTCGGTTGTGGCGACAAAGGCCGCGTTAAAATTTGCAGATTATGTGATAACCGAGGCGGGTTTTGGTGCTGATTTGGGCGCGGAAAAGTTCTTCGATATCAAATGCCGTAAAGCGAATCTGCAACCCGATGTGGTCGTGATTGTTGCGACTATTCGCGCCTTAAAGTACCACGGCGGTGCAGAATTGAAAGAGTTAAGTATTGAAAATATAAACTTTTTATTAAATGGAATCAATAATATAAAAAGACATATTAATAATCTACATGAGAATTTCGGCGTGCAAGTGGTTGTGGCTATTAATCACTTTACGCAAGATACGGAGCTTGAGCTTGAAACGCTTAAAAAGGCGGTGGAGGCACTTGGGAGTACGGCGCTAGTTTGTAAACACTGGGCTGATGGTGGCGCAGGTGCGACGGAACTCGCACAAGAAGTAGTGCGCGTGCTAAAGAGCAAGCAATCTCAGTTTAGACTATTGTATCCAGATAATATTGACTTGCTTGGGAAACTAGAAACAATTGCGACAAAAATCTATGGAGCTGCCAAGGTGGAGTTAAGCGCTATGGCGGCTCAGCAAATGAGTTTTCTTAATCAAGAATATAGCGACTTTCCGGTTTGTATTGCGAAAACCCAATATTCTTTTTCATCTGATCCAACATTGCGTAATGCGCCTAGTGGACATGTGTTACAGGTACGTGAATTGCGCTTATCACGAGGTGCGGGTTTTATTGTAGCGATTTGCGGAGACATAATGACAATGCCAGGCTTACCTAGAGTTCCTGCCAGTGAACGTATAGATGTTGATATTGCTGGAAAAATTACAGGTTTAAGTTAGTTTGTATACCATTGAAAAAGCAGGTGTTGCCGAGCAAACCATTACGAAGTCTAAATTTTTAGCGTGGGCAGCACATTGCCAATCAGAGCGTGAAGTGATGGCTTTTTTACGCTCTATTGCAACGCAACATCAAACAGCTAGCCATTTGGCCTATGCATTCCGCATTAAAACACCCGATGGCATTATTCCAAGATTTTCTGATGCAGGTGAACCGTCTGGCACTGCAGGTAAGCCTATTCTACAAATGTTGGAAGGGCGTGATTTGATTAATGTCTGTGTGGGTGTAATACGTTATTATGGTGGAGTGAATTTAGGCACTGGTGGCCTTGCACGAGCTTATGGAGGCACAGCGCGCATGGCGCTAGATGCCGCTAAAACGGAACCTTACGTAGAAATGCAAGAGATTAAATTGACGATTCAATATAACCGTGTGGATGAATTAAACAGGGCGGTGACCCAACTAAAGGGTAAAATCCTTGATAAATCATTTGCAGAAGCCGTGCATGTGAAAATTAGCTTGCCTGCGCTTGAAACGCAAGCATTAATGGACAGGTTTGGTTAAATAATGACGCAAAAAAAACAATTCAATAAATTCGATATCGCCGCATGGGTTTTGATGGGGTTGGCCATGCTGTTTGTGCTGCAGTTTCATCTGCTGCCAGGACTGCTTGCAGGCTTATTAGTGTTCGAGTTGGTGCATATCATTTCGCCCTATATTGCGCGGAGATTGCCAGGCAAGGTCGCAAAATTGGTTGCAGTGGGCTTATTAGCGGCAATAGTTGTGGGTTTGCTAATGCTGATTGGAACTGGTTTGGCAGCTTTCTTCAGGTCAGACTCAGGCAGTCTGACTAGTTTAATCGCACAAATGGCGCAGATTGTGGAAGACTCAAGAAAAATTTTACCTATCTGGATTGATTCGCGACTGCCAGATGATGCTTTAGCATTACAGCAGGCGGTAACACAATGGCTACGGGATCACTCAACTGATTTACAATTTGTAGGCAAAGAGGCTGGGCGCCATGCAGTACATATCCTGATTGCGATGATTATTGGCGGGATGTTGGCATTGCGCGAAGTGGTTTCTGCAGACCGTTACAAACCCTTTGCAAGCGCCTTGGTAAAGCGCATCACGCTTTTTGGCAATGCTTTTAGAAACATCGTATTTGCACAAGTGCGTATCTCTGCCATCAACGCTGTTTTTACTGGCATCTACCTTGCAATCGTATTGCCTTTAATGGGCGTGCATTTGCCTTTTACCAAGACTATGATCGCGATTACTTTTATTGTGGGGTTGTTGCCGGTAGTAGGTAACCTAATTTCAAACGCAGTGATTGTGGTGGTGAGCATGAGCCACTCGCTTGCAATTGCGCTTGGGTCGCTACTATTTTTAGTGGTGATTCATAAACTAGAATATTTTTTAAATGCGCGTATTGTGGGCGGGCAGATTCGTGCATTCGCTTGGGAGCTACTCATCGCTATGACATTGATGGAAGCCGCTTTTGGCATCGCCGGAGTTGTTGCTGCGCCGATATACTACGCCTACATCAAAAGCGAGCTAAGAGATCATGACTTAGTTTGATTTGTAAAAACGCGTTTCAAGAGTTTTACCAGCTTTTACATTATCCAAACTACTACCAACGCTGTCCCCAAGTTTAGCTAAACGCTCATCAGGGTGCGGGTGCGTTTTATATAGCAAAGCGACACTATTGTCTGATTTGTTCGTATGCCCGATAGTTTGTAGTACCTCAGGCAAGCCAAAGGCATCATAACCGGCACGCGCTGCCAGTACTAGACCCATACGATCTGCTTCAAATTCTGCATCTTTGTCCAAACTACGCGCACTTATTTCTGCACCATTACTGATTACTTTTTTTGCTAATTTATCTTTTTTGCCAAGTTTATCTGTAATCCAGCTGGTGCCTGCATTGAGTAGCTGTTGTTTTTGCAGAACCTTGAGTTGATGTTTTTTGACGATATGTGCAATTTCATGGCCCAAAACCCCGGCTAACTGCGCCTCGTTTTCCAGTTTCTGGTACAAGCCTTTGGTAATCAGTACATAGCCACCAGGTGCGGCAAAAGCATTTAAATCAGTGCTTTCTATCACCCCAAATTTCCAAGGTAAATCAGGGCGTTCAGATTGGCTTGCCACCCAACGTCCGACTTGATTTACATACTTTTGCAGTGATTCGTCTTTAACCAGTGGTGCGGCGCCTAGAATGCTGCCAGTAATTTCACGTCCAATTAAAATTTCTTCATCACGACTGGGTTTTTTCCAGTTAATCTCTTGTTTGGGTTGCTCTGCCGGTTTAGTTGGCTCTGCAGTTTTTGCTGGCTCTGTTGCTGCCGGTGTGCTGGCAGCAGCGGTTGGCGTTGCAGCAGTTTCAGCTGGGGCGGGTTGGCTGCAGGCGCTTTTTCGTCACCTTTAATATCGCTCACTTGCTTATCAATTTCTTGTTTTGCGGCATCTTCCAACACTTTACCCAAATCAAGCGCATAACTTTGTGCACTAAAAACGCCCGCTATTATTAACAAACCTATCAATAGACGATTCATTATTTAGCTCCTTTGAAGTAAGCTAAGCTAGTTTTGCTCAAACCCCCGGCACTGGCAAAGCGTTCGCCATCGGCAGCAGTTTGCATGTGACTTTCCATTTTTTTCATTTCTTCTTCATTAAATTTGGCAGCTTTCAGCTCTTCTGCGCTTAAGCCGCGGATACCTGTAGTAGAAACTACTTTGCCCGTACCAGCACGGCCACTGGCGACGTCAATTGCACCCCCAACAGCATTGTTGCTAGAGGCGCCACCACGTTTGACTGAAAGCAGACGAACCCAGCCAGCCGTTTTTTTACTTTTTATTTGTAGCCAAGCACCTTTTTTACTCAAAATATCCACGCTGTCACCTTTGTTCAAGACGCCAGTTGTTTTGGCATCCGCAAAAGGTTCAGCACGTACACTGTCGGCTTTTAAAGCTGTCCCGGCCTCGCCAGCCAATGCTATGAGAGGGGCTAGCAAAAACAGTAATAATATATTTTTCATGCGTAATCCTTAAATTCCAAATTTTCAAACCAAAGTATCTTCGTGTTCAAGTTTAATCACCGCTTGTGCAAAAATCGTTCGCCATTGCGAAGCCAGCGTGGCATTTGCACCAAGATTGCCGATAAGCTTTCCATCATGCGTGGTATAACGTGTTCCTGTACCTTTTGGTAGACCTAAATCTTCAACTAAAGTTGATAATTGTTTAATTATATTTTGTGCATCCTGCATCGCGGCGGTTGCATACTCCGGTTTGTCCTCAGCGTAAATCCAGCTCACTACCAGCATGTCGCCGAACAATCCCCAAATACCACTTTGCGTGCCATGGATAAATTCGATGCTATTTGGAGTATGGCTGGTCAGTTCTATGCTACGCCTAAGTTTTTTTAGCAAAGTGTCATCTAAAGGTTCTTGGCTTTCTACCAAAATCGGCATCATAAGCACCGCGTTGGTGTCTGAATCGGACTTTACGCCGAATGCTAACCAGCGCTGCAGTGCACGGTCATTGGCGAGGGCATATATTTTGGCGATAGCAAACAACGCCAATGCCCATAAAATAGGTGCTGTGAGGTCAAGATAGCTATTTGTAAAATTGATAACTAGATAAGACAGGATTAATAAACCAATCTGGCTGCGAGTGAAAACTGTGTTGAGTTTATCGCGATCGACATTGAAGTAAAAAGCCAGCGTTGTACCCCAAATCAGCAGCAAGCTTAGCAAAATGTATGGAATCTTGCCGCGCCAGACTTTTAGGTAATCCCCATGCTTGACGTTATCAATAGCGGTGGCCAAGATTTCGACCCCTGGAAACTGCTTATCCATCGCAGTGGCTTTAATATCAAACAACCCTGGTGCGGTAGATCCGATGATGACGATCTTATTGGCAAATTCATCTTGCGGGCGTTTTTTGTTTTTGCTGGCCAAGTCTGTAAACACATCGCTAAAGCTCGCGTAATGGTAGCTAAATGGTTTTCCACGCCAGTTAATCAGCATGTTGTGAGGTGTTTTTTCTGTATTTTCTGCGTTTGAAAATTTCGCCACAACTAAGGGCAGGGCAGGCAAGCGCCAGCCAGCATCGTTATGCAGCATGCGGTATTCGCGCACAATACCATCACTATCCGGATACACATTATGTGTGCCCACACGGTTAGCTTTAAGTGCGCCTGCAAAGTGCGGTAATACGGCAGCGATGGTTGCGTTTTTATCTGCGCCAATTTCTGCAGTTAGCCCTGGAATTTGTGCGTATTTAAGCTTGCTTAAATTATCCTGAGAGGCATCAAGACGCAAAATAGGGAAAAAGCAATTATCACAAGCGGTAATCACTTCATTAAAGTAGGCATCACTATCCGGGTTATAAATATCGGCGTCAGAAAACAGAATATCGAATACGATGGCTTTTGGGTTTTGCGCTTGTATGTTCTCTACAAATTCGCCCATCACTTGCCTAGGCCAAGGCCACCGACCATATTCCTTAGCAAAAGCAGCCAAGCTCGCTTCGTTAATATCTACAATCACAATATCTTTATCGGCTTTAGGTGCAAATATACGATGCTTCACCATGAAATCGAATGCTTTATCACGCATGCCTTCGCCACGATGGAACACGCCGGCATCCAACAATAGCAACACGGTAAATAGTGTTGCAAGGTATAGGTAAAAGTTGGTTTTGAGCTTGCGGGTTAAATTGGCAAGCCACTGGCCGATAATGAGTTTAAGTTTGATCATATTTGCTTAATTGTTTTATGGTTCAGGTGTTCCCGTGTCTTCCGCGCCACGTTCCAGTTCGTCGCGTGCTGCGCTGGCAAGTTTTTGGTATTTTGCCCTAAATGCATCCAGATGCTCTTCTTCCAGCTCCTCTAAGTCCAACAGTGCATTGTGCGCGCCTTTAGTTGCGCGTATAAGCTCGTCCAGCTTGACTTGTATCGCTTCAGTGTCACGATTCTGCGTGTTTTGAATTAAAAATACCATCAAAAAAGTCACTATTGTTGTGCCGGTGTTGATGACTAATTGCCAAGTGTCGCTAAAGCCAAAAATTGGCCCGGTAATAATCCAGATAAGAATGATTCCAACCGCAGTCGAAAATGTCCTTGGGCGGCCACTCAGGCGCGCTGTGGCCTTTGCGAAGCGTGAATACCACGAAATATTAGTCATAGCATGCACTCATTTTTTTGCAATCACGAACAGTCCTGCCACAATCAGTGTTGCGCCAAGCAAGATTCGCAAAGTGACTGCCTCTTTAAGTAGTACCCAAGCCAGTATGATGGCAATTACTACGCTACCTTTGTCTATTAATGCCACAGTGGCGACGTCACCCAATTTGAGCGCTTTGTAATAAAAAATCCATGAAAGTGCAGCGGTTAATCCGGAAAATCCTAGCCATAGATAGTTGGTTTTTTGCAAATTGCGTGCCTCAGAAGGCGCAACAAACATTGCGGCAAAAACCAGCACAAAAACAAACACAAAAATTGTGCGAACCGTTAATCCTAATTCGCTTGAAATCCCAGTTAAACCTTGCTTGGCAATCACAGCCGTAAACCCTGCAAAAAACATCGAAATAAAAGCATATAACACCCAGCGTTCCATATTGGCTTTTATAAAGCGCGCCCATTAAAAAGGTTAACTTTTGCCTCGGTGACATCAAAATCATCTAAACAGCGTGCATTAATAGCAACGATACTCTCTCCCTTTGGATTGGTACCTTTGCTAAATGGCGCGCAGCCACATGTTTTGCAAAACTGGTGTTTGATTTTGTGCGTATAGAATGTGTAGGTGGAAAGCTCTGATTCTGGCGTAAGTAGCTTAAAGCTTTTTATGGGAACAGGCCAAAGCAAAGTTGCGCGCTTGCTGCAAATGGAGCAGTTGCACGACATCACGCTTTCAATTTCCCCTTTTGCTTCAAATTTCACTTTTCCGCATTGGCAACTACCGTGATATTTCATAGTTTTCCTTTTGAAGTAAGACAGAAGAGCTAAATATTACACCTAAAACATCAATCTTTATGACACAACAATGAGCGCCAGCGCAATTGCTGCCGGTAACGCTTGAATAAAAAGAATGCGGCGATTGGCAGTTGCTGCGCCAAATATACCCGCAATGAGGATGCAGCAAAGAAAAAACACTTGAATATTCTCAGCGCCTAAATACAGACCCCACAGCAAGCCTGCCGCCAGAAAGCCGTTATAAAGGCCTTGGTTGGCGGCGAGTACTTTGCTGGCTTTTGCTTTTTCCAGCGTTTGATTAAAAGTACGCAAGCCGAGTGGTTTATCCCAAAAAAACATCTCGAGTATAAGAAAATACAAGTGGAGCAGGGCGATTAAGGCGATGAGAATATTGGCGATAGTTGCCATTTTTTAGCCTTTAAATCGACGAAATTTTCCAACAGGATAATCTTTTTCTTTCAGTTCGAGCTTGCCGCGGTTTAGCCGCGCAGTGAAATTGTAAGTTAACATGGGCTCGGTTGGATGTGAAATTCGCAAGATGCAATGCTTTAGCGACCAAGTGCCGTTTGCGATTTCTGGCCTGTCGTGCAACCACGAATTGAACACTTTTTGCGTGCCTTCAACACCAAATTCCATCTGCTCAAAAGGCGCATGGTTATTGGCTGCTAGCCATGTCCCTTTTAAGTTGTTTTCGCTAACATTGCAAGCTTTTGCATGCGCAATGCTGTTGAGTGAGAACAGAAAAACGCAACGCAGAAATGCGTTATTTATCTTCATAAATCACGTAGATTTTTTTGGTTTTTTCAACCACCTCCCAAGTGCCAGCAAACCCGCTTGGAATCACAAAGCTTTCGCCTGCAGATACCGTTACCGCGTTACCCGCGACATCAGTAATGATGCTCACGCCTTCGAGAATTTGGCAGTACTCTTCTTCAGTATAGTTGATGTTCCATTTACCTATTTCACTTTGCCAAATGCCGGTAGAAAATTTTTGCGTTTTATCGGTGTAATGCTGCCAAATGGTTTGTTTTGGATCGCCTGAAATAAGCTTTTCTTTAGGCAGATGGTATTCTTCGGCAAGCAGGGTAGAAGTAATTAACTTTTTCATGGCAGGTGTGTGCATATTGTGTTGTTAAGGCAAGTTGACAATAAGGATATTGTGCGAGCAACCTGAGTTTGAGGCAAGCAGAAGGTGAGACCTAGTGTCTGAATCAAGTAGAGCTGTTAGGCGTGCCGCTAGAATGTAAGGCTAGGTGTTATCCATGCACCAATTGTTTAAAACCGCCATAGGCCATTCTTTTGCAATCAAAAATTTCACCCGATGATTCCATCATTTCGTTCATACGGGGGTCGGCAAATATTTTTGCATTTGCCGCATCTCTTGCCTCACGAGATTCAAAAACCACCCAAGAAAATATAACTGTTTCATCGGGTTTTGTATTTGCAAGTTGCGGGAATGACATCACGTCTTTCACATCCATATCGTCACCTATACATTCCCAATAATCGAGTGCGCCATGCTCTTTCCAAATAACAGCGGCTTTTTCTGCCATAACACGGTAATCGTCAATGCGTGCAACTGGTATTGGAATAATAAATCCATCAATATAGCGACTCATATTCTTTCTCCTTTGTGTAATAGATTTCGAAGGGATAAGGAATTAATGAACATAACGTTTGAAATAAGGGGCGCCGTTAGGCGTACCACTTGATGAATACAGTTTCGTTTTCATGAAAAAACTATATCAGTTACCCATATTGTTCGCAATTGCCCATTTAGTCGTTTTAGGCTATTACAGTTTGAACGCCATATTTGTTATTATGCTTGCATGAGTTATAACTTTAAAGCGTTAATCAGGGATTTTGTTGCAGAAGGCTTGTTTTTTTCTGGGCTTACACACCCAAGCAGGCGCGCACAAGGCAAATTAACGGTAGTCACGTTTCATCGCGTACTTCCTGAGCCTTTGCGCCAGCAATATCCTTACCCTGGCATTTGCGTAACTCCGGAAGAGTTGCGCTGGTTTTGCAAGTTCTTTCAAACCTATTTTACGGTGGGTTCGCATACTGCAATCTATAAGCGTTGGCTGGCTGGAGAGCAGCCACAGAAGCCATTCTTGGCAATTACCTTTGATGATGGACAGTTGGATAATCTGCAATATGCTTTGCCAGTGCTCAAGGAGTTTGATTTTAAAGCGACTTTTTACATTCCCGTCACCAGCATAGATGAAGCAAAAATATTGTGGCACGACCGTATCGGCTATTGCGCACGCATGGCAAAAAACCAAGGTGAAGCAACCATGCTAAAAACGCTGGAACTGGCGAACAGTTACGGGATTCCTGTTAATTTGAGCAGACCTTTTGAGCAGCATTTGGTTGAAGAAGCCAAGTTAATCTCGACTGAAGCGAGGCTGCAACTGGTGCAAGCAATTGAAGCGATGTTAAAAAGCCCATCGCCGGAATGGGGGCGCATGATGACGTGGGATGAGATTCGTCAGGTTCAGCAAGCAGGACACGAAATTGGCTCGCACTCTATGACGCATGCGCTCATGCCGCAATGCAATGCAGATGCGTTAAAATTTGAAATAGGTGAATCAAAACAGAAGCTTGAGAAAGAACTTGGCGCTGAGATACTCTCATTTTGTTACCCTAACGGAGATTTTGATGATCGCTCGATGGTTGCTGTGCGTGATGCGGGCTATCACAATGCGGTAACAACGCTGTGGGGCAAGAATCAAGCGGGCGCAGATAGTTTTGCGTTAAAGCGTTGCGATGTTAATACGTTCAATAATCTAAATCGAAAACGCGCCTTATCAAATGCGCGCTTTGCTTTTCGCCTAAGTGGGCTACAGCCCAACGTTTAAATTAAGGTCATAATAATCAACATGATTAAGTTAGCTTATTTATGTAGCGAATATCCATCGCGCTCACACACTTTTATCCGGCGTGAAATTCACGAACTGCGTAAACGTGGCGCGTCAATCGATGTGTATGCGATACGCCGTCCAAAGCAGAAAGACCTGATTTCCGAGTTGGATGTAGAAGAGTTTAATAACACCCTAAGTATTCTGCCGATTAATGTTTTTGCATTGGTTTTTGTGCATTTGAAGCTGTTTGTTACACATCCGTTGCGATACTTGAAAACCTTAAAGATTGCCTTTGGACATCATTTGCCCGGCCTCAAAAATACACTTTGGGCTTTGTTCCAGTTTGCAGAAGGTATTTTACTGGCGCATCATTTACATAAAAAACCAGTGCAGCATTTGCATGTGCATTTTGCCAATTCTGGCGCAAGCGTTGGCATGGTAGCGGCGAATTATCTAGGACTCAGCTGGTCGATGACATTGCATGGTACATCGTGCTTTGATTATCCATGGGGCCCATTGCTAGGTAAAAAACTGGAAAACTGTACTTTTGCTAATTGCATTTCTTATTTTGGTTTGTCGCAGGCATACCGCGCGGTTGCGCCGCGGCACTGGCATAAACTGTTTGTCTCACGCTGCGGTATTGAGCTTGCTGCAGTTAATCTGGCAAAAGAAAAGTATATGAGTCAGGTCAAGTTGAATCCGAAAAAAAAGGATGCGCCGATTCGACTCATTTCAGTTGGGCGTTTACACATCGAAAAAGGCTATCCCGTTATGATGGAGGCGTTTAACCGCGCTCTGAAGTCTGTGCCCAACATGGAGCTTGTGATGTTGGGTGACGGGCCATACAGGAATGAACTGGAAGCATTTGTTAAAGAAGCGGGTATTGAGAAAAATGTGATTTTTAAGGGCGCCGTGCCTGAGCAAACGGTATTGGACGAGATGTCGCATGCAGATATTTTTGCGCTTTCTTCATTTATGGAAGGTGTGCCGATGGTGCTGATGGAGGCAATGGTACTTGAGGTGCCGGTGATTGCGCCAAGGGTGGCAGGCATTCCGGAGCTGGTGATTGATAAGGAAAATGGCTTGCTGTTTGACCCTGCAAGGGCACAGCAAATGGCAGAACAGATTGTCGAACTTGCACAAGACAGTAAAAAACGCGCCAAATACGGCGCAGCAGGTAAAGAAAAAGTGTTATCCGAGTTTACAATAGAAAAGGGCGTTGAGAAACTGTGGCAACGCTTTCAAGAATTACCAAAAAATGGATTGACTTTGAAGTGAGATTTCTATGAACATAGATGATTACCGTGTTAAGCCAAAAACTAAGTTCTCTTTAAACGATTACGACACGCAAGATAAAGCCGCGCGCAAAGGCACAAAAGAAGAGGCGACTGCAGAGCTGGAAAAAGTAGCGACAGAAATTAACGCACTGCAAGATATTTTGTATGCGCAAGGCAAGCACAAAGTGTTGTTGGTGTTGCAGGGCATGGATGCCAGCGGTAAAGATGGCACGGTAAAGCATGTGTTTAGCGAATGCGATCCGCTGGGCATCAGGCTCGCCAGCTTTAAAGCGCCTACGAGTGAGGAGCTTGCACACGATTATTTGTGGCGCGTGCATAGCGTAGTGCCAAAAGCGGGCGAAATTGTGATTTTTAACCGCAGTCATTATGAGGATGTATTGATTGTAAAGGTGCATGATTGGATAGACGATGCAGAGTGCAAGCGCCGTTTTGCGCAGATAAATGATTTTGAAAAATTGCTCAGTGAAACAGGCACAACGATTATCAAGTGTTATTTGCACATTTCTAAAGCTGAGCAAAAAGTGCGCATGCAAAAACGCATCGACGACCCAACAAAGACCTGGAAATTTAACCCGAATGATTTGAAAGAACGCGCGCTTTGGCCGCAATACATGCAGGCATATGAGCGCGCGATTGCGGCCACAAGTACGGACTATGCGCCTTGGTATGTGGTGCCAGCTGATTCTAAAACTAATCGTAACATGCTGATTTCACAAATACTTTTAGCACATCTTAAAAAACTTAAATTAAGCTATCCCGCCGCTCCCGCAGATTACAAGAACATTGTGATTGAAGATTAATACTTTTTTATAATAAGCCTTGCAAAAAGCTAGGCACGGTTGAACTCGGTTATAATTCACATATGACCAATCTGCTTATTTTTCTGGTGTGTTTGCAACTTGTTTTGCTGGTGTGGCTTGCTTGGCGCACTATTAAAAGTTCGGCAGAAACCAAGTTGCTACAAACGCTTGAAGATAAACATCGTGCAATGCTGACAGACCTGAATGATGCGATGAATAAGCTTGCAGACCGCATGAATTCTGGCCTTCAGGATAATAGCGAGCGGTTGCGAGACACCTTGAGCGAGCAGGGCAAGGCGCAGCAATTAACAGTGAATGACACCATGCTAAAGGCGACTACTACGCTTACTCAAGCGATTGAATCGCTTGGAAAAATTGTGGATGCACGGTTGGAAGAAATCGGCGGCAAGGTTTCTGAGAGGTTAGAAGAAGGTTTCAAAAAGACCAACGAGACTTTTATTAGCGTAATGCAACGCTTAGCTACCATTGATGAAGCCCAGAAGAAAATCGACGGCCTGACGGTTAATATGGTGAGCTTGCAAGAGTTATTGGGTGATAAACGTAGCCGTGGTGCCTACGGTGAGGTCCAGCTAGAAGGCTTGGTGCGCAATGTGCTACCGCCGGATAGCTTTAAGATGCAGCATACATTTGAAAATGGCATGCGTGTGGATTGCGCGCTTTTTTTGCCTGAGCCGACCGGAACTGTGGCAGTAGACAGCAAATTTCCGCTGGAAAATTACCATAAAATGTTCGACAAAAATTTGCCTGAATCCGCGCAAAATGTGGCTGAGAAGCAATTTAAAGCCGATATTAAAAAACATGTGGACGATATTGCAAGTAAGTACATTATCCCTAACGTGACGAGTGATGGCGCGGTGATGTTTATTCCCGCCGAAGCCGTGTTTGCCGAAATTCATGCGTATCACCCAGAAGTGATTGATTACGCGATGGCAAGGCGCGTGTGGGTAGTTTCGCCAACCACGCTCATGGCTGTGCTCAATACCGCGCGGGCAGTGTTAAAAGATGTGGAAATGCGTAAGCAAGTACATATCATTAAAGATGAGCTTGGTAAGCTTGGTAAAGATTTTGAGCGATTTGATTCGCGCATGAAAAAGCTTGCTGATAACATTCGGCAAGCGCACGAAAACGCGCAAGAAGTGCATATCAGCAGCCAGAAAATCTCACGCAGGTTTGCACAAATTGAACGGGTTGAACTCTGCGAACGAGCCTATGGATTTGCTAGATAATGTTGATGACATTATTGATGATAAATAAGATTAAATATTGATTGTAACAATATGAATATAAAAGTTTTATACTTTGCAAGAATCAAAGAAGCGGTGAATTACTCAACTGAAGAAATTACTTTGCCGAGCGATATTTCAACCATCACTGCACTTAAAAATTATTTGGCACAACGTGGTGAAATTTGGGCGAATTTGTTTAATGGCAAACAAACCATTCGCGCGGCGATTAACCATGAGCTGGTCTCCGATTTAACCACCATCAAAGCGGGCGATGAAGTCGCGTTCTTTCCTCCCGTTACCGGGGGCTAGCAATGAATATAAGCCGGGTGGATAAGTGACAGTTCGTGTGCAAACAGAGGATTTTGATGCAGGCCAAGAGCTAATATCCATGCGCCTATCAGGGCGGTCAGTCGGTGCTGTGGTGAGTTTTATCGGTCAAGTGCGCGACCTAAATGAGGGCGATGCAATCCAAACACTGACGCTGGAGCATTATCCGGAAATGACGGAAAAAGCGCTTGGTGCAATTGAGAATCAAGCAAAAAGCCGTTGGGATATTGCCGATAGTCTTATCATTCATCGCGTAGGGACGCTCAAACCGCAAGATCAAATCGTGTTTGTGGCGGTTTCCAGTGCGCATCGCGGCGATGCATTTAAAGCATGCGAATTCATTATGGACTTTTTAAAAACACAAGCACCATTCTGGAAAAAAGAAGCGACTCATCATGGCGAGCGCTGGGTTGAGGCAAAGCTGAGCGACGAAACTGCGCAAAGTCGCTGGAAATAATATGCAAATTTTAAAAACAAACGAACTGAGTGCAACAATTTCTTTAGACGATTTATCGTTTAAAACTACGGCACAATTAGTAGAAAAATCAGAAGGTTACCAACCACATACCCATGGCTGGGTAGCTCAGTCAGAAGCAAAAAAAGCCGCAATGTTTGGCCTTAATATGCGTCAGGCAGGTTTTAATGTGCTGGTGTTGGGTGAGCACGGCAGTGGTCGCACCTCATTAATGCAAAGTGCAATGGCAGAAGTTGCAAAAGAATCAGGTGGTGGATTACATGATTTGGTGGCGCTTTATGATTTTGTGCAGGCTAACCAGCCAGCTTTATTAAAGCTACCCGTAGGCACGGGCAATTTGCTTCGTATGGAAATGGATGATTTTGCACGGGCGCTCATGATGGAGATGCCTAATTTTGTCACTGCAGAGACCCAGCAGGCGATGTTGGAAAAAGCAGAAAACTGGCTAAAAACTGCCATTGAAAAAATTGAAAAAAATATAAAAAACAATGAATTAGATAATTACTTTAAACTAATTAAGCAAGAGGCTTTGGGTTACCTAAAGGCTTGGCGACCGCCTACAAGTGGTGATATTGAGAATTTGCTAGATGGTTTAATTAACGAGGCTTTTTTTGCGCGTTTTCGCGTGAATCTATTGGTAGATAATCGACAAACAGAAACGCAAAAGCTACGTCAGCCTGTGGTGTATGACAATGACCCAAGTCAGCAGTCGTTATTTGGCTGGCTTGAAAGCAGTTCTGACGCCATGTTGCCAGATTTTTTGCGTTTACGGGCGGGTAATTTACATAAAGCGGATGGCGGGATGTTGCTTGTTCATCTGCGTGATTTGTTAAGCGACGAGCAAAATGGTAGCCAAACCTTAGAGAAGTTGTATCGATTTTTGCGTAATGGCAGCTTGCAGTTCGAGGATTCTGCAAGCGGCGCACAAAGTGCGAGCTATGTGCTTGCCAACACTTTAATACCCTTGAATGTTAAGCTGGTATTGATTGCCATGCGTGAAGATTTTTATAGTTGTTTGGATGAGAACCCCGATTTTTTCGATTATTTCCCGATTAAAGTTGAGTTTGCAGATAGCATCACCGCCAATGCGGAAAACTACGCGGCAATTGCGGGATTTGTTGCACAGAAATGCCTGCAACATCAATGTCAGCACTTTTCGAATGAGGCCGTAGCCGCCTTAATTGGCGCGCTTCAGCGGCTTGAAGAAGATCAGACGCGCATTAGCACCAATTTCGCGTTTTTAGAACGTTTGATGCTAGAAAGCGCAGCGTATGCTGGCAGATGCTGGTGTGGTTTCTGCAGAGCATGTGCAGGAGGCGATTAACGCGAGGAATATGCGCCATCAATATTTTGAGGCACAAATTCGCGATTCGATTATTGATAACGAGCTACTGATTCAGGTAGAAGGTGAGGTGGTTGGGCAGGTGAACGGCCTCACGCATATTGAGCTGGGCGATGCTAGCTTTGGTTCGCCTATTCGCATCACGGCACGCTGTTATCCCGGTCAAAAAGGGCTCATCAACATCGACCGCGAAGTGAATATGAGCGGCCCAAACCATGATAAAGGCATTTTTATTCTGCAAAATTGGCTAAGTGCCAGTTTCTCGAACCTTGCGCCACTGAGTTTAAATGCATCGCTCGTGTTCGAGCAGGAATACAATGGCGTGGAGGGAGACTCCGCCTCGTGTGCCGAGCTTTTTGCACTTTTGTCCGCACTTGCCAATTTGCCGATTCAGCAAGGTATTGCGATTACGGGTGCGCTCAACCAATTTGGTGAGGTGATGCCGATTGGTGGCGTGAACGAGAAGATAGAAGGGTATTTCAGGGTGTGTCAGGCGCTGGGTTTAAACGGTAAACAGGGCGTGATTATTCCAAAGCGTAATCAGCGACATCTGCTGCTGGGTAGAGCAGTTGTAGAGGCGGTTAATTCGGGTAAGTTTCACGTGATTACCATTGATCATGTCCTAGAAGGCATTGAGTACCTCACAGGTGTGGCTGCGGGCACACAAGATGCTGCCGGAAATTATGCGCCAATTACCGTAATGGGGCATGCGCAGAGCGTGCTGGCGCACTATCGTAAAACGCTGGAAAGTAATCAGCCACAAAAAAATTAACTCAATGTTTTTGCAATCTCCCTATTTAAAACATCTTAAAAAAAATCTACCTGTTTTCCCTGGTTGGGTGGACAGCGCTTGGGCCAGGTGTGGTATGGATGGCGCTTGCACAAGGCAGTGGTGAGCTTATTTGGTGGCCTTATATGATTGCAAAATATGGCCTCACTTTTTTAAGTTTGCTTATACCTGCGTGTTTGCTGCAATTTCCTATTACGCTTGAAATAGGTCGCTACACTTTGCTAACAGGCGAAAGCATATTTCAAGGTTTTTTTAGACTGAGTAAGAGATTTGGTATCTTTTTGTGGATACTGATGACGCTTTCTTTTTTATGGTTTGGTGCATTCGCTAGTGCTGGCGGCACGGCATTGGCAGAACTTACACACTTTCCAGATGGTTGGAGCGCGAAATCGCAAACCTTGTTTTGGGGTTATGCCACAATTAGCTTGTTCGTGATTTCAATATTTTTAAGTCGTCAGATTTACAAGTTGATTGAAAATTTCATGAAAATTGTAGCTCTCGTTACTATTTTTGGGTTGATGTGGGCATGTTCTGAAAGCCAGGTAATACAAGCATTTCCGACATTTTTAAAGGGCTTAGCCCAATTTCCAAGTGCACTCCCAAGTAATTGGCAGGCAGAAGATGCCACCAAATTGCTCACAGCAATCACATTTGCCGGCTTAGGCGGATTTTGGATTTTGTTTTACTCCTATTGGTTGCGCGACAAAGGCAGTGGCATGGCAGCAAATATGCCGCGTATTACCGGATTAGCGGGAGAAAATGCTGAGGTTGCGACTACGCAGGGAGCGTTGCCTATGGACGATGCATATAACATCGCGCTTTGGCAAAAGTGGCGACGTTTTCTAACGCTGGATATATTAATTGGCATTTTGGGGAATTTGCTTACTACCCTTATGATGTGCTTGCTTGCTTGGGCACTGCTGTATCCAAAAGGGTTAATTCCACAAGATTATGAAATTGCGGTCGTGCAGGCTAATTTTTTTGAAGTGAGCTGGGGTGTTTTTGGCAAAGCCTTGTTTTTAGTGATAGCGGCTGCATTTTTAGCAGATACTTGGCTTGCGACTGCAGATGCGGTTAGCCGTACACAGGCAGATATTATTCACACGCTATTTCCTAAAGCACGCAGCATCAGCATGCGCAAATGGTATTTATGGATATTTGCACTACTGACAGTGATTACCAGCTTTACCATGAGTCTGGATGCGCCTGGCAGCTTAATTCTTCTTAGTGCGGTGATCGGTTTTGCCGGCACCGTCATGTTTCCGGTTGCGCTTGTATTTGCTTAACCATCATTTGTTGGCGCCTGCGTTGCCAAAGTGGGCAAGGCCATCAAAAGTATCTGCATTTTTATTGTTAATCAGCTTTTTGGTATATCTGGCACTTGCAGTTTGTTTTCTTGTAGTTAAATTTGGCTGATGGTCGACGATAAAGAGATTAAATGCAGGTTAGATAAATGGCTTTGGGCTGCGCGATTCTTTAAAACACGCAGCATCGCTGCTGATGCGGTAGATAGCGGCAAAGTGCGCGTAGATGGTGATAGAGCCAAAACTGCTAAAGAGATTAAAATTGGCATGTTAGTCAATGTGCGTAATAAAGATTTTGAAATTGAGGTAGAAGTAACGGGTTTATCCAACATTCGCCGCGGCGCTCCGGAAGCAGCTTTGCTATATGCAGAAACAGAAGAAAGCAAAGTAAAACGAGAAAATGCCAAAATTACGCGTGAGGCTGACCATGCTGTGCGTGAGCGCGGCGCAGGGCGCCCGACAAAACGCCAGTTGCGCGATATTCGTAAATTTACCGGCTTAAAGTACTAATTAGTTAAAAAATGCTTGTGTCAAATCAATAAATCTTGGTAAACTGCGTTCAATCATTGAACGGTAGATATTAAAAACGCATGCTCACTGACGAATATCGCTATAAAATACTAAAAATATTGGAAGCAAATCCTGAAATCAGCCAACGTGATTTGGCGCGTGAACTTGGCGTAAGCTTGGGGCGTGTCAATTTCTGTCTGAAAGCCTTAATTCAAGTGGGGCTTCTAAAAGTCACCAACTTCCGTAATAGCAGCAACAAACTGGCTTATATGTACTTGTTAACACCTACTGGGATTAAAGAAAAGTCTGCAATTACTGAGCGCTTTCTGAAGATTAAACTGGAAGAGCGCGCGCAGCTTGAGACCGAGATTACACAATTGAGAAATGAAGCAAGGCAACTGATGCATGGCGAGGCAGGGCATCCATGAATAATCACTATGCAGTCGTCCTTTGCGGAGGCTCTGGAACCCGCCTTTGGCCACTCTCGCGAACACTTAGACCAAAACAGCTGTTAGCACTTAATGGCGAGCAAACCTTGCTGCAGCAAACTACAGCAAGGGTGTTAGCACATGTACCAGCAAGTAACTCTGTTTACCGTTACACATGAAGACCATAAATTTGAAGTGAAAGGACAGCTGGCGGAAATCGCGTCGGATGCGGTTGCATAATGTACTGGCCGAACCCTGCGCGCGCAATACATTACCTGCAATTGCTTGGGCGGTGAACAACATACACCAAAAGGATGCTGATGCAGTAATTGGCGTGTTTGCATCAGACCACGCCATTGATAACCAGTCTGCATTTTTAGAAGCTTGGAAGACTGCGGAAGTAGTAGCTGAAGCAGGTTATCTGGTGCTACTTGGCATTAAGCCGCACGAGCCTGCCACTGGCTACGGTTATATTAAGCCAGCAAAATTGCTTAAAGATGGCACGATGCCGGTGTATGAAGTTGCGCAGTTTGTGGAAAAGCCAAATGTTGAAAAAGCCATCCAGTTTCTTAAAGAGGGTTATTTGTGGAATAGCGGCATGTTTGTGTTTAAGGCAAGCGTTTTTATGCAAATGCTAGCAAAATATCAGCCCGAAATGACACAACAGCTAAGCGCAATGACTACGGAAAATTTTGCTGATACGTATACCGATTTTACCAATATCTCAATGGATTACGGGTTGGCAGAAAAAGCCGATAAAGTAGCGGTAGTGCCCGTAGATATGGCATGGAGCGACCTAGGGAGCTGGGACTCGATCTATCAAAGGCATGAAAAAGATAAGCAAAATAATGTGATACACGGAGAAGTGCTTACACAAGATACGACGAATAGCCTGCTCTGGAGTCAATCTAGCTTACTAGCCACTGCTGGTTTGGATAATATCGTGGTGATTCAAACCGCAGATGCTACTTTGATTTGTGACAGGAGCCGCACTGAAGAGATTAAAACTCTCGTAGCACGGGTGAAAGCACATAAGCCAGAACTTACCGAAATTCACCAAACCGTTTATCGTCCATGGGGCAGTTATACGGTGTTAGAAGAAAATACTAATTTTAAAATCAAACGTATTGTCGTAAATCCAGGTGCAAAACTTTCAATGCAAATGCACAAGCATCGCTCAGAGCACTGGGTAGTAGTTTCTGGGGAGGCAACCATTACTAATGGTGAAATGGAGTTTACATTACAAGCCAATCAATCTACCTATATCCCTAAAACACATCGACATCGCCTTGCTAATAATGGAGCTACGCCATTGAGCTATTATTGAGGTGCAGTGCGGTGATTATGTGGGTGAAGACGATATTATCCGGTTTGATGATACTTACGGAAGGTTAACTACAAAGTGACAACAAGCAGGAATACAAATTTAAAATTGATGAATAATTATAAATTATGATGAAAGAAACTTTAATAGAAAAGCTAAATAATAAGTCAGCGATAATTGGTATTGTCGGGTTAGGTTATGTTGGCTTGCCGCTTGTATTGCGGTATGCAGAGGTGGGTTACAAAGTACTTGGTTTTGATATAGATAAGGTAAAAGTTAATAGTTTGAATCAAGGTTTATCTTATATCGAACACATTTCTTCTGAATCAATTGCTGGTTCACTCAAATTGGGTTTTGAAGCTACTACCGATTTTAGCAGGGCATCTGAAGCAGATGCCCTGATTATTTGCGTGCCAACACCACTCAATAAATATCGTGAACCCGACCTAAGTTTTGTAACTGACACAACAGATTCACTTGTGCCTTATTTGCGTCGCAGGCCAGGTTGTTTCACTGGAAAGTACAACTTATCCTGGTACAACGGATGAAGAACTGCTGCCTCGGATTGAATCCAAAGGTCTTAAAGTCGGCAAGATATTTTTTTAGTTTATTCTCCAGAGCGTGAAGACCCAGGCAATCCCAATTTTACTACCCGTACTATCCCCAAAGTTTGTGGTGGGCATACTCAGGCATGTCTTGAGGTAGGGCTGTCACTTTATGATCAGGTAATCGACAAGGTTGTGCCAGTAAGTTCGACACGTGCGGCGGAATTCACAAAGTTACTTGAAAATATTCATCGCGCAGTAAATATTGGTTTGGTGAATGAAATGAAAATTGTTGCGGACAAAATGGATATAGATATTCATGAAGTGATTCGCGCGGCTTCAACTAAACCATTTGGTTTTGTGCCTTATTATCCAGGGCCTGGTTTGGGTGGGCATTGCATTCCCATTGACCCATTCTATCTCACATGGAAAGCGAGAGAGTATGGTGTGCATACACGCTTTATCGAGTTGGCGGGTGAAGTTAATTCCTCTATGCCTGACTATGTGATTTCTAAGGTGGCTGCAGCATTGAATTTGGCTAAAAAAGCGATCAATGGCAGCCGGATTCTGGTGCTTGGTATTGCTTACAAGAAAAATGTGGACGACATGCGT
The DNA here is from genome assembly GCA_963752495.1 of uncultured beta proteobacterium. GTDB lineage: Bacteria > Pseudomonadota > Gammaproteobacteria > Burkholderiales > Methylophilaceae > CAVVYJ01. Next base: position 1,018,859 of record CAVVYJ010000002.1, read on the forward strand.
GAGTCTCCTTCGGTCATGTTGATGGAAAAGCTGCGTGATTTAGGGGCTGATGTTTCATACAGCGATCCTCACCTTCCGGTTTTCCCCAAAATGCGTGAACATCATTTTGAGCTTTCAAGCGTTCCACTCACGGCGGAAAATTTGTCTGCATATGACTGTGTTCTTTTGGCTACTGATCACGACAAATTTGATTATGAGCTAATTAAACAGAATGCAAAGCTTATTATTGATTCTCGCGGCCGCTATTTGGCTTCCTCTGACCATATCATAAAGGCTTAGGTATGCGTCATTTTCCCGCACCAATTACCGATCGAAAAATTCGCTTTGCCTTAGTAGGCTGTGGCCGTATTGCGCAAAATCATTTTGCCTCGATAAAGCAACACGCTGACCATGCTGAACTGGTGAGTGTGTGCGATATTGATCCGAAAGCGCTTGAAGCAGCGGCCAAAACGACAGGGGCAAAACCTTTTCCTAGTCTGAAGCGTTTGCTCAAAGATACCACAGCCGATATTGTAGTTTTGACTACACCAAGTGGGTTGCACCCGAGCAAGACAATCGATGTTGCTGCATCAGGACGTCATGTTATGACTGAAAAACCGATGGCAACTCGCTGGCACGATGGCTTACGTATGGTCAGAGCATGCGACGATGCCAAGGTGCGACTCTTTGTAGTCAAACAAAATCGCCGGAATGCTACATTACAATTGCTTAAAACAAGCTGTTGATCAAGGTCGTTTTGGGCGAATTTACATGGTCAACCTCAATGTTTTCTGGGCGCGCCCTCAAGAGTATTACGATAGTGCCGCATGGCGTGGCACATGGGAGTTTGATGGCGGCGCATTTATGAACCAAGCCAGTCATTATGTCGACTTATTAGACTGGTTGATTGGTCCCATCGAAAGCATTCAGGCATATACTGCAACACTCGCTCGGAACATTGAAGTTGAAGATACTGGCGTTATGAGCATCAAGTGGCGTTCCGGTGCTTTAGGCTCCATGAACGTAACCATGCTGACCTATCCAAAAAACCTGGAAGGCAGTATCACAATTATCGGCGAAAAAGGAACAGTGCGCGTCGGCGGTATGGCCGTGAATGAAATCCAGCACTGGGAATTCGCTGAGCCGCATGAAAATGATGAAAAAATCAAGCAAGCCAATTACGAAACCACTTCTGTTTATGGTTTTGGCCACCCTCTGTATTACGATAACGTGATCAAAGTCTTACAAGGCAAGGCCCATCCTGAAACAGATGGTCGTGAAGGTTTAAAATCTTTAGAAACCCTCATCGCCACATACTTGTCAGCAAGAGACGGCAAGCGTGTTGCTCTACCACTGGACTATTGATATGACTGTAACTATTCATCCAACAGCAATTGTCGACGAGGGCGCGCAAATCGGCGAAGGTTCGCGTAGTATGGCATTGGGCGCATGTTTGTGGCGGAGCCCGCATCGGCAACAGTTGTTCACTGGGGCAAAACGTTTTCGTCGGTAATGATGTGGTAATTGGCAATAACGTCAAAATCCAAAACAACGTTTCAGTCTATGATGCCGTCACTTTGAAGATGACGTATTTTGTGGCCCCAGCATGGTATTCACCAATGTATATAACCCACGTTCTGCCGTCATCGCGTAAAGATGAATATCGTAAAACCTCATGTCAAGCGTGGTGCGACACTTGGGGCCAATTGCACCATCGTTTGCGGCACACCATTGGTGAATATGCGTTCGTCGCTGCTGGTGCTGTCATTAAGCGGGACGTGCCAGACTTTGCGCCCTATGGCTGGGGTGCCGGCCCGACAAATTGGCTGGATGAGTCGGCATGGTGCAAAACTTAATTTACCACTTAAAGGCGATGCCGAAGCTAACTGCCCTGAGACTGGAGAGCGATACAAACTAACAGCGGGAAACTGCATTCTTGTTGGGTAAGTATGAGCGAAACAATTCCATTTATCGATCTTAAGTGTCAGTACAAAGCCCTTGAAGATAATATCAAGTCTCGTATTAATAAAGTATTAGAACATGGCCAATATATCATGGGGCCAGAAGTTGCTGAGCTTGAAAGTAAGCTCGCTGATTATGTAGGTGTAAAGCACTGTATCGGTGCTAGTAGTGGGACAGATACCCTAATGATAGCCATGATGGCATTAGGCATAGGCGCTGGTGATGAAGTGATTACCACACCATTCACATTTATTGCCACGGGTGAAATGATTGCCTTGCTAGGTGCAATACCGGTATTTGTAGATATTGACCCACGCAACTACAATATAGACACTGCAAAAATAGAGGCTGCAATTACACCAAAAACCAAAGCCATTATGCCTGTAAGCCTGTATGGACAGTGTGCGGATTTTGATGCAATTAACGCAATTGCTGATAAACATGGTTTGCCTGTGATTGAAGATGCCGCACAATCTTTTGGCGCAACTTACATGGGCAAAAAAAGCTGCAACCTTTCTACCATTGGCTCAACCAGCTTTTTCCCTAGCAAGCCACTAGGTGCTTACGGTGATGGTGGCGCCTTATTTACCAATAATGATGCGCTTGCAAAAGTGATGCGTGAAATCAGAGCGCACGGACAAGAAAAACGCTACTATCACTCAAGAATCGGTATCAATGGCCGCCTTGATACGATACAAGCAGCTATTCTTTTGGCAAAATTAGAGCGATTTGATTGGGAGGTAGAGCAACGCAGCAAATTAGGAACTAGTTACACAGAGTTAATACAGGAACACAATGACAAGCACCCGCAAGAAACAATAATCACGCCATATATTGAACCACACAATACTAGCGTTTATGCCCAATACACAATTCGTGTAAAAAATCGTGAACAAGTGCAGTTAAGGCTGAAAGAGGTTGGAATTCCCACTGCAGTACATTATCCAGTGCCATTGCATTTGCAACCGGCATTTGCAAATTTAGGGCAAAGTGAGGGGTGTTTTCCTGTTTCAGAAAATATCGCAAAAGAAGTGATGAGTTTGCCAATGGGCCCGGATTTAGATACCAGTACACAAAGCAAAATTGTAGATTGTTTGTTTCAGGCAGTCAGTAGCATTTAACTTTGAAAAAATTACTTAAAACTAAGCTGGTAGGTAACACGGCTATATATGCATTAGCCAATGTACTAAATGGTGTTATACCATTTTTGCTTTTGCCTATTTTGACAAGAGTTTTTACACCTGAAGAATATGGGCTGGTTACCTTAATCAGTGCGGTCATTGCGATTATTGGGGCTTTTACAGGGTTAAGCGTTCATGGTGCAGTGAGCGTTAAATATTTTGATAAAGAGATTGATCACCCTAGGTTTGTGGGTGCAAGCTTCATGGTTTTAGCAGGGAGTACATGTCTTGTTTTAGTATTTCTTTTGATTGCTGGAAATAAACTTTCTGAATGGATACACCTACCAAAGCAATGGTTAATTATTGCTGCAATAGCATCTGCAGCTCAGTTTGTAGTTAACATCAGGCTAACCATGTGGCAAGTGCAAGAACAAGCAATACGTTATGGCTTTTTTCAAGTTACACAAACACTTTTTAACCTGACTTTATCTCTCGCACTGGTATTTTGGTTGGTGATAGGCTGGGAAGGCAGGGCTTGGGGAATTGTAATGGCAATACTCGTTTTTGCAGTTTTTGCCATTGTTACCTTGCATAAAGAAAAACTGATTAATTGGCAGGGCGATAAAAAATATGCAAAGGATGCCATGCGTTTTGGCATGCCGCTTATACCGCATGTGATTGGCGGATTGATTATTACCACTTCTGACAGATTTATAATTGCGAAAATCTTAGGGTCAGACTCCTTAGGTATATTTGCGGTAGCTATTCAAATATCTATGGTGATGAACTTTTTAGTTGATGCGTTGTTGAAATCATACACGCCATATCTTTTCAGGAAATTATCTCTAATTTCAGATAAAGATAAAGAATATATAGTTAAAACAACATATACAGCCTACGTGGTTTTTTTTATATTTAGCACATTTTATATATACATTGCTCAAATATTATTGCCAATTTTGGTTGGAGAGCAGTTTAGCTCATCTGCTACTTATATTCCATGGCTTGTGTATTCAGCCATGTTTTCTGGAATGTATTACCTCGTTGGATTGTACATAGTGTACGTCGGAAAGACACATGTACTATCGATTGTTACAGTTTGTGTTGGTTTGTTTCATTGCTTGCTACTTTACTATATGGTGAATGTTGAAGGTTTACTTGGGGCAGCAAAAGCAACCGTTGCATCTTCGGCGCTGATGTTCATGTTAACTTGGTTGTTTTCTGCTCGAGTTTATCCGATGAACTGGTTGCGTGTTTTTAAAAGAAGTGATTATGCATAAAATATTACTAATTGGAGATTCTCTATCAATGGTTAGGCCTGATGTAGGGGTTTTTTATCAAGATACTTATGCTTATCAGCTACAAACTCAATTTAAAGACTCTGTACTAATTAACGCTTCAGTACGGGCTAATAGCTCAGAAAATGTACTAACAGCTAATTATTGCTATGAAACACTAGATGCGGTTGATCCTGATTTGGTAATTTATTTTTTAGGTGTAGTGGATTGTATGCCTAGACTTTTTTCGCGCAGAGAGCGCCTGTTTTTGAGATTGCTAATGGCGACAAAGTTTTTGAAGAATTTGGGTAAATTAATAATTGCTTACAGATCAAAAAGAAGATATGCACTAACGAGAAAAAGACTAATTCAGTACGTATCTATAAAAAATTGGGGCGAAAATCTAGAGAAATTTCTTCTGAAATCAAGCTGTAAAGTAATTTTTATCAATATTCCTTACCCTGGTAAAAGATTGGTATCAAGAAATTATCAGATTGAAGAGATTGTGGATAATTACAATACATGTTTATCTGAACAGGCAAAAAAATATGGGGCATTTGTTGTTGACTTTAATAGTCTCACGAAAAAGTCACCACATTTGTTACTAGAGGATGGTTATCATATATCGGTAGAAGCCCACAAATTGTTAACTGGAATATTACTAGAGTCAATAACCGGTTCTATGAAGAGTAATTACATCTAGTTTTTCTGTTATGTATTTGGCTAATTTTTAAGTTTAATTTAAGAGTAATTTTATGATTCCATATGGACGACAAAGTATAGATGAAACAGATGTTGCTTCGGTAATAGATGTGCTTCATTCTGAATGGCTAACACAAGGCCCGGGCATTGCTTCTTTTGAGGAGACCATGGCCACTTATTGCCAAGCCAAACATGCGGTTGCAGTATGTAATGCCACTGCAGCCCTGCATATTGCCTGCCTTGCCTTAGATGTAGGTAAAGGTGACTTGGTTTGGACAAGCCCCAATACTTTTGTTGCCAGTGCGAATTGTGCAAGATACTGTGGCGCTGATGTCGATTTTGTTGATATTGATCCTGTTAGTTTAAATATGAGTGTTAAAGCACTTGCTTTTAAGTTAGAAAAAGCTAAACAGCAAGGCAGGCTTCCGAAAGTTGTCATTCCAGTTCATTTTTCAGGACTTCCTTGTGAAATGGTGGAGATCTTTGCACTTTCTAAACAATATGGTTTTAAAATCATCGAGGATGCATCCCATGCTGTGGGAGCGGAATACAATGGCTATCCAGTAGGTTCTTGCCAATACAGCGATATCACCGTATTTAGTTTTCACCCAGTAAAAATCATCACCACAGGTGAAGGTGGCATGGCACTTACAAACCAGATGAAACTTGCAGGTCGGATGGTTCGGTTACGTAGTCACGGCATTGCACAAAAGCCAGAAGATATGGTATGCACACCACAGGGTGCATGGGAGTACCAGCAAATTGAACTTGGTCATAATTACCGTATGACTAACCTACAAGCAGCATTGGGTTTGAGCCAACTTAAAAGATTACCAGAATTTATAGCCAAAAGAAGAGCAATAGCAAAGCACTATCATGAATTGCTTGCTGAACTACCAGTGATAAGACCTATTGTTTCAGATGAATCTTCATGGCACCTATATGCTGTGAGGTTTCCTGTAGAAAAACGCAAAGTTGTTTTCGATGCCTTTAGAAAAGCAGATATTTGGGTACAAGTACACTATATTCCAGTACATACACAACCTTATTACGCAAACTTAGGCTTTAAGTGGGGAGATTTTCCACAAGCGGAGCAATATTATGCAGAAGCGATTAGTCTGCCTTTGTATTTTGATTTAACTATCAAAGAGCAGAACTATGTTGTTGATTACCTGAAGCGATTGTTAAGCTAATTTCCAAATAAGAAACATACTGAAAGTACACACAAGAGAAGTTTTATGAGAAAACCTGCTGCTCCTGTTTTAATTTTTGAATGTGCGAACTCGCATGGAGGTGACTATACTTTATTAGAGAAGATCGTTAAAAAATATGGTGAAGTTGAATACGAACGTAAGCATATTAAATTCCAGCCATTTCACCCTGATAAAATTGCAATGTCTGATTATGAATGGTATGGAGTTTACAAAGAGTTGTTCTTTTCCTCTGACCAGTGGTCTAGGATTATCGACATAGCTGCATCATCGTTCAGCGGTGTATGGATAGACATATTTGATGTTTACAGTGTCGATATATTAAAAAGCAATTTAAGTTCTATTCTAGGACTTAAATTACAGGCTTCTGTCTTGGATAACCAAGAGGTTTTAGATGCTTTAAGGGCTTTGGACTATACAAACAAGTCAATAATGCTAAATGTTTCTGGATATGGATTATCTGAGATTGAGTTTTTTGTTGAAAATTTTCAGAGCATTGCACCTAATGCAGAAATTATTTTGCAAATTGGTTTCCAAGGTTATCCTACGAAGCTCGAAGATACAGGTTTGCAAAAAATAAATATTATTCACTCGGCTTTTCCGCAATACAGAACATGCATAGCAGACCATGTTGAAGCCGAGGATGATATGGCAACTGTATTGCCACTTTTAGCTGTGGCTCAAGGCTGTGAATTTGTAGAAAAGCATATAGCTTACGACAGGTCTACTGCAAAATATGATAAGTTTTCAGCCTTACATTTATCTGAAATGCAATTGTTAGCCAACAGGCTGACTAATTGCCCCAATGTTTTAAATGGACCTTTTATTTCATCGTCTGAAAATCAATATTTGGCTAAAACGGTACAAATTCCAGTTTTAAATAAAGCTATTAATTCGGGTTCACTTTTGTCAGTTTCTGATTTTATATTCCGAAGAACAAGTAAAAAAGGAATCAGTTATAACCAGGTATTGGATATCCAACAAAGAAAATCTATAGTCGCTAGAGATATCGGTGTAGGAGATACTATCCAATTAAGTGACTATAGAGGTGCAAAAGTAGGAGCAATCGTCGCTTGCAGAATGAAGTCTTCGCGTTTAAAGAGCAAGGCTACTTTGCCAATACTAGGCAAAGCTTCTGTTGAGAGATGTCTGGAAAATACTTTGAAAATAGAAGGCATGGATGTTGTGGTTCTGGCAACTTCGACCTTGGATGAAGACCGTGTTCTTAAGCAATACGATTTAAACGGAAAGGTTAAATTCTGGCAAGGCGACCCAGACGATGTTATTAGTCGTTACTTGGGGGCATGTGACACTTACGACATCGATGTTATTGTAAGGATAACAGCAGACTGCCCATTAATATCCTCAGAAATTGCAAAAGTTCTTTTAGATCATCATTTTAAAACTGGTGCTGATTATACTGCCGCAAGAAACTGCGCTGTCGGAACCGCATGTGAAATTTATAATGCCGAGGCGCTGCGAAGGGTGATAAATTACTTAGGTCATGCAGATCATTCGGAGTATATGACTTGGTATCTACAAAATAATAAGGATATTTTCAAGGTGGAGTTGGTTGATTTGCCTGAGGAGATGGTTCGAGATTATAGATTAACTCTAGACCATCCAGAAGATTTAGATCTCTTTTGTAAAGTTTATGAAAAACTATCCAGTTTGAATTTAGAATCAACATTAGCAAATGTCTTTAGAGTATTAGATGAAGATACAAGGATTGCAAACCTCAATTCACATTTAAGTTTGAAATATAAAACTGATAAAAATCTTATCGAACATCTAAATAAAGTAACTAAAATTGATATCCATTAAATGCGAAGCTATTAGCTGTCTTTTTGACATTAATTTAAATTTGAGTAAACAACATGAATAAAGATATAAAAAACTTTTCTACGGATCAGGAAAAATTCTGGGCAGGTGAATTCGGTTCTGAGTATATAACTCGGAATCAAGGGGATCAATTATTAGCTGTTAACCTAAATTTCTTTGTAAAAAGCTCTGAAGCAGGCTGGAAAAATTCAATCCTGTCATGAATTTGGTGCAAATATTGGCATGAACTTGAGGGCATTAAAGTTACTATATCCCGATGCCAATTTGAGTGCTGTGGAAATTAATCCAGTAGCGTCCAAAATATTGGTTGAATTTGTTGGTGAGAAAAACGTTTACGAAGGCTCTATTTTTGATTACCCAGTAACTAAGCAATTTGATTTATCTTTGATTAAGGGTGTATTAATTCATGTTAACCCTGATATGTTGGATAAGGTTTATCAAAAACTATATGAGACATCAAAAAAGTATATTTTGGTTTGTGAGTATTACAACCCATCACCAGTTGCGATTGACTATAGAGGTCATTCTGACCGGCTATTCAAGCGCGACTTTGCAGGTGAGCTGATGGATAAATACAATGATTTGGTGTTGATAGACTACGGGTTTGCTTATAAGCGAGACCCTGCGTTTCCTCAGGATGATATCACATGGTTTTTAATGGAGAAAAAGGGTTGATATGCTGAAATATTGTGTTCGTTGCGTTATGCCACATACCAAACCATACCTTCATATTGATGAGAGTGGCGTTTGTAATGCTTGCCGCTCAATGGAAAAAAGAAAACAAGTCGACTGGGGTCAGCGTAAAAAAGAGTTACTGGATATACTTGCAAAACACCGCAAGCATGGCAGCAATTGGGATTGTATCGTACCCGTGAGTGGCGGAAAAGATAGTACATACCAGGTTATTCGCATGTTGCAGTTGGGGTTAAATCCATTATGCGTTACTTCAACTACATGTGACCTTTCAGAAATAGGCCGCAAAATATTGAAAACATCAAAAAGTTGGGTGTTGATTACATGGAGTTTTCGCCTAATCCTGTGATTAGGGCAAAGCTAAATAAGATTGGTTTGGTTGAAGTGGGGGATATTTCCTGGCCGGAACATGTGGGATTTTTACTATCCCAGTAAGAGCTGCGGTTCAATTTAATGTCCCACTCATTGTTTGGGGGGAAAATTCTCAGAATGAATACGGTGGCCCAGCAGCTGCGGCAGATAACAATATTTTAAATAGACGCTGGCTTGAAGAGTTTGGCGGATTGCTTGGAATGCGCGTATCCGATTTATCAGAAACTTATGGTATTGAGCCAAGACACTTGTTGCCATACCAGTATCCAAGTGATGAAGAACTTCAGAGGGTAGGGGTGACTGGTCTTTTCCTTGGCCATTATTTGCCTTGGGATGGTTTATCTAACGCCTTAATTGCGCAAGCAAATGGCTTCTTTACTTTCGATCAGCCAGTAGAAGGCAGCATGGTGAATTATGAAAATCTCGACAACCATCAAACTGGTATTCATGATTATTTCAAATTTCTAAAATTCGGGTTTTCTCGTGCAACGGATATTGCCTGTTTACATGTTCGTCGCGATCGCATTACTCGTCAGGATGCATTGGAAATTGTCAGAGCACGTGACGGTAAATTTCCGTGGACATATCTAGGTAAACCGCTAAAGGATATTCTTGATCCACTTGACATGACGGTAGATGAGTTTATTAAGATTTGCGACAAATTCACTAATAAGAAAATTTTCAAGAAAGATGCATCTGGCGCTTTGCTAAAAGATAAGCATGGTAACTTGGAAAAATTAAACTACGATAATCCATGAAAGTAGCAATTATCAATTACGGTATGGGTAATTTAAACTCAGTGCGTAGATCTTTTGAAGAGATCGGTGCAGATGCTGTGATTGCCAATCACCCATCTACTTTGTATGAGGTTGATAGAATAGTCCTGCCAGGCGTTGGCGCATTTGCAGAAGGTATGGCGCATTTGAATCAAGGTGGATGGGTAACTGCTCTGCATGATGTGGTGAACTTTCAGAACAAACCACTACTTGGTATTTGTTTGGGCATGCAGATGCTTGCCAGCAAAGGGTATGAAGGTGCTGAGACCGAAGGTTTAGGTTTTATCCCAGGAGAAATTAAGAGAATCGATTTATTGGGTTGTAACGAGCGTATTCCACATATGGGGTGGAACGAGGTACGTTACAAATCAAAAAGTGGAATATTTGATAATATTCCTGATGCCTCGGATTTTTATTTCGTTCATAGCTATGCCTTTGTACCCACTAACTCAGATAATTTAATTGCAACAGTGGATTATGGATGTGAGTTAACTGCAGTTGTCAGTAGCAATCACGTATTTGGGTGTCAATTCCACCCAGAAAAAAAAGCTCTAAAGCAGGACGTCAGTTGTTGAGAAATTTTATGAGCTATTCTGCATGTTAAAGGTAAGAGTGATACCAACACTTTTGTGGAAGGATTTTGGCTTGGTCAAAGGGGTTGCTTTTGATAGCTGGCGCCGTGTGGGTTCAGTTTTACCTGCGGTCAAAGTTTATAATTCCAGAGATGTAGATGAGTTGATAGTGGTCGACATTACTGCGTTCAACGAAAAAAATCAGCCAGACCATGAATCAGTAGCAGATTTTTCGGAAGAATGTTTTGTTCCGCTAACAGTTGGTGGTGGAATAACTAGCCTCAAAGATGTTTTACATTTGTTGCATTCAGGCGCAGATAAAGTTTCAATTAATACTGTGGCTTTTTCCAGCCCAAGCATCATTGATAGCGTTGCCTCTAGGTTCGGTGCTCAATGTATTGTCGCAAGTATTGATGTTAGGCGATTTGATGATGGTAGTTACCGTTGTTTTAGCCACTCAGGTACGCAAGATACTGGCAAAGAGCCTGTTGAATGGGCAAGAGAACTTGTAAGTCGTGGGGCTGGGGAGATTTTACTTACATCGATTAACAGAGACGGCACGATGCAAGGTTATGATTTGGAACTCACAGAGCATGTTGCCAAGTCAGTAAATGTACCTGTAATCGCTTCTGGCGGTGCTGGTAATTACCAGCATATGATAGATGTGGTTTTACAGGCAGGTGCATCTGCGGTTGCAGCCGCAAGTATATTTCATTTTACTGAGCAAACGCCTGCTGGCGCAAAACAAGCGATGAAATCCGCTGGTATTCCAATTAGGCAAAATTTTCTTAGTTTGAATGATAGATGAAGATAGCTTTTAGAGTAGATGCTTCAATGCAGATTGGCACCGGCCACGTGATGCGTTGCTTGACTTTGGCTGATGCGCTGGCTGACGGTGATACAACGATACATTTTATATGTAGGCATTTACCCAGCGGTTTAGAGAAAATGCTACGAGATAAAGGTTTTGATGTTTCCATCTTGCCGGTTACTGAACAGCCTAATGAAGAATTTCCTCTTGCTCATTCTAATTGGTTAGGCGTTGCTCAAGAATTAGATTCAAGGGCAACATTAGCATTAATCCAAAATCAAGATTACGATTGGTTGGTTGTTGATCATTACGCCTTGGATATTCGTTGGGAGAAAACATTAAGGTCAGCGGTAAAGAAAGTTATGGTAATTGATGACCTTGCTGATAGAGATCACGATTGCGATATTTTGCTTGATCAGAACTTGTATGCTGAACAAGAAACTAGGTATAAAGACAAGGTCTCTAGTCAATGTAGGACACTAATTGGCCCAAGGTATGCACTTTTGAGAAAAGAGTTTGCAGAATGGCGGAAAAAGGTTGAGCCTAGACAAGGTAAGGTGACGCGTATTTTGGTATTTTTTGGAGGAGTTGATGCTAATGACTTTACAACAAAAACTATTTCAGCTTTATCAGAAATAATTGAACAAAAGTGTTTAGTCGATGTTGTGATTGGCAATCAACATCCGAATAAAGATGGAATTGAGATGTTATGCCAACGTTTAGGTTACTTCTGTCATGTACAGACAAATAAAATGGCAGAGTTGATGGCTAATGCGGACTTATCAATAGGGGCAGGTGGCGGGGCAGTATGGGAAAGGGCGTGTTTGATGTTGCCAACACTATCAATTCCCATCGCTCAGCATCAAGTCAAGCAACTTGTCGATGTTGCATTAACAGGTGTTACCTATACCTTTGATGCGGAAAATTACACCTCAGAAAAGATTAGAATGCACGCTGAACTGTTGATGGATAATAGTTCGCTCAGGAGATTGTTATCGATAAGATCTTCTGAGACTGTTGACGGTAATGGTGCTTATCGAGTTGCTAAGGCTTTACGATCTGAGATAGAAATTAACTTGCGACAGGCAGATAAATTAGATGAAAAATCTTTATTCGAGTGGAGAAACCATCCGAAAATCAGAGAAGTTTCATTTAATAAAAATGAAATTACTTGGGAACAACATCATGATTGGTTTAGTGCTTCGCTATTAAACAGTAATAGATTACTGCTTATAGGTGAATATAAAGATAAATCTGTGGGAGTGGTTAGGTTTGACCTGCAAGACGATAGTGCTGAAATCTCAATTTATCTTGTACAAGAAAATGAGAACAATGGGTTAGGATTGCCTCTGATTAGAAGTGCTGAAAAGTGGATTTGTAAACACCGAGGTGGAATTAAGAAGTTGAATGCAAATGTATTAGAGAGCAATAAGTTATCTCAGGGATTTTTTATTAAAGCTGGATATACTCCAGAAACTAGAATGTATTATAAAGAGTTATAGCCAATGCAAACAAATATAAAAATCGGATCGCGTATAGTGGGGGCTGGTCACGCCCCATTTATTATTGCAGAGATGTCTGGCAATCATAATCAGTCACTTGAACGTGCGCTGGAAATCGTAGAAGTTGCGGCTAAATCAGGTGCTCATGCCCTTAAAATTCAGACCTACACACCAGATACAATGACGCTTGATTTAAATGAGCGCGAGTTTCATATTAGTGACCCAAAAAGTTTGTGGTCCGGGACGTCTTTATACAAACTTTATGGTGAAGCATATACGCCATGGGAATGGCATAAGCCTATTTTTAACCGAGCACGCGAATTAGGGCTCATTGCTTTCAGCACACCGTTTGATGATACGGCAGTGGATTTTCTTGAGAGCCTGGATGTACCTTGTTACAAAATCGCATCTTTTGAAAATACTGACTTACCTTTAATTCACCGTGTGGCGGCAACGGGTAAGCCACTTATTATTTCAACTGGAATGGCGTCTATTGCGGAGCTGGATGATACTGTACGCGTCGCGCGGGAGGCCGGCTGTAAAGATTTGATCTTGCTAAAGTGTACCAGTACTTATCCGGCTACAGCTGAAAACACTAACATCCTGACTATTCCGCATATGCGAGATCTTTTTGGTTGTGAAGTGGGCTTGTCTGATCATACGATGGGAGTTGGTGTGTCGGTAGCCAGTGTTGCGCTTGGAGCCACTGTTATTGAAAAGCACTTCACTCTTAGTCGTGCCGATGGCGGAGTTGATAGTACTTTTTCGATGGAACCAGCTGAAATGACGCAGTTGGTTCTGGAAACAGAACGTGCATGGCATGCGCTTGGCTATGTACGATACGGTGCTACTGATGCTGAGAAGAAATCTATTCAGTTTCGCCGCTCGCTTTACATTGTTAAAGACATGAAAGCTGGTGATACCTTGACACAGGAGAATGTGAAGGCGATTCGTCCAGGTTTAGGATTACCAACAAAATATCTGGATAAGTTTTTAGGCAAGAAATTAAATCAAGATTGTAAACGTGGCACCCCGTTGAGTTGGGATGTTATTTAGTTTATATCATGATGAATTTGAAAGAGATTTTAGCTGTCGAGGATGACTCGATATTTCTTGATTTTAAGTGTCCTGAAACGGGCTACCTTCTTTGGCCTTTAATTAGACAAGAATTTATTCAATTCATTATTTCTGATCTGGTGTACAAGAGCGCTCCATTGATCTCTTTAAATCGAAATATCAATTACTCTAAAGCTCTATCCAGTCTCTTCAAAGCAAAGTGTCACAACTTCCGGGTTGGCGGTAGCGCACGGGGTGATGTACTTTTGATGGCAAGTGGAGCTGGTTTAATTCTTAGAGATGGAAAGTGGTTTAATCGATTAAGTGATTATTTCGCATTTGCTAACCCAGAAGAAACATTAGTACTTGAAGATTTCTTTAACTGGAATTGGCCATATCCAAGAGAGAATAAAAAAGTTATTTACAATGCGCCAATGCAGACTTATTTTGCATTAATGGGGAGGCTTTCAATTAAACAGTCTCATATAAAACAAGGAAAGGACATAGTTTCTCATTTTAAAAATAGGGCAAAAGATGTACTGGATTGGGATCTGAATCCAAATGCTACGCTTAGTTTTGAATATAGAATGGCAAGAAAGATTGCTGAGCTACCAATTAGAAAAAAAATGTATGAAAAGCAGTTAAAGCAAAAAGGTACCAAGTTAGTGATCAAAGAAGAAGGGTGCTATGGTCACTCCAGTATTTTAAATAGAACGGCCCTAGAATTGGATATCGTGGTTGCAGAGTATCAGCATGGCACAATTAATGCAGGGCATGACGCTTATAACGTAGCACCTAGCTTATTATCTAGTAACGTATATAGAGACACCTTGCCACAACATTTTTTAAGTTATGGCGAATGGTGGCATCAATATCTTAACTTGCCAGTCAATAAAATTGTTATCGGTAATCCACATCGTGCAACTCAATTATCAAAGTTTACTATACGAAGTTACAAAACGGACATTTTAGTATTGGGTGATGGGGTTGAAACAGAGATGTACCTGGACCTTGCAATTTTCTTATCTCAAAACCTAATCGAATGGAGAGTGGTTTTTAGACCTCACCCTCTGGAGCGCACAAAATTGCAAGATTTACTTGCTACAAAAAAAATTGGTGGAGTGGTGATTGATGTGGATTTAGATATTTACAACGCTTTTTGTAATGCACATGTAGTTGTGAATGAAGTTTCAACTGGACTTTTCGAGGCTGTAGGTTTGGCTGATAGAGTGTTGATTTGGGATACACCAAAATCAAAATTTTATTATCCGAATCATCCTTTCGCATCTTTTGTTGATGCGAATGATTTGCTGGAAAAAATTAAAGATGGCAGCACTGGCTTACTTGATCTTCAAAGTGCGCATTCTGTGTGGGCTGACGGCTGGGAGGGAAATTATAAAAATTTTCTAATACAAAATACTAAGAGAGCTAAACTGGAATCTGTTAAATGATTACAATCGTTGATTATGGTATGGGTAATGTTGGCTCTGTTTTTAATATGTTACGTAAATTACGAGCCAAAGTGCAGATAAGTAGTGATAAGAATGAAATTGCAAAATCAGATAAGCTTATTTTGCCGGGTGTTGGACATTTTGACCGTGGGATGGATAGTCTGAACTCTTCAGGTCTTACAACTATACTTTCTGAACAGGTTATGGTGAATAAAAAACCTATTCTTGGTATTTGTCTTGGTATGCAAATGATGACCAAGCGTAGTGAGGAGGGCACTCAGCAAGGTTTAGGTTGGGTGGCTGCAGATACCATAAAATTTTCTCCAGATAATAATCTAAAAATTCCTCATATGGGGTGGAATCAGGTTCAGCCTTCGATTGGTGCAAAGTTATTTGAATTTTCTCCAGAGGATCCTGAGCGATTTTATTTTGTGCATAGTTATTATGTTCGTGCCGATAATCCAAAAGATGTTGCTGCATATTGCCATTACGGGCATGATTTTGTGGCTTCGTTTGAAGTGGATAACATCATGGGGGTGCAGTTTCACCCTGAAAAAAGCCATCTTTTTGGTATGAACTTGTTCCAAAGGTTTATTGCTTTATGAGTGGCGTATTCAATCGAGTGATTCCATGCCTGTTACTGCAAGATGGCGGTTTAGTTAAAACGGAAAAATTCAAAAATCCTAAGTATGTGGGTGATCCAATCAATGCTATTCGTATCTTTAATGATAAATATGTGGATGAATTAATTTTCCTTGATATTAATGCTTCTCGGTTTAACAAAGAACCCGATTATGATTTGATTGCACGTATTGCGGGTGAGTGTTTTATGCCCTTATGTTATGGAGGGGGCATTAGAACGCTAGAGCAGGCTCGTAAATTAGTCGCGATAGGCGTCGAGAAAATTTCTATCAACAGCACAGCCATACATAATCTTGAATTAATTAAACAATTGGTTGCTGAATTAGGTTCACAGAGTGTCGTAGGGGCCATAGATATTAAGCGTAATTTTTGGGGCAAAGAGTATGTTTATGACGCTAGTAAAGGTCGCTTAACTAATCTGAATCCACTAACTCACGCGCAGAATTTAGTAGCTGCTGGAGTGGGTGAGATTTTTATTAATGATGTTAGTAGAGATGGTACTTTTAGTGGATATAACACCGCATTAATTTCAAGTATCGCTGATAAAATCAATGTGCCACTGATTGCATGCGGGGGTGCAAGTAGCATAGATGATATGCAAGGCCTTTTTAAGGCTGGTGCTTCAGCTGCGGCAGCAGGTAGCTTATTCGTTTTTTATGGGCCTCATCGTGCTGTCCTCATTAACTACCCAGATTATTCTATAGTGAAAAAATTATTTTCGAGTGTTGTAGCATGACTTCTTTACGCGAATGTACACGATGTGTGATGGATGAAAGTGCGAACGATATTCACTTTGATGCATTAGGACAATGCAATTATTGTGCAGATATGCTTAATAAATTGGAAAACTTTCAACCGTCAGATCATGACGCTTTGAAAATAAAGTTTGAAAATTTATTATCAAAAGTGAAGAAATCAGGGAAAGGTAAACGTTACGACTGTATTGTAGGTGTGAGTGGTGGAGCCGATAGTGCATATGTGCTTTATCTTGCAAAGCAACATGGTCTTAGGCCGTTAGCTGTTCACATGGACAATGGCTGGAATTCTGAGCTTGCAGTTAATAATATCGAAAACCTTGTTAGGAAACTGGGGGTTGATTTATACACACACGTCATCAATTGGCAGGAGTATCGCGCGTTACAGCAGGCTTTTTTTGATGCCGATGTTATTGATATCGAGTTGCTTTACGACAATGCAATGTTAGCTGTAAATTATCAATTGGCTACAAAATATGGAATTCATTACATTCTGGCTGGAACAAATACAACGACTGAAGGCATGAGAATGCCAACGCAATGGAACTGGTTTAAGTTTGATAAAAAAAACATCCACGCTATAGCACATAGAAACAATGTGAAAATTAAAAGCATGCCGACAATCAGTGTATTAGGATACGCTTGGTATAGATTTGTACGACGCGTTGAATGGGTGGATTTTTTAGATTATGTTGATTATTACAAGCCTATTTGTTTACAAGAGTTGCAAGAGAAAATTGGCTACCGTCCATATCCATACAAGCACTATGAGTCAATTTTTACGCGGTTTTATCAAGGTTATTTGTTACCACAGAAATTTGGCGTAGATAAAAGGCGTTTACATCTTTCAACTTTAATTTGCTCAGGTCAGTTGACTAGAGTAGAAGCGAAGCAATTGCTTGGAGAGTCTCCATATCCAGATATCGATGATTTGAAGTCTGACATAGACTATTTTTTGAAGAAAATGAATTGGTCTGAAGGTGATTTAGATATGTATCTTGCGCGAAAACCTGTTCCACATGAGCAATACCCTACAGAGTATATAGCAGCGCAGAAGTTAAACAGACTTTATAAGAAAACCATTGAATTACTTAAAGACATATAAGTGTTGAAGTTACTTCTTACCATAAAGCGAGCTTTTGTTTGGCTCACACTTAATTGAAGTCTTGATGAATATTTTATACATACATCCTGCTAGTACGTTTGGAGGTGCTTCAAAAAGCTTAGCTGAACTTTTTCTTGTGTTGAAGCAATATCAAGTTACGGGCTATGTGATTACACCTAAAGGAAGTTCAGCTAAGGCCTTTGCTAAAGTTGGGATGCATACTATTGAAACTTTAGGCCTAACACAATTTGATAATACGCGATTTGGCTATTACAGGAAATGGCGCTGGTTAATATTGATAAGGGAATTGTTCTTTTTACCTTTTTCAATATTGGCTTTAATGCGTGCCAAGCTTTTAGACATTCAGTTTGACCTTATCCACGTTAATGAAATTACATTATTACCAGTTGCGGTGATTGCCAAATGGATTTTTCACATACCTATGGTAATGCATATTCGGTCATTACAAAGGTCTGATAGTAGTGTGCTAACTAGGCTTTACTACAAGGTTTTAAGACAAACAATTGACACCATAATTTGCATTGATGAGACGGTTAAATCTTCAGTGCCTACAAGTGTTGATAGTGTTGTTATTCATAATGGCATCAATGTGGGTGATATAAAGGCGCATCACTTAAACCCTTTTGCGCTTCAAGTAAAAGTTGGCTTGGTTGGCGTCTTATTAAGGTTAAAAGGCGTTTATGAGTTTATTGAAGCTGCGAAAATTGTAGCCACAGAAAGTAAAAGTAAAATTAAAACTAAATTTATTTTAGTGGGTGAAAATGCTAGAAAAACGAGAGGTATCACGGCTTGGTTTTATAAGAAATTTCAATTTTCTGAGGACGTTTACTCAGAAGTTGAGCAATATATTAAGCAGAATAATCTTCACGATCAAATTGAACTTAGGGGGGCTATAAGCGATATTACGACGTTTTATCCTGAAATTGACATCTTGTGCTTCCCATCTCATTTAAATGCTTGTGGTAGACCTGTCTTCGAGGCGGCATTTTTTGGAATACCAAGTATTGTCGCTGTGTCCAATCCTACGTCTGACACGATTCAGCATGGAGTTACAGGTGTTACAATTGCAAAGCCTGATGCTAGGCTTCTGGCTGATGCCATTTCATTATTGGCAAATGATTATGAATACCGAGAAAAATTGGGATTGCAGGCAAAAATGTTTGTTAACCAAAGTTTTGATATCAATAAAAATGCACAAATTGTTTTGGCTGAATATGCAAAACTAGTCTCTACATAGTAGGTGGATAATAATAACAAACAACAAGTTATGGTGGACATGTGAACTTTATTTTTTCAGCAGCATTTATGGCAAATTCGTTTTCAATGACGGGTTTGCTCATCATGTTAAGCTTAGCTGGTGATTCAGCTTTTGCTGCAGATGTAGGGATTGTCCAGGCAGCAACTTTAGCTTTGTTTTATGCATTTTCTGGTAATACGCGTAATCTAATTCTTAATCATGAGTCTAGTATTACAGCGCAATCTGTTTTAAATAATCGACTTATTTTGTTGCTGCCATTAGCTGTGGCAGCCTATTGGTTGTCTGCGGTTATGGCGAGCGTGCCATCATCCCTAGCTATAGTTTTAATATTGCGCCGAGGTGTAGAGTGGTTTGATGAAATATATCTTAGTGAAATGGAACGCTTGGATGTTAAGAAATCAGCATTTCAATACACTATTCTGCAAGCGGTTTTATTAGCTATTAGCCTCTTATGGCTAATCTTAAAATTGCCGTTCCCCTTATTTAGCTTATTGCTGTGGGCTTTATTACCGTTGGTTTTAAGTGTTAAGTTTTATTGCCAAAATATACCAACTTTGTCGATGCTTTTTATGCAGGGCATTTCTAAAGAGCTGCTTCCGCATATAGGCTCCAGCATGATTATAGGGATTACAGTTTACGTTTTTAGGCTACTAATTGTTATGGTCACTGGCAAATCCACAGCCGGCGATTTGTTCACTGCTTTTGCTATTGGTGGCGTGCTCGGTTCGATATTTGCAAATGCAATTGGACCTAGCTTAGCTTTACATCAAAAACGTAGCCTTAATTACCAAATGCCAACTATTATTAGGTGGATGTTGATGGTGTATTTCAGTGTTGGCTTGCTATTGGCGATGCTTTCAATGCTGAGGTTTGATGCGCTGGGCTTCACAGGCAAAACATTTTTATTTTGGCAAGCAACGGGTTTATCTATGGTCGCTGGAACTATCATGGTGTTTGCTCAGATGATACGACATCGATTGTTACAACATCACCAAGAACAAGATCTTTTTGGGCCAGATGTAATGATGAATATACTGATGATTGCTGCTGTACCTTTCGGGTATTATTTATTTGGCTTACAAATGATGACAGCGCTATATTTACTAAGTGCTGCTCTTGCATACTTGTTTTATGCAAGTTATGAATATGGCGAGGGCTTTAAATCCGGCATTTCTCCAGACAAAGTGCGCAAATTAAAAATACTGCTTGTAGCAATGCTTTTAATCCCTTTGTTTTTTCAAGTGCATGGCGGACTATTTAATGACAAGGCTATGGTTTTTGATTCTAAAGGCGGAGTGTCTTTGCTTCCAATACCGTTGTCTATATTAGGGTGCCTCTTAGGTGTGCTACTACTCGGCAATTATCAGCAAGCCAAATTATCATTTACGTTTATTTTCACTACTTTTATATTGATGACGTTTGCAACTATCATCACAGCGGGTCAGAAAAGCATTTTAGAGGAATCTAAATTTATATTTCTGATACAGTTTATGATGCCAATGTTTGGGTTGGTGTTAGGGCAGTTTTTTTATCGGCAAGAGGATGGTATTGTTAATCTGGATTTAGAAAAAACATTATTTTTCGTTCTACTAGTATTTGTCCCGTTACAGATTGCATGTACATGGTTGCAGGGGCTTTATTATCTATCCCCATATTTGTATTTCATGTCTATTTACCAACACTTGCAATATGTTCCAGTGATATTTGTTAGTGCATATTTGCTAGCTTTTATTAACTTATGGGCTTTACCAAAATATAGAGTTTATCTTGCAGTACTTATGTTTTTAATGAGCATTTATGTCGTTGCTTCACTGTCTATGCTGGCAATGTCTATGTTTTATACTGGCATGATAGGGTTTATTTGCTATCAGCATAAACGAGATCAAAACAAACAATTACTAATTAGTCTCTTGTTGTGTTTGCTCATTTCATCTTTCTATTTTCTAAACATGGTGCGGCCGAAAATGGCTGAAAAAATTGCTTCTCTACAGGCAGGACATGGGCAGTTTGTAGAATCGGAGCAAAAGCAATTGCCAGAATTACACTCAAAAGCTGTATCTGTAGCAGACTTCGTTCAGAGTCTAGCACCATCATTACGTTTCTGTACTACCCGCTGAACTTAGTACAACGCTTGTCTTACTGGCAATATTACTTTGAGGGTATTACAGAAGATGCTGAATCATTTCTCTTTGGTCATGCCAGTAAGACCAAGCCGAGACCAGCGCCCCCAGTACACAAAATTATTATCTCGATTTTACTTATAACTTTGGCATCCTGGCCATTCTTCCAATATTTTGTCTGATTATTTACACAGTTAGACTGGTTGCTCGCAGGCTTAAAAATGATAGTTATGGCTATGAAGGAGATGTCTTGAGGCTTTTTTCCCTATCATACATCGTGCTCATCTTGCTGAGAGATTGGCAGATAACATTTTAAAAGTAAGTTTAAGGCAACCATATTCTGGTATCTTCACGTTTTTCTTATGGGGTTTACTCATCAGCAAACTCACGTATATATCTACAAAGGGTAACAATGCTATTCAGGCTTCAGCAGTTTGATAAATACAATAAGATAGTCTTCTTTGTTGTAGCAACAATAATTTTATATTTGGCGTTAACAGCATTGCCAAATTACCCCGGACAGGCAAGTGTTTATATTTTTTTTACGATAATATCTAATGCCCTTCTCTATGTTGGTTTTAGTAAAAATGCCATTTTTTTTGATGCTTTTATTGGGGTATTTTTTTTGGCTTGGATTTTGGCTTAAGCTAACGCTTAGAGTAGCATTTTCGGATGGTGTCTTTAACGAAGCAGTAGGTAACTTTGACAGATCTGGTGTTGCTTTCGACAGAGGCTTATTAGTGGCTACCTGCGGATTATTTGGCTTGCTAATAAGTGAGCTTGATTCGACGTAAATTATTTTTTAATTATCCTAATCGAATTGAAGGGCTTGCTCACAAAAACTTTATTTAACGTCTACAAGTGTTATAGAAAAACTGTTTTAGCTCTATTTGTATTGTTGTTTTTATTTATTGCTGTCTCAAATGCAGTGCTTGGTATATATCAAAAGGGCAGTATCACACAAACCATATTGCCATTTTGGCTTAAATGGCGTGTATAAATGGTTGCTTTTGTTTTGGGTTGGCATCATTTTCCGCGTTAATCTTGCGCTTTGAGTTTGAAACTAATAAAAAAACATCCTTCCTAATCATGTTGTTGAGTTTACTGAGAGCTTTGTATCAAATGTTTCATTGTTAAGTCGAGGTATAATTATAATGCAGGTGCGGTGATATATGGTATGTTAGTAAGCTTGAAGTTAAATGAAATTAAATCAAAAATAAGTTTTTATATTTCTACCATTACGGTTTTTTGTGCATTATTCATTAGCTCAGTTTTTTTTGTAAACTATTTGCGTTCAACTATTTACCTGGATAGTGATATGGATGTTCAGGAGGCAAAAAAAATGACAACCCCTTTATTTGTAGACCGATGGGTTGGTATGGATCCCGATGAGCCTCGGCACCGACCTCGGCCCGCTGTTCGAGACGATCATCAGCACCATCCCGGCTCCGCTCGGCGATCCCGACGGCGGCTTCCAGCTGCTCGTCGCGAACATCTACTACGACGACTACGTCGGCCGCTCGGCGGTCGGCCGCATCGCCCGCGGGCGGGTCCACCCGACCGGACGCGCTCGTCCGGATCGACCGCGACGGCAGGGCCATCCTCCGGCGAAGCCCGGCCAGGTGCTCGCGTTCGAGGGGCTGAAGCGCGTCCCGCTCGAGGAGGGCCGCGCCGGCGACGTCGTCGTCCTGACCGGCCTCGAGGGCATCGAGATCGGCGACACGATCTCCTCGCCCGACCCGCCCGAGGCGCTGCCGCGGATCGAGATCGAGGAGCCGACGGTCAAGATCGTCGCTCGGCGTGAACACCTCGCCATTCGGCGGCCGCGAGGGCAAGTACTCGACGACCCGCCAGATCCGCGCCCGCCTCTACCACGAGCTCGAGACGAACATCGCCCTGCGGGTCGAGGACACCGACACGCCGGACGTCTTCTCGTCTCCGGTCGCGGCGAGCTGCACCTCGCCATCCTGCTCGAGACGCTTCGGCGCGAGGGCTACGAGTTCGAGGTCTCGCGCCCGGAGGTCATCACCAAGATGATCGACGGCCAGCGTGATGGAGCCGATCGAGAGCCTGACCGTCGAGACGATCGAGCAGTACGTCGGCGCGGTCACCGAGAACCTCGGCCGCCGGCTCGCCCGGATGACCAACCTGCACAACGACGGCAGTGGCACCGTCCGGATCGAGTACCGGATCCCGACGCGCGGGCTGATCGGCTTCCGCAACACGTTCCTCACGCTGACCCGCGGCGAGGGGCTGATGAGCAGCGTGATGGTCGGCTACGAGCCGTGGTACGGCGAGCTGCCGCACCTGCGGATGGGCGCGATCATCGCGACCGATGAGGGCGTGGCGACCGCGTTCGGGCTCAACATCGCCCAGGGACGCGGATCACGTTCGTCGAGCGCAGGCGCGCAGGTCTACGAGGGGATGATCGTCGGGCTCGGGAAGTACCCGCGGGACGACATCGTCAACGTCTGCAAAGAGAAGAAGCTGACGAACATCCGGGCGGCGTCGGCGGACATCGCCGTGCGGCTCACTCCGGCGGTGAAGTTCAGCCTCGAGGAGTCGCTCGACTTCCTCGCCGACGACGAGCTGCTCGAGGTGACGCCGAAGAGCCTGCGCCTGCGCAAGAAGCTGCTGTCGCGTCACGATCGCCAGCGCGCCCGAGGTCGGGCGATCGTGGCGACGGAAGAGGAAGCGACCTAACCCACGGGACGGAGAACGGTCGCTCGCGCAGAGACGCCGAGGCGCAGAGAAGCCCGAGAGGCCATAAGCCGGACGCCTGGGGTCTTCTTTGCCTCAGCGGCTCGGCGCCTCGGCGCGAGGATCTCGTCCCCGTTCCACGCCACGCAGTCCCGGTACCGGACACCCGTGCCGCCGAAGATGTCGAGCGCGCTGCCGAACGTCAGGTCCAACCGACCTCCGCTAAGGTCGCGAACGCGCGCGAGGTCCGTCAGGTCGCGACCGCCGCCGGCGTAGGTGCATGGCACCGGCGACCAGCGCCCGAGCGCGGCCACAAGCTCCTCGTCGATGCCCTCGCACAGTCCCTCGACGTCCGCGGCGTGCACCAGAAGCTCGCAACAGTGGGTGGCGATGCGTTCCAGCGTCGGCTGATCGATGCGGTCGCCGTGACCGTCTGCCAGCGGTCGATCGCGAGAGAGAGAGAGAGAGAGAGAGAGAGAGAGAGAGAGAGAGAGAGAGAGAGAGAGAGAGAGAGCCCACCGCTGTGGCAGGTAGCGATGGACCGCTGGCAGACGGTCACGGCGGAACCGCAATCGATCAGCCGACGCTGGAAC
Organism: uncultured beta proteobacterium; assembly: GCA_963752495.1. Taxonomy (GTDB): domain Bacteria; phylum Pseudomonadota; class Gammaproteobacteria; order Burkholderiales; family Methylophilaceae; genus CAVVYJ01. Next base: position 1,043,380 of record CAVVYJ010000002.1, read on the forward strand.
GCTTCGCCACCACTGTTCCGAGCTTCCTGGTGCACGCCGCTGACAGTCGAGGGACCCTGCGAGGGCATCAACGAGGGGGTCTGGCCGCGCTCGGGTCGCTCATCACGGTGGCGTGCACCTAACGGTGGCGGCGCGACCTGACGGAGCCTCGCGCGCGTGCGCGACCTCGGCGGCGATCGGGTGGACCTGACGTTGGGCAGCGCGCTCGTCGCCTTCGGGGGCGTGGGCGTCCTACGGTAGCGGGAGCGCATGGGTGGGGGAGGGGACGAGATCCTCGCGCCGAGGCGCCGAGCCGCTGCGGCAAAGATACCCCAGGCGTCGACTGATGGCCTCTCGGGCTTCTCTGCGCCTCGGCGCTCTCTACGCCTCTTCGTGGGTGCGGTAGGTCGCTTCCTCTTCCGTCGCCACGATCGCCCGGCCTCGGGCGCGCTCGCGATCGTGACGCGAGAGGCCGCTTCTTCCGCAGCCGCAGCGACTTCGGCGTTACCTCGAGAAGCTCGTCGTCGGCGATGAAGTCGAGCGCCTCCTCCAGGCTGAGCTCGACCGCGGGCGAAAGCCGAACCGCGATGTCCGCGGAAGCGGCGCGAATGTTGGTCAGCTTCTTCTCTTTGGCGACGTTCACGATTATGTCCATCGGGTACTTGGAAAGCCCGACGATCATCCCCTGGTAGATCCGCGTCCCGGGCTCGATGAACGTGACCCCTCGTCCCTGCGCGATGTTCAGGCCGAAGGAGGTCGCGACGCCCTCGTCGGTCGCCACGAGCGCGCCGTTCCGGAGATCGGCAGCTCGCCGTACCAGGGCTCGTAGCCCGATGAACAGGCTCGCCATCAGGCCTTCGCCGCGGGTCAGCGTCAGGAACGTGTTCCTGAAGCCGATCAGCCCGCGAGTCGGAATCTTGTACTCGATTCGAACGTTTCCCTGTCCGTCATTGTGAAGGTTCGTCATCCGGCCCAGCCTGCGGCCAAGGGTCTCGGCAACCGGCCCGACGTGATGCTCGAATGTGTCGACTCGTCAGGTCCTCGATCGGCTCGGTTAGCGTGCCCTCGGACGAGCTGTGATAACCTCGGGCCGCGAGACCTCGAACTCGTAGCCCTCCCGACGGAGGGTCTCGAGAAGGATCGCGAGGTGAAGCTCGCCGCGACCGGAGACGACGAAGAGTCCGGCGTGTCGGTGTCCTCGACCCGCAGGGCGATGTTCGTCTCGAGCTCGTGATAGAGGCGGGCGCGAATCTGCCGCGTGGTCGTGTAGCTGCCCTCGCGGCCGCCGAAGGGCGAGGTGTTCACGCCGAGCCGATCTTGACCGTCGGCTCCTCGATCTCGATCCGCGGCAGCGCGTCTGGCTGGTCAGGCGCCGCGATCGTGTCGCCGATCTCGACATCCTCGACGCCGGTCAGAACGACGACGTCGCCCCGCGCGCCTCGGCGAGCGGCACTCGCTTAGGCCCTCGAAGGCGAGGACGTGTCCCGCTTCGCGGGGAATCGCTCGGCGGTCCCGGTCCAGCCGGACGAGCGGGTCCGCCGGGTGGACTCGCCGCGGGCAATGCGACCGACTGCCGAGCGGCCGAGGTAGTCGTCGTAGTCGATGTTGGCCACGAGAAGCTGGAAAGCGCCATCAGGTCGCCGAGCGGGGCCTGGGATCGTGCTGATGATCGTCTCGAACAGCGGGCCGAAGATCGGTGCCCAGGTCGTCAGGGAACCCGTCCCGACCCATTCGGTCTACAAATAAAGGGATTGTGATTTTTTTTTGCCTCCTGAACATCCATATCACTATCCCAGGTAAATAGTTGAACGCAAATAGTTTACAAAAAAAACTGAGCTAATGAATAATGCACAAAAAACCGTAATGGTAGAAATATAAAACTTATTTTAAAAAAATAATTCCATTTAACTTCAAGCTTACTAACATACCATATATCACCGCACCTGCATTTTAATCATACCTCGACTTAACAATGAAACATTTGATACAAAGCTCTCAAGTAAACTCAACAACATAATTAGGAAGGATGTTTTTTTCCTTAGGTTTCCAAACTCAAAGCGCAAGATTAACACAAAATGATGGAACCCAAACAAAAGCAACCATTTATACACGCCATTTAAGCCAAAATGGCAATATGGTTTGTGTGATACTGCCCTTTTGATATATACCAAGCACTGCATTTGAGACAGCAATAAATAAAAACAACAATACAAATAGAGCTAAAACAGTTTTTCTATAACACTTGTAAAATATAATGATTTTTTGTGAGCAAGCGTTGGATTGGATTCAGGATAATTAAAAAATAATTTACATCGATCAACCACTTATTAGCAGACCAAATAATCCGCAGGTAGCCACTGAGATAAGCCTCTGTCGAAAGCAACACCAGATACTCTCAAAGTTACCTACTGCTTCGTTAAAGACACCATGCAAAAATGCTACTCTAAGCGTTAGCTTAAGCCAAAATCCAAGCCAAAAAAATACCCCAATAAAACATCAAAAAAAATCGGCATTTTTACTAAAACCAACATAAGAAGGGCATTAGATATTATAGTAAAAAAAATATAAACACTTGCCTCTCCAGGGTAATTTGGCAATGCTGTTAACGCCAAATATAAAATTATTGTTGCTACAACAAAGAAGACTATCTTATTGTATTTATCAAACTGCTGAAGCCTGAATAGCATTGTTACCCTTTGTAGATATTATACGTCAGTTTGCTGATGAGTGAACCCCATAAAAAACATGAAGATACCTTTATATGGTTGCCTTAAACTTACTTTTAAAATGTTATCTGCCAATGCCAGGCAGAAAAATGAGCACGATGTATGATGGGGAAAAAAGCCTCAAGACATCTCCTTCATAGCCATAACTATCATTTACTGCGAGCAACCAGTCTAACTGTGTAAATAATGCAGACAAAATATTGGAAGAATGGCCAGGATGCCAAAGTTATAAGTAAAATCGAGATAATAATTTTGTGTACTCGGGGCGCTGGTCTGGGCTTGGTCTTACAGGCATGACCAAAGAGAAATGATTCAGCATCTTCTGTAATACCCTCAAAGTAATATTGCCAGTAAGCGTTGTACTAGTTCACGGTAGTACAGAAACGTAATAATCATGGTGGACTTTGAACGAATTATCTGCTACAGATACAGCTTTTGAGTGTAATTCTGGCAATTGCTTTTGCTCCAATTCTACAAACTGCCCATGTCCCTGCCTGTAGAGAAGCAATTTTTTCAGCCATTTTCAGCAGCACCATGTTTAGAAAATAGAAAGATGAAATAACAAACCCAACAAGAGACTAATTAGTAATTGTTTGTTTTGATCTCGTTTATGCTGATAGCAAATAAACCCTATCATGCCCATATAAAACATAGACATTGCCAGCATAGACAGTGAAGCAACGACATAAATGCTCATTAAAACATAAGTACTGCAAGATAAACTCTATATTTTGGTAAAGCCCATAAGTTAATAAAAGCTAGCAAATATGCACTAACAAATATCACCTGGAACATATTGCAAGTGTTGGTAAATCAACATGAAATACAACTGTGGAGATAGATGATCAACCCCCTGCAACGAGTGTACATGCAATCTGTAACGGGACAAATACTAGTAGAACGAAAAATAATGTTTTTTCTAAATCCAGATTAACGATACCATCCTCTTGCCGATAAAAAAACTCCCCCTAACACCAACCCAAACATTGGCATCATAAACTGTATCAGAAATATAAATTTAGATTCCTCTAAAGGTTTTTCTGACCCGCTGTGATGATAGTTGCAAACGTCATCAATAAAAGTCAGTGAAAATAAACGTAAATGATAATTTGGCTTGCTGATAATTGCCGAGTAGTAGCACACCTAAAAAACAGCCTAATATAGACAACAATTAAAATAAAGACGCTCCGCCTTTAAAATCAAAAACCATAGCCTTGTAATTAAATAGTCCGCCATGCACTTGAAAAAACAAAGGAATTAAAAGCGTTGCACCGCATTATTTTTAATTTGCGCACTTGTCTGGAGAAATGCCGGATTTAAACTTGTCGCCATATTCATAACTTGCATAAAACAATTATCCAAGAGCAGCACTTAGTAAATATAGCGCTGTCATCATTTGTAAGCCAAATAAATAATACCCGAAAGGCTGAGCAATCATCAGTATATTCATCATTACATCTGGCCCGAAAAGAATTTGTTCTTGGTGATGTTGTAACAATCGATGTCGTATCATATTCAAGCAAACACCATGATAGTTCCAGCGACCATAGATAAACCCGTTGGTTTGAGAAAAATAAAAATGTTTTCCCTGTTGAAGCCCAGCGCATCAAACCTCAGCATTGAAAGCATGGCCAATAGCAAGCCAACACTGAAATACACCATCAACATCCACCTAATAATAGTTGGCATTTGGTAATTAAGGCTACATTTTATTGTAAAGCTAAGCTAGGTCCATTGCATTTGCAAATATCAAACCGAGCACGCCACCAATAGCAAAAGCAGTGAACAAATCGCCGGCTGTGGATTTGCCAGTGACCATAACAATTACCAGTAGCCTAAAAACGTTGAACTGTAATCCCTATAATCATGCTGGAGCCTATATGGGAAGCAGCTCTTTAGAAATGCCCTGCATAAAAAGCATCGACAAAGTTGGTATATTTTGGCAATAAAACTTAACACTTAAAACCAACATAACCAGCAGCAATAAGCTGATCAAGGGGAACAGGCAATTTTAAGATTAGCCATAAGAGCTAATAGCTAATAAAACCGCTTGCAGAATAGTGTATTGAAATGCTGATTTCTTAACATCCAAGACGTTCCAGTTCGCTGGGAGATATCTCATCAAACCACTCTACACCTCGGCGCAATATAAAACCATGGCTAGGGATGATGGCACGGCTCGCCGTAACCGCAGACAACCAATAGGCTGCCACAGCTAATGGCAGCAACAAATAAGTCGATTATTTAAAACAGATTGCGCTGTAATACTAGACTCATGATTAAGAATTAGATTACGCGTATTACCAGAAAATGCATAAAACAAAACCTAAAGTTGTATAGAAATGCCTACAGGAGACAAAAGCTGAATCCCGCCACTAAGCTTAACATGATGAGCGAACCCGTCATTGAAAACGAATTTGCCATAAATGCTGCTGAAAAAAATAAGAGTCCGTCATGTCCACCATAACTTGTTGTTTGTTATTATTATCCACCTACTATGTAGAGACTAGTTTTGCATATTCAGCCAAAACAATTTGTGCATTTTTATTGATATCAAAACTTTGGTTAACAAACATTTTTGCCTGCAATCCCAATTTTTCTCGGTATTCATAATCATTTGCCAATAATGAAATGGCATCAGCCAGAAGCCTAGCATCAGGCTTTGCAATTGTAACACCTGTAACTCCATGCTGAATCGTGTCAGACGTAGGATTGGACACAGCGACAATACTTGGTATTCCAAAAAATGCCGCCTCGAAGACAGGTCTACCACAAGCATTTAAATGAGATGGGAAGCACAAGATGTCAATTTCAGGATAAAACGTCGTAATATCGCTTATAGCCCCCCTAAGTTCAATTTGATCGTGAAGATTATTCTGCTTAATATATTGCTCAACTTCTGAGTAAACGTCCTCAGAAAATTGAAATTTCTTATAAAACCAAGCCGTGATACCTCTCGTTTTTCTAGCATTTTCACCCACTAAAATAAATTTAGTTTTAATTTTACTTTTACTTTCTGTGGCTACAATTTTCGCAGCTTCAATAAACTCATAAACGCCTTTTAACCTTAATAAGACGCCAACCAAGCCAACTTTTACTTGAAGCGCAAAAGGGTTTAAGTGATGCGCCTTTATATCACCCACATTGATGCCATTATGAATAACAACACTATCAACACTTGTAGGCACTGTAAGATTTAACCGTCTCATCAATGCAAATTATGGTGTCAATTGTTTGTCTTAAAACCTTGTAGTAAAGCCTAGTTAGCACACTACTATCAGACCTTTGTAATGACCGAATATGCATTACCATAGGTATGTGAAAAATCCATTTGGCAATCACCGCAACTGGTAATAATGTAATTTCATTAACGTGGATAAGGTCAAACTGAATGTCTAAAAGCTTGGGCGCGCATTAAAAGCCAATATTGAAAAAGGTAAAAAGAACAATTCCCTTATCAATATTAACCAGCGCCATTTCCTGTAATAGCCAAATCGCGTATTATCAAATTGTGTTAGGCCTAAAGTTTCAATAGCATGCATCCCAACTTTAGCAAAGGCCTTAGCTGAACTTCCTTTAGGTGTAATCACATAGCCCGTAACTTGATATTGCTTCAACACAAGAAAAAGTTCAGCTAAGCTTTTTGAAGCACCTCCAAACGTACTAGCAGGATGTATGTATAAATATATTCATCAAGACTTCAATTAAGTGTGAGCCAAACAAAAGCTCGCTTTATGGTAAGAAGTAACTTCAACACTTATATGTCTTTAAGTAATTCAATGGTTTTCTTATAAAGTCTGTTTAACTTCTGCGCTGCTATATACTCTGTAGGGTATTGCTGATGTGGAACAGGTTTTCGCGCCAAGATACATATACTAAATCACCTTCAGACCAATTCATTTTCTTCAAAAAATAGTCTATGTCAGACTTCAAATCATCGATATCTGGATATGGAGACTCTCCAAGCAATTGCTTCGCTTCTACTCTAGTCAACTGACCTGAGCAAATTAAAGTTGAAAGATGTAAACGCCTTTTATCTACGCCAAATTTCTGTGGTAACAAATAACCTTGATAAAACCGCGTAAAAATTGACTCATAGTGCTTGTATGGATATGGACGGTAGCCAATTTTCTCTTGCAACTCTTGTAAACAAATAGGCTTGTAATAATCAACATAATCTAAAAAATCCACCCATTCAACGCGTCGTACAAATCTATACCAAGCGTATCCTAATACACTGATTGTCGGCATGCTTTTAATTTTCACATTGTTTCTATGTGCTATAGCGTGGATGTTTTTTTTATCAAACTTAAACCAGTTCCATTGCGTTGGCATTCTCATGCCTTCAGTCGTTGTATTTGTTCCAGCCAGAATGTAATGATTTCCGGATATTTTGTAGCCAATTGATAATTTTCCAGCTCAACATAGCATTGTCGTACAGGAGTTCAACATCTATCACATCGGCATCAAAAAAGGCCTGCATCAGCTCCTGTTATTCATCCCAGTCAATTACGTGAGTGTATAAATCCACCCCAAGACCACGGACTAAATTTTCAATATTATTTTGTGCCAGTTCACTTATTCCAGCCATTGTCCATATGAACAGCCAACGGCCACAAGACCATGTTGTTTTGCAAGATAAAGCACATATGCACTATCGGCTCCACCACTCAGCAGCCCCTACAACACAGTCGTAACGTTTACCTTTCCCTGATTTCTTCACTTTTGATAATAAATTTTCCAAATTTTATTTTCAAAGCGTCATGATCTGACGGTTGAAAGTGTTTCCAATTTATTAAGCATATCTGCACAATAATTGCATTGTCCTAATGCATCAAAGTGAATATCGTTCGCACTTTCATCCATCACACATCGTGTACATTCGCGTAAAGAAGTCATGCTACAACACTCGAAATAATTTTTTCACTATAGAATAATCTGGGTAGTTAATGAGGACAGCACGTGAGGCCCATAAAAAACGAATAAGCTACCTGCTGCCGCAGCTGAAGCACCAGCCTTAAAAAGGCCTTGCATATCTATGCTACTGTGCACCCCCGCATGCAATCAGTGGCACATTGATTTTATCAGCGATACTTGAATATTAATGCGGTGTTATATCCACTAAAAGTACCATCTCTACTAACATCATTCAATACAATTTCTCCTACTCCAGCAGCTACTAAATCCTGCGTGAGTTAGTGGATTCAGATTAGTTAAGCGACCTTTACTAGCGTCATAAACATCTTGTTGCCCCAAAAATTCCGCTTTAACATCTATGGCCCCTACAACACTCTGTGAACCTAATTCAGCAACCAATTGTTTAATTAATTCAAGATTATGTATGGCTGTGCTGTTGATAGAAATTTTCTCGACGCCTATCGCGACTAATTTACGAGCCTGCTCTAGCGTTCTAATGCCCCCTCCATAACATAAGGGCATAAAACACTCACCCGCAATACGTGCAATCAAATCATAATCGGGTTCTTTGTTAAGCCGAGAAGCATTAATATCAAGGAAAATTAATTCATCCACATATTTATCATTAAAGATACGAATAGCATTGATTGGATCACCCACATACTTAGGATTTTTGAATTTTTCCGTTTTAACTAAACCGCCATCTTGCAGTAACAGGCATGGAATCACTCGATTGAATACGCCACTCATAAAGCAATAAACCTTTGAAACAAGTTCATACCAAAAAGATGGCTTTTTTCAGGATGAAACTGCACCCCCATGATGTTATCCACTTCAAACGAAGCCACAAAATCATGCCCGTAATGGCAATATGCAGCAACATCTTTTGGATTATCGGCACGAACATAATAACTATGCACAAAATAAAATCGCTCAGGATCCTCTGGAGAAAATTCAAATAACTTTGCACCAATCGAAGGCTGAACCTGATTCCACCCCATATGAGGAATTTTTAGATTATTATCTGGAGAAAATTTTATGGTATCTGCAGCCACCCAACCTAAACCTTGCTGAGTGCCCTCCTCACTACGCTTGGTCATCATTTGCATACCAAGACAAATACCAAGAATAGGTTTTTTATTCACCATAACCTGTTCAGAAAGTATAGTTGTAAGACCTGAAGAGTTCAGACTATCCATCCCACGGTCAAAATGTCCAACACCCGGCAAAATAAGCTTATCTGATTTTGCAATTTCATTCTTATCACTACTTATCTGCACTTTGGCTCGTAATTTACGTAACATATTAAAAACAGAGCCAACATTGCCCATACCATAATCCACGATTGTAATCATTTAACAGATTCCAGTTTAGCTCTCTTAGTATTTTGTATTAGAAAATTTTTATAATTTCCCTCCCAGCCGTCAGCCCACACAGAATGCGAACTTTGAAGATCAAGTAAGCCAGTGCTGCCATCTTTAATTTTTTCCAGCAAATCATTCGCATCAACAAAAGATGCGAAAGGATGATTCGGATAATAAAATTTTGATTTTGGTGTATCCCAAATCAACACTCTATCAGCCAAACCTACAGCCTCGAAAAGTCCAGTTGAGACTTCATTCACAACAACATGTGCATTACAAAAAGCATTGTAAATATCTAAGTCCACATCAATAACTACTTTACCTATTTTTTTTATAGCAAGTAAATCTTGCAATTTTGTACGCTCTAAAGGATGGGGTCTAAAAACCACTCTCCATCCGATTAGGTTTTGTGATAAGAAAATCGCTAGGTCCAGATACATCTCTGTTTCAACCCCATCACCCAACACTAAAATGTCTGTTTTATCACTTCGTGCAGTTAGTCTCGACAATTGGTTTGCACGATGCGGGTTACCGATAGCAATTTTATTAACCGGCAAACCAAGATATTGATGCCACCACTCTCCATAACTTAAAAAATGTTGTGGCAAGGTATCTTTATATTCGCTGCCAGATAACAATCCAGGCGCTACGTTATAAGCGTCGTGCCCGGCATTAATAGTGCCATGCTGATACTCTGCAACCACAACACCCAACTCCCGTGCTGTTCTATTAAAAACACTAGAGTGGCCATAGCACCCTTCTTCTTTGATCACTAACTTGGTACCTTTTTGCTTTAACTGCTTTTCATACATTTTTTTTCTAATTGGTAGCTCAGCAATCTTTCTTGCCATTCTATATTCAAAACTAAGCGTAGCATTTGGATTCAGATCCCAATCCAGTACATCTTTTGCCCTATTTTTAAAATGAGAAACTATGTCCTTTCCTTGTTTTATATGAGACTGTTTAATTGAAAGCCTCCCCATTAATGCAAAATAAGTCTGCATTGGCGCATTGTAAATAACTTTTATATTCTCTCTTGGATATGGCCAATTCCAGTTAAAGAAATCTTCAAGTACTAATGTTTCTTCTGGGTTAGCAAATGCGAAATAATCACTTAATCGATTAAACCACTTTCCATCTCTAAGAATTAAACCAGCTCCACTTGCCATCAAAAGTACATCACCCCGTGCGCTACCGCCAACCCGGAAGTTGTGACACTTTGCTTTGAAGAGACTGGATAGAGCTTTAGAGTAATTGATATTTCGATTTAAAGAGATCAATGGAGCGCTCTTGTACACCAGATCAGAAATAATGAATTGAATAAATTCTTGTCTAATTAAAGGCCAAAGAAGGTAGCCCGTTTTAGGACACTTAAAATCAAGAAATATCAGTCATCCTCGACAGCTAAAATCTCTTTCAAATTCATCATGATATAAACTAAATAACATCCCAACTCAACGGGGTGCCACGTTTACAATCTTGATTTAATTTCTTGCCTAAAAACTTATCCAGATATTTGGTCGGCAATCCCAGTCCCGGCCGAATTGCCCGCAGATTTTCGCGCGTCAACGTATCTCCCGCCTTGAGGTCTTGCACCACATACAGTGATCGACGGTACTGAAGAGATTTTTTCTCGGCCTCCGTCGGCCCATAACTGACTTGTCCAAGTGCTTTCCAGGCTCTTTCTGTTTCCACGACCAATTGCGCCATTTCGACAGGCTCCATCGAGAACGAACTGTCCACTCCTCCATCTGCACGGTTCAGAGTAAAGTGCTTCTCAATGACGGTAGCGCCCAATGCGACACTGGCTACCGACACACCCACGCCCATGGTGTGGTCGGATAGTCCGACTTGCAATCGAACAATTCCCGCAGATGCGGAATAGTCGGGATATTGGTGTTCTCTGCCGTGGCAGGATAGGTCTGGTGCATTTGAGCAGGATAAAATCGTTACATCCCGATTCTCGTGCGGCCCTCACAGTTTCGTCCAATTCAGCCACGGGCCATACCTGTAGAAATAATCAACGGCTTACCGGTAGCAGCCACGCGGCGGATAAGCGGCAGGTCGGTATTTTCAAACGAAGCGATCTTATAACGCGGCACTCAAGGCTTTCAAGAAAATCCACGGACGAGGCATCGAACGGGGTGCTAAAAGCAATGATGCCCAACTCGCGCGCCCGTATCAAAGATAGGCTTGTGCCATTCCCACGGGGTATATGCTTCCCGGTAAAGTTTGTAAAGGGATATACCTGCCCACAGGCTTTTAGGGTCGTAATATGAAACTCCTCTCGTCCAAATCGAGCGTCATGGTATCCGCCGTATATGTCTGTATTTTAAGCGCGTGAGGCTCCGCTTCTTGGCTGCGGCCTCAACGATCTCCAGAGCCCGTTCGAGCGACTGATTATGATTGCCAGACATCTCAGCAATGATAAATGGGGCGTGACCAGCCCCCACTATACGCAATCCGATTTTTATATTTGTTTGCATTGGCTATAACTCTTTATAATACATTCTAGTTTCTGGAGTATATCCAGCTTTAATAAAAAATCCCTGAGATAACTTATTGCTCTCTATTACATTTGCATTCAACTTCTTAATTCAGCTTGGTGTTTACAAATCCACTTTTCAGCACTTCTAATCAGAGGCAATCCTAACCCATTGTTCTCATTTTCTTGTACAAGATAAATTGAGATTTCAGCACTATCGTTTTGCAGGTCAAACCTAACCACTCCCACAGATTTATCTTTATATTCACCTATTAGCAGTAATCTATTACTGTTTAATAGCGAAGCACTAAACCAATCATGATGTTGTTCCCAAGTAATTTCATTTTTATTAAATAAAACTGCTCTGATTTTCGGATGGTTTCTCCACTCGAATAAAGATTTTTCATCTAATTATCTGCCTGTCGCAAGTTAATTTTTATCTCAGATCGTAAAGCCTTAGCAACTCGATAAGCCATTACCGTCAACAGTCTCAGAAGATCTTATCGATAACAATCTCCTGAGCGAGCTATTATCCATCAACAGTTCAGCGTGCATTCTAATCTTTTCTGAGGTGTAATTTTCCGCATCAAAGGTATAGGTAACACCTGTTAATGCAACATCGACAAGTTGCTTGACTTGATGCTGAGCGATGGGAATTGATAGTGTTGGCAACATCAAACACGCCCTTTCCCATACTGCCCCGCCACCTGCCCCAATCGAAAAGTCCGCATTAGCCATCAACTCTGCCATTTTATTTGTCTGTACATGACAGAAGTAACCTAAACGTTGGCATACCTCTCAATTCCATCTTTATTCGGATGTTGATTGCCAATCACAACATCGACTAAACACTTTTGTTCAATTATTTCTGATAAAGCTGAAATAGTTTTTGTTGTAAAGTCATTAGCATCAACTCCTCCAAAAAATACCAAAATACGCGTACCTTACCTTGTCTAGGCTCAACCTTTTTCCGCCATTCTGCAAACTCTTTTCTCAAAAGTGCATACCTTGGGCCAATTAGTGTCCTACATTGACTAGAGACCTTGTCTTTATACCTAGTTTCTTGTTCAGCATACAAGTTCTGATCAAGCAAAATATCGCAATCGTGATCTACTATCAGCAAGGTCATCAATTACCATAACTTTCTTTACCGCTGACCTTAATGTTTTCTCCCAACGAATATCCAAGGCGTAATGATCAACAACCAACCAATCGTAACCTTGATTTTGGATTAAGGCTAATGTTGCCCTTGAATCTAATTCTTGAGCAACGCCTAACCAATTAGAATGAGCAAGAGGAAATTCTTCATTAGGCTGTTCAGTAGCCGGCAAGATGGAAACATCAAAACCTTTATCTCGTAGCATTTTCTCTAAACCGCTGGGTAAATGCCTACATATAAAATGTATCGTTGTATCACCGTCAGCCAGCGCATCAGCCAAAGTCAAGCAACGCATCACGTGGCCGGTGCCAATCTGCATTGAAGCATCTACTCTAAAAGCTATCTTCATCTATCATTCAAACTAAGAAAATTTTGCCTGATAGGAATACCAGCTAACTTCATCGCTTGTTTTGCGCCAGCAGGCGTATGCTCTGTAAAGTGGAAGATGCTCGCTGCGGCCACTGCGGATGCGCCTGCTTGTAAAACCACATCGATCATATGTTGATAACTACCCGCCCCTCCAGAAGCGATGACAGGAATGTCAACCGTCTAGAACAAGCCCAGTAACTTCCAAATCGTAACCCAGCATCGTGCCATCGCGATCAATCGATGTAGAAAAATTTCACCAGCCCCACGACTAAAAGTTCTTTTGCCCATTTAACAGGTTCTTTAGTAGTATTTTGCGTACCCGAATGACTAAAGCAACGAAAACATCCATTATCCATTCGTCGAACATCGATACTTGCGATTATACATTGAGCGCCAAACCGATAGGCAGCGGTATCAATGATGTTCGGATTAGAAATAGTCATGTATTAACTGAAACTTTATCCGCTCCTGAATCAATAAAGAGAAACCATAATTAAGGCTGTTTATTCCACCGCCGACGGTAAGTGGCACAGAGCACTCCTCGGAAAAATCATGATACGATTCATGGTCTGGATCATTTTTTTCGCTGAGAGGCAATAATATCGACCACTATCAATTCGTCTACATCTCGAGAATTGTAAACTTTAATTGCAGGAAAGACTGGGCCTACACGACGCCAACTATCAAAACCCACACCTTTAACCAAGCCAAAATTTTTCCAAAAAAGCGTTGGAATAACTCTCACCTTGAACATATAGAGTATCCCATAAAGTTCTTCAATAACTGACGGCCTGCTTTAGAGCTTTTTTCTGGGTGAAATTGACAACCAAACACATGATTACCATGACATGCTGCAGTTAGTTCAAAGCCATAGTCCAATGTGGCGATGAAATGGTCTGAGTGAGTAGGAACAAAAGCATAGCTATGAACGAAATAAAAGTCGAAGCCTCAGGGATGTCATCAAAAATCAAACTTTTTATTTTATACTTACTTCGTTCCAACCGATGTGTGGAAGTCGCAAGTCACAACCAATAAATCGATTTTCTGAACTTCTCCGGGGATAAAATTCAAACCTTCGGTCTCAGCACCTTCATACTTGTAGTTAGCATTTGCATTCCCAGACAAATCCCAAGTAATGGTTTATTATTAAGGTACAATATTATGCAAAGCGGAAACCCAACCACCTTTTCAAATGCCCCATACCTTCTGCAAAGGCGCCGACGCCTGGAAGGACAAGGCCATCAACCTCATACAAAGTAGATCGGATGATTAGCGATAACACATCTGCGCCGATATCGTCAAAGGCCTTACGAACCGACCTTAAATTCCCCATCCCATAGTTGATGATTGCCACTTTCATGGGTTGTCATAGTTCAATTTTTCTAAATTACCGTGTTATATCTTGATCAAGCTCCCCGAGGCATTTTTCGTTTGAAAATTTTCTTATTGGTAAAACGGTCGCAGATTTTGACAAAATCATCAACGGTAAGATCCAACGGTTTAAGTATTTCTTCCAATGGTTTATCAAGATAGGTCCACGGGAATTTTCCATCTCTCTTTTTAACAATTTGCAAAGCATCCTGACGAGTGATTCTTCCGCGGCGAATATGCAAACAAGCAATATCCGTTGCACGTGAAAATCCAAATTTTAGAAATTTGAAATAATCATGAATTCCCGTTTGATGATTATCAAGGTTTTCGTAATTAACCATCGAGCCTTCCACTCGATGTATGGAAAGCTGTTAGGCCATTCGCTTGAGCGATGAGTGCATTGGATAATCCATCCCACGGGATATAGTATCCAAGAAAAAAGGCCAGTAACACCTACACGATTCAACTCCTCCTCATCACAGGATATTGATAGGGCAAGAGATGTCTTTTCTCAACGCCATATGCCTCAATGTGAGGTCGGATACACGCATACCAAGCAGACCACCGAACTCCTTCAAGCCATCGTCTGGTGAGTACGTTATTCTCGGAAGCGACAGCCGGACCACCATACTCATTTTGGGAGTTTTCGCCCCATACTATCAACGGGACATTGAATTGTATGGCAGCGCGAATTGGAATTGTAAATATTCCGACATGCTCAGGCCAAGAAATATCTCCGACTTCTGTCAAGCCAATACGATTCAGTTTGGCCCTTACAATCTAAGGATTTGGTGAAAATTCGAAGTGATGAACACCTAGTCGTTTGATGTTTTCGATGTTTTGTCTGCCAATATTGCTCAAAGGTCACATGTAGTCGAGGTAACGCAAAGTGGATTAAGGCCCATTTGGAGCATGCGAATGACTTGATATGTACTATCTTTGCCACCACTTACCGGGACGATACAATCCCAGTTGTTGCCATGCTTGCGGTGTTTTGCAAGTATATCCAGTAACTCTTTTTCACGCTTTTGCAACCCCAGTCGACTTGTTTTCTTTTTTCCATTGAGCGGCAAGCATTACAAACGCCACTCTCATCAATATGAAGGTCTGGTTTGGCATGTGGCATAACGCAACGAACACAATATTTCAGCATATCAACCCTTTTTCTCCATTAAAAACCATGTGATATCATCCTGAGGAAACGCACGAGGTCTCGCTTATAAGCAAACCCGTAGTCTATCAACACCAAATCATTGTATTTATCCATCAGCTCACCTGCAAAGTCGCGCTTGAATAGCCGGTCAGAATGACCTCTGTAAGTCAATCGCAACTGGTGATGGGTTGTAATACTCACAAACCAAAATATACTTTTTTTGATGTCTCATATAGTTTTTGATAAACCTTATCCAACATGTCTGGGTTAACATTGAAT
The DNA here is from genome assembly GCA_963752495.1 of uncultured beta proteobacterium. Taxonomy (GTDB): domain Bacteria; phylum Pseudomonadota; class Gammaproteobacteria; order Burkholderiales; family Methylophilaceae; genus CAVVYJ01. The sequence goes on from CAVVYJ010000002.1 coordinate 1,059,182, forward strand.
TAATACACCCTTAATCAAAGATAAATCAAATTGCTTAGTTACTGGGTAATCAAAAATAGAGCCTTCGTAAACGTTTTTCTCACCAACAAATTCAGACCAATATATATTGGACGTTCTACTGGATTGATTTCCACAGCACTCAAATTGGCATCGGGATATAGTCAAGCTTTAATGCCCTCAAGTTCATGCCCAATATTTGCACCAAATTCATGACAGGATTTGAATTTTTCCAGCCTGTCTTCAAGAGCTTTTACAAAGAAATTTAGGTTAACAGCTAATAATTGATCCCCTTGATTCCGAGTTATATACTCGAGAACCGAATTCACCTGCCCAGAATTTTTCCTGATCCGTAGAAAAGTTTTTTATCTGTTTATTTCATGTTGTTTACTCAAATTTAAATTAATGTCAAAAAGACAGCTAATAGCTTCGCATTTAATGGATATCAATTTTCGTTGCTTTTCTTTAGATGTTCGATAAGATTTTTATCAGTTTTATATTTCAAACTTAAATGTGAATTGAGGTTTGCAATCCTTGTATCTTCATCTAATACTCTAAAGACATTTGCTAATGTTGATTCTAAATTCAAACTGGATAGTTTTTCATAAACTTTACAAAAGAGATCTAAATCTTCTGGATGGTCTAGAGTTAATCTATAATCTCGAACCATCTCCTCAGGCAAATCAACCAACTCCACCTTGAAAATATCCTTATTATTTTGTTGATACCAAGTCATATACTCCGAATGATCTGCATGACCTAAGTAATTTATCACCCTTCGCAGCGCCTCGGCATTATAAATTTCACATGCGGTTCCGACAGCGCAGTTTCTTGCGGCAGTATAATCAGCACCAGTTTTAAAATGATGATCTAAAAGAACTTTTGCGATTGCTGAGGATATTAATGGGCAGTCTGCTGTTATCCTTACAATAACATCGATGTGGTCAGTTGTCACATGCCCCCAAGTAACGACTAATAACATCGTCTGGGTCGCCTTGCCAGAATTTAACCTTTCCGTTTAAATCGTAT